>JBBAQZ010000025.1:67900-110766 GCA_040400045.1 Myxococcaceae bacterium
GGTTCGCGGGCGGCTCGTTCGGAGGCGGTGGCGGGTTCGCGGGCGGCTCGTTCGGAGGCGGTGGCGGGTTCGCGGGCGGCTCGTTCGGCGGAGGCGGTGCCTTCGCTGGCGGCGTCGCCGGAGGTTTCGGGGGCGGCGCGTTCGGCGGCGGGTTCGCTGGCGGTGCACCCGGCGAGAGCTGCGCGGCTCCGACTGTGTTGATGGTTCCGTCAACGGTCAGCGGCAGCACTCGTTTCGCCAACGCCGATCACGAGTTCGCGCAGCAAACCCCCTGTCGCCGCACGGCCCCTCTCGGTGCCGACGTCGTCTACGGCGTCGTGGTTCCTCCACAGCGCACGGTGGCGGTCGACCTCACTCCCGCTGGCTGGGATGCGGTGATCAACCTCGTCTCGGATCCCTCGCTCTGCGGCGCGCCCGGCAACCCAGGTCGAACGTGTCTCGCCGGCGCCGACGATCCCGAGCGCTTGAGCTACACGAACCCAACGGCATTTCCGGTCACCGTCTACCTCGTCGTGTCAGGCTTCACGGCGGCCGCGCGCGGAGACTTCTCCCTGAGCCTCAGCCTGATCGACGGCGATCGCTGCGAGGGCCCGGTCACGATTCCCGGCAACAGCATGCTGCCCAACGAGGTTCTCGGGACCTTCACGGATGACTACCGTGGGGCCGGCACCAACTGCGCCTCGCGCGCCTTCGGGCCCGATCGCGTCTACCGCGTCAGCGTTCCCGCGCAGACGGCGCTCACCGTTCAGTCGGCCCCGGTTGGCATCGACACCTCGATCTCGTTCGCGCTCTCGGCTCCTCAGTGCACGTCGCGGCAATGCGCCGCGCCTCCGGGCGACACGGTCGGCATCGGCGCGATCGATCGGGCCACTTTCTCGAACCCCTCGATGGTGGCCGTCGACGTTCTGGTGATCGTCGATGCCGCCGCCCCGACGACCACTGGCATCTTCTCGCTCTCGACGGCGCTGGGCCCGATCATGGCGACGGGCGATACCTGCGCCAGCCCGACGCTGCTCGCCCCGGGCGCCTTCCTCCTGAACGAGACGCTCGCCGGGTTCCAGGACAACGCCAGCATGGGGGCCGGCTGCGATCTGCGCGTGGGACCTGATCGCGTCTATGCGATCGATGTCGGAGGTCTGACGGAGCTCACCGTGCAGGTGACGCCGACGGTGATGGGCTTCAGTCCAACGATCAGCATCGCCTCGAGCCTGGCCGCCTGCGAGGCGCCGACCTGCGTCTCGATCGGCGCCGGTGGCGAGGCACGGGTCTCGAACTTCGGGTTCACCCCGAACCGGTACTTCATCATCGTCGATGGTGTCGTCGGTCCAGGCGGCTCGTCCTACTCGCTGGGCACGGCCATCTCGACGATCTCGTCGTTTGACGCAGGCACCCCAATCGACGCGGGGGTGGCCGCGGGCGAGACCTGCTTCGCGCCGGGCGTGCTCACCTTCGGAGTGCCGGTCGCGCTCCCGCTCAGCAGCGCGCAGAACGACACCAGCGGCGCGTCCATGACGTGCGCCTACGGCCCCGGCCCAGACCGCACGTTCGCGGTGACCGTCCCTCCGATGCAGCGGCTCACTGTCATCGCGTCGCCGCAGGGGCCCTTCGATCTCAGCATCTCCTTCGCGGCCGATGCGATGTCGTGCGCGGCGGGCCTCTGTTTGTCGTCGGTGAACGCCTCGACGGCCAGCGGCTCCGAGACCCTCACCTTCGACAACATGAGCAGCGTGGCTCGCCCGGGCATCGTGGTGATGGACTCGATGACGCTCGCGTCGGGCTCGGTTGGTTACTTCGCCTCGCTGAGCAACCTCTCGAGCCTGGGTGACACCTGCCTCAACGCGATTCCCATCGCCGGTTCGCAGACGCTCGTGGGGCAGACCACCAACGGGTTCACGAAGGACTACTCGTTGATGGGGCCGCCGTGCGTCGGGCCGCTCGGACCCGAGGTGGTGTACTCCATCACGCTCGCGCCGGGCCAGACGCTCACGGTGGTGATGAACTCGGCGCAAGACGCTGCCATCAACATCGTCGCGGGCCCTGCCACGGCATGCGCCACGGCCACGACGTGCCTGGCTGGGGCTGACACGGGAGGCACCGGCGCCGAGACGGCGAGCTACACGAACACCTTGATGACGAGTCAGACGGTCTTCGTCATGCTCGCGCGCTGGGGCTCGGCGGCCGGGACGCTCACCTACGACGCTTCGTTCTCGTTGAGCCCTTGACGTGCCTCGACCCGTTCCTCGTCATAAGGTGACTCCATGTGGATGACTCGTCGGTGGGTGTTGGTGCTGGTGACGATGGGTGCGCTCAGCGCGCTCGGCACCACGCTGGTGGCGATGGACGTGCCGGCGTTGACCCGCGCTTCCGACCTGGTGGTCCGGGGCACGGTCGTCCGCGTCGAGCCGAGGTGGACCGAAGACAAACGGCGGATCATCACCGACTCCGAGATCCTCGTCAGCGAGGTGCTCAAGGGCAACGTCACGGGCCAGACGGTCGTCGTGATGCAGCCAGGCGGCGCCATCGGCGACGTCGGGCAACTGGTGCACGGCACGGCGAAGTTCTCGCTCGGTGACGAGGTGGTAGTCTTCCTCGAGAGGCGCGGCGATCGCGCGTTCGTCGTCGGCCTCGCGCAAGGCAGGTTTCTCGTCGATCGATCCGGCGCGACGCCCATGGTGAAGGGTGGGGAAGACGAGCTGTTCCTGATCGACGCGAAGACCCATCGCCCCGTCGAGGCGCCCGTTCAGCCCATGACGCTCGCGGCCCTCCTCTCGGGAGTCCGTGAGAGCCTCGGTCCTTCACCCTCGCAGCCCGTCACGCCTCGGCCGGGCGTCGTGCTGCCCGGGAAGAAGGCCCCGTGATCCACGCCCTCGTCGCGACGGTCGTCCTGAGCCAGGCGTACGCGCGCAGCCGCCAGTCCGAGACCGACACGAAGTCGCAGTGCCTCTGGTGGAAGGAAGACACCGCCATCTCGTACCGGGTGAACGCGGCCGGCAATGACGAGACGCCCGCTGACTCGGAGTTCACGGCGATCTCTGCGGCCTTCGCGACCTGGCAGACCGAGCTCGCGGCCTGCTCGAGCCTGAGCCTCAGCGAGGGACCACGTTCGCTCAATCGCCAGGCGGAGTTCCTGCAGAACGCCAACGCCGCCAACGAGAACCTGGTGCTGTTCCGACAGCGCAGCTGCAAGACCCTGGTGCCCGCCGGCGATTCTTGTGTGAGCGATGGGTCGTGCGGCAACAAGTACGACTGCTGGCAGTTCACCGAAGGCGCAATCGCCATCACCACCACCAGCTTCAGTCCGCGCAACGGGCAGGTCTTCGACTCCGACATCGAGCTCAACACGCCCTCGTACATCTTCACGACCGTCGACAGCCCGCCCTGCGTCCGGGGCATGGAGGCCGTCAGCTGCATCGCCACCGACATCCAGAACACGATGACTCACGAGGTCGGGCACCTGCTCGGGCTGGCGCACATCAACGAGGCGACCTCGACGATGAACCCGCGCGCCGTCACCGGAGAGCTCGGCAAACGGGTGCTCGACCCGGGCTCGAAGAAGTTCGTCTGCGACGTCTACCCGCGAGGCGGCGTCGCGAAGACCTGCTTCATTCCTCGCTTGAGCGTCGAGCAGGCGGCGGCCGCGAAGCAGGGCTGCTCCGAGGTGCCGGGGGCTTGCCTGCTGGCCCTCGGGGTGTGGTTGCGGCGGCGCCACAGGAGGTAGTCGATGTCGCGGGCCGCGCTCCTCGTGCTGGTGTCGGGCCTCGCGTCGGCGCAGCCATTCCTTCGCACGCGCGCTTTGAGCAACACCGGTGACTCGAACCTGTGCGTGACGTGGGGCGTCCGGAAGGTGACGTACCACATGGACGCGGCTGGCAGCGCGAGGACGCCGGTCGAGGCCGAGTTCACGGCGATCGATAACGCGTTCGCCACCTGGCAGAGCCTGGCGCGGGGGTGCTCCGACTTCGAGTTCCTCCGCGGCGCGCGGATCGTGGATCCGAAGGTCGGGCGTGGCACCGCCGAAGACAACGTCGTCACGTTTCGGGAAGAGAACTGCCGCGAGGCCGTGCCGCTGACCGACGCCTGCCAGTCCGACGGGAGCTGCGGCAACAAGCACAAGTGCTGGGAGCACGGCGACTCGACCATCGCCCTCACGACCTCGACGTACTCCACGCGCACTGGCGTGGTGTTCGACTCCGACATCGAGTTCAACGCCGGCAGGTCGTCCGATGGGGCGCGGTTTCTCTTCACGACCATCTCGTCGCCTCCGTGCGTGGAAGGCATGGAGTCACCGTTCTGCACGGCCTACGACATCCAGAACACGGCCACGCACGAGATCGGGCACTTCGTGGGCCTCGACCACGTCAACGGCGCCGCATCGACGATGGCTCCCACCGCGCCGCTCGGCGATCTGCAGAAGCGCGTGATCGATCCAGGGACCGCGTCGGGCTTCTGCGGCACCTACCCGCGGGGCAAGCCGCCCATTCCGTGTGACGAGCTGGCGCAGCTCAAGAACAAGATCACCGCGCGCAACACCGGCACCCTGGGCTGTTCGTGTGACGGTGTGCTGGTCGCTGCGCCGTGGCTCGCCGTGGTTGCCTTCGGGCGTCGACGAAGGCGTCGGCCGTGAAGAGCCGTCTCGACAAGGCGCTGCAGTCGCAGGGCCTGGGAACCCGCAAGGCGTGCCGACTGCTCGTCAATCGCGGCGCCGTGTGCGTCAACGGCGTGCTGGCAGACGACCCTGATGCCGACGTGGAGTGCGCGGGCCTCGTGCTCTCGATCGAAGGCGTCGAGTGGCGATGGCACGAGACGATCTACCTCGCGCTCAACAAGCCCGAAGGCGTGGAGTGCAGCCACACGCCCACGCATCACAGGAGCGTCTTCAGCCTGCTCCCCGAGCCCTTCGTGACTCGCGGCGTTCAGTGCGTCGGACGGCTGGACGCAGATACCACGGGGCTGTTGCTCCTGTCGGATGATGGCTCGTTCATTCAGCAGCTGACCTCGCCGAAGCGGAAGGTCGCCAAGACGTACCTCGTCACCTGCGCCGAGCCGGTCACCGACGCGCAGCTCTCGAAGCTGTCAGCGGGCGTCCCGCTCAGCGACGCTCCGGAGCCCGTGGCGGGCGAGGGGGAGCGCGTCTCGGAGCGCGTGCTGCGCCTGACGATTCACGAGGGCAAGTACCATCAGGTCAAACGCATGGTGGCCGCTGCGGGAAACCACGTGGTGTCGCTCCATCGCCAGCAGGTTGGAGGTCTCGAGCTGCCGGTCAGCCTGGCGCCAGGGCAGTGGATGGTGCTCGATGATGCCAGCCTCGCGGCGATCCGTGGCGGGTGACGTCGATGGCCCAGCGCACCTGCCTTCATTGTGAGCGCGAGCTGCCGAACGGCGCGCCGCACTTCCGCGTCGCCGTGGCCCTCCAGGGCGAGTCCGAGGTGCTCGCGCCGACCGACGGGGGCTCGACTGATCCCGCCGAGCTCTTGAAGCAGCTCGAACACCTCGACGAGGCCGAGCTCGAAGCCGGCGTTCACGAAGAGCTGGGCGGCGTGCTGTGTCCGAGCTGCCGCGCCGAGCTGCGCGCGTTTTTCGGCGTTCGTTCGCGCGTGCAGTGAGCGCGCACGGTTTGCGCGTCCAGCCCCGTCGCCTGACAAAGTTGTGATGGTTGAAGGAGGGACGTCGGGTACACACCCGGACGAATGTTCCAGACGTTGCTGCTCGTGGTGTTCGCGCAGGTGGGGTCGCCTCTCGTCGAAGACGCCGGCCTGGCCGAGCTCGACGCCGGGGTGCTCGACGCAGGCATCGACGAGGACGACAAGCGCCTGCAGACGGTGGTGACGGGGTCGCGGACCGAGCGAAAGCTCGCCGACGTCGTGGTGCCGACCGAAGTCATCACCCGAACGCAGATCGAGCAGCTCGGCGTGAGAGACCTCGGCCAGTTGCTCCAGCAGCACGCGGGCGTCGAGATGGTCTACACGAACCGCGGCGTCGGCATCCGGCTCCAGGGCCTCGACCCGGAGTACGTGCTGGTGCTGGTCGACGGGCAACGCATCGCCGGTCGCGCAGGCACGATCACCGACGTCACGCGCTTCAGCCTCAGAGATCTCGAGCGTGTCGAGATCGTGAAGGGGCCCGCGGCTGCGCTCTATGGCGCCGACGCCGTCGGCGGCGTCATCAACCTGATCACCCGTCGCCCCCAGCGGCAGCTCGAGCTCAGCCTTCGCGCGATGGGCGGCGGGTTTCAGAACGGCTCCAGAGACGTCCCGCTCGGCAGCGAGGCCGATCTGCGGGCTCACGCGGCGACGAAGCTGGGCGCGTTCGAGCTCCGTGGAGGGGCCGGGTTCCGCCAGCGCAGCCCGTTCGATCGCAACCCCGACAACGTCGCCGACAACGGGCCCGGCATTCGCCGCTTCGACTACGACGTCGACGCCTCGTGGAACCCCAGCGACAGGTTCCGCGCGTGGACTCGCACCTCGTACGCGTGGACCGACCTGCGCGCGGTCGATGAGAACGACACGGGCGCCGTCTTCAACCGGGTGCAGCGCACCGAGCAGCTCGACTCGTGGCTCGGCGTTCGAAACGTCTTCGACACGGGCACGACGCTCACCGTTCGTGGGCACTTCGGGTTCTTCAAGGATCAATTCCAGCTCGACCAACGCAACTCCCGGAAGCTCGACGACTACTCGCAGACCATCACCCGGCTGTTCGAGGGCTACGTGCAGGTCGATCAGAAGCTGGGAAGCCACCTGCTGACCGCGGGCGCCGAGGTGTTGTCCGAGAACCTGTCGAGCTCACGGCTGGTCTCGAACTTCGTGCAGCGTGGCCGCTTCGGCCTGTTCGTCCAGGACTCGTGGACGCTGCTGACGAACGATGCGGTCAAGCTGTCGCTCGAGCCGGGCATTCGTGGCGACCTCGACAGCCAGTTCGGCGGCGCTCCGTCGCCACGGCTCGCCTTCAAGATCGACGCGGGCCCGTCGCTCACCTTCCGGGCGGGCTGGGGCCTCGGCTTTCGTCCTCCGTCCTTCAACGAGCTCTACCTGCGCTTCTGCAACACGGGCATCGGGTACTGCGTCGATGGGAAGCCGGGGCTGGTTCCCGAGCGCAGCGGCTCGGTGAACATCGCCGTCGACTACCGCTTGCCGATCGACGGGTGGACGGTGTCGGCGAGCGCCTGGCACACCAGCCTGAGCAACCTCATCAACATCACCGCCAGCGGCGTGCCCAACCCCGACAACCCGACGATCTTCAGCTACGAGAACGTCGCAGGGGCGTACACGCAGGGCGCCGAGGTGAACACGCGCCTCAAGCTGTCGAAGGGCGCGTCGATCGATCTCTCGTACATGGGCCTCGACGCGCGAGACGTCACCCGCAACCGCCCGCTCGAAGGGCGCAGCAGCCACCGGGTCAACGCGTCGGTCAACGCGAAGTACCGCCCGACGGGCCTCGAGGCCATCGTGCGCGGCACCTGGAACGGACCGCGCCCCTTCTACGTCGGCAGCGGGCTCGGCTTCGCGAACGTGCTCGGCTTCGGAGAGACGCGCACCGTGCAGGCGCCCGGCTACTTCGATCTCGAGGTGCAGGTGACCTGGACCTTCAAGCCGTGGCTCAAGCTCTTCGTCAACGGCTACAACCTGCTCAACGCAGGCGACGCCGACTTCAACCCGCGCCCGCCGCGTGGCGCCCTCGCTGGCGTGTCCCTGGAGTACTAGCCATGAAGCGACTCGTTCCGCTGTTGCTGCTCGCCGCCTGCGCTCCCGATCTGCGCAAGACGGACTGCTTCGATGGCGTCTGCGGCGAGCTGCCCACCGAGCCGCTCTTCAGCTTCACCGTCACGGGCGACGTCGTCGATGCGCTGGTCGACGCCACCTCGAAGACGCTGCCGACGTACATCGACCTCGACGAGAACCGCGAGCTCAAGTTCGACGAGGCCGACGCCACCAACGCGTGGGATCTCTCGTTCCAGCGCGACAAGGTTCGCGCGAACGGTGGCGGCACCAACCCGCAGGGCGTCGTCGAGGTGGCGGTGCTCAAGAGCCAGGACTTCGCGACCCTGACGAAGGCTCCTGACAGCGGCTACCTGAAGGACGGCTCCGAGCCCGTGTTCAACACCGTCGAAGGCGGCTGGTACACCTACGATCTCGGGGTGCACCGGCTGACGACGCTCCCGCACGTGTACGTGGTGAAGACGTCGAAGGGCGCCTCCTTCAAGGTGAAGATGGGCAGCTACTACGACGCCAACGGCACCGCAGCGCGCATCGGCGTCCAGTTCGCGAAGCTCGCCGCGCCTTGAGATGAGTTGAGATGAGCGGAGCAGGGCAGGCCCACGGGGGCTACACTCGGCTCCGATGTCCGCTCCAGCCCCTGCCCAGACCGCGCACCCGACCGTCGACGACATCGAGTTCCGCGCGCTGTACAAGAAGACGAAGTACGTGGTCGAGACCGCTGACGGTTGGTCGCTCGTCATCACCCGGTACCGCCCAACCCCGCAGACGTTCCCGCAGCCGTTGTTCGGCGAGCCCATGCTGCTGGTGCACGGCTTCTGTCAGAACCGCCACGCGTGGACGAGCGGCGAGTTCGTGAAGAACCTGCTCTTTTTCGGCCTCGACATTCACATCCTCGAGCTGCGCGGGCACGGGAAGAGCTCGGTCGCCTTCCAGCACGAGCGCTGCGCCCGCTTCGGTCGCAACGTCCCCACCGACCTCGACCACGCGTGGGACATCGACAGCTACTTCCTCTACGATCTGCCGGCAGCGGTTGCGGGCGTGCGGCGCATCACCCGCCGCGAGAAGATCTTCTATTGCGGCCACTCGATGGGCGGCATCCTCGGGTACGGCTACGCGGGCATTCACGATCACTTCGAGGGCATCATCACCATCGGAGCCCCTGGCGAGCTCGGTCGGGGCAGCCTCATGCTCAAGCTCCTGGCCTTCGCAGAGCCGGGCCTTCAGACGGCGATCGACGCCACCCTCGCGAGCCTCAACCTGCAGCGCGGCATCGCCCACGCCGCCATCGAGCTCGGCGCGAAGCTCTTTCGTCGCACGCCGCCCGACGCGCCGAAGCCCTTCCGCTACCAGTACCTGCCGCTCGACACCTGGCTCAAGGCGGCGTCCGACCTGCTGGGCTCGGCCGAAGACAGCCCCGTGCTCGGCATGCTCGCGAGCCGGGTGAACTACCTGGCCCGGTGGGATCGCCTGCAGATGGAGAACGTCCGCTGGCTGCTGAAGGAGGGCGGCGAGAAGGAGCCCCGCCTCGTCGTCGAGCAGTTCGCCCGATGGACGCGGAACAACGAGGTCGCCTGCTACCGCACCGGCTACGATTTCAAGCGTGGCTTCGGGAAGATCAAGGTGCCGATGGCCATCGTCTTCGGCGACGAGGACCCCCTTGCGTCGGTCGCCTCGACCCGCAGCGTCTACCGCTCGGTGAAGTCCGACTACCTGCTCTGGCGGCCCGTGAAGGGCAACAGCCACATCGAGCTGACAATGGGTCACGACGCCCGGCAGGTCTGTTACGACATCAAGAACCTCGTCGAGTACGCCCGAACGCACCGGGCCCGCGCGCCGTCCCTGCCTCGAATCCGGTGATCGTCGCGGTGCCTGCCCGGCCGGAAACTTGGCGTCTCACCGCTGGTTGGTAGTTTCGCTACAGCATGAGACAGCTCGGTCGCAGGTCGTCGTGGTTTCGGCGCGTCGGGGCGACGTGGCTCTGTGGCGTGCTCCTGCTGACCGACGGCGCTGCCCTCGCGCAAGACCGCGTGCAGCTCAACGTCATCACGAAGATCGAAGTGAAGGGTGGCACCGTCGAGGTGACCGGCTCGCGACGCCCGAGCTTCACCACCTTCACGCTGACCGACCCGCCCCGGCTCGTCATCGACATCTCCGAGGCGGTGTTTCAGGGCGTCGCCACTGAGACGAAGGTGAACGACGGCACCATCACGGTGGTGAAGACGGCGAGCTACGGCAGTGAGTCGGCCGCCATCGCGCGCGTGCTGATCGGCTTCGAGGCCGAGCTCGAGAGCGACATCGTCACGCAAGGATCCTCACTGCTGGTGAAGCTGCCGCAGAACCCGAAGGAGCTGGCGCGCCTGGCGCAAGAGAAGGCGCAAGCCGAGCGTCAGGCCAGGGCGGCCGCCGAGGCCGCCGAGAAGGAGCGGCTGGCCCGCGAGAAGGTCGAAGCCGAGGCGAAGGCGAAGGCTGAACGTGAAGAGAAGGAGCGCGTCGCGAAGCTCGAGGCCGAGCGCAAGGCGAAGGAAGCCGAAGAGGCGAAGGCGAAGGCCGAAGCGGAGCGCCTCGCGAAGGTCGAGGCCGAGCGGCTCAAGAAGGAAGAAGCCGAGCGCAAACGTCGCGAAGCCGAAGAGGCCCGCCTCGCGAAGCTCGAGGCCGAGCGCATCGAGAAGGAGCGCATCGCGCAGGAGAGGGCGGCCGCCGAGGCGAAGGCGAAGGCCGAGCGCGAGGAGAAAGAGCGTGTGGCCCGCGAGGTGCGCGAGCGCAAACAGAGAGAAGCCGAAGAGGCCCGCCTGGCGAAGCTCGAGGCCGAGCGCGCCGAGAAGGAACGCGTCGCCCAGGAAAAGGCTGCAGCCGAAGCGAAGGCGAAGGCCGAACGTGAAGAGAAGGAGCTGGCCCGCGTCGAACGTGAAGCGAAGGCGAGGGCAGAGCGCGAGGAGAAGGAGCGCGTGATCGCCGAGCGCGAGGCGAAGGCGAAGGCGGAGCGGGACGCGAAGGAGCGGGCGCTGGCCGAGCGCGAGGCGAAGGCGGAGCGGGACGCGAAAGAGCGGGCGCTGGCCGAGCGTGACGAGAAGGCCCGGCTCGCCCAACTCGAGCGCGAACGGAAGGAAGACAAGGACGGGAAGCTCCGCGCAGCCAGGGAAGAGCGGGAGCGCGCCGAACGTGAGGTCGCCGAGCGCAAGGCGAAGGAGCGCGCGGACGCCGAGGCACGCGCGATGGCCGAGAAGTTCGATCGGGAAGAGAAGGCACGGCTCGCTCGCGAAGAGACCGCACGGCTGAAGCGCGAGGCCGAAGAGGCCGCCGAGGCCGAGCGCGTGGCGAAGCTGACGAGCAGCAAGCGCAGCGTCGAAGAAGAGGCCCTCCGCGACGAGCTCGCCAAGGCCGACCGTCAGCGCAAACAGAAGGCCCTCGAAGACGCCGCGCTCAACACGCCCTCGCCCTCGGAACTCGCAGGCCGGCCCGCCCGCATGACGCACGTCGGCTTCCGCCAGCAGGATGGTGTCGGCCGCATCTTCATGCGCACCTCGGCCCCGGTTCGCTTCTCGGTCGGCGAGGACGGCAGGCGCAACGTGGTGGTGACGCTCGAGAACACCGAGATCGGCCTGCCCAACAACGAGCGCCTCCTCGACACGTCGTTCTTCGACACCGCGGTCTCTCTGGTGCGGCCCGAGACCGTCGACGACACCCAGGTGCGCGTCACCATCAGCCTCAAGCGCCCCGTCGCGTATCGAACGTCCCAGACGGGCAACGAGCTGACCGTCGAGTTCGAGCGGCCAGACTGAAGGCCGGCGCGGATCGTGCACACGCCGCACGTCCGTGAGAACCCTCCGATTTGTGGGCGTGAGCGCGTCGGTGCTCCTGCTGATGCTGACCTCGCTGTCGGGCTGCGGCGCGCCGTATGGTGGAGCGAAGTGTCGCTCGATCACCCTCGACACGCCGGCTTCGTCGCTGCCCCTGCGGTCGAGGCCCGTGCCTGTCGGGGAGTCGCTCTTCCGGGGATCCGAACCGTTCATCGCGGGCACGGCCGAGCTCGCGTGCTGCGTGCACAACGCGTGGTTCACGCCTGCGAAACCGGCCGACTGCGCTCAGGTCGACTGCACGGCCCTTCGTCAGCGCCTGACGGTCTCTGGGCTCGGGAAGGGCTTCATCGACGAGCCATGCGGGAGGCGCTCGAGTCCGTTCGGGCCGGAGGAGGGCGCTGGCCGATGTCAGGTGCTCTTCGACGGCGATCGGGTCGTGGGGGTCTGGGCTTCATGCCTCGACTGACCGTCGAGTTCTCACCTCCGGGCTGCTAGAGGCCTCGCGCGATGTGGCTCGGACTCTTCACGGTGGCGATGCTGGCTGCGCCTGCCGACGCCCCCGTCGAGACGAGTGAGTTCACCCTCACCGCGGAGCGCATGCTTCACGACGGGGTGAACAAGCGCACCATCGCCGAGGGTCGGGCGCACCTCGAGACCGCGGGCGCGGCCGTCGATGCCGAGCGCATTCTGTACGATCAGAACCGGCAGACGATCGTCGCGATCGGGCACGTCGTCGGCCGCATCGCCCAGCAGGGCACGCCGACCGCCATCCTCGCCGAGGTCGCCGAGTTCAAGCTCGACGGCGAGCAGATCACCGAGGTGCACGTCCTCGAAGGAAAGGCGTACGCCAAAGGCGGCGCCAACGTCCCAAAGCTCCTCGCGGCCACGACGCTGCAACAGCTCGACGCGGCGGGGCCGTCCACGATGCTCATGTCGGGCAACCACTTCACGCGCGTCGAAGACGGGTGGCGCATGGAGGACCTCGAGCTCACGCCCTGCGACTGCGACATGAACTCGCCGAGCTGGTCGATTCGAACCGTCGAGGCCGTGGTGAACAAGGAAGCGGACCGGGTCGCGGTGCGGTGGCCGGTGCCGTGGATCAAGAAGGTGCCGCTGGTCGGTGAAGTGCCGCTGCCGATCACCAGCCCGTGGCTCAGCCTGCCCCTCGGCAATCGCGCGACGGGTCTGTTGTTTCCAAGACCAGGCTCGACCTTGCTCAACGGGTTCTCGTTCGAGCAGCCCGTGTTCGTCACGGCAGGCCGCAGCGCCGATTTCACGTTCACGCCGGGCTATTTCTTCGGCGGCCCGACGGAGGTCGATCGCTTCGGGCTCTTCAACCGGCAGGACCTCGGGCGCGGCTTCACCTCGTTCTGGAGAAACGGCGACGAGGACCTCGCGCCGACCCGGTACCAACAGCCCTTCGGCATTCAGGGGCCGCGGCTCAACTCCGAGTTTCGCTACGTTCTTTCCCCGCGCGCGCAGGGCCGGATGACCCTGGGCCTGCTCTATGATCTTCGAGGGCAACGCGACCCCGGCAACCCGTCGTTGAGCATCGAGCGCCCGCGCGGGCTCCGTGGAGAAGCCTCGCTCTTCCACACCCAGGACTTCGGCGGCGGCTTCGGGACCCGGGTCGAGCTCTCGGCGTACTCCGACGGCTACTACCAACGCGACGTGACGCCCGACGTGATCGCGCGCGAGGCGGGCTACCTGCGCTCCACCGCCGTGCTCTTCCATCGCGGCGCCGATCACCTGCTGACGCTCGACGCGGTGCTCCGGCAGGATCTCACCGCCGGGTACGAGCTCTTCGGTCGCGACACCTTCCCGCGCGGCACGCAGGCGCCACGGTTTGGCCCCAACCCGATTCAGCGGCTGCCGGCGCTCACGTTCTCTTTGCCGGTGCGAACGTTGACCGGCCCGCTCGCGTTCGATCTGACCGCAGACGCCGTACAGCAGATGCCGCTGCGGTTCGGGACTGGAGACGAAGGCGCGCTGGCGAACGAAGGCCGCTCCTTCGACCCCTTCACCGGCCTCGAGCTGCCAGCCGAGTGTGTCGTCGAGAGGCTCTACCTCGCGCGTTTTCCGAACCAGCTGCCCCAGTGCCCGCAGACCCGCTTCGGCGGACCAAACTCGAACGCTCTCAAGGCTGGTCTCGGCGACGGTCAGTGGCAACCTGGCGAGCGGGAGTCGCGCTTCCGCCTCAACGTCTTGCCGAGGCTCTGGGCCGCTGGCGCCCTCGCGAACGCCGTGTCGCTGTCGGCCACGGCCGGCTGGCGGCAGGGCCTGTGGGCCGGAGAATCGAGCGGGCGCACCACGACGCGAGGCTACCCTCTGCTCGCGGCGCGCGCGGAGTTCGAGGTCGCGCGAGTCTTCGGGAAGACGCTCCGGCACTCCTTCACGCCAATCTTCGAAGCGCGTGCCGTTCCATTCGTGGTCGCCACTTCGAGCCGCGCGAACGATTCGTCGCTCCTTGGAGGCCCAGCGCCGTACGACGAGCTCGATCGGTCGATCAGCGACAACCGGCCACGTGTGCAGGCGATCGCCGAGGTCCGCAATCGGCTCGTGACGCGTGGCGGGCAGGAAGTCATTCGCCTCGACGTGGGGCAGGGCTTCGATCTGCTCTCGCCCACGACACCGGGGCCTGGCGGCGTGCTCGCTCCCGAGACGATGGAGGCAGGCCGCTTCAACGCGCCCCGACTCGCCGAGACCTACGCGCGGCTGGTCATGAACGTCGGCTGGTTCACGGTGGCAGGCGCGACGCGCTTCGAGCCGATTCGACCCTCGGCCCGCCTCACCCGCGCCTCGGCGACCGCCAGCTGCAACATCCCCGGAGGCCACAGCCTCAACGCGACCTACGAGAACGTGCTCGATGACGGCACCAACCGCGCTCGCGCACCGATCGATCTGCTGTTCGGTGACCCGGTCGTCGCGACCTCGACGAGCCGCGCGCAGTTGCTCAGCGGAGGCGCTGCCACCCGTTTCGGCCCGTTTGCCCTACGGTACGACATCGTGTTTCTCAACCAGCAGTGGCCCCGCCTCGACGCATCGGGAATGAAGGTGAAGGACGCGATGGGCAATGACGTGCAAGACGTGCTGCTCTCGTTCGGTCAGCACTCGGTCGGCGTCACGTGGACGCCGGCCTGCGACTGTTTCCGGCTCGATCTGTCGGTCGCGCAGCGCCTCACCGGCGCGGGTGCCCTGGGGCCCCTCGAGTTCGTCGGGTTCAACTTCTCCGTCGCCCGGCTGGGCTCCATCGGGACCTCGAACTGATTCAGCCCTGATTGCTGCTTGACCGTCGGGAGGGGGGCTTCGAAGATGCCCACCTTTCCGGAGGTCTTTGAATGCGACTTCGCGTCCTGGTGTTCATGTGGTCAGTGCTGACTGGCTGCGGAGGAGGCCTGGGGCCGGCCACGATGGAGTTCGTCGACATCTCGCCGCAACAGCCGAGGATCGGCGAAATCGTCACCGTGCGCTTCAAGTTGCTCGACGAACGAGGGGTGGCGCTGGCGGGGCAGCAGGTCGACTTCAAGCTCCAGGCACCCAATCCGGCGGTCACGCTCTCTCCTGCTTCGGTGACCTCGCTCAAGGGCTCAGGCCTCGCTGAGGTCCAGCTGCAGGCCTCCAATCGCGTCAACTCGGTGATCGTGGTCGCCACTGCGGGGAACAGGACCGTCCTCTCGCCGCCCATCACCTTCGCGGGCTCTGTGCCGAACCACGCCCAGTTCACCTTCCAGTGCGGGCCCATCGCCGGCGACGCGTCGGGTGGCCGTCATGCGATCGGCGCCTACGATCAGACCCGCAATCTCATCGCAGGCGTGAAGCTCGAGTGCTCGGCCCACATCGGCGATCGCAACGGTGATGGCGTGGTCAACGCGCTCGTCTCGTTCCTCACCGAGGCCGGCACCATCGGCCCGACCGAGACGTCGTCCTCGAACGTCGTCGGCGACGCGACGATCCTCTACAAGACGTCGTTGCCGCTCCCGAAGGACGTCGAGCCCGAGAACTGGACCTGGACACCGCCCCAGGGCGAATCCCAGACCGGTGAGTACCTCGTGCCCGTGTGGATGGAGCCTTTCCTCTGGGTGGCCAACCCCGCGCTCAACCCGCCGCCCGCGCCAGCCATGAACGCCCGCGAGCCCAGCCGCCTCGAGCAGCTCCCCGGCCGCCGCAACAAAGATGGCTCGCAGATTCGCATGAACCCCCGAGACAACCTCGTCACGATGATCGCCGTCACCTCGGGTGAAGAGGCGTTCGTCGACCTCGACAACAGCGGCGGCTGGAACGGCGACGAGCCCTTCCTCGATCTCACCGAGCCCTTCGTCGACTCGAACGACAACGGCACCTGGGACACCGATGAGCGCTTCATCGACGTCAACGGCGACAAGCGCTGGACGGGCAAGAACGGCCGCTGGGACGCCAACACGCTGATCTGGGTCCAGGAGAAGATCCTCTGGACTGGCATTCCCCACGCCTACGACTCGATCAACCCGTCGCCCACCCTGAGCTCGTTCAACCCGGCCGGCCCCTACAACTTCACCTGCCCGTCGATGGGCACGTGCAACCAGGCCACGCCGAACCAGGGCATGCCGCCCGCCTATCATCGCCTCAGCATTCGCGTCGCCGACCCCTGGTACAACTCGATCGCGCAGAACGGCGACTCCGATGGCTGCGGCGTGCTCGGGGCATCAGCGATCGGGAGCCCCGGGGGTCCTCCCGTGCTCGTGCAGACGCTCGGTGGCAGCCGCGGCGGCCTCGCGTTCACCTACCCCGCTGGCCGCACGGTCGACCTCAGCATCGTCGACGCTCGCGACCCCGATCTGCCGCCTGCGCAGCAGACGCCCCCGCGCAAGCCGCCCAACGGCCCTCTCGCGTACACCGTGCCCGTCGCGTGCGAGTACACGGCGTCACCGCTCGGCGGCCACGTGGTGCGCATCGTCGTCGGTGAGGTCAGCGGCACCATCGAGTGAGTGGCGAGCGCGCTTGCTCGGCCGGCACATTCAGCTACGGTGCGCTCGCTGATTCTTGAATCAACGAACACCCGTGGCGACCAAACGAGTGACCAAAGTGGCGAGATCCGAGCGCGAAGCCGAGCGCCGCAAGACGATCTTGCGCGCCGCGGTCGAGGTCTTCTCGCGCAAGGGGTTTCAGGGCTGCCGCATCGCTGATGTCGCGCGTGAAGCCGGCGTCGCCTACGGCCTCGTGTACCACTACTTCAGGGACAAGGATGAGCTGCTCGGCTCGGTCTTCGAGAGCGGGTGGCACGCTTTCCTGGCGCGGGTTCAAGCCGCGTTGTCGGAGCAGACGGACTTCGAGTCTCGCGTTCGCAGCGTCGTGAACGTGGCCTTCGAGGCGTATCGGCGAGATCCCCGCGGCGTGAAAGTGCTGATCCTCGAGGTCGGTCGAAGCCCGTCAGGCGGCGCCGTCAACCGCGGGAGCGCCTTCACCGGCGTCATCGAGCTCGCTGCGGCCATGTTCGCCGAGGCGCAGGATCGCGGTGAGATGGCCAGACACCTCGACCCGAAGCTCACGGCGGCCCTGTTCTTCGGCGCCATCGAGATGGGCCTGACGACCTTCGTGGTGGGCCTCATGGAGCGTCGCGACGACGTGCTCGAGCGTTCCCGGGATCAGGTGGCCGAGACCTTCCTGCGCGGCGTCATGCACGCGAAGGCTCCCTCGGTGTCGCCGCCAGCGGTCGCGTCCGAGGTCATTCCCAGCGAGGCGGCTCCATGGAACAGCGCGAAGTCCGGTACGAAGTCGAGGGCGGCACGGCGAGCTTGACGATCGATCGGGAAGCGGCGCGCAACGCGTTGTCTCCGGCCGTCGTGCAGCAACTCGTCGAAGGGCTCGAGCGGGCCGACGCCGACGTGCAGGTGCGGTGCATCGTCTTGACCGGCGCGGGCCAGCGCGTCTTCTGTGCAGGCGGCGATCTCGGCGGCATGACCGGCGACGGTTTTCTGTCGGGCCACCAGGGCCGCCGTGCCTACGGGCTGCTCCTTCAGCACTTCCAACAGGTGAAGAAGCCCACCATCGCCCGGGTGAACGGACACGCGTTGGCTGGAGGCCTTGGCCTCGTGCTGGCGTGCGATCTCGCGGTCGCCTCGGCAGACGCCGGCTTTGGGACTCCAGAGATCGATCGCGGGCTCTTTCCCATGATGTTGATGGCGCTGCTGCAGCGGCACCTCGGCCGCAAGCGCGCGCTCGAGCTGGTGCTCACGGGTGACAGGCTCACCGCACAGCAGGCGATGGAGTGGGGCCTCGTCAATCGCGTCGTGCCGGCCGCCGAGCTCGACGCCGCCACCAGGGCCCTCGCCGACAAGCTCGCAGGGAAGAGCCAGGCGATTGTTGGCCTCGGCCGCCGCGCCTACTTCACCGCCGAAGATCTGCCGCTGGGTCAGGCCGTCGAGTTCCTCGCCAGCCAGCTCTCGCTCAACGTGCTCACCGACGACGCCGCCGAAGGCGTGACGGCCTTCCTCGAGAAGCGCCCGGCGAAGTGGAGCGACAAGTAACTACCCGCCCACGGCGGGCGTCTTCGCGGCGGGCCGGGCGGCGCTGCGCTCGAAGAACTTCAGCTCGAGCAGGCTCTGCGGGTCGACCCACCGCCCATCGAGCTTCACGCCGAAGTGCAGGTGCGGGCCCGTCACGCGGCCCGTCTTCCCGACCTTGCCGATCCTCCGGCCGACCTTCACCCGCTCGCCTTCCTTCACCTCGAACTTCGACAGGTGGAAGTAGGCCGTGAAGAGTCGGCCGCCGTGGTGGATGAGCACGGTGTTCCCCGAGCCGAAGCAGTCGCGCACCATGACGACCTGTCCGTCGTTCGCCGCGGTGATCGGGTCGCCCGTGTTCCCGTCGAGGTCCATGCCGAAGTGTTGGCTCTTCTTCTTTCCGTTCATCAGCCGCAGATCACCGAACGGCGCGGTGATCTCGGGCGGCCGTGGCCAGGTGAAGTCGCTGCCGAACAACCACGGCTCGAGCTCGACGTCGAAGGCGTCTTCGAAGGCCTGCTGATCGCGCGCCGAGCGCCGCTGCTCGGCCTTCGACGGGGTGGTGAACTTCTTCGCGACCTTGAGCTCCTTCTTCCGCCAGTCCGGCTCTTCGATCTCGAGGGTGCCGGTGATGATCGTCTCGGGGCCGCTCTCGGGGATCAGCTCGACCGAGAGCTCACGAGGCCCCGCTGAGGCTTCGACCGACAAGGCGACGAGCGCCTGAAACCCGTCGGTGATGGGAAGAAAGTCGAGGGTCTGCGGACCGAGCGTTCCCGACGGCACCTTCGTCACACCCAGCACCGTCACCAGCACCGCGTCTCCGGGCCGTGCCACGCCGGGCTGCAGGCGCACCGAGGCGACCTGCAGCAACCCGGCGAGGGTGAGCCCGAGGACGGTCAAGACGGCCTCAGGGGAGGACCGTCGGCGTGCCGTCGCGCTGGCCCGTGAAGGCAACGCCCCAGATCGTCTGGTAGCCACCCTGTCCACTGGCGACGAGGGGGAGCACCACGCGCGCCTGCGTTCCGGTCGGCAGGCCGGTCACGGGGAGCCCCGTGAGCGTCGCCTTCCAGCGGCGCGTGTAGCCAGACGCCAGGCACGAGAACTGGCTCCTCATGGGGTCGAGGCTCGGCTCGTCGGGCGCGAACGGGAAGCCGGCCGCGTTGCCGAACTCGCCGAAGTCCATCGGGCTCACGCCTCCCATCATGTTGAGATCGAAGTTCCACTGGAAGTAGCCGTCGGTATTGACCCTCTTGAGCGGCACGTCGAAGGTGATGATGAACGTGTCTCCGTTCGCGATGTTGCCGCTCATGTTGGACGCCGACGGCCTGACCGAGAACGCCGCAGCCATCGGCGCGCGGGGCATCGACAGATCGCCCCCGAAGATGAAGCCGGTGAAGGACGAGGTCTGGGTTGAGCCGCCTGCCTCGGTGCCGGTCACGCGCACCAGCAGGTTGTGTTTGTCGCCGATCGTCCACCCGTTGCCGCTGGCGGTGATCTGCAGCACGTTGCCTTTGACGACGACGCTGGTGTTCACGACCGTGGAGCAGTCCTCCTGCGTGGCGCGAACGAGCAGCGAGCGCTCGTTGATCGGCTGATTGAAGACGATCCACGCGCTCTCGGTCGGCTTGAGCAGGTTGCGGATGGGCGAGAGGGTGCCGTTGAGGCTCTCGATGTTGGTCGCGACGATCGTCGGCGCCCCGCTGGCGCGGTTGTCAGGCAGGCGAAGGGTCGGCGTGCCGCCGGTGAAGAAGTCACGGCCGCTGCGGGTGTCGACGATGCCGCTGAACTCGTTCTCGCCGTCACCGTCTTCATCGAGACCAGCGATGACGAGCGTGTAGTTGGGCTGGCTGCCGGTGGTGCGCGCGAGCTCGCTGGGCGCAGGCACGTTCATGAACGTCAGCGCTCCCGAGTCGTCTGCCTGGCCTTCGAAGGACAGCTGGCCGAGGGCGGTACCGAAGCCGGTGCCGCTGGTCAGCTGGAAGCCTGCCGGGCTCACCTCGAGCAGCGCCCGGACTCCACGCGCCGGGCGGCCATTGCCCGTCTGTATCTGGTACCTCACGGTGCCGTTGAGCTCGAGCAGCAGCAGCATTCCCGCGTTTGCGTTGCCGTCGTTGATGGGCACGTTGCCCCCGCTCACCGGCACCGTCACGGGGAGGCGCACCGAGCCGAAGCCGTCCTTGAAGACGATGAGCTGGCCGGTCGAGCCGGCCGGCACGTTGGCGAAGCGGAAGGATCCATCGGAGCCTGAGCTGATGAGCGCGGTGAACCCCGAGCCCAGCACCAGCTGCACTTTGGCGTCGGAGAGCGGGCCGAACCTGGTGGTGGTGACGACGCCGGTGATCGAGCCGACCGGGTTCGAGGGCGCCACCTGGGTGATGGTGTTGGGCGTGCGTACGCCGTCGGCGATACCGTCCTTGTTGGCGTCAGACGGAGCGGGGGCACAGGACGCGAGCGCGGCCAGCGAAAGGGCGATGAGTCGGTTTGTCACTGAGGGCTCCAGAGGGAACTTCCGACGAAGGGGAACTTCCGAACGAAGCAGTCTCGCCGCACACAACTCCACGTCAAGCTTCGCTTGAGGGCCGACTGTCGGCGTATGCTCCGCGTCGTGCAAACGTTCCGATGGCTCCTGGCGGCTGGGGTAGGGGCGTTGTTGGTCGTGGGGTTCCCCTCCTGCGGAGGGTCCTCGGCCCAGGCCACGATTCCAGCGACGGGTGGCGACCTCTGCACGCCGGATCGTCGCCTTTGCCTCGAGATTCCGGCACAGGCGATCGCAGAGACGCAGACCTTTCGCATCTTCTTCCCGTCGACTGACCGACCCGGTGGGCAGTTGTCGGAAGTCTGGGACATCGAGGCTGTCGACAGGGACCAGCTGCGGTTTCTCAAGCCGGCGACCATCCGAGTGAGGCTCGATGCGGTCGACATGACGCAGGTGCGCGATGACACACTCCTTCGGGTCTTCACCTCGCGTGACGGCAACTGGGAAGTCCTCGGCAACCTCTTCTTCGATCGCGTTCGCAACGAGCTGCGCGGCACCACGAGCCTGTTGAGCACGTCGGGGTTGAAGCGCGCCGTGTCGGCCTTCACCGTGTTGCGGGTCGATCGGCTGCCCGACGGTGGCGTCCCGATGGAGACCGATGCCGGCCCACTGCCGGATTCTGGAGTGATCATCATTCCGCCAGTGCCCGATGCAGGGCGGCGCGATGCAGGTGTCGGTGGTGGCTCGGCAGGCGGTGGTGCGGCGGGCGGTGGTGCAGCAGCGGGTGGGCGTGCTGGAGGCTCGGCGGCTGGTGGCTCGGCGGCTGGTGGCTCGGCGGCTGGTGGCTCGGCGGCTGGTGGCTCGGCAGCAGGAGGCTCGGCAGCAGGAGGCTCGGCGGCTGGTGGTTCCGCAGCAGGAGGTTCCGCGGCCGGAGGTTCGGCGGCCGGAGGTTCGGCGGCCGGAGGTTCGGCGGCTGGTGGCTCGGCGGCTGGTGGCTCGGCGGCTGGTGGCTCGGCGGCTGGTGGCTCGGCAGCTGGTGGCTCGGCGGCTGGTGGCTCGGCGGCTGGTGGCTCTGCGGCTGGTGGCTCTGCGGCTGGTGGCTCGGCGGCTGGTGGCTCAGCAGCAGGAGGTTCAGCAGCAGGAGGTTCAGCAGCAGGAGGTTCGGCCGGTGGTGGGTCGGCCGCTGGCAGTGATGCCGGCGCCTCAGACGGCGGAGCGGACGGCGGGTGAGCGCTGCGTCTCGCCACCGTGTTGCCTCGGTCGCCGTCGCCTTCGTGCTCGGAGTCTGGGCGGGAGCATGCGGCGCCGACAGAGAGGTCGCGCCTGATCCTGTCGCACCCGCGATGCAGCAGTGCCGCACCTTCGAGCAGTTGATGCCGCGCTTCGTGAAGGCCATCTCGACCGGGCGGACCCAGAACCTGAAGACCGTCGTCGAGAACCAGCTGCTCAAGACGACGCGTGACGACGTTCCGCCCCCCATCAACGACGTGCTCCGGGTCATCTTTGCGACGCTGAACGCCCTCGCGTCGAAGCCTCCAGAGCCAGGCGGTACGAAGGAGAACTCCTGCGCGCCCGCCAGCGCTCCGCCCCCGCTCAACCTCGCCAACGAGGTCTGCGAGATGCGTCGGTCGATCGACCTGCTCGTCCACCAGGGGAAAGGCCTCGATGCGATTGCGGTGATCGAGCCGCAGCTTCAGGCGATCATCGACTACCTGACGGGCACTGGCACGTCGACCGACAAGGCCCCGCACTATGAGGTCGCGGCAGCCTTCTCGAACCTCTGCAGCAACACCGCTCAGTGCCAGCTGTCGAACGGGCTCGATCTGATCATCGCCTTCACCGACTACGCGAACACCGCGCCGGGCAAGAAGCTGGTGCAGGATCTCAACACCCTGGGCACCAAGACGAGCCTCACGGCGTTCCTCGCGCCCCAGAACCTCACCGAAGACGGCTTCGTCGCCATTTCCCGCGCGCTCATCCCCGCAGTGCAGGGCGCGGATCCTCAGGCGCTTCAGAGCGCCTTCGATCAGCTCCCGCTCTCACCCGAGCTCAAGACCGACCTCGGGCCGATCGTGGCCGACCTCAAGGTCATCCTGCTCACGCCCGCGCTGATCGAGCCGACCCGCAAGGCGCTCAATTGCATCACGGTGAGCGATCGCAACTCGGACATCGTTCGCATGCTGTATCGCCTGGCCATTCGCGACATGCGGCCCGAGTTCGGCATCACGCGGCTGTCTCAGGTGTTCCGGCAGATTCAGGATGTCGATCAGCGCGGCTCGCTCATCTTCCTCGCCAACACCCTGACGAAGGCGGTCCGGAGCGACGAGATCGCGATCGCCTCGGCAGCGTCGACCTGCAAGACGTTGTTGTCGACCTCGGTGCCCTCCGGTCAGGCGCAGTCGAACGCCCAGCTCGCGCTGCCGGTCGTCGCCGAGCTGCTCCGCAACGGGCTGGTTCAGGAAGCCATCTGCGCGATCGATACGCTGCTGTTCGGCTGCTCCGGTGGCGCGCAGCCGGCATGCCTGTCTGGAGCTCGTGACGCCGGTGTCCGCGACGGCGGCTGACGAATTCGGCGAGCTGGTTTCATGGTGGCCGTGGGTGACGGGACCTCAGCGTTAAAGGCCGTCACGGGCGTCGACATCATCAACGCCAACGCGTCGTGTGAGGAGGGCGGCACGGTGGCTGTGAAGATCACGGCGAGCACGTCGACGATGGGCGGCAGGCAGACCGGCACGGCCCGTTCGCGATCACCGGCAACGCGTGCAAGGACACGACGGATGACGGTCGCATCTGGACGATGAACGGCGGGCCGATCACCGTCGAGACGGACACCGAGCGCGGCTCGATTCAGTACGACGCGCTCGAGATCGTCACCAACGTCGACACGAGCAACCACAGCTTCCGCCTGCGCAGCGCGCTCACGGGCTCGATGACGGTCGACGGCGTCTCGTACACGTACACGAACGAGTCGTTCGACTTCCGGTACACGATCGATCTCAACCCTTGGTCTTCGCGCGCCCGGCGAGAGCATCTTCGGTGAAGTCCCGTGCGCGCTCCCTCGCTGCGGTGAGGGGCGCGCTCACATGCTCCGGGGACACCGAGCTCACCGCTGAGCGTCTGCGTGCAGTCAGAAGCGCCAGCTGAACCGCGCGCTCGCGACGAAGTCGTGCCGATCATTCCCGACGACGGGCAGGCTGCCGCCGATCTCGATGCCGAACGACGAGATGCGGAAGCGCGCCCCGATGGTAGGGGCCAGGGAGCTGATGCGGCCGGCTCGACCTGACACGTCGAGCACCAGCCCGAACCATGAGGTCGGCTGCCACATCGCGCCAACGAGTCCGAGCGCTCCGATGCGAGGGTCGCTGCGTGCGGCGCCGAGGCCGAGGGTGAGATCGATGCTCGCCATGCCGTGCACCTCGAGCCACGCCTTCGGCCGCCACGAGACGGTGTGCCCGAGCTCCGCACCGACGAGCCGCATACCGGGAATCTCGAACGAGGTCGGGAGCAGCGCCCGGCCCGTGATCGATCCCGAGAGGCGCTCGGTGTCGTAGACGACCTGCGCGACGCCCGCGGTCATGTGCCCGAGCGTGATCTCGGTCTTCGTCAGGGTCGCGTTCTGCGTGAAGCCGAAGCTGACCGCTTCGAGGGTCGCGAAGAGCTCCGTGGTGGGACGCACCGCCCAGGAACCGAACAGGGTGCCCTTCGCCCCGACGTCTCCGTAGAAGTTCGGCGTGTCGATGATGCCGAGGCCCCGCACGCCGAGCCCCACCTCGTTGCGCGGACACGCACGTCGTCCACTCGCGAGATCAGCCTCGACGGAGCCCATGGCGATTGGGCCTTCGGGGAGGCCGCGCGCGTCAGCCGAGACGCAGCCACCTTGCAGCGGCGTCGTGACGGGCTGGCTCACTTCCTGCGCGAGTGCGGCACTCGAGACGAACACGAAGACGAGCGAACGCATCAGCGGCCTCCCTTCGCGCCCGGAGCGGTGAACTTCCCGTCGGCGTCTCGATCGAGGAAGAACGGATTCGTGAACGCGAGCGGGTAGCCGAGCGTGATGTTGGCGAAGTCGAAGCCGGGCTCGCCCTCTTTGGGTTGAGGAGGATCGTTGAGCGGCCCGGTTTTCGCGCCCATGCCGATCACATCCTGCGCGTTGACGACGCCGTCGCCGTTGTTGTCGGTCGTGTCAGGCACGCCGTCGAGCGTGCTGCCTTGTCCACCGCCGAGATCTCCAGCGAGGAGCAGCGGCCGACCCGCTTCAATCGAGAGCCACGCGTCGCCGGTCACTCCAGCGAGCAGCTCGTTGAGGGCGACCTCGCCTTCGTAGCGGACGAAGGCACCCGTCGAGCCGAACGGATCAGCGGGAATCGGCAGATCCTTGATGATCTTCACAATCTGCCCGTTCACCACGAAGCGGATCTCCTGCACCGGAATCCACGGAGCTGACGTCACCTTCACGCGCACCTTCGCGTCGGCTTTCGGAGCGAACGTGGTGGTGCTGTAGGGCCGCGCCATGCCCGCGCTGTCTTCGACGGTCGCTTCGATGACGGGCCCGTTGGTCCCGAGTGAGCGGCCATCGAGCACGCCGCGGTTGAGCGTGTTGACGTCGAAGGTGGGGCCAGGTTGGGTCGGCGCGGTGACCAGGTTGAAGGGCATGCCGACGGTGCTGTCGGTGAGGCCGTGTGAGTCGGAGTTCGCCGTACCGACCTTCTTGCGGCCCTGGTTCAGCACGTACCACCAGAAGGCGCGGTACTGCAGGAACAGCCCGTTGTCGGATCCGTTCATCACTTCCTGGGCGTGGTGGCCGTCGTTGGCGAAGGTGGAGCCCGCAGGCGTGCGCACGTAGATGCCCATGTTGGTGCCATCGTCGGCGCTCGGCAGATCCTTGAGCAGGCTCATCGAGAGGGCGCGCGGGAAGCCGAGATCGCGGCCGAACTCCGGGTCGGCCCATGGGTGGTTCAGCTCGATGAGCGGGGTTCCGGTGAAGAGGGGCTTCGTGCGTTCGAACAACAGGCCGGGCTCGATCAGCTCGTCGTACGGCCCACCGTTGCGAGGGAGCGACGGGTCGTACTTGAGCGGCCACATGTTGTAGTGGCCGATCACGAGCGGGAACGACGACTTCGGGATGAACAGGAATGGGATGTGGCCGGTCGTCTCGAGGCCGTTCACCGTCGAGAGGCGCTGGCCGAGTCCGAGCTGCTCCACGGTGCGCGTGTAGTCGTAGACGACGTCGTGATCGGTGCCGACTGCCACGTCGAGATCGCTCGCCGAGAACGAGAGCACGCGATCGAAGTCGGGGATCGAACTGTCGAAGCTGGCCGCGCCGTGAATGTGGAAATCGGCCGACAACGTGCCTGCGGGCTTGAGACCGACGAGGCGGGAGAGGGTGAACGAGGCGCTCGACGCGCCCGGCATGATGGCGACGGTGTCGCGCCCCAGCGACCAGAAAGGCCCGTGGAACGCGTAGACGTAGTACCGGCCCAGCGGCACTTCAGCGGTCGCCAGTCCCTGCCGCACGAGCACGCGATTGCAGGCAGGCGACGCTCCGGCGGGAGTCCCCAGCCACGGCGCGCACGAGGTGAAGCGCCCGTGCAGCGTGCCTTGCACCTTCACTCGTTCGGCCTCGTCGACGGGCACGACGAAGATCTCGGCGTCGAGACCCATCATGGTGGCCGCATCGTTCACGCGGAACGTGACGGCGCCGGTCGAGGGCAACACGAAGGTGCCGAGGTCGAGCCCGTCCTGCACTGACGCGAACTCCTTCTCGAGCACCTTGCGGCCGAAGCTGTGCACCTCCACCACGTACGACGCGCCGGCCGATACGCGGGCGCTGAAAGTCCCGTCGGCTCCCGGCACCACCTGCGTCCATGGGTTCCGCTTCTCAGCCGGTGTCGCCAGCGAGCCCTCGAGAATGAGGACGCTCGTTTCGCGCTCCGAGTTGAGCGCCAGGGCGCCTGGCCGTTCGACCTTTCCGCGCACCGTCACGTGCGTCTTCCTGGTCACCTGCTGGCGCACGTCCATGGCGAGGTCGACGGCGCCGCTGACACCCTTCGAGTCGGCGACCGCGAGGAAGCGCTCGAACACGAGGTAGCCACGCGGCGGCACGCGCGTCCTCGGCAGTCCGGCGGCGCTGACCTGATCGCTGTTGAAGCCCTCCAGGCTCGGCTCGGTGCAGCTCACGCTCGCGATGGACGAGATGCGGTCGTCGCCGGAGTGCCCAGCCGCCGCGAGGAACGGGAAGGTGCGGAACACGCCATTGATCGTGAGCAGGTTGAACGACGGGTGATTGAAGCCGACGCCTTCACCGGGCGTGAAGGGCAGGGCCTCACGGCCGCTCCAGTAGTAGCCATCGACGAGGCTCCAGAGCTCGGTGTCGGTCGTGCCGTTGATCAGCTCGG
The DNA here is from genome assembly GCA_040400045.1 of Myxococcaceae bacterium. Lineage (GTDB taxonomy): Bacteria > Myxococcota > Myxococcia > Myxococcales > Myxococcaceae > Xiheimicrobium. The sequence goes on from JBBAQZ010000025.1 coordinate 94,760, forward strand.
TGCGAACGCGAACACCGCGATCGCATGGACGCAACTCGTACCGCGTGAAGGCCAGCACGTCGGGCCGGCCCTCGAGTGCGCCGTGGAGTTCGACCGCCACGCGCTCGGGCTTCTCGTCGATCAGCTTCATCGACGTGTACCGAATCGCGTCGCCGGGAAGGATCCCGACGACCTGGAAGATGTTGTTCACCACGTCCTTCGATTGCCCACGCGGCGCGAGATCGAGGATCGAGCCGCCGTTCGGGTCGAGGAAGTTCTGCGTGCCGAGGCCTGCGATCACGACGTCGGCGAACGCGTTCGACAGCTTCACGTCGCCCTTCGCGCCGAGACCATTCCACCCGCCGGGCCGCTGCGCCGTCGAGGAGATCGTGTCGATGGCCAGCTGCGCGTTCATGCCGCCACACTCGAACGAAACCTTCGGACAGGGCGAGGCGACGACACACGACGCTTCACCCGACAGACAGCTTTCCTTCGCGCACCCGGAACTCAACGCGACCAGCGCGACCGCCACCGCGAGCCTCACGGCCATTGATTCCACCCATTCGCTGCGTGGCAGGAGTCCCCGATCAGATCGAGGTACACCTGCGGGTTCGACTGCTTGATGGCGCTCATCGTCGAGAACGCCTTGATGCCTTCGAGGCCCTTCACCGCGGCGTCGAGCAAGGCCTTCGCCGTATTGATGGCCAGCTGTTGCTCCCTGGTCGGCTTGAAGCCGGTTTCGTTCTTGAGGCGGCCGACGGTCTCGAGGAAATGGCCGTAGAACTTGACCTCTTGCGTGAGGATCTGCAGCTTGAATTGCGGCGCCTGCTGGAGCGCTGCGTCGTACTGCCGGCGCTCGGACTCGAGACGGTAGAAGAGCACCGCGATCTGGGTGTCGAGCCGCGCGCCCCACTTCTTCTTCACCTCGGGGAAGCGCGACCAGCCGAACACCGCCTGGAGGAAATGCAGCCCGCCACACGAGTGCGCGTAGATGCCCTGCTTGCGCTTCGGGACTTCGGGGAGTCGCTTCTTCATCCCCTCGGTCAGCTCGGTCTGCTCCTTTTCGAGTGCGGTGAGCGCGTCGTCCATGACGAGATCGATCGAGAGCGGGCCGAGCTCCGTCGCGATGGTGCCGCCTGGTTTGCCGGTCGCCGAGAGGAGATCGAGCGTCCACGCGCTGTCTCTCCAGTACTCGCCATTCGAGGGCACGTGGCGAAAGCCCTTCTTCACGCTGTCGACCAGCTGCTGCAGGGTGACCTGGCCCCAGCGTGTGGGAAACGACGTCGTCATCGGGAGCTTCGCGATCACGAACGTCTTGGTGACGAGGTTCGAGTGCGGCTCGATCGGCGTCTTGTCGGCGCCGTAGCGAAGAAACCCATAGGTGTTGCCAGGCCCGACGCCGCCGTCAGGCAGCAGGTTCTGGTTCAAGAAGTCCTTCGTGATCACCTCGGCGGCCTTGCGCCCGTCGCTGGCCAGGTAGTTCCCTCCGAATGCCGTCATGCCGTGCGCGAGCGCCCAGGGGTTCTTCGGGTCCGCGGCCTGGAGCAGACACTGATCGAGCAGCGCCTGATGAGCCGGCGCCTTCGTGGCGGACTGCGTCAACAGCAACGACAACGTGACGGCGACGACGCTCATGGTGCCTCGGGGACGACGGGGGCAAACCCTCATTCACCCGCACGAAGCCTCGTGCGTGGCGTACACGCTCGTATATAGAGCCACACGGCCGGTCACTGAAGGGCGACGGGAGCCGCCCGCCAGAGGAGTCTGTTCCGATGACGTCGTACAGAACGATGGTGCTCGCTCTCGCCCTCACGTCGGGGACGGCGGCTGCTCAGTACGTGGCCACCACCCAGACGATCAGCGGCTACCCGTCGCTCACCAACCCTCAGGCCATCACGCTGACCGCGCCGAACAGCGTCAGCGATCGCGGCCGGGCCACGGTGGCGCTCCCGTTTTCGTTTCAGTTCTACAATCGTCAGTACTCGAGCGTGGTCGTCACCGCGAACGGCTTGGCGTTCTTCGAACCTTCGACCAGCCCGACCGAGGATTTCCCGTCGAACGTGGCGGTCCCCGCGACGATCGAGCCGAACGGCGTACTCGCGCCTTTCTGGGACGATCTCGACGGCAACAACGGCACCAGCGCGATGCGCCAGCAGGTCGTCAGCGGGCCGAACGGTCAAGGCCTCGCCATCGAATGGAAGGATTGGAACCGGCGCTTCGGGATGTACACGCTGACGTTCCAACTCCGCCTCTGGGAGAACGGCGTTATCGAGTACTACTACGGCACGATGCAGGGCTCGGGGCAGGCGATCTCGGCCACCATTGGCATCGAGGCTCCCGCCGGAGCTCAGGGCACCAACGCGCTGCCCGCGATCAGTTGCCTCAACAGCACTGTGCAGACAGTGCCGCTTGCTCCCGTGTGCACGAGCAACACGGATTGCATCTCCGTCTCTGGCGGCTGCGGCAGGAATGGGCGGTGTGTGGTGCCGTCGTACGCGCACTGCGACATCGCCAGCTTCGATCCCATGAGCACGGGAACGCCCATCAACTACGTGCGGTTCGGCCCTCCGCCCGGCGTCGATCTGCAGCCCACGCGCCTTCGCGTCACCAACATTGCCCAGGCAGGGAACGATCTGCAGATCAGCGCCGAGGTCTCGATGCGCAACTTCGGGACCGCGATGTCGGGGCAGTTCAACTATCGGCTGTTCCTCTCTGACGACACGATCTTCGATTCTCCGTCGGCCGACGCCGGAGTCGCTGACGTCGAGATCGTCACCGGAGCGCTCCCGCCTGGCCCGTTCTCACTCGCGCCGAACGGTACCGTCACCAACTCAGCCACCGGAGTCGCGCCTCGGCCGACCGCAGGCACCTTCTACGTGCTGGCCGTCGTCGATGCAGACAACGCGATCGTTGAGACGAATGAAGCGAACAACGCCCTCGCGACCAGCACTCCGTTCTTCGCGGGCGTCGATCTCGTCGCGGAGTCGGTGAGCGGCCCCGCCTCGGCAGGTCCGGGCGATCCCGTCACGATCTCGTACTCGATGTCCAACCAGGGCTTCGACCCGGCGGGCGTGGTGCCCTTCAAGATCTTCCTCTCAGCCGACACGGTCTTCTCGATGGACGATCGCGAGGTCTTCTCCGACACGCGCGCAGTGCAGGGCGGTGAGAACGTCGTCGCGCAGCTCACCTTCACGCTGCCGGCGACGGTCCCGGCTGACGACTATTACGTGCTGCTCCAGGTCGACAGCGGCCCCGCTGCGGGCTCGGTGGTCGAGGTCTCGGACGCCAACAACCAGGTCTTCAGCCGGGCTCGTATTCAAGTGCGGCAGGCCGATCTGATCATGGACCGCATCCGCGTCGCGCGGGCCACGTTGCCGTTCGAGACGGCGACGGCGGCGTTCTTCGGTGAGCCGATTCGTATCGAGGCCACCGTGCGCAACCAGGGTGGTGCGTCGGCCCCCAACGTGTCGGTCGTCTTCTTCCTGTCCGACAACGAGACCCTCAACGGCCTCTCCGATCCCTTCGTCTGTGAAGAAGGTCCCTTCGTGCTCGCCGCCGGCGCGACCCGCGTCATCGGGAAGACCTGCACCGTGCCGACGCGGTCGGTCGCCAACCAGTTGCTGACCCGCGGCCCGTATTTCTTCTTCGCCGCGGCCGTCGCCGCTGGACTCGCCGAGACGAACCCGAGCAACAACTTCGCGAAGGCCGATCCGGTGCTCGTGCGCGGCCCCGCACCCAACCTGGTGCCGATCAACCTGCGCGGGCCGAGCCAGGTCGGCGTCGGCGAAGTCTTCGCGGTGACTCGCACCATCACCAACAACGGCAACCGGCCGTCGCCCGCTGCGAAGTACCGGTACGTGTTGTCGGCCAACAACATCATCACGGCCGACGACCCGGTGCTGCCGATCGTGACGATGATGGGCGAGGTGAACGAGCGCTCGGTGACGCTGGCCGTCGATCAGCAGGACACCGCGACCGAGCTCATCCGTGTTCCTGCATTGCTCTCTCCCGCGACGTGGACGCTCGGCGTGCTGATCGATCCCGACAATCTGGTCGACGAGGTCGACAAGGCCGACAACGGGTTCCCGGGCCCGCAGGTGGTGGTGGTGCCGCAGACCCTCGGGCTCGACCCGCCGTTCCTCCCCGACGCAATCGTGAACCAGCCGTACCTCGCTGAGCTGTCCGCCGCCGGGACCACCGAGGCTGCGACCTTCACTGTGAAGAACCCCGCCGAGCTCCCGCCCGGCATCGCCGTGTCGATGGGTGGCGCGATCACAGGGACACCCGCCCGCACGGGCGCCTACGCGTTCACCGTCGTCATTCGCACCGCCACGCGCACGACCGAAGCCCGGCGCGGCCTCAAGGTGTCGCGCTCCACCGCGTCGCTGGTGCTGGTGTCGCCGCTGCTGCCGCCGCCCGCCCGACTGCTGCCGTACGACTTCCAGCTCGGCGCCCAGGGCGGCGTCGGGCCGTACCGCTACGTGGTGACCTCGGGCCAGCTCCCGTCTGGGCTGGTGCTGAGTGAGCGAGGGCGTTTGACGGGCGCTCCCGACGGTGCGCTCGGCACGGCCAGCGCCATCACCATCAGCGTCATCGACTCGGTCGGCAACATCGACTCGCGCTCGTACGTGATGACGGTCGTCGACGCGTCGCCGTTCCGCATCACGAACCCCGCGCTCCCCGACGGCATCTTCGCGCAGCAGTACCTCGTGGACATCGTCGCGCAGAACGCAGGCGGCGCGCCGATCTCGCGGCCCGTGCGCTGGAAGGTGCTCGAAGGCGACCTGCCTCCCGGGCTCGTGCTCGAGGACACCGTCACCGAGCGCGTCATTCTTGCGGGGAACCCGACCAACTCCGGCGTCTTCCGCTTCCGCCTCGAGGCGACCGACGGGCAGGGGCGCTCAGACTCGGTGACGTACACGATCTTCGTCGCGGGCAGTGGCGTGAAGCTCACCGGCGAGCTTCCACCCAGCCTCGACCACGGCGCCGCCGTCAACGTGCAGCTGAACCCGTCGAGCTCGGTGACCGGAGCGCGCTTCTGGACGCTCGATGGAGCACTGCCGCCGGGCCTCACCCTGTCCGAGAGCGGCCTCGTGAGCGGCAGCATCGCCAGCGACGCGCCGTATCGCAGCTACACCGTCACCGTCGGGTACGGCGCCTCGCTCGAGCGCCTCGTGACGATGCGTGCGTTCCGGATCGACGTCGAAGCGCCCGGTACGGTGATGCGTCGAGGGTGTGCGTCGACTGGTGGAGTGGGCGGGTCGAGCCTGCTCGTGCTGCTCGGCCTGCTCGCCCGTCGGCGTCGTGGCGCGGGAAGAATGGGCTGAACCCCGGCAGGCGCCGCGAATAGGCTTTGGCCTCCGTGCGCCTGCGACTCCGCCCACTCCTCGTCGCGCTGTCGTTCCTTTCGGCAGGCTCGCTCGGCGCGATCGGCCCCGGCGCGATGGCCGCCCTGATGAGGGCCGCGGGAGACGGCGTGCAAGCCCTGGGTCTCATCGGCGCCTCGATGTGTCTCGGCGGCGCAGTCACCGCGCTCGCGGTCACCAGAACGAAGCGGCCCGGCCTCACCTGGGTCGCTGGACTCGTCGGCGCCTTCCTGATCGCGCTGCCAGTGGCGGTGCTTGGGCAGGTTCCGATGCTGGTGGTGGCGGCGCTGGCGTTCGTGCTCGGAGCGATCGCTGCGGCCATCGTCGTCGGCGCCTCGAGGGCGCTCTCGGGAGCGCTGGACCTGCCGGGGCAGGACCTCGCGCAGACCCTCGGTGTCTCGATGCTGGGCGCCGCCGTCGGAGTCGGCCTGCCGCAGCTGGGCATCATCGCGTCGGCCGGCTTCGATGGCCTCGCGCGCGCGGCGGGTGGGCTGGCGTTGGCAGTCGCGGTGCTCGTGCTGGTGGCCGTGCGCGCCAGGGTCGTCACCATCGAGGACGAGCCGCTCGCTGCGTCTCCGATTCGCCTGGCCGGCCTGGGCTTCGTCGTCGCGTCGATGATCGTCCTGGCTCAGGCCGTGCTCGTCGCTTCGATGGGAGAATCGCCGCTGACCCGCCCGCTGACGGCCGTTGCGCTCTTGCTCCTCGGCGGAGTCTCGTTGGCGCGGGTGGCGGCGCGCGCCGGGCTCGATGCCGACCTCGGCGAACGTCGAACGACGGCGGCTGCGGGCCTGAGCTTCGCGCTGGTGACGCTGCTGGCGCCCCGCTTGCCGGCTGTCTTCGTCTTCAGCGAGGCCGTCATGCGGCCCAACGCCGCCGCGTGGCTCATCGAGATCGTCTTGCGCGTGGGGGTGCTCCTGGTGGTGGCGGCTCCCGTCTTCTTCGTGCTCGGCAACGCGCTCGGGTGCGCGGCCCGGCAGGGCGTACGGACGCCGGCGAACGCCGGGCGCTGGCTCTCGGGCGTGCTGGGCGGAGCGGCGCTGGGGTGGTGGTTGACGACCGCAGTGCTCTCGTTCACGTCGCTCGAGTGGTGCTGGGCCGCGGCTGCCTGCTCAGCCTTCGCCGTGGCCTCGTGGCAGTGGCGGTCGTTCGTGCGCGGCGCGGTCCTGGTCGGGCTGACGCTCTGGCTCGGTGCGGGATGGTCACGCGAGCTGCTGACGACGGGCCCGGCGACGGCCTGGCGACGGGCGCTGCCTGTGGCTCCCGCAGAGACCGGGTTCTTCCACCTCGACGCCCGGAACACGGTGACGGTTCAGCGCGCCTCCGCTCGAGCTGTCGTTCGCGCCGGTGGCCATGTCGAGTGGTTGACGGGCAAGGCGAGCGAGCGGGTGTTGCTCGGCGCGCACGCGGCGATCCTCACGGCGCCAGGGCAGGTGCGGTCAGCGCTCGTCCTCGGTGTCGCGCCGGGTCTGATCGAGGCGCTCACAGCACACGGCATCACGCGCATCGACGTGGTCGCGCCTGCGTCGGTGCTCGAGGCGGCCAGACACCTGAACGTGCCGCTCGAGGGCGCCGTCGTGCACGAGGTCGAGCCGCGGCGCTTCCTCGAAGCCTCGCGCGAAGCGTGGGACCTGATCGTGATCGCTCCCAGCCGTCCGGGGACCCCGGTATCGCGCGGCTTGTTCACCCTCGAGGCCTGGCAGGCGGCGCGCCGCCGGCTCGCACCCGCGGGCCAACTGGTTCAACAGCTCGATCTGATCGAATCGAGCACCTCGTTGACGCAGACCGCCCTGCGCACGCTCCGCGTCGTGTTTCCCTCGGGGACGACGTGGGGTGGGGCGGGGCAGGTGTCGGTCGTGATGGGCGAACTTCCTCCAGTGCTGACGCCCGAACGACTCGACCTCCGAATGCAGGCGGCGCCGGTGGCTGCCGCGCTCAAAGCCCTGGCGCTCGGCTCGTCGATGGCGCTGCTCGCGTGGCAGGTCCACTCGCCCGAGGGGCAGGTGCGCCTGGCCGGGCCTGGGCCGACCTCGACCGACCGTCGGCCACTCCTCGAGCTCGGGGTGCCCGTCGCGTCGTTCATCGATGAGCTCGTCGAGCTGGGTGACGAGCGCCGGAGCCTCGAGTCCACCACGCTGGCGCTCTCGCAGCAGGCGGCGGCACGGCCCTTCACCGCGGCCGAGTTCGAAGCGATTCATCGCGCGCTGGCCCGGCACTTCGCAGCCTGGGAGCCCCTGGTTCGCTCGTCGGCAGAGGGCTGGCTCGCGCTCGCGCCGGAGTCCGTCGAGGCGATCGCCGCCCTCGCGCGGTCGGCCCTCGCCCAGAACGATGTCTCGACGGCGATGGAGCTGCTGGCGCCGAACCTGCGCGTCGACCAGCCCTCACCCGAGATCGTGTCGCTCGCGATCGAGGCGATGACGGCGCAGATCGACCGTGAGTCCGCGGTGTTTCGCTTGCTCGACCCGGTGCCGCTCCGGAAGCTCGGCGCCGAGACGTTGGCTCGCCACCCACGACATCAGGGCCTTCGTGCGGCCCTCTCGAAGCTCGAGGCCACGCCATGAGCCGCCGGGTGTTGTCGGTCTTCTTGATCCTCTCGGGCGCGACCGGGCTCGTCTACGAGGTGATCTGGTCGAAGGCGCTGGCCGACATTCTCGGGAACTCGGGACAGGCCCACGCCATCGTGCTCGCGACGTTCATGGGCGGCCTCGCGCTCGGCGCCTGGCTCTTCGGCGGCCTGGCCGATCGGGTCCAGCGTCCGCTCGCGCTCTTTGGGGCCATCGAGCTCTTCGTTGGCCTGTACGCGCTGGTGTTCCCGACGGTACAGCACTTCCTGGGCGAGGCGTTCCTCTCGGTGGCGGGTGGGCTGTCGGAGGCTGCGCGGCCCATCGCGAAGCTCTCCTTCGCGGCCCTCTCGCTCCTCGCGCCCACGGTGGCGATGGGTGGGACGATGCCGGCGATGCTGAAGCACGCCACCCGGCACGACCCTTCGATTCGCGCCACGCTCGCGCACCTCTACGCCGTCAACTCGTTCGGAGCGGCCCTCGGCGCGTGGTTCGCGGGCACCGTGAGCCTGCCGGCGATCGGCCTCACAGCGACCGCGCGGTGGGCGGCCGTCATCAACATCGGCCTGGCGGTCGTCACCATCGCACTCGCGCGCCTGGCCCCATCGAGGACGTCGTTGGCGGAGCTGCCAGCCGACGCCTCCCAGGCGCGCTACGGCGCGAGCGCGACGGTCGCAGCCATGGTGGGGCTGGTGCTCTCGGGCTTCACGGCGATGCTCTACGAGACGGGGTGGATTCGGGTCCTCACCCTGGTGGTGGGCGGCTCGACGTACGCCTTCACGTGGATCGTCTGTGCCTTCATCCTCGGCATCGCGCTGGGGAGTTACTGGATCTCGAAGCGCCCGGAGACGGACGAGCTGCGTCAGTTCGGCTGGCTGCAGGTGGGCGTCGTGGTGACCGTCGCCATCACGATTCCCCTCTACCTGCTCGTGCCGTGGCTCTTCTTGCTGGCGAAGTCCGTGCTGGCGAGATCGGAACTCGCTTTCCCGCTGTGGCAGGCCGTCATGTTCGCGAGCGCGACGGTGGTGATGATCGGGCCGACGTTCTTGATGGGCGCCGCGTTTCCCGTTGGCGCGCGCGTGGTGGCGCAGGGACACGCCACGGTGGGCAGGCGGCTCGGGCTCGTCTGGGCGGGGAATACGGTAGGCACGGTGTTGGGGGCGTTGCTGGGAGGGCTGTGGCTGATGCCTGCGATCGGCCTCGAGCTGCTCTTCTCGGTGGGGCTGACCTTGAGCGGCGTCGGAGCCGTCTTCGCCGTGCTCGCAGCGCCCACGACGAAGCACCGCTGGCTGTCGCTTCCCCTCGTCGCGATCGCCGTCGTGCTGTCGCTCACTGCGTTCCGGGGGTGGGGGCCGCTGCTCGCCCAGCTCTCGCCGTTCCGGGCCGAACCCGAGATGGTGAAGCTCTCGACGCCCGTCACCTATCTGAAGAACTACGCCAACGTCTTCGAGACGAACTTCGTCAAGGACGACACGTTCGCGACGGTGTTCGTCGGCACGACGAAGCGCAAGGGTGGCGATCGGTTCCTGCTGGTCAATGGCAAGCCCGACGCGTCGACGGGAATTCACGATCAGGTGACGCAGGTGCTGCTGGGGCAGCTGGGCATGCTGCTGGCGCCGCGGCCTCCGAAGCAGGTGATGGTGATCGGCGCCGGCGCGGCCGTCACGGTGGGCTCCGCGCTGACGCATCCGCTCGAGCGCCTCGACCTCGTCGAGATCAGCCCGAGCGTGCTCGAGGCGGCTCGCTTCTTCGCCGACGCCAACCGGGGCGCGCTGGACGATCCGCGTGTTCACGTCACCATCGACGATGCCCGCACGTCGCTGTCGCTGTCGCGCACGAAGTACGATTTGATCATCAGCGAACCGTCGAACCCATGGGTCTCGGGCATCTCGTCGTTGTTCACCCAGGAGTTCTTCGAGATCGTCGAGCGTCGGCTGGCGCCCGATGGCGTGCTGGTGCAGTGGATCCACACGTACGAGATGAACACCGGGTTGGTGCGGTTGGTGATGCGCACGCTGCAGCGCCGGTTCCGCGAGGTAACGGCCTGGCAGGGGACCGAGGGTGATCTCCTCTTGCTCGCTTCCCGGGGCCCGGGCCTCGCCTCGAGCAGTGAGCTGTCGGCGCGGCTGGCCCGCCCGGCCGTGCGCGACGATCTCGTCCGTATCGACGTCGAGCTCGTCGAGGGCGTGCTCGCCCGACAGGTGATGACTTCGAAGCAGGTGGCGGCCTTCGCGGGAGAGGGCCCGTCGAACAGCGATGATCACAACCGCCTCGAGTACGAGGCGCCGGTCGCCTTCTGGGCAGGGACCGCGGCCACCGTTCCCGACTTTCGCGCGAGGCGGGCAAGCCCTGCGGGGCTCGCGCTGGAGCACCACCTGGCACAGGAACCCCTCGATGCGACCCGTGCTCGTGCGCTCTACCGGTCGGTCGCGTGGCCGGCGGCCGACGATCACCCGCTCCGCAGAGCGGCGGCGTCGGTGTGGCGCTCGTTGGATCCCACCAACCGGCAAGCCGCCCTGTCCCTGGGCGACGTCGCGGCGCGGCAAGGCGACCCAGCGACGGTGTTCGCGTTGCTGCCAGAGCCTCGCGATCGCGCCTCGGCGCTCCTCGAGCTGAACGCCACCGCCCTCGAAGCTCAGCAGCGAGACGGGCCCTGGCTCGTTCCCCGCTCGTTCGATCCTGCGCCCTTCGCCCCGTTCGAAGGTGATGACGCGAAGCTCGAGAGCGCCATCGCCAGGGTCTGTCAGAGGCGTCGATGCGGGCTCGCGCCTTGAAACCGAAGAAGCTCGACGAGGAGCAGCCACCGTGTCGAGGGGCGAGCGGAGCATCGTGAGGCGCGCGTGGCCCTTCGCGGGAGCGCTGCTGCTTGCCATCGTCTCGTTCCATTGGCTGCTCCGCGGGCAGGTGCAGGCGGCGCGAGATCTCTACGCCCAGTTCTTCCCCGAGACCCACGTGTTGGTGGAGCGGTGGCGCGCGCTCGAGGTGCCGTTGTGGCTTCCGAATGAGCGCCTCGGCCAGCCGTTCCTCGCGCTCCTGTACACGCAGGTCTTCTACCTGCCGCGAGTGCTGACGGGGCTGCTCTTCGGTCACGTCGTCGGGCCAAACGTGATGCACGTGTTTCACTGCGCGTGGGCCTTCAGCGGGGCGTACCTCGCGCTCCGGCGCACGGGACGCTCGCGCGCCGCGGCCTTCATCGGGAGCGCGGGGTGGGGGTTCTCTCCGTTCTTCGTCGAGCTCTCGCAGAACCTGGCCTTCGCCTCGACCGCGGCGTGGGCGGGGTGGACGTTCTGGGCCGTCGATGGCGTCGTTCGCGCGCCGTCCCTGAGGCGCGTCGCCGGGCTGGGCCTCGTGCAGGCCGCGACGTTCCATGCTGGCGCTCCCGAGATGTGGCTGTGGCAGGCGATGCTCGTGGGGCTGGCCGCCGCGTTCTCACGAGCGCCGCGCAGGTCGCTCCTCACGGTCGGCGCGGCTGGCCTCTGGGCTGCGCTCGGCGTCGCGGTGGTGGCGTTGCCTGCCGCCGAGCTCGTGCTCGCGTGGACCGACCCGACGGTCCCCGCTGGCGGCCTCACCGAGTGGTCGATGTCATGGCAGCAGCTGGGGTCCATCGCGATTCCCGATGCCGACTTCCCGCGAGCGGAGCCGTTCTTTGGCGCCGATCAGCGCTTCTTCTTCACGCTGCTGCTCGGACCGGCGGTGGTCTGGCTCGCGGTGGGAAGCGGGCTCCGTCGCCGAACGCGGCCGCTCGTGGCGCTCGCGCTCGTGTGCGGTGTCCTGGCACTGGGAACCCACTGCCTGCCCGCCGAATGGCTGCTGAAACTCCCTCCGTTCCGCTTCTTCCGGTTCCCCGTGAAGTACGCGGTCGGGCTGTTGTTCGCCCTCGCGATGCTGGCGGCGTTCGGCGTCGATCGGCTTCGGGCCCTCGCGCGTCGTCGACCCATGGCGCTCCGAGTGCTCGCGGCCGCAGCGGTTGGTGTCGCGATGGGGCTCGTCTGCTCTGGTCGCGTCATCCCCGACCTGCGCGCTGGCTTCGTCGACGGGGGCCGATGGGTCCTCCTCAGCGTGGTGGCCATGGCGGTGCTTCTGCAGCTTCGCGTGCGCGTCGTGGGGCTCGTGCTCTGGGTGGCGCTCGAGCTCGTGGTGATGCCACGCCGGGTCTGGCCGCCGGCTCCAGCAGCGCGGTTCCTCGAGCCCTCGGACATCGCCGCGACGATTCGGGCCGAGCCCCATGGCCGCGTCTCGATTCGGGTCGACATGGATGATCCCGGCACGCCGTGGTGCACGACGCCAGACGCCGACGACGAGGCCGATCGCGTGGTGCTCGACAGCCGCAAGCGCCTCTCGGTGTTGCGCTTCCTCGAAGAAGATCTGCGGAGCACCAGCGGCTACGGCTTTCGCGACCCATGGCGACTCGCGCGCGCCTTCTCGCAGGGGCCGGCGGCGTTCCAGCTGGCGGGCGTCACCCACTTCGTTCGCAACGCCCAGGAGCCGCTTCGCTTCGACGGCCCGACGCCCTCGCGAACCGCGATAGACGATCTCTGGTTGTGGCGGGCGACGAACGCGTTCCCTCGAAGCTGGCTCGTCCATCGTGCGCCGATGATGAGCGACGACGAGGCCTTCGCCGAGCTCGGCCGTTCGCCGGTCGCGTCGATGACGGTCGCGCCGGTCGATCGAGCCGTGAGCGTCGCGCCGGCGCCCGAAGGCTGCTCGTCGACGATCGTGACCCGCGACGAACGGCCCGAGCTCGTGACCCAGCAGCTCGTCGCCTGCTCGCCGGGCGTGGTGGTGCTGGCCGACGCGTGGTTTCCTGGCTGGTCGGTCGACGTCGACGGCACCGAGGCCGACGTCCTGCGAACCTGGGGCTTTCTTCGCGGCGTCGTGGTCCCGAAAGGCGAGCACCGTGTCACGTGGCGCTACGATCCGTGGACGTTCCGGCTGGGCGCAGGGCTCTCGTCGGTCGCCTGGCTCAGCTTCGCGTGGGTCCTTCTTCGACGACGGCGCGGCGCAAGTATCTGAAACTCAAGGCCGGTTCGCAGAGGCCATGCAGTTCAAAACGGCTTGAACTATATGAACGGGCATGGATCCCTCGGTCGTCTTTCATGACTTCCTGAAGCAGGTGGACCAGTCGCTGGTCGCGCAGCTCGGCGGCGAAGCACCGCCGCCCGAAGACACCCTGGTGGTGGCCGGTCGCCACCTCGTGTTGGGTGGGGGCAAGCGCGCGCGCCCGATGCTGGTCAAGATCTTCGCCGACTCATTGGCCTTCCACGACCCACGCCTCGTCACGATCGGCATGGCCGCCGAGCTCATTCACGCAGCGTCCTTGCTCCACGACGACGTCGTCGACGCCGGCATGTTCCGTCGCGGCAAGCCGACGGTGAACGCACGGTGGGGCAACACGGTGTCGGTGTTGTCGGGCGATCTGCTGCTCTCGGGGGGGCTGCTCGAGCTCGCCAGGGCGGACCCTCGCCTGGGGGAGATGGCGCTCGCGACGGTGCAGGAGATGACGCGTGCGGCGGTCGCTGAGGTCCAGGCGCGCGGCAACCTCGAGCTCTCACTCGCAGCGCATCGCGCGATCGGGGAAGGCAAGACGGGCTCGTTGTTCGGGTTCTGCGGCCGTGCCGCGGCGACGCTGGCGGGCAACGACGAGGCCGGGCGGCAGTTCGACAGCTTCGGGCGGCGAATCGGCGTGGCCTTCCAGATGGCTGACGACGTGCGCGACATCACCGGCACCGACGAGGGCAAGCCGCAGTACGCCGATCTGTCGTCGAGAACTCCGAACCTCCCGGTGCTCCTTGCCTGTGCGAAGGATGCCAGGCTCAAGCGGCGCATCAGTGAGGCGTGGTCGTTCGGGTCGCTCGGGCTGGACAAGGTTCGTGAGCTGGGCACCGCGGTGCTCGTCTCAGGCGCGCTCGACGACGCGATCGTGATGATGAACCACGAGCTCGACGCTGCCGTGGAGAGCCTCGGTGAGTACGGCCGCACGGAACTGGGTCAGAACCTCGTGCACTGGGCTCGAACCCTCGCGCGCGGCATGACGCTGAAAGGCGCCGCATGAAGGGCTACCTCTGGACTCCGAGCGCCACGACCCAGTTGAAGGACCCGGGCAACTGGGAGGCGATGGCCATCGACGCCGTCGGCAACGTCATCGAGTTCTGGGGTTTCAAACGAAACCAGGGGCGGGTCTGGGCGTTCCTGTACCTGCGTGACGAGGCGCTCAGCGCCGCCGAGATCGAGAACGCACTCGATCTGTCCAAGGGCGGGGTCTCGATGCTCATCCGCGATCTCGAGCGCTGGGGCGTGGTGCTCCGCGTTCGACAGCAGGGGGACTCGTCCTGGCGATATCGGGCCGAGACGGACCTGCTGCAGATGGCTCGCCGCGTGATCGAGGAACGCGAGTTCGCCTTCATCTCGCGCATTCGCACCGATCTGGTCGAGGCCCGAAAGCTCGCAGAGCAGGACGTGTCGGCCTCGAAGGAGAAGATCGATCGGATTCGCCGCATGGAGCTGCTCGCCGAGGCCACCGAGAAGGCCCTCTCGGTGTTCCTGAAGACCTCGCGCTTCGACGTGGGCGCGATGTTCGAGCTCTTCCGTTCCTGACGTCTGCGTTCTGCCCTTGCGTCAGGCGGTCCGTGTCGGCATCAAGCGACGCATGGACGCCCACTACGACCAGGTGATGAAGGCCCGCGACGGCGCGGGGCACGGGACGAAGAAGTACTTCGCGTACTCGACGATCCTCGACCGTCAGGCCTTCCTCGAATGGCGTGATCAACACAGCTACGGCTTCTTCGATCTGCCGAAGGGCGAGCTCGGCGAGGCACCGGATCTGACGCTCGTCTACGACTTCCCATCACGCTGGTGGGGAGGTCGGGTCGCGGGCCTTCAGGACGCGGCGGGTCACCGCGTGTGCGGCGTCGTATTCGAGATCTCGGAGAAGGACTGGCCGATCATCTCGCACAAAGAAGGTGGTGTGACGGGCATGTGCATCGAGCGGCCGGTGCGCGTGAAGCTCGGGTCGGGCGAGCTCGTCGACGCGATCGCCTTCACCACCAACCCTTCGCGGGCCAGCCTGGACGGTCCGGTGAGTCTCCGCTTCCTCGAGGCGCTGGCGCGTGGTGCGCGCTCGGCCGGCCTCTCGGAGGCCTGGGTTCACTCGATCAAGTAGGCCTGCTGGTCAGAACCGCGCCTTCTCCGGGTCGAAGAACTCCTCCGGGTACCCATCGGGCTTGAAGTCCGAGAAGTGCCACTTCTCGAGCAGCTCCCCTTTCAGGCCGTAGCCCTCGACCTTCATCGGCACGCCCGAGCGCAGATCGGTGCAGATGCGAGTCTTCGCGTAGTCGAACGGGGGACTCGCGGGCGGCGACAGGTACGAGCCGCAATACTCGCCCTTGTCGTTCCAACCCTCGGGCACGAGTTGAAAGCCGCCCAGTGGTCGCGCGCGATCGGTGTCTCGCATCAGCCGTGCGAGCAGGGGGCCGATGCCGGCTTCGCGAATGGTGTGATTGCTGTCGGACCTGGCGAACGAGCTGTCGACGCTGAGCCAGATCGAGCCAGCGATCGACAGCAGCCCGGCTTCGCGAACGCGGAACTCGTTCGAGCGCACGCTGGGGTTGAAGACCAGCTTCCGGCCGGTGCCCGGGCCCTTCACGAAGTGCAAGCGCACCGAGAACGGCGCCTCGCGGACGTACATGTCGATGGTCTGCTCGGGCAGGAGCTCTCCCTTGACGCGTTCCTGCTTCAGCATGCGGTACGAGTAGGTGTTGACACCGACGATGATGCGAAGCCCCATCGCGAGCAGCTTCGCCTGCGGAGTGTCCTTCATGATGCGCTCGAGCTCTTCGCGCCCCGTCGACTTGACCAGCTCGCGGCGTGCAGCTTCGCCCAGCGTCGTGAAATCGAGCAGCTCGTCAGCGCTGGCACGCGCGCACATGCCGAACACCAGCAACATCAACCATCGGGACATGCGCTGCATCATGCCTCATCGCCCGCTGGGACGCCGTCAACGCGCGTCTGGGCGCACGACCCGCCCGGTAACGTCATGGAGTCAGGCGCGAAGCTAAACAGGATCCCGCTGAGCGGGATCCATTCCTTGGTTGACGAATGAAGCAGA
>JBBAQZ010000026.1:0-109517 GCA_040400045.1 Myxococcaceae bacterium
AAGCGTGGCTCCGTCCAGCGACCGCGGTCCGGGTGACGCTCAAGACCGCGACCGGAGAGGACCTGTACACCCGCCGCTTCCTCGACGCGCCGGCCTACCAGTTCGACCTGCTCAACGCATGGCACTGGAACGTGGGCCACACGCGCCTCGAGGCCTGGGCGGCCGTGGGGTTTCTCGCGTGGCAGCAGGGCGCCATCGGGCAGAACGACGCGGTGACGGTCGCGGGCACGTTCGTCGCTCGCTGGCCGCTGGTGAACGTTCGGCTCGAGCTGCGCGGGTATGCGGGGTGGCAGCGACTGGACGCGCCCGTCACGCTCGCCACCGTGCTGGAGCTTCACCTGACCGGGTCGGTCGACGTGCTGGTGAACGCCTCACGCACGTTCCGCGACCCACCGTCGCTCGACGTCGGCGCGGCGGTGCGGATCAGGATTCCGACGGAGTGACCCTGCTCAGCGCGCCTTGACGCGCTTCTTGCGAGCGTCGAGCTGACGGAAGAGCGGCTCGAGTCCCTTCGGCAGCACGTCGAACGCCACGCCAAGTCGGCTGAAGTGCGACGTCATCGGACTGCCGGCCTCGGCCCACGCGACGGTGCCGGTGAAGTCGACCTCTGCGCCATCGACGAGGAAGAAGCCATGCACCTTCGAGCCGGGGAGGAACACCTGCGGCAGCTCGGCCTGAAACCCACCACGCGAAACATCGGCAGTCAGGGCCGGAAGGCGGCGGCCGAGCGAGAGCGGCAGGCGCAGGCCACGGCGGAGCGTCGTTCGTCGAGTCGTCATGCACGACAGGGTTCCACAGCCCTGTCGCACGTCGAGTTTTCGGCCCCCGCTGAGCCGCGGCCTCCGTCGCCACCGGGGAAGCAGGCAACGCGAATCGGCGCTTCGACTGATACACCGTGCTCCGGATGAGCCGACCGCCGAGACGCCCGGCCTGGCAGAGGACGACCTTGCTCGTCTCGTTGGCGCTCACGGTGATGCTGGGGGCGACGTTGTACTTCGCGACGTCCAGCCTGCCGTTCCTCGCGTCGTCACCCACCACCGACCCGGTCTTCGGAGCCCTCAACGCGTGCCTGCACCACGCGGTGCCCTCTCGCACGGGCTTCACCGTCTCGCGCGACGCGAGGCAGGCCGCGGTCTGGTCGACGAACACGGTGGCCCGGTGCGCGCTCGACACCGACGCGACGCGAGAGAAGACCTGGAGCATTCCCGGCGTCACGGTCGGCGCCTTCGACGGCGCTGGAGTCTTGTGGGTCGTCTCGCAGCCTGGCGGGTTGACGTCGACGCTGCTCGCCGTGACCGACCAGGGACCGACACCGCACGGAGAGACGGGGGCCCAGGGCCTGGCCGGCACGGCGCAGGGCCTCGTGGTGCTCGAGCAGGATGGCCGGCTGGTCTCGTTGTCGACGGCTGGAGAAGGCACGGGCGTGGCCGAGATGCCGCCGAGCCGCGGCCTGAGAGTGGCGGTGAGCGCCGATGGGACTCGCGTCGCGGTGACGGGCGACGGAGCCCTGCGCATCTACGAAGCCGAGCGGCTGAGACCGGTTCGAATCGAGGTGCCCTGTGAGGTCGCGTCCTTCTGGTGGCTGCCTGAGGGCCACCGCGCGCTCGTCGAGTGTGGCGCCGATGGCTTCGCGCTGGTGCTCGACGTCGACCGCGGAGGCCAGGAGGCCGCGACCCCACGCGTTCGGACGCGCTCGACCCTCGCTGGGTCCAACGGCCCCTTCGTGGAGGCGTGCGACGTCCTGCCGTGCAGCGCCGAAGACCCCCTGGGGCCACCACGGTGACGCGCGTGCTCCCGCTCCTGGTGCTCTCGGCCTGTGGGGCCACGCTCCCCATCACCCGCACCAGGCCTCCCGCGCTCGGCTCGAACACGTCCATCGCCGTCTCGGCCTCGGGCCCGTACGCCCTCGAGCTGGTCGCTGGGGTGCGCGCACGCGTCGGCGCTCGCGCGAAGGTCGAGTCGTGCGTGCTCGGCTGCCCGGCGGTCGGGCTCTATGCCTCACTCGCGCTCACGCCCGGCCCTCACGAGGGGCGCGTCAGGAGAAGCTGTCAGGCCGAGGTCTACACAGGCCCCTCGTGGGCCGCGCCCACGGCACGCCGCGGCGTCCTCTCACTCAGCGTCGACGCGCTCGAAGACTGCGTCGACGCGGTGGCGAAGCTGCTCCTCGAGCCGTTGACCGGCTCCGAGCGGGTGGCGCTCGACGCGCGGGGGCCGCTCGCGGGGCCAGTCGAGGCGCTCCGTGCTGGCCGGTTCGACGAGGCGCGCGCAGCGCTGGAAGCCCGGCTGAAGGAGCGCCCGGCGGAACCTGGCGCCTGGTACGACCTCGGCGTGCTCCACGAGGCGCAGGGCCGTGCTGACGACGCGGCCCGCTGCTACCGCGAGGCCCGGCGTCATTCGCCGGACCCCTGGCTGTCCGAGGCGCTCCTGGCGGTGCCGTGACGACACTCGTCCGGTGGCTCGTCAAGCGCTTGCCGCCCTGACGCTGATCAGTCGCGCGGCGCACACGACTTCGCGAGTGACGTCACCCCGAGAGGCTGGCACGTTGCGCGCCATGCATACGCAGACGCTCCAGCGACTCCGTGCCGAAGTCGAAGCCACTTCCACGTTGCACCTCGCGCTCGGTCGAATCGCGGTGAAGGCCAACCCCGCTGCGCCCACCGGCTGGACGGGCCCCCTCCTCGAGGAACTGGAAGACCTCACCGAAGACGACGGTGGGTTCTCGCACGCTGGCATCGCCGAGATTCGGCGCCGCTCGGGTTCCGCGCTCATCGCGCAGTACCACGCGGTGAAGGCTGCCGTGGACGGAGCACCGTCGGCCGCGCGCCTTCCCCTGCAGCGCCTGCTCGACGCCACGCTCGTCACGGGCACCGGCAACGCCGCCATCGCCACGTCGAACGGCGTCGTCACCACGCTGTCGGGCCTCGTGAAGTCGGGCGAGCTGCGGCTCGACTACACGATGCGCTCGGCGATGCTGGCGCGCGATGGCCTGCCGAACGACGTGAAGCCCGTGGCCCCGAAGCCGGCGCCGGTGAAGAAGGCGGCCGCGAAGAAGCCCGTCGCGAAGAAGAAGGCCGCAGCGCAGAAGCCGGTTGCGAAGAAGAAGGCGGCCGCGAAGCCAGCGCCGAAGAAGGCCACTTCGAAGAAGAAGGCCGCGACGAAGAAGAAGCCTGTCGCGAAGAAGAAGCCCACCGGAAAGCGCCGATGACCCGGCGTGCGCTCGCAGTGCTGGTCCTCACCACCGCCTGCGCGACCACCTCAGCCCGAAAGCCAGACGCCATGACGACCGCCTCGCTCCCGAAGGCCGCGACGCTCCTCGCGGGGACTCCCGACGGTTTCGCCTTGAGCTGCGACACGGCGCTCGCGACCGCGAGGGCGAACGTCGCGAAGTTGAAGACGCTCCCGAAGGACGACGCCGCGGCGAAGCTGGCGCTGTACGACGAGGCGACGACGTTGATGTCGAACGCCGGAGCGCGCAGCGGCCTCGCGCGCGAGGTGCACCCCGACGAGAAGTTCCGCGCCGCCGCCGAAGCGTGCGAGCAGCGCATCGAGGGGTACTCGGTGGAGCTCGCGCAGGACAAGGCGCTCTACGAGGCGCTCTCCTCCATCGACGGCAAGGCCTTCGACCCCGTGACGGGCTTCTGGCTCTTCAAGACGCTGCGAGAGTTCCGCCGCGCTGGCGTCGACCGCGATGACGCGACCCGCGAGCAGGTGAAGACGCTCAACGAAGAGCTGGTGAAGCTCGGTCAGTCGTTCGGCCGCAACATTCGCGACGACGTTCGCACCGTGAAGGCGAAGCCCGCAGACCTCGACGGCCTGCCGAAGGACTTCCTCGACGCGCACCCAACCGGCGCTGATGGGCTCGTCAGCATCACCACCAACCCGCCTGATTATCTGCCGGTGATGACGTACGCGAAGAACGCGGGCGTCCGTGAAGCGCTGTGGCGTGCGTATCGCAATCGCGCATTCCCGCCGAACGTCGAGGTGCTCAAGACGCTCCTGACGAAGCGGCACGAGCTGGCGACGCTGCTGGGCTACGGCTCGTGGGCCGACTTCACGCTCGAGACGAAGATGGCGAAGACGGCGAAGGCCGCCGGAGACTTCATCGAGCAGGGCCGAATGGCCACGCTGTCACGCGCGAAGGCCGACATGGCCGTGCTGCTGACGCGAAAGCAGAAGGACGTGCCTGGCGCGACGGCCGTCGAGCCGTGGGAGCAGGACTTCTACGAAGACCGCGTGAAGAACGAGCAGTACGGCCTCGACTCGCAGACGCTCCGGAACTACTTCGAGTACGGCTCGGTGAAGCAGGGCGTGATGGACATCACCTCGCGTCTCTTCGGCGTGCGCTACGTGCAGCAGACCGACGCGCAGACGTGGCACCCCGACGTCGAGACGTACGACGTGTACGAGGGCGACAAGCGCCTCGGGCGCTTCCACCTCGACATGCACGCGCGCGACAACAAATACAAACACGCGGCGCAGTTCGGACTGACGGTGGGCCAGGCGGGCAAGGCGCTCCCCGAGGCGGTGCTGGTGTGCAACTTCCCGAAGCCGGGCGGGCTGCTGCAGCACAGCGAGGTCGAGACGTTCTTCCACGAGTTCGGTCATCTGCTCCACGAGCTCTTCGCGGGCCGTCAGCCCTGGGGCGGAATCTCGGGCATTCGCACCGAGTGGGACTTCGTCGAGGTGCCGTCGATGCTGCTGCAGGAGTGGCCGCTCGACGCGAAGGTGCTCGAGGCGTTCGCGAAGCACCACCAGACGGGCGCGGTGATTCCGGCGTCGCTCGTCGCGCAGCTGAAAGCCGCGAAGGAGTTCGGCGTCGGCCTCTCGATGCGCCGGCAGTTCTTCCTGTCCGCCGTTTCCCTCGGGTACCACGACCGCGCGCCGGGCTTCGAATCGAGCGCGGTGCTGAAGGACCTGCAGACGAAGTTCGAGCCGTTCCGCCGCGAGTACGTCGAGGGCACTCACTTCGAGCTCGGCTTCGGACACCTCGATGGGTACTCGGCCGCGTACTACACGTACCAGTGGAGCACCGTCATCGCGAAGGACCTGCTCACCCGCTTCAAGGCGAAGGGCATGCTGTCGAGCGAGGTGGCGACGGAGTACCGCAAGAAGGTGCTCGAGCCTGGAGGCTCGAAAGAGGCGGCCGCGCTCGTCTCGGACTTCCTCGGCCGGCCGTACCAGTTCGACGCGTTTCAGGCGTGGCTCGACGGCACGGAGCAGGGCAGCCGCGGTCCCTGAAATCCACCGCCCCGTCGAGGTGTGGCAGCATCGCGTCCCATGAGCGACAACGCCGGACCTCGGAGCACGGTGAAGGGCGTCTACGAGATGCTGTGGGACTGCGCGTTCTGCGACGCGCGGGAACTGCTGGGCCGAACGCATCGGTTCTGCCCCGGGTGTGGCGCGCCGCAAGACCCGGCGAAGCGGTACTTCCCACCCGAGGGGAAGGAGACCGTCGCCAGCGCGGCCTGGGACGGCGCCGACCGAACGTGCGCGGCCTGCCAGACGGCCACGGGCGCGAAGTCGAAGCACTGTGCCCACTGTGGCGCGCCCCTCGACGGCGCCAGGGAGGTGGCTCGCGTTCAAGCCCCGTCGCCCCCGAAGCCCCCGGTGCCGCCACCGCCACCGCAGAAGAAGGAGCGCAGCTGGTTCCCCCTCACGGTCGGCGGGCTGCTGCTGCTGACGTGCCTCTCGGTGGGCCTCGTCAACAGCATGGCCGGCAACACCGGTGAAGGCGGCGGCTCCGCGGTCGTGTCGAAGGTCGAGGCGAAGGTGGTGGCGCACGAGTGGGTGCGCGAGCTCGACGTCGAGGGACTGGTCGACCAGGACGTCACCGCATGGTGCGACGAGGTGGCTCCCTCAGCGACGGTGACGGCGCGCGTGAAGGCCAACCGCGGAACGCAGAAGCTTGCCGACGGTGAGACGTGCGTGATGAAGAACGTCGACCGCGGTGACGGTACCTTCGAGAAGCGCGAGGACTGTGTGCCGAAGTTCCGAGACGAGCCGGTGCTCGCCGATCGCTGCACGGTGAAGGAGAACGGCTGGAAGGTGGTGCGAACCGAGAAGGGCACCGGCGATGTCGCCGCGCCCCCCGCGTGGCCCAGCCCGAAGCTCGTCGAAGGCCAGGAGCGTGCAGCTGCTCGGCGCGAGTCGTTCGGCCTCGTCCTCGCGGTGCCTGGTCGTCAGGTTCGCTGCACCATGCTGGGGGAGCAGGCGTGGCGCGCCGCGAAGGATGGCGAGGTGAAGGTGCTGCCGCGCATGGGCCTGATGGATGGTCGACCCTGTTCCTTCTGAGCGGAGCAGAACGCGCGCCTGCGCGATGCGCCCCAGTCGTCGAGCAGCGCGTCTTCGAGCGCGTCGGCTACGACGTCGACGCCAGAGACGCGCGCGCCTGCGGTCAGCGGGTCCTCGCACGTCACCACGCCCGCGCCGAAGACGTGCTGATGCGCTCAGGGCGACGGCAGGACGATGGCGCCGACGTTGCCCGAGGCTGTCGCCGAAGTGATGACCGAGATATCCCTCGCCAGCACCGGCGCAGTCAGCGCTGCCAGCAACACCTCGGCGACGTCGGCTCGGCTCACTCGCGTTCCCAGGGACACCGCGCGGTCACCCTTCTTCAGTTCGAGCGGAGCCCCGGCAGCCCCGTTGGTCAGCAGCCCCGCCCGCACCACCACCGCGTCGAGCCCACTGTCTTGAAGGGTCCTCTCCGCAGCGGCCCTCCAGCGAAGGATGTTCCACTTCACCACGTCGAGCACGCCGATGAGCCAGCTGCGCTCGTGCACGCCCATGGTCGTCAGGTAGACGAAGCGGCCCTTGAAGCCCGTCTTGAGCGCGGCCTGGACGGTGGCCTCCACGCCACCAAAGTCGACGGCGCGCAACAGGGCCTCCGACGCGAAGCCAGGGGGGACGCCCGCGGTGAAGACGAGGCCGCCTGCACCTCGGAGCCCTGACTCCAGCGCCATGCCAGGAGCGGCCAGGTCGACCGTCACGTACTCCACGCGGTCGCCGAAGAGCGCGCGGGCCTTCTTCTCGTTGCGGGCCAGCAGCCTGACCGGCATGCCCCGACGCAGCAACGCCTCGACGACGAGCGTGCCGGTGCCGCGAGTGCCTCCGATGACGACGATGGGGTCAGCCATGGGTGTTCCTCCAGTGGGATGACCTGACTGTGTGGTGGACTCAGGCATTCCGCCAATCGATTGGAAGCTGGTGACGTATGCTCGAGAGGCATACTTCCAGCCTCACTCGACTTGAACCTGCTCCGCGCGCTCGAAGCGCTGCTGAGCACCGGGAGCGTCACCCGCGCGGCCCGACAGCTGGGCGTGGGACAGCCAGCCGTCTCGAAGCAGCTCGAGCGGCTGCGTCAGGTAGCCTCTGTCAGCTCACTTCAGACCCGCACGCGAAACGGCCCGCGCTGCGTCCGCGGTGCTCGCGGTCGACCTGCGCGTCAACGGCGATGCGGTGGCGCTGGCGTGCACGACGCCGGAGCGGTCGACGCCTCGGCCACTGGCACACGCGGCAGCGATGGGGTGGCGACGGTCGCCGGCAGGCGGGTGGCGCGCGCGAAGTCGTTCACCGTGAGCCGCAAGGAGGTGTGGGGCGCGAAGACGCTGCCGGTGCGGCGTCAGCCACGGGGGACGGGCGTACGCCCAGCACCTCGGCGGCCTCCGGTTGGGTCAGTCCATCGACGCGCGAGAGCACCGCGACCTGCAGCTCGTCATCGTCGGCGAGGCTGATCAGCTGCTCCAGCACCTGACGATGCCCTGTCGCGGCCTCGAGATCGGGCGCCTGCGTCGGCTGGGGCACGGGCCGCTCACACATCGAGCGTTGCCTGAGCCGGTCGATGCACAGATGCGTCGCCGTCTTGTACAGCCACGCCGTCGCGCCCCGCACGTCTCTCGGCGCGCGGCCCTGCCAGAACCTGATGAACACGTCTTGCGCCACGTCGTCGGCGTCATCGACGTCTTTCAAGACACGACGGCACTTCTCCCGCATGAGGGGGAAATAGCGCCGCCAGGCCTGTTGAACGTCCTCCTCCGCCAGCCGACGGCCTCCTCTGACTGCAGGACGACCGAGCCTCGCATTTCCGGCCATTCGGGGACTGCCGAGTGCGCGTCGACGAGCAGAATCAGCGCACCACCGTGAGGTTCAGGGTGTCGGGGTGGTCGAGGTGGTCGCGACGCCCGTCACCCACGCCTGCCGAATGAGGCGGCCACAGCGGAGCGACGCGACCCCCTGGTCGGGCGTCATCGCCCGTCGAGCAACGACGCCGTACCAGGTCTTCGTGCGGTCGATCCACGGGTAGAAGCCGAGGGCGCCCGCGCTGCTGAAGGCGTGGTCGCCGACGATCGGGTCGTCCTCCACCCAGTGCCCCAGCGAGTAGTTCCAGCCTTCCGACGGAGGCGCCGGCGACTGCACGGCCCCCGCGACGCACGCGCTCGACGCGCAGACCTTCTCGGCGCCGAGCTGCGCCGACATCACGTACTCCCCGCGGAGCATGCGCTGGAGAAAGGCCGCATAGCCGCTCGCGCTCGCGTTCAGCCCACCCGCGAGGTTCGTCTGCAGGTACCTGAAGTCGAAGGCGCCGATGGTCGAGGTGATTTCGGCAGTGAGCGCCGCGCCGTTCATCGCGCCCAGCCCCATGACGGTCGCCGCGTGGCGCTGGAAGTGCCCGGCGCTGTAATAGAATTGGCCCACGGCTGACGGGCGCTCCACGGTGCTGGCCGCGCACTCGGCCACCGTCTCAGTCCCGCCGCAGAGCACCTCTTTCGTCACCATCGACGCGGGGAACACCGTGCCGCTGGTGAAGTTGAGGAAGGGCACGTCGCTCTGACGAACGCTGCCCACCTTCTGGAGCACCCACGTCGAGTAGATCCACTTCGAGGCCGAGGCGACGGCGACGACCTGGGTGGCGCTGGGCGTGCTCGTGCCCGCCACCGAGCCCGAGGCGCGCAGGCCGTTCTTGTCGCCGACCTCCCAGTAGAAGCCCTCGGGCAGCGTGCTGAGGCTGCAGGCGGGGTTGGTCGTCGCGGTCTGGGTGGCGGCCGCGATGCGCGCAGCCTCGGTCGGGCCGGCATCGAGCACGGCTCCCGCGTCGACTCTGCTCCCTGCGTCGGCGTCAGGCGTGCCGCTGTCCTGGTAGAGGCCCAGGCCGCCGTCAGGGCTGGTGACGCCCTGTCCACAACCCACGAGAAGGACGACACAAAGGGCGAATTCAGTGCGCATGCGCGGCAAACCCGAGTGCGCGCGAGAAGTTGCGCAACAATCGGCTGGGACGACGAGTGCCGGCAGCTGCGACTGCACGCGGCCCAAAGCGGAAGCCTCGCAAGACCAGAGGGCGGCAAGCTGCGGAGGTCCGATGGGCCTCACGGTACGTCCCCGACGCGCACGCATCCGCCAGGGCACGTGCATCCCTCTTGTCTGTCTTCACCCTCCTCGTCTTTGTCCCGTACATCGGCGCGAAGTTCGGGTCCGCCACCACCACCTCGTGCCCCAGCTCCTCCAAGCACCTCGCCACCCACTCGCTCTCCGTCGACGCCTCCATCAGCACCTTCGCCTTCCCTCGAGCTCCCTGCACCTCCGCAAAGCGCCCGCGCTCAGTCCGGATGCGCTGCTCGATGACTTCGCCTTCCTCCGTGATGATGCACAGCTGGCTTTCTTTCTTGTGCACGTCGATGCCAATCTTCTCCATGGCTGGCCTCCACTGCGGCTGTTGACCGCGTTGCTGGTTGGTGGGACTCAGTTTTCACCACCACGTTCCGTGGCGGCCAGCCGCTTCACCCCATCTCTCCGTTTCGCGCCGGGCATCAGCATCATCGCGGCCGCGTCCTGTGTCGCCGGCTCGGGCTGCGTGGCGAGCTCCAGCGGCGCCCGCTTCGAACGCATGACGCCGACTTCTTCGTCTCGTCGAGCCTCGCGCGAGCGCTCGAGCTCCGGGGGCAACCTCGAGGTGAGAGGTCATCCAGGAGGTCGGCGACGTCGCCGAGCGACCGTTCGAGGTGGTGAAGGCCTGCCCCGGAGAGAAGGTGATGGTGCTGGCCGCTCGTGTCGGTGCGACGTGACGCGCGCTGCATCGACCGACGAGGCACCTGAGGAAGGGGCGGGTGCGCAGCGCGGGCGAGCGGAACGTCGCCCGGTGCTTTCCGATGGCGGCGTGACGCAGGCGGCGCCCGCCAGAGGGCCAGCGCGAGACGTCGACCCCGAGGGCGTGCTGGTGCCGTCCTACTCCTCGAGGGAGAGACGGCCCACGAACCCGCCCCGCACCTTGACGGGCCTCGACGTGAGGCATGGCTGCCCGAGGCGCCGGGGGTTGCGGTCCTCGTCTTCGTAGAGCGTGCCCTCGAAGGCGCCGCTGATGAGGGCGCCGTCGCTGCCGTCATAGTCGGCGAGGCGCAGGGTGACCCCCTGGTGGCCGCAGCTCCCGGCCATGACGACGCACACGCCCGTCGCCGCGCTGCGCTCCCAGTACGTCGTGTCGTACGTGAAGTCGCGCAAGGGCGAGACCGAGAGCGCGCTGCCCTGCACGTCGTCGGGGCCGCACCGCTTGAGGGCGAAGGTGCCAGCCCGGGGCCGGTCGACGTCGAGGCTGAGCTGCCACCCGTCGGACACGCTCACCGACAGCGCGGGCACGCGGTCGCTCCCGCGCAGCACCTGCACGAACTGGGCAGGCGCCTCGCGACGCACGCCATCGAGCTCGAGCCACAGGCCGTCCTGCTGAATCAGAATGGGCTTGAGGAGCAGGAACTTCTCTCGCCCGCCCCGGTCGAAGGCGAGCTCGAGGCTGACGGTGACGGGGTTCTGCGCGGGCACCGACGCCGGGGCCACGTAGACGGCCCTGAGTCCGTCGGGCTGGAGCGAGCCCTCTCCTGAGAGCTGCCAGGCTCTGGCGCTGAAGCTGAGCAGGAACTCGTCGAAGGACGTCAGGGGCGCGAGCTCGTCTTCAGGCTCGCTGCGGGGAACCAAGGGAGCCAGCTCGCCTTCGCCGTCGCTGAAGCCCACCAGCGGCGCGAGCTCGTCTTCGACCCCCGGCTCGCTCGCCGGCAGGAAGCCGGTCGCCCTGAGGGTGACGGACCCCAGTGGCTCCACCACCGTCGAGCTCGAGTCGAGGCGAAGGTCGATGAACCGGCCGACGGCCCAGTCCGAGAAGCCCATGAGCCGCACCGAGATGGTCCTCGCGTTCGCATCGACGGTGCGCCGGAGCCTCGCCCGCCACGCGCCCTCCTTGGTCTGCGTGAGCACCCAGAGCGCCTCGACGTCGCTGCCAGCGAGCTGGTCTGCCGTGAGCCTGAGCTTCAGGGTGGCGGGGACAGCGAAGCGCTGCCCCGACGGCCCGAGGCGGACGGCTGCGCCCGACACGCCCAGCGGCGCGGTGTTGGTGATGGGCTGCATCGTGAGCATCGTGGGCTCCGCGAGGGCCCCGGCAGGGACCTCGATCGTCACGGTGCCGTCAGGCGAGGCCAGCGTTCCGCCTGCGGGCCCCACGAGCGCCGACGAGGCGGTGCGCACGGGCTCACCCGGCTTCGTGACGATGGGCCCCGCCGGCGCCCGGCGCTGGGGAACGCCGCAGGCGAAGACGAAGAGCGCCGCAAGAAGGAACATCCATCGAGTCGTCATGTCGTGCCTCCGGAGCGTGGCAGGCGTACCACGAATCGACGCCTCTCCGGGCGCTGCCGCTGGCCGCAGGGCGCCTCCCGGGTGCGCGGCCCGTGCACGCCGGCACCGCTGTGCACGGGAATGACAGACAGGGCCTGGAGCGCCTGTGCCGGTACGGCGCCCGCGGGTCGGCGGGCCTCTTGGCGCGGGAGATCGACGACGGGCCGTGGTACCCATCAGGGCCATGCGCGCGACTCCCGTTTCGTTGCTGACCGGCCTCGTCTTCGGTTTCGTCCTCGCCACGTTCCAGGCCTGTCCCGCGGTCTGTTCTCCGGCGACGTGCGCCACCGGGTGCTGCGACACGGCGGGCCGCTGCCAGCAGTCCGGGAACTTCACCTGCGGCACGAACGGCGGTCGCTGCGCCGCGTGCTCGGTGAGCGAGTCGTGTGTCGGGGGCACCTGTTCACCCACCGGGAGCGGCGCAGGGCCAGCGGGTGGCGGCGGTGCGGGTGGCGGAAGCGCTGCCGGCTCGTACAGCGCCTTCCTGACGAGCTTCGCCAACGCGTACTGCCAGAAGGCCGTGCAGTGTGGCTCGCTGGCCGCCAGCACCCAGGCCGATTGCGCGGCGCTCTTGGTCATCGTGAGGGGGTACGGCATCGGCTTTGGTTCGAGCGGATCTCCGTCGGAGCGCTCCGTGGCCCGCGGCGCCTCGACGTACGACGCGGCGCAGGGGCAGGCGTGTCTCGCCTCGGTAGCGGCGCTGTCCTGTGACCGGGTCGGTCTCTCGGCGAACCTGCAGGCCTGTACCCGGGCCACGACCCCAGCGGTGGCGGCCGGCGGCGCATGCTTCGGCTCGGCGGACTGCTCGGACCGGACGCTCTCCTGCAACGGCGCTGCGTGCGGACGCATGTGCACTCCCGGCGGCAACCTCGGCGAGGCCTGCAAGTCGGACGGAACCTGTAACGTCCCGTTTCTGTGCCGGAGCGGCCTGTGTCAGCCAGAGCCTGCGCCGGGGACGAGCTGCACGTCGTCGTTCGACTGTGGAAGTCGCGCGATGTGCACCAACAACCGATGCGCCACGCTGCCCGGCCCGGGCCAGTCGTGCCCCAGCTTCCAGTGCCTGCCCGAGGCGTACTGCGACGGGACGCGCGTGTGCCGTGCGAAGAAGATGGTGGGCGCCACCTGTGTGAGCAGCCCGGAGTGCGAGACGCAGCGATGCGCCGCAAGCGTCTGCGCAGCGCGGTTGCCAGCGGGCAGCACCTGCACCGGGTTCAACGACTGCGTGTCGACCGCGCCCTGCCAGAACGGCCGCTGCACGCCGCCAGGCACGACGGGTCAGCCGTGCGATCCGCAGTCGTTCGGAAACTGCGAGCGGAGCCTGTCGTGCGACGACGCGCTTCGCACGTGCCAGCCCTTCACCTCGGTCATGACGGGGCAGGCCTGCAGCAGCACCCGCTCCTGCGCGGGCGGGCTGAACGTTTGCCGGAACCTCGTCGTCGTCACCGACGGCGGCATGAGCCAGGCGGGGACGTGCGGGCCGGCGCAGGTGGGCGATCCCTGCCGGGGCAACTCCGACTGTGGCGTGGCGCAGCACTGCGACATGGCGAGCCGGCGGTGTGCGGCGGCGGGCCCCGCGAGCCCCTGTTCCTCGTCGAACAACTGCCGCACGACCGACTACTGCACCTCGCGGAATCTCTGTGCGACGCGCGCCGCGGCGGGCCAGGTCTGCGACAGCGCCGCGTCGAGCGAGTCCTGCGCAGCCATGGGCGAAAGCTGTCTGCCCACCGCCACGCCCGGGCAGTCCCGCTGCCAGCGCGTGCCTGAGCTTGGCCAGCCGTGCTTTGGCACCTGCGTTCCGTTCTCGGCCTGCGTGAACGGCACCTGCGTCGCGGCCGGCCGGCAGGGCCAACCGTGCGTCGACAGCTTCCCGGTCGGCTGCGTGACGGGCGAGTGCCTGCTCGCCGATGGCGGCGCCAAGGGCTTCGGCGACGGAGACGGAACCTGTCAGCCGCCGCGCGCCAACGGCCAGGCGTGCAGCAGCGACGTCGGCTGCCAGTCAGGCTTCTGCGACCGCGTGGCGACGCTCTTCAGCTCGACGCTAGGCGTCTGTGCCGCGGCGTGCCCGTAGACGGCGCGGTCACTTCGGCTGCGAGAGCACGAGCCACAGGTCGCCGCCCTCGTGGGCGCCGCCCTGCAGGTAGAACGACTTGTCCTTCGCCAGCGAGTAGGTGGCGTCCGTCGGAGGCAGCTTCACCCGCAGCGTCGCCACGCCGTCCTTCAGCGCCTCGAGGGTCAGCGAGGCGGCCTTGCCGTTGGGGAGCGCGACGGTCGCGCCGCGGTTGCTGACGGCCAGCCCGCCGCCTGACGGACAGCCTCGTCGTCTCACCGCGCCACTTCGCCTCGGGCCCCGTCCGTCTCGTCGGGCCTCAGCGACGCCTACACGCTTGGAGACCGCCTCCCCGCACAGCATCTCCCGCGCCGTAGGCGCCCGCTCGCCTCTTACCCCTCACCCCGGTTTCGTGGGTTGTTCTTCCTTTGTGAAGCGGCACGTCAATGTCAATACAGACGTCCGTTCTTGTCGGTCTTCGACGTCTTCACGAATCGCTGAGCTGCTGTCCTCGAGATTGGTTCGTCCTTCTGTTCGCGCTCTTGAGGTGATGGCTTGCCATCGGCAGTCGTCGACCTTCAGCTGCATCATGTCGTCGCTGGCGCTCGCTCTCTGGCCTAATAAAGGGCGCCTTGTCCCTCAACATCGCGAAGAGAATGCCAGCCGTTTTCCGCGCCAGCGCCACTGCGGCCACCTTCCTTCCTCGTTTGGCTTCGATGCGTGACGCCCATTCCCAGAGTGGCTTCGACGCGGTCTTCCTCAGCCGCATCGTCGAGAGCGCCACCTGCACCAACAGCCTGCGCACCTTCCCGTTGCCCGTCTTGGTAATCCGGCCTCGGTGTTGTTCCTCGCCGCTGCTCCTCTCGCTCGGCACCAGCCCCAGGTACGCCTGCACCTGGTGCGGCCCCTCGAAGCGCGTCGCGTCGTCGATGGTGGCCACGAAGGCCGCTGCCGTCACCGGCCCCACGCTGCGCATCGTGCACAGCCTCTTCATCTCCTCGTCGGCCTCCACCATCGCAGCCAACTTCTCGTCCACCGCCGCTACCTGCTTGTTCATCGACTCCACCACCGCCACCAGCGGCGCCAGCGTCTCCTTCAGGAAGTCGGGCAGCTCCACCCCACCTTCGCCAGTCGCTGCAGGAATTTCTCCGCCGAGCCCGTCGCCACCCGCAGGCCCTGCTGCCTCACCAGCGCACCCATCAACGTCAGGTTCTTCGCTCGCCCCATCACCAGCGCATCCCTGACTCCGAGCAACGCCTTCGTCCGACGTCGCACCTCGGAGGTCCGATGGGCCTCACGGTACGTCCCCGACGCGCACGCATCCGCCAGGGCACGTGCATCCCTCTTGTCTGTCTTCACCCTCCTCGTCTTTGTCCCGTACATCGGCGCGAAGTTCGGGTCCGCCACCACCACCTCGTGCCCCAGCTCCTCCAAGCACCTCGCCACCCACTCGCTCTCCGTCGACGCCTCCATCAGCACCTTCGCCTTCCCTCGAGCTCCCTGCACCTCCGCAAAGCGCCCGCGCTCAGTCCGGATGCGCTGCTCGATGACTTCGCCTTCCTCCGTGATGATGCACAGCTGGCTTTCTTTCTTGTGCACGTCGATGCCAATCTTCTCCATGGCTGGCCTCCACTGCGGCTGTTGACCGCGTTGCTGGTTGGTGGGACTCAGTTTTCACCACCACGTTCCGTGGCGGCCAGCCGCTTCACCCCATCTCTCCGTCCACGCTCCCGTTCGCTGCCGACGACCTCGAGGTGGTGCACGTGAGCGCGAAGGTGCCGGTCGCCGTCGTCGCGACGCTGGGAGAACGGCTGAGCGCGGCGGACTGGAAAGCAGCGTCGGTCGCGTTCGGGAAGCTGGCTGGCGCGGAGCGGGGGAAGACGGCGCTCGAGGGCGTGCAGCTGACCGGGTTCGCGCCGCTCGATGACGCTGCGCTCGCTGCTGCGAAGAAGGCCTCCGGGAGCGCCACGAAGTGAGGCGGTGGCCCGTCGCGCTGGGGCTCGCGCTCACGGGGTGTCCACCGCCACGAGTTGCTGCAGTGGTTGTCGCTCCAGGCACGTCGGCCGAGGACGCGCTTCGGGATGCTGAGACCGCCTTCGCGCGACGGCCTGAGGTTGCCGCGGTGAAGGACGCGCTTCGGCTCTTTCAAGTCGCAGCCGTCGCTGATGCCGCACGAACCGAAGGTCCAACGGGAGTGGTGCGCGTCGCCGCCTGGCTGGTCGAGTCTGGCCCGAAGAACGAGCGCACCGTGCACGCCGATGAAGCCGTCGCGGCGGCCAGCGCAGTGCCAGCAGCGGGCGCCGGGCAGCGCGCCGTGCGACTACTGGCAGGCCGTGGCGCTGGGTGTGTCTGCGCGGACAGTGCCTCGTGGAGCTGCAGCATTCGTCCGTTACCCGACGAGGTTCGCGGTGAGCGGCCGAAAGCCCATGCAGGAGATCTCGATCCGGTGACCTCCGAAGAGACCGGTCGAGAACACGACGCTGAACCACTCTTCGGAGGGATCGTCATCCCGAATGACGATCCGGGCCGGCCGGACCGCCTCGAGAAACGCAGACGGGGCGAGCGGCCGACCGTCTGCCCAGGATGCGTTGTACGTCGGCAACAGCCGCTCGACGACCTCGTCGAGCATCGGCGCGTACCAGCACGCGGAGCGTGCGGCGACCGCGGACACGAACGCCTCGCGGACGTTGCCGGAGCCGGAGTCGGTCTCAATCGGCACCTCATGTTGCCCGAGCGTCATTCGACCGAGCGTCTTCCCCGTTCGAGCGAGCACGAGTCCGATCTCGGCCGATGGGTCTCCCACGGCGCTCACACCTGCTGTTCGGGATTCCCATTCGGCAGCGAGTTCGCGGAGGAGGTGGTTCGTGGCGTTCGCTCGCAACGCCCACCAGGCGAAGTAAGCGAGAGCCTCTCCTTCCGTCCGCGGTCGGACGACGCTGACGAGGTCCTCTCCCGGGAGAAACCGGAGTTCCAGTTCGGACGCGCGGAGCTTCTCGGCCGCCAGCCCACGAAGGCGGAGCGCAACCGTGGCTCCCCCTTCGACGGCCGGAGCGATCGCCTGAACCTCAACCTCCGGCGGGATGAGGAGGCGGACCCTGGGCGCGAGCGAAAACTCGTGCCCGTCAGCGTTGTCGGATGCGAGCACTCGGTTGCACGAGGCTCCCTCGTCAGGGTTCCGCTCTTCGACGCGAAAGTGATTGCACGGGTTCCGCCAGCTCTGCCGGACGCTCCACACCCGGGGCCCAGGCCTGGACAGGACCCTGAGGGCGCCCTTCTCGACATACCCCTTCCAGTCGCGAGTCCTGGGCCACTCCTGCCGTGGCCACGACGGCCAGTCCCCTGGACCTGGATCGAGTCGAGTGAAGGGAAGTCTCATCGTTCTGTCCTCCCGGCTGCGCTGTCGTAAGCCGCGCTCCAGCGGTCGAAGTCACGTCGTGGGGTTGATGTCGTCCCACGCTTCGTCGCTGATCAACCACGCGAGCACGCCCAGTTCCAGAAGTGGGCTCGGCCGAGCTCGTGACGCAGGTCCTGGTCGGCCCATCGAACGTCACTCGAGCAGCGTGAGCGCGCTCGTCGTCAGCGCCGCGATTCCGGTGTCGATGGCGCGCTCGTCGGGAATGAACTGCGCCGAGTATTCCGCCAATCGATTGGAAGCTGGTGACGTATGCTCGAGAGGCATGCTTCCAACCTCACTCGACTTGAACCTGCTCCGCGCGCTCGAAGCGCTGCTGAGCACCGGGAGCGTCACCCGCGCGGCCCGACAGCTGGGCGTGGGACAGCCAGCCGTCTCGAAGCAGCTCGAGCGGCTGCGTCAGGTGACTGGAGACCCGCTCCTCGTTCCGGATGGACGGAGGCTGGCGCTGACCGAGCGGGCGCGGGCCCTCGTCCCCCTCGTCGGCGACGCGGTGATGTCGGTGGAACGTGTGCTCACGCCGTCTGCCGCCTTCGACCCCGCCACGGCCACGGCCTCGTTCAGCGTGGGGATGAACGACGAGGCGTCAGTGCCGCTCCTCGGGCGCTTCCTGCACCACCTGCGCGCGTCGGCGCCGGGGTTGGACGTCAGGGTGCAGTCGCTGCGGCGCGACTCGTTCCAGGAGCTCGAGTCTGGCCGGCTCGAGCTCGCGGTCGTGCCAGACCTTCGTGGCGTGCCGGGCTTCGAGGCGCTCGAGCTCGACCGCTTCGTCTCGAGGCCCGTGCTGACGGACGAGTTCGTGGTGGTGTCGCGGCGACGACGTCCTCTGGGCCGACGGGAGTACCTCGAGGCAGACCATGTGGTGACGACCCCCCTGGGCGAGAACGAACGCAGCGCGATGGACATGGCGCTGGCTCGCGCGGGGCTGAAGCGGCGGGTGGCGGTGACGGTGCCCACCTTCACGCAGGCGGTGCTGACGGTGGCCCAGAGCGAGCTGGTGGCGACGGTGCCCCGGCTGCTGGTCGCCGGCGTCGCACCACGGCTTCACACAGCCCGACCACCGGTGCAGTTCCCCTGCCCCCCGCAGCTCCTGGTCTGGCACCCACGACACACCACCAGCGCGGGCCATCGCTTCGTTCGCGAGGCGCTCGCGAGCGTCGCGCAGCAGTGCGGCTCGGGGCCCAGCCGTCGCTGAGAGGGGCACCGCCGTCGCGCAGAGCCTCGGCGCCCCCCCGTTGGAGTCGACCCTGGGGCACCGAAACGCCCGACGTGCCGTGGCTCACGCGCGGCGAGTCTTCGTCGAGCTGCACCGCCCCCGAGCGTCTGCTCAGCGGTCTTCTCCTCGTCGCCATCAAACCGGGCTGGGCGCGCGTGACGCTCCCCTTCTCCGCGCGCGGCGAAGACATCGCGGGCTCCATCATCGAGGGCACGAGCGGAGGTCGCGTTGACCGGCATGGCGTGCCCGCGCCGCCCTCGGCCTCGCAACGCGCGTTCGCGCCCAGGCGACAGAGAGGTAAGGAGACGCCATGACGACCCTCCGCATCGAAGGTGATGGCTCGTACCAACCCACGGCCGAAGACCCGCCGTTCGCCCGCATCGGCGGTGTCGCGGGCGTCACGGCGCTGGTGGAGTCGTTCTACGACGCGATGGAACGACACGAGCCCGAGCTGACGGCGCTCCACCGATGCGACGAGCCCGGGAAGATCAGCCGCGCGTCCAGAGACCACTTCGGCTCGTTCCTCGTCTACTGGCTCGGCGGTCCACAGACCTACCTCGAGACCCGAGGCCACCCTCGCCTGCGCATGCGCCATGGGACGGTCGCCGTCACCGCCGCGATGCGTGACGGCTGGCTGCGCTCGATGAAGCGCGCGATGGATGAGAAGCACATCACGGGCGGTGTACGCGCCTACCTCGACCATCGCTTCGCCGACGTCGCCGAGTTCCTGCGCAACGTGGAAGGCTGAGGCACCTCGCTTCAGCTGGGCGCGCCCCGCTCGAACTGATCAGCGCAGCCAGGTCGTTCGCCGTGCGGGCAGCCCGTGGTGAAGCGAGCCCACCCGGGGTGCTGAAACGCTCCGGTGGTCAAGCCCTCGCAGTCGCGGGCGTCGAGCTCCATCAGCGCGTCGTCGACCCGCGCGTTGAGGGCCGGGACCGCGAGTCACCAGTCAGGGCGATATCGAAAACCAGAGACCGCTGGCGAAGCTCGGAGGTCCTCAGTCGAGGAGCACCGCCGTCGGCCCCGCATCCTGCCCCCACGCAACTGTCGCACCCTCGGGGTCCGCAGACGGTCTGCTCGCTGAGCCTGGGCGGGCCACACGCGGCAGCAAAGGCCGAGATCGCAACCAGCAGGAGGAGCGCTCGAAGATGCATGGCGTGCAGGTATTGCGACTCGAGCAGGCTGGCTTCGAGGCCACCGTCGTCACGAAGCGCATCGGTCCGCCCGGTCGTCGACCGCGCGATGGACCCGCTGAAGAACACCCGCGCCACGGGAACCTCGAGAAGGGCCATACGCCGCAGTTCACCTCCCTGCTCAACCCCACCGTCTTGGGGAGCACCTCCACGACGGTCGTTCAGGACGTCGGCGCGGTTGGCCGCTTCGCTGGGTCACGGCTCGAAGATCGCCGTGCGACAACGCCCTGGGCTTGCGCTTTCGCGAGAGCTCACGGTCGCGCCGCACGCAGGAATCTCAGGACGCCCATTGCGTGCAGCCACCGTCATGGTCAACTCCTCGCATGGTATCGCAGCCCGGCCCTTCACGACTCGACTCGTTGCTGTCTCACCTCGAAGGATCCCTGAGCCTCGAAGAGGTCGCCCAGCGACACGGCGTCGAGGTCTCCGAAGCCGCCTCGTGGAAGACGCTCTACCTTCGAGGTGCGCGCAGCAGACCTCGCTCATCGCGAGTGCTGGCGAGCAGCGCGTTGGTGGTCGCTGCTTCGCTCGTCGCGCTGACGGCCTTCGCGCAGACCACCATCTGCTCGTCGGGCTGGCCGACCCAGTTGGTCTGCTTCGCCGGCGATGCGCCCGCGCGGGCAGACGAGGTGAACTCCAACTTCAAGAAGGTGTGGGATGGCACGGTACCCGTCGGCGCCATCGTCGCGTGGCACAAGACACTCGGGGCGAGCACCCTGCCGGGTTCTTTCGTGGAGTGCAGCGGGCAGACCATCAATGACGTGGCCTCGCCGTACAACGGGCTCACGATTCCAGACCTCAACGGCTCGGCGCGCTTCCTGCGCGGCGGCACCAGCTCGGGAGCGCTGCAGGACGATGCGTTTCAGGGGCACAAGCACACGCTGAACGCCGGTCAGACGATTCACCTGCTCAACCACGTGCACCCCGCGGGCAGCTTCGAGCTCTTCGGCGCTGACCAACGAGCGTGCACTGGCGCGGGCGGCTGCAGCAGTGGCTATTACGACATGTACAACATCGTCTCGCCCAGCATCGACAACAGCCCGAGCGAGGGAGCGCACGGCGCGCCGCGCTTCGCGACCGAGACACGCCCCCGGAACATGAGCGTGGTCTGGGTGATGCGCATCAAGTAACCGGCGACCCACCCGCGCCGTTCAGCCTTCTGGGGGTCGCGGAGCAGCCGATCATGCGACGACCGACTGCGCAGCGTTCGAAAGGTGACATCACCAGTGCGTCAACCAGCTGGAATTCCTCACCTCTCTAGGGTTGCTCGCCAGATTGACAAGCTATAGTGTCAAGGCGAGATGACACTCGCTACGACCGAATCGCTGGTTGCCCCGATTGGTTCTGCCGCCGAAGCCACCCAGCGCGCCAACGCGGCGACGGTGCTGTCCCCCCAGTTCTACACGACCGACTTCGACGCGATGAACCGCATCGATGTCTCGTCTGTGCGTGCGGAGTGGACTCAGATGTTGTCGGAGTACGAGGGTGACAACAACGCCGATCACTTCAAGCGGACGGACGACTTCGTCTCCGAGATCAAGGAGCTCGAGCCCGCGCTGCAGCAGGAGTTCCTCGACTTTCTGATCAGTTCGGTCACCAGTGAGTACTCGGGCTGTGTCCTGTACAATGAGATCCGTCAACGGGTGACGAACCCCGACATCAAGCAGCTGATGACGTACCTGACGCGCGACGAGTCGCGGCACGCCAACTTCCTCAACGCGTCGCTGAAGGACTACGGGCTGGCGGTCGATCTCAAGGGGCTGCAGAAGACCAAACCCGTCAAGTACTTCAGCCCCAAGTTCATCTTCTACGCCCTCTACCTGTCCGAGAAGATCGGCTACGCGCGCTACATCTCCATCTACCGGCAGCTGCAGAAGCACCCGGAGAAGCGCTTTCACCCCATCTTCAAGTGGTTCGAGCGGTGGTGTCACGACGAGTTCCGTCACGGCGAATCGCTCGCGCTCATCATGCGCGCCGACCCGTCGCTCTTGAAGGGCTTCCGGAACACCTGGTGGATTCGCTTCTTCCTGACTGCCGTGTACTCCACCATGTTCGTTCGCGATCACACCCGTCCGCTCCTGCACCGGGCGATGGGGCTCGACTCCGACGGCTACGACTACGAGGTGTTCCGCATCACCACCGAGATCAGCAAGCAGGTCTTCCCGGTGCTGCTCGATACGGACTCGCCCCGCTACCGCGCCGGCCTCAACCGCATGCATCGCCTCGCGGAGAAGGCCATGCGCGCGAAGAAGGAAGGCGGCGTGTGGAACACCCTCAAGCGCGGCGCGTACGCAGCTGGCATCGCGGCGACCTTCGTTCAGCTGATGCTCGTGCCGACCCTTCCGAACGTGCTGCCCGAGAAGATCCGCGTCGATCCTGTGTGGTGACCCGGCTCAACGCTCCGCTGCCTTCGAACGGGCAGCGTGCCGCCCGACGCGCCTAGGCCGGATCCGGGTCTGGCAGGCCGTGGCGGGCGAGCTTCGAGTAGAGCCCCTGCCTCGAGAGCCCCAGCAGCTGGGCTGCAGATGCCCGATTGTTGCTGCTGACCTGAAGCGCCGCCTCGATGCACATCTTCTCGATCATGTCGGTCGACTCCCGGACGATCTCCTTGAGCGAGATTCGACCGACGAGATCGCGCAGCTGCTCTACGGAGCGTGGGACCACCGAGGCAGGGTTCAACAGCCGAGAGCTGACCTGCCGAATCACGAAGCCCAGCACGGGCGCCTTGCCTTCGTTGGACTGCACCGCTGACACCAGCGCCTCGATCGGCGGGCCCAGGTCCGAGCGGATGATGGTCGAGAAGTTCCTGACGGTGCCGTGCTCGCGCAGGTTGGCCAGCATGATGTTGACGTCGACTCCAGCGCGACCGATCCATCGGTCGATCGCTTCGCCGATGACCTGCTTCTCGCTCGCCTGTTGCACCAGCTCACAGAACGCCGGGTTGGCGTACTGAATGCGTCGATCTTCACTCGCCACCACGAAGGCGTCGGGCATCGACTCGATCACGGCCTTCGAACGCGCCCAGCGGCTGTCCGACGTCCCCTGCTCGCGGGGGGTCCACATGCGAATCAACAGCAGCGCGTTGCCGCCCTGTCGGAACAGCGCCGCAGCGACATTCACCTCGAGGTCGAGGTCCTTCAACGTGACCAGCGTCTCTGAACGCCTTCCACCGGCCTCGAGCGCTGACGCGAGCGCTTCGAACTCGGCTTTGCTCGCCGGGGTCAACAGCTCACTGACGCTCGAACGTTGAAGTTCTTGAATGGAGCGACCCGTCAGCGACGCCGCCGAGGGGTTGGCCTCGAGCACCCGAAGGCCGTTCACGTCAGCCACCAACACCGCTTCGGCGCTGACGTGGAACAAGACGCGGTAGCGCGTGTCGGCCTGTCGCAGTCGGTTGAATTCGCGATCCATCGACTGCTGCAACGACACCATGCGCTGCTGAAGCGCCGACACATTGCTCAGATCTCGACCGAGGACCAACACCGCTTCATCGCCCTCGAGGCGCACTGCCTCGACCTTGAACGGAAGCTCCTGATGCTCGCCGACCACCAGGTTGATCTCGCGGGGAGGAGACGGAGCCCTGGCGGTGGCCCGCAGCAGCGCGGTGACCTTGGTGCGGCTGTCGACGCCGACCACGTCTCCCAACGGTTTCCCCTTGAGCGCCAGGAGCTGCTCTCGCGCGGCGCTGTGCCGCCCTGTCGACAGCTCGCGGATGACGCCCTGTGGGTCGATCAGCATCGCGAGGTCGACCGCTGCGTCGAGCAGGACTCGCCATGCAGAAGTCCCCACGTCCGGCCGCCACAACGCATCAAAGGAAGACAGAGACTGGGTCATTCGCCACTTGTGATCGAGGTGCTTCGGGTTTTCCTGACGGCGGCGTGCTCGTCGAGCCACTGAACGGCCCACGAGGGGCTCTCGAGCACCTTGACGGCGTGCTCCGCCGCGAACGCGGACAGATCGATGCGCCCGCCCACCATGATGCGGACGTCTTGCTTGATGGCGTCACGGCGAACCGTGGCCACCGCGCGGGCGAGAGCAGGCAGCAGGTCGTCTCGTGACACCGAAAACCCAATCGCGTCGACGTCGTTCCGCAGCAGATAGGCCCCCAACTCCGCGAGGGACATGTCGGGCAGGACGTCGACACTCCAGCCCGCCCGCCGCAGGAACTCGCCAAGGAGGAAGAGACCCAACGTGTGCTGCTCGGTCGGCGCTGCAGTCAAGAGGACCAGCCCGCGATGCGGCACGTTCGGCGCGAGCCGGGGCCCGAGCACATTCACGATTTGCTGGAGCGTGGTCAGGCCGGTCGTGACGTCAGCAAACGACACCCGGTCCTCGAGCCACAGGTCGCCGAGGTGGCGGGCCGTCTTTCCAATCAGCTCGATCAAGATGGATTCGATGGTGAGTCCGGAGTGCGCGAACCCATCGATCGTGGCCAGCGCCGCCGAGGTGTTCTGGTCGACGATCAGCTTCCCGAACGCGGCAATCTCGTCGGCTGTCGGCGGCGGCCTGGCGTCGACACAGCTCGCCGTTGAATCGGCGCGATGGGCCAGCACCAGACGAGGAATGATTTCCTGCTCGATCGTCGCGATCAGGTCGCCCGGACCCTCACACGAGGCGACTTCCGCCAGACCACCGACCTTGGTTTCACGCATCGCTTGAACCCCTCGCAGAGCTCTGGCTCCGCCGCTGCCCGCTCGGCAGATAGTATGGGTCGGACGGGCAAGGATATCCCGCAACGCGTCAAGGCGACGTCCTTTTCTCTGGGGGTTCCCTTCCTGAATCCTCATGCTGTAAGCGTTCAAGAGCTGGCCGTCTGTGGCGTTGGCGCTTGGCCGCGGCCACGAATGATCCACCGCCAAAGGACGGCATCTCGAAGGGGGAGCGCGAGGAAGAGGTGCTCGAGCACGCCGAGCGCGAGCAGCGTCGTCACGACGATCAACTGGAGCAACTCGCTCTCGAGGTGAAGGGGAACGCGAGCGGCGGCTGCCACCAGGACCGCCACGGCGCAGCTGCCGACGCCGATGGACGCGAGGAGCAGTGGGCTGCGCGCCGACTTCCGAAAGAAGCTCCGCAGGAACTGCAGGTGCGCCGGGAGGAACTCGTCAGCGACGTTGCGCACCCCGAAGAACAAGTTGAACTTCGAAGACAGTCGCATCACCCACAGCACCGTGAATGTCGAGAGCGCCACCTGATTCGGAGCGTTCCAGGTCAGCCCCGCCAGCCCGAGCAGCGTGAGGAAGAGCGCCAGCTCGTGGTGAATGACGGTGAGGGTCGCCAGGCGAAAGCGGTCCCAACCGCGCGCGTGTGGCGGGCAGGCGGTTTGATTGGGGCCTGTGACGATCCCCAGCAGGAACGCCTGCTCGTGCCAGCCCCAGATGATCAAAGCCGAGAAGAAACCGCCCCAGACCCCTGCGCGGCTCGCCCATGAGGACGTCACCACGGCACCGAAGAGCGCCACTCCTCCCGCGAGCGTCGCCGCTGCGAACGCGAGCCGTCGGGCCGTGCCGCTGAGCCACACCAGCCCAAGCACCAACCCCGTGCTCGCCCACCAGGCGAACAACACGCACAGCACGGTGACGGTGGTCCCGAACATTCGTGGAGCCTCTCAGCGCATCGCCTGGGGACGGCGGCCCGCGTCGAGCAGCCGCGCGAACGCGCCCGCGTTGTCGGGACCAAAGGCCGTCAGGTCGACACGTCGATGGGTCTGCAGATCTTCGAGTGAGAGCCGGCCATTCTGTTCGCGGGCCAGCACGAACTTCGCGTCCTTTCCGAGCGACTCGAGCTTGCGTTCGCGGTTCATGCCCCGCAGCACGCCTCGCACGAAGCCATTGGATTCGGGTGGAATCGAGGTGAACCGAAGCCCGGTGGTCGCATCAAGGACCGCGACACTCCCGTCGGTCTGGTCGTCGAACGAGAGCGCCAACGACTCGAGCGGGGCCGGCCGCGGCGCCGCCAGCTCGGCGACGAGCGTCGGGCGGCAGAAGGCCGTCAACGCCAGGCTGACCGCAATCAGAGCGCCTGCCGCGTAGAGCACAGGTCGCGGGATGTGCTGGTCGTGGGAGTGACTCATGGCTTCCTTCAAGCGCCCAGGGGGCTGGTCACGGGGTGCTGCACGGGCGCAACGGCCTCGCCGGTCGTCGTCGTCAGCCGACGCCCTTCGCCTTCGGCCCAGCGAGCGACCGTCTCTCGCAGCGTCGAGGCGACCTTCGCGGCTTCGGTGAGGCTCAGCAGGGTCGGCCTGGGCCGCGAGAACTGTCCCCAGGTCACATGCGGCCAGAGGTTGAGCCAGGCGATGCGGTTGGGACCCGAGAGCTGCAACACGATGTCGCCGCAGTCGGCACGCTGACGCAGGTCCGCGGCGGCGATGATGGTGAACGGGACGTTGATGCTCATCGGAACCGCGACCCCGATTCGCATCACGATGCGGCGCGAGGTGATGGTGTAGATGGTCGACCGCGCGTACGCGACCGCTGTCGCCACGAGAATACCCAGACAGAGCGCAGACAGCCCCACGGCGATGAGCGTGCCGACCAGCCCTTGCCCCGCCTGCACATCGACGACGAGACGCAAGAGGCTGAACGCGCCCAGCCACGCCGCTACGGCGCGCACCTTGAAGGTGTGGCGGGCCAACGCTCGCCAGCTCGACCGGCCCTGCCACACGACGTACTCACCGGGCGGCAGCTTGCCCGGCAACCCGGGGATGTCCTCGAACTCGATGTCGCTCACAGGATCGGCTCCTGACGGCTGGGCTCGGCCCAGAGGCGACCAGCCGCGTAGTACGCCGAGACCTTCTCTTCCTCGAGCGCAGTGACCTCTTCGGCCTTCTTCAGGCCCGGCACCGCACCGAACTGCCGCGCCAGAATCGAGTACACCTCGACGATGCGCTTGTCGGAGACGATCTTCGCCATCGGCATCGGCACGAGGCGCGTCCCTGATGCACCCGCGTTCTCACCGAGCTCGACCTCCAGATATCGAACCAGAAGATCCGCGCGATCGACCCAGATGTCCTTCACGGAGCCGGCCACCTTGCCGTCGCCACCGACGACCCTCCACCCGCGGGGATCCGAGCCCGCCAGCACCGAGATCTCCTGGCCCGCCCGCATGGGGACAATCGCCAATCGCCCGTCGCGCGTGTGCTCTGCGACGTCGTGCCGCTCGGCATAGGACGCGGGGCCGACGTTCGAGAGCAGTGGGTCTCCGACCGGGTCGCTTGGAGACCCATCAGACACTCCCGCGCGCCGCGAGTTGATCTCACGCCCATCGCGCTTGAAATCCGGTGCGCTGTACGTGCCGCCCTCGGGGAGCAGGAACGTCTTCGGCGCAGGAATCAGCAGGTCTCTCATCGGGCCGACGCGGCGGGTGCGGTCGGTTTCGAGCGGGTAGCCTTCGCGCCGGTCCTCCCGACGCAGCCAGTAGATGAGTCCCACGAAGAAGACCCAGAACACGTACATCAGGACCTGCGCGACATCGACGGATGGGTTGTGCACGGACACCTCGGGGGTGTGAGGGAAGACGTCAGGTTGGAAACTCTGCGAGACCGAACTGCGAAGAAGGCTTCTGGGCGCGACGCCCGGGTTTGACGAGTGGGCCGAGCGCGACGAGCGTGCCGAACAACAGGAAGACTTCGAGGTGGTAGACGAAGCTGTAGCCGATGGCCGAGGTGGTGAGCCCAGGCCCCAGCGACCCCTCGACGGCCAGGCGCGAGACGAGGTCGCGCAGGAAGCCGCCCGTTGCCACGCCGAGGCCGACCATCGTCGCCTGAACTGCGCCCCACGCGCCGATGGCGAGGCCGCTCTGACGGCCCGTCGCGAGAGACATCGACGCAGTGAGGGTGCCAACAGAGAACCAACCGCCGCCCAGGCCGATGCAGGCGATGCCGCTCAGGAACAACGGCAGCGAGGTGAGGGGGCCGCTGAAGATGACGCCCGAGAAGCCGCCGATGCCGACCATCGCGCCGAGGGCCGCGAGGTGGTGGGCATCACGGCCTTCACCCAGCCAGCGCGCTGCCAGGTACAGCCCGCAGAGGGTTCCACCTGCCATGAGCGCCGTGAGGGTCGTCGTGCCTGAGACCGAGAGGCCGAGGATCTCTGCGCCGTAGGGCTCGAGCAGAATGTCCTGCATGTTGAACCCTGCGCCGCCAAGCCCGACCGCGACCAGCAGCCGCGTCGCCGGCCCGCCGCGCATGAATTCCCGGTACGAGTCGAGGAAGCTCGGCGTCTCGTCGACACCGGTCACGGGTGC
This sequence comes from Myxococcaceae bacterium, assembly GCA_040400045.1. Taxonomy (GTDB): domain Bacteria; phylum Myxococcota; class Myxococcia; order Myxococcales; family Myxococcaceae; genus Xiheimicrobium. The sequence continues at coordinate 27,756 of JBBAQZ010000026.1, forward strand.
GCCTCGCACTTCCTGCTTCCAGAGCGCCACGACGTTGAGCACCAGCACCACGGCTGCAGCGCCCTGGATGATCTTGATGAGGCGAATGGGGTTGAAGTCGGACAGGAGCCAACCCAGCGTGAGCGACGCCGCCACCATGCCGACGAGGAGCATCACGTAGAGCAGCGCGACGACGCGCGGCCGGGCGCTCTCTGGCGCGAGGTCCGTCGCGAGCGCGACGCCTGCGGTCTGGGCGGTGTGGAGGCCGACGCCCACCATGAAGAAGGCGACCGCGGCAGCGATGGGGCCGACCAACGGCGGCGCCTCGGCCCCCTTGGACAGCACCAGCAACGCGAACGGCAGAATCGCGAGGCCACCGAATTGAATGAGCGTCCCCATCCAGATGTATGGGACGCGCCGCCAGCCAAGCACCGAGCGGTGGTGGTCGGACCGATGCCCGATGAGCGCTCTGGCCGGAGCGAACAGCACCGGGAGCGCTGCCATGGCCGCGACCAGCGTCGCTGGAATGCCCAGCTCGATGATCATGACGCGGTTGAGCGTGCCGTTGAGGAGCACCAGCCCGATACCAACCGACACCTGGAACAGCGACAGCCGCAGCAGGCGCGACAGTGGCAGCTCGGTGGTCGCGGCGTCTGCGAAGGGCAGGACGCGCGGGCCGAGCGATTGCCACATCTCTGCCATGGAACGGGGTCGCCGGGTCATGACCGGAGCACCTCCATCGCCTGAGAGATGTAGAAGGCCGTCTTGATGCGCGTGGTGCTGCCGACGCGGAACCCCGAGAGTGAGGGGTGGGCACTGATGAGGCGCCGCACGGTCGCTTCGCGAATCGGCTCGATCTCTGGGGAGCGGTCGCTGCGGGGGAGGATCTTCCCCGCCCAGTACATGAGCGTCAGCAGGACGGTCCGCGGAGCGAAGGTGAAGACGAGGCCCCGGTCGGTGCGGGCAGCCAGCTTCGCCACCATCTCGGTGAGGTCGCTCGCCTGGTAGTGAATGAGTGAGTCCATGGCGACGACCCAGTCGAAGCGTCCGAGCGAAGGCTCGAGCATGTCCGAGACGCGGAAGTCGATGCTCCCCGGGCCGTCGATACGAGGCGCCCGCTGCCGGGCCAACTCGACGAGGCTGCCGGCGATGTCGATGGCGACCACCTGAGCGCCCCGCCGGGCCGCCTCGACCGCGAACGCGCCGGTTCCACAGCCTGCGTCCAGGACGCGTTGGCCCCGCAAGTCGGCCGGCAGAGACGAGAGCAGCGTCGCACGCATCTGATCGCGTCCCGCACGCACCGTGGCGCGAATGCGGCTCACCGGCCCATCGGCGGTGAGCTTCGCCCAGGCGTCGGCCGCCGTGCGGTCGAAGTACGCCTCGAGCTTCTGCTTGCGAACGAGATACGTGGTCGTTTCCATCACTCGTACCCGAGGAAGTCGAAGATCTCGCGGTCCTTCATGCTCTTGGCCAGCAAGGGCTCGGTGCCGGCCCACAGCGTCGCGGCCAGCCTCATGTACTCGGCCTTCACCAGCTCGAGCTCAGGGGTCGACTCCATCTCGAACAGCGTGGCCTTCTTGAGGCGGCTGCGGCGAATCACGTCGAGGTCGGGGAAGTGCGCCAGGCGGTTGAGCCCCGCGTGGGCGTTGAAGCGATCGACCTGATCGGTGTCCTTCGAGCGGTTGCAGATCACGCCGCCGAGGCGCACCTGGTAGTTCTTCGCCTTGGCTTCGATCGCCGCGATGATGCGGTTCATCGCGAAGATGCTGTCGAAGTCGTTGGCGGTGACGATGACGGCGCGCTGGGCATGCTGAAGGGGTGCGGCGAAGCCTCCGCACACCACATCGCCGAGCACGTCGAAGATCACCACGTCACTGTCGTCGAGCAGGTGGTGCTGCTTGAGCAGCTTGACGGTCTGCCCCACCACATACCCGCCACAGCCCGTGCCTGCAGGAGGCCCACCGGCCTCGACGCACATCACGCCATTGTAGCCCTCCACCACGAAGTCTTCCGCGCGGAGCTCCTCAGGGTGGAACTCGACCTTCTCGAGCACGTCGATGACCGTGGGCTGCAGCCGCTTGGTGAGGGTGAAGGTCGAGTCGTGCTTCGGGTCGCACCCGATCTGCAACACGCGCTTGCCCAGCTTCGAGAAGGCCACCGACAGGTTCGACGAGGTCGTCGACTTGCCGATGCCGCCCTTGCCGTAGACCGCGAAGACCTTGGTGTTGCTCAGCGCGACCCTGGTCTCGTGGAATTGCAGGCTGCCTTCGCCATCGCCCTGCCGGTCTCGGTTGATCACAGGAAGTTGAGTCATGGGTTGCTCCGAATGGTGAAGCCGAGAGTGTGAAGCCTTCGAGAATCTTCACCGGCGTGGCGCGGCTGCCGGGCAGGAATCCGGTTCCGGTCGCGGGCGCGCTCCATCGCGAGGAGCGAGTCGAGCGAGTCGAGCGTCACCCGGCCTGGAGTGGCTTCAGCGGAAGTGGGCTTTGGCGTCATACAGCGTGTCCAGCGTGATGAGGGCGATGTTGCGTTCCTGGGCGAAGCGCTCGGTGTTCCGCTTGGCCTTTCCGCGAACGAAGAAGGGAATCTTCGTCAGCTCCTTCGCGGCTTCCGCCGTCCATGAGGTGATGACCGGGCCTGTCGGTGCTGCTGGCGCCGCCTGGGCCTGCGGCGGTGTGACGGGGTCGGGGGTGAGCGGCGTGACGGGCGCGGGGACAATCGGGTCGGGTCGGGTCGCCTGAGGCTGGGCAGCTGCCGGAATCGTCAGCGCGGGGGCCTTCGGTTGGTCTCCACCGCCGTGCGCGCCCAGGTGCGAGGGCGCTGCCCCGTCACCGAACTCGAAGTCCTCGCGGAACATCGAGAGCAGGTGCTCCTCGAGGCCCATCATGAGCGGGTGCACCCAGGTGTCGAAGAGGACGTTGGCGCCCTCGAAGCCCATCTGCGGCGAGTAGCGCGCCGGGAAGTCCTGCACGTGCACGGGCGCCGAGATGACGGCGCAGGGCAGGCCGAGGCGCTTGGAGATGTGCCGCTCCATCTGCGTGCCGAGCACCAGCTCAGGGTGGAGCTTCGCGATGGTGTCTTCGACCTCGAGGTGATCGTCACTGATGAGGGCCTCGACGCCGTACTTCTGCGCCGCCGCGCGCACCTCGCGCGCCAGCTCGCGGCTGTAGGTGCCGAGGCCGACGATGGTGAAGCCCAGCTCTTCAGACGCGATGCGCGCCGCGGCCACGACATGCGTCGCGTCGCCGAAGATGAAGACCCGCTTGCCGGTCAGGTACGTCGAGTCGACGGACCGCGAGTACCAGGGCAACCGAGAGGTGTGGCTCGACAGCACGGGTGTGGGGTCGACGCCCGCGAGGGCAGCGACCTGCTTGACGAAGTCGACGGTGGCGCCGAACCCGATGGGGACGATCGAGACCATCGGCTGCTGGTAGGTCTTCTGCAGCCAGCGCGCGGCCGTCTCAGCGACCTCGGGGTAGAGCACGACGTTGAAGTCGGCCTGCGGGATCCGCGCGAGGTCCGAGGGGCTCGCGCCCAGCGGCGCGATGACGTTGATGGCCACGCCCAGCTGCCCGAGGAGCCGGGTCACCTCAGCGAGATCGTCGCGGTGGCGGAACCCGAGCGCCGTCGGGCCGAGCAGGTTGCAGCGTTTGGGTCCGGGCGTGCGCTCGCCTCGTGGAGCCCCGTTTCCAGTGCAGGCTCGGACCAGCCGGTAGAAGGTCTCGGCGGCGCCGTGGTTTTCTTTGTGCTGGTAGGCCGAGAACTCGACGGGCACGACGGGAACGGGAAGACCGATGGTCTGGCCGATGCCTGCCGGGTCATCTTGAATGAGCTCGGCCGTGCACGATGCGCCGACGACGACCAGCTCGGGCGTGAAGCGCTCGTAGGCCTCGTGCGCAGCGCGCTTGAAGATCTCGGCGGTGTCCTTGCCCAGGTCGCGGGCCTGGAACGTGGTGTAGGTGACCGGCGGCCGCACCTTCTGCCGCTCGATCATCGTGAAGAGAAGATCGGCGTAGGTGTCGCCCTGCGGAGCATGCAGCACGTAGTGCACGCCCTTCATGGCCGTGACCACGCGCATGGCGCCCACGTGCGGCGGTCCCTCGTAGGTCCAGACGGTCAGCTGCATCAGACGGCGAGCCTCGCGCGACGAACGAGTGGACGGGCGAAGAGGTCGGCGAGATCGCCGGCCTGGTCGAACCCATGAACGGGCGTGAACACCAGCTCGATGGACCACTTGGTGGTGAGCCCCTCGACCTCGAGGGGGTTGGCCAGGCCGAGTCCACACACCACCAGATCGGGTCTGGCGGCACGGCACCGGTCCAGCTGTCGCTCGACGTCCTGGCCTTCACTGATCAGGACGTCAGGCGGCAACAGCGCCAGGTCTTCCGCCAGGTGCTCCTGGTGAAGGTAGGGCGTGCCGACCTCGACGAGGGTCACGCCCAGCTCTCTCGACAAGAAGCGCGCGAGCGGCACTTCGAGCTGTGAGTCGGGGAAGAAGAAGATTCTCTTTCCAGCGAGCCGCGGCCTGGCCTGGTCGAGCGCGACCCTGGCCCGCGCCGCAGAGGGTTCGAGCACCCGCGCGAGCGTGTCGCCCGCGATCCCGAAGGCAGTGGCGGCCGCAGCGAACCAGCCAGTCGTTCCCTCGACGCCAAAGGGAAAGGGGGCCGACAGGCGTCGGGCGCCGCGCTCTTCCAGGGCTTTCGCCGTCGTCGACAAGAAGGGTTGAGCCAACAGGAACCTGGTGCCGGGCCCGATGGCCGTCAGGTCAGTCGACCGCCGGGGCGGGAAGAAACGCACCGGAATCGAGAGCTGATCAAAGAGCCGCTGGAATTGATCTTCGACCACGTCAGGGAGCGAGCCGACGACCACGAGAGGCGCCGCTGCGTCCGTGCTGGTGGGCAGCTCAGGCACCATCGAGGCCAGGCAGGCATCTTCGCCCTGCGTGAAGGTCGTCTCGATGCCGCTGCCCGAGTAGCTCAGCACGCGCACTTTCCCGAGGTGTTGCTTCGAGAGCCGCAGCGCCGCGCGCGACAGGTCGAGCTTGATGACCTCGGACGGGCAGGAGCCGACCAGGAAGAGCATCTTGATGTCGGTGCGTCGCTGGAGCAGGCGCGCCACCACCCGATCGAGTTCCTCGTTGGCGTCGGTGAGGCCCGCGAGATCTTTGTCCTGCAGGATGGCCGTGGCGAAGCGCGGCTCGGCGAAGATCATCACTCCCGCGGCGGACTGAATCAGGTGCGCGCAGGTTCGCGAGCCGACCACCAGGAAGAACGCGTCCTGGATCTTGCGGTGCAGCCACACGATGCCGGTCAGCCCGCAGAACACCTCGCGCTGGCCCCGCTCTCGGAGCACGGGGCGCTCACCAACGGAAGGCAGCGTGACCGCGTTCACGGGGCGGCTCCTTCGAGAGGCGCCGGTCCCTGATAGGCACGGCGCTCGGCCTCGGCCCCCAACCGCGCCGCGCGGAGCTTCAGCACGAACTGGGTCGCGTTGATGACGTAGGTCCCGTACGCGGCGAGCGCGAGCACCAGCTGCCCCTGCGTGCTCATCGAGCCGGTGAAGAGGGCCCACAGGTACGTGGTGTGAAGCGCCAACACCAACATGCTGAACACGTCTTCCCAGAAGAACGCGCGGGCGAAGAGGTAGACGCCGAAGACGCGCTTCTCCCAGATCGCTCCCGTGACCATGATTGTGTAGAGGACCAGCGTCTTCACCACCACGCTCGCCGAGGCTGCGGCGACGCCCTCTCCAGTGACGAGAGCCCGGATCACCAGGGTGAGGCTCACGAGGAACACCAGAAACTGCACCGGCGCCAGCAGGCCCTGAACCAACGTCCACCGGGTCTCATCACGGCGGCGCCGCTGTTCGGGGGTGTACAGCGCTGGTGGGACCGTCTCGGGCATCTTCCTCACCTCGCGTGGCGCCCCTCAGGCGCAACCAGAAGCTAGAACGTGAGGATGAACGATGTCAAGCGTGGTTGATGTCAACCTGGCTTTACGCTTTGACCGAACCTTGCTAAGGATTCGTGGGTATGGCGACCCTCCTGACGCAGCCGTCAATCGCTCAAGACGTTCTTGAGCGACAACCGACCGTGTCCACGGCCCGTTCTGCGCTCGAGTTGCTCAAGCCGGTGACCTGGTTTGCGCCGATGTGGGCGCTGGCTTGTGGAGTCGTCTCCGCCGGGGTGCCCGTCATGGAGAACTGGCTCTCGATCATCGGCTCGGTGTTGTTGGCCGGCCCGTTGGTGTGCGGCACGAGTCAGGCGGCGAACGACTGGTTCGATCGGCATGTCGACGCGATCAACGAGCCGAACCGGCCGATTCCGTCGGGTCGCATCCCGGGTCGCTGGGGGCTGTGGATCGCCATCATCTGGACTGCCTTGTCGCTCGCGGTCGCGGTGGCCCTGGGCCGGTGGGTGCTGGCGGCGACCGTTCTCGGGCTGGTGCTGGCCTGGGCGTACAGCGCGCCGCCGTTCCGGCTCAAGCTCAACGGGTGGTGGGGCAACAGCGCGGTCGGGCTCTGCTACGAGGGGCTCCCGTGGTTCACCGGGGCCGCCGCGCTCTCGGCCACCGTGCCCGATCTTCGAATCACGGCCCTGGCAGTGCTCTACAGCGCCGGCGCCTTCGGCATCATGGTGCTCAACGACTTCAAGGCGGTCGAGGGTGATCGCGCGATGGGCGTGCGCTCGTTGCCGGTGCAGCTGGGCGTGGCGAACGCAGCGGTGCTCGCCTGCTTCGTGATGGCGCTGCCTCAGGTGGTCGTGGTGGCCATGCTCTTCAAGCAGGGCAAACCGACTCACGCGGCGATCGTTGCGGGCGTGCTGTTGGGCCAGGTGGCGCTGATGCCCATGCTGGTGCGCAACCCGCTCAAGCGCGCGCCGCTCTACAACGCCACCGGCACCACGCTGTACGTGTCGGGCATGATGACCAGCGCCCTGGCGATGCGTGCGCTGCTCGCCGCCGGCTCCTGAATCCCTTCGTCTTCGTCACACTGGAGAGCACAACCATGAGTCTCGAGCGCTTCGATGTGGTGGTGGTGGGTGGTGGGCCGTCGGGGGCGACGGCCGCAGACGTTCTGGCGAAGGCCGGCAAGTCTGTGCTCCTGCTCGACAAGGGGGGGCGCATCAAGCCCTGCGGCGGCGCCATTCCTCCCCGCTTGATCAAGGACTTCGAGATCCCCGATTCGCTGTTGTGCGCGAAGATCAACTCGGCGCGCATGGTGTCTCCGCGCCAGCGGCGGGTCGACATGCCCATCGGCGGTGGCTACGTCGGCATGGTCAATCGGGAGACGTTCGACGAGTTCCTCCGGGCGCGCGCGCACCGAAACGGGGCGACCCGTCGGAAGGGCAGTTACGAGCGAATCAGCCGCGAGCAGGACGTCACCCGCGTCCATTACCGCGATGAGCAGGGCGTCGAGCGCGCGGTCGAGGCGAGACTCATCGTCGGAGCCGACGGTGCGCTGTCGAAGGTGGCTCGACAGGAGATCGACAAAGACGGCCCGCCCTGTGTCTTTGCCTTTCACGAGATCATCGAGGCGCCCAGGGGGCAGCCCGGTTACGACGCGGCCCGCTGCGACGTGATCTACGACGGAAAGATCTCGCCCGACTTCTACGGCTGGGTCTTCCCGCATGGGAACACCGTGAGCGTCGGCTCCGGGAGCGCGATTCAGGGGTTCAAGCTTCGCCAGTCCGTGACGGACCTGCGGGCGCAGGCCGGGCTCAGCAGCGCGAAGACCATTCGTCGCGAGGGTGCGCCGATTCCGATGAAGCCCCTCAAGCGGTGGGACAACGGACGTGATGTGGTGCTCGCGGGAGACGCGGCAGGGGTGGTGGCGCCGGCGTCAGGCGAAGGCATCTACTACGCGATGGTTGGTGGCCAGCTGGCAGGACAGGCCGCGCTCGAGTGCCTCTCGACAGGGAAGGCCACTGCCCTGAAGCTGGCTCGCAAGCACTTCATGAAGGCGCATGGGCGCGTCTTCACGATCCTCGGGATCATGCAGTACTTCTGGTACTCGAGTGACAAGCGCCGCGAGCGCTTCGTCGCCATCTGCGAGGACAAAGACGTGCAGGAGTTGACCTGGCAGGCCTACATGAACAAGGAACTGGTGAAGGCCAGGCCCACGGCCCACGTGCGCATCTTCTTCAAGGACATGGCGCACCTGTTGGGGTTGACCTCAGCGACGTGAACCAGACCCCGGCGTGGCTCGAATGGTGGCTGACCTCGGGCCACGCGATCGATCTGATCCTCGGGTCGGTCGTCCTGGAGTTCGTCGTGCTCGCGGTCTGGCTCCGCGCCACCGCCGCGACGTGGTCCTGGGCTGAGATCATCAGCCCGATCCTCGCTGGCATCTTCTTGATGTTGGCGCTTCGCAACGTCCTGGTGGGAGGCCAGGCCCAGCTCACGGCCCTCTGGCTGGGGCTGTCCGGGCCCTCACACGCCTTCGATCTCTGGCGTCGCGTTCGACAACGGAGGCGAGCGAGATGAACGCCACACCTCATCGGTCCTGAACAACCGAGCGCGCAACCCACTCACGCGAGTGGGTTGCCGCGCCTGTGGCCTACTTGGCTGCGAGCGGCGCGTAGCTCAAGCAGACGCCGTTGGGGTTGACGGCACCGGTGAAGAGCTTGCACGCGCCGCAGCCGCCGTACTTCTTCGCCTCGAACTGAGCGCAGCCCGAGCACTTCTTGGCAGCGTCGTCAGTCTTCTCTTTGTACTGCAACGCGCGGCGCAGACCCTTCGAGGTCTCGTCGATGGGAGCGGCTTCCTTGCAGTTGACGTCGCCCTCGGCCTTCGCCTCGGCGGCCGGAGCTGCTGGCGCATCTGGAGCCGCTGGCGCGTCCGGGGCTGCAGCAGGTGGCGGCGGCGCGACGGCGACGGGCGCGGGCGGCGGCGGCGCTGCGGCCGGCGCGGGCTTCGGAGCTGCGGCGACCTCGTCCTTCTTGCACGCCGGCAGCAACACGCTGCCCACCAGCCCAAAGCCGAGGACGTGCAACGTCTTCCGTCGGTCGATCTGCGTCTCCATGATCTCGTTCGCGCCCTTCATGCTCTCTGCTCCTTGAAAGTGTTTCGTTCTCAACCGAGGGGGACCCCCGTCGGCGCACACTATAATGGGGCTGGGTTCTCGTGCTCGGCTACTTTCTGTCAGGCTGCGCTTCAGCCGGCTCGCACAGAGACGTACTTCTCTTTGCCAGGCGCACGGCCGAAGCGATCGTCCACCACTCGGGCCGCGCACAGTCGGCCTGAGAGCGCGGCCATCGGCACACCTGCGCCAGGGTGCACGGACCCACCGACGAAGTAGAGGCCGGGGATGGACGAGGTGTTGCCCCCCCGCTCGAAGGTGCCCATGAACCCGTGGTTGGAGCGGCCGTAGAGCGCGCCACCGGTCGCCGGGAAGAGGCGCTCGAAACCGGACGGCGTGGTGGGCGTGCAGGTCATCGAGGTGGCATCGATCTGCAGGCCCCTCGCCTCGAGGACCCCGAACGTCCGCACGCGCGCGGCTTCGATGGCTGCTGGTTCGTCGACGCGTACGTCGCCATCGGGGGGCGCGTTGATCAGCAGCAGCAACCGCTCTGCCCCCGACGCCGGGGGCGCCGCAGAGCCATCGCGATCCTGCGCGCACACGTACACCGTGGGCTGCTCGGTCGTCTCGCGTCGGCGGAAGATCGCGTCGAACTCGTCGTGGTAGTCCTCATTGAAGAAGACGTTGTGATGCAGCAGCGGGAAGCCGCTCGTTCGTGCGTTCACGCACCAGGTCATCGCGGAGAGCGCGCGGGCCTCTCTCGGGGTGGCCTTGACGGCGCTCTTCACGGCCGGGCCAAGCAGCCCCGTCGCCACGGCAGAGACGTCGCCGTTGAAGATGACGGCGTCGGCTTCGAGCTGCTCACCCGTCGAGAGCAACACGCCGCTGGTGCGGCCGCGCTCGACGAGGATCTTCGAGACCCTCGTGTCGAAGCGAAAGGTGGCGCCCCGCCTGGCGGTCACGGCGGCGAGCATCGTCGCGACGCGGTGCATGCCGCCGATCACCCGGAACAGACCGCTCCGCTCAACGTGCGCGACCAGCATGAGCGTGGCCGGGGTCAGCATCGGTGACGAGCCCACGTAGGTCGCGTAGCGCCCGAAGAGTTGTCGCAGGCGCGCGTCCTTGAAGAAGCCGCCGAGCGCGTCCCACAGGGTGGTGAGGGGCATGGTGCGCCAGAGCGCCTCGAGGTTGCTCAGCCCGACCCGCCGCGCCAGCTCCACCGAGGACGGCTTCTCTGCCGCGATGAAGGGGCCTGCGAGCGTCTGGTAGATGTCGGCGCTGCGTTCACAGAACGCCCGGTAGCCGCGCGCGTCCTCGGCGCCGGCGAAGCGGCCGATGGCATCGACCGAGCGCTCGAGATCGGCGAACAAGTCGAGCTGTGGTCCGCGAGCCCAGGCGTGACGGGCGAGGACCTCGATGGGCTCGAGCTCGAGGTGCGCCTCGAGTCGTTCGCCGGCATCTTCGAGGAGGCCGTCGAACACCCACTTCATGGTGAAGACGGTCGGGCCGGCGTCCATGCCGTCGACGCGCCGCATCTTTCCGCCCGGGCCGCTGGCGGAGTCGACGATCGTCACCTTCACTCCACGCCGCGAGAGGTCGAGCGCGGCCGCGAGCCCGCCCATGCCTGCCCCGACGACCACCACGTGCTCGTTGCTCACGACGCCGTTCCTTCCAGTGGCGCCCTCGCGCTGGCGCTCCGGCGAGGCAGTTTCCGCCAGTGATAGATGATGATCCCCACGCCTGCCGTGAGCGGCACGGCCCACAGTTGAGGGCTCAGCGCGAGCGCGGGCACCAGGCGCACGGCGCCCAGCGCCAGGAACGCCGTGTAGACCGAGATCCCCGCGCCCACGAGCCCCTTGAGGTGCTCGCGAAGCCAATCATTGGGGGAAGGCTCGCTCGCGAAGATGAAGCGCAGGTTCGTTCCGACCGTCGCGAAGCCGATGATCGACGCCGACATCATCAAGGGCTGTTTCAAGAGGAGCCCCTGCAGGATGCAGTTGAGCGCTCCCACGAAGACCGCGGCCTGCAGCAGCAGGTTGCGCCAGTCCCGGTTGCCAGCGTGGTCTGCCTTGTTCTGAACGCAGCTCCAGCCGTACCAGGCGAGGTTGATGGTCAGCAGCGCGAGGTACATCATCATCCACCCGAAGATGCCCCGCACCAGCGCGGCGTCGGTGAAGGGTGGTGGGAAGGTCGAGTGCGTCTCGAGCGGCGCGATGAGCGAACAGGTGCTGATGCCCACCGCGAACGCACCGGCCGCGAGCATGCAGCGGGTGAACACGCGCCCCCAGCGGCGGTGTGCCTCGGCTCCCTTCCGGCCGACGACCGGCACCCAGAACGTCACCAGCCCCACCAAGCCGACCAGAATGTGCAGCACGATGAAGGTCTTGAAGGCGAAGACGACGGGGCTCACGGGTGCACCTCCGCGTGGGCAGCGCCAGGCGCCGCTCGCGGCCTACCGTACCACTCGATGTCGAACGTCGACGCCTCACCCAGGCTCGTGCCCTTTCGGATGGCGTGACTGAGGATGCGCCACGCGGTGAGCGGCATGGTGAGGAAAGGCAGGGGGTCTCTCCAGCTCCACACCACGTCGCGCGCGCGCCACATCGCCATGAAGCTGCGCCGCGCCTTCGCGAAGTTCCCCTGCAGGAACGCGCGCTCGGTCTCGGTGAGCGTCGGGTAGAACTGTTGGGCGAGGCGTTGGGGCCGGAGCCGCACGCGCGCCCCGGAAGGACCGCCGAGCATCGCGGTGGCGAGGTCGGCTGGCTCGACGAAGTGCACGCCGCTCGTGATGCGCGGGTTGCATTCGATGCCGAAGGGCCGCCCCGCCGCATCGACGACGAAGTCGAACGACAGGAAGCCCGAGGACCGGTGGTGCGCCGCGAAGCGCTCGACCCAGCCGTCGATGGCGGGGTGGTCGACCTGCTCGAAGCACACCGACACCGTGCCTGCCATGACCAGGCCGCGGTAGACGACCGTGACGAGCACCCGGCCGTCGCGCACCACCGAGAAGGTGCTCAACAACGCGCCTTCGATTTTCCGCTGCACCACACACGGCTCGTCGCGCGTCGGGAGCGGCGCGCCCTGCTCGAAGAACTCGACGCCCCGGCCCGAGCACGAGAAGCGTGGCTTCACCACGAAGGCGCCAGCGTCAGCGAGGCGTCGCGCCTGCGGGTCTCCCAGGGTCACGGTCTCTGGCACGTCGACGCCTGCAGGTCGCGCCAGCTCGGTGAACCGGAACTTGTCGTGGAGCTCCAGCAGCGTGTGCTGATCGGGGCAGAACATCGTCGTGCCCGGGGGCAGGAGCGGCTTGAGCCCCGAGGCGTGCATCGTCTCTTCGGAGATCGGCACCACCAGCTCGACGCGCTCGCGAACGACGATCTCCTGCAGCTGGCGCAGGTAGCCGTCCGGGTCGGTGACGGGTGAGACGATCTCGAAGCTCCGATCGACCTGGTTCGAGATGCGCGAGAGGTGCCAGGGGTGGGGCTCGGCGACCAGCACGCGGAACCCCAGCGCCGCGAAGCCGCGGATGAGCTCGACGGACTTCGGCAGGCGGCCCAGGGTGAGCAGCACGGTGCGACGGGTCGCGAGGGCGCTCACGAAGCCTCCCGTCGTCGAACGGTGACGGAGATCTGCCGCGCAGGCCGGGTCGTGAGCCGGGCGAGCGGCCAGACGTCATCGGGGTCTGGCGCGACGACGTCGTAGCGGCGCACGAGGCGCGCGATGACGAGCGTCGCCTCGAGGGTGGCGAAGGCGGCGCCAATGCAGATTCGTGGGCCGGTGCCGAAGGGCAGGTACGCGCCGACCGGCACCTCGCGGTCGAAACGATCGGGATCGAACCGGTCAGGGTTCTCCCAGAGCCGCTCGTGCCGGTGCATCGACCAGGGCGCGATCATGATCATCGTGCCCCGCTTCACCTGCCGATCGCCCAGGGAGAGGTCCTCGGCAGCGACCCGCGGCAGGAAGGTGATGGGCGGGTAGAGCCGCAGCGCCTCGCGGAACACGTTGCGGACGAAGGGCAGCTTGCGCGTGTGCTCGAGCTCGAGCGGGCCGTCGCCGGCGACCCGCGAGACCTCTTCGCGGATTCGCGCCACCACCTGTGGCTGCTGCGAGAGGATGAAGAGCGTCCACGTGAGCCCGCTCGCGGTCGTCTCATGGCCGGCGAGGAAGAACACCCCAATCTCATTGATGAGCTCGTCTCGCGAGAAGCCCTCGCCAGTGACCGGGTCTCTGGCGGCGATGCAGGCGCTGGCGAGATCGTCGAGGACGGGCGCGTCCGCACCGAGCCGCGGGTCAAGCAGCTCGCCGACCAGTTGGCGGATTCTGGTGCAGGCTTCGAGCACCCGTGGTGGCTGGGGAATTCGCGCCCACGGCCGCTCGAGGAGGAGCCGCCGGATGCTGACGTTCTCGACGCTGCGCTCGAAGCGATCGAACGACTCGAAGACCTCGCGCGACGTGCCCGACGAGAGCGGCTGCGAGAAGAGGGTGCGCGTGATGATGTCTGCGGTGAGGTGGCCCATCGCCTTGTCGAGCGAGAAGGCTGTCCCATCGGCCGCGTGGGCGTCCCAGGTGACACAGGCGTCGTCGATCGCCGCCGCCATGGCGGGGAACGCGCGGTTGATGCGCATGTGCGAGAACGCGGGCTCGAGCGTGCGGCGCTGGTGTTTCCACCGTTCACCGCTCGAGACGAACATCGCGTCGCCCACCAGGGGCTCGAGCGCCCCGACGAAGAGATCGTTCTTCGGGAAGAGCTCGACGCTGGTGTCCATCACCTTCGTGACGAGCGCCGGGTCATTCACCAGCAAGATGCCTCGCACCGACATGCCCAGCGGCGTGACGAGTTCGCGGTAGGCGACGTCGGGCAACAGGCTCAGCAGGTTGTTCTCCCGCCGGGCCACCACGCGCGCGAGTGAACTCACCGGACCGCGCGGGACCGGCGCAGGCGGGCGGTACAGCGTCGAAGCCTCGACCATCGGCGTTGCGCTCATCGGCGGCCCTCGTGGAGCGGGGAGCGTCGATCGATTCCCTGTCTGCGCGAACACGTCGCTGCGCCGGTCGAGCTTCTGCCGCTCTTGAGGCTCACGACGTCACCTGGCGCGAGGCGTCTGCCGTTGGTGCGGAGCATGACGTCACCTGGCGTGCGCGAATACGTCGCTGCGGCGGTCGATCGTCTCCCGTTCGAGGGGCTCATGACGTCACCCGTGGTGGCAGCGGGAAGCGCAGCGCGTGCTTGCGGAAGTTGAGGTTGACGCCAAGCAAGGCGTCGGTGACGACGTGGCAGATGGGGATCTCGGGCTCCGCGTCGCGCACCACCGTGGCCGAGAAGCCCCGCGCCCGAAGGAACGTCGCGGCCGCCTCAGCCTCCGCCACGGGGTCCTTCGCGACGAGCCCGATGCCCCCCGCGGTGCCGAGCAGCTTCTCACGCACCGTCGCGCTCGGCGCAGTGATGATGGTGAACCCGTCCCACAGAATGGCGCGCTTGACGCCCTCGGTGTCGCCCCGAAAGCGCTGCGTGAGGCCGTGCTGGGCGAGGAGCTCGACGATGGCCCGCTGCGCCTCGACGGACGGCGTGGCAAACAACCGCGACCCCGCGTCGGGCACGGGCAGCAGGTTCTTCCCGTTGAGCGCGAAGAGCGCCCACGTCAGCACGAGCCCCGCCACGACGAGGGCCCAGACGGGTACGAACATCGTCACACCCCCGATTGCAGCGCTGGGTTGCCGCTCGGCTTCCCCGGGTTTCTCGGCATGCGGAAGGGCAACAGCACCTTCGCCCAGCCGGTCTTGAAGCGATCGAGCTCGAGGCGCTCATGCACGCCCCAGACGCGCTCGCCATGGAGCGTCGACTCGACGATCGACCGCGCGTAGAAGTGGGCGTCAGTCAACGTGCGGACGACGCGCGCCGGCCCCTCGCTGCGGGTGGTGCGGCCGATGCGGAACAGCGACCTCGGCAACGCGACGGTGGGCGGTGGCTCGAACCGCTCCACGCGTTGCCCGTCGAAGCGCAGCGCCATCGTCTGCGGCGTGCCCCCGCGCGGCTGTACGTCGTAGAGAACGCACGCCGCCTTCGAGAGGGGAGCGCGAGACCAGGTCCACGACTGGAAGTCACGTTCCAGCGGGCCCGAGCCCCAGTTGGAGTCGAGGTAGCCGGTGCCGCTCCAGCGCATGGCCGGCTCGTCGAAGACGACCTCGACGCGGGACTTCGGCGCGATTGGCCACCAGTGGTGCTCGCCTGCTGCAGAGAGCAGCTGGGGTGGGCCGCCCCGGAGCTCAGGGATCACGCGGATGGTGCCCTTGAGTCCCAGCGGCATCGGAAAGCCGCGCTCGCGGACGTGGAACTCGAGGGCGTCATCGCGCACCTCGACGCTGCTCGGGCCGAGCTGCAGGCCCTGGCTCGAGCGCACCAGGTCGTGCCGGCCGCGCTCGGTCAGCGCCCATCGGCTCGCCGCTGAGGTGCGGTAGAGGGCGACGTTGAGGGCGACGTGGTTGAGCGGGTCGTTGCGGCCGCTCCAGGCGTAGTACGGCGAGAAGACGCTGCCGATGAAGGCGATGCACGTGAGCGCCTCGGTGCCGTCGTCGCTGATGGCGTCGACGTACCACCAGCGGTAGCCGTCGGCTGGCACGGGAGCCTCGAACTCGAGCCGAAGGCCGTCGTGGTTCCCCGTCGTCACGTCGTCGCCTCGTGGCTGGCGCGACAGTGCGTGGCGCGTGGTGTAGAGCCCCACCCGTCTCCCGGTGCGGTGAGACCGCGGTAACGCCACGACAGCACGGTTTCACGATGACAGGGCCCCTGGTGAACGACCTCGCGACGCAGAAGCGCTTCTCGGTGGGCGAGTGGTGGTTTCAGACCCGCAACCGCATCCTCACGAGCGCGACGTTCCAGCGGTGGGCGGTGCGGTTGCCGATCGCGAGCTTCATCGCCCGGCACCGCGCGGCGAAGGTGTTCGAGCTCGTCGCCGGCTTCGTCTACTCGCAGGTGTTGTTCACGTGCGTGAAGTTGAAGCTCTTCGAGCGGCTGCAGGCCGGCCCTCAGACGACCGAGCAGCTCGCTCCGTTTCTCGAGCTGTCGACCGACGTGACGCGCAGGTTGCTCGACGCGGCCGTGTCGTTGAAGCTGCTCGAGCGCAGGCCTGGCGGGCGGTATGGGCTCGGCGTCTACGGGGCGCCGCTGCTCGCCAACCCTGCCATCGCGCACATGATTGAGCACCACGCGATGCTGTACCGCGATCTGGCCGATCCTGTCGCGCTGCTGCGCGGCGATCCCAGGGGCAGCGAGCTGTCGCGCTACTGGAGCTACTCGGGCAACGGGCCGGGCGATCGCTCGACGCCCGAGCAGGTGGCCGCCTACTCGGCGCTCATGGCGAGCTCGATGTCTCTCATCGCCGAGGACATCCTCGACGCGTACCCCTTTGGCCGTCACCGCACGCACATCGATCTGGCCGGCGGAGAAGGCGCCTTCGTGCAGGCTGCTGCGCGCACGCCGGGGCTTCGCTCGACCCTCTTCGACCTGCCTGCGGTCGCCGAGCGGGCCAGGGCGCGCCTGAGCGCGGCTGGGCTCGGGGAACGGGTGACTGCGGTGGGTGGCGACCTCTTCAAGGGCCCGCTGCCCACGGGGTTCGAGCTCGCGACGCTGGTTCGGGTGGTGCACGACCACGACGACGCGCAGGCGCAACGAATCCTCGAGGCCGCTCGGAGCGTGTTGGCTCCCGGGGGCGTGCTGCTCATCGCCGAGCCCATGTCGGGCACCTCCGGCGCCGAAGCCATGGCCGACGCGTACTTCGGGCTCTACCTGTATGCGATGGCGCAGGGTCGAGCCCGCACGCCCCAGGAGCTCGAGGCGATGGTCCTCAGGGCAGGCTTCCGACGGGTCCGGCTCGCCCGCACGCGGCGGCCGATGCTGACCCGGCTGCTCGTCGCGGAGACGTGACGACATCCATCCTCACTGCACAGTCGTGAAAGGCAAACGGAGGCGCCCAGGTGAGTGAGCGCCCCCGCAGAGAGACCGAACTCGAACGGCCTCGAAGGGCCGCTCGACTCGTCCTTCAGGTCACGGGGCTGGCGCCGGCGCGGGGTCGGCGGGCGGCGTGGGTGCGCCTTCCGGCTGGGCTGGCGGAGGCTCGACCGGCGTCTTGGCAGGCTGGGGCCTGGCCTCGGCGAGCACCGAGTAGTCCTTCAGCATCGAGACGCCCAGCAGCGGCTTGAACGCCTGGTTGTGGCAGGTCGCGCAGTTGAGCTTGGGGCCATCGCCGTGGGGTCCCAGGCGGTTCGCCGGGAATTGGTCGGTCAGTGGAATGAGGTAGTCGTTGTTCAGGTCCCGCACCATCCTGATGCCGTACCAGGCTGTGGTGCGTTGCGGCGGGCTGGTCTGCCACTCGGCCATCGAACGGGTGTTGTGGCAATAGGTGCAGTTCACGCCGAGCGAGTTCGACATGTGCATCATCAGGCCGTAGGTCCACTCGGTCTGCTTGACGGACGAGCGGTTGGTGTTGGGCTTCGACTCCTCCGAGATGACGCGGATGTTGGAGTTCCCCTTGAGGAAGACCTCGAACACGTTGTTGGGGAGCGACGCGGTGGCGACGCGGCCCGACGGCGTGTTCATGTAGTCATTGTTCCCGCCGAAGTCGTCGACGCGGGGCGGCGGCGAGTCGAACCAGATGTTGGCAGGAACAGGATTGCCGCGATGGCAGGTGTAGCAGGTGACGCCCGTTCCCTTGACGTGGGTCTGCCAGTCCTGGTTGATGTGGGTCGTCATCTGCAGCATCCGGCGAGCGACACGCTTCGTGTACAGCTCATCGGAGTACAGGTTATTCGAATCAGCGATGACGTACCCATCTTCGTCCTTCTCGGGGTTGCCGTTCGCGTCCTTCTTGGGGGCATGGCAGTACGCGCAGCCCTGTTCAGGGGCGACCCACAGGGTCATGGCAGTCATGAGCCGCGTGAAGTCACCCGTGCTCAGGTGCCCAAGGACTTGAACGTTCTTGTACGCGTCCACCGACAGCTGACCGCCTGGCGAGGCTGCCGGGAGCGCCGCCGGCACCGTGTTGGCTTTCACCTTCTCGGTGAGCGCCTTCTCGCTCTCGAGGAGCTCCATCCCCACGCCGGGGTAGCCATGCTGGTAGGCCTGCACTCGCTTGAAGGTCGCGACGACCCCCATTCCGAGTCCAAGGACGAGGAACAGCCCTGTCACCTTCAGCGCCGAACTCAAGGCGTCACCTCGAACCGGCTGTTCTCAGGCAGCTTCGACGGGTCTGGCAACACCTGGTACGCGGCAGGGTACTGGGGCGCGAAGTTGTGCTCGACCGCCCAGAGGTACCAGTTGTCGACGACGGTTCCCGTCAGCAGGATTCCGATGCCGCCGGTCAAGGGGCAGAGGACCGCGAACCACCACGCCCACCGGTGAATGGACTCGAAGGTCGCGTTGAACCCCATCGTCCAGCGCCAGAAGAGCGCGCCACGCTCTGCTGCAGTTCCGCGATCGACGACTTGATGCACCTCGCGTTCTCCGCCGAGGTGCGACAACGCGAGCACCGTCGCGCCGTGCATGGCGAAGAGCAGCACCGAGCCGTAGAGGAAGACGATCGAGAGCGCGTGGAACGGGTTGTAGAAGAGGTTGCCGTGACGAATCGAGACGGCCGCGGTCCAATCGAGGTGCGGGAAGATGCCGAACGGCACGGCCTCGCCCCAGCTCCCCATCAGGATCGGCCGGAAGAACCCGAGCACGAGGTACAGCCAGATCGCCGCAGCAAACGCCCAGGCGACGTGGGTGCCCATACCGAGGGCCTTCGCGCGGCGATAGGTGCGCGCCCACCAGAGCAGAATGCTGGTCGTCAGCAGTGCGCCGGTAATCAACCACCAGCCACCTTCCCGAAGCGGCGGGAAACGGAGCCCGTACGACGGCGGGGGCGGCTCGAGCGCAAGCCACGGGAGCTGGCGGATGAACTCCTTCAGGCTCCAGTTCACCGAGGCCCACATGTTGAGCCCGATGATCTCGAAGGCCGTGACTCCGAGCAGAATCGACAGAATGCCCAGGCCGCCCAGGTAGACGGGCCCCACCTGCGCGTTGCCGAACCAGCCAATCAGCTTCGACAGCCCGAACGGCTTCGTTCGAAACGCCTTCTCGTCGCGAGGGGAATTGGTCGGCGCGCCCGTGTCAGGCGGAGCACCCACTTGAAGCTGCGTGAAGATGTTCTGGTATTGGATCATGTCAGTGGTCCGTGTGCAGGTCAGCGCCAGATCGGCAGATTCAGCCAGTAGTTCCACCACTCGGGCCAGCCACGGGTCCAGAAGGGCCCGCTGATGACGATGCAGATGGCGGCCCACAGCCCCGAGTTCAGGGCCAGGAAGAAGCCCAACCGGTGAATACCCAACGCGCCGATCGAATAGCCCAGGAAGTCACGGAAGAACGTGTCTTCGAATTCGGCCGTCTTGACCTTCTCACCCTTCTGCGGGTTGACGGCCGACAGGATGAGTCCTCCGTGCAACGACAGCGCGAGCGTCGTCGTGAAGAAGAACGACGCGGCGATCATGTGTGCCGGGTTGTAATGGAAATGCAGGTATTGGTAGGCAAAGTTCGACACCCAGTCGAGGTGACTGAAGATGCCGTACGGAAACCCGTGGCCCCAGGCGCCGAGCAGCACCGGCCGAAACACCACGAGGGTCGCGTAGGCGAAGATCGCGGCGCCGTAGGCAACGGGGATGTGGTACCCCATGCCCAGCTTCCTGCTGATCTCGACCTGTCGCAGCGCCCACGAGACGAAGGCCCCGAGCGCGCAGATGGTCACCAACTGCCAGATGCCCCCGTCGCGGAGCGGCGCGAACGCCAGCCCGTACTCGAGCGGCGGCGGTTGAATGTTGATCTTCCAGAGATTCCACGTCGGTCCCATCGAAGCGCCGATGAGAATCAGGGCGGTGCCGATGATTGAGAAGAACGCGGTCGTGAGGCCAAAGAAGCCCACGTAGAACGGCCCCACCCAGTAATCAAAAAGGTCGCCGCCGAGGAGCGTGCCCCCGCGAATGCGATAGCGTCTTTCAAAGCTCAACAAGGCCATGCTTCCTCCGACCGCAAAAAGATTGATTCAGTCCTGCGTCACTGTGACGCCCGCGACGGACGCCACCGACAAGAGACGTCGGTGGTCGTCCGCCGCTTCGTCGTTCTTCTCTACTTCGACGGGAGCGCAGCGCGGTTGTCCATCTTCGCGCCCTTCAGGTCGTTGAGGAACGTGTAGCGATCGCTGCTCAACACGAAGAAGTGGTTGATCATGATCATCGAGAAGGCGAACAGCATGACCGCCGTCAACGCAGCCTTCGGGTCGTACAACATCCAGACTTTGTGCATTTCTCAGTTCCTTTCAGGACAGCATCGACAACGCCTGGTGGGCCGTGTCCACCATGCTGGTTGAGTTGAATCCCGGGAACCACGGACGCCACACCCACACGAGGATGTGTGCGACCACCGAGACCGCCAGCCAGACGAGAAAACTCGTCATGAACAGGCCGTGAAACTCCTTCGCTTGCGCCTCGGTCAGGCCCGAGGCCGAGCTCTTCTCGTCTGCCATTGCTACCTCCACTGAAGAACCCGTGCCCTTCCCGCACGGCTGGGATTGCCGTCAACCGACGGCGGTGTTGGAGCCCGTTCGGGCGCTCCGACGTCTGTCACCTCATCGCTGCGCTTGTGGGCGCTGGCGACCGGCCACTGGCCGGGCTCGAGGTTTGATTCTGTGCGCGACGCTCGCGGAACCACGAAACGACCGCGCGTAGCGAAAGAGGGTAGGTGGCGCTGAAGGGGGTCGAGAGCCCGTCTGCACTGCACCAGAGCAAACCGTTGTCGTCGTTCATGCCCTGCCTCCAACCGATGACATTGAGTTCTTCTGTGCGGCCGCCGCGACCTGCGACACCGTGACGCGCTCGGCGCCGCTGCTCCGGGCCGCCGACTCCGCCGCGTCCCGAAGGTGCTTGGCTGCCGAAATTCGCGTCAACACGGGCATGCCTTGCAGCACCGCGTCGAGTGAATGCTCAGCCTCTTCATCCCAGGGCAGCTCCTGATGGAGGCGGGCGGGCGTCGGGTCGACCTTGTCGAGCTCGGTGCCCAGAGGAAGGATGTGGAAGAGCGCTTCGAACAGCGCATTACACACTTCCTGCAGCAGGTACGAAGCGCCCGAATAGCCCATGAAGGGCGTGCCCGTGTGCCGCCGAATGGCCGTGCCCGGGAACGACGCAGGAATGTAGACGGCTTTCCCTGCGACCTCGGTCAGGTACATTCTTTCGTTGTACGAGCCGAACAAGATGAGCGGCGTCTTCTTCTGGACCGCCTCACGCACGGCCTGATTGTCAGTCTTGGCGCCCGGCTTCCGCGAAATCGCGAAGTGGCAAGGCAGGCCGAGCTCTTCTTCGAGGAACGCCCGGACTCCGCGGGTGTAGGTCTCGTTTGCGACGATGCCGAAGGAAGCGGTGCCGAAGAAGTCCTGGGTGACCGAGCGCCACAGGTCCCACATGGGTTTGAGCGTGGTGTGCTTCTCGCGCTCGATGAACGGCTCGGGGTCGAGCTTGAGGAGCTCTCCCAGCGAACGGAGGAACCTGGTGGTGCTGTGAAGGCCGACCGGCGCCTGGAGGTAGGGCTTGTCGAGCGCCTCACAGATCAACCGTCCGTATTCCCGGTACATCACCACGTTCACGTCTGCGTCAGCGAGCCTGGGCACGTCGAGCAGGTGGCTGCCCAGCGGGAAGCTGAGGTTCACCTCGGCGCCGATGCCTTCAATCAGGCGCGTGATCTCGGCGAGGTCGGACCAGGTGTTGAAGTAGCCGTAGCACGGGCCGATGATGTTCACCCGCGGGCGCTCACCCTCTTTGCGAGCGCGCGGCTTGGGCATCTTCCCGTTCTTGAGGCCGTATTGCTGCCACAGCCACAACATGGCGCGGTTGGCGCACTGCCATTGATCTTCGTCGATGGTGCGCGGAAGGAAGCGCTGAATGCCCGTCCCTTCAGGCGTCACGCCGCCGCCGATCATCTCGGCAATGGACCCCGTGACGACGACGCTGGGCAAGCCCGGGTCGAGCGCCTTGTGCGCGCGCTTCATCGCCTGCTCGGTGCCCTTTTGACCCAATTCCTCTTCGGCGAGCCCTGTCACCACAATGGGCAGCTCGTGGGGAGGCAGACCGTCCGTGTAATGGAGCACCGAAGTCACCGGCAGGTTCTCGCAGCCCACCGGGCCGTCGATGATCACCTGCAGACCTTTGATGGCCGAGAAGACGTAGACGGCGCCCCAGTAGCCACCAGCGCGATCGTGATCGAGGACTAGCATCCGACGGCCTCCTCGGACTTGCGCTTCCGCTCGATCGCAGCGAGCTGCGCCTGCTTGAACTCGGGCCGATCCTTCGGGAGCGACTGCCAGACGCCAGCCGTGTAGCCAGTGCCCACGCCTTCGAAGAAGGCCTTCATCTCGGTGAAGCGAGCCTTGCTCGCCATGGCGGAGTTGATGACTTGGGCGAGCGACCCTGCGCCAGCCGGGCCCATCAACGGTCGAGCCGAGATGAGGTTGGTGAAGTACAGGCTCGGGGTGCCGGCTTGCTTGGCGGCCTGCACCACCGGCGTCGTCCCCACCACGAGATCGGGCTCGAACTCGCGCATGGCCGCGAGGTCTTGCTCGAGTGACGCGCGGAAGGTGACCTTGACGCCCTTCGCCTCGAGCCACTCGCGGTCGGCGTTGCTCCACGGGGTCCGAGGGCAGGCAGTACCGACGTAACGCAGGTCTGCTCCGCTTTCGACGAGCAGTCGCCCGACCAGCAGCTCGCTCCCTTCGTAGCCCGAGAGGGTGATGCGGCCCTTGATGGGTTTGGCCGCGAGCGCACCGGTGATGGCCGGCAGGGCGGCGTTCTTGGCTGCGTCGATCTTCTCGCGCGAAGCGTTGCAGGCCTGGCCGATCTGCTCCAGCCACGCCTCGGTGCCGTCGCGGCCGACTGGCGCCGAGCCAAGCACCGTTCGTCCAGCAGCTTCGAACTCGCGAACCGACGCGGTGTAGAAGGGGTGAATCGCGGCGACCACCGCGCAATCGAGGGCGGCGTACAGCTCGCGCCACTCACGGGTGGGCACCACCGGTCCGGCCGCCAGGCCCATGGGCTCGAGCATGCGCCCGATGGAGATGGGGTCGACCGGGAACATCTCTCCCAGCATCGTGACGGTGGGCTTCTGCGCTCGACCAGCGCGAGGCGCCTGCACGGGGCCCTCTTGAGCCTCCAGCCGCGCGTAGTGGAGCATGGCGCCGGCGAGCACGTCCTTCGCCTCGGCGTGGGTCGGCACTCCGAAGCCCGGCACGTCGATGCCGATGATGCGCACCCCGTTGATCACCTTCGGCAAGAGCCGCAGGGGCACGCCTGACGCCGTGGGGACGCACAGGTTGATGACCACCACCGCGTCGTTCTTCTCGGGGTTCGCGAGCTCATGCACTGACTCGCGGAGGTCCTCGAAGAGCTTTCCGGTGACGAGGGTCTCGCTGTTGAACGGGACGTAGCCCACCGTGCGTCGGGCGCCGTAGAAGTGCGAGGTGAAGGTGAGGCCGTACACGCAGCAGGCCGAGCCGGACATCACGGTCGCCGTTCGGCGCATGCGCAGACCGACTCGCAGCGCACCAAAGGCAGGACACATCGACTGCGGCTGATCGTGCGGACCGACCGGGTAGTCTTTGGCGTACTTCGCCAGGAGCTCGCCATGGCCAGCGCTCGCGGCCTGCGCGCGCAGCTTCTCTTTGCCGTTGTGGCAGCTCGCGCCCTCAGCCTCGGCGGGTGCCGGTGCAGAAGGTGAAGCCAGAGGCGTGGCGGTCGGATCGCTCATGGTTTCAGACCGCCGCGTCGTAAACGACTTCGAGCGACTTCTTCTTGTTGGCCTGCGGGCCCGCCATGTCTTCGAGCGTCGCGGGCTGGAGCACGTAATCGCGACCCACCACGTCTGACTTGAAGAGCGAGAGCAGGGAGTCGGAGTCGAGCGGCCTGGGGCTCATCGGCGGCGCGGTCGCGACGTTGAGCGACAGCTGCTCGAACAGCGACGCCCACTGCCCACCCGGCCGACCGATGATCTCGTACTTGGCGCTCTTGCGGCGGATGTCCTCGTGCGCAGGAATGGACGCCAGCACGGGAATGCCGACCTTCTCTGCGAACGCCTGCGCCTCACCGGTTCCGTCGTCCTTGTTGATGACGATGCCGGCCACGCCCACGTGCCCGCCGAGCTTGCGGAAGTACTGGGTGGCGGAGCAGACGTTGTTGGCGACGTACAGCGACTGCAGGTCATTCGAGCCAACGACGATGACCTTCTGGCACATGTCGCGCGCGATCGGCAGCCCGAAGCCGCCGCAGACCACGTCGCCGAGGAAGTCGAGCAGCACGTAGTCGAAGCCCCAGTCGTTGAACCCGAGCTTCTCGAGCGTCTCGAAGCCGTGAATGATGCCCCGGCCGCCGCACCCACGACCGACCTCAGGGCCACCCAGCTCCATGGCGAAGACACCGTCGCGCTTGAAGCAGACGTCCCCGATGCTGACCTCTTCGCCGGCGAGCTTCTTCTTCGCCGAGGTGTTGATGATCGTCGGGCAGGCCTTGCCTCCGAAGAGCAACGAGGTGGTGTCGCTCTTCGGGTCGCAGCCGATGAGCAGCACCTTCTTGCCCATCTGCGCCATCATGTAGCTGAGGTTGGCGAGGGTGAATGACTTGCCGATGCCGCCCTTGCCGTAGATGGCGATGATCTGTGTCTCTTTGGTGGGCCTGGCCGTCGACACCGGCGCAGGCTCGATGGCCGCCTCGGCACGAAGGGTGGTCTTCAACTGCGTCAGCGCGTCGAGGGCGGGGGGGTTCATCGTGCGGCTCTCCAGTCGAGCAACATCTTGAGGCAGGAAGGTTCTTCGAAAGCGGTGCGGTAGGCCTCGGGTGCTTCGTCAAACGCACGCCGATGCGTGATGAGGCCGTCAAGGCTCAAGCGACCGTCGTTCACCAGCTCCAGCGTGGCGGTGAGGTCGGCTGGAGCCCACTCGGCCGCGATGCGAAGGCGGGCTTCCTTCATGAAGGCCGGCGCAAAGCTGAACGACAGGCGATCGTAGAACCCGGCCAGCACCAGCTCGCCCCCGCGCTTGAGTCGACCGATCAGCGAATCGATCAGCGAGGCGTCTCCGCTCACGTCGTAGATGGACGCGTAATCGCGACGGGCGTCGTCGTCGGGCGAGACCACCGCGTAGCCCCTGGCTCCCTCGGCACGCGCGGGGTTCTTTTCCCAAACGGTCGGTGAGCCACCCGTGGCCACCGAGATCCGCGCCAGGAGTCGCCCGAGCACGCCGTGACCGACGATCAGCTCGGCCTGCGTTCCACCAGCGAGCGCGTGACGGGCGGTCGCGGCCAGCGCGAGCAACACAGCCTGCTCACCCAGCGCCTCTTCGACTTTGACGATGCGCGAGGCTTGCACGACGACCCGCGCAGACGCCCCGCCAAAGAGCCCTCGAACCTCGCCGTAGCAATTCGCCCCCGGAACGAAGACCCGGTCACCGACCTTGAGCGTGGTGACCGCAGCCCCGACATGCGTCACCCGACCCACCGACTCGTAGCCGGGCACCAATGGATACCCGAGCCCCGGAAACGGCGGCATCTGGCCGGTCCACAACAGCCGCTCCGTGCCGGTGCTGATTCCGCTCCACTCGATGTCGACCACCACGTGATCGGCGTTCGCTTCCGTCAGCGCCAGTCGACGCAGCTCGAGCTGGCCGGGCCCCTGAAAGACGACCGCTGTGCTGTGAAGTGTCAACATGGGTTGGCTTCGGGCGGTGTCAATCCAACTTGACATGGTAAGCCGGTTTTCAGCGTGAGTGCAAGGGTGACTTGGGTGGCTGATGAACTTTTTTCAGGCCGCGCGAAGGGCCACAGGGACCAACCGCTGGGCGATCTGCTGGACCAGGCTGCTCAAGCCCTCACGACCCTCGCAGGGTGGAATGGCCTCGAGGGCTTCATCAACCAGGTGACGCAAGCGCGCGACCGCGCCCTGGGCTCCGAGCCGGGCGACGGCGTTGGGTCGGTCGTTGGCCTGATCGCGCATGACGGGTTTGTCCGAGGCGGTTGGATCTTCCAACGCGTCGAGGAGATCGTCAGCGACCTGGTAAGCGGCGCCCAGGCGCGCGCCGAGCGCGTGCCACCCATCGCCAGACACGCCGCAGGACATGGCGCCCAGGGTGGTGGCCGCGGTGAAGAGCGCCCCGGTCTTCGACGCATGGTACAGCTCGAGGGGGGCTGAGGGCTCGCTTTCCCACGCCTGGCCGGCCACGATTCCCCTCGGAGCGCCCACGGCCTGGGTCAACCTCAGCAGCATCGGGGCCAGCAGCGTCGGGTGGCTCGCCCCTGCACGCCCCAGCGTCTCGAAGGCCAGTACGATCAGGGCGTCACCGGTGAGCACGGCGAGCGGTTCACCAAAAGCGCGATGCACGCTCGGCCGACCCCTGCGGGTGTTGGCGTCGTCGAAGCAGGGCAGATCGTCGTGCACGAGTGAGGCGCAGTGGAGCAGCTCGAGCGCAGCGCCGACGGCATCAGTGAGGGCAGGGTTGCGATCGCCACAAGCCGCCGCGACGGCGAGGCACAGCCGGGGACGAACCCTCGCGCCGCCCGGAAACACCGCGTGGCTCAGGGCCGCAGCGAGCCTGGGAGGCGCCTGCTCTTCTGCCCGCTTCAGCGCTGCCGACAGTGCCTCTTCGAGTCTCGTGCTCATGTGCTTCCCTCGGCAGCGGGGTCCAACTCGACGCGCGAATTGTGCGTCCATCGCGGTTGACTGTCAAGAGTGTCAATCCAGGTTGACGATTGGGATGACTGGTCGAGCTCCGAGGGGGCTGCTCCAGCAACGAGACCTCGCGTTGCCGACCGCGGAGCGCCCACCGCGACGGGCAGCCTGCGTCAGGTGCGACCGCTCGATCGGAGCTGAGTTGGGAGTCAGCGGGTGAGCTGCTGCACCCTGGTCGAGATTCCTTTCGCGTCGAGGCGAGGCAGCGGCACGTACGCGGCGCCCATCTCGTCAGCCAGCGCCCGGGCCTTCGCTCGCGGGCGGGGAGAGGTGTCGAGGAACAGGGCCTTCACCTGCTGCGCTCGCACCAGGCGCGCGGAAGCCATCGCGTCATCGTCGGCCTGACGTCCATGAGAGCCATCGCGGGACACGTTGGCGCGCGCGTCGGTCATCATCACGAGCAGCGGAGTGCGACCACGCTTGCGGGCCTCGAGGGCCAGCGTCAACCCAGCATCGATCCCCGCAGCGAGCGGTGTTCCGCCTCCTCCAGCCAGGTCTGCCAGACACCTGCGCACGCGCGCCAGCGAGCGCGTCGGTGAGAGCAGCACCCGCGCCGTCGTGCCTCGAAACGCGACCAGCGCCACGTGATCGCGACGGACGTAGCAATCGGCGAGCACCTGTTCGACGGCCCCCTTCGCTTCGGCCAGGCGCTGCAGGGCCGACGAGCCCGAGGCGTCCACGCAGAAGATGACGCTGCTCTCGGTCTTCTGGACGAAGCGCGACACTCTCAAGTCGTCTCGCCGCACCTCGACGCGTCGCACCGACGCAGCGCCCGAGGTCGAGGCCTTTCTCAGCCGCTGCCAGGGCGCCGCGGCCCGCAAGGTCTCGACGAGGTTGAGGCGTTCGCCAGGCTGTGGAACTCCGGCTCGGGCCCCGGCGGGACGGCCACCTCGGGTCGAGGCGCGCGCCGCTCCGGCTCGGCCCGAGCTCCTGGGGCCGACCCGGGGCGCACGCCCACCGCTCGCCAGCTCCAACAGCTCGGCAGGCAGCGAGGCCTCGGCGGCCGCGAGGAGAATCTCGCTCAGGTCGGGCTCAGGGGGCGGTTCGAGCGCTGACTCCCCCGCCGAGTCGTTCGACGGCTCAGGGGGCGACGGCGGCGCTTCGGTCGGTGAGTCCTCGGGCGCAGGTGCAGGCGCCTGGTCTGCATCAGGGCTGGGCAGCCGTGTCGCGCGGGGGCCGAGCACCAACCTCGCCGCTGCGGCTGCGTCGGCGTCGGTGGCCACGGTTCGTGCTGCGAGCGCTGCGTGGACCCGCGCCGCGAGGACTGCCTGCACCGACGCACGCAATGACGAGACGCCGAGCTCGAGGGCCACTTCGCAGAGCGCCTCGACGAGCGCCTCGGGCACCGTGACCTCAGGCAGCAGCAGGCGGGCCCGCTCCACCTGCTCGGCCCGGGGTCGCGACGCCGGCAGCAAACGGGGTGAGAGCTGCGACAGATCGAGGTGAAGCGCGAGGCGCTCGGCGAGCGGCGCAGGGGTCTTCTCGTCGTCGAGCCCTTCGTCGAGCGCGAGCACACCGATGCGGCACGGCAGGGTCTGAGCCAGCCCATCTCGTTCCAGCACCACCTGGTGACGGTCGAGCACGGCGCAGAGCTGTGCAGCCACCAACGCGTCGAGCCGCTCGGACATGGGGACCTGCACCATGCCGCCATCAGCTGCGAGCAGGACGCCGCGCTCGACCACCAGCTTCCCGGTGCGCAGGGTGTGTGCGATCGACAGCCCACCCAACAGCCGATCCTCGGTGACATGCACCGGCACCTTCAGCAGCGGCGCCGAACCCGGGAGCGCCTCGCGCAGGCCCTCGACGACGCGATCGCGCACCAGGCCTGGCCAGCAGCGGACCAGCGCTCCACCGAGTCCGAGCGGATCAACGGCCACCATCTCGATGGCGGTGATGGCCTCGAGCCACCGAGACTCGAGCTCGGGGCGCTCACCGGTCATGCAACGAACACCTCGGCGATCGCCTTTTCGACCCGCACCGTCGAGCCGACCTCGTCGAGCACGTTGCGACGCAGGCGATGACGAAGCGCGAGAGGAGCGACCATCACGAGGTGTTTGTCAGAGACTTCGCTGGCGCCTTCGAAGGCCGCTGCGGCACGCGCCGCCCGGACCAGGGTCAGCTCGCCTCTGAGGCCATCCGTGCCGAGCGCCAGGCACAGTGAGGCTGCGCGCTCGACCGCTGCGTCAGAGAGCACCACGTCACGCAGTCGGTGTCGCGCGTCGTCGAGCCGCCGCGTGAGCGCGATTTCCTGCGCTGCGAACGACGCCAGAAAGCCCTGCGGATCCCGATCGAAGGCGGAGCGGCGCTTCACCACGTCGACGCGCGTCGGGAGATCGGTGGGGGTCTTCACCTCGAGAGAGAGACCAAACCGATCGAGCAGCTGCGGGCGCAGCTCGCCTTCTTCGGGGTTCCCCGAGCCGATCAGCACGAAGCGCGATGGGTGGCGAACACTGATGCCCTCACGCTCGACCACGTTTTCGCCGGAAGCGGCCACGTCGAGCAGCAGGTCGACGACGTGGTCCGCCAGCAGGTTGACCTCGTCGATGTAGAGGAAGCCCCGGTTGGCGCGCGCCAGCAGACCTGGCGAGAAGCTCCGTTCCCCCCGGGTGAGCGCGGCCTCGAGATCGAGCGCGCCGACGACGCGGTCTTCGGTCACTCCGAGCGGCAGGTCCACGACGGGGACCGGCAGCTCAGCGACGGTTCGGGTGGCCGCCTGTGAGCACCACGGGCACGGGGCCGGGTCACTCGCTGGATCGCACTGGTACGGGCACCCCACCACCACGCGCATCTTCGGCAACAGGCCCGCAAGGGCGCGCACCGCCGTCGACTTGCCAGTGCCGCGGTCTCCGAACACCAGCACGCCGCCGACACCGGGGTCGATCACGGCAATCTGCAGCGCCAGCTTGAGCTCGTCTTGTCCGACGATCGCTGTGAACGGGAACAACGGCATGATTCAGGCCTCGACGAAGAGCGGCTAGGCGAGCGCGGGCTCTGAAACGATGGGCTTGGCGGTCGTCGTTTTCTTCTGCGCGCGCCAGAGCCACCAGGTCCCCAGGGCCAGCCCGCCGAAGAAGACCACCATCGACTCGGCCGTCAGCAGCAGCCAGGGCTCCTTGAACCAGCCCCACTTGCCGATGATCTCGATCGGGGTCCACACGACGATCATCGCGCCCACGGCGTAGCGAATCGACGTGCCCCAGCCCGTCTGCTGGTGCAGCCGCCGCACGCAGTAGATCGAGCCAGCGATCGACAGCAGCATCACCGCGCGCGTGAACAGGCCGTGCACTCCGAACAGGTTCTCGTCGTAGGCCCACAGCAGCAACAAGTAGAAGAACCAGACGGTGGTGGTGTACTGGAACGCGCTGCGCGGGCCGTAGTTGTCGATGCGCCCCGTGGCGACGCCGCCGCGCATCGTGGGCACTGCCTTGCGCCACCACAAGAAGATGGGGCACCGCGAGGCCTCGAGGAACACGAGGTAGCCGATGATCAACGCCATCGCACCCCAGGTGTACTTGAGCAGCACGTACTCGCCGTAGATCGCCACCACCTGCCCATCGATGACACCGATGGCCTTCCCGATGCCGAGGGTGCGCGCCGCCATGCTCAGGCCGTACTCGACGCCGCCCGTCCAGATCAGGTTGCCGCCGAAGATGCCGAGGATCGACTGCGCAGCGTCACTTTGAAGTCGTGACGTCGCCCAGACCAGCACCAGGCCGAGCACCGTCAACCCGACCGCGAACCATCCGAGGAGCGGCGTGTTCGGGAGCGTCTTGATCTCGAGCGCGTGCCCCGCCTGCACCGTCGCCAGCGCCGTGAGCAACACCTGCTGGGTCTCTGGGGTCCTGGCCTTCTTGAGCGCGAGCGAGATCTCCTCGGTCAGCGGCCGGTCCGTCAGCAGCCTCGCCGGCATTCCCTGCTGCGGGTCTGGTCGGGCCCAGTGGTGCTCTGCCGCGTTGATCACCACCATCATCAGGTGCGCTGAAGCCAACATGAACAGCACGAAGGCGCTGGTGACGACGGTTCGCAACACGGCGGGTAGGTGGCGATCCAAAGCTGCCTCCGGGGGCTCGAGTGCCCTGCTTCAGGCTCAGAGACTCGTGTATTCCGAAGATGACGTCAAGCTACATTGACACTCTGGTCCGATCGGCAGATGATTCCTTTCGCGTCGGGGTCGCCGTCACTCTGCACCAACGGAGCAGTCATGAAGACAAACAATCTTGGGTGGTTGAGCATCTTTCGGCTGGGGTTGGTGCAGGCGGCGCTGGGAGCCATCGTGGTACTCACCACGTCCACCCTCAACCGGGTGATGGTCATCGAGGTCGGCCTGGCCGCGATGATTCCGGGTGCGTTGGTCACGCTGCATCACGCGATGCAGTTGTTGCGACCGCGGATGGGGTTCGGTTCTGACGTGGGTCAACGCCGTACGCCGTGGATCATCGGAGGCATGGGGACCCTGGCGCTTGGTGGGGTGACGGCGGCGACGGGGACCGCGGTGATGAAGACGAACTTGACGGCTGGGTTGGCCATCGGCGCGGTCGGCTTTGCGCTGATCGGGGTTGGCGTCAGCGCGGCGGGCACCTCGTTGCTGGTGCTGATGGCCAAGCGGGTGGCGTCTGAGCGTCGGGCCGCGGCGGCGACCATCGTGTGGATGATGATGATCCTCGGCTTCGCGATGACGGCAGGGTTCGCTGGCAAGCTGCTCGATCCCTATTCGCCGCTGCGGTTGGTTCAGGTCGCTGGCGGCGTGTCGCTCCTCGCCTTCGTGCTGTCCGTCCTCGGGATGTGGGGCGTCGAAGGAAAGGGAGCTGCGGCCGCTGAGGTCGAGGCGGAGCCAAACGAGGTCAAGCTTCCCTTCCGCCAGGCCCTGGCGCAGGTCTGGGCTGAGCGTGATGCGCGGCGCTTCACCATCTTCATCGCCATTTCGATGATCTCCTACAGCGCGCAGGATCTGGTGCTCGAGCCCTTCGCGGGCGCGCACTTCGGCTTCTCTCCAGGAGAGTCGACCAAGCTCTCGGGCGTGCAGCACGGGGGCGTCTTCGCGGGCATGTTGCTGGTCGCGCTGGCCACGACGTTGCTCCGCTCCACGGCGGCCGCTGGCTTGAAGCACTGGGTGGTGGGCGGCTGCATGGCTTCAGCGCTGGCGATGGGCGGGTTGGTCGTGGGAGGCCTTCAGAGCGGTCCCTGGCCGGTGAAAGCCAACGTCTTCCTCCTGGGCCTGGCCAACGGCGTGTTCTGCATCGCGGCGATCGGTTCGATGATGGCGCTCGCGACCCGCGGTCGGAGCGGTCGTGAGGGCGTGCGCATGGGGTTGTGGGGCGCGGCCCAGGCCATCGCGTTCGGTGCGGGCGGCTTCCTGGGCACGCTCATCGTCGACGCTGGGAAGTTCCTGGGTCTGGCTCCCGGGCCAGCGGCGGCGGTGGTGTTTGGTCTCGAGGTGATTGGCTTCCTCGTGGCCCAGTGGTTCGCGCTCGGCGTCCAGTTCGATGCACCCGTGAAGGCGGCCGATGCAGCGGGCCGTCAGCCGGTGCCTGCCGAGCAGCCGGTTGGTGCGGCCTGACCTCGCGGTCTTCGGCGCCTCGACTGTGATCCCGTCGCTCGAGGCCAACCACTTCAGCCTCCAGTCCTCCCAGACGGGAAGCGTCGAGGTCTACGCGCAGGGAACGGATGAGACGATCGCCCCCGCCCTGCTCGTCCACACCATCAACGCCGCGGCCAGCGCCTATGAGGTGAAGCCGCTGTTCGAGGGGCTCTCGAGCGATCGGGTGACGTGGGCGGTCGATCTTCCGGGCTTCGGCGCCTCGGCGCGCACCGATCGCCTGTACACCCCACGGCTCATGACTGACGCCGTGCTGCTGGTGGCCGAAGCCCTCCACGCGCGATACGGCCGGTCCATCGATCTGCTGGGCGTGTCGCTGGGCTGCGAGTTCGTCGCGCGGGCGGCGAGGGACCGGCCGGAGCTCTTTCGGACGATCTCACTGGTGAGCCCCACCGGCTTCGAGCGCCGCCGCGACGGAGAGGACGGCAGCACCCGGGCCCTGCCGGCGTTCTACTCGCTGCTGCGGTGGTCGTTCTGGGACCGCGGGCTCTACGAGAACCTCACCCGACCTTCGGTGATTCGCTACTTCCTCGAGCGCACCTTCGGCTCCAAACGGATCGACGAAGGCATGCTCGCGCATGACGTGCGAATCGTCCGCGAACCCGGAGCGCGCTTCGCCCCGCAGTCGTTCCTCGGCGGCCACCTCTTCTCCGGCGACATCAGCCGCGTCTACGAATCGCTCGCCTTGCCGATCTGGGTCAGCCACGGCGTGCGCGGCGACTTCACCAACTACCGTGGCCTGAAGGCCGTCAGGGACAGGCCCAACTGGAAGGTGACTGTGTTTCAGACCGGAGCGCTCCCGTACTTCGAGCTCACCGACGCGTTCATGCGCGAACTCCGCGCGTTCCTGGCCCAGCCTCAGACGGCGTGATCGCCGAGCTCCTGGCCGCGCAGCCCCTCGCGCGCGACCCGCTGATAGAAGGCGCTGAGCGTGTCGTCACCGTACGAGGGCGTCAGCGCTTCGCGGTATTCCCCGCTCACCGGATCCATCACCAGCATCGACTCGGTGGCGTAGTACCGCCCGATGCGCGCGAACTCGGCTTTGTCCCTGAGCGACGGGATCACCGCGCCCAGCACCGACAAGACCGCGATGATGACGTCGAGCAGCGCGACCGGAACCCGCCTGGCCTTCAAGGGCACACCGAGCGCCCGGGCGATCAGCTCGCCCTGCGCCGCCGGCGTGATGGCAGGCCCCGGGCCACCGATGTTGAGCACCTGCCCGTGCCGTGACGGGTCGACCAGCACCTCGGCCATGAACGAGGCGAGGTCGCGTTCGCTGATGGGCTTGCACGCCGTCAGTCGGCCGTCGGCAAACATGAGGAAGGGCCGACCGCGCCGCATCTTCTCGACCTGCCCCGAGAGTGACTTGAAGAACGCCGTCGGGCGAATGATCGACCATGAGAGCCCTGAGTTGCGCAGCGCGGCTTCGAACTCGAGCTTGGCGAACTGGAAGGCGAGCTTTGGTTTCTGCACGCAGATGGCCGACAGCAGCTGGAAGTGCGACGCACCGTGCGCGCGCGCGACCTCGAGCACGGTGAGGTTGGCGTCCCGCTCGATGCGCCACGAGTCCTTCACGCCGCCGGTGCGAGTGGCCAGGCACGAGACCACCGCGTCCAGCGAGACGCCTTCCAGCGCCTGCTGCAGCGATCGCCGGTCGGTCACGTCACCGACCCGCACGTCGGCGCCAGCCAGTGGCTCGCGCCTCGCCTGCTCCTCGCTGCCCGAGCCGGCGCGCACCACGCAGATGACCTGGTGGCCTGCGGAGACGAGGGTCTGCACCACGTGGCGACCGATGTAGCCCGTCGCGCCCACCACGAGGACCCGCAGCCTGGGTCCATCGGGCGCTTCGGCCTCGCCCTGCCCGCTCATCAGCGCGGCGCCAGCGTCTTGAGGCCCGCGCGGCGGCGCGTGTCGTACGAGATGATCAAGTCGGCTCCTGCTCGCCGCATCGAGACCAGCAGCTCGGTCATCAACCGCTCGAAGTCGACCAGCCCTTTGTCTGCGGCCGCTCGCACCAGCGCGTACTCACCCGAAACCTGGTACGCGACGATGGGGTGCAGCGTCTGCTCGCGTGTGTCGCGAATCAGGTCGAGGTTCGAGAGCGCCGGCTTCACCAACAGCAGGTCCGCGCCCTCTTGAACATCGAGGGCCACCTCGCGCATCGCCTCGCGCCGGTTGTGAGCGGGCATTTGATACGAGGCGCGATCTCCGAAGGCCGGCGCCGAGCTCGCAGCAGCACGAAACGGCCCGTACAGCGCCGAGGCCATCTTGATCGCGTACGAGACGATGGCGACTTCCTGCTGGCCGGCCTCGTCGAGCGCCTTGCGAAGGAAGCCCACCCGCCCGTCCATCATGTCGCTCGGGCACACGAAGTCGGCGCCGGCCTTCGCGAGCAACACGGCCATCTCAGCCAGCTTCGGCAGCGAGGCGTCGTTGACGATGCGGTGGTCCTCCACCACCCCGCAGTGCCCATGCTCGGTGAGGCTGCACAGACAGACGTCGGACATGATCACCGCGTCGGGCACCACCTTTCGCGTGAGCGCGATGGCCGACAGGTACTCGGCGAGGGGCTCGCTCAGCGGGCGATCGGGCGTCCACTTCGCGTCGGGCACGCCGAACAGCATGACTCCGCCCACGCCAGCGCGGTGCAGCTGCTGAACCTCTTCGGCCAGCACGTCCCCGCTCACCTGCCACAAGCCGCTCCCTGGAGAGGTCTCGCGATGAACCCCGCGGCCGTTCACCACGAAGTACGGCTGGACCAGCTGCTCCAGCGTGACGTCGACCTCGCGGAAGAGCCGGCGAATGGCGGGCGTGCGGCGCAGGCGTCGAAGCCGGGTGGCCGGGAAGGACTCAGACATGCGGTGTCTCCAGGGCAGCGAGGGACTCAGAGAGCGGTTGCAGACGATTGAGCTCAATGGCGTCGGGAAAGTGGCGCACGGCGACGGCCAGGGTCGAGGCGCCCCAGCAGACCACCCGATGCGGGCGTCGGGGCGGGCGGGCGGCCAGAAAGTGCTCGACCGTCGAGGGGCTGGTGAAGACCACGCCATAGGACTCGGGCAGCGCGTTCACCTCGGCGGTCAGCGATGACGGCGCGCGCGTCTCGTAGGCCACGACCACGCTCACGGTCCCCAGCGCCTGCAATCGCGCCAGGGCTTCGTGGTGCTCTCGCCGCTGACCGCTCGCGTCGCTGGTGGGGTACCAGATGGCGGCGCTTCGAACGCCGCGCTCGCGCACTCGTTGGACCGTCTCCGTCGCGAGCTCGACCGCCCCGTGCTCGCACTCGATGGTGGGCTCGAGGCCTATCGCCCGCAGCGCCGCGCTGGTGGCGGGCGAGATCGCCGCCAGGTCGTCGAACGGCATCGTCCTGAGTGCGCTCGAGACCGCCTCGACCGCGCCGGCGCTGGTGACGAAGGCCACTCGATGCCCGGTCGCGAGCCAGCGCGTCACTGGTCTGGCGACGCGCTCGATGCACGGCAGCGCGAACGCCTCGAGCCCTGCGGCCCGCAGCTCACCCGTCACGCGGAGCGCATCGTCCTTCTCGCGAGTGATGGCCCACGGTGGCACGTCAAGGCTTCTAGATCGACGGCCTCCACGCGGGTCGCCAGCATGACGCTTTTGTGACGAAGTCGGCTCGTTCGCCGACTACGACCCCGCCCATGGAAAAGCGCGCGCGTTTTCTGGCGGCACTGGCTCGTCAACCTGTCGACCGACCGCCGGTGTGGCTCATGCGTCAGGCCGGTCGCTATCTGCCCGGCTATCGCGCGGTGCGAGCCGAGCATGGCTTCTGGGAAGTGTGTCAGACGCCCGAGCTGTCGACCCGTGTCGCGCTCGAACCACTCGCCAGGTTCCCGCTCGACGCCGCCATCGTCTTCAGCGACATCCTGGTGATCCCGCAGGCGCTGGGCGCCGGGGTCAGCTTCGAGAAGGGTGAGGGCCCGGTCTTCACCCACGTGATGCGCAGCCGCGACGACCTCAAGCGGTGGAACAGCAGCGGCCTGATGGATCGCATCGCGTTCCTCCCGGGGGCCGTGCGGCACCTCGCCGCCACGCTCAAGGGCAGCCACGGCATCCTCGGCTTCGCAGGCGCTCCGTTCACCCTCTTCGCGTACAGCGTCGAGGGCGGTGGCAGCGACGACTTCCGCCATGCTCGCGCGCTCATGCACACCGACCCGGGCCTCGCGCGTGACGCCATGGCCCTGTTCGCCGACGCGATCGCCGAGCTCTGCCTGGCGCAGCTCGCCGCCGGGGCCGACGCCGTGCAGCTCTTCGACACCTGGGGCGGGCTGTTGAGTCGCGAGGAATACCGCGCCTTCGCGGTGCCAGCGCTCAACCGCGCCGCGTCGCAGATTCGCAAGTCAGGCAAGCCGGTCATTCTCTTCATCAAGGGTGGCATGCACCTGCTCGAGGTCCTCGGCGAGCTCGACGTCGACGGCGTCTCTCTCGACTGGCGCACGTCGTTCACCGAAGCCCGCGCGGCGCTGCCCGGCAAGCTCCTGCAGGGGCAGATCGACCCCGTGCTGCTGTTCAGCAGCGAAGAGGCCGTGCGTTCCCGCACGCGTGCCACCCTCGCCGAGCTCAAGGCGCTCCCGGGCGGGCCGCAGGGCTGCATCGTCAACCTCGGCCATGGAATCCTCCCGGGCACTCCAGAAGCGAACGTGGCTGCGCTCTGCGACGAAGTGGTGAAGGGATGACAGTGCCGGTGGCGGTGGTGGGCATGGACTTTCGAGAAGGGCCGTCGTCGGTGCGCGCCCGGCTCAAGGCCCTCGACGACGCTGAGGACTCACCGTCGACACGGCTGCTGCGTGATGGCTACAGCAGCGGCGTGGTTCGAATCGAGAGCTGCTCGCGCATCGAGTGGGTCGTGTCGGCAGCCAACGCCTCCTGGGCCGCAGAGCTCTTGCGCGGCGCGCTGCTCAAGGGGGCCGGTGTGACTCACGGCGAGCGCAAGATGCACGTCAAGGTGGCCGGCGGGGCCCTGAGCTACCTCTTGCGCGTCTCGCTGGGCCTCGAGTCCGTGGCCGAAGGAGAACACGCCATCGGTCGCCAGGTGCTGCGCGCGTTCGAGCTCGGCCATCAGGGGCAGCGAACCGACCGCGTGCTGCACCTCTGCTGGACGGCGGTCGGCCGGGTGCTGCAGACCCGCAAGGCCGCTGGCGTCGGCTCGAGCGTCGGCGTGCAATCCCTCGTCCTGGCCGAGCTGTCGCAGCTGTCGAAACAGGCGTCCGTGCTGGTGGAGGGACAGGGAGAGATCGGCCGGCAGGTGCTGGCCGCGCTCCAGCGTGACGGCTTCGAGCGGGCGCGAGGGTTCCGCCGCGCCGACAGCGAGACCTTCTCTTCGCTCGCGCGCTCGTGCGACGCGGTCGTGGTGTGCACCGGCGGCCCGACGGCCTGGCTCGAGCTTCCCGAGCGCACCGACGCCCCGCTGGTCATCGACATCGGCGCTCCGGCCCAGGTGCGCCTCGCGCCAGGCTGGCGGCAGCGCTCGCTCGACGAGGTGTTGACGCGGCGCGGGCTCTTGCTGACCCCCGAAGCGCTCGAGGCCCTCGAGGCGCTGTCCGACGAGGCCTCTGATGCGCTCCGCGAGGCCCTCGAGGGGACGTCGGCCCATCACGTGCTCGAGGCGCTCGAAGTCGAGAAGCGGAAGTTCTTCGATGGCGACGTCGATGAGGTGCTGGCGGCGCTGCCCTCGAAAGAGGCCCGGCGCGTGAGCGAGGCCCTTCGTGGGTTCACCCACCGTCTGCTCGAAGTCACCCGGAGGGCCGGCCGTGCCTCGTGAACTCAGGTTGGCGACGCGTGGGAGCGCGCTCGCGAGATGGCAGACCGCCACCGTCAAAGGCCTGCTCGGCGGCGGGGTCGAGACCATCATCGAGACGCGCGGTGACGTCGACCAGGCGCCGGTGCTGGCCGGCCGCATGGAGAAGGGTTTCTTCACAGCCGAGCTCGAACGCGCCCTGCACGAGCGCAGCGTCGACGTGGCGGTGCACTCCCTGAAGGATCTGCCCACGCTTCAGCCGGCCGGGTTGTGCATCGGCGCCGTGCTCGAGCGCGCCGACCCTCGCGACTGGTTGATCGTGCGCAAAGACGCGGTCCGTGAAGGAACGGCCGTGCCGGTGGCGAGCGGCGGCCGCGTCGGCGCCTCGTCGTTGCGACGCATGGCGCTGCTGAGGCACCACGCGCCTGACCTCGTGCCCACGCCGCTGCGCGGCAACGTCCCGACGCGGGTGCGCAAGCTCGCCGAGGGCCAGTACGAAGCGGTGGTGTTGGCCGCCGCCGGTGTGTCACGGCTGGGCATCGACCTGACGCCCTTCGCGGTGTTCGCGCTCAACCCATGGGCCTGGGTGCCTGCGCCAGGCCAGGGCACCATCGCCGTTCAGTGCCGCGCCGACGACGCCGAGGTGCGGGCCCGACTCAGCGCCATCGAGCACACCACGTCTCGCCGCCGGGTGGACGCGGAGCGCCTCGTCCTCGAGGCCTTCGAGGCTGGCTGTTCGAGTCCCTTCGGCGCGTTCCTCGACGGCGCGAGCCTCGTCGTCGGCCAGGAACGCGAGGGACGCTTTCTGGTCGCCCGCGCCGAGCTGGCTGCCGAGTTGAACCTCGAGGGCGCCAGGCGCCTGCTCCACACCCTCGTCTTCCAGGAGAGCCGCGATGCCGTCGTCCAGCCAGTCTGAAGCCCTGTTCGAGCGAGCCCGAAGTCGCGTGCCCGGAGGCGTGTCGAGCCCGGTGCGCGCGTTCGGCAAGGTGGGTGGCACGCCCCGCTACATCCGCCGCGCTCAGGGACCGTGGATGTGGGACGAGGACGGCAACCAGCTGCTCGACTTCTGTATGGCCTGGGGGCCGGGCATTCTGGGGCATGCGCACCCCGTGGTGATTGAAGCGGTCACCCGCGCGGCACAAGACGGGCTCGCCTTCGGAACCGCGCACCGCAACGAAGTCGCGCTCGCCGACCTCGTGCTCTCGGCGTTCCCTGAGCACCAGCTGGTGCGCTTCGTCGTCTCGGGAACCGAAGCCGTGCAGACCGCCGTTCGCCTCGCCCGCGGCACGACCGGGCGATCGCTCACCCTCAAGTTCTCTGGCTGCTACCACGGACACGTCGACAGCCTGCTGGTGAAGGCCGGCAGCGGCGTCGTCACGCAGGGCCTGTCTGACAGCCTCGGCGTGCCGGCAGGCCTCGCCGCCACCACCGTCGTCGTTCCGCTCGACGACGAAGCCGCGCTGTCGGCCGCCTTCGAGCAGTACGGTGACCAGCTCGCCGCGGCGATCGTCGAGCCACTGCCTGCGAACAACGGCCTGCTCGTTCAGCGCCAGGCCTGGCTCCAGGCGCTGAGGGCCCATTGCACCAGGACCGGCACCGTCTTGATTTTCGATGAGGTGATCAACGGCTTCCGGTTTCACTTCGGCGGCTACGGGCGATTGGTGGGCGTCACGCCCGACCTGACGACGCTGGGGAAGATCATCGGTGGCGGGCTGCCGGTCGCGGCCGTCGTCGGCAAACGCGAGCTGCTCTCGAAGCTGGCGCCGCTGGGGGGCGTGTACCAGGCAGGCACCATGGCGGGGAACCCCGTGGCGCTCGCGGCGGGCATCGCGACGCTCGAGACGCTCCGACAGCCGGGCACCTACGAAACGCTCGAGAAGCTCGGGGCACACCTCGAGAATGGGTGGAAGACGCTCGCCAAAGGGCTCTCCCTGCAGCGGGTCGGGTCGCTCTTCTGGCCCTACCTGGACACCCGGCCCGCCCCCACCACGGCCGAGGCCATCGACCCCGAGGTCATCAACCGCTTTCACCAGCGATACCGTGGCTGGCTCGACCGCGGTGTATATCTGCCGCCAAGCGGTTACGAAGTGGGCTTCCTGTCCACCTCTCACTCCACAGCCGACGTGGACCGACTGCTCGAGGTGTTTTTCACGGAGGCGTGATGCAGTGGCTGCGCGGGAAGACCGAGTACCTGGTGGCAGGGGTGGCCCTGGCAGCCGTGACGCTGATGGTGTCGTGGTGGGCGGTGCTCGCGAGGCGACTGGTGCATGGCACCATCGAGCTTCAGCAGCAACTTCACGTGCTGAAGACCGGCACGACGATCGACCTCTCGGAACAGTCGAACCGGATGAACCTGATGGTGCTGACCGAGTTCGGCGCCATCGCCATCTCCCTGGCCTCGGCCATCGGCGCCCTGGTCTACGTGGCCCGCCAGCGCAGCCTCGCCAACCTGCGCATGGAGCGCCTGCTGCAGTTCACCTCGCATGAGCTCAAGACGCCCATCGCTGGCGTGCGGGCGCTCCTGCAGACCCTGGAGCTCGGCGCCGTCCCCGAAGACCGCAAGCCCGAGTTCATCAAGCGCGGTCTGCGAGAGGTCGATCGACTCGAGCACCTCGCCGAGACCATTCTGGCGTGGCAGCGCTCGGTCGCGACCGTGAGTCGGCTCCAGCCGATCGCCGTCGACGCGCGTCGCCTCGTCGAGCAGGTCCTCGAGCATCGCGCCGAGACCGGCGTCCGCGAGGTGGTCGAGATCATCGGCCTCGAGAACGCCTTGGTGCTCGCCGACAGTCATGCATTTCGCGTGATCCTCGAGAACCTGCTCGACAACGCCTCCAAGTACGGCGGCGGCAAGACCGAGGTGGGCGCGAAGGTGTCGGGCGTGGCGTGGCAGCTGTCCATTCGTGACGGGGGCGACGGTTTCCCCTCTGAGGAAGCCGAGCGATTGTTCGACCCGTTCAATCGGCACACCCACGAGGGGCTGACCCACGGCAGTGGGCTGGGCCTGTTCATCTCTCGCCAGCTCGCCAGGCGAATGCACGGAGCGCTCACCGCGCACAGCGAGGGCCCCGGCCGTGGAGCGGTCTTCACCGTCTCCTTGCCCGTGGAAGGGCCCACCCGTGGCTGATCGGGTGCTGGTGGTCGAAGACGACGCCCTGGTGCGCGACCTGGTGACGTTGAACCTGTCGCACGCGGGCTATGAGGTGAGCGAGGCCCACGACTTCGCCCAGGCCACGCTGAAGCTGCTCGAGGGGGCGTACGACCTCGCGCTGGTCGACGCGATGCTCCCCGGCGGAGACGGCTTCACGCTCGTGCGCACTTCGCGCGAGAAGGGCATCCGTCAGCCGCTGGTGATGCTCACCGCGCGTGGGGACGTCTCGTCACGCGTGCGAGGGCTCGACTGCGGCGCCGATGACTATCTGCTCAAACCCTTCGACGTGCAGGAGCTGCTGGCGCGGGTCCGCGCGGCGCTGCGTCGGGCGTCCCCCGGCCCGATGAAGGACACCCGCCTGTCCATGGGGTCGAACTGGGTGCGCTTCGATACCGGGCAGGCCCAGACGACCGAGGGGCTCCTCTCACTGTCGGAGAAAGAGCTGCGGCTGATGCAGCTGTTCGCCAACCGCCCCGACGAAGCCCTCTCGCGCGCCGACATTCTCGAAGAGGTGTGGGGGATGGACGCGTTCCCCACCGATCGTACCGTCGACAACTTCATCATGCGACTGCGCCGCCTGTTCGAAGAGAACCCCGAGTCGCCTCGCCATCTCCTCACGCTTCGTGGCCGTGGCTACCTCTTCAAGCCATGACGTCGTGGCGCGAAGCGCAGAAGCAGCAGTTCATGTCACCCTGGGTGCTCGTCTGCCCGAGGCGCGGAGGTGGAACGTGCGTGAGGTGAAGCCTGAGTTCGAAGCGATTCTCGACCTGATCGTGAAGACGCTGGGGGCCATCGACGGCAAGCCCTTCGCCCGCGACGTGTGGACGAAAGAGCCGGGCGGCACCCTCGAGGGTGGCGGCACCACCTGCATCCTCGAAGGTGGAGCGTTGTTCGAGCGCGGCGGGGTGGCGCTGTCGGACGTGCGCGGAAAGTCGCTCCCACCGTCTGCGACGCAGCGAAACCCGCAGCTGGCGGGGAAGCCGTTCCGGGCCGTCGGCGTGTCGCTCGTGACGCACCCGCTCAACCCCAACGTGCCGACCGCGCACCTCAACGTTCGCAGCTTCCGCACCGAGGACGGCTCGGCCTGGTGGTTCGGCGGTGGCTTCGATCTGACCCCGTACTTTCATGAGGTGGAAGACGAGCAGCACTGGCATCAGGTCTGCCACGACACCTGCCAGCCCCACGGCGGCGACGCTATGCACGCGCGGCTCAAGGCCGACTGCGACGAGTACTTCACGCTCAAGCACCGCGGCGAGCGACGTGGCCTGGGGGGCATCTTCTTCGACGACCTGAACGAGTCGCACCCCTTCGGTGGAGACTTCGAGCGATGCTTTGCGTTCACCCGCTCGGTCGCGCACGCCTTCCTGGCC
Source organism: Myxococcaceae bacterium (assembly GCA_040400045.1). Taxonomy (GTDB): domain Bacteria; phylum Myxococcota; class Myxococcia; order Myxococcales; family Myxococcaceae; genus Xiheimicrobium. Next base: position 70,404 of record JBBAQZ010000026.1, read on the forward strand.
GCCTACGTGCCCATCGTCGCGCGCCGTCGCGACCAACCCTTCACCGAGGCCGATCGCGAGTGGCAGCGTCACCGGCGCGGCCGCTACGTCGAGTTCAACCTGGTCTGGGACCGCGGGACCCACTTCGGGCTGCAGTCCAACGGCCGCACCGAGTCCATCTTGATGTCGATGCCGCCCCACGCCACCTGGCGCTACGGCGAGCCGCCTGACCTGACGCCGCGGCAGCGACGCCTGCTCGACAGGCTGCGCGTCTAGCGCTTCCACAACATGGGCTTGAGGATCACCATCGCGACGATCAGCACCATCAACAGCGTGGGGACCTCGTTCATGACCCTGAAGAACTGGTGCCTCCACCGGTTCGGTGAGGTGATGAGGACCTTGCGGGCGAAGATGGCGAACCCGTTCGAGGCGATCAGCCCGACCACCAGCGCGAGCTTGAGGTGGAGCCAGGGCATGGTGAGCCAGGCGGGAGTCAGCCAGATCATGCTGAGCCCGGTGATGACGCTGACGATCCCCGCTGGGGTGGTGATGGCGTTCAGCAGTCGGCGCTCCATGACCTGAAAACGCTCTCGGACCACCTGCTCGGTCTCCATCGCGTGGTAGACGAACAGCCGGTAGATGTAGAGCAGACCCGCCATCCAGCTGATCACCGCCACGACGTGGAGCGTCTTCACCCAGAGGTCCATGCTCGCTCAGGTGTCCGACCTGCCCGGGGCTGTCAAGGGTGCCCGTCGGTCGGCTTGTGATGACAGGACGGCCTCGTTAGGCACGGTCGCGAACTCGACCACCGAATCGAAACCCCGGCAGTGCTCCTGCTTTCCGGGCTTGGTCTCCACCCGCAGTGAGGACGAACGAGCTTCCCCATGGCCTTCATCAACCCGAGCCCTGCCGACATCCCTGAAGCCTTTCGTCTCAGCAGCCCCATTCACCAACGCACCTGGCTGGTAGGCGGCGAGCTGCGAGAGTTTGCCGGGCCGCTCAACAACGTGTGGTCACCCGTCATGGTGAACACCGCCGAGGGGCCGAAGCAGGTCCTGCTCGGGAGCACGCCGCTGCTGACCAGCAACGAGGCGCTGCAGGCGCTCGAGGCCGCTTCCACCGCGTGGGACCACGGCCGGGGTCTGTGGCCGACGATGGGCGTCGCCGGTCGCATCGAGCACGTCGAGCGCTTCGTGGCCGCGATGCGGGCCAAACGGACCGAGGTGGTGAGGCTGTTGATGTGGGAGATCGGGAAGACGTTGAAGGACTCCGAGAAGGAGTTCGACCGCACCGTCGACTACCTGGTCGACACCATCCACGCGCTCAAGGAGGTCGACCGTCACTCGGCGAAGCTGATTCAGGAGCAGGGCATCATGGGTCAGGTGCGCCGGGTCCCGCTGGGGGTCGCGCTCTGCATGGGCCCGTACAACTACCCTCTCAACGAGACCTTCAGCACGATGTTCCCGGCCCTGTTGATGGGAAACCCGGTCATCTTCAAGCCGGCCAAGTTCGGCGTGCTCCTGGTGCAGCCCCTGTTGCAGGCCTTTCGCGACTGCTTCCCGCCGGGCGTCGTGAACGTCATCTACGGCCGCGGCCGCGAGACGGTCGGCGCGCTGATGGAGAGCGGGAAGGTCGACGTGCTGGCCTTCATTGGCACGAACAAGGGCGCCTCGGATCTCAAGCGCCTGCACCCCCGGCCGCATCGGCTCAAGGCTGTGCTGGGGCTCGACGCGAAGAACATCGGCATCGTGCTCGACGACGCCGACCTCGACGAGGCCGTCAGCGAGTGCGTCACGGGAACGCTCTCGTTCAATGGTCAGCGGTGCACCGCGCTCAAGCTCTTGATGGTGCAGCGCAAGGCCGTCGAGCCATTCTTGAGCAAGTTCGTCGCGGCCGTGGGCAAGCTCAAGGCAGGCATGCCGTGGGAGGCCGGGGTGACGCTGACGCCGCTCCCTGAGCCCGGCAAGACCGACTTCCTCACCGAGCTGCTCGAAGACGCGCGCTCGAAGGGAGCCAGGGTCATCAACGAGGGCGGCGGGCAGGTGCAGGGCACCTTCTTCCACCCGGCGGTGGTGTACCCGGTGACGCCCGCCATGCGCCTGTTCCGCGAAGAGCAATTCGGCCCGATCGTGCCCATCGCCGTCTTCGAGGACGTGCAGGAAGCCATCGACGCGCAGGTCGACTCACCGTTCGGGCAACAGGTGTCGCTGTTCGGAAAGAGCCCGACCGCGCTGGGGCGGCTGATCGACGCGTGCGCTCACCAGGTCGGCCGCATCAACATCAATTGCCAGTGTCAGCGAGGGCCCGACACGTTCCCCTTCACGGGGCGCAAGGACTCGGCCGAAGGGACACTCTCGGTGACCGATGCGCTGCGAACGTTCTCCATTCGATCGCTCGTGGCCGCGAAGGTCACGGAAGGCAACAAGCAGATCGTTCGCGGCATCTTGACCGATCGCCACTCGGCGTTCCTCAGCACCGACTACCTGCTCTGAGCTGAGGCAGATGGTGGCTCGGCCAACGTTGGACCGGGGCTGGTCGGGCGCGCGGTCTTCTGCAGACGGGGTCTCCAGACCCCCACGATGATGTTCGCGATGGAGATCGCGAGGATCACCCACAGGCCGGCCCACTCGTGCCGGAGGACGTCGTTCATGGCCGACCGATCGACCTCTCCCGCCGCGACCCTGGCGGCGAGCGCAGAGGCTTCGGTCGCCGTCGCGTTGACCGCCCCCAGCGTTCCCTCGAGCATCGAGACGCCGAAGACGGCCTTGAGCCAGGCCCACCGGGCGCCGTGAAAGGGCCGATGAACGGCCATGGCGAGCAGGCCAGTCACCAGGACGACGCCCAGGGACGGCAACAACACCCACTTCGTGATCACCTCGATGGCGCGCCGGAGCATCGCGTAGTCGAGCGCCGTGGTGGTGGTGGCGACGCTCAGGAGCACCAGGTGGATCGCCAGGGCTCCGACGATACCGCTGGAGCTGACCTCATGCAGAATCTTGAGCACCCGTCGAAGGTCCATGGTGCCTTGTCTATGAAGCGCCCTCGGCCTTTGCCAACCGACCTTCAGGGGCACGTCGCCACGTCGCGGGCGCCCTGCCCGCTCACGCTGCGGCGCGCGCCGACGGCACGCCTTCGAGCCGGTCTTCGAGCTCCTCGCTGGCAGCGAGCAGCGCTTCGCGGGTGGCGTCGTCGGGCTGCCAGTAGTTGCGCTCAGACGCCTCGAGCAACCGGTTCGCCACGCGGACAGAGGCGGTCGGGTTCAGCTTCGCCAGCCGCTCTCGCATCTGGGGGTCGAGGAGGAACGTCTCGGACAGCTTCTGGTACACCCACGGCTGCACCTGGCCTGTCGTGGCCGACCACCCCATGGTGTTGGTGACGTGCACCTCGATTTGTCGCACGCCCTCGTAGCCGTGCTTGAGCATGCCCTCGAACCACTTCGGGTTGAGCATGCGGGTATGCGTCTCGAGTGACACCTGCTCCGCGAGCGTGCGCACCGTCCCTTCGCCGCTGGTCTGGTCGCTGATGTAGACGGGCGTATCGCTCTTCGTGCCCTTCGCGCGACGCACGGCGCGGGTGATGCCGCCGAGCGTGTCGAAGTAGGTGTCGACGGTGGTGACGCCCAGCTCGGTCGACTCGAGGTTCTGGTAGGTCAACGCCACGGTCTTCAGGGCGCTGTTGAGCAGCTCACGCTGTTGCGACGGTTGCCCCGAGCGTCCGTACGCGAAGCCCTTGCGCGCCACGTAGGTCTCGGCGAGCTCATCCTCTTCGCCCCACTTGCCGTTCTCGACCAGGTTGTTGACGTTCGCGCCATACGCGCCGTCGGCGTTCCCGAAGACGCGCAGCGAGGCGGTCTCGAGGTCTCCACCATGGGTGCGCTGGTACTCGAGCGCGTGTTTGCGCACGAAGTTCTGCTCGATGGGCTCGTCGGCCGACGCAGAGAGGTAGCTCGCTTCAGCCAGCAGCTTGATCTGCAGCGGCATCAGGTCTCGGAAGATGCCCGACAACGTCATCACCACGTCGATGCGGGGGCGACCCAGGCGCTCGAGCGGAATCAACGTCGACCCAGCCAGCCGTCCATAGCTGTCGAACCGGGGCTCGACGCCCATCAGCGCCATCGCCTGCGCGAGCTGAGCGCCTTCGCTCTTGAGGTTGTCGCTGCCCCACAACACCACCGCGATGGACTCGGGCAGCGGGTTGCCATCGGCCAGGTAGCGGGCGAGCAGGCGCTCGGCCTGACGTGCGCCGTCAGCCACGGCGTAGGCGCTGGGAATGCGGAAGGGGTCGAAGCCGTGCAGGTTGCGGCCGGTCGGCAGCACCTCGGGCGTGCGCACCACGTCACCACCGGGCGCGGGACGAATGAAGCGGCCATCGAGCGCGCGCAGGAGCGCTCCCAGCTCGGTCTCCTCCTTGAGCTGGCCGTCGGCGCGGGCGAGCTTCTCGACTGCCGTGCGCAGCTCGTCGGATGGTTTGGGAGTGCCCGTCTCTGCCAGCGCGCGCGCAACGTCTCCGTGCGCGACGAGCTGCTCCACCACGGCCCGAGAGATCTTCTCTCCACTGTTCGCCTCACCCATCGCGGCCAGAAGGTCGACGCGCTCCTCGGCCGAGTTGGCGTGCCCCACCACATGCAGTCCGTGGGGAATCAGCGTCTGCTCGAGCTCGAGCAGGCGGTGGCTGAGCTGGGTGATGGTGGCGTCGAGGCCGGCTTCGGGCCAGCGCGGTTCCGCGGCAGCGAGCTCGACCAGCGCAGCCTGCGACTGAATCAGCGTCACCAGCTGCTCGCGCTCGTCGGTGGCCTGCCCGGGCTCGAGCGCCTGGAAGCGTCGAATGGAGCCCTTCAAGTCGTCGAGCCCCTTGTAGAGCCCGGCCTGCGCGATGGGTGGAGTGAGGTAGCTGATCAACGTCGCTCCCGAGCGGCGCTTGGCGATGGCGCCTTCGGACGGGTTGTTCGACGCGTAGAGGTAGATGTTCGGCAAGTCGCCAATCATGCGGTCGGGCCAGCAGGCACCCGAGAGCCCCGTCTGCTTGCCAGGCATGAACTCGAGCGCGCCGTGGGTGCCGAAGTGCAGCACCGCGTTGGCCCTGAAGTCCTCACGCAGGTAGCGATAGAAGGCCGAGAAGGCGTGGGTCGGCGCCCAGCCCTTCTCGAAGAGCAACCGCATGGGGTCGCCCTCGTACCCGAACGACGGCTGCACGCTGACGAGCAGGTTTCCGAACTGCTTGCCGAGCACCAGAATGCCGCGGCCGTTGGCGAGCTGCTTCCCCGGAGCGTTGCCCCACTGCGCCTCGATGGACTTGAGCCAGCGCTCGCGCTTCACATGGTCTTCGGTGGGAATGACCGTGTGCACGTTGGCGTCGGCGCCGTACTGCTCCCGGTTGCCGTTGAGGATCGACTCCCGCAACGCATCGACGTCGGCCGGCACGTCGACCGAGTAGCCCTCGGCCTTGAGCGCTTGCATGGTGTTGAAGAGTGACTCGAAGACGCCGAGGTACGCTGCGGTGCCGGTGTTGCCGGCGTTCGGCGGGAAGTTGAAGAGCACCACCGCGACCTTGCGCTCGGCCAGCTTCGCGCGACGCAGCGCCACCAGCTTCGCCACGCGCGCCGCCAGCATCTCGGTGCGCTCGGCGCAGGTGAACATGTCCTCCGAGGTGGAGTGGGCCGGAAAGACGCAGCCGCGTTCACAGCCCGTGCAGGTCGTGCCGGGAGCTCCGGGGCGACCGCCGTACACCATCGGCACCGTCGAGCCATCGAGCTCGGGGATGGCCACCATGATGGTGCTCTCGACCGGCAAGAGGCCGCGCTCCGAAGCGCCCCATTGGTCGATGGTCTGGAACTCGACCGGGTGCACCGCGATGTACGGCACGTCGAGCTTCGAGAGGATGTCTTCGGCCGCCTTCGCGTCGTTGTACGCAGGCCCGCCCACCAGCGAGAACCCTGAGAGTGAGACGACGGCGTCGACCGTGGCGCGGCCGTCTTTCATGAAGAAGCGCTCGATGGCAGGGCGCATGTCGAGCCCCGAGGCGAACGCAGGCACCACCTCCATGCCTTGCTTCTCGAACGCCTCAAGGACGGGGTCGTAGTGACCGGCGTTGCCGGCGAGCAGATACGAGCGCAGCACCAGCACCCCGACGCGGCCCTTCGGCTCCTTCACCTTCGGCAGCGCCGAGCGCTCATCGGCGAACCGGTCCTTCATGCGCGGGTGGTAGACGCCGACCTCGGGGTACTCGATGGGCTTCGACGCGTCGACCTTCGCGCGCAGCACCTTGCGGGGCCCGTCGGCGTAGCGGCTGATGAGGAAGCGAACCAGGTTCGCCATGTTCTCTTCCGAGCCGCCCAACCAGTACTGCAGCCCCAGGAAGTACGCGCGCACGTCTTGAGCGACCCCCGGAACGAAGCGGAGAATCTGCGGCAGTCGTCGCAGCATCTTCATCTGCGAGGCGCCTGCGGCCTTGTCCTTCGTGTTGCCGCGCAGCTTCTTCAAGAAGGCGAGCGGCCCCGACGTCGGCTTCGACATGTCGAAGCTGCCCATCGACGTGAGCTTCGTCACTTCTCCGGCAGACATCGCGCACATCATCGCGTCACACTCGCCGCGCCGGGCCTCGAGGGCGGGGAGCAGCGGCAGGAAGTGGTCTTCGAGGAACAGCATCGTCGCCACCACGATGTCTGCGCTCGCGATGTCTGCCTTCACCTTCTCGAGCGCAGCGGGCGAACCCGACCAGGCCGACGCGGCGTGCATCGTCAATGTCAGGCCCGGCAGCTCTTGCTGCAGCACCGCCCGCGCACGGTTCGTGGCGCTCGCGAGGTGCGTGTCCATGGTCACGAGGCACACGCGAATCGGGGTGGCGTCGGGCGACTGGCTCGGCTTCTTCATAGGGCGGATCATTCAAAGCGCCTCTTTGCCGAAGCGTCAAGCCAGGGTGACAAGGTGAGTGTCAATCCGGATTGACGGAATAACCGGCGCCGACGCGGGCGGCTCTTCCTCGACCGGCGGCGGCGCCTCGGCTGCTCCGCCACTGGCGGCGTGAGTTCCCCGGTCGAGGAACTCCCTGGAACTCCCTCACTCACCAGCCGCGCCTACTGGAGCAACGCGTTGAGCGTGAAGCTGCCGGGGAACGTCGTGTGCGTGTCCACCACGAGGAGATAGGTGCCCGCCGAGACCGTCGTGTTGAGCGTCGCGGTGCTGCCCTGGCCGGGCGACGAGAAGCAGGCGAGGTCGCTGTTCGCCGTGGGCTGGGTGATGCAGGTGCTCGGCGTGACCAGGAAGAGGACGGGCCGGTAGCTGGCGCTCGGCGTCACCGTGACCGAGAGCGACCGCGTGCCCGGGGAGACGATTCGGTAGACGCGATCGGGCCCCGAGCCGCCGCAACTGCCCTGGTGGTCGTGCGTCGCGCCCGTCGTGGTGCCGCTCACGGTGGCGCTCCCGCTGATGAAGGTGAGGTCGGTCGGGCTCGCACAGGTCTCGCCCGTTCCGCTCCCTCCCGACAGGCTGGCCGCGAGGCTGAAGGTGCCCGAGGAACCGCTGACCCCGTCGACCCAGAGGTACCAGGTGCCGGCGCTCAGCAGCGTCGACGGGATGGAAGCGATGTTCCCTGCGAACGTGGCCGCTCGGCAGTCGAACTCTGAGGCGCTCAAACACGAGGTCGATGGACCGCGCAGGCTCAAGCCGGGACGGAACGAACCAGAGGGCACCACCGAGGCCGAGAACGTCTGCGAGCCATTGCTGACGAAGCTGTACACGACGTCGGCGCCGCTGAAAGCCGTGGTTGAACAGAGGCTGGTCGAGTGGTCATTGAAGGCCCCGACCGTCGTTCCCGAGACCGAGGCGCTGCCCCCGACGAAAGTGAGGGGAATCGGCGCCGAACAGGTGTCTCCAGCGGTGGAGCCCGCAGAGAGCGTGGCCGAGAGCAAGAAGGTCCCCGACCCGAAGCCCGACGTGCTGTCGACCCACAGGAAGTACGTGCCCGCCGTCAGCGCAGCAGACGTCAGCGTCGCCGTGCCGCCGGTCGACGTGGCGTTGCCGCAGGCCTGCTCTGGCCCCGCGGAACAGGTGCCGCTGACGAGCGAAACGACCGGGCGCCAGCTCGGCGACGGCGACGTGGGCGTCACGGTCGCGGTGAGGACCTGGCCCGAGTTCACGGTGAACGAGTAGACGACGTCGGCGCTGCTGCTCGCGCAGCTGGGGGAGCGATCATTCATCGCGCCGACGACGGTGCCCGTCGCAGACGCTGAGCCGCTGAAGAACGTGAGGGGCGCAGGGCTGCTGCACGTGTCTCCGGGAATCGACGCGACTGAGGTGCTGACCGAGAGCGTGAACGCGCCGTCGCCACTGCCGAGGTTCTTCACGACCAGGTAGTACTGCCCTGCCGCGAGCGCCGTCGCGCTGAGGGTCGTGGTGGAACCCGAGAAGGAACCCTCCTGGCAGCTCGTCTCGAGCGCCGAGCCGCAGCTCGTGCCGCTGAGCAGGTACACGCCCGCGGAGGAACTCGACGACGGTGAGACCGTCGCGGTCAGGTTCGACGTCGTGCTCAGGGAGAGGCGGTAGTACCGATCGCCGCCGGTGCTGCTGCACTGGCTGGTCGAGAAGTCGTCGCCGTAGTTGTTCGTCGTGCCCGAGACGGTCGTCGAGCCCGACGTGAGCGTCAGGACTTCAGCGCTCGAGCAGGTGTCGCCGACGAGCGGGGCCGGCGAGGTGACCGTCACGGTCGCGGTGAAGCTGCCCGTGGCGGTGCTGGACAGCGCGTCGACGATGAGCCGATAGGACCCGGGCGCCAGACGCACGGGCGAGCTGGTCGAAGCGCTCGCGTTGCAGCGCAGCTCGGACACGCAGTCGTCCGCGAAGATGGAGCCGACCGGCGCCGAGGAGCCGCCGATCGAGCTGATGAGGAACGTCACGTCAGCGGTGGCCGAGACGGAGAAGGAGTAGGCGAGGTCGCGCCCCGCCGAGCCGCCACAGCTCGCCGACTGATCAGCCTGCGCGCCCGTCAGCGTTCCCGTCACCGAGTACTGCGTCGAGGGCACCCCAGACAGCTCTTGGAGTTGCACGGAGGTCGCGTCGGACAGCCGCTCAGGAGCGACAGGCCCGCAGCGAGGATGACCAAGATCATGGTGGCACGCATGGTCCCCCCCACGACCCCGTCTGCGCGCCATCTGTGCAAGCGATGTGGAGGCTCCGACGCGAGCCTCAGCTGCCGGCACCTTGCGGACGGGGACCGACTCGCCCGTCAGCAGCGACTCGTCCGTGGAAAGCGAGTGGTGCCACCTCGAGTATTCGAATGATGCTCATGATGATCACGAATGAACATGGTGTGAAGCAGCCATGAGTGACCGCACCACCATCGTCCCTGGCAAAAAAAGAGCGGCGGGCCGCGAACGGTCTGGCTGCGCGATGGGGAGTGACGCCTTCGGAAACCTGGGTGCACGACGCGAAGGGCCGGACCTCATCGTCACCGCACGGAGTCCCTGAAGATGCGCTTCCCCTTCACGCTCATCCCGGACCTGAATGACGAGCAGCTGACTCGCTACCGCCAGCACGTCGACTCCGACGCGAGCGGCTGGCATCGGCGCTTCACCGAGTCCATCTGGAGGCGGCACCAGCACCCGGTCAACGCGAAGCTCTCGGGGTGGACGGGGCCGGACGACAAGAAGCGCCGCCTGCTGCACTTCTTCGACGAGTACGGCGTCGAGGACCGGGCCTTCGTGCTGCGCAACGCGTACCTCGTCATGAACGTCACGCTGCCGCGCGAGCACGTCGACGAGTACGAGCAGACCATTCTCGAAGGGCCGCGTCGCGGTGAGTGGAAGGAGTCGAGCGGCCGGCGTTTCCTCCGCGGCGACCTCGAGGCGACGCTGACCCGACGGGCGATTCACCCGATGGACGTCGAGCGCCGTCACCCGATTCCGGCGAACTTCGAGAACCTCGACGTGGTGGTGAAGACGGCCTCGTACCAACCACCGCCAGGCTGGGCGGAGCGGCCGTGGCGCGTCTTCTTCGACGTCGGCCTCCGCAAGACGCTGACGCGACAAGCGCCGACCCTCATCGAGCCCGAGCGCCTGAAGGACTTCTTCCCTGCACAGCTCGAGCTCGGCTGCGGGCCGTCCATCGAGGCCGGCATCCCGCACCTCTCGACGCTGCACCGCATCTACGGCGTCTCGCAGGCGAACTACGGCTTCATCTTCCGCGCGCAGCACGATGGGCTGCTCTCGCTCTTCGAGGACCCCGAGACGAAGTACCGCGAGATGACCGACATCTACCGCGCGTGTCTCGTGGCGGGCTCCACCGACTTCTATCGCGAGCTGTCCACGCTCCATCGCGCGGGGCACCTGGTCGGCCCTGTCATCACCAACAACTTCGACTCGCAGTGCGCGGTGCTGGGGCTGCCCGAGGTGTCGCTGCGCCGCTACGACTGGGGCCCGTACTACCCGACCATCGACTACGACCCGCGCGCGAAGTCGTTGCTGGTGGTGGGCGTCCACGCCGACCGGCGGCTGGTGCAGCTGCGCGCGCGGGAGCGCGGGCTCACCGTCGTCTACGTCGACCCCGAGGCGTACGTGGCTCCCGATGGCGGGCGAATTCCCTACCCCGTCGAGGCGCCACAGGCCGCCGACTTCTTCGTGCGCACCACGGCGTCAGCGGCCTTCAACGCGCTCGCTCGCGTGATGTGAGGTCGTCAGGACTTCACCGTCAGCTCCTGGGTTCCACCGCCAGCCCCGTGTGAGCCGGCGGCGTCGTTGAACGTCAGAGGCCCGAGCAGGCCCATCGCGGCCTTCGAGAAGCTGAAGCCCTCGATGGCGCGGCACGGCTCCTGCTCAGCCTCACCGCCATGAAGAACGTGCGGACACCGAGACGCAGGTGGTGGCTCGTCGGGCTCCTCGTCGTGGTCACCGCGCCGCTGTGGTCGTGGCCGCTTCGCCACGCGCCGCTGCTCCTGGGTGCGTGGGAGTACCGCCGCCAACCGAAGCAGATGGCGGTGCCCGTCGAAGGCCTCGACCCGAAGCATCTCGTCAGCACCTGGCACGCGCCTCGGTCCGGTGGCCGCCGTCACGAAGGCGCTGACTTGTTCGCGAAGCGCGGGACGACGGTCGTCTCGGCCGTGAACGGTCAGGTCTGGCGGGTCGGCAACGATTCGCTCGGAGGCCAGGTCGTCTGGGTCCTCGGAGAAGGTCGCACGCTCTATTACTACGCGCACCTCGACGCCTTCGCTGAGGGGCTGCACACCGGCCAGCACGTGAAGCGCGGCGACACGCTCGGCTTCGTCGGAAACACCGGCAACGCGCGCACCACGCCCCCGCATCTGCACTTCGGCATGTACCGCGTCGGCCTGTCGGGAATTCGCGCGCAGGACCCGGTGCCGCCGCTCAAGCGACGCGTCGTCCAGGCGTCGTCGCCACGACCTCGTGGAGCGCTCGACCCGCAGCGCCATCGCCTCGGCGCCTGACGGACGCGAGCTGGTCATCCCGAGCAAGAGGCGCGAAGTCGCCGAGCGCGTCGTGAGACTGCGGCGCTCATCAGCGCGGGGCCGGCCATCGGTCTTCGGCGCCCCGCGCCGGCGGACGGGGTAGGGTCACGTCATGCGCGGCTGCTTCGTCGGAGCCATCGTTCTGCTGCTCGCGTGTGGGAAGCGCTCCGAGCCCTTCGACGCAGGCGCGATGACCGGGCTCGACGCCGGCCTGACGACCGAGCCCGACGCGGGCGTTCCCGATGCTGGCGTCGCGCGCTTCCAGGGCCTCCGGCTCGACCAGCTGCTCGAAGCCCGTCGGTACCACGTCTTTGCGCCGCCCCGGTCTGCGACCGAGACCAGGCCGCTCGTCGTCCTCCTTCACGGCAACGGCGGGAACGCCGATCAGCTCATCGGCCGCGATGGCAAGACCGCGCCCTTCAAACGGTGGCTCGACCTGGCGAGTCGCGAACGTCTGTTCCTGCTCATCCCCGATGGAACGGAACCAGCTGGTGGCGAGCGTGGCTGGAATGACTGCCGCGGTGACGCGAGGACCAACCCGACCGCAGACGACGTGGGCTTCATCGTCTCTCTCCTCGACGACCTCACCCCGCAAGGCGTCGACCGCGCGCGCGTCTTCGTCAACGGCATCTCGAACGGCGGGCACCTGGCGCTGCGGCTGGCCATCGAGCGTGGCGAGCTGTTCCGTGCCGTCGCGCCCGTCGTCGCGTCGATGCCTGCAAGCTCGGAGTGCCCGCCACCGACTCGCCCGGTCTCCGTCCTCTTCATCAACGGCACGAGGGACCCCATCATGCCCTTCGATGGCGGCGTCGTCGCCACGGGCACCTCGCGAGGCACCGTCCTCTCGACCCGCGCCGCGATGGACCTCTGGCGTCAGGTGAATGGAGTGACCGACGCCGAAGTCGAGCGCGCACTGCCAGATTCCTTTCCGACCGACCGCTGCACGGTCGCCGAGGTCTCGAGCCGCACCGGTTGGCCAACCGTGAAGCTGCTGCGGGTCGACGAAGGCGGGCACACCGAGCCGTCGCCCACGGAGCGCTACTCGAGCGCGTTCCTGCTCGTCGCTGGCACAGGCCGCCAGAACGGGGACCTCGAGATGGCAGAGGAAGCCTGGCGGTTCTTCGCAGCCCAGGGGCCCTGACGCCTGTGGCGCGTCGGCCTGCTCTGAGGGAACGTGCAGGCCATGGGCATGTTTCGGTTCCTCGTCGGAGTGCTGCTCTTCAGCTCGGTTCTTTCGTGCGGTACCCCGCCCGTCAGCGGCGCGGCCCTTCGCGTCACCATCGACGTCAAGGCGATGGGGCTGAAGTCGACGTGCGTGCTGCTCGAGCTTCGGGACCCGGCGACGAACACCGTCATCGAGCGCACCAGAGGCGCCGCGCGGTCGGGGCAGACCATCATCGCCGCCATCTTCCGAGACACGCGCCCTGAGACCATCACGCTGCAGGCCATCGGCTTCGAAGACGTGGGGTGTACGCAGCCGACGTCCCCGGTCGAGGTCTCCGAGGTGAAGACGGAGTCGTTCCCCGCGACGGGCGTCCGCGACGTCGGCCTCACGCTCGCAGTGCCCATGAGCGAAGTCGGCCTCTGCCAGGACGGCCGCGACAACGACGCCGACGGACAGACCGACTGTCTCGACACCGACTGCGCGATGCAGCTCTGCAATGACGACGATGGCTGCACGCTGGGAGAGACGTGTCAGGGGACGCAGTGCCTGGGCGGCATGGCGCGCGTGTGCGGCGCCGGCACCAACGTCTGCGCAGCGAGCACGGCGGTCTGTCAGCGCTCCGATGGCGGCTGTCTCTACCCGCCCCTTCCTGCCGACGCGGGGTGCTCCGATGGCCTGGCGTGCACGCTCGGCGACACGTGTGATGGAGATGGTGGCTGCGCCGGCGCGACCCTGCGTGAGTGCAACTCGCCTCCTCCTGGAGCCTGCTTCCAGGCCGTCGGCACGTGCGATGAGGCGCTCGATGGAGGCTGCGTCTACGGCATCGCGGTCGGGCAGAACTGCGCAGACATGAACCTCTGCACCTTCAACGACGAGTGCCAGGCCGACGGTGGGTGCAGCGGAACGCCCGTCGACTGCTCGATGGCGATACCTCCCAACGAATGTCTGATGCCGTCGGGCGCGTGTGTCGCAAACGCCGGGTGTGTCTTCGTCGCTCGCACCGGCCCCTGCGGTGTCGCGGGCATCTGCATGTCGGGCGTGTGCGTCGAACCTCCCATCGATGCCGGCACGGGGATGGACGCCGGAATGGGGATGGACGCGGGTGTCGACGCGGGTGCTGCTGTCGACGCAGGCTCCTCGATGGACGCAGGCTCGGTCGCTGACGCGGGCTTCGACGCAGGCTTGGTCGCTGACGCGGGCTTCGACGCGGGCTCGACGGTCGACTCGGGCGTCTTCCTGCCGCCCTCGAACTTCACCGTGGGTCAGCTCCCCGCGACGTCGGGCTCGCTGCACTTCGACCTCGCGTGCAATTCCACCATCACCCTCAACGCCGCGGTGTTGAACGCGCCGGCCATCACGGCCGACGACTTCTGCATGCCTCCGCCGCTCCCGCCCTTCGTGCGCGTGTCGCAAGGCGCAGGCAACCCCGAGCTGATCATCTTCACCGTCGACCGGCTCACCATTCGGCAGAACGTGACGTTGCGCTTCACCATCGGCACCGGCAGCGCAGCGGCGATGGTTCCCGTCATCGCGGTGAAGGGAAACGCCGACATCATCGGCACCATCGACGTGACGGCGTGGCCCGGTCCCAATCGCCTCGGGGTTGTGGACCATGGCGTCGGCGCCAACGGCTTATTCTGCCCCACGCTCGCGAACGGCACCACGACGACCAATCGCTCGGGCGGTGGCGCTGGCGGGAGCTTCGGAGCCGTCGCGGGAAACGGCGGCCGCGGCGCCGACCTGGGAGGGACAGGAGCGACCGCGGCAGCAGCAAACGGGGCGGAGGCCCTTAAGCCGCTTCGTGGCGGGTGCGCAGGGTCTTCCGGAGGCAACGGCACGAACCTCGGACGAGGCGGTGGCGCGATTCAGCTCTGGGCTCGAGGCACGATGACCATCACGGGACGAATCCTCGCGGCTGGCGGACCAGGAACGGTCACGCCCGTGTTCGGCGGTGGCGGCGGCGGCGGTGGTTCGGGCGGAGCCATTCTCGTCGAGGGGAGCGCACTCTCCTTCGGAGCAGCTGCTTTGCTTGCTGCAAACGGCGGTAGCGGTGCCCAGGGAGCGGGCACGACGGTCGCGAGCCAGTCCGGCTCGTACGGCAGCTTCGGCATCATCACCGTCAGCGGCGGCATGCCCGGCTCGCAATGTGGTGGTCCCGGTGGAGTCGGGGCCGCGAGGAACGGCGGCGCCACGGCCGGTACCGAGGGCGGCATCAACCCTGCCTGCTCGCTGACCGGCTATGGCGGCGGCGGCGGTGGTGGCGGCAGCGTGGGCCGGGTGCGCGTCAACTCACTCGCCACGTGCGTCGTCGCGACGGGCGCGCGCTTCAGCCCGGCGAGCACGTCGGCCCAGCCCAGCTGCGCGAGGTAACGCGGCCGGGGAGTTCGGTGCGGCGAGGCTCCCGCGCCAATGCCACCGTCGCTCCCTGCAGGCTGGACCGTCACGAAGCGCTCGAACCACAGCGGCGCGTACCAGCAGCTCGACGCGATTGGCGTGATGCTGGGCTTCCCACCTCGTGGCGCGGCGGCGCTCGAGTTCTCGGTCAACGGCGCGGCGTGCTCCCTCGCGCTGTCCATCGACAGCGGCACCGTCACCGGCCTCGACCTCAGCATCAAGGCCGAAGGCCCCGCGCTCGCCAGCGGGCCACTCATTTCCCTGAGGCCCGAGACGGCGTTCGACCGCACCGGCAAGGAGCGCGGCATCGCGAGGGAAGTGCAGCTCGGTGACGAGGGCTTCGACGCGGCGGTCTCCGTCGACTCCAACGCGACGGACGCCGAGGTGAAGCGCGTGCTCGCGGCGGCAGGTCTCCGCGCGGCCGTGCAGTCCCTGCTGCGCAGCGGCGCGGAGGACCTGCGCATCGACTCGATCGGCGTGCGCGCGCACTGGAAGAAGTCGTCGGAGTGCTTCCTGCCGGAGCGCGTGCTCCCGGTGCTCGAGTCGCTCCTCCTCGTTCATCGAGCCGGGCGGCCGAGGGCTCGGAGGGAAAGGTGCTCGAGGGCGTGGTGCGAGACGCGAGCGACCCCGATGGAGACGAACACCAGCAGGTCGAGGTCTTCTGGGAAGACCGCAGCGCCGAGACGTTCCAAGGGGAATCGAAGTCGTGGCGCGTGGGCAACCGCGCCCAGAAGACCGTTCACCAGGGGCTGCTTGGCGTCGAGTGGTCATGGGGCCTCGAGCGCCCTGATGCACGTCGGTAGCGCTTGTCTCTGCCCGTCACTCGCGGCAGACCACGCCTCGACGTGCGCGCCCCCCTCACCGACGCCGAGCTCGACGCCCGCCTCGCGGTGCTCTCGCTGACGCGCGACCCGTCGGTCCTCTCACCGCCGCCCTCGAAGAACCGCACGGTGGTGTGCAAGAGCGGCAAGAAGCGCGTGCTGGTGAAGATCGCTGACGGCGGCGGCAACGTCGGGGTGCTGCGCGAGGGCTCGATTCTCGAGCGCGTCTCACCGTTGAGCCGCAACAAGAACTCGCCGCTCCACCTGCCGACCGTCTTCGCGTTCGACCCGGCGCACGGGCTGCTCGGCCTCGAGTGGATTCACCACGGCGAGACGCTGCACCACTTCCACCGGCGCTCGCAGGAGTACCCGACGGCGCTCGCGGCTGAGGTTGGCAACGCGCTCGGCTACCTGCACCGCGAGAGCCGCGACTCGCGCAGCAAGTACGCGCTGGCCGACGCGTTCCGCGACGAGTCCGACCTGCTCGAGTGTTTCCTGCGCATGCGGCCCGACTTCTACGCGCGGCTCTCGCAGGTCGGCATCGACTTCTTCGCCTCGGTGCAGGCCGACGGCGCGGCGATGCAGGGGCTGCAGGCGCTGAGCGAGCAGCAGCTGAAGGAAGGCGAGGCCGCGCTGCTCCACGGAGACCTGCGCCAGGCGAACCTGCTGCGCGCCGCGCCACCGCAGAAGAAACCCCAGGTGGTGTTCCTCGATTGGGAGCTCTCGTTCTGGGGCGACCCGGCGCGCGACCTCGGCAGCCTCTTGAGTGACTACGTGCTGGGCTGGTTGGCGCCGGAGCACCGCAGCGAGGTGCTGGCCCGGCCGACGCTGGCCAGCTTCACCGCCGCGATGCTCGAGGCGTACGCCCAAGCGCGCGGGCCGGGCTTCGAGTTGACGGAGCACTTCGCGCAACGCGTGGTGCGCTGGGTCGGCGCGGCGCTGCTCATCGCGGTGTACGGCATCTCGCACTACGAGCAGGTGCTCGACCCACGCGCGCTGGGCGTCGCGAGGCACGCGCTCGACATGCTGGGCCGCCCTGCCGACTGGCCGCGGGTGTTGTGGGGGGAAGGCTGATGGCGCTCCCGGCCACCGACGACCGCACGCGCACCTTCCGCGACCGCATGTTCTGCCTGCGAGAACGCCAGGCGCCGTCGCTCACTCGCGCCTCAGGAGACTCGGGCTTCGTCGCGCACCTCGCGATGAGCACACACGGCGCCACCGGGTGGGACTGGAACTTTCGCCTCGTGCGCCAGGGCGTCGGCTGGTCCTTCGTGTCCGATGGCAAGCTGACCCTCTTCCTCGACGAGCCTGGCCAGTTCGTTCCGCAAGACGCGAAGCCTGGAGACCAGGTGGCCGTGCGGCTCCCGCGCGCGAGAGAGAACCTCTTCCCCCATCGCTTCACGTTGCACGGTGGCCAGGGCGGCCCGGTGTTGCCGCATGGCTACGCCAAGCTCTTCGTGCCGGTGACGTTCGAGGGAGCCAGCGCGCTCGTCGAGGCGTTCTCGAGCAAGTGGGCCGACCAGCTGCGCTTCGGGCTGCACGTCTGCAACACGACGGTGGACTTCGACCGCGCAGACGGCGCCATCATCGACGTCGGGCCCCAGGACGAGGCCGGCGCCATCAAGGTGCTCGAAGCGTTCCTGCGGCAGCACCCGAAGGCGATTGCGCCTCGCGGCAGACCGTACGGCACCGGTGATGGACCGCTCGGGCTGCCGCGCGCCGTGGGCCAGGGCCGCACCGACCTCGCCGACGGGTTCAGCTGGCGGAAGTGTCAGGAAGCCGTGGCGTCGTCGGGCGCTCGATAGAACGCACCAGCCCTCGGGCTCGCGCGCCCAGCGCCACCACCTCGTGTGCGGTCTCGGAGACGCGGTCGCTCGGCGAGCACCGTCGGCGATGGCGAGGAAGGACGCGTGGTCAGCCCACGCGGTGCTGCAGGGCCCGGAGCAGCGCACCGTCATCGTCCACACCGAGGAGCACCGGGCGGTCTCGTTTGCGGTGCAGCAGCACGGTGCCGCCGAGGCGCGTCGCCCAGCAGCGGGCGACCTCTCCCGTCTTCCTCACCTTGAAGAGCCCGGTGAAGCCCATCAGGCCGCCGTTGCCCGCAGAGCGCCACGCGCCGCCACCCATCAGCGCGAGCTCGGGTCCAGCTTCCGCCGACGTGATGTCGGCCAACGGAATGCGCACGTCGGGCCAGGCCAGGCGTTCCACGACGAGCGTGTCGTTCTCCAGACGCACGCCACGCGGCGCCCACAACACCGTGAGCCCGAGAAGCACGGGCAACCCCAGCCTCACCAACATCGTCATCCACTCGACGGGCCGCGGCACGTCCGGCGTCGAGAGCAACGCGAGGGGAACGAGACTCGTCATCAGGACGACCGCGAAAGACAGCGTGGTGATCAGCTTCACGGTCAGGTCTGTCGTCATGGCAAAGCGCATGGGGAAAGCTCCTTTCCCCGGACGAAGTGCAGCGCGAATGCCTGGCCAACCCATCGAGAACAGGTCGGCACCTCAGCTCCCAACACGATTCCAGACCCGCCGGCCGCGATTTGACTCACACCCGCATGGGCATGACGACCGACGTCGACGCGCGGTCACCGGGCGCGTGCACGACGCCCGGGCTGTGCTCGTCGCCAAGCTCGAGCGCCACTTCGTCGGTGTCCATGACGCTCAGCACGTCCATCAGGTAGCGCGCGTTGAAGCCGACGGTCAGCGAGCCACCACGGTACGCCACCTCGAGATCGTCCTTCGCCTCGCCGAGGTCGGGGTTGTTGGCGCTGATGCGCAGCAGGTTCTCTGACAGCGACAGCTTCACCGCGTTCGACTTGTCGCTCGAGAGCAACGCGATGCGCTTGAGCATGTCGTGGAAGCGGCCGCGGTTGACGAGCAGCTGGCGGTCACTCTCTTTGGGGATGACGCGCTGGTAGTCGGGGAACTGGCCGTCGATGAGCCGCATCACCATCGAGAGGCCGGCCTTCTTGAAGAGCGCCGAGTTCTCCGCGAAGCCGAGCTGACACTCTGCCTCGGGCGCTTCGTCGAGCAGCCGCTTGAGTTCGAAGAGCCCCTTGCGCGGAATGATGACGCCGCCCTTGAGCTTGAAGTCGCCGGTGAGCTCGCGCTCCACCATCGCGAGGCGGTGACCGTCGGTGGCGACCATGCGCACTTTGCCGCCCTCGCGGGGCTCGAAGTAGACGCCGTTCAAGATGTACCGCGTCTCGTCGTGCGAGATGGCGAACGAGGTGCGCTTGATCATCTCGAGCAGCGTCGTGCCCGTCACCTTCACCAGCGGCGCGTTCTCTTCCTTGGGCAGCTTGGGGAACTCTTCCGGCGCCATGCCGACGATCTTGTAGTGGGCCGCGCCAGAGGTGATTTCAGCGTAGTTGTTGGCGAGCTTCTTCACCGTCAGGCTCGCCTCGGGCAGAAACGAGACGATGTCGAAGAGCGTCTTCGCCGAGACCGTGACGGCGCCGGGCTTCATCACCTCGGCCTGGTGCTCCGAGACGATGCCGATGTCGAGGTCGAACGCGGTGACCGTGACGCCCGTCTTGGTGGCGTTCACCAGCACGTTCGAGAGGATGGGCATCGTGGCCTTGCGCTCGACGATGCCTTGCGCGCGGAAGAGGGCCTTCTTGAGTTCGTCAGCGGCGATGCGGAATTCCATGGCGGGCGGGTGTAGCCCTGCCCCCATTGAGGTTCAAGCGCGACTGCTCGGCCGTGAGACTGATCAGCCCCGGCAGGGAAGAACGCTTGCGCGGGGCGCCTGCAGAGTGACAAGCGGGCCTTCAGTGCGTCGCCGCAAGGAACCCAAATGGCTGTTGGCCGCCAAGGAGCGCGGCGGCGTCACGGACGACGGTGACTTCCTGTCGCGCGCCCTCTCACGCGCGGGCGTGCTGCCGACGGCCGAGGCCGAGCGGGCGATTCGGGAAGGGCGCGTGTCGGTCAACGGAAAGGTCGCCACGGTGGTGGTGGCGCCGCTCGATGAAGGCGCGAAGGTCGAGCTCGATGGTGACGTCGTCGACGTGCGGCCCACGACGCGGGTGCTGGCGTTCCACAAACCCAAAGGACTGGTCGTCGACGGCCGTGACCGCGAAGGCATCGGCACCGTGTTCGAGCGCCTGCACGCGCTGCTGCCGAAGGAGCTGCGCGGCTACGGCTGGCTCGCGGTGGGCCGGCTCGACCGCGACACCACGGGCCTGCTCTTCTTCACCAACGACGAGCGCTTCGTCGCGCACGCGACCGACCCCGAGACGAAGCTGCCCAAACGGTACGTGGCGACGGTGAGCGGGAAGATCAGCGACGCGAAGCTGGAGCGCCTGCGCAACGGCGTCGAGCTCGAGGACTTCCGCTCGGTGCCGGCGAAGGCCGAGCGACGAAGTGAACACGACGTCGCGCTCACGCTGACCGAGGGCAAGTTCCATCAGGTCAAGCGCATGCTCGGCGCGGTGGGCCTGGCGACGCTCGAGCTGCATCGCGAAGCGGTGGGCGAGTACGTCATCGACGTGCCCATCGACACGCTGCGAGAGATGACGGACGAAGAGGTCGAGCGCTTGCTCGGCTATCGGCCACGTCACCTCGACCGGTGAGCGGCTCGTCAACACATGAGCGCGGTCCTCCGCGTGCGGTCGGGCGCGGCCTGCCACCACCAGTGAGAACGACGGCGCTCGACCTCCTCGCAAGTCGCGTTCAGCGTGAGCGGTCAGACGCCCAGGTACCGGAACCACAGGTCCCTGAATGACGGGTCGAGTCGCGCCTCTTCGCGTGCAAGGCGAACCAGATGCTCGACCCATGAGGCGACGCGCGGATCCATCGGCCTCTTGCGAACCGTGATGCGCGCATCGGGGAGTTCATCTGCCATGGGCGCGAGCACCATCGCCGTCACATCGAACACCGGCGCGAGCCTCGCGCAGCCCTCATCATCGAAGACCAGCCCATAGTTGCCGAGGTGTGCGTCGGTGTTGCCGATGGCCTGTGAAAAAGCGTGCACCAGCTCGGTGCGGTCGGCGTCAGCTCGCGAGACGAGTCCTTCATCGGCGAGCGACCGCATGACCGCCGGCGCGTCGAATTCGAACTGTCCGCGTGAGAGCGCGAGCCAGTACAGCGTCGAGGCACCATGTCGCCCGAGCAGGCCCGTTCTGTCGAAGCGCGGCAACAGCAGACCGGCGCGCAGGCCGCCCGGCAGAACCCTGAAGGTCTCCGGTGATGCTCCGACGGCCGCGATGCCCTGCGCCGCGAGGGTCTGGGCGCACAGACTCTCGACGAGGAGCAGGTTCTTCCAACGAAGCCCAGGCTCGGTCGTCAGCGGGGGCGTGAACTTCAGCAGGTGGTCTCGAGGATCGAGGGTACCGACAGAGTGGAGAATGAGCTTTGGTCGCTCGCCGCCCAGCGAAGAGACATTGCCGAACGCTCCAGGAGCCATGAACTCGTCCACCACGTTTCCGAAGTCGGTTCGTTTCAGGACGCCCGAACGCATTTGGGGGACGAACTCTCCCTCGAAGCGCTGGCGGGAGACGTCCCCCACCAGCAGATTTCCGCTGAGGTCCTCGCCACGATGCGAGATGGCCTCGAGAACGTGTCTCGCCGACCAGTGATTGCGCGTCGCCGGCAGGCTCAGCTCAGGGAAGACGTTCGCGAAGCGGGCTCCGAGGAAGCCGGCCGGCGCCATGTCGTCGAAAACCCATGGAAGCTCGCCCTCGACCTTGTGGCTTCCTGGCCCGAGGAAAGGAAAGCCGCGCGACTTCAACTCGAGCAATCGTTCGTCGTGAAGCCAGTGACCCAGCGGCTCAACCGAGCCGGACCGGGTGACCTTGAAGAGCGAAATTGGCGACGTCACTGCCGAGAGCTTACTCGTTCAAGCAGCAGCACCCCATCGCAACAGCGCTCAACTCGCTCCGTCACACGAAGTGCTCGTCTGGGCTCGCGGGGTGTTCGGGCGCAGACAAGGCAGGCCGCACGATGGGTTCTGGCACCGGCTGAACTGCGCGCTCCCTCGCTTCGGGCGTGGGTCGTCGGCCGCTTTCGCAACCCGGCGGGCTCTGGCACGGTGCGCGCGTGAGGCGTCGGCTGCTCATCGGAGGAACGGCGCTCGTCCTCGCCATCGCGTTCGTGGTGAGCGCGCGCTCTGACTCCGTTGAGCCCGAGCGCGAGACCATTCCAGTCGCAGCGCCTTCGCCGCGGGTCGCTTCGCGCGTGACGCCAGTCCGGCCTGTCGAACCCACGAGGCTCGAGCTCCCCGAACTGCCGACGTCACCTCAGGATGACCGCGCCACGGTGCTTCCTTCGACCGAGCGGCCAACCCTCGCAGCGCCGCCGGCCGATGCGTCCGTCGAGGCTCCAGTCGCGTCGACACCGGCGCCCGTCCCTGCTGCTGATGCTGGCGCAGCACTCGAAGATTCGCCGCGTGCTCCCGATGAGACGCGCGCGCGACCCGACGACAAGCGCTTCACCATTCGCTGGGACGACGAGGGCGCGTGTGCCGAGAAGCCCCGCGTCCAACTGAAGCCCGCACGCGACGCGCTGCTCGCGACGTTCCTGGAGCGGCGCATCGGCGACGCGGTCTTCCTGCACGACCCGCGGGTCGACCCGTCGGAGCTCACCCGCCTCTTCGCCCGCTTGCAGAGCGCGCGCATCGCGACGGCCGCGTGGATCGACTGGGCGCCCAACACGCCGCCTCCCGCCACCATCGTGTACCGGACGAGTGAACAGCTCCGGAGCGTCGCGTGCGTGAACGAGCAGACCGTCGGCTACTTCGACGGCCGACTCCACGTCAGCGCCGACCCCGAGCTGCCCGAGCCGGTCGTCGAGCAGACGGTGGTGCACGAGTACGTGCACTTCGCGCTCAACCAGGTCGGCGTCGCGAAGCCCATGTGGCTGCACGAAGGCCTCGCGATGCACGTCGCCGAAGAGACGTGGTTCACGAATTCACGGCTCGACTTCAGGCGCTGGCTGCAGACGACCAAGCTGCCCTTCGAGGGCATGGTGTTCGCGTTCCCGCACACCGCCGACGAGAAGTTCGCGCTCGTCGCGTACTACCAGAGCTTCCGTATGGTCGACTTCGTGATGGAGCAACGCGGGCCGGCCGCCATCCGGTCGCTCGTCTCGCAGCTCTCTTCGAAGAGCCTGACCGCTGAAGACGCCTTCGTGCAGGGCGCGGGGCTGTCTCCGTCGACGCTCGAGGCCCAGTGGCAGCGCTTCGTCCGGTAGGGCGACCTGCATGAACGGCGCGTGAAAAGTCACGCCCTCGCGGCGGCGCGGCTAAGAACGCGCGCATGGCGAAATCCCCTGTCCCGCAAGGGGCTCCGCGGCTGTTCGGGCCTTCTGCAGAGCGACGACGTCTCATGATGGTCGTCGGCGGTCAGCCGTACGGCATGCGCGACCTCTACCACTCGATGCTCGCCGCCTCGTGGACGCAGGTCATCGGGCTCGTCACGCTCATCTTCCTGCTCATCAACGCGCTCTTCGGCGCTGGCTACATGCTGACGGGCGGTATCACCAACGCAGACCCGAACAGCTTCCGAGACCACTTCTTCTTCAGCATCCACACCTTCGGCACCATCGGCTACGGGAGCATGTACCCGCAGAGCACCGCGGCCGAGATCTTGATGACGGCCGAGGCGCTCACCAGCCTCTTCACGAACGCGATGGTGACGGGGCTCGCCTTCGCGCGTTTTGCACGCCCGACGGCGCGCGCGACCTGGTCGAAGGTGGCGTGCATCTCGGACCGCGAAGGCGTGCCCACCCTCGTCATTCGCGTCGCGAACGAGCGGCTCAACCACGTCGTCGACGCCACGATGAAGGTGGCGGTGATTCGCGCCGAGGTGACGAAGGAAGGTGAGCGCCTGCGCCGCGTGCACGACCTCACGCTGATGCGGAGCACCTCGCCGTCCTTCATCCTCACGTGGATGACGATGCACCCCATCACGAAGGACTCGCCGCTCTACGGCATGACGCCGGGGCAGCTTCAGGCTTCGGAGTGCGAGATTCTCGTCACGCTCACCGGCCTCGATGAGACGCTCGGCCAGACGATTCACTCGCGCACGAGCTACGTGCCCAGCGAGGTGCGCTATGGCGCCCGCTTCGTCGACGTCATCGGCAGCGTGAAGGACGGCAAACGCGTCATCGACTTGACGAAGTTCCACGACACCATGCCGTCGCCGCTCAACCGCGAGGCGATGGGCCTGTCGCCGGAGTGACGCGAGGTTTTCGTGCGCCGCTCTCGCGCTCCGGGTATTCGGCGCGCATGCGATTCTGGGTGATGAAGAGCGAGCCTGATGTCTTCTCCATCGACGACCTGAAGCGAGAGAAGAAGACGGGCTGGGACAGCGTGCGCAACTACCAGGCGCGCAACTCGATGCGCGACGACATGCAGGTCGGCGACCTCGTGCTCTACTACCACTCGAACGCCGAGCCCTCGGGCGTGGCCGGCGTGGCGAAGGTGGTGGGCCCGGCGATTCCCGACCCGACGCAGTTCGACCGCAAGAGCGAGTACTACGACGAGGCCAGCAAGCAGGACGCGCCGACCTGGGTGATGGTGACGGTCGGCTTCGTCGAGAAGTTCGCGAGCGTGGTGCCGCTCGAGGCGCTCAAGGCCGAGAAGGCGCTCACCGGCATGCCGTTGCTGCAGAAGGGTCAGCGGCTGTCGGTGATGCCGGTGTCGAAGGAGCACTTCGCGAAGGTGCTGTCGATGGCGAGCGCGAAGACGACCGTCTGAAGCCGAGCCTCGCCCACGCTGCGGTCAGTCCTCGCGGGCGACCGCTTCGAAGGTCAGTGCTAACCATCGAGAACCTTCGAGATGCCGCGCACGAAAACCGAGACAGCAGCCAGGTGGACCTTCCTGACCAACCACGCACACGTGCTGCTGTGCATCGCCAGGGAGCCTGACGCCCGGCTCCGCGAGGTAGCGGTGACGGTCGGCATCACCGAGCGCGCGGTGCAGCGCATCGTCGCAGCGCTAGAAGAGGGCGGGTACCTGACGCGTGAGCGCGAAGGCCGCCGCAACCGGTACGAGGTCGCGCGAGGGCTGCCGTTGAGGCACCCGCTCGAGGCACACCGAAAGGTGGCGGCGCTGTTGGCCCTCGTCGAAGAGTGACCGCCCCAACCTCGACGGAGCCGGGCTGCGACGAGGGCCGAGGCGCCGCGACCACCCATGCCCCACGTCAGGCCCGATTCCCGCTCAACGGCACGCGGGGCACGGCGGCAGCGGGAACGCGGGCGGAGGAGCGCTCAGGTCGACCGGGTAGAAGAACCGCGCCTCGACCGGGTTCTGCACCAACCGGAACGAGTCCTTCGTCAGGGCGATTTCGGTCCGGTTCACGGCCGACGGCAGAGGCTTCGCGACCATCATCATCTCCGGTGACGTGGTGGGAGACGAACTCTCGAGCGCGGGTGGCGCGTCGTTCGCAGCCTCCGGGGTGAGCGACTCGTCCAGTCCGCCACAGCCGCAGAGCGTCAGGGAAGCAAGCAGTCCAATGAGGGTTCTCATGACAGACCTCCTTTTCTTCAGGCCGTGCTGCTGCATCGGGCGTTCCCGGCCAACGCCGCCAACCAGCAGGCGACCGAGGAGAGGCCGCTGCCAATTCTGCGGACGTCAGGCAGCGCCGCGCAGCGGGTTGCGCCCTGCCACGCCGGTCCGTTCACGGCGACTGTCTGTCCAGGACGAACCCGAGCGCTGTCGGGCCAGGGAGAACCACGCAGCGCCGGCTCGTCGCACGGGCGCTCCGTTCCCACACGAGCGCCCTCACACCGCGGGCGGAGGTGTCGCCTTGAACATCGGCCCTGACGCCGGAAACACCGCGCGCCCTGCCGCCGGGTTCACCAGCAACGCGAACGAGATGTAGAGCGCCAGCAGCATCAACACGATGGTGGCCACTCCAATCAGCGTCGACAGCGCTCCGAAGCCGCCGGTGCCCGGGTCCGTGAAGTGCCGGCCGATGCGCGCCAGGTAGAGCACGTCGATGTCGACGAGGAAGAAGAAGAGCAGCTTCGAGAAAAAGCCGAACGCGTACGTCAGCACGATGAAGATGAGCAGGAACGTGAGGTCGACCGACAGCACCACGCTCGAGTCCACGCCGCGGCCGTGGCTGGCTTCGTCGAGCACGTACCAGTTGAAGACCCAGTTGAACGAGAACGTCGTGAGCAGCGTGCCGCCCAGCGTGTTCTTGTTCGCCAGCGACATCATGCCAGCGAGGAACTGACAGCCCGCGCCGAACAGCAGACAGAACCACGACGCCGTCTTCATCATCGTGCCGATCTTGGCCGGGTCGCTCGGCAGCCACCCGAACGCGATGGGCACCAGCGCCGCGCACCCGATGCTCAGCCCGAGCAGCCCCAGCGGCGTCGGCTCTCCAAACATCGCAACTGGAGCGTTGGTTGAAGCAGGCGCGGACATGAAGACTCCGGGGGCAACGGTGAAAACCGACGCGCCCATACGGGAAATGGAGAGCCACGGGAAGCCCGCGCCGCTGGCTCTCGGAAGAGCAACGCCTCGCGCGGAGCGGTCCGGAGTCCGTCAGGGCACGACGTACCGAAGGCCCGTGTCCGCGTCGTTGCAGTTCCGGCCGCGCACCTTCACGGCGTAGCTGCCCGCGCCGAGGCCCGGCACGTCACCGACGAAGGTGCCCTGGCTCGCGTTGAAGCTGCCGCGCCCCAGCGCGACGTCGCCCACCACCACGTCGAGCACCGCGTTCAGGTTCTCTCCCGTCACCACCACCTGCCCATCGGGCGTCGCGGGCGGAGTGACGGACGTGACGGTCGGGTTCGGCAGCGCCGGGTCGCACACGAAGAACGGGTAGCGGTCGAACGCCTGGCCGCCGCGGTTGTCGCGCACCACCAGCCAGATGGTGCCGGTGCGCTTCTCGGGGACGACGTCTTCGGGGAACTCGGTGGAGCCGGGCGCGGTGAAGCTCGTCGCGTCTTCGCTGGTGACGTCGAAGCGCTCGCGGCTGAAGCGGCCAGCGCTCGAGTACCACGCGCCCACCACCGTCTCCGTCTTCGTCACGTCGCCCGACGGCTGGGGCTCGACGTACGTCTGTCGAACGTCTGGCGGCACTGACACGGTGAGCGCGACGCGGGCTCCGGCCTTCACGGGAATGCGGCCGTTCTTCGGGTGCCGCGCGCCGCCGACGAAGAGGTCGACGATGCCCGGGTTCTTGTTGCGCTGGTCCGCCGGCTTCTCGCTCACCAGCACGCGGGTGAGGGACACCACCACCGGCGTCTCTTTGCGCTCGATGCGGGCGAAGTACTCGCGCAGCCGGTCGCCGGTCGCGAGCGGGTCGACGTCTTCACCGATGACGAGGCCGAGCACCTGGCCCACCGAGCCCGAGCGACGAAGCGCGCTGTCCGCGGGGAGCACGTCGAACACCGTCGTCGTCGAGCGGTAGCCCGCCGAGAGCCCGAAGCCGAGCAGCTGGAGCCCGGGCGGGTAGTCCGTAATCTGGGTCGGCCTCAACAGAATCGACGCGTCGTTGCAGGCGCTCCGGCCGAGGTCCTGCGGGTCAGGCTCGCAGCCCACCCAGATGACGGTCGACGGAGCACCGGCCTTCGCCGGCTCAGTCTTCAGCACCGACAACCGCGACAGTTCTCCAGGCCCGACCTCGGGCGGCTCGGACGCGATGGACAAGACGCGCAGGTCGCCCACCAGCGTCTCGGGCGGGAAGGTGGCGTTGGTGCAGCTCACGCCGACGGCGGAGAGGAAGATGAGGAAGGCGCCTCGCACCGCCCGAGAGGTAGGCCACCGCGTACGCGTTGTCGAGTCGAGGCCGCGGCGCGTCACGTCGTGTCAGTGACGGGACGACGTGCCCTCGACGGCTGGTCAGGGCCAACGGCGAAGCGCGGTTCGCGCGAAGCTCCACTCGGGCGTGACGAGCTGCGGCCCGAAGTCGGTGCCGTACCAGGGCGAGCCCTCTTCCGACTTCGGGTTCTTCAGCACGTGGACCTCCTGGGCAGGCATGTAGCTCTGCAGCAGCAGGAAGCGCCTGTGGCCCTCGGCGTTCATCACCACGTCGGCGACCAGCACCGCGTGGCCGGGGAACCCGCCTTTGATGAAGACGTCTCCGGCCGCGACGGTCGACGGCTCGACGGGCTTCAGCTCGCGCTCGAGCGAGGCCGTGCCGGCGAAGGCGAAGACGTTCGCCATGAACTTCCGGAACGCTGCGGAGTCCTGCGTCGGTGAGGCCGCGAAGCGCAGCCGTTTGCCGGCGGTGTCGTTGAAGGCGACGTCACGCGCGCGGCCCGAGGAGAACTGCCACTCGGCCCGCAACCGCATCACCGCGTCGGCGCACTGCTGCAGGTCGCGATTCCCCACGTCGACGTCGACCACCGCCACGTGCACGTCCTGCCGGGCCTTCGGCTCGCCCGTGTAGAGCAACACCGGCGCGCCGTCGGGTTTGAGCGGCAGCCCCCGGAGCCACTCCGCGAAGCTGCCGGCGTCGGCGGGCGCCCGGTGGAAGTCCTTCGGAGGCGGCAGGCGGGCGGAGAGCGTCGAGGCCGCGTCGACGGGCTGGGCGCGCCAGGGGTAGGTCGGCGCCGCGAGCACGGGCAACGAGAGCATCACTCCGGTGAACGAGAGCACTCGAGGGTGACGCGCTCGCAGGGAAGGCCGTTCCATCAGCGTTCGAGTCTTCCACCTCTCGGCCGAATGTTCAGGAGAGAGACGCCTGCGTTCGCCCTTCATCGAGGCTGCCTGGGCCAGGGCTGTCCATCAGCCGCGACCTCGTCCGTTCCATGAACGGCAGCCGAAAGAGGGCCTCGCGGGCCGATTTGCCGCCTCGCGCGCTTTTTTTTCGATCTGGAGCGATCAGCGGAACCGCCCAACCACCGAGGACCTCGCCGCTTCCTGTTTTCCGTGGATCAGAGCGGAATACAGGGGGTTGCGGCGCGCGTTCTTCATGCGCACTCTGGCGATCTCAGTGAGGTCACGCATGAAGAAGGTGAACGACATGAAGGACTCATTCGACGGCCGCGAGGCGCAGTTTCACGAAATGATGGAGCAGCTCTCGCACCTGCAGGCGAAGTACAAAGGCGTGCGTGGCGAGCTGCTCGCGAAGGTTCGAGAGGAGTTCGAGAAGCTCAAGCCCACACGGAACGCGACCGTGACGCCGGTTCGTGCGGCGCCGCCGCCTGCGACGTCGGCGCGATCGATCTCCTCGGCGGTGCCGGCGACGACCGCCCGCGGTCCTGCTCGGCCCATCACCTCTGCGGCGACGGCCGGCATGTTGCCGTCATGCCGGGTGTGCGGGCGAACGATGAAGCAGGCAAACGACAACTCGCTCGTCTGCCAGAACGGCCACATTCGCCTCGCGAGCTGAGACCAGAATCATTCACCGGGGCGACGTCTCACCCGGAGCGCGGTCCCTCGTTCAGCTCCCGAGGTGGGGCGAGAGCGTCTTCCCGACGCGCGGCACCGCCTCTTCGACGTGCTTCTTCGCCTGCGGGCGCAGCTTCTCGTACGCGCCCTTCAGCGTGGCGTTCTTCGCCTTCTTCGCGCGGTCGTCGGTGATGCCGAGCAGCGCGTCGGCGACCTCTCCGGGGCGACGGCTCAAGGTGTCGCCGAACTGCGCGGGGCTCGCGCCGGCCTTGCGGTGGTCGGCGTAGAACGGCTCGAGGCGCTTCACGAAGTCGTCGAGGAGCATGTCCATCGACTCGCGAATGATGCCCGGCTTCACCTTGCAGACGACGGCGTAGGCGGCCTTGATGGCGAGACCCGAGAAGCCGCTCTTGCTCCCCACCTCATCCTCGATGAGGCGCTCGCAGTCGGTGAGGATGCGGGGGCGCTTCGACTTGTCGTCGAGCAGTCGGGCAACGAGGGTGTCGGCAGGTGCGGCGGTTTCGTCGGTCATGACGGCCGCAGGGTTTCTCACTGTCTGGTCACCAGGTCCACCAACTCGCGGCCTGCCGGCCCCAGCGAGCCACGGGTGGCGAGGATGGGCGTGAAGGCGTGCCAGGCGCCTTCCTTCAGCGGCAGCGCGACGACGGTGCCGCGCGAGAGTTCGTCGGCGATGAGCCACTCCGGCAGCCAGCCGAACCCGAGCCCCGCGAGGATGGCGGCCTTCTTCGAGTGGAAGTCGGGCAGGTGCACGGTGGATTGCTGGTCGAGCGCGCGCGTGGCGAGCTGCAGCCGCGGGTCGCTCCCTCGCACGGTGAGCAACACCTGATCCGCGAGGTCCGTCGTCGACACCTTGTCGCGTTTGGCGAGGGGATGGCTGCGATGCACGACGAGGCGGGCCTTGAGGCGGGGCAGCGCCTGGGTGTTGAGGTCGGGCAGGCTCGGCGGCAGCACCGTCACCATCACCGTGGCCTGCTCTGCTTCGAAGCGCTGCTCGACCGCGCTCAGCGAGTCCACGCTGATCAACACCCTCGTCGGCGCCCTCTGCTGCTTGAGCTTTCGCACCACCTCGAGCACCGGCGTGATGGGGAAGATGGCGTCGACGACGACCTTGAGCACCGGTTCCCAGCCGCTCTTCAGCTCGGCACAGGTGGCGACGAGTTCCCGCTCGGCGTCAAGCAGCTTGCGTGCACGGCTGAGCACCTGCTCGCCACTCGGCGTGAGCTTCGTGCGGTACCCACTGCGGTCGAAGAGCCCGAGCCCCGTCTGGGTCTCGAGTTGCTTGAGGGCGTACAGCACCGCGGTGTGGACCTTGTGGAGCTCCTTCGCGGCGGCCTGGAACGTACCGGTGCGCGCGAAAGCGTCGAGGGCGCGGGCCTGGTCGAGGGTGACGTGCATGAAGGACAGTGTGCAGCGGCTGCACCATCGAAGGCCAGTCTCAGTGCACGCCAGGCGACCGCTACGGCCGTCACGTCGACACCTCGATGAACGACGACGTGACCGCACGACGCTCCGAGCGTCGCCGACTCGGTTCTCGCGCGCTGAGAGAGGGTGGACTGGCCACGCATGCCCCTGATACCGAAAAGAATGAGCCGCGGTTGCACGATGCTGGAGAGACGGTCGCGCGGTTCGACGCGACATGGCTGCGGGCCGGCCTCGAGGTCAGCTCGCGTTGGGAATGATCACTGCGGCGCGGGCTTTCCGAGGCATCGACCGCAAACGATTGCCCGGTGACGACCGGCGCCGCCTGTGGTCCGCTGGTACCGGGCGGAGAAGGGCCGACGCGCGTCTTCTCCCTGGGCCGCCGCACCGGCATTCCGATGGTGGTCGCGTCGCTGACGAAGAAGGCCCTCTCGCTGAGCGAGCTCGAGGCCTTCGTGGTGTCGTTCATCGACGGGGAGCGCGACGTGAGGGCGCTCGCGCAGAAGGCCCGCATCGGTGAGCTGGAGGTGGGCGTCGTCCTCCAGACCCTCAACGACAAGATGGTCGTCGACTTTGCCGACGACCCCGCGCCGCCGCCCGCGGCCAGCATCACCGCCGAAGAGGAGTCACCTGACGCAGAGGCCTCCAGCGAAAGGCCCGAGCCCGAGCGGGAGACCGAGACGGTGATCATCAAGCCCTTGGGGGCGCCGCCGCCTGAGCCCGGGCCCCGCGCCCCACCGACGCTTCACATGGAGCCCGTTCGCCTTCCGGTGCAGTCGATTCCCGACCCCGCGCCCACGCCGCCGCCGGAAGTCCCGCTCCCTCCGCCGGCTTCGAGGCTCAGCGCTCCAACCAGCCGTCACTCGTTCGCCGCCACAGCGCCAACGCCGCAACCTCCGCCTCCTGCGCCGACGCCACCCCCACCTTCCCTTCCTGCGCCGACGCCGCCTCCGCCTCCTGCGAGAACGCCGCCGGCACCGCCTTCGCCGCCGCCCCGGGTGGCGCCCGTGGTGCTCCGCCCGCCTCCCCCACCTCCGCCCGTCATGGAGCCGTCGGTCATCGTCGAATCGGTCGTGGGAGCGGACTCGCTCCTCCCAGCGCCGCCTTCCGCGCCGCCCGAGGTGCCCGACGTCTCGCAAGAGCCAGCGCCGGCTCGCTGCGGGCTCCCTCCAGGTCGCGATTCGCATGGAGCAGAACGGCCGCCTCGACGAGGCCATTCGGTTCCTCGAGAACTCCATCTCGAAGAGCCCCGACGCGCCGTCGCTCTACAACCGCCTCGCCATCATCCTGATGCGAGAGCGGGACGACCTTCGCCGCGCGGAGCAGATGCTGCAGAAGGCCGTCGAGCTCGCGCCTGAGAATGAGGTGTACGAGAAGAACCTGAAGGTCGTCGTGTCGAAGCGGGCGATGGCGAAGAAGTGAGGAGCGCTCACCGACGCAGGCGCTGCTCCCAGACCCACGCGCCGCCCTCGGGCGATGGAGCGCCGACGGGAAGCTCGAAGGCAACCCGGCCGTCCTCGCGGCGCCGGAAGGGCACCGGCATCACGAAGGCCCCCCAGGCAAGCTCGTGAGGTTCGTCGCTCGCAGGCGGTGAGGTGGTGCTCGACTCGTCGAGACAGGGCGCTCGACGCTCAGATGCTGATGCTGCCCTCACGGAAGTCGGTCTTCGCGACGTGCACGTTGATGCAGACCGGCACGCCAGACTTCGACAGCCGCTTCGCCTCGGCGATGGTCTCGTCGATCTTCGCAGAGTCGGTGAGGAGCAGACCCTTGCCGCCGTAGCCCTCGGCCACCTTCTCGTACGAGGTCTGCCGCAGCCCGGTGCCCACGGCCGAGCCGAGGATGCTCACCTGGTCTCGGGCGATCTGCTGCCACGACGCGTCGTTGCCGATGACGGCGATGGGCGCGTAGCCGTGGCGTACGAAGGTGTCGAACTCGGCCAGGGAGTACGCGCTCGAGCCATCGCCGTAGATGATCCAGATCTCAGCCTTCGGGCGCACCGTCGCCGCGCCGACCGCGAAGCCACCACCGACGCCGAGCGTTCCGAACACACCGGGGTCGAGCCATGAGAGCGGCTTGCGGGGCCGCAGCACGTAGGCGGCGGTCGCGACGAAGTCGCCACCATCGACCACCAGCACCGAGTCGTCAGCGAGCTGCGCCTCGAGGCGCTGGAAGAAGTGAATCGGGTCGACCTTCTCGCCGTTCGGCTTCGCCTTGCTCCGAATCTCGTCGTCGCGCGCGTCTTCGCGCTTCTTGCAATCGTCGATGAACGGCTGCCACGACAGGCTGGGGCGAACGCGGGTGGCGAGCTTCTGCAGGAACTCTCCCGCGTGCATGCGCAGGCCGATGTCGGCCTTGCGGTTCTTCACCAGCTCTTCGTGCGACAGGTTGGCGGCGATGACCTTCGTCTTCTTGCCGATGCCGAAGCCGTACTTCATGCGGAAGTCGAACGGGAACCCGCACACCACCACCACGTCGGCGTCCTTGAGCGCCTTGCCGCGCGCGTGACGGAACTGGGTCGGGCTCGAGCGTCCCAGCAGGCCGCGCGCCGTGCCACCGAGCCACACCGGCATGCCGAGCGATTCGACCGCGCGGGCCAGCGCATCGGCGTCGCGCACGTTCACCATCGTCTGGCTGCCGATGACGAGCGCAGGGCGCTTCGCCTTCGAGAGCAGCTTCACGGCGTCGTCGAGCAGCGCCTTCGTGTTCTGCTTCGGCGGCTCGGGGATGAACTGCTTCACGTCGACGTGCGGCGCGTGGAACTGTCGGAGCAGATGGCCCTGCAGGTACAGCTTGAGCGCGCGCTGACCGAGCGTCTTCGGGTGCTCGACGCCGGTCTCCTTGATGAACCACTCGGTCACCAGCGCCTCGGGGTACAGCACGTCGACGGGCAGCTCGACGAAGACGGGGCCGGGCACGCCGCTGCGGGCTTCCTTGAGCGCGCGCTCCATGATGGGGCCCAGCTGCTTCACGGTGGTGCACTTCGTCGCCCACTTCACGGCGGACTGGATCAGCGCAATCTGGTCGATGTCCTGCAGCGCGCCGCGGCCCTTGAGCACGGTGGCGGTGGCTCCACCGATGACCACGATGGGCGACTGCGCGAGCTGCGCGTTCTTGAGCGGGGTGATGGCGTTGGTGACACCGGGGCCTGCAGTCACGGCTGCGACGCCGGGCAGGCCGGTCATGCGCGAGAAGGCATCGGCCGCGAACACGGCGTTGCGCTCGTCACGACAGTCGACGACCTTGATCTTCCGGTCTTCGCACCCGACGAGGATGGGCGAGATGTGGCCACCGCACAGCGTGAAGATGGCGGGAATGTTCCACTTCGAGAGCACCGCGGCGACGAGGTCACCACCGTGACGAACAGGGTTCTTCATCATTCCCCGGGGTGTAAGGCCGACCTCGCGGTAAGTCACGCGACGCGCAGAGATTCCAAGCCCTCGTGATGTTCTCGAACCACGTTCGATTCGTTCTCCTGACGCCCCTCGGCACCGCCTGTCCGGCGAAGAAGGCCCAGTCGGAGTTGTCGACAATCCAGGCGTGTCGCGACGGAAGCGCGCTCCCTGCAGACGAGCACCTGCGGCGTTGCGCGGGGCTGATCAATGGTCGCAGTCTTCGAAACCGACCACGGTGTCACCGCCGAAGTGGCGCGGAGTGCCTTGTTCGAGGCAGCAAGCCGAGCCGTCGCCGGCGACGTCGCGCGCGTCGAAGAGGAGGACCGACTCGAGCTGCGTGAGGCTCGGCTCATCGTCGACCTCGATGGCGACAGTGAGTCCATCAGCGTCACGTTCGTCCGGCCCGCTGGGGTCGCTGGCTTTTCGGGGCCGAGCGCTGAGTTCGCGGCTCAACGATGCCGCGCACTGGTGTCCCGGGCCCTCGATGGCGGCGCGCTGTTCGCCGGCCAGCCGGTCGTCATTCGGGCAAAGAAGCAGGTGACGTTCCGTTCCGTCCGGTGCCTGATGGACGCAGCGATTGACGCAGGCGCGACGCTCGAAGACGTCAGCTTCTCGACCCTCCGCTGATGGGCGTCAGCGCTTGCCGAGCTGTGCCGCGGCCTGCTTCACCGCCGCTTCGCTCCACGTGTCGGGGCCGTAGCGACCGAGAATCTCGACGGCGCTCTCGTGCTTGCCCAACAGGAACGGGCCCTGATTCCCTTCGCGCAGCGCGTAGTCGCCTTCTGGCTTCACGACCTGCACCAGCGCTCCCGCCGACAACCCTCCGAAGAGCACCTTGCTGACCTTGAGCTCGACGACCTGTCGCGCTGCGGTGCCCGGCCGGCTCGTCTCGAGTGAGCGCTCGTACGTCGTCTGCGGAGACTGCTCGACGACGCGCGTCACCACCGCGAGCACCGCGTCGTCAGCCGCGGGCATCACTTCGTCGATTGGTTCAGGAGGCTTGGCCATGGTTCGCTCGCTTCAGTTGAGGACGTAGAGGCTCGAGTAGAGCTCGGTGAACTTGTTCATCGGCAGGCTGAAGAACCCGTCGTTCTTCCCGTCGTTGCCATACTCCGACTGCCCCCACGGATTGCGCAGCTTCACGAACTTCTCACCGTTCTTCTCTTCGACGCCGAGCACCGAGTAGGCGTGGTTCGCGTAGACGCCGGTGTTCGTATAGAGCGCCGCCTGGTCCTTGCCGTGCGTTCCTGCGGCCATCGGCACACCAGCGGCGCTGTCGCGCTTGATGCGGTCGAACAGGCGCTGCTCGCTGCCTGCGCTCACCCACTCGTACCCCTGGCGACGCCCGAGCACTTCGCTCATCACCTGGCCGGCGCTGCCGCCGTTGCCGATGGAGTCGTAGCTGCCCTTCCACTGCGCGTAGGCCTTCTCGATGAGCGGGTACCACAGCTCCATGCTCTCCTTCGAGGTCGGGCCGCCGAGCGAGCCGCCGTAGATGGGGCCGCCGAAGGAGCGCACGTAGAGGTCGCCGTCGACCTTGATGTCGACCGGCCGGGCCTTGTTGCCATTCTCGAAGAAGCGCACCGTGTACGTACCGTCACTGTTCTGCTTGATGGTGTCCTTGAGCGCCTGCGGGTTGCTGTGCGCGACCGACGCGAGCGCCGCGGGGAAGTAGCAGTTGCCGATGGCACCCTGTCGCACGTCGCCTGGCGTGGGCTCGCTGACGAAGAGCGGGCCGGTGAAGCGCTCGAGCTTGAACTTCGCCGTGCCATCCGCGTTCATCTCGTCCTTGTGCATCCTGGGGTCGGGCAGGTCGACGCCCGTGATGCCGCCCATGCCGCCCGGCACCTTGAGCGTGCCCGCGACGGTCGCGTGGGTGAGGTTGTTCTTGCCGTCAGAAACCGACACCTTGAACTCGTCGCCGGCCTTGCCGGGCAGCGTGAGACCCGCAGGAATGGAGCCCTTGTCGGTCGCGGTGACGTCGACCTTCTCGCCCGTGCGGGCGTTGACGAAGCGAAGCTGCGCACCCGGCTCGGACAGCGGGCGGGCGGTGTTGTGGGTGACGGTGATGCCAGCCGGCGTGGCCGCGAGGTCCATGCGCTCGAGGTTGACGACGGCGTTGCGCGTGTCGCTGGCCTCGACGCCCTTCGCCTGAATGGTGAGCCAGTCGCTGGTGCTGCCGTCGGCGGCGCGGGTGCGCAGACGAATCATGTCGCCTTCACGAATGTCGGGCATCGTGCCGAGGAACTTGCCGGCGGCGTCGGCAGTGCCGATGACCTGCGTGTCGGCCAGGTGGAGGCGGCCAGCGGGCGCCGTCGTGAGGTTGATGGCTTCGATGATCTCTCCCGGCTTCGCGATGCCGGCGATGCCGTTCTTCTGGTCGCCCGTGATGGTGAGCGGACCGAACGTCTCTTGCAGCGGCGCGCGGCCGATGAGCGCCTCGAGGAAGTTCTTCGCGCCCGGGTCCATCGCCATGCCCGACCTGTCGAGCAACTGACCGAGGTCGCTCTTCTCGGACTGCGTCAGGCCGGCCTTCGCGAGCTCGAACTGCTGGCCGCGCGTGATGCCGGGCTTCGTCAGCTCGCTCTTCGCCTTGTCGACGGACATGCGGCTGCCATCGCCAACAGCGGCGAGGAGGTCGATGACGTTCGCGTCGGAGATCTTCGGCGTCGGTGACGTCTTCTGGGTGTCGACGAACTGGCGGATTCGGGTGTCGGCGATGCGCATGGGCATGGGCTTGGGTCCTCAGTGGCGGAAGGGGAAGAGAGTATGCGGCTGAAAACGATGAGGCAGTGTCGTCATGATCAGCGCACGAGTTGTGCGTTTATGTGATTTTTCGTCGCACATCAATCATCACACCGGAATCACAGACATCACTCATTGAGGAAACGAAATGGTTCCTCAGAGGGAACGAAGGGTCTCGAGGAGCGTGGTCGGGAAGATGACCTCACGCCCAGCTCGGCTTCGTGAATTCCGGGGTGCGGGACGCAAAGCGGCGCATGGCGCTTCGTGAACGAAACGCGTGCCCGTTGTCGAACCTGCTCCTCGCGGTGACCTCGCTCAGAGGTACCGAACCGGCTCGCCGACTTCAGGCTTCTTCAGCTCGGCCAGCTCCGACGCAGGCAGCTTCGCCTTGATGGCGTTCACCATCGCCTGGCTGCCGCCGTAGTCGTGGTGTTCGGCGTCGAGCAGCGCCTGAATGTCGTTCCGCGAGATGGGCGGCAGGTTGTAGCGAGAGAGGAAGTTCGTGAAGACCTCGTCGTCGCGGAAGCTCTCGTCGATGTCGAGTGACTGGGCGAAGCTGATGACGGCGGCGATTTTCCGGTCCACCGGGTCCATGCGCTGCTCACCCGAGCTCTGCAGCCAGCGGTTGAACTCGTACACGCATGTCGCCCGCAGGCCCTCTTCGCTCATGTGCGAATACCGAGCGTTGACCTGCATGCGGTACTCGGGCTGACCCGTCGGGCCCTTCACCTTCTCGAACTTCACCACCTCAGCCTCGCCCGCCTTCGGCTCGAACCAACCGTTGGGCACCACGCGGGAGTGCTCGTTCACGCTCTTCAAGATTCCCGAGAACTCACTCGCCGTGTTGATGACCTGCGCTGAGATGAGAATCTTCGTACCGTCGAGCAGCTCGGGTGGCCGGTCTTGCTTGACGGGCCGGAACTCACGCTGCGTGTCTGCCGCGACGTTGAAGGTCGACACGTTGAAGTGTTTGTCGAGGTAGTCGGCCTGGCCGTCGTTGTCGCGGTCGAGCACCTGCTCCCGCACCAGCGTGCTGGCCGGGGTGACGAAGTTGTTGCGGCCCCACTCGCCGTCGACGCTGTCGAGGAACGGGTTGATCTCCTGCCAGCCAGCGCGCTTCGCCATCAGCGCCGCGAACCCGTCGATGTCGGTGTCGACCGACGAACTGCCGTACGTCGTCGCGACCTGCAGGTTGGGGAACTTCTCCCTGAAGGCATCGAGCTGCGACTTCCCGACGCAGAGGTTCGAGAAGTACAGCTTGCCGTCACCGCCATCGGGGAGCGAGGGCGCGCGCTTGAGCGAGCCGACCTGGTTCTTGCCCCAGTTGGAGTGGCCGTCGTACCCGATGATGTTCACCGCCGGGTCGTTGATCTTCTCGAGCAGGTTCGTGCCGCCACCCAGGCGCGTACGAATCTCGAACTTCGTCTCGCCGACGCCGGGCTCGTTGAACGTCTTGGTGTAGACGCCGCTGCCGGCTGTCTTCTCTTTCCAGCCATCGTTGGCGAGCTTGCGCTGAAAGCCCGCGAGGAACTCGTCGCCGACCTGCCAGTCCATCTTCACGGTGGTGTTGCCGTTGGCGAACCACTTCTCGTACGGCGGCTTGATGGGCGTGAGCGCGGGCAACAGCGCATCAGCGATGGCCCTGGCGTCACCCGACTTGGCGAGGGGCGAGTTCGACAGGTGGAACACGAGGTTTTCCTGCAGGCGCTTGTCCTTCTCGCCCTTCACCAGGCCCTCGTAGGTGGCGAGCATCGGCTTGAGCAGCTCGGGCTCCTTCGTGCCTTCCATGAGGTGCAGCAGCACGGCGCCGGCCGACGCGCGCAGCTGGAGCGACTGGTTCGCGTCGAGGCCCTGCGGCGGCGTGGTGAGGTTGGCCTTGAGCTGGTCGAAGGCCTTGCTCCGCGTGTCCTTCGGGAGCGACGCGAAGACGTTGTCGCGCGCGTTGTCGACGAGCTCGCCGGCGCGGAAGAGCGCGTCGCCCTTCTCGAGCGCCGTGCGCGGCGGCGTGCCGTTCGGGTTCACCGTGAAGGAGCCGTCGGCCACGAGGAACACCGGGCGCTGCGAGGGCGTGGGGTCGAGGGGAATGGCCTGGCCCGGCGGCGGTGGGCGCGGCGTGAGCAGGTCTTCGATGAGCTGCTTGGCGTCAGCAGCGAACAAGTCCTTGTGCTGCGTGAGCGCAGACCGCAGCTGCGCCTTCTCGTACGACGTCACCTTGCCGTCCGAGGTGGCCTTGTTGACGATGGCCTGGGCTTCTTCCTTCGTGATGCGGCGGTCGGCGGCGGCGTTGGTGACGAGCCGCGGGATGGACGT
Source organism: Myxococcaceae bacterium (assembly GCA_040400045.1). Taxonomy (GTDB): domain Bacteria; phylum Myxococcota; class Myxococcia; order Myxococcales; family Myxococcaceae; genus Xiheimicrobium. The sequence goes on from JBBAQZ010000026.1 coordinate 109,404, forward strand.
GGGCATGGCATCGCCGCTTAGCCGACCACCTGCGCGAGATCCAACCCGCGCCTGCGTTTTGTCGTTGCTCAGCGAAAATGTCCGCTCAACTGCTCAGCGAATATGTCCGCAGTG
>JBBAQZ010000027.1:0-7728 GCA_040400045.1 Myxococcaceae bacterium
GCGGCGGCAGGCGGTGCGGCGGCAGGCGGTGCGGCGGCGGGCGGTGCGGCGGCGGGCGGTGCGGCGGCGGGCGGTGCGGCGGGTGGTGGTTCGATGGACGCGGGCGTCATGCAGTACACCATTTCAGCGAACGTCACCGGGCTCGCCGGAATGGGGCTAAGGCTCAACAATAATGGCTCTGACGGTCTGATGCCGACAGGGAACGGTGTCTGGGTCTTCAGCACGATGCTCGCTACAGGCGCGCCGTATTCGGTGACGGTATCCCAGCAGCCGACCAATGCATGGCAGACGTGTCTGGTGATGAATGGAACAGGGACCGTCGCGAGCGCGAGTGTCATCGTCGAGGTCACGTGCACAAGGAACACCTACACCATCGGTGGCAACATCTCGGGCATGAGTGGGCCAGTCAATCTGCAGTTGACTGGGAGCGGGCAGAGCGTAATCCAAAGCGCTGTGAATCCCGGCAGCTTCACGTTCCAACTCACTCGGGTTGCGAGTGGCCAGCAGTACACCGTCACCGTCCTGATGAATCCGCCGAACCAGACGTGCACCGTCACGAACGGCACGGGCACTGTCACCAACGCCAACGTGACGAACGTCACGGTGGTATGCAGGTCAAACATAAACACGTACACGGTCGGCGGCACGGTGAGCGGCCTGATGGGCTCCGTGCTCGCGCTGTCGCTCAACGACGCCGGGAGTCCTCCCTTTTCGCCGATGATGAATGGCTCCTTCACGTTCCCGACACCGCTTGCGAATGGCCAGCCGTACAACGTCACTGTCGCCACGCCGCCGCCAGAGCCGAGCCCGATGTGCCGAGTCCTCAATGGCACCGGTACCGTGATGAACATGAACGTCAACAATGTCACCGTCGACTGCAGCGGTTGTGTGCAGGCGGGCATGCCGTGCATCCAGGGGATGCTCCCGTGCTGCAGTGGCTCATGCATGTCGACCGTGCCGGGGTCGCAATGTCAATGAGCGGAAGCACATGTCACTCGACGATGAATTGCTGCCTGAACTCGTCGGGGTTGCACTGCGTCAGCAACAACACCTGACAGGCGAGCCACACTTCTGCGAAGCAAGGCTGTCACAAGCCATCGAGCGCGAGAACCTCGTGACGCCGCCCCCGAAGCCCGGTCGCAATAACAGAACAAACCGCGGAGCGACTTTCGGCAGCGAATCGCGGTACCAGTCTCGCCCCCAACCTGGTCCATCCACGGGAATGTGATGGGCTTGCCGCATGGCCATGCCTGCCTCGAGCAACGCGGCCAGCGCACCATCGCATGTCAACAAACCTCAGCCGCACGGAGCTGAAGTCGCAGGCCGCCCAGGGTCAGTGCCCCCCCCCGCGCCCGGTCGATGGTGACGCCCGGCTTCACCTTCGCCTGACCTGCAGCATCCTGCGAAGCAGGAGCGCGCGACCGCCACGGCGCGGTGTTGAGCCGCCAGCTCGCTCCCGGAACGCGTTCGACGACGCCGGCGCACGTCCTCTTGAGACGAACACCGCGCGGGTGGTGCGGTACAGTCACCTTCGTCTTGAGCGCGTACTCCCTGAAGCCCGGCGTCCCCTACCCGCTCGGCGCCACCTTCGACGGCAGCGGCGTGAACTTCGCCGTCTACGCAGGCGGCACTGGCGTCGACCTCTGCCTCTTCGATGACGCCGGCGTCGAGCACCCGTTGACGTTGACCGAAACGACGAACTCGGTCTGGCACGGCTACGTGCCCGGCCTGAGGCCCGGCGCGGCGTACGGCTATCGCGCCCATGGGCCCTGGAACCCGGCCGAGGGTCTGCTCTTCAACCCGTTCAAGCTGTTGATGGACCCCTACGCGCGCGCGTTTCACGGGCACGTGCGACACGCCGGCCCGATTCACCCGACGAAGCACGGCGGGCTCGACGCGCACGACTCCGCGCCGTTCGTGCCGCGAAGCCTCGTGGTTCACGACGACTTCGACTGGGGCGGCGAGAAGCGACCCGAGGTCATCTGGCGTCGCACCGTCATCTACGAGGCGCACCTCAAGGGCCTCACCGCCCGCCACCCCGACGTGCCCCCCCAACATCGAGGCAGCTACCTCGGCCTCGCGCACCCCGCCGTCACCGAGCACCTGAAGTCCATCGGCGTCACCTCGGTCGAGCTGCTGCCGGTGCAGGAGTTGGTGCCCGAAGGGTTCCTCGTCGAGAAGGGGCTCACCAACGCGTGGGGCTACAACACGCTCGGCTTCTTCGCCCCGGACCAACGCTTCGCGAGCCCCACCGGGCCGGGCGCCGTTCGCGAGTTCAAGATGATGGTGAAGGCGCTCCACGCGGCCGGGCTCGAGGTGATTCTCGACGTCGCGCCCAACCACACCTGCGAAGGCAACCACCTCGGGCCGATGCTGAGCTGGAAGGGCCTCGACAACCGCGCCTACTACTGGCTGCAGGACGCAGAGCGCGCGAAGTACCGTGACTTCACCGGCTGCGGGAACAGCCTCAACCTGAGCAACCCGTGGGCGCTGAAGCTGGTGCTCGATTCGCTGCGCCACTGGGTGACCGAGTTCCACGTCGACGGCTTCCGCTTCGACCTCGCCACCACGCTGGCCCGCACGGGGCATGGCGACTTCTCGGCCGCGGCTCCCATCCTCCAGGCGATTCACCAGGACCCGGTGCTCTCGCGCGTGAAGCTCATCGCAGAGCCGTGGGACCTCGGCGCCGAAGGCTACCGGCTCGCCCAGTACCCACCGCTCTTCGCCGAGTGGAACGACCGCTACCGCGACAGCATTCGCCACTTCTGGAAGGGAGACCCGTGGCAGGCCGCCGAGCTGGGCTATCGCCTCACCGGCTCTTCCGACCTGTTCAAGGCCTCGGGCCGGCGCCCGACGGCGAGCATCAACTTCGTCACCGCCCACGACGGCTTCACGCTCAAGGACCTCGTCAGCTACTCGAAGAAGCACAACGCGCAGAACCTCGAAGACAACCGCGACGGGAACGACGCGAACCACTCGTGGAACTGCGGCGTCGAGGGCCCGACCAGCGACCCGGCCATCAACGCGCTGCGCGCCCGTCAGCAACGCAACTTCCTCGCGACCCTCTTCCTCTCGGTCGGCACGCCGATGCTCAACGCCGGCGACGAGCTCGGCCGCACCCAGCAGGGCAACAACAACACCTATTGCCAGGACAACGAGCTGCTCTGGCACGACTGGAACCTCACGCCCCAGGCCGCCGAGCACCTCTCCTTCGTGCGCCGCCTCGCGCAGCTGCGACGGCAGCCGGTGCTCCAACGCCGGAACTTCTTCCTCGGCGAGACCCTCGAGGATTCCCACTTCCACGACCTCGTCTGGTTCAACGCCGACGGCACCGAGATGCAGGCGAACGACTGGAAGACGCCGCGCCACGCCATGGGCTGGTTCCTCGGCGGTGACGCCATCGGCACCCGCGACCCCGAGGGGAAGAAGATCGTCGGTGACAGCCTGCTCATCTACTTGAATGCGTCGCCGTCGGACCTGCTCGTCACGCTGCCGGACGAGCAGGTCGGCGGCCGCTGGGAGGTCGTCATCGACACCGCGCTCGCGCTCGACGGGCAGACCTTCGCCAACAGCGGGCGCTTCACGTTGCACTCACGCTCGGTGGTGGCGCTCAAGTTGATGGCTCGGCAGGAGCCCGGGTGAGCGAGGACCGGGAGCTCCGCGCGCTCGTCGAGAAGCTCCAGGGCGAGAATCAGAAGCTGCGTCGACAGGTCCTCGAGCTGGAAAACCTCGGGCGCGAGCTGGCCGCGATGAAGGGCGCGAACGACGCGCTCCGGCGGCAGCTCGAGCTCGCCGACGAGGCCCGCGACAAGTGGGGACGAAAGCTCGCGAAGATGGAGCGCAACGACCTCGAGGCCCACGTGAAGGCGCTCGAGTCGACGAGCGCGTTGCTCCGACGACAGCTCGAGCTGGCCGACGAAGTGCGCGACACGTGGCACCAGAACGTCACGCGGTTGCGGCGCGAGCTCGCCAGCGCGCGAGGGGAGCAGGGTCGCCTGCGACAGGTCATCGAAGCCGAGCGCCTCAGCCACCGGCGCGGGCTGAAGAAGCTCAAGCAGCGTTAGCGCGTCGTCTTGATGTCGCTCGACTTCGGGCCCACCTTGACCGCGACGCGCTTCTTCAGCGTCACCACCACGTTCGGGTCCGTCGAGTCGGTGAGCGTCTGCTGGAACGACTCGTAGCCCTCGCGCGAGACCTTCAGCAGGGTCGGCAGCCTGGCCTTCTCGAGCTTGACCTCGAGCGGGGTGAGGCCCTTCTTGTCGCCACCGAGCTCGACCTCTGCGCCCGTGGGCTCCGACGTGAGCGAGAACGTGAGGAACTCGACGACGGTCGGCAGCTCGACCCGCTTGATGGGCGGCTGGACGGGCGGCGTCATCACGACGGGCGGCGTCACCACGTCGGGCGGCTTCGGCTGCCCGGGGTTGCCGCGGTCCTTCAGCGCATACCCCGCGACGCCGATGACCAGCACGCCCAGCACGCCCAGCCCCACCCACAGCCCTGCGCGCGACTTCGGCGTGCTCCCGACGGCCCCGGTGAGCTGCGAGCTGCTCTGGCCTGCAGGGAAGACCTGCCCGCCCTGCCGGTTGCGCTCGACGATGGTGGGGCCCTGCGCGTTCTTCTGAAGGCCACCCGCGTCGAGGTCCGTCAGGCCCGAGTCCTCTTCGAGCGAGCGCGGGTCCGCCTCCTTCGCGATGCGCTCGGCGTAGAGCGCCTGCATGAAGTCGACGAGGTTCGAGTTCGACGCGGGGATGTTGTTCTTGAACGCGAAGTCCTCGAGCGCGCTGCGGAAGGCTGCGGCGTCGGGGTAGCGGTCCTTCACGTCCTTCGCGAGCGACTTGAGCACCACCGCGTCGAAGGCGGGCGGGAGCGACGGCTCGACCGTCGACGGCGGCGGCACCTGGCACGCCTTCACCAACCGCTGCGTCATCAGGTCGTTCTCGCCCTTGAAGAGGCGCTTGCCGGTGAGCAATTCCCACAGCACCACGCCGAGCGCGAACACGTCACTGCGCGCGTCGATGTCGAGCCCGTCGGCCTGCTCCGGCGACATGTACGGGAACTTGCCCTTCAAGATGCCCGTCGCGGTGTGCTGCGCGCGGCCTGCCGCTTTGGCGACGCCGAAGTCGATGAGCTTCACCGAGCCGTCGAAGCCGACCAGCACGTTCTGCGGCGACACGTCGCGGTGCACCAGGTTCAGCGGCGCGCCCTTCGAGTCCTTCGCTTTGTGCGCGAAGTCGAGCCCCGCGGCGGCGTCGGCGATGACGCGAATGATGATGCCCAGCGGCAGCGGCGTATTCGCCATGCGCGAGCGCTTGTCGAGGCGCCGCACGTCTTCGCCCGAGACGTATTCCATCTCGATGAAGTGCACGCCGTTCTCGACGCCGAACTCGTTGATGCGCGCGATGTTCGGGTGGTCGAGGCGCATGGTGATCTTCGCCTCGTCGATGAACATGGTGAAGAACTCTTCGTCCTCGACCAGGTGCGGGAGGATGCGCTTGATGACCACCAGCTTCTCGAAGCCCTCGGCGCCCTTCTTCGCGAGCAGGACCTGGCCCATGCCACCGGCGGCAATTTTGCGGAGCAGCTCGTAGCGACCGAAGGGAATGCCCATGAAGTGAAGAAAGCCTAGCCCGGCCGAGAGGTCTTGAGTGTGTGACGTGCACGAGGCCCGTCGGGGTCCGGCTCAGGACTTCACGCGATACCCAACGGCGAGCATGCGGTGCGCAACGATGGTCGCCGCCCCGGCGAGCCCGACCAGGAGCCACAGCCCGAGGGACGAGCGCTCGTCGACGCCCAGCATGCCGGCGCGCAGCCCCTCGACCATGTGCACGACGGGGTTGAAGAGGCTGATGGTGCGGAACGGCTCGGGCAACGAGTGCACCGAGTAGAAGACGCCGCCGAGGAAGGTCAGCGGGAGCATCAGGAAGGTCGGGAAGAAGTTGATCTGCTCGAACTTCTCCGCCCAGATGCCCGCGACCAGGCCGAGCACCGAGAAGACGTAGGCCGAGAGGCCCAGGAACAGCAGGGTGGTCAACGGGTGAACGAGGTGCGCGCCGGTGAAGAGGAGCGCAGCACCCCAGGTGAGCAGTCCGACCAGCAGGCCCCGCACCATCGCGCCGGCGACGAAGCCGATGAGCAGCTCGGTCGGGCCCAGCGGAGCGACCAGCAGGTCGACGATGGTGCCCTGAATCTTGGTGATGAAGAACGACGACGACGCGTTCAAGAAGGCGTTGTTCGCGATGCCGAGGAAAACGAGGCCCGGCACGATGAAGGACACGTATGAGACGCCGTCGACGTCCTGCTGCCGACCGCCGAGCGTGTAGCCGAACACCACGAAGTAGAGCGTGGTGCTGATCAACGGCTGCAGCACCGTCTGACCGGGCACGCGCAGGAACCGGCGCACCTCTTTCTGGAGCAGCGTCTTCGCGCCGATGACGTTCACGAGGCGGCTCCGTTCCCGTTGCCGCGGAGCACGCGGATCAGCACGTCTTCGAGCTTCGACGGCGCCATCGAGACCTCGGCGACGGGCAACCCGGCCGCGTAGAGCGCGCCGAGCACGTCGGCACACGATGGCGTTCCAGCGCGCTCGATGAAGGTGAAGGCGCGGCTGTCACCCGAGAGCACGCCAGTGGAGGCGCCAGCCGGCAACCCGGCGACCGGTTCGCGGAAGAGCACCTCGAGCTTGCGCTCGCCGAGCCGCTTCATGAGCGCCCGCTTCTCTTCGACCAGCAGCAGCCTGCCTTTGTCGATGATGCCCACGCGGTCGGCGAGCTCCTCGGCTTCCTCGAGGTAGTGCGTGGTGAGCACGACGGTGGTGCCTTCGGAGCGGAGGCGGCGCACGTAGCTCCAGAGGTCTCGGCGCAGCTCGACGTCGACGCCGGCGGTGGGCTCGTCGAGGAAGACCAGCTTTGGCCGGTGCACGAGGGCCTTCGCGATGAGGAGCCGCCGCTTCATGCCGCCCGAGAGCGTGCGCGTGGGCATGTCCGCTTTGCTGGTGAGCGCCAGGGCCTCGAGCACCTCGTCGACGCGCTTCGGGTCCGGGGTCCTTCCGAAGTACCCCAGCTGCAGCTCGAGCGATTCGCGCACGGCGAAGAAGGGGTCGAAGTTGATCTCCTGCGGCACGAGGCCCACGTCGCGACGCGGCGTCACCGGGTCCACGTCGAGGTCGACCCCCAGGAGCGTGATGCGCCCGCTCGTCTTGCGCACCAGCCCGCAGATGGCGCCGATGAGCGTCGTCTTGCCGGCGCCGTTGGGCCCCAGGAGCGCGAAGATTTCTCCCGGCTCGATGGTGAGGCTGACGTCGTCGAGCGCCGTGAGCTTCGGGTAGGTCTTGGTGAGGTGTTCGACTGCGAGGACTGGGGCCACGAGGGGCTGATGACACAGAAGTCCGCGTCCCTGAACCGGGACGTGGGTCTCGTCGCGAGTCCGTCTGAATTCGGGCAGGTGGCGATGGTATCCCCCGTGCGGGAGGCCAGCGTTCTTTTCCCTCTCGGAGCGCCTACTCATGATTCGTCGAGCGATGACGGTGGCAGTCGCGGTTCTGATCTCTGCGTGCGGCGACGGAGGCGCTCGGACCTGCAGTGAAGGGTGCCTGACCGGCTCCCGTTGCGATTCGGCCACGAACCTGTGCGTTCGCGATGATGCTGCGGATGGAGGGGGTTCGGCTGCCGGCGGCACTGCGGGTGGTGCTGCGGGAGGCACTGCGGGTGGTGCTGCGGGAGGCACTGCGGG
>JBBAQZ010000027.1:7828-108817 GCA_040400045.1 Myxococcaceae bacterium
CTGCGGGTGGTGCTGCGGGAGGCACTGCGGGTGGTGCTGCGGGAGGCACTGCGGGAGGCGCTGCGGGCGGCACTGCGGGCGGCGCTGCGGGCGGCACTGCGGGCGGCGCTGCGGGCGGCGCTGCGGGCGGCACTGCGGGCGGTGCTGCGGGAGGCACTGCGGGCGGTGCTGCGGGAGGCACTGCGGGTGGTGGTGCGGGAGGCACTGCGGGAGGTGCTGCTGGCGGATCATCTGGTGGAATGGGCGGCGGCTCCGCGGCAGCGGCACCCGTCTTCACGCTGACGAGCCCCGCGTCGGGCGTGGCAATCGCAGGGATGACGTTCGAGCTCGTTGGCACGGTCACTCAGTCGGTCGGTCGCCAGGTGACGTCGGCGACGCTCGACATCGGCGACGGAATGGCCCGGCCCATCACCATCAACGGCACGACGTGGCGCGTGACGGTGCCGCTGGCCCAATCGATTGAAGAGACGCGCTCCTTCACCTTGTCCGCGCTCGACGTCTCAACCCAGACGACCACGACGATGATCTCGGTGAGAATCGACACGCTCGGCCCAAGAACGGCTCTGACGGTTCCGACCGCGGGGACTGTTGTCGGTTCGATGGCGGCGCTTCAGGGCACTGCGACCGACCCGGCCAGCCCTCTCATGCTCTTGACTGTCGACGTAGGCGGTGGTCCTCAAATGGCCTCAATCGCAATGACCGGTGCGTGGCAGGTGACCGTGACGTTCCCGCCCAACCTCGACCGCGTGATGCGCACCGCGACCATCAGAGCGACCGACCTGCTCGGAAACCAGTCGACGCAGACGGCGCAGCTCCTCGTCGACACCCAGGGACCGACACTCGCGTTGACGAGCCCCGCCTCTGGAACGGCCGTCGGCGGGGCAGCAACATTGTCAGGGACGACGAATGACAGCACGGGCCCCGTGTCGGGAATGACAGTCAACGTCGGGAGCGGCCAACAGCCGGTGACCGTCCAGGCCAATGGCACCTGGAGCGCCATGGTGACGTTCCCACCGAACCTCGATCGTGTGTCCCGCACCATCACGCTCCGTGCCCAGGACTCGCTGGGCAACGTGACGTCGACGAGCGCTCAGGTGCTCGTCGATACTCAGGGGCCAGCCCTCTCGTTCACCGCGCCTGCCTCGATGGAGCGCCTTGGGAATCCGAGAACGCAGGGGGTCACTGGCTCGGTCGGCGACGGCTCGGGGGTCGCGAGCGTGCAGGTGAACTGCGCAGATGGCATCGGCAATCGCGCCGCGACGGTAACGAGTGGTTCCTGGTCCTTCTCGTGGATGCTCCCCACCGCCGACAACGCGAGCTTCGTGTGCACCGCGACCGCGCTCGATTCCCTCGCGAATGCCACCGTGTTGCCGCGCACGTTCCTCGTCGACACGGTTGGGCCGGCGGTGACGATTCTCAACCCGGCCTCTGGGGCGCTGCTGGGGGGTCCGGCGCAGCCGTCCGTTCAAGTTCAGGCGAGTGTGAATGACGGGTCTGGGGCGTTGGGCTCGGTGAACGTCAGCCTTGGCTCGACGACCGTGCCAGTGACGGGGAGTGCAGGTGTCTTCTCGAACACGTTCACGCTGCCTGTCGTCGACTACCAGACGGTGTCGGTGATGGTGGTCGCGCTCGATGCCGAGGGCAACACGACGTCCTCGAGTCATTCGGTGACGGTCGACAGGGTCGCCCCGGTGGTCGCGTTTACTGCCCCGTCGAGCGGCCAGATTTTCAACATTGCGTCGTTCCCGACTGGCAACGACGTACAGATGACGTGGACGGTGAGCGACGGAGACCCGATGGCGGGCACGCGGAACTTCAACGGCTCGGCAGTCGCAGCCAGTTCCCGGTCGGCAGCGGTACCGACGTCTGCGAGTGACAATGCCGTGACCTACTCACGGACCGTCGATGCCATCGATCGTGCAGGCAATGTCTCGACAGTTGCAACCCGCTCGTTCTCGGTCGACCGGGTTCGGCCGACAGTGATCAGCACCAGCCCCGCAGCTGAGAGTCGCATGAACGACCCGCGCGTGAGTTCGGTCACCTTCTCGGAGCCAATGACGTCCGTACCCGGCTTCACCTTCTCGGGCGGTTCCTGGAACGGGGCGGGGACGCAATGGACCTCGAGCGCGCTCGCGGGCGCGACGGTATTCAACATGGCCGTCAATCCAATCGTCACCGACCTCGCAGGAAATGGGCCCGCATCGTTCCCGTCGTGGCGCTTCCACACCGCGCCGATTGTCCCCGCGAATGGAAGCATCGTCGCCTCGAACATCCAGTACTTCGACGCCGCAAGCGACGTCGATGGTCAGGTGTTCATCGGCCTGACTCAGGCTGGGCAGGCCTCCGCGACGACGTCGGCGCTCGACGGAACGAACGGCACCTTCTCACTCCAAAACGGCCTCGCGCTGCCGGCTGCAAGCTACTCGGACGTTCACGTTCAGGTGCACAGCACGATTGGCGCTGGTTTGAACGTGGTGCGGACCAGGGCCATCAATGGGCAGGGGGTGTTGCCGAGCACCTTGGCCGCGAACTTCCGAGCGATGAGCGTCGACGATGGTGCTGCGACTGACCCCGGCGGACTTCCCATCGTTTCACCGCCCATCGAGGCGACGGATGGAAGCGCTGCCGTGGGGCTCTTGATCGGGCAGACGTACAGCCGGAATCCTGTCAGCGTCTCGCTCGCGTACCCTCATGCGAAGGTCATTCCGTCTGGTCGTCAGTGGGTCAGCCTCAGCTACAACGGCGCAAGCCTCGCTGCCTCGCACCGCCGATGTGCGAATGACCTGAGCGGCAACAGGACCTGCATCTTTGATGAAGGCACCATTGCCGACGGGGTGCAGTCGACGGTTCTTCGAACGGTCTCCGGAGCGGTGTCGAACACTGGGTGCCTCATCTACTCGTTCGACTCGAGCTCCGGCCGCCGAGCGCGGAGTTCGGCAACGCCGAGCACCGTGCTTGGAAGCGTGACTGGCGTCTCGTACACGACGGTTGCTGCTCCGGGTTCTGGCTTCACGGTCGCGAACCGGACTGCCGGCGGGCACTGGGGCGCGTGGGTGTCGGGCAGCCTGGTGCAGATCTCCCGAACGACGAATCCAGCCACCTGCACGAGCGCGAGTCTGTCGACCAACTGGACTCCGGTCGGGACCGTCGACCTCGGAGGCTCGACGTACTTCCGCGTCGTCCAGCTTGGAGCCAGCGTCGGGGTCGTGTACCTCGCCGGGTTTGACCTTCGAATCGCCTACCCCTGAAGTCGCTCCATGCTAGCGACCCACACCATGCGTCGGCTCTCGTTCGTCCTCGCGGTCCTCCTCGCCACCCAGGCCGTTGCAGCGCCGCCGACGTCGCGGTCGTGGCTGTCCGGACTCGGGGTCGGGCTCATCGGCGCAGGTATCGGATTGGCGACGTTCGGGCTCGGACAGCAGCTCATCGCGTCTGACGCGCGGACCCTCGTGAACGCCTACGGGGTTCCCGCCGCGGCTGAAGCTGCCTCCCTGGCGCTCCTCGACAACCGCGTGAAGACGGCCTCGAACCTTTCGCTCGTCGGCTTCATTGGCGGCGCCGTGCTGCTCGCAGGCGGCGTCGTGGCCCTCATCCTCGACACGCCTGCGCCCGCCGTGGCCATCGTCCCGCTGCCCGGAGGCGCCGCCATCTCGGCCTCGCTCCGCTTCTGACGACCTGCCGACCCGGTCTCGCCCTACGCTGTGTCCATGTTCGCTCAGCGGATGACCCTCGTCGCACTGCTGCTCTGCCCGGGCCTCTCGGCGGCCTCGGAGAAACTCGTCTGGCCATTCTCGAACTCACCACTTCCCGAGACGTAGACCCTGCGCTCGCCAGGGCGCTCACCGCAGTGGAGCCCCGTCGTGTCTCGTGCCTTCGGGGCTTCGCCTGAACGGGGAGGACTGCTCCACGCGAGGTCTGGCGGTCTGCTGGTGTTCTGGTTCGACGGGCGAGTCACGGAGCTGCGCTCGCTCCCCTGTACTCCCTGAGGGCGCTCCGCTCGGTCAATTCGAGTTCAAGAAGTACTCGTCCCTCGGGAACAGGTCGGTGTTCACCTCACTCGGCGCGACGGCGGGCGCGGCTTCACCGGCGCGCTCCACCTTCGGCTGCGTCGTCGCGGCGAACTCGAGCACCGAGCGACGCTGCGTCTCCGAGAACGACTCGGCGCTGGCGATCAATCGCTGGGTGAGCGTCTCCCGGTCGAACGGGAGCGCCGTCGCCGACGCCAGCAGGAACACACCGCGGCCGCCCGGCACCTCCATCACCAGGACGTGCGGGAAGACCTGCTTCACCGTCGTCAACACGCGCGGCGTCGGCACCCACTGCGCGAAGAGACCGCCAGGCGCGAGGTGCGCGGCGACGAGCTCGTAGAACTCGAGGCTGTACACGTTGCCGGCAGACGCTCCGTTGGGGCGCATCGCGTCGACGGCGATGACGTCCCACGGCTCGGTCGCGGTCAGCAGGTGCTTGCGCCCGTCTCCGACGATGAGCTTCGAGCGCGGGTCCTCGAGCAACTGTCTGCTCTCGGTCGACGACCTGTCCTTCGCCAGCTGCGAGATCAGGTCGATCTCCCCACCGCAAATCTCGACGCACTCCACGCGCTCCAGGCGGCGGTCCTGCAGCAGGCCCCACGCGGTGCTCCCCGCGCCGAGCCCGACCGCGAGCGCGCGCTTCGGAGCCGGGTGCACCAACGCCGGCACCACGCCGATGACGACGTGGAAGTCGTCGTACGGCCAGCCGTTCTGGCTCGTGGCGTTGAGGAACAGCACCTGCTCGCCCTGCTCTTTGGTGACCCACGCGTTGACGCAGGAGCGCTCCTCGACGAGCACGAAATCGTCCAGCTTCGCCGAGTGGAAGAACGCCCAGAGCCGCTCGTTCGAGGGGAACACCGCGACGGCGACCAACGCGACGACCGCCGCCGCGAGCCACGCTCGAGCCGGCCGCGCCGAGGCCCGGAAGCCGAGCAGACCCACCAGGCCGAGCAGCACGCAGAGCGCCGCGAGCAGCCGCAAGGTGCCGGCGCTCCCCAGCGCGCCGAGCAGCACGAAGCTCACCACCAGCGTGCCCACCACGTTTCCGACGATGTTCGCGAACATCAGCCGCCCCGTGCCGCGTCCGAGACGTGACAACTCGCGGCTCACCTCGGCCTGCACGAACGGGTACGCGACGCCCATCAGCAGCACCGGCAACCCCATCACGGTGAGCGGCCCGAGCAGGAAGACGAACGCGAACTTGCCGGCCGCGCGCGCCGTCTCGGGCATCGACGGGCCGGTGGCGAGGTAGCCGTCCGAGGCGAAGTAGCTCTCGAACATTCCGCGCAGCGCTGGAATCGGCACGTCCACCATCACCAGCAGGCCGAGCAGCGCGCTCGCCCCGATGCCCAACTGGAGCAACAGGAAGGTCCGCCCCGGCTGCGACGTGCGCCCGACCAGCCGTGAGCCCACCGCCGAGCCCGCGGCGAAGCACACCAGGTACACCGTCAACACGTGCGCGAAGGTGTACGCGTTCGAGCGCATCAAGCCGTCGACGAGGCGCAGGAAGACGACCTCGAGGCCGAGCGCCACGGCGCCCGTGAGGGCATACGCGACGTACCAGCGCACGGCAGGGTCCGGGCCCGTGGCAGGCGCTGGCTTCGTCTCACTCGCGGCATCCGTCGCGGTTCGCCAGAGCATCAGCGTCGCGACCGCCGCGAGCAGGTACAACGTCGACGCCAGGCGAAGGCTCGTCACGAAGCCGAACGTGCCCAACAGGTACCAGCCCGAGAGCGCTGCGCCGAGCGCTGCCCCGAAGGTGTTGATGGCGTAGAGCCGACCGAGCCGGTGTGCCGCGTCGTCGATGGATGACACCACGCCCCGCGCGAGCAGCGGCAGCGACACGCCCATCAGCGTCGTGGGGAGCGCCAGCACGGCGAGGTTGAAGAGGAAGGTGCTCGCCGTGCTGGTCAGCGCTGGGGCGACGCTTCGATAGCCGTCGGAGAGCAGCGTGGGGCTCACCAGCCCGTAGACGCCGATGAGGGCGACCGAGCCCGCGTACGCCACCAGCGTGGCGCGTGGACTGAGGCGGTCGGCGACGGTGCCGCCGAGCAGGTTGCCGAGCCCCAGGCCGCCCATGAAGGCCGCGACGACGGTGGTGCTCGCCACGAGGTCGACGCCAGCGTGGAGCGAGATGATGCGTTGCCAGACGACCTGCAGCAGCAGCGCGCTGAAGCCAGTGGCGAAGAAGATGAGCTCGAGGACCCGGGCGCGTCGCACGCCGGCGCTCATGCCACGCGTGCCTGCAAACCGGGCTTCGAAAATGCCGACGTCGTGGCGTCAAGGCCGGACCGGGACGCGGTGCGCGTCGATGCTCACGCTCACCAGCACGCTCGCCGAGCCCTGCTCGCGAGGGGATGAATCACGCCGGCTGCACGAAGTTGAGCCGATAGCCGTCGGGGTCGGTCACGATGAGGTCGCGCGTGTGCCACGGCTGCACCTCGGGGCCCTGGGTCGGCGCGTTCATCGACTTCGCGCGCTCGGCCAGCACGTCGACGTCGGTCTCGCTCGTGAAGCAGATCAACACGCCGTACCCGCGCTTCGCGTCGATGTGCACACCGGTCGGCGTCGCGACGAGCAGTACGTCTCCACTGTCCTGCCAGCGCAGGTGAAGGAAGGTGCCATCGGCCCCGACGCGGGTGAAGCCGAGCGTCTCGTAGAAGGTGGCCGACGCCTTCTGGTCGAGGACCAGCAGCTTGAGGAAGTTCTTGAGAGGGACCGCGCTCATGGCGCCGCGCCATATTCCGAGCCGCGCTGTGATGCCATCGTCAGTCGTTCGGCGCGCCCAGGCGAAGCCCGTGCCGACGGTGACGACCTGGTTCGGCGGCGCAGGGGACATCACGCTGGCGCCACGAGGCATCACGCCGCCACACCCTGCCGGCTGCGGGCCCGCCATCTTCAGGGAGAGCAGCGAGCGCAGCTGGTCGTTGGGGACGAGCTCCGCACGACAGCAAGGCGACGAAGGCAGCGTGACGGGAAGACCTCACGGGCAGCTGTCACTCGACCGCTCGTTTGACTCACCGTGTCGCCATCCCCTAAGAGCCGCGACGTCGCTGTACCCCGGAGGCCACCATGTCGACGCCTGCTCCCGAAGCCGCTGTTCCTGCCGCTTCGACCGTTCCTCTCGCCGTCGCGGCCGCAGACGTCACCATCACGCCCGTCACCACCGCTGCCGACAAGAAGGCGTTCATTCTCTTCCAGTACGAGCTCTACAAGAACGAGACGGCCTTCGTGCCGCCGCTGGTGATGGAGCGCGAGCTGATGCTCGACCCGAAGAAGAACCCCTGGTTCAAGTTCGGCACGATGCAGCTGTTCCTCGCGCGCCGCGCCGGCAACATCGTCGGCCGCATCGCCGCCATCGACGACCCCCGCTACAACGAGTTTCACGGCACGCGCATCGGCTGGTTCGGCTTCTTCGAGTGCATCGACGACGCGGGCGTGGCGAAGGCGCTCCTCGACACCGCTGAGACGTGGGTGAAGGCGCGTGGCCACCACGAGATTCTCGGGCCCGCCAATCCGTCGTCGAACAACGAGTGGGGCTTCTTGCTCGAGGGCTTCGAGCACGCGCCCGCCATCCTCATGCCGTGGACGCCGAAGTACTACCTCGCGCTCACCGAGGCTGCCGGCTACGCGAAGGTGAAAGACCTGTTCGCCTGGCGCATCGACATCACCGGCGAGCTGCCCGCGAAGATTGCCCGCGTCGCCGACAAGGTGAAGGAGCGCGAAGGCATCAAGATGCGCCCCGCCGTGATGAAGGACTGGGACCGCGAGGTCCGCATCATCAAGGACATCTACAACTCGGCCTGGGAGAAGAACTGGGGCTTCGTGCCGATGACGGACGAGGAGTTCGATCAGCTCGGCAAAGACCTCAAGATGATCCTCAACACCGACCTGGTGCTCTTCGCCGAGGTGGACGGCGAGCCCGTCGGCTTCTGCATCACGGTGCCTGACGCGAACCAGGCCATCAAGAAGGCCAACGGCCGGCTCACCACCTTCGGCCTGCCCATCGGGCTCGTGAAGATGATGCTCGAGCTCAAGCGCATCAAGTCGGGCCGCCTCATCGCGCTCGGCATCCGCAAGGAGTACCGCAAGCGCGGCATCGACTCGGTGCTGATGAAAGAGACCTTCGAGGTCGGCAAGAAGCTCGGGTGGACCGGCGGAGAGATCGGCTGGACGCTGGAAGACAACGACATGGTCAACCGGCCCATCGAGCTGTTCGGCGCGAAGAAGTACAAGCAGTACCGCGTGTACGGGAAGCAGCTGGCCCCGAAGAACTGAGCAACGAGGTCAGGCCTTCGGAGCTTCCGGGGCCTTCCACTCCACCAGCACCTGCACGACGCCGCCTTTGGGTGACTGGTAGGTGCGCTTCACCTCGCCCGGCCTCGTCGATTCGAAGACGAACTTCAGCACGCCGACCCACGACTTCACGACGTGCGGCGCGACGGGCCGCGGGTAGGCAATCTGCACGATGCCGGCGGTCGTGCCCTCGGGCTGGAAGACAATCTCGATGCCGCGCATCGCGACCTTCACCAGCTCGTTCAACTTCTTGAGAATGGTCGCGGGGGAGCGGTTCGACGCGGCGAGGCTGCTCTTGAGCATCGGCAACACGATGGGTCCGAAGCGCTCCTTCAACGCGCCGTAGGTGAGCTCCTCGAACGGGGACTCGCCGATGATGGCGCCAGCGACCTCTCCGAGCTCCTCGAACACCTTCGCGGGTTGCCACGTCTCGCTGTACGGGTCCCTCACGAGCGCGACCGCCTCGGGCGAGAGCTTCGCGATGATGGCGTCGAGCTGGCCGGTGCGGCGCAGGCCGCGAATGATGGACTCGACGTACGCCTGGCTGAACTCGTAGTCGTTCATCGCCCCGTCGTACCACGCGGGCGGCCCTGGCTCGGCTACGGTGCCCTCCATGAGCGCGTTTCCCACCACCAGGTGGACGCTGATTCTCGCGGCGAAACAGTCTCCGCAGGCGCGGGGCGAAGCATGGCGCCACCTGCTGACGACGTACTGGCCGTCGCTGTTCGCGTTGTTCCGGGCGCGGGGCCTCGATGGCGCTGCGGCGGCCGATGCCGTGCAAGGCCTCGCGGTGGAGTTGCTCGAGCGTGACGTCGTGCAGGACCTGAGCCCCGAGCGTGGGCGCCTGCGCGGCTTCCTGAAGGTCGCGGCAGAGAACTTCCTGATTCGGCAACACGAGCGCGCGACCGCGGCGAAGCGTGGCGGTGACGCGAGGCCCATCGAGCTCGACGTGGCCCTGGGTGAACGTCTGGCGGACGCGTCACTCCCTCCCGACGCGGCGTACGAGCGGGCGTGGGCGTTGTCGGTGTTCGAGCGGGCGATGGCCGAACTGGAGAAGGAGTGGCAGCAGCGCACCGGCGACTTCGAGCTGGTGCGAACGTTCTTCTCTCCGACGAAGGCGCCGCCCAGCTATCGCGAGGCGGCTGAGAAGTACGGGGTCTCGATTCCACAACTGAAGTCCCTGCTGCACCGCGCGCGGCTCCGATTCCGGCAGCTCGTCGAAGCGCAGGTGGCCGAGACGGTGGAAGACGGAGCCGCCCTCGCGCCCGAGGTGACGTCGTTGCTGGAGTCACTCGGCACATGACGTGCGTCCGCTGCGGGAGCCAATTGCGTGGTGACGGGCCATGCCCCCGGTGCCTGCTCACGGCACAGAGCCCCACCTTCGCCGGCCTCGAATTGCTCGAGCCCATCGGTGAAGGCGGCATGGGCACCGTCTTCAAGGCGCGGCACGTGAAGCTCGACCGCTTCGTGGCGGTGAAGTTCCTCTCACGCGAGCTGGGCGGAATTCCCGAGCTCAAGGAGCGCTTCACGCTCGAGGCGCGCGCCCTGGCGAAGGTGAAGCACCCGAACGTCGTGCAGGTGTTCGACGCGGGCGAAGAGGACGGCGAGACGTGGTTGGTGATGGAGCTCGTCGAGGGCGGCGCCGTCGCGTCGCGGCTTCCGCTCGAGCCCCGGGAAGCGGTGCGGGTGACGAGCGCGGTGTGTCGGGCGCTCCAGGCGGTGCACGAAGCGGGGCTGGTCCATCGCGACGTGAAGCCCGAGAACGTGCTGCTGACGTCGAGCGGTGAGGTCAAGCTGTCGGACTTCGGCATCGTGCGTGAGACGGCGGCGACGCGAGCGGGAGCTCCAGTCGGGACGCCCGGGTTCGTCGCGCCCGAGGTGTTGGCTGGGCAGCCCGCGGCGCCAGGCGCTGACGTGTTCGCGCTCGGGGTGATGTTGCGGCAGCTCGTGACGGGCCGCGCGCCGGGCAGCGCGGATGAGCCAACGCTCCCGGGAGGCCTCGACGCCATCGTGCGCCGGGCCACGGCGCCCCTGCCTGAGGCGCGCTTCGAGTCGGCGCGGGAATTCGAGTCGGCGCTCAGCCAGGTGACGCTCGAAGAGGCCGGGGCCTTGCCGGCGGAAGAGCAGCTGTGGAGTCGCGCGGTCGCCGTGTCGATGACGGTCGCCTTCGCCGCCATCGCGTGGGCCGGCGTGGCGAGCCTGACGCCGCGAGTTCACGCCTCGGGAGACGTCCCCCCGCTGGTGGCGCTCGGCACGCGCGCGCTCGCGGACGGTCGCCTGTACACGGTGGCGCGCTTCGAGACCGGGTGGATTCTCGCGGCCGCTGCGCTCTTCGGCGTCGCGCTGGCCGCCGTCGGAGCGCTGCGCCAACACTGGCGACGCCTGGGCCTCACCACCGCGCGTCCCTCGGGTCCGCTCCCGTTCGCTCGGGCGACGTTCTTCACCGGCGCGATGGCGCTGAGCATGTACCTGGCGAGGCTGGCGTGGGTCGGGCCGCAGGCGTCCCTGTCTGCGTACATTCCCATCGCGGGTGGCACGGTGGTGTTGGCGGTCATGTACTTCGCGTCCCTGGCGCGGCTCGAGGCCTGGCGCCTCGGCCGGTCGATTCTTCGTGAGCCCGAGTGGGTGCTGGGGGTCATCGCAGGCGCCGTGCCGCCAGTCGTCGACGGCCTGCGCCAGATGGTCGAGCGCGCGGTGCCCTGACGTCACTTCAGCTCGAGTCACCGGGGGGCTGGGCTGCTGCGAAGCGCCGCCTGCGCTTCAGGTGACCAGCACCAGCAGCGCGACGACGATGCACGCGACGAGCGCGCTCAACACCGCGACGTCCCATCGCAGCACGGGGATGACCCACCGGGACGGTCGCCTCGACCGGGGTGCGCTCTTCAGCGTCACGCGGGGGGGGACCATCGGCGCGTCGGACAGCGTCGGCATGAACGCCATGAGCGACTCCTCGACGATGACGCGCGCGCCAGGGTCGCTCGCGGTCGTGAGCGGAGGCGCCAGCTCGTCAGCGGTGGCCCCCGGGTCGCCAGCGCGGATGAGGGTGGGCGAGAGCGCGATGACGAGCGACGCGTCGGTCAGTCGTGGGGCAGCCGGGGCGCGCTCAGCGGTCGCCGGCAGATGGCTGAGCCTCGACGACGGCTGGACTGCGCGCAGCTTGTTCGTCGGGAGTTCATCGATGCTCGGAACAGCGGGCGCCGCCGAGAGACACGCCCGCTCGAAGGCCTCGAGGAACGCGTCGACGGTCGGGTACCGGTCCTGCGGCCGTTTCCGCATCGCCTTGAGCAGCACCTCGGAAGCCTCGCGCGGAACGAGCGGGTTGGACAGGTGTGCAGGCTCGGGCGCGTGCTCGACGTGATGGACCAGCATCGTCAGCGTCGAGCAGGTCTCGTACGGCAGCTTGCCCGTCAGGAGCAGACTGCACAGCAACGCCAGTGAGTACTGGTCCGACCGGGCATCGAGCGGGTACGCCGTCACCTGCTCGGGGGACATGAACTGCGGGCTGCCCAGCACCACGCCCGGCTTCGTCAGCGTGCTCTCGACAGTCCGCGTCAGCCCGTAGTCGAGCAGCGTCACGCGCCCCTGCGCCGTCACCATGATGTTGCCAGGCTTGAGGTCGCGGTGGACGAAACCACAGCGGTGCAACTCCGAGAGCCCCGCGCCGACTTGTTGAACGATGGGGAGGACCTCCGAGAGCGCCCAGCCAGACGGTCGCCTGGTCACCAGGTGCGCCAGCGTGTGACCGCGCACCACCTTCATCACCAGGAAGGGCACCTGCTTGTCGAGCTCGACGGCGTGCAACGTGGCGAGGTTCGGGTGCTCGAGCCGCGCCATCACCCGTGCTTCCCGGTTGAAGCGTTCCCGGTGCTCGGCCGCCGCGCCCAGGCCCCGGTGCAACACCTTCACGGCGACCTGTCGCCCGAGCCTCACGTCGACGGCGAGGTAGACGCTCCCCATGCCGCCGCCGCCGAGACGACGCTCCAGGCGCCAGTGGCTCGCGAGCAGCCGGCCCAGATTCGGGTCAAACGTGAGCGGCGTCGCGCACGCAGAGCACGGCTCGTCGAGGAGCTCACCCAGCCCGCCCTCAGCCGGCGGTGGAGGCACGCGCACCTTGGCTGACCCACCGCAGGTGCAGCGAAGCGTCTGGCTCCGCCCGACCACTTCATGCGCCTGCGTCGAGGCCTCGCGGGGGTCGAGGCTCAGCAGCGAGTCGAGAATGTCGCCGGCCAATTGCGCCATGGGGGGAAGCACTTTCACGCCGGGTGCCAGCCAGAACCCGCGCGATGACGAGTGGTTGGCGCCGGTCCCCCCACCCTTCGGCCGCGCGCGCCGGCTCCACTGTGGCCTCGGCGTCCACAGCGCTCGCGCCGACGTCGACCTCACCCCGCGCGTGGGGGAGCGCACAGGCGTACGAGCCCGAGCGCCTCGAGCCCCTTCAGGGCGTACCAGCCGAGGTCGAACTCGAACCACCGCTCGCCCATGCGCGGCGATGACGGGTGCGCGTGGTGGTTGTTGTGAAAGCCCTCTCCGAACGACAGCACGCCGAGCAGCCAGACATTGGTGCCGGCTTCTGCCGCTCCGTCGATGACGTACCGGCGCTCGCCCCACCGGTGCACGATGTAGCCGACGGCCCAGTGCCCCAGAATGCCGGCCGCGACGCGCAGCGCGACACAGACAGCGACGGCATCAGCGCCTCCGATGGCGAAGAGCACCAACGCGAGCGCCAGCGTGTGCAGCGGCCAGGTGTGCTCGAGAAACCCGAGCCAGCCGACGCCGAGCACATCGCCCGGCAACCGCGCCTCTGCGCACGTGTCACGTGGCTCGAAGCGCAGGTGCAGGTTCCACCACGCGTCGCGCACCATCGAGTGGCGGTACGCGAAGTACGGCGGTGCCGACGGCTGGTTCTGCCAGTAGTCGCGCACCGCGTGGAGCCGCGCCCAGCTCTGTGGCCCGCCCAGCCCCGTGAGCACGAAGAGCTCGGTCAGGACCCCGCGCACCAGCGGGCTGGTCTCGTACGCGCGGTGAATCACGCCGCGGTGCAGGCCCACCGAGTGCCCAAGACAGAGCGTCAGGAGCGTCAGCCCGCCTGACGTCACCGTCCACTTCCACGAGAGCGCGGGGAGCCCGAAGGCCAGGCCCAGCAGCAGCATCGCCCAGAGCCAGACCGACTTACCGAAGTCGAAGCGAACCACACCGACGTCTCGAGGTACGTGCGTCATGCCAGGGACTACCGGAACACCGGGGCCGGAGTTGCGTGTGGGCGCAACCAGCGCGGCGTTCCGGCACTCTCCACTGAAAGGAAAACCGGCCCTGACGTCAGTACGGCGGGCGTCCGTGCCACACGTGAACGTCAGCCAGCGCCTCACTGCAGGCGGTGTACAGCTGACGCCGACCAGGGGCCGGCCGTGCCGCAGGTTCATCGAGGGAAATGATGGCCGAGCGGAACGAGGCAGAAGGCTCGCGAGCGAACCAGCGTGGCACTTCGGGCCAATCCGGCGTCAAGACGTACGCCCAGGAGCGCGCTCCCGGGCCAGGCTGCACATGGCCTCTATGGACAACCCGTAACCACCGGCGCCGAGCTGCGCGGCGGTGTCGATGGTGAACGGATCAGTGCTGGACGGGAAGAGGTCGTGCAGGCGTCGCTCCCGCTTCGTCACCTCGTCCAGGAACTCGAGGTTCTGCGGCACCGCTGGGCCTGAGAAGGAGCGCACCCACTCACCTTCGGCCGTCTGCTCGAGGGTCATCGACAGGCGCTGCGGCTGCTGTGACAGCGCGCCTTCGCACCGGGTCAGCAGCGGGCTGGTGGCGGCGAGTGACAGGGCCTTGAGAACGTCGCGTCGGTCGAAGGGCATGTGGACTCCTCGAGCGTGGTGACCCGGTGAGACGCGCGGTGGAGGTCGGCCGGCATACAGCCCCCGGTCGGCCAGCACGACGCAACCAGCGCGCGGCGTTTTCGGTACTCCTTCTTGAAAGGAAGGACCCATGGAACCGCAGGTCTCTCAGACACTCCTCGTCGTTCAGCAGCTCAGCTATCTCTCGCTCTCACTCGGCACGACGCTGTGGGTGGGCACCACGCTCTTTCGCAACGGCGCGGCGTTTCTCGCCGAGACGTTTCTGGGCAAGGAGCGCCTCGCCGACTCGGTCAACCGGCTGCTGCTCGTCGGGTTCTATTTGATCAACTGCGGCTGGGTGGCGCGCACCATCAAGGTCCCGAACCCGCCATTCGAAACGTCGCAGGTCATCGAGAACGTCGCGACGAGCTACGGCGGCGTGTTGCTCATCCTCGGGATGATGCACTTCGGGAACCTGTACGTCCTCAACCGCATGCGTCGCCGCGCCATCGCCGACCGCAGCGCCGCGCCAGTCGATCCCGAGCAGTTCTTCCGCCCGGCCGGAGCCTGAGCCACGCACACGCCCATCGCCGCGATGTGGGTGCTGTACGACGAGACGTGCGGCTTCTGCTGCTCGTGCGCGAGGTGGCTGCGCGCGCAGGACAAGCTGGTGCCGCTGACGTGTCTGCCTCGGAGCGGTGACGTCGCGCGGAAGTCCTTCGGCAGTCTTCCCTGGGAACAGGACGAGCTGGTGGTCGTCGACTCGCGCGGCGGCGTCTACCGGGGCAGCGAGGCGTTCGTGATGGCGCTGTGGGCGCTCCAGGGGTTTCGGCCCTGGGCGCAACAGGCATCGAAGGAGCCGCTCCGAAGTCGAGCGCGCTCGCTCTTCCACTGGTTCTCGTCGCGTCGTCACGACCTCTCGCGCACGCTCGGCTTTCACCCAGAGGTTCAGGTCCTCGAGCTGCTCGACCGCGTCGGGGAAGAGCCCGCAGCCCAGGCCTGTGAGAAGGGGCGGTGCGACGTCCCGGGTGCTGTCGGCAGCTGAAGCGCTTCGAGGTGGCGCAGACCTGGGCAGCGGGAATGCGCGCGCGAACACGAGTGCGGTCCGTGCGCCGATGGAATGGTGTGCGTCCTCGAAGGGGGCGTCGTCACGTCTGCCGCTGAATGAAGGCCTCGACGGTTCCCGATGCAACCAGCGGCGGCAGTTCCGGTACTCCCTGATGAAAGGGAAGAACCATGGCTCCACGACTCCAGGTTTCAGCGCTGGCCGGCCACGCTGGTCGCGTCGCCCTGGGAGCCGCGCTCCTCGCCGCAGGCACCCGTCACGCGCCGCTTGCCCTCCTCGGAGCCCTGGCCCTGCATCTCGCTGTCTTTGCGCTGACGCACGACCTCGCTCACGGCGCGCTGGGCCTTCCTCGCCGAGTCAACGAGCTCGCGCTCAGCCTCGCGTCGTTGCCGATGCTGGTGGCGGGACACGGCATGCGACTGATGCACCTGCGCCACCATCGCCGGCCGCTCGCACCGGACGACGTCGAAGGCGTGGGCGCGACGATGCCCCTGTGGCGCGCCGTCCTCGCCGGGCCGATGAACGCGGCGCAGTACCGGGTCGAGGCGTTCCGCGTCGCACGGGCGGGTGACCGCGTCTGGCTCACCATCGAGACGCTCGTCGCGGTCACGATGACGGCCTTCGCGCTCACCACTCGCACGACGGTCGGCGCCGCGTGGGTCGTCGTGAACGTCGTGATGCAGCTCACCGCGTCGGCGTGGGCCTCTCATCTGCCGCACCGTCCGCCGCGGGTGCTCGTCACCATCGCGCGATGGCTCGAGTGGACGAAGAGCGCCGTCGTCTCGAGCTTCCTGCACCACGACAAGCACCACCGCTCGCCGTGGATTCCCTGCGGCCAGCTCTGAGTCACTCCACCCGTCCACCACCTCGAGCGCGCCTCTGGTGATGCCCCTCTTCACCCCGGGCAGAGTCCGGTCCGAGAGCCCGTCTCTGCGTCTCCCTCAGGTGACGTTCACTGCAGTGTACACCTTGTCAGCGGGCCGCTCGTCGATACACACCACGGCATGCCCCGCATCGCGCTCGGTTGCCTCGTCGTCAGTCTCATCGCGGCCTGTGCCGACGGAAGGAAGGAGCCCGACGACACGGGGTCGATTCAGTCGCCCGGCGGGCTCAGCGGCATGACACACGCGCACGGCCCGTTCGTGCGAGTCGGCGTGATGATGGATGCCCACGGTCCCGACGCCATCCAACTGCGGACGAGCGTCGATGGCGTCGCATGGACGCCGTGGCAGTCGCTCACCATCGTGTTCGCAGAAGGCGAGGCCTTCGCAGGCCACGTCGACGCGCCGCCAGGGTCGATGCACTTCGAGTACCGAATCACCGACCCGTCTCGCCCGCCCAGCTGGTTGCACGTGGAAGACATCGAGGCGCTCGGAGAGCCGTCTCTTCCCCTCGAGCCGGAACCAGCGCCTGTCGCCGCGCCCCTGCCGGCGGTGGGGAAGCGCCTCGAGGCGTTGGCGCCGTTCCCGATGATTCTGCCGCGCGCCGCGTGGATGGCCCGTGCGCCGACCTGCCGCTCGCTGACCAACCCGTATCGCCTCGTGGTGCACCACACCGCCAGCCCGACGAACGACACGTTCACCCCCGAGGCCCGGCTCCGACAGACGCAGGCCTTCCACATGGACACGCGGGGCTACTGCGACATCGCCTACAACTTCCTGATGTCGCGCGACGCGCGGGTCTGGGAAGGCCGCGGCGACGGCGTGCTGGGCGGTCACACGCTCAACCAGAACGGCGGCAACATGGCTCTCTGCATCATCGGCACGTACACCACGGACACGTTGACGCCCCAGCAGTCGTGCGGCGTCGCGGGGTGGATGGCGTGGCAGAGCAGTCTTCACGGAATCACGCTCAACCGCACCAACATCAAAGGGCACCGCGAATGGGGCTCCACGGCGTGCCCGGGCGACACCGTCTTCGCACAGCTGGACACCCTGGTGATGCAGGCGGCGACGACGTGCGCAGGCGTGACGCCGCCACGCCCCGAGTGGGGGGCAGCGTTCGTCGGGCAGAGCTTCCCGGGCGCGCAGCTCGCGCCCGTCAGGCTCCAGCTCGGAGACACGCTCGATGGGTGGTTCGAGCTGCGCAACAGCGGCACCCGCGGGTGGACGACGACGGCCACCCGCCTCGCGCCGACGCCGCGTGATCAGCCCTCTGCGCTCGCGGATTCCTCGTGGCTCGCCCCGACGCGCGCGGCGGGTGTCCCTGCTGCGACCGCGACAGGCCAGGTGGCGCGCTTTGCGGTGCGGTTGCGTGGCAACACCGTCGGCAGCTTCACGCAGACGTTCGGGATGCTGCAGGAAGGGGTCGTGTGGTTCGCCGACCAGGGTGGTCCCGCTGACACCTTCCTGCGCGTGCGGGTCGACGTGGTGCCTCGCTCCGATGCTGGACTGCCGCTGATGGACGCGGGCGTTTCCCAGGGCGACGCGGGCGTGACGGAGCCCGACGCAGGACTGGAGGAACCGGTCGACGCAGGCCTCGAGCCGATGGACGTCGAGCGTGAGCCCGTGAGCGTGCCCGCCTACCGTGACGGCACGGCAACGCTGGCGGCTGCGTCGGGCTGTGGGTGCCTCAGCATCGACGGGCCTGCCGTGTTCGCGCTCGCTGCGCTCGTGTTCGGCCGACGTCGGCGCCGCGCGGCCTTCGCGACCCGCTCAACCCAGGTGTCCGTCGTCGCGCAGCACTCCCGCGATGCCGGGTCGAGGTCGACGCCACGGGCGTCGTGACCACGCGCCACGTCCCTTCCCGCGGCGACCGCCGGCAGCTCACCTGCGCGTGCCCGGGTCGACAGGCCTGCTTCCAGGCTGGTCCGACAACAGACGCAAGAGTGACTGCTCGTCGAGCGGCTTCGTCACCTTGCGGTTGGGCACGTTCTCGAAGAACTGCCGTGCCCGCTCGGTGAAGACCCCACCCGTCATGAAGACGACCCGGTCGACCAGCGGCGAGTTCGAGCGCTTCAGGGAATCGTAGAAGTCCATGCCGGTGCCGTCGCTCATCATCAGGTCGCACAAGATGAGGTCGAACTCGGGCTGATCCGCGAGCGCCGCGAGCGCCGTGGTGACCCCCAGTGCCGCCACCACGTCATGCCGTCTCAGCAGCCGTTTCAGCGCGCGGTGAATCATCGGCTCGTCATCGATGACCAGAATCCGCATCGTCGGCGCGAGCGGTCCGAGGGCCGGCTGCTCGGTGAGGGTGACCGGCGAGTGCTCGCCCTCGGCGACGCGCAGCCGCAGCCGGACCGTGGTGCCCAGACCCGCCTGGCTCTCGACCTCGATCTGCCCGCCCATGGCCGTCACGAGCCCGTGGCAGATGGACAAGCCCAGCCCAGTGCCTTTGCCTGCGGGCTTGGTGGTGAAGAAGGGGTCGAAGGCCCGCGCCAGCACCTCAGGCGACATCCCCACTCCGGTGTCCCTGACCTCGATGGACACGTGCTGCAGGCCCGCGCGGGCCACCGTGACGTACACTTCGCCGAGCGCCCCGCGCCCTGCGCTCGAGTTGTCGAGCAAGTCAGGGATGGAGAGCGTCGGCTGCTCGCTCACCTCGAGCAAAGGCGTTTCGCCGATGGCGTCAGCGGCGTTGATGAGCAGGTTCATCAGCACCTGTTGCAGGCGCCCTTCGACGGCGTTGACCTTCGGCACTTCGGCGAACTTCACCGCGAGCGTCGCCTTCGACGACACGTGCTTCTCCGTCATCTTGATGGCGCTCTCGAGCACCTGGCGCAGATCGACGGGGTACGGCTCCTGGGTCTCCTGGGTACTTGAGAAGGCCCGCAGGTCACGCACGATGCCCGCCACCCGGTTCGCGCCAACGCGCGCCTCTTTCAGGGCCTCGATGACGTCGAGGTCCGCGTTCGAGGCGAGCCGCGCCAGCGCGAAGTCGAGGTTGCTCATCAAGAAGGCCAGCGGGTTGTTGATCTCGTGCGCGACCCCGGCGCTCAAGGTGCCCAACGACGAGAGCCGGTCGAGCAGCTCGACCTGCGACTCCAGCTTCTTGCGTTCGGTGATGTCGACGATGGTGCCCGACACCGAAGGGGGGTCGACGCGCTGCGCGAGGCACAACACCCAGCGCTCGTCCTTGGGCGTGGCCCGAATGCGGAACTGCTTCTCGAAGCCTTTGGCGGCCAGGTCGTGGAAGGCGTCGACCACCGAGCGCAGGTCATCCGGGTGGACCAGCTTCACCAACGCGACGCGCTTGAGGCTCAACGTGTCGGGCGGCAGGTGCAGCACCAGGTCGGCGTGCTCCGAGAAGAGGAGTTCGCCCGTGGCTGGGAAGAAGTCCCACAGGGCAACGCCGCTCTCGGCCGCCGCTTGCTGCAGCCATGAGTAGGCGTCGCCGCCTTTGCCAGTGTCGTACCGAATGGTGGTGCCGCCCAGCTCGATGCGGTCTCCGTGCTCCAGCTCGACCGTCGAGACGCGCACACCATTCACCATCGTGCCGTTGCTCGAACCGCAGTCGGTGAGGCGCGCCCGCCGGCCGTACATCTCGACCACCGCGTGGTGCCTCGACACACCGACGTCGCTCAGCATGAGACTCGCCGCGACGCCCCGGCCGATGCTCACGACACTCGCCTCGTTGAGCGAGACGCGCTGCCCCACGTCGGTGGCGCTTGGGGAGCGCACCACAATCAGCCGAGGCTTCACCACCTCGTCTGAGCTGGTGGGGCTCGACGGGCGCAGCGGAACGGTGGCTCTGGTGGTGGTCATGGAGGTTCCCTGAGACGACCAAGGCCGCTGCTTCAGCGTCACAGCAGTTTCTAATCACCGACCGCAGAAAGCAACGGGCGTGCCGGGTCACAGGCGAGAGCGCGGGTCGGTGGTTTGCGCCAGGAGCCAGGTCTTGCCGATCAGCCGGTGTGCTCGCGACCCGGCTCGACAAGCCCGCCATCGAACTCAGGCCGTTCGAATCGGTTCGGCGAGCACCCTCGGCGGCGCTCAGCGCGAAGGTGGCTCGGCGTGGCAACCGTTGTGCGCGCGGACCCCGTCGGTCGTCAGCCGTCCCGGCTTTGGTCCACGAGTCGCTCGACTGCCCGCAGCGAAGCCGGGCGGCCCAGCTGCAGCACATGCCCGCCGGGCAGCATCTCGAGCTGCGCACCAAAATGGGCGGCCAGCGCTTCTGCATGCGAGGGCGGGGCGATGCGATCCAACGCGGCGCCGACCACCACCACCCGTTCAGGCGCCACCAGGGCAGGTCGCACGAGCGGACTGATGACCCGGTTCACCCGCGCTCGCGCAGCATGTGACGCTTGCACAGCCGCGATCGACTCGGGGTCGAGCACATGGCCACGCGCGAACTCGGTGAGGTCGGCCAGCGGCACCACCGGCACGGCGAAGGCCAGCCGGGGCTCGAGGGTCGCGAGCAGAGCCGTCAGGTACCCGCCAAGGCTCATCCCCATCGCGCCGACGCGAGGCGTCTGCCGCTCGTGAAAGAGGCGCATGAGGGCGCGCAGCTCGAAGAGCGCCTTGCGAATTCCTTCGACGGTCACCCGTGGATCTGCCGACGGAAAGCCGGGGCTTCCTCGCGGCCCGCGCCCAGCGCGCAGACCGTGAAAGGGCAACGTCAGCAGCGCGACGTCGACGCCCCTTCGAAAGAGTCGTCGCACCGGCCACACCTGCTCTTCGAAGAGGTAGTTCCCCCCGAGGTAGCCGTGAATCAAGATGACGGCAGCGCGCGCAGGCTCGCGATGCAGGAACAGGCGTGCTGCCGCGTCGTCGCCCCTTGAGATGGCTTCGGCCTCTCGGCCCTTCAGAAAGGGTGCGCAGCTCTCCCAGCGTGCGTCGACCACCCGACCTTCGGAACCAAAGCGACGTACCTCGGTGAGGCGCGGGGTGACGGGCCCAGGCTCGGAAAAGAAGGTCCGTGAATCGGCGTAGTGCTCCGGGCGGTCGTAGGCGGCCACCATCTCTGCGAGGTCCGGCCACTCCTCGTCATCGCGCAGCGACGACGAGGGGCTCCGAAGGTTCGGCCCGATGTGCACCCGGGCCATCACCCCATCGACGGTCGACGCGACCGTCGCAAGCCCACGGTCGATGGCGGAGGCAAGAGACACGTCGGTCAAATCGCCGCGCGGGCCCTTTGCGACCAGTTGTCCCGAAGGCCCCAGGCGATGCGGGTCGCCGCGGCCATGATGGACACCTGCGCGTTGACACCCAGCGAGGTTCGAAAGGTGCTGCCATCGGCGATGAAGAGGTTCTTGACCTCGTAGGTCTCGCCCGACTGGGACACCACGTCGTGGCTGGGGGAGAGCCCCATGCGCGCGGTGCACAGGGGGTGGAAGGAGATCGCCTGGAACCTCGACGCGTGAGGCGGTCGCAACGCCAATTCACGCAGCTCGCGGACCTCGCGCATGGGCTGAAGCCCACGCACCGGCAGGACGATCTCTTTCGCGCCGCCCTCGAGGGCCATCTCACCGAGCAGGCACATCGCGCGCACGAACGCAGCCTTGTCCGACGGGGCCATGCGGTACGTGATGACCGGCTCGCGACCGGGGCCGGGACGCACCGTGCCTCGTCCCACGTCGCGAATGATGCCGCCAAAGAGCGCCATGTTGGGCAACTTCCGCGCGAACTCCAGGTGGCTCGCCCCGACGCCCGGCGCCCTGCTGGCCATGAGACTCGGGTCGCCGAACAAGCTCACCATGACGATGCCCTGCGACGTGAAGTTGTCGGCGTAGGCGGTCTGCATGCCGCCACGCCACCCCTCGATGCGCTCTGGCGCAATCGCGCCGAGGCCGAACCCGGGGTGAAGCGTGAGGTTCTTGCCCACCGCGCCCGATTGCTTGCCGATGCCCGAAGCGCGGAGCAGCAGCGGCGTGTGCAACGCCCCCGCCGCGATGACGACGGTGCGCGCGTGGACGGTGAACGAATGCCCGGGTTTGCCGTAGGGGCCTCCGAGCACCTTGCCCTTCACGCCGACGGCACGTCCCCCGCGGGTCACGATCTTCTCGACGAGACAATCGGAGTAGATGGTCGTGCCGTGGGACCGCGCCTTGCGAAGGAAGGTGAGGTCGACCGACTTCTTCGCGGCGTACGGACACCCCGTGGTGCAGCGCCCCGCGCCCCGGCAGCCGTTCATGTTGCGGCGCATCGGCTTCATGTTCACGCCGAGCTTCGCCGCGCCGTCGACGAAGAGCCGCGTGGACGAAGACTGAAGCGAGACGTTCGTTTCCTGAATGAAGCTCTCGCGTTCGACGTGTTTGAACACGGGCTCCATTCGCTTCGGGGTGAACTCGTCGAGGCCGTCCGCGACCCACTCCTCGAGGATGCGATCGGGGACGCGGAAGCACACGCCACCCGTCAGCACAGAGCCTCCACCGACGACCCGTCCGGTCGCGACCTGCACCGTGGGGGAGTCGCCGATGCCGACGGCCATCGAGACCCCACCGTTGCGCATCATGCGACGTCGGGTCTCGGCGAAGCTGAACCGACCGTAGTCTTCAGGGGCGTAGTGCCCACCCTCTTCCAGGACGACCACCGAGAGCCCGGACTCGGCGAGCTCCTTGGCCACGACCGCGCCACCGGTGCCCGAGCCCACGATACAGACGTCAGCTGAGCACTCGAACCCAGCGGCCAGGTCACGCCCCAGAACGATCATCGGCCGCTCCCCGTGGCCGCCAGTTCCTGCTCGGTGAGCCGGTCGACCAGATCGAGTTGCTCTGCGCCGACGGGCCGGGAGAAGTAGGCCATTCCGATGATCGACTTCCAGGTGTCCAGCGGGATCGAATCGGCGGCGTTCAGCGCAGCAACGTGCCGGATGCGCGCCTCGAGCGGCAGGTCGCTCATCCTGCGCGGACCGAACCCATAGCGAACCGGTGAAAGCTCGATGGTCGTCAACAGCGCGGTGAAGGCCGTGCGCAACAGGACGTCGGGCGCGCTGAGCCACAGCTCCAGATCATCGACGATCTCTCGCAGGGCGAGCTCCCGCTCACCGGGCGTCAGACCGGGTCCGAACGGAACGTAGAGGGCTTCGGTCAGCGCGGTGATGACTCGGCGCTCCAGCGGGGACAGCTTGTGGGTTTCCCAATCCCTGATCATGCGCGCTTACCCATCACGAAGTCAGGCGCAAGTAAAGTCCACCCGGCGCGGCGCGCCTACACTCTCGAAACGGTGTCGAGGTCGGACAGCTCTCGAGGGCTCAGGGTCAGCGCCATCGCACCCGTGAGCTCTTCAGCGTGCTTTTCCCGAGACGCTCCGGGAATCGCCAAAACCGTGGGTCCGTGGAACTGCAGCAGCCAGGCGAGGGCGACCTGTGAAGGAGTGGCGCCGTGAGCGCTGGCCACCTGCTTGAGCAGCTGCACAACCGGCGCTGCGCGGGCCATGCCCCGATTGCGAAACGCCGAGCGGAAGCCACGGGGCCCCTTGACGCCCTTGAGCAGCTCAGGAGCGTCGTGGAACTTGCCCGACAGAATGCCCTGCTCGAGTGGAGAATAGGCGATGATGCTGACGCCGAGCTCTTTGGCAGTCGCCATCACACCGCTGGACTCGATGCGGCGGTCGAGCAGGCTGTACTTCACCTGGTTGGCCGCGAGGCTCAAGCCCCGCGCCACCAACCGAACGTGAGCCCGGCGCATGCGCGACGCGTTGAAGTTGCTGACCCCCACGAAGCGAATCTTCTTTTCGTCGACCAGGTCAGCCATCGCGTCCATCTCGGCTTCGACAGTGGACAAGCTGATCGGCTGATGAACCTGGTGGAGGTCGATGGGCCACGGCGCAAGCCTGGAGAGCCGCTCACCGATGGTGGCGCGAATGCTGTTGGCGGGGCGCATGAAAGGATTCCACTTGGTGGCCACCACCACCTCGCCCGGTTGCTTGCCCAACTTCGAGAGCGTTCGGGCCAGGGTCTGCTCGCTGGCGCCTTCGCCGTAGCTCTCGGCGGTGTCAAACCAGTTGATCCCTCCCTCGAGCGAACGGCGAACGATCGCCTCGACGACCTCGTCGGGCAGGGCGGGCCAGTACCCTCCGATGAGGCCCTTGCCCTCGGAGAACTGCCAGCAACCAAGCCCCAGAGGAGAGACTTCGAGGTCGGTGTTGCCCAGGCGGACGCGAGGAGGGCTCATGGCTGTTCGTCTCCCTTACGGTCGCACGGCATACAGCGTGTCGAGCCGAAACAGGTTCTGCGTCTCGAGACTCTCCCGCTCGCTCTTCTTCACGTTGAACCCGTGTTCCCGGAGCATCGACGTGAGCACGTTGGTTCGATCGTCGATGTCATGCACCTCGATCACGATCTGTTTGATGCGTGAGAAGGCCTCTTTCGAGATGCTCTTCATGACCATCAACTCAGCCCCCTCGACGTCGATCTTGACGAGGTCAGCCTTCTCGACGTTGTGATTCTTGATGATGCTATCGAGGGTCGTGATCTTCGCGTCGAACTTCTGCGCGGGCAGTTGTCCAGCGAAATGAAAGATTCCAAGGACCACCCAGACGGGGATCAAGACAATCGCAACCACAGGACCGACGACCGGCGCGCGAAGTATTGGAGGCAACACCTTCACGAATCCCGGCAACACACCGCCGAGGACCCCATCGTCGAGCACCGCCGCCAGCCAGGAGGTCACCCGCCGACTCCTTGGAATGAGCACGGCGCTTGTCTTGAACATCCCTGACGTGGCGCTCGCCTGCGCGTTGTATCTGAACGGCACCGAGCCCTCTGAGTCTCCGAGGGCGACGTTGTGGCAAACGACATCTTCGGGGGCTCTGGCGGTCCTCGCGGCGTTCTGCCGGCAGGCGTTGTACAAGACAGGGACCGGCTCGATGCAGTGGATGCGAATGCCCGGGTAGGCCTTGAGCAAGGACATGGTGAACAAGCCAATGTTGGCGCCCACGTCGAGAACCGTGGACTTCGAATCCACGGTGATGCCGTGACTGAGGTAGGTCCGGTCGACGAAGTTCTCGCGGTACACGAAATCTTCGAAGAGGTCGCCGCTGCAGCCGAATGCCTTCATCCCGTTGGGCAGCGTGCGCTCACGAATCGTGCCCGGCCGAACGATGAAACGAACGTAGCAGTGTCGAGCGACAGCAAAGACGACCAGTCCAAGCAAGAGAAACGGCCACATAGGCGTCCCATATTCGTCGCAGGAGAGGTTGTCTAGCGCGTACTCTGAGCCGAGGCGCTCCTGAGGCAAGCGCCGTGCGAGTCTCTACAGGTGCTTCGTGTGGACGTGCTTCCGGGTCGCTTGCAATGACTCTGTCAGGCCACCACGCTCGCCGAGGCCACGAAAGGCGTTGAAGATGGCACTCCTGACGACCACTCGAGTCGTGTACTCCGCGACGGTCGTGAGTTCGTCGAGCTTGTACAACTGCCACGAACCTGATTGCTCCTGGAGCCCGGCCTCACCCGTCGGGTCGAGACACCACTCGATGCGGTGCTGCTCAGGGTAGTACCAGTGCTGGGTTCGGAACTTGAGCGTGAAGAGGACCGAGACTTCGTAGTCGACCTGTTCTGCCTCGTCGGTGCGTGAGCCGAATGTCTTTGATTTGGTGACGTTCGGCAGAAACGAGGCCTGGTCCGAGGGGCGCGACAAGACTTCATAGACCTCGGCCATCGAGCGGTCGAAGCGCACCACGGCGACGAGGTGGCCCTTGCTGAGGTTCTGCTGGTCTCGGATGACCCGTCCATCCTTCTTGAGCGCGTGGCGTTCCGTCTCGGAAAGGGTGCTCAGGAACCTCGCTCCCGGGGTATCAGCGCCGCCGTCGAGCCCCTCGTACAGAAGAGCCGGCGCCTGGCCCTTGCTGGGTGGCCTGGGAGCCGCAACGCTGGTTGCCACGGAGACACACACGGCCGCCAGCAGGCTGGGCAGAAGGAAAGGCCGGGACACGGAACGTCAATGGTTAGCGATTGGGCCAATGCTTTGTCAAGGCCCGCCACCTCGAAGCGCCAGGACGGGCGAGAGGTCGTCTGCCTTCAGCTTCCTCACCTGGCCGGTGCGTACGTCCTGACATTGGCTGAGAAGTGACGGGCGCTCGTGGCCCAGCCATCGCGAAACCCCTTCTCGAGGAGGCCTTCGACGAGGCCGCCAACGCCGAAGAGCCTGGCTTCGGCGGTGATCTCGACGATGCGCCGGCACTTGTCCTCACCATTGGGCTCGGCGCGCACGCTGCCTTCGAGGCGAAGCTGCTCCGTGAGTGCGTTCATCTTCATCTTGAAGCGATAGATGCGCGCCTGCTTGTCGTAGACGCCGTACTCCAGGTACCCAAAGGTGGGCCCGAATGACCTGGCGACGACCGCCGGCACTTCCAACTTCGGAACGCCTTCGATGGTGCGACGGAGCTCGGTGTCGGTCTCTTGTTCTTCGACCACCACCCATTTCGAGAACCCGAGCTCTTTCAAGAGCCGCTCGGTGAGCGCGCGATCGAAGTGCATCTTCCAGAAGGTCTCCACGGATCCGTCAATCTCGTGGTGCATCGTGAAGGTCCGCATGGTGTCGAAACGCTACTGACCGCCTTCGGTGAGGGGAAGCTTCAAGCGCGTCGCGTGCAGGGGCGATGAGAGGCACGTGCGTTCGATGGAAGTTACGCACCCCGAACACCACCCCGGTGTGTTCGACTCACTCACCTCGAGCTGCGCGTCTTCAGTCCTTCTTGCGCAGCTTCATCTGCACGTCGCTCGACCAGTGGTTCGCGAATGCCTTCACGCACGTCGACAGGTAGCGGTCGTAGTTCGTCCACACCGTCTCGCCGTTCGACATCACCCTGGTTCCCCAGCCCGACGCCATGATCTTCTCCTTGTTGGCGCGGAAGCGGCGCAGCCACTCGGCGGTCGTCTTGCCGTAGTCCTGGCGGCGGGTGTTGAGCTGCACGATCTCCCACGACTGGCCGCAGGCCTCGACGAGCTCTTCCATGCGGGGGTTGAGGCCGCCGGGGAAGATGACGTCGGCGGTGAACTTCAAGTCCTCGAGGTCCTTGCGGGTGCGGGGCACGCGGTCGCGCAGAATCGCCTGGAAGCCGAAGCACGCACCGGGCTTCACCCACTGCGCGGCCTTGTTGAAGTACTCGCGGTAGATCTGAATCGCCTGGCCTTCCTTCTGCTGGACCGGTGAGACGAGGTGGTCGATCATCTCGATGCTGATCAGCCCGTCGTACAGGGCCGCCGGCTTGTAGTCGCGGTAGTCGACGCACCACACCTGCACACCGGGCAGCTTGCGCGCGTTGATCTCCTCGAACTGCGCGCTCGACAGCGTGATGCCGTGCGCGTTCTTCACCTTGCGCTCCAGCGCCAGGTACTCGAGGTTGGCGCCCCAGCCGCAGCCGATGTCGAGCACCAGCGAGTCGGGGCCCACTTCGGCGAAGTCGGCGAGCCACCGGCTCTTGTTGCGCTGCGCCTGCTCCAGCGTGGTGTGCTCGGCGTCGTAGACGGCCGACGTGTAGTGCATGCGTTCATCCAGCCAGAGCCGGAAGAACTCGTTCGAGATGTCGTAGCCGATTTCGACTTCAGCCTTCGTAGAGGTCATGTCGGAGGTCCTTCGCCTTCGTGTGAGAACTTCGGGAGGTGGGTGTGAGTCGTCAGGCGACTGCTTCGCCGTTCAGCTCGCGCGTGAGGCGTTCGAGCTCTTCCTTGATCACGTCGGCGGCCTTCAGCAGCTGCTCGGGCTTATGGAGCGACGAGATGAAGAAGCGCAGGCGCGCCATGTCTTCCTCGACGGCCGGGTAGAGAATCGGCTGCACGTTGATGCCGCGGGTCTTGAGCGCGTCGGACAGCTGCAGGCACAGAATCGAGTTGCCGATGATGGCGGGCACGACGGCCGAGTCCTTCGACATGCCGGTGTTGATGCCGCGCGCCTTCAGCAGCTCCAGGAAGTACTTCGCGTTCTTCTGCAGCTGCTGCACGCGCTCGGGGTGCGCGAGCATCTGGCTCGTCGAGGCGAGCGCGGCGGCGGCGTTCGGCGGCGCGATGCCGACCGAGTACACGAAGCCGGGCGTGGTGTACTTGAGGTACTCGACCAGCGCGTGGCTGCCCGCGACGTAGCCGCCGCACGAGGCGAACGACTTCGAGAGCGTGCCCATCCACATGTCGACGTCGGCGCGGTTGACGTTGAAGTACTCACCGACGCCCTTGCCCGTCTTGCCCACGACGCCGGCAGAGTGCGCCTCGTCGACGAGCAGCATGGCCTTGTGCTTCTTCTTCACTTCGATGAACGCGGGCACGTCAGGAATGTCGCCGTCCATCGAGTAGGTGCCCTCGATGCAGACGAGGACCCGTCGGTAGTGCGGGCGCAGGCTCGTCAACATGCGGTCGAGCGCGGCAAAGTCGTTGTGCGGGAACGGGCGGCGCTTCGCACCCGACAGCTTCGCGCCCTGGATGATGGAGTCGTGCGCGAGCGCGTCGTGGAGGATGAGGTCTCCCGAGCCCACCACGTGGCCGATGACGGTGACGTTCGTGGCGTGGCCTGACACCAGCACGATGCAGTCTTCGGTGCCGAAGAAGCCGGCGAGCGCCTTCTCGAGCTCGAGCGTCAGCGGCTTCTCACCCGACGCGACGCGGCTGGCCGAGACGGACGTCCCGTACTTCGCGATGGCGTCCTGCGCGGCCTTCGTGACGACCGGGTCGCCCGAGTTGCCGACGTAGTTGTACGAGGAGAAGTTGATCATCTCCTTGCCGTTGACGACGGTGGTGTCGCCGCAGAGCGCCTCGTGCACCGAGAAGTACGGGTTGCGCAGGCCGAACGCCTCGGCCATCTGTAGCCGCTCCTGGAGCGCCTCGTACTCGGGGAACTTCGCCGGATTCCACGACGACTCGTCGAGCGCGAGCGCCGGAGCGTTCACCTCTTCAGCCGTCACTTCCACCCCCGCCGGCGTCTCAGCGAGCGCGACGGGCGCAGGCGGCTCGGCCTGGTACGTGACGGCGGCCACCGGAGCCGCGCGAGGCGCCGACGCACGAGGCGCCTGGAACTGCGGGTCGCGCTTCTTGAACTCGGCCTTCGCGCCCGTCATGAACGCGAGCACCTGACCGGCGGCGTCCTGCCACACGAGCGTGCCGGCGAAGAGGTCGTTGCTCGACGCCTCGAACGTCACGGTGCACTTGATGGGGCCGAGGCCGAACGGCGCGAGCTGCACGAAGCGGCCGACCCCGACGGGGAAACCGGCGCGCTGAAGCTTCGTCCACGCCCAGTAGCCGGCGAGCTGGAACGACGCGTCGATGATGAGCGGGTCGACGGCCCACGTGTGGCGCAGCGGCTCCTTCACCCAGTCCGACGGCGTGCTGCCCTTCACCCAACCGACCACGCCGTCTTCCGCGAGCGTGTCGATGCGCGTGATGCCCTGCAGGCGGGGGCCGTGGAACGTGAACCCCTTGTAGAAGTCCTCGAGCGTCATCGGCAGCGGACCGGCCGAGGCGAGCGGCTTGATGGCCGGCGCGTCTGCGTGAGCGCCGAGCGTCACCGTGCCCGAGTACGAGCGCGCGTGGTTCTGCGAGAGCGTGACGTTCAGCGGGCCGGCCGTGCCGCCGCGAACCTGCTCCGTCACCGAGACCTCGAGCCACGTCGTGTCAGGCACGAGGATGGCGCGCTCGAGCGCGAAGTCCGAAACGGTGAACGGGGTGAACGAGAGGTCCTTCTTCGCGACGTCGAGCGCCGCGGCCGTCACGTGGTCCATCGCAGCGGCGAGCGGCACCACGCGCTGGCCAGCCATGGTGTGGTCGTTCAGGTAGACATGGTTGAGGCGCGAGACGGGGAACGACGTCGCGTGCGTGAGCGTGCGCTCTGGCAGGTTGCGGCCGATGAGCACTTCCCCAGCGCCGCCGAGCAACTCGGTCATGAACGCCGCCACGCCCTCTTCGTCCCCGAGGAACGTGACGCCGCTCGCCTTGAGCTCGGCCTTCTTGAAACCCGGAATCTTGCGGGCCATGTCCGAGTCTTCCCACGGCGGAGAGTCGATGGTGACGCAGCGCACGCCGGGACGGGCGACGCGAGCGAGCATGCGGTTCGCCGCCGAATAGTCGGTCTGCGCCGCGTTCCCGAAGCGGCCGGCCCAGGAGCCCACGCCAGCGAAGAGCACCAGCGCGTCGTTCTTCGTCGCCTCGAGCAGCCAGAGCGCGCCGCCGACCTTCGTCTCCAGCACGGCATCGACACCCGCGAGCGTCTTCTTCTCGACCAGCGCGTCCGCGAGGACACCGGCAGCGTGCACGACGCCGTCGATGCGCCCGTGCGCCGAACGAATCGCGTCGATGCCCGTCTTCACGTTGCCGGCGTCCCGCACGTCCATCGGGTGGTATGTGCACGCCTTCGCGCCAGCCCCCTTCACCTGCGCGCAGGCCTTCGCGACCTCTTCGTTCGGCGCCGAGCGGCCCGTCAGCGCAATCGTCGCGCCAGTCTGCTTCGCGAGCGCCTTCGCCAGCTTGAGGCCGACGCCCTTCGCGCCGCCCGTGATGACGAGGACCGAGGCGGCGTTCAGGTTCGCAGCCTTTGCCGGCGCCGCCATCGGGAGCAACGACACCGCGACGCGGCCCTGCTTCGTGAAGCCGACCTCCGTCGTGCGGTCGCCCGAGAAGAGCTCGTCCACCACGTGCGCAGCCAACTCGTTCGCCGGCAGGGCCGCGTCGACGTCGATGGCCTTCACGAGCGCGTCGGTCCACTCCTGCGCGAGCGCCTGCGTGAAGCCGATGGCGCCAGCCTGGCCGAGCTGCTCCCTGCCGAGACCGTTCAAACCGAAGCCGCCGCCGAGGCCGGTGACGCTGACGAAGAGCTCCGCCTTGTCCCCGGTGAGGCGCTGCGCGAGCTGCAGGAGCGCGCGCGTGGACGACTTGTAGTCGCCCGACGCCGACAGCTCGCCGAGGTGAATGACGCCGCCGAACTCGCCGGTCGCGTTGACGTCGCCAAGCGTCGCGGCGACCCCACGCTCTGCGAGCTGCTTCACGACGGCTTCTGCGAGGCCATGGCCATCACGCGTGACGAGCACCGGCTTGTCGAAGCGAACGACGCTCTCGGTCAGCGAGCTGAGCGGCGCGGGCGTGACGGTCGGCAGGCGGCGCTCGACGGGCAGGTTCGAGCTCGCGTCGTCAGAGACCTTCGTGACGCCCTTGGTGAGCGTGTCGGCGACGTAGTCGACGATGTTGAGCACCGTCGTCGAGCGGCCGAAGAGCTCGCGCGGCAGTCCGCCCAGCGTGGGGAAGGCCTTGCCGATGGACTGGTCGAGCTCCACCAACATCAGGGAGTCGAAGCCGAGCTCACCAACCAGCGTCTGCTCGTTCTTGATACTGGCGATGGGGAACGCCGAGATGCGCGCGACGGCCTCGAGCACCTTCGCCTGCGCCTGCGGGCGGGCATCGACGACGACGGGCGCGACGTCCTTCTTCTCGGGCTCCTTCGAGGCGACCAGGTTCGAGAAGCTGACCGGCTTCGCCGCCTGCGGCACGCCGTGGGTGTGGCCGTTGCCGTGCCCGTTGGTTCCGTTGACGTGCGGCGCCGCGACGGGCGTCGGCATCATGGCGGGCATCATCACGGGCTGCGAGACGACGCTGGCGCCGACGGCGCCCGAGGGCTGCATCGTCAGCTGCATCGTCGACATCTGGCCCAGGGCCTGCGTCAGGGCAGGTGCTTGTCCCTGGGCGAGCGAGGCGATGGCGTTGGACTGGGCTTTCAGAATCTCGGCCTGGCTCTGGAGCAGCTGCATCTGCTGCTGGAAGAGGGCGATGAGGTTGTCCATGGGGACTCCACGTGAAGCCGTGATGGGGAAAGAAGACTGAGACTGAACCGGTGCGCCGACGAAGGCGCCTGAAGGAATCGACATGGCGGGCACGCGGGGCTGGCGGGGCGCACGCTGCACGCGCTCGACGGCCCAGTACTTCTGCGTCTCGAGCAACGACGGCGGCAGCATCGCCATCGTCGCGCGCGCGAACAGCGGCGAGGCGTTCACCGGAGCGCCCTTCACCCACAACGCCGCGAGCGTCTGGAAGAGCGGGCTGACCGAGTCGGCGCTGTCGTTCAGCCCGAGCGTCAAGAAGCCCTGGGCAGTCTTCGCGACCCCGCGAGCGAACGCGTTGAGGGCGTTCCCTGCGCCGACCTGCAGGAAGAGCGACGCCCCCTGCGCGACACAGGCCTCGAGCGCCTCGACGAAGCACACCGGGGCCGTCGCGTGCCTCACCCAGATGGCCTTCGCGTCAGCGACCGAGTCGTACGTGCGGCCCGAGATGCAGGACACGACGGGGCGCTGCGCGGGGTGCACCGCGAGCTCGCCGATGAGCTTCTGCATGCCCACGTCGATGCCGGCCATCAGCGGCGAGTGGAAGGCGTGTGAGACTTCGAGGCGCGTGCACTTGAGGCCCGCGTCACCGAGGAGCTTCTGCGCGGCGTCGATGCCGGCGGTGGTGCCCGAGAGGACGACCTGCGTCGGGTGGTTGTGGTTCGCGAGCGCGACGTGCTGCTGGGGCGCAAGACGAAGTCCGGTCTTCGACGCTGCGGCGTTTCCACTGTCGCTGAGCGTGGCGTTGAGCTTTGCGATCAACGGCTCGACGACGTTGGCCTCGGCCATGACGGCGAGCATCGCGCCCGGGTCTTCGAGCTTGAGCGCGTTCATCAACTGCCCGCGCCGCGCGACGAGGCGAACGGAGTCTTCGGCGCTCAGCATCCCCGCCGAAGCGGCCGCGGCAAACTCACCGAGCGAGTGCCCGAGCGCGACGTCGGGCGACACGCCGAGCGTTCCGAGGAACTCCGAGAGCGCGAGGCCGAGCGCCGCCATCGCGGGCTGACAGACCTCGGTGCGCGTCAGGTGCGCCTGCGCCGCGGCGAGGTTCGAGCGGTCCTTCGGATACAGCGCGTCGACGATGGAACAACCCGCAGCGTCCTTCGCTGCAGCGTCGAGCTCCGCCAGCCGCGCCGAGAGGAACGGGAAGCGCTTCACCACGTCTTCGAGCAGGCCGACCTTCTGCGCACCCTGGCCGGGGAAGAGGAAGGCGAGCTTGCGCGACTCGGGCGGCAGCGGCGCTTCGGCGTACGTCATGCCCGCCGGCATGGGCGCGTGGGCGGTCAACGCAGCGTGGAGGCCGTTGAGCGCCTCGACCAGTTGCTCACCCGAGGTGGCGAGGAACGCCGCGCGCGCGTCGAATGACTGGCGGCTCGCGAGGGCCGCGGCGACCGCTGCGACGTCGAGGGAGTGGGTGGTGACGTGCTCCGCCAACACGCGCGCCGTGGTGGCGAGCAGCGCGGGCGTCGGCGCCGAGAGGAGCACCAGCTGGGGCTCCTGCTTCTCGACGGTGGCGACGCGCTTCGCGGGCTCCTGGATGACGACGTGCGCGTTGGTGCCGCCGAAGCCGAAGCTCGAGACGGCGGCGCGACGGGGAACGCCGGGCTTCGTCGTCCACGGCGTCGCGGTGTTCGACAGCTTGAACGGCGAGCTCGGCAGGTCGAGCCTGGGGTTCAGCTCCTCGATGGCCGGCTGCGGAGGAATGACGCCGTGGTGCATCATCAGGCACGTCTTGATGAAGCCCGCGACACCGGCCGCCGACATGGTGTGGCCGACGTTGGCCTTGATGCTGCCCAGCCAGCAGTACTGCTCGTCGACCGGCTTGCCGAGGCGCTCGGAGAAGAACTGGCGGAGCGCGCCGACCTCGACGACGTCGCCCACCGTCGTCGCGGTGCCGTGCGTCTCGACGTAAGTGATGGTGTCGACGCCGAAGTCGAGCTGCGCGTGGGCGCGGCGCATCGCGTCCTTCTGGCCTTCGGGGCGCGGCGTCATCGGGCCTTCACCGCGGCCGTCGTTGTTGCAGCCGGTGCCCTTGATGACGGCGTACACGCGGTCGCCATCGCGCAGCGCTTCGTCGAGCCGCTTCAAGATGACGACGCCGACGCCCTCGCCCATCACGAAACCATCGGCCTTCGCGTCGAACGGCCGGCACGCGCCCGACGGCGAGATGGCGCCGATGCGCGAGAAGCCGACCAGGTTGTCGGGGCCGAGGTTCAGGTACACGCCCCCCGCGACCGCCATGTTGCAGACGCCGGCGCGCAGGTTGACGACCGCCTCGTGAATCGCGACCAGCGCCGAGGAGCACGCCGCGTCGATTTGCATCGCGGGCCCGCTCAGGTCGAACGTCTGCGAGACCGAGCAGGCGATCATGTTCAGCAGCCCGCCAGCGATGGAGAACGCTCGCGCGGGCACGACGTCGGCGACCGAGGCGCGAATGGCCTCCTGCTCCGAGGGCGATAGCGCGTCGCCGAACTCACCGCTGACCATCTGCATCGCGCGGTGCCGGGCCGTCATCAGGTCGCGGTACTCGCTGACCGACGCGCCGAGGAAGACGCCGGTGTGCAGCTTGTCGAAGGGCCGGGTGTCGTAGCCCGCGTCCTGCAGCGCCTGACGCGTGGCCTCGATGGCGATGCGCTGCTGGGGGTCCATCACCTGCACGCGGCGCGGCGCGAGGCCGTAGTGGAGCGCCGCGAACTCGTCGACGCCATCGATGAACGCGCCCTTGAGCACGTACGACTTGTCGGGGGCGCGCGGGTCCTTGGTGTCGACGAAGTGCGAGTGCTTCCACCGCGAGTCGTCGATGTTCTCGAACGTCACCTCACCGGTCGAGACGACCTTCCAGAGCTCGGGCAGGTCCTTCGCGTGCGGGAAGCGGCAAGCCATGCCGATGACGGCGATGTCTGCGTTCCGCTGGGGCGAGGAAGGCTGGCTCACGAAGACCTCTGGAAGAGAAGATGGGTTCAGCGACGCGACGCCCGGCTCACCAGGTGACTTCGGAACCGCTCGGCATCAGGCGCTTCACGAGCCCGCCGAGGTCGGCCACCGTCTGCACCTTCGCGAGGTCTTCATCCGGCATGCGGATGTTGAGCTTCTCTTCGAAGTGCGCGACCAGCTCCATCACCGCGACGGAGTCGAGGCCGAGCTTCGAGATGACGGTCGCGCCGCTGAGGTTGTCGAGCTTCTTGCCACTGACTTCGAGGGCGGCCTGCTGGAACAGCGTGGGGATGTGGACGGTTGCCATGGTGTCGGGCTCTGGCTGAGGGGCTCGTTGAGAGAGCCGGTGGTTGGACTGCGTGTTGCCGGAAGGTGGGGGACTTTTCAGTCCGATGGAGTCGGGAAATCAGAAGAGACGGGTGAGGCGGTTGCTGAAGTAGTCGCCGGCGAGCCTGAGCTTGCCGACGGCGTCGGTGACCGAGCGCACCTCGAGCGCGTGCTCGACGACGCGGCGGGCGCGGTGACGGGAACGGCCGATGAGCGACAGCGCGACGTGACGGGCGAGCACGACCTTCTCGCCGCTGGAGCCGATGGTGCGGTTGCCTTCCTTACCGACGGTGCCGTCGAGGTACTGCTGGCGCGTCTTGGAGCGCTGCAGCTTGCCGCTCGAGGTCTTGGGCAGCGAGCCGACGGGGCACACCACGACGTCGGTGGGCGTCAGCTGCATCTGCTCGACGATGCGCTGCTTGACGGCTTCCTTGAGGGCTTCGAGCTCGGTGACGCTGCTGGTGCGCGCCTCGAGGACGATGATCAGCTCTTCGCTCGCGGTGCCGGGCTTCGAGAAGGCGACCGAGGAGCCCTTGCGCACGCCGGCCATCTCATCGACCAGCCACTCGAGGCGCTGCGGGTCGTAGTTGCGCCCGTTGATGATGATGATGTCCTTCTTGCGACCCACGATGTACAGATTTCCATTGGCCAGGTAGCCGAGGTCGCCGGTCTTGAGCCAGCCGCCGCCGAAGGTGCGCTCGGTGGCGTCGGCGTCGCGGAAGTACCCCTTCGCGATGCTGGGGCCCCGCACCTGAATCTCACCGATGCGCCGGTCGCTCAGCCGCTTGCCTTCGTCGTCGAAGACGCCGACCTCGTGGCCGGGGAAGGTCTTGCCGCAGTTGACGACCTCCTGCGCCTTGCCTTCGCCGAGCTTCGAGAGGTGCACCGGCTCGGCGCTGCGGTGCTTCTGGTACGCCTCGGTGTCGATGACGTCGGTCGAGAGCGTCTCGTCCATGCCGATGAAGCTGATGGCGAGCGTCGCCTCGGCCATGCCGTAGCAGGGCAGCAGCGAGTTCGGGTTCAGCTTCGCCTTCGAGAGCGTGTCGACGAAGGTACGCATGGTGCCCGAGTTGATGGGCTCGGCGCCGCAGCCGAAGGCCTTCACGCACGAGAGGTCCCACCGCGCGAGCTGCTCGGGCTTGGTGCGCTTGGTGGCGAGCGCGTACGCGAAGTTCGGCGCGAAGGTGATGGTGCCGCGCACGCGGTGAATGGTCTCGAACCACAACGTCGCGCTGCGCACGAACGCCATGGTGGGGATGAACGTCACCTGCACCTTGTGGAACATGGGGGCGATGACGAAGCCGATGAGCCCCATGTCGTGGTACAGCGGC
The DNA here is from genome assembly GCA_040400045.1 of Myxococcaceae bacterium. GTDB lineage: Bacteria > Myxococcota > Myxococcia > Myxococcales > Myxococcaceae > Xiheimicrobium. The sequence goes on from JBBAQZ010000027.1 coordinate 44,309, forward strand.
AGCCACGAGACGCCGTGGTCCGTCGCGGAGTCCGACTTCAGCCCGTCGACCATGATGGCGTGAGCGTTCGCGCGAAGGTTTCCGTGCGTGACGGCCACGCCCTTGGGCGTCGAGGTCGAGCCCGAGGTGAACTGGAGGAACGCGAGGTCGTCGTCAGTGACCTGCGCGGGGTCCTGCGAGATGCCTTCGGGCGCGGGGCCTTTGAGCTCCTCGGCGGTGATGACGCCCTTGAGCGACTTCACGTGCGTCAGCCCGGCCCAGAGCACCTGCTGCATCTTGCTGAGCGTGACGAGGTACGTCGGCTCGGCCTTGCTGAGCACGGCCACCATCGTGTCGCGGTAGCTATCGAGCTTGCCGAGCGAGAGCGGCGGGTAGAGCGGCACCGGCACCAGGCCTGCCCACACGGCGCCCAGGAACGTGGGCACGAAGTCTTCACCGTCGGGCAGCACCATCGCCACGCGGTCGCCCTTCTTCAGGCCGTACTTGCGAAAGTGCGCGGAGCGCTTCATCGCCTCGGTGCGCAAGCCGTCCCACGAGAGGAAGAGCTCCTTCTGGTCGCGGTCGAGGAAGGTGTAGCCCTTCTCGGTCATGCCCTTCGATTCATCGATGGCGGCGATCAGATTGGGTGCGTTCCACTGCGACATGGGTCCTCCCGGGGTGCTTCCGACGAACGCGTCTCTAGGAAGGACACTCCGAAGGGTCAAGACAACCGACCCTCTCGGCACCGGCGACCTCACCCCGACGCGAGGGTCAGCACCTCGCACCAGGAACAAATGACGCAGCTATTTCAACAGCTTCATTCTCGACCTCCCGGTTCCTGAGCAGCCGAGTGCGCAGGCAGAACCGTCAAGCTTGAGCAATAAGTTGCTCATTTTGTTTCGCTGCGGTTTCAGGTGACCGTCAACGCCGCTGCGCGAAGAGCCAGTCGAAGAGGTCGCGCTTCGCGAACGTCTGATGCCACGCATCGTGACCGACCCCGGGGAACTCGGTGTACTTCGTGATGCCGCCGAGGCGCTGCATCATCGCGAACATCGCGCGGGTGTTGACGTTCGAGACGAGCTCATCGCGCTCTCCGTGAAACGCCCAGATGGGAAACGACCGCAGGTCCCGTGCGGTCTCGACGTTCAGGTCTCCCGAGATGGGGACCGCGGCAGCGAAGAGGTCGCGGTGATGCGCGATGACGTCCCACAGACCGATGGCGCCCATCGAGAACCCGATGAGGTACACGCGGCGCGCGTCGACCGAGCGACGGCCACACAGCTCGCGCACCATCGCGACTACGGCGCGCTGCGTGCGAGACGACCCGCCGTACCAGCTGCCTCCGAAGGTGTCGTCGCGGTCGCACTGCGGCGCCACCACGATGCAGGGGTGCCGGTGACGAAGGTCGGCTGACTCGAACGCCCGAACGCCATTCTTGAGCTGCGACGCGTTGTCGGTGCCTCGCTCTCCGCTGCCGTGCAGCGAGACGACGAGCGGGTACTGCGTGCGCAGCGGCTCGTAGGGTTCTGGCAGGAGGACCCGTGCGGGCATTCCCTGAAGGACATCTGGCAACCAGGCGCCGAGGTGGTCAGCCATATTGCGGGCCTAACGCAGATGCCGCGTCGATGCCGCTGAGATGATGTCGTGAAGAACTCGTCAAGATGGTGTTCGCGCGCGGGCGGCTCGTCGCCACCCGCCTGAACCAACGGGCCAGCATGGCGCCAGGCACCTGGGCGCGATAGCGGTGGCGCATGGAACTGCTCCACGACCTGCTCGGTTTCACCGCTCGCAGCTTCGTCGTCTTCCTCACCGTCGTCGCATCGACCGCTGCGGTGGTGATGCTGGTCCGCCGGGCTCGCGGGTTCTCGTCACGGCCCAGCGGCTGGCTCGAGGTGAAGAGCCTGAACGAGCGCTTCGACGACCTGCGCGACGGCCTGCAGGTCGGCATGGTGAAGGGGCGCGCGGCGTTCAAGCACCTGCGCAAGCAGCAGAAGGCGCTCTCGAAGGCCGCGGAGGCGAGCGCCACGACGAGGCCCACCGTCTACGTGGTCGACTTCGATGGCGACGTGCTGGCGACCCAGACGACGGGCCTGCGCGAAGAGGTATCGGCCATCGTCGGCGTCGCGAAGCCCGAGGACGAAGTGGTCATCCGACTCGAGACCGGTGGCGGCGCGGTGCCTCACTACGGCCTGGCCGCGGCGCAGCTGGCACGACTGAAGGACAAGAAGGTGAAGGTGACGGTGTGCATCGACCGCGTCGCCGCGAGCGGTGGCTACATGATGGCGTGCGTGGCCGACTCGGTGGTGGCAGCGCCGTTCAGCATCATCGGCTCGATCGGCGTGGTGGCGCAGATTCCGAACGTGCACAAGCTGCTCAAGCGGCACGACGTCGACGTTCAGGAGCTGACCGCCGGTGAGTTCAAACGCACGGTGACGCTCTTCGGCGAGGTGACCGAGAAGGGCAAAGCCAAGCTCCAGGAGCAGCTCGAAGAGACACACGGACTCTTCAAGGCCTTCGTGAAGCAGCACCGCGCCGCGCTCGACATCGACAAGGTGGCGACCGGCGAATACTGGCTGGGCACGCGTGCGAAGGAGCTTGGGCTCGTCGACGCGCTCCACACGAGCGACGACTACCTGCTCGGCCGGTCGAAGGAGGCCAACGTCTTTCGCGTGCAGTTCCACCCGGCGAACGCGTGGCGCGAGCGCTTCATGGGCGGCGCCGCAGAGCTGGCGGAGCGGGTGGTGCTGCGGTTGATCAGCCGGGCGCAGCAGCTCCGACTGCAGTGAACTGAACCTGCCCCTGAAACGACTTCGGAGCCCAGCGCCGCCTGGCGATGGACCCCGAGGACGACTTCCACCTGCTGAACCTCAGTACCCCGCGTTGTTCGCCGTGCCGAACGTCGACAGGGTCTTCTTGGCGTCGACGGCTGAACCCTTGAACTTCCTCGTCTCTGGGGTGACCGACTCTTCACCGGCCAGCGCGTCAGCCGAGGCGCCGAACAGCTTGCGGATGTTGTCGCCGAAGAGGGTGATGACGCCGATGGCGGCGATGGCAATCAGGGCCACGATGATGATGTACTCAGTCATGCCCTGACCGCGGGCCTTCTTCATCAGCTGCTTCTTGTTGAGCTTCTTCATGGTGGTGCTCCCCGTCGCGGGCACCGCGGCATGCGGTGCGTTGGTTCGTGAAGAAGTATCGGTCGGGGCGCTGATCCAGAACATCGGTCAGGAGGAGGATGCCTCGACCCGGACACCTCGAGGCCACCTCCAATGAATAAGGACGGTTAGTCAGCCGTCGGTAAGCTCGTTGCATCGCCGTCACTTCCCGAGGACTCACCCATGCGGGTTTTTCAGCTCCTTTTCGCCGCCTTTCTCTTCGCCACGTCTGGCTGCGTGGTCCGAAATCGCTGCACGCCGAACAACTGCAACGGCTGCTGCGACCCGACGGGCATGTGTCTCGACGGCACCACGAGGGACGCGTGTGGGGTGCGAGGCGCGGCCTGCGCGACGTGTGGAACGACAGCCTCGTGCGGCGGGGGCGTCTGCCTCGGCTCTGGAACCGGTGGCGGCACCAGCGGTGGAGGCTCGGCGGGCGGCACCGCGGGCGGCGTCGCGGGCCCGACGCACGCCATCATCTTCCTGTGGAGCTTCGCCGGGCAGACCTGCGCGCAGGCGGCCGTGTCGAACGTGGTGGTGAACGTGCCGGGTACGGCGGTGCGGAACCAGCCGTTCCACTGCAACACCTCGGGCACCGACGGCGTGGTGGTCATGGGCGTCCCCGCAGGCACGTACAGCACGACGCTCGAGGGCCGCGACGCGACGAACACGCTGAAGTTCCGCGGCACCGCGCGCGTGCAGGTCGTCGACCAGGACGTCTCGGCGCAGGTACGGCTCGAGCCGGTGATGGCGACGGGCCCCGGCGAGCTGCTGGTGCGCTGGTCGTTCCCGGCCCTGACGGTGTCGCCGACGCCGACGTGCGCGCAGGCCACCATCACCAAGGTGACCGTCGCCGTGAATGGCGGAACGCCGCGCGAGCTGACGTGCTCCACGGGTGAAGCGACAGGCATGGGCGCGCGCTTGTCGAACCTCACCGGTCCGGCGACGCTCGACCTCGCCGCGGCCGACACCAACGGCTTCGTCTACTTCCGGACACGACAGGAGGTGCCGGTGCCCGCGGGCGTCAGCACCCCCGTGACGGTGGCGCTCGACTGGGATGTCGGCTCGCTGCCCGTGCGCTGGGCGTTCCGTGATGGCGCCGCGACGCTCACCTGCGCGCAAGCCGGCGTGACGTCCATCTTCCTCAACCTGCGCACCACGACAGGCCAGCCCACCCTGCTCTACCCGAACGCCGGCGCCGAGGTTCCGTGCACCGACGCGACGACGGGCCAGGCCACCGTGTTTCCGTACCTCCCGAAGGGCAGCTTCGAGGTGTTCTTCCAGGCGGTGGGGACGGGTGGCCGGCTCTACAAGACGAACCAGACGACGCCTCCGCGCGTCACCGTGCAGGCCGGGCAGTTCCCACAGCTCGACGCGATGACGCCGACGTACACGATGGCGCCCTGAGGTCGCGGGGCAGACACCTGCTGAGCGGTCGTTCTTCGAGGTGCCCGTCGCGGATCGGCGCTCCAGCTTCGGGTTGAATGCCGCTTCGAGGGCCTCGGCGACCGCTCGGACCCGCGGCGCCTCGCTCTGGCAGGCCCATCGAACCAGCAGGACCTCGTTCTGTCCCACCACGACGGCGAGCACGACAAATCCCAACCCCCGTCTCGTCGCCTCGAGGAGGCCACCTCATCGAAGAGCGCCGCGGTCGCGCTACGGCACGACGATGCGACTGACGGTGATGCCACTCATCGCGCCGCCACCGGCGCTGCTCGGGTTGAACATTCCGCAATAGAAGCGACGAGCCGCGCCGGCGCGGACCTCGAGTTCCCAGGGGATCGGCGTGGTCGCACTGCATTTCGCGAACAGATTCACGCGCGCGATGTACACGCCGGGGAGCGGCCTCGGCCTCGACGACGGGAAGATGATGTTCTCGATGTTGACGTTGTCGAGCATGCAACCCGCGTTCGAGTCGAGATCGAGCGAGCTGAGGCTCCCGCACATCGAGGGATTCGACGCGCGGTTCGGCGCGCCCCAGAACACCTCACACACGCCGCCGTCGGCCATCGCAGGCTCGACGACATGGAGATCGAGGTCCACCGATTGCCCAAAGCGCAGGGTGTACTGGAGGCCGCCGCCACCGCCGTTGAGGACGCAGAAGGTTTCGGCGCAGCTGAACCCGCGCGGGCACATGCCATTGGTACAGCGCGTCATCGGCGGCGGGCTCTGGTTGCTGCACGAGGCGGTGCGCGCTTCCGCGTCCCACTGCACGTTGGACTCCCAGGGAGGAGGCGGCGGCGGGTAGATCCGAAGCCGAGCCGTCGTGTTGACCGTCTTGCCATCGACCTTCCACTCCGCGGTGAAGGTCATCGTGCCTTTGCACGCCGGGTTCTCGGCGACCTTGCACGAGAACTCCGTCTGGGCTTTGCCGAATCCGTCGAGCTCGAGCGTGACGCCGTCCGCCAGCGTGCCGATGCCGCCAGAGATCGTCACTTTCCCCTTGCCGACCTTCCCAAACCCATCGGTCGCCGTGACGACGAGAGTGCTGACTTCGCCGAAGTCGTTGATCTCGGTGGGCCGAGGCGAGAGCAGCAGCTCAGGTTCGCCTGCGGGCATCAGCGAACACGCACAGGGGACGATGAGGAAGCTGAGGACAGCAAGGGTTCTCACCCGAACAAGTAAGCCCCAGCGTCTGGTCACAGGCAACCTCCGAGTGCGCGCGTGTCGGGCAGGTGCTTCGCGAGCGCCTCGAGGTCGCGTCCTGGCAGGACCTTCAGCAAGAACACGGGGCGCGTAGCGCGTCTCATCCCGACGGTCGGTGGAGCCCGCTTCGGGCCTCACCCGGTGGCGAGCGGTCTTCAAGGGACAGCTCTATTCGTGAGACCTGCGTCTGGCTCAGCCGTCTGCGGTCGTTCTCACGAAAGCGACCATGCGCCCTGCCCTGTTGCTCCTGACCCTCGTCTCGCTGCCCGCTGCCGCGCAGTCCGCCGCGCAGGTGTGCGGCACGATTCTCTATTCCGACCAGAAGGTGGCGTGCGTGCGGGCCATCGCAGGGCATGACGTCGAGCCGGAAGCCGCGCAAGTCTGCGGCACGATTCTGTACGCCGACCAGATCGTCCGCTGCATGAGCAGTATCCTCGACAAGCACTACGATGCCGACGAGCTCTCGGCGTGCCGCACGATTCTGTACGCCGACCAGAAAGCCGACTGCATGTCGGCCGCTGGCCAGGCTCGCAAGGTGGCCTCTCGCCGTCGAGAGCGCGACCGCGCCGCTGACGACGACGTGGCCGACGACGAAGAAGAAGCGCCGCGCCGCGCGCGCTTCGACAGCACCGTCACCTTCGACAACCGGACCTCGCGCGCGACGGTGAACCGCTTCTACTGGCGGCTTCCCGGCCGCGGCCGCTGGACCGAGTTCGGTGGGCGTCGGCGGCTGCCCGGCCAGGAGCAGGTCAGCCTCGAGGCGGCCTCAGGGCTCTACGACTTCTGCGTCGAGACCACGGATGGGCGCTCGGCGTACTGGGCGCGCATCCGCCTCGAGGCGTCCGAGCACCGGCTCTTCTTCAAGTCCGACCAGCTCGAAGCACTCGACTGTCGCGACCGCTGATCGTCTCCCTTTCTTTCCTTCACCCAGGAGTTCCCATGTCTCGGATTCTGTCTGTCTTCGTTGTCCTTTCGTTCCCTGCCTTCGCCGCGTCTCGGGCTGACCTCGTTTCCAGCGCCGTCGACGGCGTGAAGGAGGCCGTCGAAGAGCTCGCCGATGCTCCAGCAGCGTGCCGAAAGAAGGTCTCGAGCCGCGTCGAGGCGTTGGAGGACGCCGTGCGCGCCGCGAAGAAGGACCCCTCGGACGCAACGCTCAAGGCCGCGCAGCGCAAGGCTGATCAGGCCGCGGACGTCGCGCAGGAAGTCTGCACCGGCTCGACGGGGAAGCGGATCAACCGCGCGCTCCAGGGCGCCTCGAAGTCGCTCGATGACGCGCTCGCCGTGAAAGAAGACTCCGGGCCGCCAGCGGTGCTGGGCGCCATCGCCCAGGGGCTCGGTGGCCTGTTCGCCGGCGCCGTTCAGACCAGCGAGCAGACCTCGTCGAAGCAGACCTCGCGGTCGAGCCACACCGAGCAGCTCAACGGCAAAGACCTCGACTCCGACGAGCCTGAAGCAGACGAGCAGCCGAAGAAAAAGAAGGCGTCGAAGGAAGAGGCTCCGTCACGCTTTGCCTTTGGTGCGACCTGCCGCAAGAACGCCGAGTGCGAGTCCAACACCTGCTTCCTCGGCACCGGGTCGGTCGGCTTCTGCACCAAGATGTGCAGCGACGACGGCGACTGCCCCAACAAGATGTTCGAGTGGTCGTGCTACCGGCCGCGCAACCTGAACGCCCCGCAGAAGCTGTGCCTGCAGTCAAAGGACTGACGCGACGGGCGGTCTCTGGCAGGGTCAGCGCCATGCGACGTCTCCTGTTGCCTGGTCTCCTGGTCCTCGCCTGTGGGCGCACCGAGCTGGAGAGCTTCAACCTTCCGCCAATCACGGTCACGCCCGACTCGGGCCGTGACGCCGGGGCCCCGCGTGATGCCGGCGTGGACGCGGGGGTCGACGCGGGCCTCGTCGACGCGGGCTTCGTGCCGAAGCCGTGCATCGTCGGCACGTTCTCGCTGAGCCCTGCCGAGCCTGTGGTGATGCTGGTGCTCGACCGCTCCGGCTCGATGGACACGTTCATCTCGAGCACCGAGACGCGATGGGAAGCGGTGGTGTCGTCACTCGCCGCGACGCTGCCACAGGTCGACCAGACGATGCAGCTCGGTGGCCTTGCCTTCCCGTCGAACACCGGCGACCTCTGCGTCGTGCCGTCGGTCTCGGGCGTCTGGCCAGCCCGGGGGAACGTGTCGCTGCTGCTGTCGAGCCTGCGCTCGTTGCGGCCCGAAGGGCCCACGCCGACCGAGTCGGCGCTCAGCGTGGCGAGTCAGGTGTTGCGGGCGCGACGCGCGGGGAACTCGGCGCGCGCGATGGTGCTCGCCACCGACGGAGCGCCGACCTGTACGGCAAACCCGCTCCCGGACTCGCTCTCCGAGCTGCGTCGCGCCGCTGCCGATGGCATCCCCACCTACGTCATCGGCGTCGCAGACGACGCGGCGCTGCGCGCTCCGCTGCAGGCCATGGCCGAGGCGGGCTCCAGACCCCGCAGCGGTCCCCAGGGCTTCTATTCGGCGCAATCGCCTGCAGACCTGCAGCTGGCGTTCAGGACGATTCGCGACCAGGTGGGCAGCTGCTCGTTTCTCACCAGCTCGGTGCCCGATGGCGACGGCGGCATCCGGGTGACGTTCGAGGGCGCCGAAGTGGCCTCCGATGATGGCGGCCTGAGCGGCTGGCGATGGACGGACCGCGAGAACGGCGAGCTCGCGCTGCTCGGCCCCGTGTGTGCGCGTGCAGTGGCCAGGCCGTCGAGCCTCATCGTCACGGTGTCGTGCGGGGTCCGGGCGCCGTAGGCCCCGACGAGGTGAGCGGTCAGCCGAAGAGTTTGCCGAGCAGGCCCGAGTTGGCGATGGCAGAGCCAAACTTCATGAGGTCTCCGGCACCGAACCCACTCGCCGCGGTTGCACCACCCAGCTGCGTCTGCTCCTGCTGCAGCATGCCGGTGAGGCCGTTCGCGTCGAGGTTGCTCTTCTGCTTCATGGTGCCGAGCGCGCTCATCACCATCGGCGCGACCATCACGAGGAACTTCATCATCATGCCCGAGTCGACACCGCTCGCCTGCGCGGCGTTCCTGACGACCTCGTTCTGATTGCCCCCGAAGACGTGACTGAGAATGCCGGCGCCGTTGAGCGCCCTCGGCATCGCGGCCTGGTCACCGCCGCCGTTCATCATCGCCATCGCCGCCGGAAGGAGCGCCGCCAGACCGCCTCCGCCAGCGGACCCACCGGCAGGCGCGCTCGCACCGCCGAGCAGGCCCCCGAGGGCAGCGCCGAGCCCGCCACGACCACCGCCGAGCAGCTGGCCAGCGAGGGGCCCGAGCGAGTCCATCAGGTTCGGCCCATGGTCGCGGTCGAGCGCGCCAGCGAGCGCGGCAGCCCCCTCGGGCTTTGCGCTGTTCTGCGCCAGACCCGAGACGAGCGCAGGCAACGCAGCGGCCATCATCGACTTCGTCTGGTCTGGGGTCGCGCCGAGCGAAGCGCCAAGCTGCTGCAGCGTTCCGCCACCGAGTTCACTCATCATCGTCTCAACGATTGAAGACATGTCGTTCTCCAGAAGCTTCGCGGGGACGCGGGTCGTAGCAGGTGCAGCGCCAACCGAGCCAGCTCTCGGGCCCGCGCGACGGCCTCGCCCCGGGCATCCGGAACACCGGCCCCCGGCGCGAGCTCGCTCCAGCGGTGTTCGCGTTCGCCCGCTTCGCAGACCTCGGCGCGCCGGACGTCACGCTCGACGCTGAGAGGTCGGGGAGCGCGGCGTGGGCCGCTCGAAGAGGGGAGTCATGGTTGCGCGCACGTCGCGATGGCTGCGACGGGACGGTGCTGGAGGCCGGTGTGGCATGTGCTGCCCGGTGTCTGCTCCCGGGCGTTTCGGGAAAAACATTTGAATGTCATGGAATGAGCACGCGTCAGCGCGACCGCAGTCTCGCGGTCTCAACGCAACACAAAGGAGAAACGTGAACGCGCTCCGCTTCATCTGGAAACATCGCGGCGGTCTGGGCTTCTTGCTGTTTGTCGGTCTCGTCCTTGGGGGCGTCGCGCTGCTCAGCCGAGCGCAAAAGGCGCAGACAGAGCGTGACGCTGCCGTGGTCGCGCCGTCGGTGCTCGCAGCCAATCGTGTCGACGAGAAAGAACCCAACGACACGATTGGGCAACCGCAGGCGACGAAGGTGAGCCTCGGCCTCGACACCTGGGTCTCGCTCTCCGGGAAGTTCGACTCGGACACCGACAAAGACCGCTTCCGCCTCGGGGTGGGCGCTGGCGTGAACGGGTACGAGGTGCAGACCTGGTCTGACCAGGACGGCGCGCTCCGCTTGAACGCGGGCCTGCTTGGCATCAACCGCTTCCCCATCACCATGGTCTCGTACGACAGCGCAGGCAAAGTGCTGGGCAATCAGTTGCTGGCAGCCTCCGGCGGCGGTTCGCAGTTTCCGGCGGGGACCGTCACCGTCGAGGTCGTCATCTTCGGGCAAAGCGACCAGGGCGCAGCGTACGAGCCGTACCGCTCCAACAAGCCGTACTCCGTGTTCCTCAAGGGGCGATTCAAGGAGCCAACCAAGAACGTCGCGGCGCAACCCCAGGTCCTTTCTGCGACACACTGAGGGCCGCACGAAGCCTCCACGGCCAACGCCGTGAAGAACGTCGTCGAAGCTCCAGCCCAGACGCTGCCGGGTGGCGCCTACCGCGTCACGGGCCGCGTGTCGCACGACCCCGCGTTACAGAACGCCTCTGGCTGCAGACACGCGGCGGCGGCGCAGGCGACGGACGGCTCGAAGAGTCGCGGCGGGCACGAGTTCTTCAGCGTGGTGAGGTCGCGGTCGAACGCCGGCTTCGCGCTGACGTTGATGGCGCCGGTCTGACACCCTCCACACGGGCTGCACGCATCGCCTTGCACGACGAGTACGCAGTCGGTGTTGGCAGAACAGCTCTGCGTGTAGTCCTTCGCCTCGATGGTGGTGTCGAGGCGGCAGGCGGAGACGACGAGGCTGGCCACGATGAGGAGCAGGGAGCGCATGCAGACGTCTGGAAGCACGCAGCGCGCCAGCGATGAGGCCCGTGTTCCCGCCGACTTCAGACGAGCGCCCCAGGGCCTCGGGGTTCCGGGCCTCATCGACAGGTGTTGAACCCGGAGTCGAGGCGCAGGGCGAGCCAGAACTCACCACACCCAGCGACGACGGTGTCGACGAGAATCTGGTTGTCACCCTCTCGAAGGAGCGGCTTGAGGTCGACGTTCACTGGATAGCTCCAGCTCGTCGACAGCTCGCACGCCTGGGTGCCGTTCCAGCACCCGTGCGGACCGCACAGGGCAACCGTGCCGTTCACACGAACGGTGACCCAGTCGTCGAAGCCGAGGTGGTAAATCCGCGCCTCGCGCAACGCCCGCAGGCTCGGGACCCTGACGTTGTACGACCGCGTGAAGGTGCTGCACCTGCTGCACCAATAGTTGTCGCCGATGGTGCCGAAGATCCACGCGCTCGGGTCTCCCTCGACCTGGTACGCAGAGATATCGACTGACGCAGGCTCGACGCGGATACACGCCGGTACGCAACTCAACCCGTTCCCGATGAAGCCCTCGTTGCAGGTGCAGGAGGTACCGGAGGCAGAGAGGGTCGCGTTGGGGTCGCAGAAGGCGCGCGGCCGGCACTGCCCGGAAGGGCCCCAGCGCACACACACCGAGCTGACGACGGGCGAGGTGCCGTTCGCAGGAACGAGGGTGAGCTCGAGCTTCAGGAAGCGGCCGGTGGGCAGACAAATCAGCCCGGAGTTCGACTGGAACGAGACGCTGCCCGCGAGCTCGGGCAGCTTCCGCTCCGGGTCGAGCAGGCCGTTCCACCAGTCGACGTTCGCGAGGGCCGCCGCCGAGGCGGCCGTCTTCGCCCGGACGAGCACTGCCGTCCCTGCGGGCTTGAGGGTGGTGAGGTCGACCTGCTGCCACGCCGCATCGACGACCTGGCTGTCGATGACGACCGTCCAGGTGCCCGGCGCGCTGGTGGTGGCGCACAGGCGCCCGGCGGTGCACTGCGGGTTGAGGTTGGTCCCCGACGCGGTGGTGTCGGCGGCGATGCCCTCGTTGAAGGTCGACCGGTCGGTGAAGCAGCGGCTCAACGAGCAGAAGAGGCGGCACCGCCCTGGTTGGCCACCTGGACCGTCCGGGTCGCAGCACGAGAGCGCTCCACACTCGGCGTTGCTGCTGCAGCCGCGACAGCGTCCAGCGACGCACGCCAGGCCCCCCTGACAATCGGCTGCGCTACAGCACTCGATGCCGGCATAGCAGGCCCCGCCGCAGCACTTCGAGCCCCGGCCACACTGCGCGTCCGCCGTGCAGCTCGAGCACTCGCTGCCGGAGCACACCAACCCGTTGCAGTCCGGCGTGGCGGCGACGCGCCCGTCGGGTGTGCAGCAATTCCCGCGCTGGCACCCGCCGTTGCAGCACACCGACCCGCGCGGACATTCGCGGTCCTCAGCGCAGGCCTCACAGGAGAAGGCCCTGCAGACGCGGCCCTGACCGCATTCCCGGTCGAGACAGCAGTTGCCGTTGACGCAGGCACCGCCGCAGCACCGCTGGCCGGCGCTGCACTCGGCGTCGCTCTGGCAGAGCCCGCACACGCCCGAGGGGCGACAGGTCTGCCCGCCAGGACAGTTGGCGGTCGAGCAGCAGTTGCCAACCTTGCAGCTCCCGTTGCAGCACACGCTCCCTGGCCCGCACTGGGCGTCGTTCGCGCAGCGAGCGCATTGCCCCTTCAGGCAGAGCTGCCCGCCGCTACAGTCCGCGCTGGAGCAGCACTGGTCCGTCGTGCAGGCCCCGGCGCAGCAGCGCCGGCCTCCCCCGCAGTCGCCGTCGGCGCGGCAGGCGCCGCACTGGCCCGCGCCGCAGACGTACTGGCCGCAGTCTCCGGACGCACAGCAGTCGCCTGCCTTACAGGCGCCGTTGCAGCAGACGCTCCCGTCTCCGCATTGACGCGAGTTGGTGCAGGCCGAACACCGGTTCGACGAGCAGACGCCACCTCCCGCGCAGCGGTCCCCGGGGCAACAATCGCCCTGGTTACACGACCCGCTGCAGCACACGCGCCCGGCGCCGCACTGCGCGTCCGAGACGCACGATTGACACGCAAAGGCGATGCACTGAAACCCGACGCCGGCGCAGTCGACGTCGTTGCAGCACTCTCCGTTGATGCAGCTGCCGTTGCAGCAAACCTCGGCAAAGGCGCAGTCACCCTGGCTGGCGCATGCCTGGCCGGTGAGCGCCGCGACCTGTGGGAGCGCGGACACACACGTTCCGTCGGCGCACTCGAGCACCGGCGCACCGGGCGTCGAGGCCACGCACGCCCCGCTCGCGCAGCGCTCACCTTCGCCGCACTCCGCGTCGTTCCGGCAGAAGGTGCAGCGCCCGGCCCGGCAGACCTGCCCTGCCGCGCAGTCGCCGGTGGCGCAGCACTCGCCCGTCCGGCAGAGGCCGCTGCAGCACACCTGTCCGGCGCCGCACTGCGCAGCGCTGTCGCACGCCTGGCATCGGTGCTGCCGGCAGACGCGCCCGAGGCAGTCGGACGTCTCGCAGCAGTCTCCGGGCGCGCAGGACCCGTCGCAACAGCGGGCGCCGGGCCCGCAATCGGCGTCGAGCGCGCATCGAGCCGTTCCACACGAGCCGAGCCCCGAAGCGCAAGCGACCACCTCGCCACCACCGCCCGCCCCGCCGCCCATCCCTGCGTCGCCGACGCTGCCGACGCCACTGCCCGCCATGCCGTCCCCCTGCGCCGAGTCGCTGCCCATGGAGTTCTGCGTCGAGCACTGCCCGCTCATGCACGCCTGGCCGGTGCCGCACGTCCGGCAGTCGCTACCGTCAGTGCCGCAGGCCGCGATGGCGCCGCCCGGCTGGCACGCCCCGTTCGCGTCGCAGCATCCCACCGCGCAGGGCGCAGACCCGCAGCGACGCACCGGCGGGGTGCACGAAGAGAACGCTGACAGCAGCAGCGCGGTGAGAGGGACGAAGCGAAGGAAGTTCACGGGGATCCCCAGGGAACGATAAGCCACCCTGGGCCGTCCCAGAGCAACCAGCAGGCGAAAGGCTACGCGATCGGGCGACGGTTGGTCGAGTGATGTGCGGGGCGTGCTCGCGCTGGTCGAGGAGCGCGGAGCCCACGGAGCCACTCGGGGGCGAGCCGAGCGAGGAGGCGAGTCATGGCTGCACGTGGGTCGCGATGGGAAGCGACGGGAGTGTCCTGAAAGCCGGTGTCGCATCTGCTCGAGGAGGACTTCGAGCCGGTGCTGGTCGACGCTCAGCATGTGAAGGCGGTGACTCGGCGAAAGACTGACGTCAGCCATGCGCGTTGGTTGTGCTGAGTTCACCGCGGGGACGTGGTTGAGCGGGTCGAGGGAGACGCGCGATGCCGAAGGCCATCGGCGAACGAGAGCCGAACCCGAGAAGCTGGCCGAACTCGCGCAGACGCTGACGTCGAAGCAGGACCTACCGCGTCACGGGCCGGGTGTCGCACGACCCCGCGTTGCAGAACGCCTCTGGCTGCAGACACGCGGCGGCGGCGCAGGCGACAGGCGGCTCGAAGAGTCGCGGCGGGCACGAGTTCTTCAGCGTGGTGAGGTCGCGATCGAACGTCGGCTTCGCGCTGACGTTGATGGCGCCGGTCTGACACCCTCCGCACTGGCTGCACGCGTCGCCTTGCACGACGAGTACGCAGTCGGTGTTGGCAGAACAACTCTGCGTGTAGTCCTTCGCCTCGATGGTGGTGTCGAGGCGGCAGGCGGAGACGACGAGGCAGACGGCGATGAGGAGCAGGGAGCGCATGCCCACTCGGGAAGCACGCGCCGGGCCAGCCAACGTTCCCGTCTTCACGCCGAGTTCGAGGGAGCGCTCCTCGGGAATCTGAGGCGACACGCCTGTCAGGGCACGGCCGCCGAGGCCTTCTTCTTCTCGCCGCGCGACATGCTCCACTTGAGGAAGGGCGGCGTCACCATCGTCGTCACGATGACCATCACCACCACGGCCGAGAAGACGCTCGCGTCGACGACCTTCTCGCCCTTGATGCTGAGCCCGGCGCCGATGCTCGCGAAGATGAGGCCGACCTCGCCGCGAGGCACCATGCCGATGCCGATGCTGAGGCGGTCGATGCCCTTGCCCAGCGCCCCGAGGCCTGCGACCAGCTTGCCGCCGATGGCGACCACCAGGAGCACTCCCGCCAATGACAACACCCCCGGCGCCGTGAACGCCTTCAGGTCGGTCCGCATGCCCATGAGGACGAAGAAGATGGGCACCAGGAAGTACGAGATGGGCTTCACCAGCTCTTCGAGCGTGTGGTGGTCGCGGTCCTTGAGGTCCTTGTAGTGGACGTCTTCGAGGATGAGGCCGGCCGCGAAGGCGCCGACGATGGGCGCCAGGCCGATGACGTCGGCGAGCCACGACAGCAGGAAACAGAACCCCAGACCGAACGCCAGCAGCACCATGCGCACGTTCAACTGCGAGGCGATGTGGAACATGCGCGGAGAGACCCAGCGACCCATGACCAACGAGCCCGCCAGGAAGCCGATGGCCTTGAGCAGGGTGATGGCGATGTCTCCGAACGCGAGCGTGGTGCCTGCGTTCGCGGCGCCGATGATGCCGGTCACCACGGCGAGGATGACGAGGCCCATGACGTCGTCGATGACGGCGGCGCCGAGGATGATGCGCGACTCGGTGAGCTGACTCTTGCCCAGGTCCTGGAGCACCCGCGCCGTGATGCCGACACTCGTGGCCGTGAGCGTCGCGCCGATGAAGATGTGCACGTACACGCTGTGCGTCGGCAACAGCCACGTCGACACCAGCCACCCGAGCGCGAACGGCGTCACCACGCCGACGGTCGCGACCAACAACGCCGAGAGCCCGACCTTCATCATCTGCCCGACCGTCGACTCGAGACCGACTTCGAACAGCAGGATGATGACGCCCAGCCGCGAGAGCATGTCGAGGTGGACGTCGGTGGAGACGGTCTCGAAGTAGCGCAGCGGCGTGCCGGTGATGGCCTCGGTCAGCAGCGACAGGTTGCCCAGCACCACACCCACCAGGAGCTCGCCAAGCACCGCGGGCTGCTTGAAGCGTGACGCGAGGTCGCCGCCGACCTTGGCGAGCACCAGGATGATGGCGAGCGCGAGCACGATGGGCGCGGCGGGGTCCGAATGGCCGCCGCTCTCGGTCGCGTACGACGGGAACATCGCGGCAAAGAGGGCAAGCCCCGCGAGGCGCGCGAAGGTCTTCGGTCGAAGGGGAACGTGCCGCATGGGGGCTCTCTTGAGGCGTGGCCGGGCGGAGTCAATCGATTCCGACGAAGACCGACGCCTCACGGCGCGCGGTGCCTCGACTGTCGGGCGCTGAAATCGACGCGTACGGCTTCTGCCAGCGCTGCGTCAGGCAGGCTCGCGAGCCAGCTCGGCCGGTCGGTCTTCCCCGAGCGGCGATAGTCGTCGAACAGCGACTCGGCGGCGGCCGTGCGCTCCCAGCCGAGGGTCTCGGTGAGAAAGCCGAACAGCAGCCGGAACTTCCGGGTGAGGGCCACGCCGCTGCTGCCGACGTCGTTGGCGCGCAGGTCCTCGCTGAGCCGCAGCACCACCTCGAACGCCGACGGAGCCTCGTCCAGCATCCGCCGCATCGTCAGCAGGAAGTGCCCGCTGTTCCCGAACGCGTCCCAGGTGCGCGCGAACCGCCGGAGCTTATTCACCTCGTCGAAGGAGAGCACGGCCGTGCGCAGAATCTCGAACGGAGGCATCGGGCTGTAGACGAGCCCATGCGGCGCCTCGTGCCGTGCGATGGGCGTGCCCTTGAGCCGCTTGAGCATGCCCACCTGAATCTCGTGCGGCTTCAGGCTCACCAGCGCATCGAAGCCGCGCGCAAAGCTCGCCAGGTCCTCTCCAGGCAGTCCGACGATGAGGTCGACGTGCACGTGCGCGGCCGTGTGTCGGGAAAGAAAGCGCAGGTTGTCTTCGAGCTTCGCGTGGTCCTGCCGACGGCTGATCAGCTTCTCGACGGCCGGGTTCAGCGTCTGCACGCCAACCTCGAACTGGAGCACCCCGGCAGGGAAACGACAGATGACGTCCCTCAACGGCTCCGGCAGTCGATCGGGCACCAGCTCGAAGTGGAGGAACAGCCCGGGCCTCAGCCGCGCGAGGAAGAACTCGAGGATTCGCAGGCTCTGCTTCACATCGAGGTTGAACGTGCGGTCGACGAACTTGAAGTGCCGCGCGCCGCGACGCAGCAACGTCTCCATCGACTCGAAGAACGCGTCCTCCGGCAGGGTGCGCACCTTCTCGTCGAGCGACGACAGACAGAACTCACACCGATACGGGCACCCGCGCGATGCCTCGACGTAGAGCAACCGGTTCGCGAGGTCCTCGTCGGAATACTCGCTCCACGGCAGCGCCACCGCGTTCAGGTCGGGCAACGGCGCAGCGAGGATCTTCGCAGGCGCTTCACCCGAGAGGCGCTGACGGCACAGCGCGGCGAACGCGAGGTCGGCTTCTCCACAGATGACGTGGTCGACCGCTTCGACGATGGGCTGCCCGCGCGTCTCGTGACTCACCTCGGGACCGCCGAGCACGATGACGACCGCTGGCTCCAGCGTCTTGATCAGCCGCACCACCGCGAGCGTCTCTTCGACGTTCCAGAGGTAGACGCCAAAGCCGATGAGGCGTGGGCGCTCTGCCAGCAGCCCCTCGACGATTCCGAGCGCCGGCTGATTGATGTCGAACTCGCGCAGCGCGGTGCGGGCCTTCAGCTCGCCCATGTTCGCAAACAGGTACCGAAGCCCGAGCGAGGCGTGAAGGTACTTCGCGTTGAGTGTGCAGAGGACGATGTCAGCCATGGTCAGGAGCCAGACGCAGTTTGTGCTTTTCCAGTCCCAGACGCCCGGTTTCCGTTCGTCGAACCGTGAAGCAGCCCTCCCTTGCTGTTACCGTTTGGGGTTCATGGACTTCGAGAACCTCGAGGACGTGCTGGCGTCCGTTCGCGTCGGCATCTGGGCCTGGGACATTCCAACGAACACCATCACCTGGTCCGCCCCGATGCGGCAGCTCTTCGAGTTGAGCGCAGCTGCGCCGGTGACGTTCGAGGCCTACCTCGCCCTCATTCCAGGCGAGGAACGAGCGGCCGTGCAGGGCGTCATCGAAGGCGCGGTCCGGACCGCGGCGCAGACGCGCGCTTCCGCGAGCTATCTCGTCGAGCACCGCCTGCTGCTCTCCACTGGCGAGACCCGTTGGATCGAGGGGCGCGGGCACGTCTTCGTCGACGCGGACGGCCGCCCAGCTCGCGTGACCAGCGCTGCACTCGACGCGACGTCGCGCAAGCTCACCGAAGCGAAGCTCAGGGCATCAGAAGAGCTGCACCGCATGTTCAGCGAGCTGGCCTCTGACTACGTCTACGTCGTCGACCTGAGGGACCCGACGCTCATTCCCGAGATCGTCACCGGCTCGTTCGAGCGGACGACGGGGTTGTCGCCGCAGGAGGTCGCCGCCAGGGGGGGCTGGCTGGCCGTCGTGCACCCCGACGACGTCGCGGGGTTCCCGACGATGACCGGGACTGCGGCGACCGGCAAGCCGAGCGTCAACGAGTACCGAATCGTCGATGCCCACGGGCAGGTCCGCTGGCTGCGCGACTCGGTGCGGCCGCTGATGGACCCGTCGACGGGGCAGGTCATCAAGTTGATGGGCGGCGTGCAGGACATCACCGAGCGTAAGCGGCTCGAGGAACAGCTGCTGCAGGCCCAGAAGCTGGCCGCCGTGGCGCGTCTGTCTGGCGGTATCGCGCACGACTTCAACAACCTGCTCTCGGTCGTCATGGGCTCGGTCGCGATGCTCGAGCACGAGGTCCAGACCGCCGAAGGTCGCGAGTCATGCGCGGCCATCATCGAGGCGGCCTCGCGCGGGGCTGAGCTGACGAGGTCGTTGCTGGCCTTCGCGAGGAAAGACGTCGGCTCGCCCCAGCTCGTCGACCTCTCACGCGTCATCGCCGACGCCGTGCCGATGCTCTCACGGGCCGTCGGGCCGAAGGTCGTCGTGAGCGTGTCGAGAGACGTGTCCCCGGCGCCGGTGCGCATCGACCCGGGCCAGGCCCAGCTGATGCTGCTCAACCTCGCGGTCAACGCCGGCCACGCGATGCCCGACGGTGGCACGCTCCGCATCGACGTCAGCGCAGGACATTTCGGGGTGGCCGAGGGTCTGCCCAGCGAGCTCTCGCCAGGGGCGTGGGCGCGCCTCTCGGTCGCCGACGAGGGCTCGGGCATCGCGCCTGACGTGTTGCCTCGCATCTTCGAGCCCTTCTTCACGACGAAGGCCGCGGGCCAGGGGACCGGGCTCGGCTTGTCTGCGTGCCATGGCATCGTGCAGGCCGCCAACGGCTCCATCGAAGTCGCGAGCACGCTGGGCAAGGGCACGACCTTCACCATCTACCTCCCGCTGCTCCACACGCGCTCGCCAGACGCCAGTCCAGGCAGAGCCCGGCACTCGCCCGGCGGCACCGAGCGCATCCTCATCGTGGAAGACGAGAAGCTCCTGCAGCGAATCTTCGTCCGTTCACTGTCCGAGCTCGGGTACGGCGTGCGCGCCGCGAGCTCTGCAGAGGAGGCGTTGACGATGCTGGCGAGCGAGTCGTTCGCGCTGCTGATCAGCGACATCGTGTTGCCGGGAATGCACGGCACCGAGTTGGTGAAAGAGGCTCACCTGAAGTGGCCCGCCATGGGCACGCTGCTGATGTCCGGGTATTCGGGGGCCACGCAGCACCCCGAAGGCGTCACCCTGCTCGCGAAGCCCTTCACGATGGAACGGCTGGCCAGTCAGGTGAGGGCCACGCTCGATGGCCGGGACCCTGCTGGGCGCTGAGTCTCAGAACGCCCGCGACAGGCTCATGCCAGAGCCACCGTCACCGCCCGGCGCGCTGCGCTCATTGCCCGACGGCTTCAAAGCGCCCAGCCGGCCTCGCGAGCCCGGAGGCCTTCGAGTACACGAGCCGGCCGCCGACGAACGTCTGATGCACCACGCCCCTCAGCGTCCGGCCTGCGTACGGCGTGACGTGGTGCTTGTGACGAATCGAGTCCGGCGTCACCACGAAGCTCGCGGCGTCATCCCAGAACACGAGGTCGGCGTCGAAGCCGACGGCGAGCTTTCCTTTTCGCTGCGCGAGACCAGCCAGCTTCGCCGGGCCGAGCGTGTTCCACCGCACCATCTGCTCCAGCGACACGCCGCGCGCCTGCGCCTGTGTCCACAGCACCGAGAGCCCCAGCTGCAGCCCCGCGATACCGCCCCACGCGCCGAGGAAGTCCCCGGTCTCGGGCTTCTTCAGCGCGGGCGTGCAGGGAGAATGGTCGGACACGACCATGCTGACGACGCCCTCTTCCAACCCCTTCCACAACAGCTCCCGGTTCGACGCCTCGCGAATCGGCGGCGCGCACTTGAAGTGGGTTGCCCCGTCGGGAATCTCTTCGGCGGTGAACGCGAGGTAGTGCAGACACGTCTCGGCCGTCACCGGCACGCCTTCTGCCTGCGCCGCGCGAAGGAGCGGAATCGCCGACGCGCTCGAGAGGTGGACGATGTGCGCCGGGCAGCGGTGCTTCCTCGCGAGCTCGATGACCATCGCGACGGCTTCGTCCTCGGCGGACTTCGGGCGCGAGCGCAGGTACGTCTGGTAGCGGCGCGGGTCCTGGCCTGCGACCTCGAGCTCGGCCCGCTCCAGGGGCCCTGGCGCTTCCGCGTGAACGAGCAACACCCGGCCCAGGTCCCGCAACACCGGCATCGCGAGCTCGAGGTCTGCGCGGGTCGACATCGGGAACTCGTCGACGCCCGAGTGACAGGTGAAGCACTTGCAGCCCGGCACTCCGAAGCGTTGCAGCCCCGGCAGGTCCTTCGCGTTCCCTGGCACCACGCCTCCCCAGAAGGCGACGTTGACGTGCAGTTGGTCTCGCAACGCGTCGCGCTTCCGCTCGGCGTTGTCGGCGGTCGTCGTCGGAGGAATCGAGTTCAGCGGCATGTCGACGACGGTGGTGATGCCTCCCGCGGCGGCGGCCTGCGTGGCCGTGAGGAACCCTTCCCACTCCGTGCGGCCCGGCTCGTTGATGTGCACGTGGGAGTCGACGATGCCCGGCGTGACGAGCAGCTCGTTCGCGTCGATGCGCGGCACGTCACCCGGCGCAGCGCCGTCGAAGGCCGTGACGTCGACGATGCGCCCATTGGCGACGTGGAGCGTGGCGGGCGCGACGCCGGTGGGGAGCAGGACGCGACGACCGCGGATCAACAACTCAGGGTGAGCCATGGGCGGCATCTTCGCTCACTCGCCAGCCGGGAATGGCAGGCATTTCGTTCACCCGCGAGCCTGCGTCGCGGCCACGGCCGAGAATCGCGAAGCGCATTGGAAACGCGGAAACGCCCGGGTGCACGGTCACTTTGAGGCGAGTGCGGCCCTGTCGCGCCGAGCGATCGAACTCACTGCACTCTTCCGTCTGGAAGATGCGAGCGCCCCGACGCTGGCGAGATCGGCCTACCGCGTTGGCGGAGGCTGAGCCGATTCTCTGCACCCAGGGGTCAATACGGGCAATGCGCCAGCTGAGCCTTTCACTCGTCCTCGCCAGTTCCCTCGCGTTTGCTCAACAGGAAGGTCCCAGCGCCCCGCCATTGGTCGTCGCACAGACACGAACCGACTCGACTCCGACGGGCCCCGCCACCATTCTGGTTGACGACCGCGTCGCGCTTCTGTCGCGAGGGATGGAATTGAGTGCAGGCCTGCTTGCTGGCTACTCCTCCCCGCCCATCCTGCGCGTGGGTATCGGTTACGCGTGGCCCAGTCTCTCCTTGATGCTCACGCCAGCAGTCTTGAACATCTTCAGGCTCGCACGTTCGTCGCAGCAAGGGGAATCGTTTGCGCTGGCTTTGGAGCTTTCGGCACGCATCTATTTCTGGTCGAGAAAGACCGGGACCCTCACGCCCTACCTGTCCCCCCAGCTCAGCGTCAGTTTCGCACCTGGCGCCAACGGGGGCAACATCAGTGCAGGAATGGGCATCTTCGGCGGGGCTGAGTACCTCATCACGTCACGATTCGGAGTGACGCTCGATCTCGGAATGAACCTCTTCGTCCTGGGTATCGACAGTCCGGCAGGAGGGCTGATCTCGCATTTCTTGCTCCAGGGTGGCGTGGCTGTGGTGCTGCACCAGTAGCTGCGCATCCATCGTCTTCGAACTGAACGGTTGATCGTCTCAGGCTGCGTTGCCCGACAGGAAGAGATGATTCGCGGGCTCAAGGATCCAGACCGAGCGCTGCGTCGTCCTGAGTGCACTCGGGCGTGCACCCGTGGCGCGGCAACGTGCGCGAGCTCCGGAACGCCGTGGAGCGTGCGCTCGCGATGGCGGGCGGTGGCCCGGTCGAAGGCGCTGAGCCAGTCGCGGCCCCGACGGTCGCCATCTCGCTCGACCAACCCCTGATCGAGCAGCGCGAGCGGCTCGTCGATCACTTCGAAGCCACCTACGTGAAGGCGATGCTCGAGAAGCACCAAGGCAACTTCACGCGCGCTTCGGCCGCAGCCGGTATCGATCGCATGTACTTCAAGCGCCTGCTCCGGAAACACGCGCGCTGAGCTTCCGACGATGCCGAGCCTGACGGGCTCACCCCTGAGTGCCTCAGACTCGCACACGGCCTGAGTGTTCTCGAGACGTTGTGTTCAGTCGGGTGCCGACGGGGCCTGCGCGGCTCCAGGTGCCTGTTCACGCCAGTGCACAACCCCCCGCAATGCCGATGCCGATCCGCTGGCACTGCGTGTGCTCAGTGCTTCGCCAACTCCACCCGCTCCGCCGCCGAGAAGCGCCTCTTCTCCACTGACCCCTCACCGGAGCCCGACATGCACCTTCATTCTCACTGGTCTCATGTGCTGTTTGTTCTTTCGCTCCTGGGCTGCGGCGACGAGACCGTCGATCAGAGGACCCCGAGCCAGAGGAAAGCGCCTGTCTTTGTTCCTCAAACCGCTCCTGCCCCGCTGTCGTGCGACATGGGAAAGGTCCCCGTCTTCTCCGACCACGGCTTCGAGGCAGTGAGCGGCGGCGTCATCACTGAACTCGGTGCCCCACTGGTCAAGCTTGTTTGCGTCGACGAGCGAGCGCGACACGTCGGGGAAGGGCAGGGCGAGAGCGAAGCGGGCAGCTGCCCCGCGGGTCAGGTCGAGTTCATTCACTCGGCTGATCCGGCCGGCGAGATGGCCACTTCCCGCTGCGTTGGATCTCCCCCCGCATGCACCGAGGGCCAGCACCTCGATATCGAGGGGGATCGCTGGGTCTGCCGCACGTGCGAGGTGGTCATTCAGTACGGTTCCCTCTTCGGGGGCCGGCGCGTCTGCGCGAGACGTCCCGTCCTCGCGTGCCCTTCGGGCAAGGTGCCAACGCTGGTGTACGAGACGAACACGTGGGAATGCCGCCAAACCTGTGACAACGGAGATTACGATCAGCTGATGCTCGATGATCGCCTCGTCTGTGTGCCCTGCTAACCTGAGCTCACCGAGCGGAACCTCCAACCCGCCAAACTTTTCGAAACCCATCCAGAACGATGTCTTCATGGCTGCTTTCGAGAGCCGAATCTCGACCTGCCGCACGTGGTTCACGAGGGCAGAGAAGTTCTGGTTCATCTCGTCCGCGCGCGCGGGCGTGTCCGCGCAGAAGGGATTCAGCCCGGACACCCGAGGCCAACGACTGAGACGACCACCAGCAATGCCAGCAGTGAACGGTTGTTGATGGCGAAGCAGCCTAGCGATTCCCCATCGGAATGACTCTCCCGACGCTGCTCAGGTGCGTCGTCACCTGCGGCTCGCCGTAGTACCGCACGTTGCCGGAGCTCGAGAGCGTGGCGTCGAGCCGCTCGGTGACCCACAGCAGCGCGTTGCCGCTACTCGAGAGCGTCACGGTTGCGTTCGTGCTGCGCAGCCCGTCGGCCAGCAGGTCGCCACTGCTCGAGACGAACACGGTGAGGTCGCGCACGGCACCAGTGAGGTGAACGTCGCCAGCGCTCGAGATGCGGGTCGTCAGCCTGTTCGCCTCGAGCCCCTCGATGGTGACCCCGCCGCTGCTCGACACGTCGACCGTGAAGTCCGACGCGGTGAGGGCGGGCGCCGTGACGCTCCCGGAACTCGAGACCGCGATGCCAGTCAAGGAAGGCACGGTCAGGACGTAGGTGAGCGCCCGCGTGGGCCGCACGTTCAGGAAGGGCTCGGTGCCCAGCCAGAGCTTGCCGGCGGTCACGTCACTGGAGAGGTGGGCGAGCAGGTTCTCCTCACCGGTGATGCTGAGCGAGGCTGGCGAGCCGATGCGAATGGTCAGGTCTCCCCAGTTCGCGACGGTGACCGACGTCGTGCCTGGAACGGCGCGCTCGACGGTCGCGAGCACACCGTTGCCGAAGAGGACCGTGTCTGGACCACCACAACCGAGGAACAGCGACGCAACGAGAGCAATGAGTGGCTTCATCGGGGCCACCTCCTGAGCGGGGAGAGAGCATCACCTATGCCGACGTCGGTCGGCGAACGAGGTGCCGCGGCTGCGAAATGGTTGCGTTGGTGCGCTGCGGCCGCGCAGGTGCCGAGCGGGAAAGATGAGACTGATCAACTCCGATGTCGCGACTGCCGCGCGCTGAAGTCGACGCGCACGGCGTCGGCCAGTTCGGCGTCAGGCAGGCTCGCGAGCCAGCTCGGCCGGTCCGTCTTCCCGGAGCGCCGGTAGTCGTCGAACAACGACTCGGCCGCGACGGTGCGATTCCACCCGAGCTCCCCGGTGAGGAAGCTGAACAGCAGGCGGAACTTCCGGGTCAACGCGACGCCGCTGCTGCCGACGTCCTGCCGCTGGAGCCACGCACTCAACCGCGACACCGCTCCGAACGCCGACGGCGCCTCGTCGAGCACCCGCCGCATCGTCAGCACGAAGTGCCCGCTGTTGCCGAACGCGTCCCACGTGCGCGCGAAGCGCCGGAGCGCGTTCACCTCGTCGAAGATCAGCACGGCCGTGCGCAGAATCTCGAACGGCGGCAGCGGGCTGTAGACGAGCCCATGCGTCGCCTCATGCCGGGCGATGGGCGTGCCCTTGAGCCGCTTGAGCAGGCCCACCTGCATCTCGTGAGGCTTCAGCGTCACCAGCGCATCGAAGCCGCGCGCGACGCTCGAAACGTCTTCTCCCGGCAACCCGACGATGAGAGCTCGTCGACTTCGCCCTCAGCCGTACAACATGACTCGGCTTCGCCCGCGAGCCGCCCCGTTGTGGGCAGGCGCCTGAGAATGTCAGAGTGTCATTGTAGAGCGACGCCATGGAACCTGAAGACCTCACGATTCGACTGCTGCAGGAAATCCGCGACGAAGTGCGCCGGTCGTCCGATCGAACCGAAGTGCGGTTCGAGAAGATGGACCAGCGCTTCGAAAGGATGGACCAGCGCTTCGAAAGGATGGACCAGCGCTCCGAGGTCATCGAGACCACGCTGCGCGACCTCGCACAACAGCTGGTGATGTTGGCGCGCGGCATCAAGACAGCGCTCGAACACCGAGGGACGACCGAATCTCGCCTCGACGCCGTCGAGGAGCGCCTCGACGTCCTCGAGAAGCAGTCTGGTCACTGAGCCCGCGACCACCCGCACGTCAAAGTGTGAGATGAATGGGTTGAATGGTTGGTCAACCTCCGCGAGCCTGTCTGCATGAGCGTCGACCTCGACAGTTGGTTGGTGGCGTACCTGGATTCGGTCACCGGCTCGTTGAGCTCCTTCTTCACGCACGCGCGCGTCTCACTCGCCCCCAACGGAGCCTCGACTCGGGTGAGGATGGACCTCTCAGGGCCCAGCCAGCCTTTTCTCCATGGCGGCACCCTGTTGCAGCCCAGCTTCGACTGGCCCGAGGTCCACGGCAGAGCACATGGCTGGCTTCGGTGGGCGCTCGAGCAGGCAGGCCTTTCCTGGCCCGGCACCATGGTCGACTTGCACCGGGACGGGCTCGAGACCGCGTCTGTGACGCTGCTCGATGAACGGGGGTCGCCGCTTCGTGAGGTGCAGGTGGACCACGACTGGGTCGTCGACCAGGCGGTGACTCCCCAGTTGATGGCGAGCGTCTCCTCGATGCTCGACGAGGCGCTCCATCGCCAGCACGTGCTCAACCAACGGCTCCAGGGCCTCGAGCGGTG
This sequence comes from Myxococcaceae bacterium, assembly GCA_040400045.1. Lineage (GTDB taxonomy): Bacteria > Myxococcota > Myxococcia > Myxococcales > Myxococcaceae > Xiheimicrobium. Next base: position 70,215 of record JBBAQZ010000027.1, read on the forward strand.
GGCCCTCGGGCCCGGGGTGGTGGCGCTGACCATCGACGGTGCGCGAGTGCAGCTGCCGGCGCACGTCCTGGGTCGGTACACCGCGAACGACTGCACCCTGGGCTGGAGCTGGCTGGGAGATGACCCGGCGATGGGAGCGCAGGCGCAGCGCGTGCGCGACGCGTTTCGAACCGTGCCCGGGGCCGGCGCGTTTCGTCGCGCGCACGTCGTCGGCTCGCGCGACCTCTTGCAGTGGGTCGCGCTCTATGCAGCCGCCACGCTCGGGGCTCACGGGTTGTTCATGCCACCGACGGCCCCGGGTGAAACCCTGCTCATCGCGCTGATGGCGTTGCCTGGCGAGAAGACGGAACCACTGCCAGCGCCGACGTGGGCGGCACAGGGAGAGTGTCCCCGTGCAGACCCGACCTCTGCGCGTCCGCAGCCTGAAGGCACCGTCAGTCCGCTCGCGCCCTGGGCAGGCTCGTGGCTCGACGCGCAGGCCTTGCGAGACCTGCAAGCCCGCCTCGCCGGCAGCTGGAACCCGCCGCTCTCGGCAGCAGCCGTTCAATCCGCCTTGTCCTGGATGAAAGGCGCAGCCCCTGTCCTCGCCTGATTCTCCCACGGCGATGGGCAACCTGGCGAGGGCGGCGCCTTGTCACTTCAGCAGGCCATCACGTGGCGACGAACATTGTTGATGAATGACAAGTCTGAGGATTCGCACCTCAAAGGCAATCAAGGGTGGTTGCCGCTCATTCGACTGCCTCAAGGCTTTCTGCTGTTCGATTCCGCGGCAGGCGGGCTGGTCTTGCGACCTGGTCAAGCACCTGAGCGGTACACCCGTTTCAGGCAGACCCCCTTGCCGCTGGCCTCGGTGCTGGGCTCGCTGCGCTGAAGGGGCGGGGGCGTCGGCCAGTACAGACACCTCGGTGTGCGCCGACCTCGCGCAGAACGGGTTGCTGATGACGCACGTGGTGGGACTGTTCGCGAAGGACCAGCCGATTCAGAGCACCTGGCAGACGTTGACGGCGCCCGTCGCGCCACCCTGGCAGGACGTGGAGGTCCTCGACATGAACCACTCCTTCGCCCCCGAGTTCACCCGCCACTTCGAGTTCCGCACCCTGGGCCCGCTGCCATATTCGAACTCTCCGGAGTCGAACCTGGGCTACCTGCGCCCGCACACCCGCGTCACCCGACGCGACGCAGGCCATGTGTGCGCGCTCATCGACGTGTGGTGGCTGGCGGCCTCCCGATAGACACCCTTCGCCCCGCGGCGACCAGCACCTTCAACGCCGAGCTGCACGCGCCCCTCGAGGGCCTGGACCCCGACGCGCCGCTGCTGCACCGCGGTGAATCGCACGTGATGCGTGACGGCTACTCCACCGAGACGCGAGAGCTGTGGGGCGTCGACGACAGGTTGATCAGCACCTGCACCCAGCTGGTGACGGTCATCAAGTGAAGGCAGCTGCGGCCGCTCCCCAATCGCCTTCGGGCTCAGCGCGTGGCTGGAGGCTGGTGAAAGAGCCGGGGCTCCTCGAGGAGCTGCTGCGGAAGACGACGCGCCTCATCGCTGCCTGGCAACGGCGCTGTGCGCGCAAGCTGGGCGTGCAGGGGCGCCTTCTGACGGGCGCCGTCACCCAGGTGCAGTGCTGGGGGTCCGTCCCCGTCGAGCGCTACAAGCACGCTGGATGCGTCGTCCGCCCGAGAGCCCTGTGTCCTGCCGAGCGGCCTGCGTTTCTCGTTCGAGCTGGCGCGGGTTGGGTGGTGCCGGAGCCGCTCCCGACAGGGTGGACGCGGCGCGAGGCCGAGTGCGCAGCAGCGTGTCGCTTTGCGGGCGATGGCCCGACGTTGGTGCTCGGTGCGGCGTTGGGCGCCCCTGGAAGCCGGTGGTGTGCCCGGCGACCTGCGGGGCGAACGGCTACTGCCAGTAAAGAGTGCTATGGCTGCGCCTTGACTACGACCTCGCTTCCCGGGCCCGGACGTCTCGTGGCGTACCTGAGCGTCTTCGTGGGAACGGCGCTGGCCATCAACGGCGTCATCTTCGCCACGGGCGCCATCAAATGGTCGCGGACCCTCAAGAATCCGAGTTGGTCGCCGCCCGGGCCCGTCATCGGCACCGTCTGGGTGGTCCTCTTCGCGCTGATGGCAGGGGCAGCCTTCATCGTCGATCGTCGCGCGGCACCCTCGCGAGCGAAACCGGCCCGGCTGGCGATCATCGCTCAGTGGACGCTGAACATGAGCTGGACGGTGCTGTACTTCGGCCTGCGCAACGTCCCCAACGGCTTCTTCGTGACGGTCGCTGCGTGGCTGCTGTGTCTGGTGACCATCACGTTCACGGTTCGCGCCGCGAAGCTGGGCGCCGTGTTCCTGCTGCCGCTCCAGGGCTGGCTCACGTTCGCGTTGGCACTGTCGTGGACCACCTGGCAACTCAATCGGTGACGCCGAGGAGGACTCCGGCTTCGCGGGCGAGAACGTCGCGGCCGGGCTCGTCGACGCCAACCAGAGTCCGCTCGGTGGAGTCGTCTCGCCGGTTCGCACTGCGGCCTCGACTCCAGCTTCCAGATGCCCGGCGTGACGAGCAGCTCGTTCGCATCGATGCGCGGCACGTCGGCCGTGACGTCGACGATGCGCCAATTGGCGACGTGGCGCGTGGCAGGACGCGACGACCGCGGAGCCACAACTCAGGGTGAGCCATGGGCGGCATCTTCGCTCAGCCCTGGTCAATCGATGAAGCAGACCTACTGCTGAACAGAAGCCCTCGCGACTCGGCCGCGCTCGACGCGCGAAGCGCGGGTTCTTACGAGCGCCGTGAGAGCGGCCGCCCTCGAGTTGCAGTTCGACACCCGAAGTCGACACGAGGTCACTCATGGCATGCACCACGCCGCGCACCAACGCGGCTTTCAGCTCGTTTCGTCTCGTCGTTCCCCTCCTGCTGCTGGCTTCGCTCGGCTCGTCGTGCGCGACGATTCCAGCAGGCTACCGGGGTATTCGCGTCTACCTGCTTGGGAGTCCACAAGGGGTCGAGAGTGAGCAGCTCGGCGTCGGCCGGTATGCCTACTGGCCCATCTCCCAGGAGATCTACAAGTTCCCCACGTTCCAGCAAAACACCGTCTTCGGAGAGACCGTCACCTTCCAGACGACGGAGGGCCTCTCGGTCGGCGCCCAGCTCGGCATTTCGTACATCGTGAAGGAAGAGTCGGTGCCGGTCCTGTTCCAGAAGTTCCGCAGGGGCATCGACGAGATCACCAACATCTTCCTGCGCAACATGGTCATCGACACGCTCAACCAGGTCGCGTCGGAGATGACCATTGAGGCCGTGTACGGTCGAGGGCGACGCGAGCTGCTCGACAAGGTCACCGAAAAGGTGGCCGCCCAGATTCGTCCCTACGGCATCGTCATCGACCGCGTGTACTCCACCGGCGAGTTCCGCTTCCCCTCGCAGGTGGTCGACGCCATCAACACGAAGATTGAGGCCTCGCAGCGCGCCCAGCAGCGGGAGAATGAGATCAAGGAATCACAGGCCCAGGCGCAGAAGCTCATCGCGGGGGAACGAGGCATCGCCGAGCAGGCCCGTATTCGCGTGGAGATGGAGGCAAAAAACGAACTGGTACGAGCCGAGGCTGATGCACAGTCTCGCCTCATTCGCGCAGAGGCCGAAGCCAAGGCCATCGCGCTGAGGGCCAAGTCGCTCACGCCCGACTTCTTGTCCTACGAGAGCATCGGAAAGTGGAACGGCCAGCTCCCGCAAGTCACCAGCGGGGCGACCCCGCTCATCTCCGTTCCTTCGCCAGTGCTTCCACCGAAGCCGACGAAGTGACCTGGTCGCATGAGGCACGCGCCCGCGCGGGTTATCGACCCTGGTCCGCTCGAAGAGGCAGGAAGCCCACCCACTCCATCTGACGGTGCGCCGAAAGTCCCGCTACACTCGACGCCGTCGTGACGACCGGGGTCCACCAGCAGCCGCACACCTCTCCCGACGACCCCCTCGTCGCCGACCCGAACCGTCCACGGCTGCCGCAGGAATTGAGCCACTGGCTCAACCTGCCACCCGCCGAGCTCGAGCTGCACGCCGCCAGCTTCATGCAGGCGCTCGAGGCGACCGTCATCCCCGCAGAAGAGCGGGCCAGCGTCGCCGGCGCCCTGCTCGACCTGCTCGAGTCAGACCGCTTCGGGTCCTCGACGCTCGAGGGCCGCTCGCTCCGTGGCGCCGCGGTGGAGACGGTGTTGCGCATCGGGTACCCGTGGGCGCTGCAGCTCGACCCTGACGACCTCACCGCAGCACGGGAAGAGCTGCGTCGGCTTCGTCCGCTGGTGCGCTGGCGCCGCATCGCCCTTGCTGTCGGAGTCATCGCCACGCTCGCTGCAGGGGCGGCCGGGGTGATGATGGGCTTCGCGCAGACAGTGCAGACGAGCCCCGCGCCCGTGCCGCTCGAGGCGCCCTCCTCGAAGGTGACGACGCCAGCATTGACCAGCCCGCTCATCGCTCCCCTGCCCGCGAACGAGACGGCCGTCCGGGTCGCCGCCCTTCGGGCCGGGGGCTCGCAGGGCCTGGCGCTCGCCGTCGGTGAAGCGTGCGTGGTCGGCTACGAGCAACCCCGCCCCTGTCTGCAGGAAGTGGCCCGCCTCTCGATGGACCTCGCATCGCGTTCCAACGACAGCTTCGACCTCTACCGCGCGAAGCAGTGGTCGCACCTCATCGAGGAACAGAGCGGCGCGCGCGTTCGCGAGCAGGCCCGCAACCTCTTCGAGAACGAGTTCGCCCGCGATGCCTCGTTCCTCGGGCCCTCGAGCGTCCACACCTCGCGGGAGTTGATGCGCTTCGTCGAGAAGGCGAGCCGGCTCGAAGCGCAGGGCCTCGCGCGGCCGCTCGAGGCGCTCACGACCGACTGCGCCTCGATGGGTGGCCAGTTCGGCCTCATCTGCCGCCACTTCCGCGACCACGCCTGGCGGATGATCAGCGCCACGCAACCCTTCGAGGTGCGACGCGTGGGGCCTGGCGGAGCGGCCGACCAGGAAGCCGACCTCGTTCGCCGCATCATCACCCTGCGCCGCGAGGACCGCCTCGACGACGCCATCACCGAAGCCACCGTCTGCGCCACCACCAACTCCCGCCTGTCGGCCGATTGCAGCGCCGTGCTCGCCGACCTCTACGCCCAACGCTATCGGGCCATGGGCCTCGAAGCCGACCGGCTGGAGGCCGAACGCTGGAGCCCAACCCCTCCGGCGCCCTGATTCCGTTGTTGAGGCGCCCGAAATGGCCGGTGCTACGGTCCGCGCCTTATGGCTGACGACGCACCTTCACTCGCGGACAAGGTTCGCTACCAGGTCGACCGCTTCCTCTCGTGGAGCCCCTTCGCCCGCTTCGTCGGCCTCTTCGGCCTCTCGTTCCTGCTGGTGCTGACGTGCGCGGCGCTGGCGAAGGTGGTGATGCCGCCACCGGAAGACCCGGCCGACACCTTCGACCTGTTCGAGGCGATGTGGTGGGCGATGACGCGCGTGGCCGACGCCGGCACCATGGGCGACGACAAGGGCACGCTGGTGCGCCTCGTCGCGACGATGTCGACGTTGAGCGGCGTCTTCGTGGTGGCCCTGCTCATCGGCCTCGTCTCGAGCACCATCGGCGACAAGATTGAAGACCTGCGCAAGGGCCGCAGCCCCGTCATCGACGAAGGGCACACGCTCATCCTCGGCTACAACGAGAAGGTCTTCGCGATTCTGCGCGAGCTGCGCGAGGCGAACTCCAACCAGAAGACCGCCAGCATCGTCATCCTCTCCGAGACCGACAAAGAGGAGGTCGAGAACACGGTGAAGGAACGCCTCGAGGACATGGGCCCGACCCGCGTGGTGGTGCGCCAGGGCAGCCCCTTCTCGGTCCACGACCTGCGCAAGGTCGGCGCGGCCCGCGCGCGCAGCATCATCGTGCTCGCCGACGACGCCGCCGAGGGTGGCGACGACGCGCAGGACATGGCGGCCATCAAGACGCTGCTGGCGCTGCGCCGCATTCCGGGTGCGCTGACGAAGAACCACGTGGTGGTCGAGCTGCTCGACTCCTCCCGGCGCGCGGTGGTGGAGCAGCTGGGCGCAGGCGGCGTCGAGGTGGTGGCGATGGCCGAGACGCTCTCGCGCATGATGGTGCAGACGGCGCGACAGAACGGGCTCGCGGCCGTCTACCGCGACCTGCTCACCTACGAGGGCAGCGAGTTCTACTTCTCGCCCGTCGGTCCGCTCGCCGGCAAGGACTTCCGCGACGCGCAGTGGATGATGAAGGACGCCGTGGTGGTGGGCGTGCGCCGCGCCGCCGAGGGTCGCGCCGCGGTGTGCACGTTGAACCCGCCCGACGACTTCACGCTGCAGGACGACGACGAGCTGCTCGTCATCGCCGAAGACGACGACAGCTTCTCGCTCACCGCGACCCACCAGCCGACGATTCCCGAGGGCTTCTCGGGCGCGCAGCCGATGGCCCGCAAGCCCGAGCGAATGCTCATCTGCGGCATGAGCCCGAAGCTGGGCGACATGCTCCGCGAGTTCGACAACTACGTGCTGCCGGGCAGCGAGGCGTGGCTGATGCCGGGGCAGGAAAAGGACACCTTCACCGAGTTCATCAAGGCCGAGGTCGGCAGCCTCAAGCGCCTGAAGCTCAAGCACGTCGAAGGCGACCCGACGTCACCCGAGGCGCTCAAGCGCGTGGTGTCTCCCGACTTCATGGTGGCGATGGTGGTGGCCGACACCTCCCGCACTGCCGACGAGGCCGACGCGCGCACCGTCATCAGCGTGCTGTTGCTCCGCGACCTCTTCCAGGCCTTCAAGGACAAGCGGCCGCGCATCATCTCCGAGATCCTCGACACCCGGACGAAGGACCTGCTCGAGCAGGACTACGGCGCCGACTTCGTGGTGTCGGCCGAGATGACGTCGATGCTGCTGGCCCAGGTGTCCGAGCGCCGCGAGCTCAACGCCGTCTTCGCAGACCTCTTCGACTCCGACGGCAACGAGGTCTACTTGAAGCGCGCCGCCTGCTACGCGCTGCTCGGCGACGCGACGCAGTGGCTGACGGTGCAGAAGGTGGCGCGGCAGCGCGGAGAAGTCGCCATCGGCTACCTGAAGCTCAACGGCACGCCCCTCATCAACCCGAAGCAGAGTGAGGCCATCGTCTTCGCCGAAGAAGACCGCGTCATCGTCATCTCCGAGGACGACAGCGAAGCGACGGGCGACCAGCGTGGAGGCTCGTTGTCAGAGCCGCCGTCCGCGCCGCTCGCCGCCGAGCCCAGGGCGCCGCACCCGCCGTCACCCGCGCGCTCGGGACTGTTGCCACCGGAAGGCCCGAAGCCGCCTGACGCGAAGCCCGTGTCTGCGGGGCCGCGCGTCGAGGGGCCGAGCACCATGCCGCGCCCGCCGCTGCCGACGAAGCCGAAGGGCTGACACGCCCCGCTGGGCGAGGCGGAGCTGCCATCGTGCAGGGGCTGGCCCAGCCCACGGGTCCCCACGGGGCTCGCGCGACGAACGACGCGGTGCGGACGGCTTCGTTTCAGCGCGCCCCTGCGCCCCAGGCGCGGAGCAGCGCTGCTGGCGGCCGGCCTCGCGAGAAGAGCCAGACGCCGCCCACCTGCGTCGGGCCGATGCCGGCCTTCTTCCACGCGGCGGCGATGTCTTCGTCGGCGCCGATGCGCTGGGCCGAGTCGGTCAGCTTCCACGAGGCCTTGCTGCCCAGCGGCTGCGCCGGGTCGAGCAACCGAACGTCTCGCGCGTCGGGGCCCCCATCGTCGAGTGGATGCACCAACACGTAGTGGGAGGCGACGGTGTCATCCCACGTGCCCGTCTTGAGCATCACCACCACGTCTCCACGGGCCGACGGCTCGAGCGTGCGAAAGGCCCGGAGCAGCGCCGCGGTGTTCGGGAAGACGCGCGCCCGGCCTTCGACGCCCGAGAGGTACTCCTCCTTCGCGGTGAGCTGAACGGCGCCGAGCGTCACCTCCGAGACGAGGTCGGCCATCACCGGCGCCACCGACAACCCGCTGGGCGTCGAGAAGTGCAGGCGCTGCATCTCGGCGTCGAGCGTCGCGGGCGTCCAGGTGGTGGAACGCTCGCGGTCGAGCAGGCGCAGCACCATCGCCAGACACGTGAGCAGGCACCCTTCGTTCGCCAGCGTGTTGCCGTCGTCGAAGCGCCGGAGCAACGACTCGGCCTCGACTCGCGGGTGGCCGTTGAACTCCGTGTCGACGCGCACCACCACGTCGCGCTGCCACAACACGCGGCTGCCCCACCGCGGGTCATCCTGCCGGAAGGGGAGTTCGGCCAACGGGTCCGGCGGAGGCGCAGCGTGGGCGAGCGATGCGGCGGTGCTCGCCACCATCACCTGACGTCTCGAGAGCAGAAGGCGGCGCTGGTCGTCTCGCATGGCAGCGCCATCTTCTGCGGAGCCCCGGCCCTCTCGTCCAGAACTCTCGACCGGGGCCACCTTCGAGCTGGCGCAGCCCTCGACTTCAGCGCCTTCATCAACCGCATTGGGCGCCGAGGAGGGCTCTGACGGCGCGATTTCCGGCTCGACGCTTCGACCCATCTTGCGGTTTGTTCCCCGCGAGAGCTTCAGGCGCTGACGGAGCTCCCGACTGGCGCGACGTCTTCCCGTTAACGACTGCACCAGCCCCGGGTACCGAGGAACAGACCCGGACAGCAGTCACGGGATGACGCTGCTTCTTCGCCGAGCTGGGCACAGGTCGACCGGCACACCGTGCCCCGCGGGCCCGCACAGAACTGAGAGGGATTGCAGCAGGAGGACGAGCTCGAGCAGCCGCCGCCGGTCGGCCGGCAGACCGGTGGGGGACCACACGCCCCGCTGTTGCAGGACAACCCGTTGCAGCATGCGCTCAACGCCGAGCAGCTCTGGCCGGTCTGGCGGCACACCGGGCCGGCGCTGCACCCACCCCCTGAGCAGGTGAGGCCGGAGCAGCAGGGGCTCGCCGACGAGCAGGTCTGCCCGTTGGCCCGGCACACGGGTGGGGCGCCGCAGGAGCCCGCGTTGCAGGAGAGTCCCGCGCAGCAGGCGCTCGACGAGGCGCAGGCCTGTCCCGTCTGCTGGCACATCGGCGGAGCGGCGCAGACGCCCGCGGTGCACGACAGCCCAGAACAGCAGCCGGCCGATGACGAGCAGCTCTGGCCTGACGCACGGCACGTCGAGCCCGCCATGCATCGGCCGGTGGTGGCATTGCACGACAACCCGGAACAGCAGGCCCCGCCGAGGACGCCGGTGCAGAGCTCTCCGCTGGTGGAACAGCTGCCGCCACCCATCCCGCCGACACACCGGCCTCCGCTGCACGTGTTTCCGCCGCAGCAGTCCGACGAGGAACTGCACGACTCTCCGGGCAACTGGCACAGCTGAAGGCTCGACCGGCAGGTGCCATTGGCGCAGTACATGGAATTCCCGCAGTCCGAGTTCGAGGTGCACGAGAACCCGACGTTCGGCGCGGGGCTCGAGAAGCACGTCGTGGGGCCAGAGAGGCTGCTGCTGCGACAGTAGGGCGCGCTGGCACAGCACGGTGACGAGGCGCTGCAGGCCCCGTTTCGAGCGACGCAGGTCCCACCGCCTCCGCCTCCTCCGACGCACACGTTGTTGACGCACACATTGCTCTGGCACGCGTAGTCGTCGGCGCAGGGCAGCCCGGCGCCGACCTTGCCCGAGACGCACTGAATGGGGCCAGACGCGGTGGTCCCGCCGCAGACGTTCGCCGAGCCGCAGCAGTCGAAGCTGTCACCGCAAGTGCCGCCAAGCGAGCTGCACCCGCCGCCACCACCAGGGACCGTGCAGACGCCGTTGACGCAGGTATTGCCACTGGCACACGCGAGGGTGTCGGCGCACGGCAGGCCCGCGCCGACCTTGCCGGACACGCACCGAATGGGCCCCGACGGCGTCGTGCTGGCGCAGTAGTCGTTGGTTCCGCAGCACCCGTAGCTGTTGGTGCAGGCGCCGCCGAGGGCGTTGCAGGTGCCGCCGTCGACCGCCGTGCCGCCGCCGGCCGAGCCACCTGCGGCGCCGCTGGCCTGACAGCGCCCCTGGACGCAGGCGTTTCCAGCGCAGCAGTCGCGGCTGTCACCGCAGCCGACGCCGACGACACCGCACGAGGCCCGGCAGAAGAGCGCCCCGCCCGACGGAGCGCTGCGGCAGAACGGGTACGCCGCGCAGCAGGAATCGTGTCCAGCGCATGGAGCGCCCGAGTTGCAGACGGCGACGCCACCGCCCGTACCGGAGGATCCACCGGCCGTACCGGAGGATCCACCCGCTGTCCCCGGAGCGCCTCCAGCTGTCCCCGGAGCGCCTCCAGCCGTACCGGGTGCGCCTCCAGCCGTACCGGGTGCGCCTCCAGCCGTACCGGGTGCGCCCCCAGCCGTACCGGGTGCTCCTCCAGCCGTGCCGGCTGCTCCGCCGCCCATCCCATGGTCTCCGCCGCCAGCGCTGGCGGTCCCGCCGCCCGCCCCGGAGTCCCCACCCGCGCTGCCACTGCCCTGGACGCAGGCGCCAGTCACGCACCGCTCGCTGGCGCCGCACTCCCGACAGGCGACGCCAAACGCGCCACACTCGTCGTCATCAACACCCGGTGAACACTCGTTTCCCTGCACGCAGCCAGCGCAGCTCGACTTCGCGCCCGGGAGCGAAGGGAGGTCAGGCCCCTTTCGCGCCGGGTCCAGTCGTGTCGTCGTGGCACCGCACCCCACCGCGCACATCGCCAGCAGCACCAAGCATCGAGTGTTCATCAGCATGGTCCTCTTGTCGCCCAGCTGAAGCGTCAGGAGCGACGCGGCGGTGGACACGTTGCGCCATCTCGATTTAATCAGCGATTTCAAGGATTTATGTGCTTCGCGAGCGGGTCGACGCGATGAACGAGTCACCCGCGTCGTCGAGCGCTGACCGCCATTGGATGGATTTCACTTCCTTCAATCGCACTCGCGCGAGTTGAAGGACCACTCAAGCCCGACCCAGGTTGAGTTTCACCACGAAGGCACGGCAAAGGGGCTACGAGCGGCGGTTCGCCCGAGGCTCAGCGCGCGCACTCTCGCCGCCGGGTCCGCCTTCGCCTCCACCGCCTCGAGCAGTCGCAGCACCTCGTCGCCCATGCCGTCGAGCGCGGCGCGGGGCACACCGTTGGCCTCGAGCGCGGCGAACAGACTCGGCAGATCGCCCGCGTTGCGCAGGCCCGTGGCGCACTGCCCGCCTGGCCGCGCGCGCGAAATGAAGCTGTTGAGGTCGCTCCCCAACACCACCCGCTCGGGCGGCATCACCTTCGTCAGCTCGAGCCAATGGGCCACCACGTCGTCGCAGGTGCCGTGCTGGTGGGACGGCACCACGTCGCCGGTGAGCACCTCCATCTGCGTGTCGTAGAGCGAGACGCCCACCACGCCGCCGCCCTTCGCGATGCGGGCCGCGAGCGCGTTGGAGAGGTTGCGCTCCATGTCCATGAGGGCGCGTGCGCCGGTGTGGGTGTTGATGACGGGTACGCCGCGCGCCTCGGCCATGACCAGCACCTCGTTCATCATCACCTCGGAGGCGTGCGAGAGGTCGAGCAGCAGGCCCAGCGCCATCGCGCGCTCCACCACGTCGCGGCCCAGTGGTGAGAGGCCGGCGGCGTTGTTCTCCGGCGTGCGCACGCCGAGCACGTTCTTCTGCAATTGGCCCTTCGCTGCGCCGCCGAGCTGGGTGTCGACGAAGTGCACGATGGTGAGACAGCGCACGCCCGCCGCGTAGAGCCGGTCCACGTCGTCGACCGTCGTGATGCCCTCACCGCCCTCGAGCTGCGGCACCACGGCGAGAAAGCCCTTCGCGACGGCGGCCCTGGCCTCCTCGGCAGAGCGCACCACCTTGAAGTCGGGACGCCGGTGGGCGAAGGCGAACAGGGCGTCGACCTGGACCAGGGACTCGTCGAGCGCGGTGCGGCCGGGGCGGGTGGCGTTGGGTGGCCAGAGCGCGCCGAAGACGAGCTTCACGCCGGCCGCACGCAGGTGGGAGGCCTCGAGCTGGTTCGCCAGACGTGTGCGCGGGTTCCAGGCCAGCACGCCGCTGCCGGGTTCTCCAGAGAACAGCGGTCGCGCGCCCTGCGCCATGGTGAGGTGCACGTGGGTGTCCACGCCGAAGCGGAGCGCCGCGGTCGGCACAGGGCGGGGCTCGGTCACCGGCCGACTCGCGGTGCACGCGGACATCACGACGAAGCTCCACAGCCATCGACCCATGCCGCCTCGCCTAGTACCGGGACGGTGCGTGCGACACTTTGAAGTTTGGCGTGGAGCCGCGCAGAACGTTGACTCGACACGCGGCGGTGGACGACCCCGGCCTTGCGGTGGGTCTCGTCACCACCCGCGCGGGCGCTCGGGTCTTTTGGGGGAACGCCATGTCGATGGCACCGGCCGCTCCGGAGTTGCCGCGATTCATCGCTCAGCCGCTGCGAAGCCCGTCAGTCGGGCCAGGACCAGCCCGCACGTGAGCGCAAGCAGACCTGCGACCACCCACGGTGAGTTGCGGAGGGACCGCGTCGCCACTCGCGCCGCGCGAACGTCTTCGCTCTTCAGGGACAGCGCCCAGGGGTAGCCGAGGCCGAGCACGGCCTTCACGAGCGTGAGCCAGTCGGTACACGCTTCGTCGTCCAGCACGTCGATGAACGTGAGCGCAGTCCTCGACACCTCCTCAGGAGGACCCCCTCTCGAGTCAGTGTCGCATCGCGCCGGCGTGAGCGGCGTAGACGACCTGCGCCCGCGCTTCACAGCCCACCCAGTCAATCGTGCGCTTGCTCGAGACGTTGTAGTCAGGCCGGGCGATGCGCTCGTCGGCGAGTCGGAAGTGCGGGGCCAGCAGCTTCTCGAGCAGCATCACCGAGACCTCTTCGTTGTCGGCGGTCACGTCGTCGATGTCTCGTTGGAGCGGCCCGAGCCCGTAGTTCACCAGCCCGCGGCGCTGCTTCGGAGACATCAACCAGTGGCAGACCTCGTGGAGCAGCTTCTCGGTGTCACACCCGGAGTCCGCAGCGAGGAAGATGGTGCGCCCGTCGAAGCCCACCGGCTGCGCGAAGTACGGCGTCTTCCCCTGCTCTTCGCCCTGCAGCGTGACGACGCGAACGCCCTTCCCTGTCGTGGCGCTCGCCCAGACGCGCAGCTCGGCCCATCGCGTGCCGCACGGTGCTTTGCGGGCGAGGTCGATGCAGCACGGCTGTCGCTCGTTGGACACGAGGGCGCCTACCCTTCCTGGCGCGACGTCGTGGCGGGTTCGCGCGTCACCGGCTGAGGCCGACCCGCCTGCGGGCGATGAGACAGTTGGTGCTGCTCACGGCGAGCTCGCGACACGGCTTCGGACGGTCGCTGTAGATGCGGCACGCGTGAGGCGCTTCCACTCCATCACCCGAGAGCGCTGCGCAGCGCGAGCCCTCGCGCGCCATGCCGAGCCGCCCATCGCGAAGGGTCACCAGCTCGGGGTGCTTCTTCCTCACGGGGTCGCGCACGCCAATCTCGACGGCGTCGTAGCCTTCGCGGCAACACGCCCCGCACTGCTGGCAGTCGAGCGCGAGCTCGAACCGTTCACACGCAGGAAGCTCCGCCGGCATGCGCGCCTTCGCCTGCGCACAGCTCCCGCCGACGCTCCGCCAGGCACAGCCGCCGCACTGGCCCCGGGTCCCGAGCGGAAAACCCGACGCGTGCAGCGCGACGTGCGATTGAACCTGCGCGAACAACGACAGGGGACCGGCGTAACGCGCGGCCGTGCGGACGATGTCTTCAGTGGCCTTCAACGCCGCGTGCAGGTGGGGCCCCCAGCGATTCGACGTGGAGCGCGCCGCAGCTCGACGCGCGAGCAGACTCGACGCATCGGTGGAGAGCGGGTCGTCCCCGAGCGCGTCGTAGAAGGCCCTGAAGTCGGTGGTCGGCGCCAGCACCGCGCCCAGCCCGTAGGGGCGGCTCAACAACGCTTGCACGCGCAGGCAGGCGTGCTCCTGCGGTACGTCGCGGTCGCTCTGGTTGTCGAGGCCCCAGTCAGGGAGCGCGAAGGACTCATCGCCCTGCACCAGCGAGTGGCAGAGCTCGTGGAAGATCAGCTGCGCGAGGCAGTCATCTCCATCGAGGTCGGTCGACAGCTCGAGCAGGCCTTTGCCGTCGGTCGTCGCGTACGCGTGCTCGCTGCGCTTCAGCCTCAACCCGACGCGCAAGGCGCACTCGGTCCACACGCGGTCGAGCGGGTCCTGGTAATGAAGGGTCGCCGCTCGCACTGAGGAGCGCTCGCTGTAGCTGGAAGCGTCGGAGCGCGTTCGCCGAAGGTCGACCCATTCTCTGAAACGCGTCGTGCCGCGTTGAGACCGTCACTTCGCCCGGAGTCGCCTGCTGCACCACCTCGGATGAAGTGTCGAGGCGCGTTCGCTGCAGGTCGACGCACTGTGAAGCGCGTCGTGTCGCATCGGGACGGTCGTGGCGCCCGGAGTCGCCTGCTGCGCGACGTCGGATGAAGCGTCGAGGCGCGTTCGCTGGGGGTCGACCGGTCGCTGAGGAAGCGCGTGCCTCGTCGAGCGCTCTCGCTCGGGCGCGAAGCCGCTCGGTCACTGCCCCGTAGCGAGCGAGGCCTGCTGAGCGGCGGCCGACTTCTGCTTCAGCTCGGCGAGCAGCTTCTCGGGGCTCTCTCCCGCCTGGATGCGCGTGCCGAGCTTGTTCGCGGTGAACTCTGCAGCGAGCGCCTGCGGCACGGGTTGACCGGGCGCCCAGTCGGCGCCGGACTCCTGCGCGAACTGCTGGAACTCGGGGTCGTTCGCGAGCGACTCGGGGTCGAGCGACTCCAGCATCAGCTGGAGCATCAACAGGAACACCTCCGCCGACGCCGACGCCGACGCGCGCGTCGAGTACGAGTTGCTCATGCGCGTGAAGCCGGCGTCCGGAGCAGGCGCGCCTCCGGGTGGCTGCCCAGCGCCAGGGCGGCCCGTCTGGTACACGCGCGGCGGTCGCTGGTCGAAGGGCGGCGTCGGCGTGTCGACGGTCGCGACTGGACCTCCGGTGAAGCCACCGCCGAGCGCGCGGCTCGCCGCTTCGTAGTTCGCGCGGCCGGTGAGCTGAATCGGTCCCCGCCCCTTGAAGCGCATGCCGTCACCCGGCTGCGTGTTGCCGAGGTCCCGACGGCCTTCGTAGGCACGGCCCGAGGCGAGCTCTTCGAAGTAGCGGAGCTGGCCGCTCTCGTGACCGAGCTGCGCGATGAAGGCGGCAGCGCGTCTGGGCGTGTTGATGCCAGCTTCCTGCATCGCGCGGTTGAGGTACGGCGCCATCGCGGCCGCGCGCTCCGGTGAGACGTTCGGCATCATGCGGTGCAGTTGCTCCGCGCTCACCGCCGTCGTCGACTGCTTCAGCCCGACACCTGCGACCGCCGCGGTCGACTGTGGAGCCGACGCCTTGTTGGCGTTCACCTGCGCGATGAGGTCGTCCGCCGAGGGTTGCCGCTGCGGTTTCAGGCTCACGCCCTGCGGAGCGACGCGCGCGGCAGACTTCGCACGCCACCCCGCGTGCGGCTCGGGCACGGAAGCGCGGAGAAGAGAGGCGGGACGGTGTGGGCTGGCGAGCTTCTGCGGCGCCTGGACTCCGGTCTTGCGGATCATGTCCGGGAGTCGTGACACGGGCTTTGGGCCGACGCACTCCAACGGCTGGATACACCTGTGACGCTACGCGGGGTCGAGGGCGATGCCCGCGTAGACCTCATCGACCGCCAGCGACACGGCGGGCTCCGTCAGGACGACACGCTGGCCGCTCACGAAGTTCGTGAGTCGTCCACCCCGAAGGGCTGCGTGAGACGAGCGTCAACCGGCGTTCACGGTGTGAAACGAAGATGACGGCACGCAAGGACGCGAGTGACTGGTAGTGGCCCAGCTTTTCGCCGCGGTCGTAATCCTCCGTCGAGCGGCTGGTCACCTCGACGAGCAGCACGGGGTTGGTGAGCGCGTGAGCGTCGATGCGTGAAGTGACTGGTTCTCCGCACACCACTGAGACATCGGGGAACGCAGCGAGGTCGCTGGCCTCGACTCGAACCTTCGCGTCCGAACTCAGGACGCGGCAGGTCGGCGGCAGCTGCTGACGGAGCGCAGAGCTGACGGGCCATCGACATGGCCCCTCTCTAGACCTTCGGCTGTCGTCAGTTGCACGCCGCTGCGCAGATGCCTGCCCCGCCAACGCCCTGGCGGTCGCAGTACCGCGACTGACACCCCTGGTCTGCCAGACACGGGCTGCCGTTCGCGCGCGGCGCGACGCACGTGCCGGGCGTCAAGCCTGAGCTGGAACCCGTGCCCAGCCCGCCGTCGGTCTGAAGGCACTCGCCCTCGATGCACGGGAACGGGAAGCTCGGCACGCACGGCTGGCCGACCCGGCCCGCCGCGACACAGGTGCCGCCGACACAGGCCGCGGGGAAGACACACTCGCGGGTGCACGCCTCACCCAGGGCCGGCACGCGCTGACACCTCGACGTTCCAGGCGTCGACGTCTGCTGACACGTCTCGCCCATCGCCGCGCACGAGTCGCTCCGCGTCGAGTCGCACACCTGACCCGCCGCCGCCTTCGTCGCGCAGAGGCCGTTCGACGTGCAGTAGTCGCCCATCAGGCAGTTCGAGGGGCCGCTGCAGGGCGTCGACGCTCCGGCGGCCCGGCACGTCGACGACGTCATGTCGCAGTACTTCGCCTGGCCGCAGCTGAAGTTGCTGCTGCAACGGTCTCCGACGACGGGGTCCCGACAGATGCCGGCGGTGTTCGTGCCACCGTCGAAGACGATGACCTTCCCTGCACACTGGCCGTCGGTGCACGAGCGCGTGCTGCTGCACGGCTGCCCACCGTCGACGCTCGAGTACGCCCGGCACGTTCGCGACACGTCGTCGCAACCGAGCGTCGACTCGCAGTCGCTGAAGTCCCGGCAGGGAGCCCCGGCGGGTCCCCTCGCGGCGCACTGCCGGTTGGCGTTGCAGAAGAGCATGGGAGCACAGTCTCCGGACGACCCGTTGCAGGTGTCGCCCACCAGGCCCTGGGGACCACAGACCCGGGACGTCGTGCAGCGAAGCCCGTCGGCGCACTCGAACGAAGAGAAACACGCGGCGTTGGCCGCCTTCTTCGCCAGGCACTGAGAGCCGGAGCAGTAGGCCTCAGCCACGCAGCGGAAGTTGGGGCAGGGTGAGCCGATGCCTGGGAGCGACGCACACACCCGCGCGGACGAGCAGTACGCTCCGGTGCCGCACTCGCCATCGTAGGAGCACGTCGCGCCGATGGGCGTCCGGTTGCGGCACACGCTTCCTTCGCAGATGAACGGCGCGGTGCAGGTGGCGTCGGGCCTGCAGGACTCACCGAGGTTTCCGCCAGCCGTGCACCGGCGCATGCACGTGCCGCCGTTGCACCCCAGCGTGGAATCGGTGCAGTCGGCCTCGGTGAAGCAGGCGGCGTTGGCCGCGGCGCCCGGCGTCGTGACGAAGGCGCAGTCAGCCGGCAATCCACCCGCACCCTGACAGGAGCGCGCGCTGAGGCTGGCCAGACACGCCTGCGCGCGGGAGGCGTTGAAGGTCGAGTAGCCGGCCGTGACGCCGCGCTCGGACGCGCCCGGTCGGCCGCCGAGGGCGCCACCCGTCAGGGCGAAGTACGGGCGCAACAGGGCTGCGCAGTCGGCCTGAGCCCCCGCGCCGAGCTGGCCGCACCGCACCGCGTACTGGCAATAGGCGTTCGAGAAGTTGGTGAGGAACGCCGCGTACCCCATTCCCGAAGCGCCGCCGCCGGTGCCCGGGAAGCCGCCGCCCGTCGCCTGACCCGCACCGCTGTTCGACCCCATGCACACACCCGAGACGCAGGTGTCGAAGCCCGAGCACGACGCACACGCCGCGCCGTTGCGGCCGCACGTCTGGTTCGCCGAGGTCTGACAGCGGCCCGTCGTGTCACAGCACCCGAGGGGACATGACGCCGCCGTGCAGGTGTTCATCGGACAGCCAGTGAAGAACGAGGCACTGAAGCCGAGCAGCAGGCCGACCACGAAAGGTGCAGAGCGCATGGCTCGCTTCCTACTCAATCCAGGTTGAACAAGACTCCATTTCGCAAGTGAAGGCAGGGTACGCGAGCGCGTAGGTTGAAATGAATCCGCCCAAGAGGTCCGCTTCCGAATTCGTTACACGAGCTCAGAGCGGGAACACGAACGGATAGCTCACGATCACCACTCCGCCAGGTCCGGCGAATCAGGACCGTCACTTTCCACTGGTGTCGTTCAAGCTGTTCCAGACGCGCGGCGGTTCAATTCCCGAAGCGCAACGGAATCTTCGGTCTCGAGAAGCCGGGGTCGCCGTCGTTCAACGGAAACGGGCTCTTCGCCAGCGCCGCCGCGACGCACTTCTCGAGTTTGCCTCCCTGGACAGGAGCGTCGAGCGTCACGTTCGTCACCTTGCCGGACTTCTGAATGACGAAGAGGAGCCGCACTTCCCCGCCCTGCAGCAGGGCGCGCTGGTCAGCAAACTTCTTGCCGCAGGTGGTGAACTCGGCGCCCAGCGCGTCGAGGTGCTTGACGATCATTGGCTTCGACAGCTTCACCGGCTTGAGAGCCACCTTCACCCGAACCACCGCCACGCCTGCGTCCGCCACACCTGCGTCCGCCCCCGCTGCTGCGCCCGCCACGCCTGCGTCGAAGCGCTCGTTCACCGCGAGCGCGCCCGCGTCTTCGGGGTGACCTGAATCTTCGACGGCGGCGATGGGTGGCAGCACGGGCGGCGGCAACGGCACGACGACGGGAGGCACCGGCTTCTGGGTGCTCGACGACTTCCACGCGACGCCGCCACCCACGAGGCCCAGCACCACGACGGCCGCGGCGACGAAGGGCACCGCGCTCCGCTTCGACGTGGCCTTCTCGTCGCCGCCGCGAAGAATCGCCCGCAGCTCGTCGCGCACCACGTCCATCGACGCGGGCCGCAGGTCGCGCGGCTTCTGCAGACACTTCTCCACCAGCGTCGCCAGGCGCTCCGGCACCGGCTCGCCCGTCGACGTCTTCGGCGGCAACGGCGCTTGGGGCCTGGTGATGATCTGCACCGCGATGTTCACGAACGTCGGCGCGTCGAACGGGAAGCGGCCGGTGAGCATGCGGTAGAGAATGACGCCCACCGCCCACACGTCGCTGCGGGCGTCGACGTGTTCACCTTGCGCCTGCTCGGGCGACATGCAGATGGGCGTGCCGATGACGGCGCCCTCGATCGTCGACACCACCGCCCTGCCGTCCGTCTCGGTCAGCTTGGCCACGCCGAAGTCGAGGACCTTCACGTAGTCCTTCGAGCCCGCGCGCTCGATGAGCATGATGTTGTCGGGCTTCACGTCCCGGTGCACCACGCCGACGCGATGGGCCGCGGCGAGCGCGTCACAGAGCTGCTCGATGATTCCCAGGCCCCGCGCGATGGGCATGGGGCCCGACTCGAGCGCGTCACCCAACGTGCCGCCCTTGAGCAGCTCCATCACGCAGTAGACGACGGTTGGACCCTTCGGTCCCGGCTCCTGCACGAAGTCGCTGATCTCCACGATGTGCTCGTGGTTGATCTGGTTCACCGTGCGCGCTTCCTGGAAGAAGCGCTGAATGAGCTCGGGGGCCTGGTACTGCTCCGGGTTGAGCACCTTGATGGCGGCGAGGCGGCCGAGCGCGTGGTGCTTCGCTTTGAAGACCGTGCCCATCGAGCCCTGGCCGATCAGCCCCTCGAGGTTCCACGGACCGAGCGAGGTGCGCTCGAACGTCTTCTCGGCCACCAGCTTCGGGGCCGACATCAGCGTTCGGTCCGTGCGGACCAGCGCGCGCTTGAGCTCGGACAGGTTGGCGAACCGTGCGTCGGGGTCAGTCTGCAGACACCGCTTGATGACGGGCGCGAGGTGGGCGGCAGCCGCAGGCAACGGCGTGCCATCGAAGGGCTTGCCGGTGAGCGCGTGCACCAGGAGCGCACCCATCGCGTACACATCGGAGCGCGGGGTGGGCCCCGACGTCTTCCGCTCTGGCGCCGAGGAGCCGGCGAGGAACTCCGCGTCAGGGACGCTGACCTCGGGGACCTGTCCGTAGAGCGTGACTCTCGCCGGTGAGACGTCGCCCAGCGTCTCGACCTTGCCCGACTTCTCGAAGCGCTCACACAGCGTCCAGACGATGCGCACGGCTTCTTCGACAGGGAGCGGACCGCTCTTCAGTCGCTGCTCGAGCGTCATGCGGCCGTCGTCGGACATCAGGGTCACCGCAGTGTACCGGAGGTTCGGCCGTTCCCCACTTCGTTCGACGGTAGCACGCCCAGCCTGGGAAACAGTCGGGGGCTCAGCGCTTGAGCTTGCGCACCCACCACGCCTCGGTGTCACCGGTGACGACACGGAAGTTGACCTGGTCGACTGCGCCCAGCTTCAGCGAGAAGCGGCCGCTGTCGTCGGGCCGCACCAGCTTGCCGTTGATGAAGAGCTGCGAAGACTGCGGCGCCACGCCCGAGGCCGTGGTGCCGTCCTCCGCCCGGTCTCCCGTGAGGGGCCGGTCGATGAGCAGCGAGGTGCGCGCGTTGTCGTACACCACCGAGAGCTTGTTCATCCGCACACCAGCCTTCGCGGCGCCGTTTCCGTCGAGCGGCGTCGCCGACCAGAAGTACTCACCCTCCTTCAGCACGCCAGGCTCGAGCACCAACCTCGGCTCGGTGGCCTTGCGCTCGATGAGGGGCGCCTCGAGCGCTGCAGCGCTGAAGAGCCTGAAGTCCCAGGCCTTCGCGTCGGCCTGCGCCGAGAACTCGAAGGTGAGCGCCGGCACCTTCGATTGATAGAAGACTGTCGCGCGCTGGCCGCTCTCCGTCACCGTGCCGGTGCGCGTCGCCGTGTCCCGTGCCGAGGCGAGGTCGGGGAAGAAATCGATGCGACCCTGCGTCCTGGCCTCACCTCCTCCATCGAGCACGCGGAAATACAGCGGCGCCGTCGAGGTCAGCGGCACCAGCACCTGCTTCCCGACCGCGCCGGTGATGAAGGGTGCAGAGAAGTCGGGCTCACGCGACACCTGCACACGGTTGACCTCGTCGGGGAACAGAAGCCCGAGGTCCTTGACGTCCGCATGGACCCGCACGCGAGGCGCCGCGTTCACCACGAGTCCGGGCCTCGTCACCGGCGCCGCGACGGCGCCGCCAGCGTCGACCAGCACCACGTCACCAGCCTTCAGCGACGCCGCGACGCCGTTGACCGTCACCGCCACCTCTCCGGCCCTCACCTCGACCCGTCGCTTCTTTCCCACCCGCGTGACGGCCACCGACGACTCGGCGCTGCCTCCGACCTTCACGTCCCCGAGGTCGACCACGGCCGGGCCCTTGCCCGAGAACTGAAGCCTGAGCGGGCCGATGAACTTCGAGAGCGCCACCACGCTCTGGCCCCCCTCGCTGCGCTCTCCCTCGGCGACGCCAGCGGAGCCAGCTGACAGCACGGCCTCGACGTTTCGGCCCGAGAGGCGAGCCGCGGCGCCGGGCGGCAGTTGAAACGCCGTGCCAGCGGGCAATGACTCGGTCGGCTTCGCGGCGGAGTAGCGCTTGTCTGACGGCCGCTTCACCAGGGGCTGGCCGAACTCGACGACCAGCGTGACATCCTTCACCGCCGCAGGAAGGGGCTCGACGGGTGGCGTGTCGAACTCCAGCGCCCCGAAGCTGACGCCGAACGACTCGCCCGCCTTCGCGGTGCGGGTGCCCGCATCGGGAACGTCGAACTCGATGGTGCCGAAGGTGACGGACCCCGTCACGCCACCATCGACGAAGCGAAGGCGACCCGTCGCGCCGTCGGACAGGCGCGCCACACCGAAGGGCGTCCGCACCGACAGCCCACTCCAGCCCGTGCCGCCGTCGTCGTCCGAGAGGAACGAGATGTCGCCGGCCAGCACCTCGACGCTCGACAGCTTCGCGCCGACCTTGAAGCGCGTGTCTTCGCCCAGCTCCAGCTCACGTCCCGCGGAATCGCGTAACACCGCGCGGCTCGCAGCCCCCGTCGCCACGAGGTCGTTCTCGACCAGCGGGCCGAGGACGGCCTTCGACACGCCGCCATCACGCTCGAGGTCGACACGGCCTTCCACCGTCACCAACTTCGCCACCGGGGGGACGACGACCGGCGCGAGGTCGGGCACCGTCGGCGCGTTGCCCAACGGCGCAGGGTCTTCGGGACAGCCTGCCAGCACCACCGACAGCAGCGCGAGGACCCGCGCGCCGCTCATCGCGCCTTCTCCAGCTCGATCTGGAAGATGGCCTGGTCCCCATCAGCCACCTCGATGATGCGCGTCTGCTTCACGTGCTTCGCCGCCTCGATGATGAGCGTATACGTGCCGCCCAGCACTTCGGCCTCGAAGCGGCCGTCAGCCTTCACCGGCTGCTTCAGCTTGAGCTCGACGATGCGCACGGTGGCCGTCGCGACCGGGCCGGCCGCGCTGCTCACGACGCCACGAATCTTCGCCTTCGAGCGCTGCGTCGCGAGTTCCAGCGTCACGTCGAGCCTGGCGTTGGCCTCGGGAGCCACCTGCACCACCTCGTCAGCCGGCGTGTACCCGTCGAGCGTCACCCGCACCCTCACCGCGCCCGGCCCGAGCTGCTCGAGCGAGTACTGGCCCGTCGCCGACGTCATCACCGTCGTGGACCCCGACGTCACCCTCGCGCCGGCGAGCGGCTTGTCGGGCGTCTCGCGGACGATTCCGCTGATGCTCCCCGGGCCGGTCTTCGCTTCGAGCACCAGCGTCACCTCGACCGGCACGTCGGGCGTGATGACGACGTCCTTCGAGGTCGACCGGAGCGATGGCGCGCTGGCGGTCACCGTCACGGGGCCTGCCGGGAGTACCTCGAGCGCGAAGGCGCCTGCGTCGTCGGTGGTGACGCTCTTCCCGGCGACGCTCACCGTTGCACCGACCACGGGGGTGCCGTCGGGGCGCGACACCTTGCCGATGAGAGACGGCGCGCTGTCAGGCGTGACAACCTCTGTCGGCGCCGTGTCAGGAGTGATGACCTGCGGCGATGCCGGACGACGGCTCACCAAGGATGGCCCGATGCCAAACCGAATCGCGGCCTCCTGAAGCTGGTTGACGTCGCGTCCCTTCCAATCGCCGCTCGTCCACTCGATCGTCGCAGCGACGCCGAGCTCGAATGGACCGACGTCGAAGAAGCCGTACCGAAGCTGTGCGCCGAGCGTGAGGCCGAAGCCGCTGAGCTGCGCCAGGCTGTACTCGAGGCGTCCCGAAAGCTGCGCGGTGAAACGCGGCGTCGGGTCGAAGACCAGGGTCGCGCCGAGCACCGGGCCGGTCATGACAGGGAAGTCGGCCTTCGGCGGGCTCGTCAGACGGATCAGCGCCGCCCGCCCGGCCCACCAGCCGAGGTGCCCCTCGAGGCCGAAGAGGAGCGCCGGTTGCCACCGCAGCACGGCCGTCGCAGAGCCCTGCACGGTCTGCTGCGGGATGACGACGTCTCCGGCCGCCCCACTGGTTGCCTGCGCTCCGAGCAGGTCGCTGCGCAGCCCGAACCCGACGCCAAAGAACTTCCGGGGGAACACGACACCCGAGAGGTGCAACGCGAGAAAACGGGGCGGCCCGCCGCTGATGTTGACCGGACCTTCGGGGAAGAGCTGCGACGAGCGACGCGCCGTGGCGCCGACCGTCGCGAACGCCCGCGAAGTGACCCACTGGTCCTCACCAAGCCCCGAGCTGGGCTGGGCCATGGCGGCCGAGCTGAGGAGCGCGATGAATGCGAGCAAACGCACGGGCTCTGAGACGGTAGCACGAGGTTCGCGCACCACAGGGAAACGAACGCACCAGCGGACGGCGCAGCGCCCGACCTGCTATCAGCTGTCACAGGATGCCGCTGGCGGTGCTCGTCTGCTCGATGGTGGTGGCGCAGGGGCGGGTGAACCCGGCGGGAACGCTCGTCACGCCGCGCACCCAGCACACTGCGACGGTGTTGTCCGATGGTCGGGTGCTGGTCGCTGGAGGCCGTTCGCAGAGCGCCACCGACACGCTCTCGAGCACCGAGCTGTTCGACCCCGCGAGCAACACGTGGAAACCGGGGCCTGCGATGGGCACGTCACGGGCGGGTCACACGGCGACGATGTTGTCTGACGGCCGCGTGCTGGTGGTGGGAGGGACCGCGCCCGCGGCCGATGGCTCGAGCCGCTTCGACTCGCTCTCGGCGGCCGAGGTGTTCGACGCGAAGCGCGCGACGTGGACGGCGGTGGGTCCACTGGCCGAGGCGCGCAATGGCCATACGGCCACGCGGCTGCTCGATGGCAGCGTCTTGATCATCGGCGGTGCCAGGCCCGTTCACCAGCACCTCACCAGCGTGGAGCGGTTCGACCCGGCGACCAACACCTTCGCTCCCTGGCGCCCGTTGGCCGTCGGCCGGTGGCTGCACGACGCGGTGCTCCTGAAAGATGGGAGCGTGGTAGTGCTCGGCGGGCGCTCCAACGCGGCGCGAGCGGACTCGGGCGTGACGGTGCCCAGGCCGGGCGTGGCCATCGCGAGCGTCGAGCGCCTCGAGGTGTCGAGCGGCGGGTGGCACGCGGTGCCTGACCTGAGCGAGCCCCGTCAGCGCACGGCGGTGGTGAGCCTCGGTGGCCGCGTCGCGGTGTTCGGCGGGCAGACGACGACGATGTCGACGAACTACGTCGAGTGGTGGGAGCCCGGCGGCGACGCGTGGGTGCAGCCGAAGAACCACCTCCCGGTGCCCATCTCGGGACACACCGCGACGCTCCTGCCTTCGGGTGACGTCCTCATCGCTGGAGGTGAGCCGCCGTCCGCCATCGACACCGCGCGCGTGCAGCGCTGGGTGCAGGACAGCGAGCGCTGGTGTCTGGCCGGTCAGCTCAAGACGTCGCGAAAGGCGCACACTGCGACGCTCCTGAAAGATGGCTCGGTGTTGATTGCGGGAGGCACCTCGGCAGGCATGACCGAAGCGACGGCCGAGCGATGGGTCGCGGCGAAGGGCGAGTGCGTCGAGCCGTGAGGTGCGACTGTTCACGGCCGAACACGACATCACCCGACGTCGCTCGCTTTCGTCGCCGCTGAGCCCTCAGGTCGAATCAATCGGGGCACGACATTCCGCTGGCGAACGCGACCCAGCCCGCGTCCGACGAGAGCATCAGCGTTCGTGACAGGCAGGGGTCCTGAACCATGTGCTCGATGACGAAGTCGGGCACGCCATCACCGTTCAAGTCTCCCGCCGTCGGGACGCTGCAATGCCCCCAGAGCCCAGCGACCGTCTGCTTCACTCTCGGAGAATGTGAGCCAGGCGCAGGGGTACCAACGTTCGCCGTGAATGGAGCTGAGCATCGTCCGTCAACGCAGGGCCTTTCCGCCACGAGGTCGCTCATGGACACCGAGAAGCAGGAGCCCGACGTCGACTGCGCCATCGCCATCGTCTGGCCCGAGGGAAGGTGGGAGCCGGTGTGCGAGATGTTTCGCGCCGACCACCAGTCGATGACCTGGAGCTCGAAGCACTACTCCGGCGGCGTCACCTTCGATGACCACGGCCGGCTGCGCAGCGGCGAGACGGCGCGCACGCTGGCAGAGCTGGGCACCCGCAGCGGCATCTACCGGTTCGCGAGCCGGACGAGAGTGACCTTCGTGGTGGCCGACCTCGACCCGGTGAAGTTCGAAGCGACACGCCCGACCGACTGGAAGGTCGACGACCTCGTGCGGCTCCCGGGCGCAGACGTCTCGACGTACGGGCCTTCGACGCGCTGAACCGCACGGGCGCGTTGCCTCGCTCGCATGAGCAGACTACGTGCCGCGCATGGCCGAGAACTTCATCTTCAGCATGCAGGACCTCCGGAAGGTCAAAGGAGGGAAGGAAATCCTCAAGGGCATCTGGCTGTCCTTCTTCCCCGGCGCGAAGATCGGCGTCATCGGGCCCAACGGCTCCGGTAAATCGACGCTGCTGCGCATCATGGCCGGGCAGGACGCCGAGTTCATGGGCACCGCGCGGCCCGACCCGAAGGCGAAGGTCGGCTTCCTGCCGCAAGAGCCGGTGCTCGACGAGACCCTCGACGTGAAGGGCAACGTGGAGCTCGGCGTGAAGCCCGTGAAGGACCTGCTCAAGCGCTTCGACGAGGTGTCGAACAAGCTGGGCGAACCCGACGCCGACTTCGACACGCTGCTGGCCGAGCAGGGAAAACTCCAGGACGCCATCGACGCGTGTGGCGGCTGGGAGCTCGACCGCAAGCTCGAGATCGCGATGGACGCGCTGCGCCTGCCGCCAGGTGACGCCGACGTGAAGAAGCTCTCGGGTGGCGAGAAGCGCCGCGTGGCGCTGTGCCGCATTCTGCTCGAGAAGCCCGACCTGCTGCTCCTCGACGAGCCCACCAACCACCTCGACGCCGAGAGCGTGCAGTGGCTGCAGCTGCACCTGCGCGACTACACGGGCACCATCGTGTGCATCACGCACGACCGCTACTTCCTCGACGAGGTCTGCCAGTGGATCCTCGAGCTCGACCGCGGCGAGGGCGTTCCCTGGAAGGGCAACTACTCGTCGTGGCTCGACCAGAAGAAGAAGAAGCTGCAGCTCGAAGAGAAGACCTCGAGCGCGCGGCAGAAGTTCCTCGACCGCGAGCTGCAGTGGGTGTCGTCGAGCCAGAAGGCGCGGCAGGCGAAGTCCAAGGCCCGCCTCGAGCGCTACGACGAGATGCGCGAGGACTACGAGCGCGACAAGAACAAGCAGTCGACGGGTGAAATCTTCATTCCTCCCGGCCCCAAGCTCGGCGGCAAGGTGGTCGAAGCGAAGGGCGTGCGGAAGTCGTTCGGCGATCGGCTGCTGTTCGACGACCTGAACTTCAAGCTCCCGCCCAACGGCATCGTCGGCATCATCGGCCCCAACGGCGCCGGCAAGACGACGCTGTTCCGGATGATCATGGGCCAGGAAAAGCCCGACGCCGGAGAGCTGATCATCGGCGAGACGGTGAAGCTCGCGTACGTCGACCAGTCGCGTGAGGCGCTGCAGGGCGACCAGTCGGTGTTCCAGGAGGTCTCGAACGGGCTCGATCAGCTCGACCTCGGCGGCCGCATCGTCGCGTCTCGCGCCTACCTGTCCTGGTACGCGTTCAAGGGAGCGGATCAGCAGAAGCGCGTGAAGGACCTCTCGGGTGGCGAGCGCAACCGCGTGCACCTCGCGAAGCTGCTCAAAGAGGGCGGGAACCTGATTCTGCTCGACGAGCCCACCAACGACCTCGACGTCGAGACCATGCGCAGCCTCGAAGAAGGCCTCGAGACGTTCGCCGGGTGCGCCGTCATCATCACGCACGACCGCTGGTTCCTCGACCGCGTGGCGACGCACATCCTCGCGTTCGAAGGCGACTCGAAGGTGGTGTGGTTCGAGGGCAACTTCCAGGACTACGAGGAAGACAAGAAGAAGCGCCTCGGCGCCGACGCGTTGATGCCCAAGCGCATCAAGTACCGGAAGCTCGAGCGGAGCTGACCGCCCTCCTCGATCGGCTTCGGCTCGAAAGCACACCGAGCCGGAGCCTCGCACTCGCGGTTGTACCCGGTCCACCGCTGAGCACCGCGTCTTTACCTGCGTGACGACGGTCGGCTGACGCGCAGCAAGGGTTGACGGTTGGTTTGACAGGAACACACAGAAGCCGTTACACCGTCGCCCGTGCCGTCGCTCTCGCTCCATCATGCGCATCATCATGACCCCTACGGGCATGCGTGCGCGCGTGTGAGCTGAAGCACCTCACACTGACGAACTGCACGAAGCCCGTCCGTCGCGACGGGCTTTTCGTTTCTGCCCGCCGCGTCTCCCCCACCCCCGAAGACGCAAGAAAGAACCCCATGCCCCGAATCGCACTCCCCAACAAAGGCCGCCTGCAAGACGACGTGAAGACGCTCCTGGACGACGCGGGGTTGCCGATTCGCGGCCGCTCGGAGCGCAGCCTCACCGCGTCCCTCGGCGGCGAGTTCGAAGCCATCTTCGTGCGCGCGCAGGACATTCCCGAGTTCGTCGCCGATGGCGCAGCCGACCTCGGCATCACCGGCGCCGACCTCATCGCCGAGTCGGGCCGCGTGCTGACCGAGCTGGTCGACCTGCAGTTCGGCAAGTGCCGGCTGGTCGTCGCGGTGAAGGAAGACAGCGGCATCACCGGCCTCTCCCAGCTCACCGGCCGGCCGCGCGTGGCGTCGGTCTTTCCCCGGCTGACGCGCGCGTTCTTCGAAGGGCAGAAGCTCACCGTCGACGTGGTGCCGGTCAGCGGCGCGGCAGAGATTGCCCCGCACCTCGGCATCGCAGACATCGTCGTCGACCTCACCTCGACGGGCTCTACGCTCAAGGTGAACGGGCTGAAGGAGATCGCCACCGTGATGGAGTCGTCGGCGCGGCTCATCGCCCGCGATGAGGTCGCGTCGCAGTCGTGGGCGCAAGAGCTCACGCTGGCGCTCTCGTCGGTGCTTCGCGCGCGGAGCCAACGCTACCTGATGGCGAACGTGCCCAAGGACCGGCTCGACGAAGTGCGCGAACGCTTGCCCGGCTTGAACGGCCCGACGTTGAGTGAGGTGTTGGGTGGTGGGCGCTTCGTCGCCATGCACGCGGTGGTGCCGGCGGCCAGCATCTACAAGACCGTCGCAGCGCTGAAGGCGTGTGGTTGCGAAGGCATTCTCGTGACCCGCATCGAGAGGTTGATGCCATGAGCCTCGTTCGTTTTCGTGGAGCGTTGGCGGCGTTGCGCGAGGTCGATCGTCTCTCGCTGATGGAGCGCTCGTTCTCGCTGGACCCGCGCGTCACCACCACGGTGGCGAAGCAGCTCGCCGAAGTCCGCGCCGAAGGAGACACTGCGCTCTTGCGCTTCGCGAAGGAGTTCGACCGCGCGGAGCTCG
Organism: Myxococcaceae bacterium; assembly: GCA_040400045.1. Taxonomy (GTDB): domain Bacteria; phylum Myxococcota; class Myxococcia; order Myxococcales; family Myxococcaceae; genus Xiheimicrobium. The sequence continues at coordinate 99,001 of JBBAQZ010000027.1, forward strand.
AGACGCTCGAAGTGCCCCGCGCCGAGCTTGAGCGCGCGCTGGAGACGCTCGACCCCGCCGTCCGAAGAGGCCTGGAGCGCGCCGCCAAGAACCTCGAAGCCGTCGCGCGCGCCTCGCTGCCTCCGCCGTCGCAGGTTGAAGTGGAGCCCGGCGTCGTCGTCGGCCGGCGTGCGGATCCATTCGCGCGGGTCGGCGTCTACGCGCCGGGAGGCAAAGCCGCGTATCCGTCGAGCGTGTTGATGGGCGTGGTGCCTGCGCGTGCGGCGGGCGTGAAGGAGATCATCGTCTGCTCTCCACCGTCTTCGAGCGGCTTGCCGTCGGACGTGGTGCTCGCGGCAGCGGCGCTGGCTGGAGCCACGCGCGTGTTCGCCATCGGTGGCGCGGGGGCCATCGGCGCGCTGGCGTTCGGGACGGCGTCGGTGCCGCGCGTCGACCGCATCGTGGGCCCGGGAAACGCGTGGGTCGCGGAGGCCAAGCGACAGGTCGCGGGAGAAGTCGGCATCGACTCGCCAGCAGGTCCTTCGGAAATTCTGGTCATCGCCGACGCACAGGCGTCTCCAGAGGCCATCGCTCGGGAGTTGCTCGCGCAGGCAGAGCACGACGTCGATGCGTGCGTGGTGGCGCTCTGTGTCGGGGAAGCGCTCGCGGCACGAGTCATCGGAGCGCTCGAAGCGTCGCTCGCCTCACAGCCACGACGGGCCACCATCGAGACCGCGCTGCGCACGAGGGGCGCGGTGTTGTCCATCGCGTCGCTCGACGAGGCGTGGCCCTTCGCTGAAACCTTCGCCGCGGAGCACCTGCAGCTCAACCTCGCCGACGCAGAGTCCTCTCTCTCGAAGGTACGCAACGCGGGCACGGTCTTCCTCGGCGCGAGCACTTCGGTCGCGTTCGGCGACTACCTGACGGGCGCGAACCACGTGCTGCCGACGGCGGGTGCTGGGCGGCGCTTCAGTGGTTTGTCGGTGCTCGACTTCGTGCGGTGGCAGACGTGGCAACGCGTCACTCCGGCCGCCGCAGCGTCGATGGCCAGTGACGTGGTGACGCTGGCGACGAGTGAAGGACTGCCCGCTCACGCGAACGCGGCCCAGGGCGCCTCGGCTGCAACGACGGTCGAGGACACGGCGACGCTGCGCACCCGACCTACCCTCGCGCCCATCGAGCGCTACCTGCCGACGCGCCCGCCGTGTCAGCTCGACCTCACGGACAATACCAACCTGTTCGGCGTGCCCCCCTCGGTGCAGCAGTTGCTGGCGTCCCCTCCGCCTGCGGCCGTGACGCGCTATCCAGCCCCCTATGCGGACACGCTCCGGGGGGCGCTCGCGTCACTCACCGGCACCGCGTTGGAGAACATCGTCACCGGCTGTGGCTCCGACGACGTGCTCGACGCCACGTTCCGCGCGTTCGGCGAGCCGGGCGATGTGGTGGCCTATTGCCCACCGACGTTCTCCATCGTCAGCGCGTTCGCGCGCGCCAACACGCTGATTCCAACGGCCGTCCCCCTCGACGTCGACGCCCTCGCCCGGAGCGCAGGGCGCGTCATCTACCTCTGCTCGCCCAACAACCCGACCGGTGCCGTGTTGCCAGAAGGCTTCGTCGAGGCGCTGCTGTCGAAGACGAACGCCGTCGTGGTGCTCGACGAGGCGTACGTCGAATACGCATCGCGGGAATCGATGGCGAAGCGCGCTCCATCGCTCGAGCGGCTCGTCGTGGTGCGGACACTGTCGAAGGCGTTCGGACTCGCCGGCCTGCGCATCGGCTACGCGGTCGGGAGCCCGGCGCTCATCGCGCAGATTGAGAAGACGCGTGGTCCGTACAAGGTAGGCGGTCTCTCTGAAGCGGCGGCCGTCGCGGTGCTCACGAAGGACCGCGAGTGGGTGCAGCGAGGCATCGACATCGTGAAGTCGAGCCGCGCGGCGTTCCTCGAGGCGCTCAACGCGAACGGTTTCAGGACGCTCCCAACGGAGGCAAACTTCGTGCTCGTGCCTCTCGAGCGCTCGGCGACCGACGTGGCGACACGAATGCGCGAGCGCGGTGTCTCGGTGCGCGCGTTCTCGGCGTTGAAGGGACTCGGCGAGGCCGTGCGCATCTCCATCGGAACGGACGCCATGATGAAGACGTGCCTCGACGCGCTGATGGAGGCGACACGATGAGTGTTGGAACGGCACGCCGGGCTGCATCGAGTCCCGGTCCTCAGGAGACTTCGCCATGAAAGCGAGCCTCTTCGACTACGGCGCTGGCAACTTGCACTCACTCGAGCGCGCGCTGACGCGATTGGGCGTCGACGTCTCCGTCTCCACCGACCCGCTGGTCGAGACGGACCTGCTCGTGCTCCCCGGCGTCGGTGCGTTCGGCCTCGCAGCAGACCGACTGGCGACGTCACGGAGCGCGTTGCGGACCGCCATCTCCTCGGGCCGACCCGTGCTCGGCATCTGCCTGGGCATGCAGCTGCTGTTCGACTCGTCGGAGGAAGACGGCGCCACGCCCGGGCGCGGGCTCTCTTTGCTCGAGGGCACCGTCACGAAGCTGAAGACCCGGCGCGTTCCACACATCGGGTGGACTCGCCTCGACGCGACGAACGCCGCCATGTACTTCGCGCACTCCTTCGCGTGTCGGCCGGTCGACCCTTCCATCGTCACCGCGTGGGCACGACATGACGACGAGCGCTTCCCGGCTTCTGTTCGCGCGGGCCGCATCGCTGGGGTTCAATTCCATCCAGAGAAGTCCTCGAGCGACGGCCTCGCCCTGCTCGAGTCGCTGGTCCGCGAGGTGACGTCATGAAGGCGATTCCAGCCATCGACCTGCGGGAAGGCGCGTGCGTGCAATTGGTCGGCGGCTCGTACGACGACGAGCGCGTGCGGCTGCCGGACCCGTTGAACGTCGCCGAGCAGTGGCGCGCTGCGGGTTTCTCGACCTTTCACGTCGTCGACCTCGACGCTGCAACGGGGCGCGGCTCCAACGCCTCCGTCATCGAGCAGTTGATCAAGGGTGGCGACGTGCAGGTCGGCGGTGGCGTTCGTGATGAGGCGACCATCGAGCGTTGGCTCGGCCTCGGTGCAGCGCGCGTCGTCGTCGGGACGCGCGGCGTGGAAGATCAGGCATGGCTGGAGCGCGTCGTGGCTCGCTTCCCGGAGCGGGTGGTGCTCGCCGCTGATGTTCGTGGGCGCGCCGTGGTCACCCGTGGCTGGGCAACGCAGACGTCACTCGACGTGACCGGGCTCCTCGCGCGGGTCGCGTCCCTGCCGCTCGCCGGTGTGCTCGTCACCGCCGTGCACGTCGAAGGGCAGCTCCAGGGCACCGACGTCGCGTTGTTCAAGGACGTCGTCGCGAAGACCCGGCTCCCCATCATCGCGTCGGGCGGCGTCACCACCGCTGACGACCTTCGTTCGCTTCAATCGACGGGGTGCCGCGCCGCCGTCATCGGCATGGCCCTCTACACCGGTCGCCTCGACGCGCCCGCCACCGCACAGGAGTTCTCCTCATGAAGTCCGTCACCCGAGAGACGAAAGAGACGAAGGTGCGGGTCGCGCTCGAAGACGCCGTGCGCATCGACACCGGCCTGAAGTTCTTCGACCACATGTTGACGGTGTTCGGCACCTACTCCGGGCTCCCGCTCGTCATCGAGGCGCGTGGAGACCTGCGCCACCACCTGATGGAAGACGTCGCGCTCGCCGTGGGAAGGCTCGTGCGAGAGGCGACGCCACCGACGGCGCGCCGCTACGGCGAAATGACGCTGCCGATGGATGACGCGCTCGTGCAGGCCGTCATCGACGTCGGCGGACGGCCGTACTTCGAAGGCAAGCTCCCGTCGAAGCTGTACACGCACTGGTTCCGCAGCTTCGCGACGACGGCCGAGGCGACGCTCCACCTGCGGCGCCTGCGCGGCACTGACCGGCACCACCTCATCGAGGCGGCGTTCAAGTCCACCGGGCTCGCGCTGCGTGAGGCGATGCGCGACGACGGCGTGGTGTTCAGCACCAAGGGCAGCGTGGCGTGGAAGGTGACGACATGACGACGCGGCGACTCGTGGTGTGCCTCGACATGAAGGGCGGGCGCGTCGTGAAGGGCGTGTCGTTCGAAGGGCTCCGCGACGTCGGCGACCCGGTCGAGCTCGCGCGGCGCTACGAGGAAGAGGGCGCCGATGAGCTGGTGTTCCTCGACGTCTCGGCGAGCGAAGAAGAACGCGCGACGCTGTGGGACGTGGCCACGCGCACCGCCGAGCAGGTCTTCATTCCGCTCACCATCGGTGGAGGCATCGGCTCGCTCGACGACCTGAATCGGGCGCTGCGTGCGGGCGCGGACAAGGTGGCGCTCAACTCCGCCGCGGTGAAAGACCCCTCCATCATCACCTCGTGCGCGAAAGCCGTGGGCTCGCAGTGTGTGGTGGTGAGCATCGACGCGAAACGCGAGGGCGATGGGTGGCGCGTCTTCACACACGGAGGAAAACGCGCGACGGGGCTCGACGCGGTGGCGTGGGCGAAGCAGGCCGTGGCGCTCGGCGCCGGCGAGGTGCTCATCACCAGCATCGACCGTGATGGGCAACGCAGCGGGTACGACCTCGAGCTCACGCGCGCCATCGCGGATGCCGTCGACGTGCCGGTCATCGCATCGGGCGGCGCCGGAAACGCACAGCACCTCGTCGACGCGTTCGTCGATGGACACGCCGAGGCGGCGCTGCTCGCGGGAATTCTGCACGATGGCACCACATCGGTCGGCGCGCTGAAGGCCGGGCTCGCGAGCGCCGGGCTCGAGGTTCGCGAGGTGCGCCGATGAACGCAGACGGACGAGCCATCACCGTGAGTCCACGCAGGGTTCCGCTCGTGTTGCATGAGCTCGCGCGTCGGCTGGTCGCCACGAAGTCTGTGCTTCGTCAGGCCGCGTGCTGCGTCACACCGCCATCGCGCCGGACGACCGATGCCACGAGCAGGTTCTCACCCGAGGTGCGCGCATGACCTGGCTCGACGCCGTCTCCACCGTCGCGAAGCTCACTGGCGCGAAGGCGCTCTCACACTTCCGTTCCGCGCTCACGATTCAGACCAAGGCCGACGGCTCACCCGTCACCATCGCGGATCAGGAAGCCGAGCGCGCCGCCCGCGCGTGGATTGAAGAGCACTTCCCCGAGGACGGCATCGTCGGAGAAGAAGGCGAGTCCGTGCGGCCCGAGGCACGGCGGCGCTGGTACATCGACCCCATCGACGGAACGAAGGCCTTCATCCGCGGCGTTCCGCTGTGGGGCACGCTCGTTGCCGTCGCCGAAGGTGACGAGGTGCTCGCAGGCGCCCTCTTCGTACCTGCGCTCGACGAGCTCGTCGCTGCCGAACGTGGCAAGGGCTGCTTCTGGAACGGCAAGCCGACGCGCGTGTCTGCCATCGCGTCGCTCGAAGAGGCGACGGTGCTCACGACGGACGCGGGCCGGCTCTCGCAACCGCTCCGTCCGCTCCTCGACGCCGCACCGGTGAGCCGCACGTGGGGCGACTGCTACGGCTACCTGCTCGTCGCCACCGGTCGCGCCGAGGTGATGGTGGACCCGGTGCTCAACGACTGGGACTCCGCCGCGCTGTGGCCCATCATCGAAGAGGCTGGCGGGGTCTTCACCTCGCTCGACGGACGTCGCACCGGCTTCGGCAAGAGCGCCATCGCCACCAACGACGCGCTGGGAGCAGCGGTGCGACGCGTGGTCGCGCCACCACCCGCCCCGCGCGTCACCTTCGACGTCGCTGCCGTCGACTTCTCGAAGGGCCTCGTGCCGGTGGTGACTCAGGACGCCGTCTCGGGCGCGGTGTTGATGGTGGCGTACGCCGACGTCGAGGCGCTGACGAAGACGGTCGAGACAGGCCTGATGCACTACCGCTCCCGGACGCGGGGGCTGTGGAAGAAGGGAGAGACGAGCGGGAACGTGCAGCGCGTCGTGTCCCTTTCGCTCGACTGCGACCACGACACCGTCCTCGCGCGCGTGGAGCCGGCCGGGCCCGCCTGTCACACCGGCGCCGTCACCTGCTTCGGGCCTGCACGTGCCGACGAGCTGTCGACGCTCGCCGAGACGCTCTCGAGCCGCGCGGCCGATGCACCCGCAGGTAGCTACACCGCGAAGCTCCTCGCCAACCGGAACCTGCGGCTCAAGAAGCTCGGTGAAGAATCCGTCGAGCTCGTCGTCGCGCTCGCCGACGGCGATGACGGCCGAGCGCTCGAAGAGGCAGCCGACGTGCTGTACCACGTGCTCGTCGCGCTCCAGGCGAGAGGCCTCACGCTCGACGGCGTTCGCCAGACGCTCGCCTCGAGGCGCAGACCTGCCTCGTCGTGACACCCTGGGAAGACGAGTGAGTCAGCGACAGGCCACGCTCGGCTGCTTCACGCCAGGTGCGTCGTCGAACGAACCCGGTGTTGGCGAACAAGCGGCTCTCGTCGCCTCCTCATGCCAATCAACCAACAACTCCTCGCTCAACGCCTGGCTGCGCTCCGTTCGGTGCCGGGCGTCAGCGCCGCCGAGGTGGAACGACTGGTGAGCGTGCTCCAGCACCCTGATGACTGGAGCTGCTTCCGGATCAACCCGCTCGCCCTGGCGCAGGCTCGGCCCTCATCCGCTCGCCGTTCGCCGGGCACGGTTCGAGTTCGACGAGTCTTCTTTCAAGGCGTCGGCGGTCGGCATCGCTGAAACGTCAGCTGGCGGGGAGCGACCCGACGATGGCCTCGATGGCGCGGCCCAGGCCGACCGCTGGTCTCACCCCGAAGCGTCACGTGATGGTCGGCCGCACGTCGACCTCGCTTCGACGGGCTGGGCGGGACCGAGCAAGCACGCAACGCCTGTGGTAGCTCGTCGCATGTTCTTCTTCCGGTGTTCGCTTCCAGGGCTGCTGATCCTCTCTGCCTGTGGGACTCCCGCGCCGCCGCCGCCCACGTTCACCAAAGACATCCTCCCCATTGCGCAGGCGCAGTGCACCGGGTGTCACTCCACGGGCGGCATCGCACCGTTCGCGCTCGACACGTACGAGGCCGCGAAGCCGATGGCGGCCGCGATGGCTGCCTCGGTCGCCGCGAAACGAATGCCTCCCTGGCTCGCCAGCGCCGACTGCGGCGGGCCCTTCGTCGACGCGCGCGTGCTGACGGCCGAGCAGATTTCCCTCTTCGACGCCTGGGCGAAGGCCGGAGCGCCCGAGGGGAACAAGGCCGACGCGCCCGCGAAGCCGAGCAGCTCGGAACAGCGTCTCTCGCGGGTCGACGCCACGCTGCAGATGCCGGTCGCGTACACGCCGGCCGAGAACCTGCGCGACGACTACCGCTGCTTCATCGTCGACCCGGCCGTGACGAAGTCGACGATGGTGACGGCATACGACATCGTTCCAGGCTCCCAGAAGGTCGTACACCACGTCATCCTCTACGCGGCGAGCCGCTCGAAGGCGGTCGCCGAGGACGCGAAGGACGCGAAGGCGGGCTGGGAATGCTTCGGCGGCGTAGGCATCGACAGTGACGGCGCGCTCGGCGCCTGGGCGCCTGGTGGCTCGGCGGTCATCTTTCCGTTCGGCACCGGCATTCGCATCGAGCCGAACCAGGTGCTGGCGATGCAGGTCCACTACAACACCGACAACGGGCGTGAGGCTGACCGGACGAGCGTGAAGCTGCAGTACGGCGTGGGCGGAGAGACGGCGGCGTACCTGCTCCCGCTGGTGGCCGACGGCTTCCGCATTCCGCCCTCGGCGACCGGCTACACGTACTCGGAGAAGTTCAACAACACGCTCGGCTTCCCGTTGAAGCTCTGGGGAATGCTCCCGCACATGCACACGCTCGGGAAGACCATCACCCTGCGCACGGGCGCCGCGACGATGGACACGTGCCTCGTCGACATTCCGCGCTGGGACTTCCACTGGCAGACGCAGTACTTCCGGCCGAAGGCGCACGTGCTGGGCACCAACGAGTCCGTCGAGATGAAGTGCTCGTGGGACAACCCGACCTCGCGGACCATCACCTGGGGCGAGAGCACCAGCGACGAGATGTGCTTCGCCTTCGTCTACGCCACGCCCTGATGCGAGCTCGGCGCTGGCTTGCCAGCACGGCGTTGCTCTTCGCGACGACGGCGCTCGCGCTCGACAAGCAGGGCAGCGCCCATGGCGGCCAGCTGGTCAGCACCTCGCGTGACTTCAACGTCTCTGGCGCGCTGATGCTGGGCTTCGCGCCGTACAACCCGTCGTATGCCGCGCGGCCCGACAACACGGGCCTGACGTTGCTGCGCTACGGGGCGCACGTCGACGTCGACCTGCTCGGACCGCTGCTGTCGATTCCCCTCGACGTGAACTTCTTCAGCGACCGCGAGCGGCCGGGGTTGCTGGTCGTGGCGCCGAGCGAGTTCGACGTCATCGCCGGTGTCACCTCGACCTTCATGGCCGGGCCCGGAGCGCTGGAGCTCGGCGCTCGCGTCGAGCATGACCGGCCCGTCGATGAAGGCGTCTTCACGCAGACGTACGTCGACGCGCGCGCCCGCTCTCTGTACTCGGTCGCGGCGCTCGTGCCGGGGCTCGCCGACACGCTCCGGGAGGGAGACATCTCGGGCTGGGCGACGCTCGGGTGGTTCGTCGTGAACCCGACCTCCGCGGCCCGGCCCGACAACACCGGCCTCGCGGCGCTGCGGTACGCGTTGCACACCGAGCTGTCGACGTTCTCAGACCGCATCAGCCTCGGCCTCGATGGGACGTTCTTCACCGACCGGACCTCGAGCAACGTGCTGGCTCCGACGGAGCTCGACTTCACGGCCGAGCTCATCTTCCACGCCCAGCCCATCGAGGTTCACCTCGCCTCCGAGCGCGACATGCCGCTCGGCGCGCCAGGCCTCGTGCAGCAGTTCATCGACGTGGTGGCGGTGTACTCGTTCGACCTCAAGACCGTGCTGCCAGGCGCGTTCAGCCACCGGAACGTCGTGCCGTCGCCCTGAGCGTGCGTCGACTTCGAGACTGTGAACGAACCGCTCGTGAGCCGACGGGTGATGGCGCGGGCACGATGAGGTCATGAACGCGCAGGTTTTCGAGCACGCCCTTCGAGAGAAGGGCCACGACCACCGTGTGGTCATGCAGCCGAATGGAGTCGGACCACGAAGCGTTCACGAAGGTCTCAGCGGCGACCGGCCCCGCACATATCGCCTGCGTCTGAGTCGCAGAGCCTGAATCTCCGCCGGGCACTCGCGCGCCTGGCCCGTGGTAGCGCGCTGGAACGAACGGCGTGCAGTACGCCGCCTGCAACGCGACCGTCGGCGTGTGCAGGACCAGCAGCGACCAGGGAGGCGGAGTTGCAGGTGCCTCCAGCGCGGGCGGCTCCGCCGGTGGCAGCGCTGCGTGAGCGGGTGGAGCGATGGCGTCTGGAGCGCGCGCAGCTCGTGGTGTTCCTGAAGGACTCGCGCCAACGCGCGACGTCCGTCTTGAGAGATGGCATCCAGAGCCTGATTGACCTCAGTGCAAAGCCCCGTGCGTTCACGTCGTCGTTCGCGGTGCGCTGGTCTCGCCTCCCTCGTCCTTCACCAGGGTCGGCGTCGACTACGCGTACCGGGGCAGCTCCAGACGCCACACCTCTCGGCCCGTCGCTTTGTCCAGCGCGAGCACCAGCCCGTTCTCGGGTCCCGGGCCAACCAGGAAGCCCGCCTCACCCCATCTCTCCGTTCACTGAAGCTGCAAGAGTTCCGTGAGGCTGCAAAGAATCTCGGTGCCATGTGATGCGGTAAGTGCCCGAACTCAGGGCTTGATGCGGGGTCTGCGCTCGGTTTCCCGCTTTGTTTCTCTTATCCGTGGGCAAGTTCAACCATGCGGTCACGCTCGAGTCGGTCACGAAAGAGAAGGTCGTC
>JBBAQZ010000028.1:0-108760 GCA_040400045.1 Myxococcaceae bacterium
ACGCGCTGCTGCCAGTCGTCCGTGGGCGCCTGACTCGCGGCGTGCGATGGAGGGGCGAGCGGCGCGTCGTCCTGAGTTGGGCTGCTGCATTTGAGCAGCACCGCCACCGCCGCAAGCCACCGCCACGCTTTGGGCCTCTTCGCCATTCCGCCTCGAGGTGCGTCTGCTTCGTTGGGGGCCGCTGCAGGAGAACGCTCGCACACCGCCACCCCTCGCGTCGAGCACTACACCAGGCATGACTCTCGGCAAGACGACGTGAGAGGGGCGGCGCCTCGCCCCAGCCAACCGGCGAAACGCCATGTCGTCTGCGGCGATGCCGCCGTGGGGAGGTCTTCAACGCCCTGCGCAGAACGTCCCCGGTCCCGGAGGCGCAAGCGCCCAGCCTCGCAGCAGCGCTTCGCGCAGTTCCCGCTGACGGCCCCTGCGCCATGACGTATTGAGGCCCCATGACGATGCCAGTCACCTACCGGGTCGCGATGTCGCAGCCGCACTCCCACCTCTTCGAGGTCGAGGCGATCTTCCCCGCCGCGGGCCACGAGCTGACCGTCGGGCTCCCCGTGTGGACGCCTGGCAGCTACCTCGTGCGCGAGTACAGCCGCCACGTGCAGGACCTGTCGGTCACCAATACGGCCGGCGTCGCGCTCCACTTCGATCGCCTCGACAAGCGCGCGCTGCGCATCAAGGCCAACAACGAGACGGTGCACCTGAAGTACCGCGTCTACGCGAACGAGCTCACCGTCCGAACCAGCCACCTCGACGGCTCGCACGGCTACTTCAACGGCGCGACGCTGTTCTTCTACTCGGAGCAGCTCCGCTTCCGGCCGCACCACGTCGCCATCGACGCGCCTGCAGGCTGGCGGACCACCGTCGCGCTCGAGCAACAGGGCCAGGAGTTCGTCGCGCCGAACTACGACGAGCTGGTCGACGCGCCGTTCGAGGTGGGGCCGCACACGCCGATTCACTTCAACGCCGCCGGAGTGCCGCACGAGATCGTCCTCTGGGGTGAGCCGCAGCTCGACGAGAAGAAGCTGGTCGCCGATCTCACCCGCATCGTCGAGATCGAGGCCGCGCTCTTCGATGGCCTGCCGATGAAGCGCTACGTGTTCTTCATCTACGGCACCGACAAAGGCCGCGGCGGGCTCGAGCACAAGGCCTCGACTGCCCTGCTCTTCCCGCGCGCCGGCTTCTCGTCGTCCAAAGGCTGGGAAGACTTCCTCACCCTCTGTGCGCACGAGTACTTCCACCTCTGGAACGTCAAGCGCATCAAGCCGAAGCGCCTCGTCCCGTTCGACTACTCGCAAGAGAACTACACCCAGCTGCTCTGGTTCTTCGAAGGCGGAACCAGCTACTACGACAACCTGCTCGTGCGTCGCGCCGGGCTGATGACGGCCGCGCGCTACCTCACCCGTTTCGGCGAGTCGCTCACCGCGCTCCACACGACGCCTGGCCGCAACGTGCTTCCGCTCACGGACGCCTCGTGGCTCGCGTGGACCAAGCACTACCGGCCCGACGAGAACTCACCGAACAGCGCGATCAGCTACTACCTCAAGGGAGAGATCGTCTGCGCGCTGCTCGATCTGCACATCCGCCGGGCGACGAACGACGCGAAGAGCTTCGACGACGTGCTCGACCTGCTCTGGAAGCGCTTCGGTGACGAGTCGGGAGTGCCCGAGCACGGCGTCGAGCAGGCGGCGAACGACATCGCCGGAGCGTCGCTCTCGGCGTTCTTCGACCACGCGCTCCGAGGCACAAAGGAGCTCGACTACTCGGTCTTCAACCATGTTGGCCTCGAGGTGCGCTTCAGGCCCCGCGATGCGTCGCCTTCGGACAAGGGCGGCACACCACCGCGCAAGGGCAACGACAAGACGCCAGGCGGGTGGCTCGGGCTGGTGCCGAAGGCTGGCGCCGGAATCGCGAATGTCCTCGATGGCGCTCCGGCGATGCAGGCAGGCCTGTACGCCGACGATGAGATCGTCGCGCTCGATGGCTCGAAGTGCGACGCGGCCGGGCTGATCTCGCGCTGCGACGACAAGAAGCCGGGCGAGTCGGTGAAGGTGACGCTCTTCCGTCGCGACAAGCTGATGGAACTCCCCGTGACGCTCGGCGCCAAGCCAGCCGACGGCGTGTACCTGGCGCGCGTCGAGGCCCCGACCGAGGCTCAGCGAGCGGCGTACAAGGCCTGGCTGGGCACCGCATGGGACGAGAGCGAGGCGAAGTCATGATCGATTCACTGAGGCTGACGACGATGGAAGAGCGCTACGCGCACCTCGAGAAGGTGGTCGCTGAGCTCTCAGAGGTCGTCTACCGCCAGCAGCGCGAGATCGACTCGCTCCACCTGCACCTGAGCCAGCTCAAGGAGAAGGTGGGCGGAGATCCCGGCCTGGTGGATCCGGGCCAGCACGAGCGGCCACCGCATTATTGAGCGCGGGTCAGCAGCGCCGCGAACTCCGGGCGCTCCCTCAGCGGCGCCAGATCGTCGTCCTCGGTCAGCGCCTCACGCAGCTGCGGCATTCCCGCGCGCACGGCTTCAGAGAGCCACTTCAGCGCGTCGTCGGGCCGAGCCAGCTTCACGAGCGAGCACGCCGCGTTGAAGGCGTCCTCGCCTTTCGCGAACTTCTTCCACAGGAACTCGGACAACCGCAGGCTGCCGTCGGGCACGTTGGCGTGAAAGAGCCGCGCGGTGAGCTCTGCGGCAACCCGCCCAGCCGGATCTTCGCGAGTCTTCGCGTTCGCCAGCATCAACGTCGCGACCGCTTCGACTTCCTGCAGTCTCTCCTGCGCGAACAACGCCGACGCGAGCAAGGGAGCCGCAGTCACTGCGAGGTGACCATTCGTCACCTCCGGCATCAGGGTGGCGATCACCCCGTCGACGTCGTCGTGCGTGGCGAGCAGCCGGGCCTTGAGTTCCGGGGCGACCTGCCAGCCCGGCGGGAGCGTTCTGACCAGCTCAGCCGCCGCTTCCGGCTTTCCGTTCATCAGGTGAACCCAGGCGAGCTCCTGTGCGACGCGTGCACGTTGTTCGTCCGTCGAAGCGACCTGCTTGAGCATCAGGAGGATCGTCTCCGCCCCGTCACGGTTTCCGCTCCAGCCCAGGGCGACGGCCTGCTTGAGCGCCTGATCGAAGTCGGGGCGCTTGTCCTTCCAGCGCTCCCAGCCGCGCAGAATCGCGAACACGCCGATCAGCCCGAGGAACGGCTGGCCGAACGTCGCAGCACCGCCAATGACGCCGAGCCCGGTGATCATGCTGACGAGGCCGACCCACCGCGGTCGCGGAGCCCCGGTCACGATCGTCGCGCCGGTATCGAGCAGATTGCCGCCGTCGAGCGGCATGATCGGCAGCAGGTTGATGAAGCCCCACACGAGGTTGATCCAGATCGAGGCTCTGAAGATGGCAGCGAGCGCGGGGTTCGAGGGCTCAAACGCCGCGCCAGCAAGCGAGAGCACGCCAAGGGTGATCGACACTGACGGCCCTGCTCCACTCACGACAAAGCTCTGCCTGACCGTCGGCGCCGCACCTTCGGGCCAGAACGTCAGACCGCCGAGCGCGTAGATCGACACGCGAGGAGAGAAGCCAAACACCCGCATGGCGATCGCGTGCCCGAGTTCGTGCAGCAGCACCGAGACGAAGATCACCGTCGTCCAGATGAGCGCGCGCTGCCACCCACCCTGCGAGGCCATGAGCGGAACGAGCAGGAACGACCAGTCGAGACCGACCGGAATCCCGAACAGCTTGAAACGAACGAAGCCCTCTCCCGTGCCGCCGAACATCACGCGCCTCCCAGCAGCAGACCGAGCAACACGTCGGCGTCACGCTCGACGCGAAGGGTGGCGCGCGTCGCGCCTGGTGCGAACCCATCCGCGACGGCGCGATCGAGCCAGCCCACCAGCGGTTGGTAGAAGCCCTCGACATCCAGCAGCCCGAGCGGCTTGTGGTGCATCGCCAGCTGCCGCCACGTCAGGGCCTCGAACAGCTCGTCCATCGTGCCGAACCCGCCAGGCAACGCGACGAAGGCATCGGCACGGTCGGCCATCACGGCTTTGCGTTCGTGCATCGAAGCGGTGTCGATTCGTTCACTGAGCTTCGGGTGCGCGAACTCGACGCGGTCGAGCCCTCTGGGGATCACGCCGATCACGCGGCCGCCGCCAGCCAGCACCGCGTCGGCCACCGCCCCCATCAAGCCGTTCGCCGCGCCGCCGTAGACGAGGTCGAGCCCACGACGAGCCATCGCGCTGCCGAACCCGGTCGCGGCTTCGCGGAAGACGGGGCGCACCCCATCGCGAGAGCCGCAGAACACCGCGACCGTCGTCGTTCCGGAGCCCTCACGGCTCACGGGTGACCACCGTGTCGATGAGCCAGTGGTGATCGTCCGAGGCGAGGGAGTCGAGCGTGTAGTGCAACCCGCGGCTCTCTTTGCGGCGCGACGCACACTCGACGATCAGGTGCGCGACGTCGGCGATGTTGCGCAGCTCGATCACGTCGCGCGTCACCTTGTACTGCCAGTAGTACTCGCGAATCTCTGCCCGGAGCATGTCGAGGCGTCGACGCGCGCGCGCCAGCCGCTTCCCCGTGCGCACGATGCCGACGTAGTTCCACATCAGCCGTCGAATCTCTTCCCAGTTCTGGCTGACGACGACGATCTCGTCCGAGGTGACGGCCGCGCCGGGATCCCACTCGGGCACCTGCTCAGGGAGCTTCACGCCCTCCTTCACCTCGGCGGCAGCGGCGATCGTCGCGCGGTTCCCGAAGACCAGGCCCTCGAGGAGCGAGTTCGACGCAAGGCGGTTGGCGCCGTGCAGGCCCGTGCACGACACCTCGCCGACCGCGTACAGCCCTGGCACTGACGTGCGCCCGTGCTCGTCGGTCACCACGCCACCGCACATGTAGTGCGCCGCCGGCACGACGGGGATCGGCTGCACGGCCATGTCGATGCCGAACTCCTTGCAGGTCGCGTAGATCGTCGGGAACCGCTCGACGAGGTAGGCCTTCCCCAGGTGCGTCATGTCGAGGTGCACGCACTCGTCCCCGGTGCGCTTCATCTCTGCGTCGATCGCGCGCGCCACCACGTCACGCGGCGCCAGCTCTGCCAGCTCGTGGTACCGCTTCATGAAGCGTTCGCCCGAGCCCTTGAGCCGCAGCTTGCCGCCTTCACCGCGCAGGGCCTCGCTGATCAGGAAGCTCTTGGCCTCGGGGTGGAAGAGGCAGGTGGGGTGGAACTGGTAGAATTCCATGTTCGCGATGGCCGCGCCCGCCCGGTAGGCCATCGCCACGCCATCGCCCGTCGCGACGTCGGGGTTCGACGTGTAGAGGTAGACCTTCCCTGCGCCGCCGGTCGCCAGCACCGTCACCCGGCCCAGGAACGTCTCGATCGAGCCGTCCTCGAGCAAGACGTAGGCGCCCTGCACGCGGCCACGACCTGGCTGCACCGCCCGCTCCCGGATGAGATCGATCGCCGTCGAGTCGGGGAAGAAGGTGATGTTCTTCTGCTCGTCACAGGCCGCCAACATCGCGCGTTCGACCTCCTTGCCGGTGACGTCTCCCGCATGCACGATGCGTCGTTTGGAGTGCCCGCCCTCTCGCGTGAGGTCGAACTCGCCGTTCGCGCGGCGGTTGAACTCGGCGCCCATGGCCGCCAGCGCCTTGAGGCGATCGGGGCCCTCTCGGACGGTGATCTCCACGATCGCGCGCTTGTTGAGCCCGGCGCCCGCCACGATGGTGTCTTCCACGTGCTTCTCGAACGAGTCGTCGGTCGAGAGCACCGCGGCGATGCCGCCCTGGGCGTAGACCGTGTTGCCCTCGGATCGGCTTCGTTTGGTCAGGACGGCGACCGACCCGTGCCTCGCCGCCTCGAGCGCGAACGAGAGCCCTGCGATGCCACCGCCCATCACCAGAAAGTCGAAAGACCGAGCCATGCCGCGGGTCTAACAGGCTCGAAGCCGACGGCCGACCCCTTCGTCCGTCCTGACTGAACTCGCGGGTGAATGCCGACGGGGCGGAGGCGGTTCTGCCACGCTGGCTTTCTTCGGGAGCCGCGCGATCGGGTGTAGGCTTTGGCCTGACGTCACTGTCACGGAGTCCCTCTGCGTCGACTGCTGCCCCTCCTCCTGATGCCTTCTCTGGCCTTCGCCGGAGGCATCTTCCGTTACGTCGAAGCCGACGGGACCGTCGTGTACACGAACGTGCCTCCCAAAGGCGCGGGGGCGCGGCAGGCGAGGAAGGTGGAAGGTGAGTTCCGCCCTGCGCCGCCGCCGACGGCTCCCGCGCGCGTCAGCCCCGCCAGCACGAAGCAGCTCACCGCCTTCGACGAGATCATCGATGAGATGGCGTTGAAGTACCGCATGCCCGTCAACCTGGTGCGCGCCGTCATGCACGCCGAGTCCGCGTTCAACCCCAACGCGATCTCCCACGTCGGCGCCTCTGGCCTGATGCAGCTGATGCCGCAGACGGCTCGCGAGATGTACGTGAAGGACATCTTCGACGCGCGCGAGAACATCGAGGGTGGCACCCGCTACCTGCGCGTGTTGGCCAACGAGTTCGACGGCGACATGGTGAAGATGGTAGCCGCCTACAACGCGGGACCCGATGCCGTCCGAAAGTACGGCGGCCAGGTGCCTCCCTACCCCGAGACCCAGGCCTACGTGCGCAAGGTGCTCTCGCTCTACTTCCAGTACAAAGCGCAGTCCGACGTCGCGAAGGTCGACGATGTTGAGCGCTGAGCCAGGGGAATCAATGTCGACGACGGCGCGGGCTCCAGTGAACGAAGAGGAGTTCCTCGGAGCTCTGTACAAGGGCGGCGAGCTGCTGGCCGCCGGGAAGATCGTCGAGGCGCGCCCCTTTCTCGAGAAGGCTCACCAGCTCGCCCCGAAGAACGAGAAGGCGCAGAACCTTCTCGGCCTCACCTATTTCAAGCTCGGGCTCTTCGATCAGGCCTCTGACATCTACGAGAAGCTCGTTCGCGAGAACCCGGTGGACCCGACGCTGCGGGTGAACCTCGGCCTCGTCTACCTGAAGACCAACAACCTGCCCCGCTGCATCAAGGAGTTCGAGACCGCGACGGACCTCGAGCCCGATCACAAGAAGGCTCACAACTACCTCGGCCTCGCGCTCGCCCAGGCTGGCGACTACGCCAGGGCGAAGGAGCACTTCGTGCTCGCCGGCAGCGATCAGATGGCCGAAAAAATGACGCGCGCGCTGACGCCCAGGTTCGAGAGCGCCCCGTCGAATCACGGCCTCGTCGTTCAAACCGCGCCTCCTGCCGCAGCGCAGGCCGTCACTGAGCAGCCCGAGGAGGAGATCGAGGTGATGAGCGAGTCGGAGGTATTGGACACCGACGTCGTCTCGGGCGAGCAGGTCATTCCCATCGAGCACCTGCTCGTCTCGCGGCAGGCGCCAGTGCCCGTGTCCATCGACGATGAGACCGGACCGCTCGAAGGCGCGCCCCTCGAAGCCGCCGAAGAGCGAGTGCTCGAGGACATGCCAGCCGAGGTGGAGCTCAGTGCACCGGAGCCCTCTGGCCCACGGCTCGACCGTGACTGGGGCGCGCAGTTCGGAATGGAGCCCGCCGCCGCGTCGGAGCAGGCCCCGCCGAACGAGGCGGCCACCAGCACCGATGAGCTCCCGCTGATCGACGTGGAGACCGAGGTCACCCGACCGAAGGTCTGGGTCGCCCCCGTCATCAACAGTTGGGACTCCGCGGCCGGCACGAGGCCGCTTTCTCCGGCAGCGCCTGCCGAACCGGCAGCCGAGCTCGAACCGGGAGCATACGTCGGCGCCCAGAGCCCCGAGCCGCAGATGGAGACGACGCTCGACCCTGCCGCGGAAGATCCGCTCTGGAATGCTGCGAAGTCGGTCGCTGGCGAACCGGGCCAGCCTGCGCTGGCCGCGGAATCGACGGACTGGAATGTTCCACCGGATCCGAGCCAGGAACTGAGCTTCGCCGACGTCGCCCCGCAAGAAGCCACCGCGCCAGCCGCGCAGTCCTGGGCCGAGCCAACGACGGAGACTTCGTGGGAACAGCCCGCCGAGCAACCGGACGACCCCTCGTCTGAGCAACAGCCCTTCGAGCCACCACCTGCCGAGCAGGACTGGGCCGCGCAGTCAGCTGAGCCGCAGGGCGCTGATGCTTTCCCGGTGGAACAACAGACCTGGGACAACCCGGCTGAACAACAGACCTGGGACAACCCGGCTGAACAACAGACCTGGGACGCCCCGGCCGAACAACAGTCCTGGGAGGCGGGGACAGCCGAACAGCAGCCCGATGTCGGCGACGCATCGACCGACGAACGAAGCGCCCTCGATCGACAGACCTGGGAGCAGCAGGCCGAGGCCCAGCCCACCGCGCCGGACGTGAGGGCCGATGCTGACATGGCGCGCCCCACCGCGCCCTCCTGGACCGACCCCCCGGCCCAGGAACTCGCCACTCCCGAGGAGCCGACGTGGGTCGCTCAGCGGCTCTCCGAGTTCACTCCCGACAACCCTCCGGCCCCTGCCCCTTCTTCGCCCCAGCCTCCGCCGAGCTCGCCGAGCCGTGGCTACACCCCGATGGAGGCGCGCACCCTCGTCGAGATCGGCGCGAGCACGAGCGACATCGAGCAACCCCAGGCCGGCCCCTTCCACGTCGGCCCGCACGGCCTCGTCGTGACCGTGAATGGCGAGATGTTGACGCGCATGACGAACCTGGTGGCGATCGTCGGCACCGTCACCGCGCACCCCGAGAATCGCCGCGCTCGCGGTCGCGCCGTCGACCAGCCCTTCGGAGAAGGCGCTGCACAGATGCAGCGACTGTCAGGCCATGGCGTCGTCCACCTCGAGATGGGCAGCGCTCGCTTCCACGCGCTCGATCTCAACGATGACAGCGCGTACCTGCGCGAGGAGCACGTCTTCGGCTTCGAAGAGACGATCGGCTTCGAGCATGGTCACCTCAGCGAAGACGGCCTCAAGGCTGGCCTCGATCTGGTCCACCTCTCCGGAGACGGCCGCGTGCTGCTGCAGCTGGGCGGCGCCCTGAAGTCTCTCGCGATCCCTCCCGGCGCCCCGATGATGGTGCCGCTGCAGCGCCTCGTCGGCTGGTTCGGTCGCGTTTCTCCACGCCTCACCGGCTTCGCAGGACAGGGGACCGTCGAGCTCACTGGCGAAGGCTACGCGCTGCTGGTCACACCAGGGTGACGTGATGGATCGCGAGACGACTCAGAAGCTCAAGCACGAAGCGCGCCTGAGGAAGCGGGAAGAGAAGGCGCGCAAGAAGGCCGACAAGCTCGCCAGGAAAGCCGACCGGAAGAACCGACCGCCCTCCGCGCTGCTGAAGGAGTTCTGGAACCTCCCCAACATGCTGACGATGGGGCGCATCGCGATCATCCCGCTCTTCGTCTGGTTCACCTACGACGCCGACCCGCTCTATTCCTACCTCGCCGCGGCGCTCTTCACGCTGGCCGCCGTCACCGACGTCATCGACGGCTTCCTCGCGCGACGCTGGAACATGATCACCGTGGTCGGAAAGCTGCTCGACCCACTCGCCGACAAGCTCATCGTCGCTGCCGCGCTGGTGATGATGGTGCGCCTGGGCCGCATTCACGCCTGGATCGTGATCGTCCTGCTGTCGCGGGAGTTCATCGTCACCGGCCTGCGGCAGATCGCGGCGAGCGAAGGCATGGTGATCGCCGCCGGGCAAGAGGGCAAGTGGAAGACCTCGCTGCAGCTCGTCGGGATCGTCTCACTGTGCATTCACTACACCCACCCGATGTTCTTCCTCTTCATGTGGCACGACGTCGACTTCAACCTCGTCGGGAAGTTCCTCGTGTACCTGTCGACGGCGTTCTCGGTGTGGAGCGCGGCGGTCTACTTCCAGGCGTTCCTCAAGATGCTCTCGTCGCGAGGCCAGCCTTCGGCGCCGTCGCCTTCCTGAGAATCCTCTCATCGTCGCTTCAGGGACCCGCGGGGCGCAGTCAGTAGGACTGCGTCATGATCTCATGGTTCCTGATGCTGACGGTGCCTGCCCAGGCGCTGAGCTTCGAGCAGACCCTCTCGCTCGCCGAGGCCGCGCCCTCGCTGAGCGCCGCGTCGACCGCCATCGAACGACGGCGAGCCCTGGCCGAGGTGATCCCGTGGTTGACGTCGAACCCATCGGTGCTCGTGCAGCCAGGCGCCCGGCGAATGAACCAGGGCGCGGTCGGGCCTGAGTTCTACCTGGGCCTCTCTCAGGATCTGAGCCTCGCGGGCGCGGGCGTGGCGAGGCGCGCTTCGGCGCTGGCCGAGGTGGGGGCAGAGACCGAGGAACGCGCCGTCCTCAGACGCGGGCTCACCCTCGCGGCGGCACAGGCCTGGCTGTCGCTCTGGGCGGCGCAGGGAGCCCTCGAGGCAGCGCGGGCCGAGCTCACCTTGACGAAGGACTGGCAGGCGCGCGTCGCGAAGGGGGCCCAGGCCGGAGGCTTCACGCGCGTCGACGTCGCCGTCGCCAACGCGTACCAGGCCGAAGCGCACCTCTCGGCCCTGTCCCTCGAAGGTGAAACGTTCATCAGGGGCGTGATGCTCAACCGCGTGCTGGCGCGCGACGCTGACGGGCCTGCGGTCGCGACGTCGGCGTTGCCAGTGGTGGTGATCGACTCGACGCGCGTGGGGCGGCTGATCGCCACCGCAGCCACCAGCCCACCCGTGCGCGCGGCGAGGGCGACCGTCGAGGTCGAACGGGCCAGGGGCCACGAAGCCGAGGCGTCGCGAGGCACGTCACTGCAGGTCGGCGCGCTGGCCTGGCGTGAAGGTGGAGGGGATCTCGCCGCCGTCGCCTCGCTGCAACTCACCCTGCCCGTCTTCGAGCGCGCTCAACGCGAACGATCGGTCGCGGCCTCCGCGCTCAGCCGGGCCGAAGGCCGCGCTGTCACCGCCCTCGCCGAGGAGCGCGCCGAGCGCGTCGACGCTCTCCATGAGCTCGAGCACAGCCTCGAGACGCTGCGAGTCGTCGAAGATGAGCTGCTCCCGGCCTCACGCGAGGCGCTGGACGGCATGCAGCGGCGCTTCGACGCCGGCGAGGCCACGGCCCAGGAGCTCGTGCTGACCCGACGTGCGTTGATGTCCACGAAGGCACGGCACGCGCGCGCGCAGGCCGACGTGATCTTCGCGCGCTTCCATCTGTCCACCCTGATGTCCGAGGTGACGCGATGAACCGCCTGCTCGTCTTGAGCCTGCTCGCCGCGGCGTGTGAGAGAGCGGCCGCGCCACCCTCGACGCCCACGGCGCCGCTGTCGGCCACCAGCGCGACGACCCGCTGGGTCGACACGAGGAGCGCCGAAGACACCGCCCTCCTCGAGGCCCCGGCTCGCGTGTTGGCGAGCCCCGAAGGCGTCGCGTCGATCGCCCCACCCCTGCAGGCCCGCGTCGTCAGGGTCCGCGTCCGCCCGGGGCAACGCGTCAGCGTCGGAGAACCGCTCATCGACGTGTTGATGCCAGAGCTGTTGCACGCAGCCGGCGATCTCGCCGGAGAGCAGCTGAAGGTCGACGCCTACGCACGCCGACGCACGCAGCTCGAGGTGCTCAAGAGCGAAGGCCTGGTTCGCCTCGCCGAGCTGGCCGAAGTCGAAGCCCAGCTGGCCACGGCGCGGGCCGATGCACAGGCTGCGCGCGCGACCCTGAGAGCGTCGGGCGTGTCGGACAAGCAGGCCGAGGCGCTGGTGTCGGGTGACGGCGTGCTGTCGCTCCGCGCGCCGATCGCGGGGCTCGTCACCTCGGTGGAAGCCACCCCTGGAGAAGTCAGGGATCCTGCGGGCCGGCCGCTCGCCCAGCTCGTCGGCGTCGGTGAGGGTCGGGTCGAGGCGCGACTCCCGTCCAACCCGAGCGACGGTGCGCGCTTCTCATTCCACTCTGGCGCCCTGACGCTCCTGGTCGATCTGATCTCGGTGTCGCCGCGCTTCGAGCCCTCAGACGGTTCGCGCCTGGCCTGGTTCTCGGCACGCGCTGACGCAGGTGTCCTGCCGATAGGCGCGACAGGGCGGGTGCGGGTGTCAGCCGATGCGTCGTGGAGAGTGGTGCCCTCGCGTGCGCTGCTCGAGAGCGGCGGCTCGGTTCGGGTGAGGCAGCGGACCCCGAGCGGCAGTGCGTTGATCGACGTTCGGGTGATCGCCCGCAGCGGCGCCGAGGCGGTCGTCGTCGGCCTCGACCCCGGCACCCAGGTCGCAGCCGACGGCACGGAGTCTCCATGATCCGCCGGCTCGTCGAGCTCTCGGTCGACGCGCGCGGCTGGGTCACCGCCATCACGTTGATCCTCGCGACGGCGGCGCTCGTCGTCGGAGTCCAGCTGCGCCTCGACGCGCTGCCAGACCTCACCAACAATCAGGTCGTCGTGCTGACCCGCACGCCCGGCCTGACGCCTGAGGAGGTCGAGCGCCTCGTCACGCGGCCCATCGAGGTCGCCCTGGGCGGAGTCCCCAGCCTCATCGAGCAGCGCAGCCTCTCGTTGTCCGGCATCTCGTCGGTGACGGTGATCTTCGAGAAGAACGTCTCGCCATGGCTGGCACGGCAGATGATCGCCGAGCGCCTCAACGGCCTCGATCTGCCGACGACCGCGAAACCAGAGCTCGCCCCGCTCACGGGTGGCCTGGGTGAGATCTTCCACCTCACGTTGTCGTCGTCATCCCGCACGCCGGCAGAGCTCCTCGAGTTGGCGACCTACCGGGTCGCGCCGCTGCTCAAGTCGGTCTCGGGCGTCGTCGAGGTCAACTCGTGGGGCGGTGCGCAGCGTACGTGGGACGTGATCGCCGACGACGCGAGGCTCGCGGCGCGGGGGCTCACGCTCGCGCAGCTGAAGACGGCACTCGAAGGCGCAACTGGCGTGGCGACCGGAGGTGCGCTCCCGTCAGGCCCGACGCAGGTCCTGCTGCGCGGTCAAGCGCGGCCAGCAACGCCAGGCGCGCTGGGCGCGGCCTTCGTCTTCGGCAACTCGGTGCGCGTGGGTGACGTGGCCGAGGTGCGAGAGGGCGCGCGACTGCGGCTCGGCGCGGCCACCGCCAACGGCCAGGGAGAGACGCTCTACCTGATGGCGCAGATGCTCCGCGACGCCAACGCCCTCGAGGTGATGGATCGCCTCCACGCGCGCATGCCCGAGGTGCGGAAGGTGCTCCCGAACGACGTGCGCATCGACGTCGTCTACGATCGAGCGACCCTGGTGCGCGCGACGCTGAAGACCGTCGCTTCGAACCTGCTCGAAGGCGGGCTGCTGGTGGTGATGGTGCTGCTCCTCTTCCTCGGGAGCGTGCGCGCCGGGCTGATCGTCGCGAGCGTCATTCCACTCTCGATGGCGTTCGCCACCGCCGCCATGGCGCTGCTCGACATTCCAGGCAACCTGATGAGCCTGGGCGCGCTCGACTTCGGCCTGCTGGTCGACGGCGCGGTAGTGCTGGTCGAAGGGCTCTTCCATGGGCTCGCGCATCACGAAGGCACGCTGGCGCCGACGGAGCTCCGAGCCCGGGTCCGCGCCATCTCGGCGAAGAGCGCGCGACCGGTGTTCTTCTCGGTGCTCGTCATCCTCCTCGTCTACGTGCCGGTGCTCTCGCTCACCGGCGTGGACGGCACGCTCTTTCGGCCGATGGCGTTGACCGTGGTGTTCGCCCTCGGCGCAGCGTTGTTCTTGTCCCTCACCTGGGTGCCCGCCATCGCGTCACTGGTGCTGCGGCAGAAGGACGTGCCGCACCGCCCGCCGCCGCTGGTGCGCTTCGTCGAATGGCTCTACCCGAAGATCCTCGCGCCGGGTCTCAAGCGCCGACCGGCGGTCGCCGCGGGAGCGATCGTCCTGCTGTTCGTCGGCGTGATGCTCGGCCGCACGCTCGGCGTCGAGTTCACCCCCCAGCTCGACGAAGGCGATCTCGTCATCCAGACCGTTCGCGCGCCTGACATCTCGCTCGAAGAGGCGGTGAGGGCCGGCACCCGCACCGAGACACGCCTTCGCAAGGCGTTCCCCGAGATCGAACAAATCATCTCTCGTGTCGGGAGCCCGGCAGTCGCCACCGATCTGATGGGCTTCGATCAGGCCGACATCTTCGTGCAGCTCACGCCCAAAGAGACGTGGCGCGCGGGGCTGACGAAGGCGCAGCTGGTGGCCGACATGGAGGCGCTCCTCCGCGCCGAGGAGCAGGGCGTCGAGTCCTCGTTCACCCAGCCGATTCAGATGCGCTTCAACGAGTTGCTGGGAGGCGCAGTGACCGACGTCGCGGTGTCGATCTACGGCGACGACCTCGCAGAATTGCGAAAGGCGGCCGACGCGGTCGCCGTGCGCCTCGGGCAGGTGTCCGGCGCCGCCGACGTTCGCGTGCTCGCACCGCCGTTCGTTCCGCTGATCACGGTCCGCCCCCGTGCGCTCGACGCCGCGACGGCGGGCTTCTCGGCGAGAGACGTGTTGGACGCGGTGCAGGCGGCGCGCGTGGGGCTCGACGTGGGCCTCACCTTCGATGGCCCGGTGCCCATTCCCCTTCGACTCAAGACGGCCGGCGCGCCCGACGCGTGGAGCCTCGACAGCCTGCCACTCCCCGTCGCCGCCGGAGGTGTGGTGCCGCTCTCTCGCGTCGCCGAGGTGACGCGCACCGAAGGGCCCGCGCTCATCTCTCGTCGCAACGGAGAACGCCGGCTCGTCGTCGGCTTCAACGTGCGCGGCGCCGATCTCGGCACCGCGGTCGCGGGAGCCCAGGCAGCGGTCGACGGCCTCACGCTCCCTCAAGGGTTCCGGCTCGAGTGGGGTGGCCAGTACGAGAGCCTGACCGAAGCCTCGCGTCGCCTCGCGATCGTCGTGCCCGTGGTGCTCGCGGGAATCCTCGCGCTGCTCGCGTTCACCTTCTCGCGCCTGCGCCCTGCCCTCTTCGTCTTCTCGCTCGTGCCGTTCGCGGGCATCGGTGGCGCGGTCTCGCTCTGGGCACGCAGCATGCCGGTGTCACTGCCTGCGGCGATCGGCTTCATCGCGCTCTCGGGCATCGCGGTGATGAACGGCGTCGTGTGGGTCTCTCGCGCGCTCGAGCTCGTCGATGGAGGCATGCCACCTGCCGACGCCTCTGAACGCGCGGCACGGGAGCGCGCACGCCCTGTCTTGATGACCGCCCTCGTGGCCGCGTTCGGCTTCCTTCCGATGATGTTCGCCACGGGCGTCGGCGCCGAGGTACAGCGCCCGCTGGCGACCGTGGTGGTGGGCGGGCTGGCCTCCTCGACGTTGCTCACGTTGTTGGTGCTGCCCGCGCTGTTTCCCGTGGTGGTCGGCGCTCGCAGGCGCCGGGCGGAGGCGTAAGGTGCAGCCCGTGAAGCTGCTGCTCGTCGAGGACGAGGCCCAGATGGCGAGGCTGCTGCAACGCGGGCTCTCGGAAGAAGGCCACCAGGTCGACGTCTGCGCGCGCGGAGAAGACGCGTTGAGTCAAGCCGCCAACGTCTCGTACGACGCGATCGTCCTGGACTGGTCGCTGCCCGATCTCGACGGGGTCTCGGTGCTCCGCCAGTGGCGGGAGAGCGGCTTGTCGACGCCGGTGTTGATGCTGACGGCCCGTGGATCCACCGGAGAGAAGGTGACGGGCTTGCGCGCCGGCGCGGATGACTACCTCGTCAAGCCGTTCGACTTCGAGGAGCTGCTCGCGCGGCTCGAGGCGTTGGCCCGCCGCGGTGCTGGAACGAGCCAGACGGCGCAGCTGGGCTCGGTGTCACTCGACGCGAAGCGCCGCTGCCTGGCCCGCGCTGG
Source organism: Myxococcaceae bacterium (assembly GCA_040400045.1). GTDB lineage: Bacteria > Myxococcota > Myxococcia > Myxococcales > Myxococcaceae > Xiheimicrobium. The sequence continues at coordinate 15,693 of JBBAQZ010000028.1, forward strand.
CGCCGAGGTGACGTTGACCGCGCGCGAGTTCGCCCTGGCCAACGAGCTGTGGAGCCACGCTGGCGACGTGCTCTCACGGTCCCGACTCCTCTCCTCCGTCTGGGGAACCGACTTCGACGGCCTGCCCAACGTCGTGGACGTCTACGTCGGCTACCTGCGCGCGAAGCTGGAGGCGCTCGGCGCGGCTGACGTCGAGATCGCTGCGGTGCGGGGCATCGGCTATCGGCTGCGCAAGGTGACGCCATGACGTTGTCGACGCGCCTGTGGCTCTGGGGCGCGGTGCTGCCTGCGTGCGTGCTGGGCGCGGTCCTCTTCGGCGCCGACCAGCTCTTTCACGGCGCCCTCGAGCGTAGCCTCGATCAGGCGCTCCTCGCGCAGGCCGCCATCGAGAGCGTCAGCCTGTTCGACGGCCCGAAGAACGAGCCCCACCTGCACATGGCGTCGTCACCGCTCGTCGACAGCGTTCGCCCGTTCGCCCCTGAAGGCGTGCTGTTCGGGCCTGACGGTGAAGAAGTGATGCGCTACCCGCCGCCGCTCGAAGGTGACCCGGTGGAGCACGTCGCCGTGACGCAGGTCTCGTCGACGCCGCTGCTGACGACGGTTCAACACGATGGGCACCGACATCGAGAGCTCGTCGTCGGCGTGAAGAGCCCGGGTGGCGCGCCGTACGCGCTCAAGCTCTCGGCCTCCCTGGCGCAGACGGACGCGTCGACGCGCACCTTCCACCTCATCGCGCTCTTCTCGACCGCGGCCACCGCCATCGCCCTGGTGCTGGTGCAAGCGCTGCAAGGCCGTGGCCTCCGTGGGCGGCTCGCGGCCCTGCGGAGCCACCTCGAGGCGGTTCGCGCTGGAGAGTTGGAGAAACGGCTCGAGCCCGATCGTGAGGGTGACGAGGTCTCTGAGGTGCACGAGGTGCTCGGACAGGCCACCGAGCGGCTGCAATCGGCGCGCGACTCGCGGGAGCGCCTGCTCGCCGACGCGGCGCACGAGCTGCGCACCCCGCTCTCGCTCATGCGAACCCGGCTCGATCTCGCGCTCAGGCGAGAGCGCTCTCCAGACGAGCTGAAGACGGCGCTGTCGGAGACGAGGGAAGAAGTGGTTCGCCTCGCGACGCTCGCTGGACGACTGCTCGACTCCGCCGCGTACGCGCATGGCCCCCTGCTGCGGGAGCAGCTCGACCTCGTCGCGCTCGCCCATGACGCCGTCGCCTCTGCACGGAGTGCAGCGACGCCACGTCAGGTCACGATCTCGATTGACGGCCCAGAGACCTGCGGCGCGTCCGCCAACGCCGAGTCACTCCGACAGGCCCTCGACAACCTGCTGTCGAATGCCCTCAAGTTCGCGCCCGACGGGTCCACGATCGTCGTGACCGTGAAGCGAGAGAACGCGACCCTCTCTCTCTCGGTGAAGGATCAGGGGCCGGGCATTCCCGAAGCCGAGCGCGAGATCGTCTTCGAACCCTTCCACCGCGTTCGTGGAGGGCCTCCGGGAACAGGGCTCGGCCTCACCATCGTTCGGGAGATCGCGACGCGTCATGGCGGGCGGTCTTTCGTCGCGCCATCGACACAGGGCGCCGAGCTCGTCCTCGAGTTGCCCGTCGGCTAAGACGCAGCGCGGGTGTCGACGTTCGCGAGCTGGCCGCACGCCGCGGCGATGTCGCGCCCGCGGTTCGCGCGAATGAAGGCAGCCACCTCGGCCGCTTCGAGGATCTTCTTGAACTGGTCGGCCCGGTTGTCGCCGGTGGAACCGAAACCCAGGCCAGGGTTCTCGTTGTACTGGATCAAGTTCACCTTCGCGGGGACGTCCTTCAGCAGCGCCGCGAGCCGGTGCGCGTCTTCGTCGGTGTCGTTCACGCCGCTCATCAACACGTACTCGAACGTCACGCGCCGCCCATACCGCGCGGGGAAGCGCTTCACCGCGTCCATCAGGTCAGCGATCTTCCACTTCTTGTTCACCGGCATGATGCGATCGCGCGTCTCGTCGTTCGAGGCGTTGAGCGAGATGGCCAGCTTCACGTCGGTCTCGGTGGCGAAGCGCTCGATCATCGGCACGAGGCCGACGGTGGAGACCGTGATGTGACGCGCGCTGAAGTTGGGGCCGGCTTCGCTCTCGAGCAGCGTCAGCGCCGTCTTCACGTTCTCGAAGTTATGGAGCGGCTCGCCCATGCCCATGAACACCAGGTTCGTGATCGGGCGCAGCGTCTCGAGGCCTTCGTTGCGCCGCACCTCCCGATTGACAGCGTGCACCTGCGCGACGATCTCCGAGGGCGCCAGGTGCCGCACGAGCCCCAGCGTCGCCGTCGCGCAAAACCGACAGCCCATCGCGCAGCCAACCTGCGTCGACACGCACAGCGTCTTGCGATCAGGCGACGGCATGTAGACGGACTCGATCATGCGCCCGTCGTGCGTCTTGAAGCGGTACTTGATGGTGCCGTCGACGCTGCGCTGTTCGAGATCCTTCGTGACGGCGCGCACGATCGCGGTGCCGTTGAGCCGCTCCCGCAGCGCCTTCGAGAGATCGGTCATCTCGTCGAAGGAAGTCACCCCCCGCTGGTGCACCCACATGTAGACCTGCTTCGCGCGGAAGGGCTTCTCACCGATCGACGTGAAGAACGTGGTGAGGCCTTCGAGGGTGAGGCTGGCGAGGTCGACGGCGGGCTGCTGCACAGCGCCGCAATACGTGACTGATGGCTTTACTTTCAAGCGACCCATGCGTTCATTCGCGACGCCATGACTCGGACCCGACGAACGGTAGAGCTCTCCGACGCCCTCTGGGACGCGCTCGAGCTGATGAGCCGCGAGATGAGCGTCGATCGCGATTCGCTGATGAATCAGGCGCTGTTCACGTTTGCCCGCTTCAACGGGTACGTGACGCCAGGCGCCGTCGCGCCACATGCGAGGCCTGCCCCGGGGGCGCCCGCGACCTCCGTTCCGCCTGTCGCGCAACCCCTGGCGTCTCCCCCCGGCGCCGTTCGCCGCACGCAAGCCGCCGCTCCGCCTCCTGCCGCGCAACCCGAGCCGGAGCGCGCACAGAAGCCCGACGACCACCAGCCTCGAATGGCGACCGGATCCATCGTCGCGGTGACCGCGGCGCGCCCTGCGAAGCCACCGCCGCCCCCCGGAGAGCCGCCGCCCCCGCCCCTCACGCCGCCCACCGCGAAGGCCGACACCAACGCCCCGAACGATCCCGCGCCCACGCCGCCTTCGGCGAACGCCGCCGCCATCGCCGCCCCCGCGCCGACACCTCCCTCGCCAGCCCCGACCGGCGCCGTCGATGACGCAGAGCCACCCGAGGGGGAGGTGCTCGCGGACGGCCTCGACAGCCTCCCCGAGAACGGCGCGGTGGAATGGAAGGTGCCCCGCCACGTCCTCGCCGACCCTGCCGTGACGCTGGTGAAAGGCACGGTGAAGGGTCGCGACTTCCAGGGGCCGGTGCAGCTCTTCGACGCCAGCGGCAACCTGCTGCATCGGCTCGAGCTCGGCACCGCCATCGACGACGCCCGGGTCGAGAGCGTCCTGGTCCACGAGGTGCGGGAGCCGAAGCCGTGGAAGCAATTGAGCCAGGAGCTCGCGAAAGAGAACCACTTCGGTGAAGCGACCCTCGCGTTGGTGCGGGCCGTCGGCGCCGGCGATCTGGTGCAGACGCTGACGACCTGGCTGTCGCAACACACGCTCGTCCGCACGGAGCGCGCGGCCCGAGAGCGCGCTCAGCGGGCCTCGATCGTGCTCTCGAACATGAACCGGCTCGGAGCCCCGCCACCGCGCAAGGCGGCGTACCTGATCGAAGAGCTCCTCCAGGGCGCGTTCCCTGCGTTGATTCTTCGCGAGCTGGCGATCGATCAGGAACAGTTCGCGAGCTCACGCGCGGCAGCCGATCTCATCCGCTGCGCCAAGGCGATCGACGCGAGCAACAAGCCGCTCTACGCCCGAACTCAGGCGCGCATCGAGATGAGCCTGGGAAACCCCGATGCGGCGCGCGTGTGCGCCGATGAGCTTCGCGAGCGCTCCGGAGAGCAGGCCGACTCCCTCACCACGCACCTGAATGGGCTCTTCCCCGAGTGGGGCTTCTGGCCCGCGAAGGATCCGATCAGCAGCATCGAGCTCGAAGTCGAAGCAGCGCCCTCGGTGCGCAAGCTCGCCGATTTCCGCAACGCGATTCAGAAGAGCGCGCTGCGACTCAAATCGATTCAGGAGCGGCTCGAGACGCTGGTGCCAGCCGGGACGAAGTGGTTGCCGCCGTCGATCGACGCGCTCCTGGCACGTGGGAAAGTGGCGCTGAACGACGACGAGTCGCTCGAGTTCGAGGAGTGGCAGGAGAGCAGTATTCCGCAGCTGCTTCGCTTCGCGCACAACGAGTGGGCGCGGCTGACCTGGTTGTGTTGGCTGGCTGGCCTTGATGCGGTCAGCCTGCCGTCAGCGACGAGCAAGCCCCGATCGCCGTCTGTGGTGGCTCGCGGGCTCTCGCTGCGCAGACACCTCTTCACGCTGAAGGCTGAAGAGACGACGCTGGAAGAGGGCTTCGAGGCCGCCGATCTCGATGACGCGCGGCTGGTCTCGACGCTCGCGTGGCTCGACACGACGCCGACTGAGATTGACGCGGCGAACGCGAGCGAGCTGGGCGTGCCCGAGCTCGACGCGATTCTCGAGGCGTTCTCCTGGGCGATCGATGACGAGGTCGACTCACCGTTCGGCGCCGCGGAAGAAGACGCAGACGAGGAAGACGGCGAAGAGGCCGCGGAGCAAGGCGACGACGGGAGCGAGAGTGACGAGTCCGCCACAGGCGAAGCGCCTGACGACGGCCCCGACGCCGTCAAGCCCCAAGCCGAGGCGGCCTCGCCAGAAGCCCGCAGTGCGCTGGGTGGAGCGGACGAGGCTGAGAGCGAAGAGCCGTCGCGCGAATACGGAGCAGCTGACGAAGGTGGTGATGAACCGGCGCCAGCGGACCGAACCAACATCGTGCGCCCGTCAGGCCGGACGATCTGGATTCAGCGCGAAGGTCACGACACGCTCGAGCTCTCGGGCCTGCGGCTGTCGGTCGGTCGTGACCCGCGCTGCGAGATCGTGATCGCTTCTCCACGGGTGTCTCGCGAACACGCCGCGATCCTCGTCGACGAAGAGACCGTGCTGGTCACCGATCTCAACTCGTCGAACGGCACGTTCTTCAATGGTGAGCGGATCATGAAGCACACCGTGAGCGATGGAGACGTCGTGCAGTTCGGCAATGAGAAAGTGACGTTCCGTTTCACCGACCCGGGGTGACCCCTGGCGTGCCTGGCCGCCGTGAATGCCCACGGTGTTCCCGCGCTGCGCCGCGGAGACGGTCGTGTTGGCGTTCAGGTCAACGGCACCGAAAGCCGGTCGGCGCACGATGGACGGTGCCCAGCGTCGACGGGCTGGAGGTTAAGGACATGAAAAAGGGACCCGGGCAACGCGCCTGAGTCCCTCGTTCGTCACGGCTCCACCGTTACTTGTGCGAGTACTCGAACAGCTCCGTCGAGCGGAAGAAGTACGCGATCTCGTTCTTCGCGTTCTCGAGGCTGTCCGAGCCATGCACCGTGTTCGCGTCGATCGACTTCGCGAAGTCAGCGCGGATCGTGCCCGCGTCGGCCTTCTTGGGATCCGTCGCGCCCATCAGCTCGCGGTTCTTCAGCACGGCGTTCTCACCCTGCAGGCACATCAGCACCACCGGGCCCGACATCATGAACGAGACGAGATCCTTGAAGAACGGGCGCTCCTTGTGGACCGCGTAGAAGCCCTCGGCCTCGCTCTTCGACAGGTGCTGCAGGCGAATGCCGACGGGAACGAGGCCCGCCTGCTCGAAGCGGGAGATGATCTTGCCGATCACGCCCTTCTCGAGAGCGTCAGGCTTGAGGATCGACAGGGTGCGTTCGATGGCCATGTTTTTCTCCAGGTCGGTGCTGCGTTTGGCGGGCCGGGTACACCGCGATCCCCAGCGACGCAACCCGAAAGCTCTACAGCGACTTGAGGTACGTCATCAGCCGCCGCTTCTCGAGTTCGGTCAGCCCCTGACACGTCATGCCGTGCCCATCGCTGCGCTGGCCCTCGTCGCGTGAGGGTTCTCGCGGCGACAGACAGAACAGCTCTTCGAGCGAGGCCACCGAGCCGTTGTGCAGGAACCGCGTCTGGCTGAAGAGCCCGGCCATGCGCGGAGCCTTCACGCCGCGCGTGACGAAGAAGTCTCCGACCGGCGACTTCCCGTCGGGCCCCGGGTTGTAGATCGTCGCGTAGGTCGCGTCGGTGCCGAGCTCGTCGAAGGTGAACACCCGCGCGCCTTCGCCGCTCGCGCCCTTGTGACACTCGAGACAGCCCATGCCGACGAAGAGCCGCGCGCCTTCTTTCACCTCGGCCGCATCGAGCGAGGCCAGGCTCTCGGGAGCGCGCAAGCTGCGCACGTAGTCGGCCAACGGAGAAAGCCGCACGTCGGTCCACTCCACCTGGCTCTGGCCGTAGGTGACGAAGCCCTTGAGGAAGCTCTCGAGCGTGTCCACGCCTCCGTTCCACGAGAGCATCTCGTGCGGCATGCCCGCCGTCGCGCGACGAGCTGCATCGGGCATGTTCCACAGCGGAAGGATGCGACTGACCGTCCACACGTTGTCCTCGACGAGCGGCTTGGTCATGAAGTCCATCGTGCCCGTGCGAAGCGCGAGGAACTTGCCCTGCTCCTCCGCCGTGAGTTGGCCGCCCATGCCGGCGCCGAGCAACTGCAGCCCCGCGATGCCGAGATCGATCTGGTAGCTCGACTGCGCCTTCGCCATCGCGACCGGACCTGCGAGTTCCTGCCGCAGCTGCGCGTGAACCTTCGGGTCGTTCGCGTTCGACGAGAGCATCAGCGGTGCGCCCAGGGACGCGAGGAGCTTGCCGTAGTCGAGCGACAGGTTGCCGTAGCCGACCGAGTACCGGCCGTCGGGCATCTTCCCGAAGTGGCACGAGGCGCAGGTGAACGCGAGCGTCGACACCGAGCCGGCCTTCCCCGTCGTCGCCGCCAGCCCCAACGGCATGCCCTTCGTGCTCGCGGGATCGGGGATGAAGCCAAGCCGCGAGAAGCCACGGCCATAGTACGAGTCCGCGTAGTACTTCTGCAGGAAGTCGAGCAGTGGCACCGGCACGCCCGTCGTCCCGAACGTCTCGTAGAAGAACATCCACTTTCCGCAGCGCAGACGCGTGGCTCGATCGGTCGCGCCGTTCTTCACCGCGCCGCAGGCGCCAGCGAGTGACTGTGCCTCGAGGACGGCGGAGAGATCGACGTCGACGTCGTGGGTCGCGGGGTTCGAAACCGCAGGCCACCGCTTTGGCGCCAGCTCAGCGAGCTCGACGCTGCCGCCGGCCGATCCACCGGCCGAGCCACCTCCAGTGAGAACCGCGCCTCCGGCGGCACCACCTGCGGTCGCTGCGACGATCGGCGGCTGAACGGGTTCCGGCTCCCGGTTGCACGCAGCCGCGAAGATCAGGGCGAGGACGAGACAGCGCATGGGGACTCCTCCAGTAACCGCGCAAAACAGAAGCCCTGATAGGCGACCAGCCTCGCCGCGAGAACCTTGGAGGCCCTCGGGTTTTGGCGGCTGACCACGGTGGCCCTTGTTCTCGATCAGACCCGCGGTACTCGACCCCACGAGCACTCGGAGTCGGCGATGAGGCCGCGTCAGGCGGCGAGCGTGGGCTCGGCCATCAACGCGAAGAAGATCACGCCCGCGTCGTCAGGGAGTTCGGCGCGGAAGATCCCCCGCGATCCGAGGCTCACCACGATCGAGCCCGCGATCGCCCACGCAAAGCCTTCGTCGCAGTGGAACTCGGGCCGCCACATCGCCGAGAGACCCGGCTGCGTCACCTCGGGAGCGCAGATGCGCTTCACCCGTTCCACCAACGCCTCGCGCGGCTCGTACGCCCAGCCCCACGCCCACGTGAAGGCGTCGGGGTAGTACTGCGCGACGACCTGCACCGGCGCCGTCAACGCCGGGCCCTCTGCCTGGCGAAGCGTCAACACGCCCGTCGGAGGATCGAAGACGAAGCCGACGGTTCGCCTCAGCTTCGCCTCGAGTCCGAGCTGGATGTCGTGAAACGCCCGCTGCGAGCCCTCGATGAGATCGAACATCGCGTCGGTCATCAGCAGCGAGTCGAGGTGCTCCTTCGCCAGGCGCGTGAACCAGGCTTGCGTGCCATCGGCGCGCATGAGCTTCCAGTCTGCGAAGTCAGGCGTGCGGGTGACCACGATCAGCCCCGGCTCCCAACGACCTTTGAGCAGCTCGGTCAGCTCGGCGACGCCTTCAGACAACCGCTGCGCCTCGGCCCGCGGGTCGATGTTCAGCTCGGGCTTGGGCTTCGGCGCTGTGGCTCCATCGCCGCGGGTCTGGAGCTCGGACAGCTTGAGGCCGGTCGGCGTGCGGATGAAGCGAAGCTCCACGGAGGTCCACCCTGCCGGGGCCAGCACCATGACGCTGTCGTGCAACGTCTGAATCAGGGGAGTGAGGGACTCGGCCATCGCGGCGGCCCTCTATCGCCCTGTCCTCACGCCGTCACGGACACATCACAGGCTTCACTTTCCGCTCGCGCCGCGGCCCTCAAGGTCCATCGAGCACCACGCGTGCCGGCCACGAGCCTGCCGGAGCCGCCGTGGGCTTCTTGAACGGTGAGACCCCGGGCGTGCCCGGCGCTTGACGCCCGGGCTCGACTGCTCTCTGAAGCGCCCATGCTCCCGATCGCTGATGTTGCCCGCCGCCTCGAGCTCTCGCCTGACGAGCTGCTCTTTCAGGGCCCGCACCTTGCCAAGTTGTCCTGGGCCACGATGGCCCGCCTGCGCTCGAAGCCAGGCAAGGGCAAGCTCGTCCTCGTCTCGGCGATGACCCCGACGAAGTACGGCGAGGGCAAGACGACCACCACCATCGGCCTGGTGCAGGGACTCGTCCGAAAGGGCGCGCGGGCCATGGCGGCGCTGCGCGAACCATCGCTGGGCCCGGTCTTCGGCGCGAAGGGCGGCGGCACGGGCGGCGGCAAGGCGACGCTCGAGCCCAGCGCGCGCATCAACCTCCATTGCACTGGCGATCTGCACGCCATCACCGCCGCCAACAACCTGCTCGCGGCGCTGGTCGACAACGCGATCAACTTCGATCAGAAGCGGTTCAAGCAGGTGACGTGGAAGCGCTGCATCGACATGAACGATCGCTTCCTGCGCAACACGGTGATCGGCCTCGGCGGCACCGCGAACGGAGTGCCTCGCGAGGACGGCTTCGACATCACCGCCGCCTCGGAGATCATGGCAACCCTCTGCCTCGCCGACGGCGTCGCTGATCTGAAGAAGCGCCTGGCCCGGCTGATCGTCGGCATCGGTGTGGACGGCAAGCCGATCACGGCGGGCGACCTCAACGCCGTCGGCGCCATGGCCGCGCTGCTCGGAGATGCGCTCCTTCCCAACCTCGCGCAGACCACCGAGGGCGTGCCCGCCCTGGTGCACGGCGGGCCGTTCGCCAACATCGCTCACGGCTGCAACTCGGTGATGGCGACGCGCGCGGCGCTCTCGCTTGCCGACGTGGTGGTCACCGAAGCGGGCTTCGCGTTCGATCTCGGCGGTGAGAAGTTCCTCGATCTGAAATGCCGCATGTCGGGCCTGTGGCCACACGCGGTGGTGCTGGTCGCGACGGCACGCGCGCTGCGTTTCCACGGCGGCGATCAGCCCGGCCTCGCGTCGATCGAAAAAGGCTTCGGCAACGTCGCCAGGCACCTTCGCGCCATCAAGAGCTTCGGCCTCACGCCGATCATCTCGCTCAACGTCTTCGCCCAGGACACCGAAGAGGAGCTCGCGCTCGTCGAGAAGTTGGTGAAAGCCGAGGGCGTGAAGGTCGCGCGAAACACCGGCTATCTGCAGGGAGGAAGCGGGGCCGAGGCGATCGCCGCGCTCGTGCTCGAGGCCCTCGAAGCCCCTGCGCCGAAGCCCCAATTCACCTATCTGGCCGAGGCTCCCTTCGAAGAGAAGGTGCGAGCGATCGCCCGCACGGTCTACGGCGCGAAGGACGTCGAGCTCTCTGCCGAGGCCCGCAAGGACCTGGCGAGACTCGAAGCATGGGGCCTCGCCGGTCTCCCCGTCTGCATGGCGAAGACGCACCTCTCGTTGTCCGATGAGCCGTCGAAACAAGGCGCGCCCGAGGGCTTCACGATCACGGTTCGACAGGTTCGAGCGTCGGCAGGCGCCGGCTTCCTCCTGGCGCTGACCGGTGAAATCCTCACCATGCCCGGACTCCCGAAGGTCCCTGCTGCCTACAACCTCGACCTCACCGAAGCTGGCGAGGTCGTTGGGGTTCAGTAAATCCAACAACTTGGACAAGTCTTTTCACCAGAGCACAACATCGGACTCAGTTCTTGAGACAATCAAGAGTCTCCACGCTTCAGGAACCCCACCTCATGACCACTCGCGCCTCCGGCTACCGCCCCACCACGCTCGCGAACACCGCTTCGAAGTTCAACGCAAAGACGAAGTCGATGGGCGCCGCGACCCCGATCGGCAAGCAGAACGCGTCGATCGGTTCCGTGTCGAAGCAGACCGAGAAGGGCTGGGAGTTCGGAACCAACAGCAAGAACAACAAGCGCACGGACATCACGCGCACCAGCGTGAACGACAAGGAGACCACCACTCTCCAGTCGAAGGCGTACACGAACAAGAAGGGCGAGACGGGCAAGGAGCAGACCCTCAGCTCAGGCTCTGGCAGGACGAAGACCGAGAAGCCGGGCATGTACAAAGAGATCAAGCCTGAGGCGTTCTACAAGAAGGAAGTCGACTTCGTGAAGGCTGGCGACCTCACCGCTCCGACGAAGAAGGACCGCGCGTACGGCCTCAAGACCGAGACCTCCTTGAACGGCCCGTCGTTCGAAATGACCGGCGGCATGTCGGCCCGCAAGAGCGGCATGGGCCTCGACGTCGACGTCAACCTGAAGGTCGACGCGAACCTGCTCAAGGCCGGCGCCTCGATCGAGCGTGAGTTCAAGGTGAAGGTGAACGGCGAAGACGTGGCCGTGAAGGTGAAGCTGGGCGCCGACGCGCAGGTCGGCATCAACGGCGAGCTCAAGCTCCGCCTGCACGTCGGCAAAGATGGCGTCTCGATGCAGGCTGGCGCCGAGGGGTTCGCTGGCGCCCGCGGCTCGCTCTCGGGCGCGCTCGAGGTCAAGGTCAACGACAAGAAGGTGCTCGGCGGCGAACTGAAGCTGACCGCCGCAGCGGGCGCGATGGCTGGCGCGGAGTTCGAGCTGGGCCACGGCAAGTTCAAGGCGAAGGCGTACGCGGCCGTCGGCGTGGGCATGGGCGTCGAGCTGACCGGCACCTACGCAGGTCTGCAGATCGCGAAGGCTGCCGGTGGTCTCGCGCTGCCGGGTCACCAGGGCTGGTAATCGGCTCCCGCAGCCCCGCTCCGTCGGCGCTGCTAAGCGCCGATTCCCCCGAAGGAATTCACGTTGACCCACGGGGAGCGCGTCCCTATATCAGGACGCGTTCTACGGAGTTCCTCCCCGCCGGAGTTTCCACCACGTGAGCACCTTCGCGCTGGACCAAATCCACCAGCAACTGCCTGAGGCGCTCGTCGAGCGTTATGTCGATCGCGCTGGCGATGCCTGGGGTGTCATCAAGCCCGACCAGATCCCGCACGTCGCGAAGCTCCTCAAGGAGCGCCTCGGCTTTCGAATGTTCATCTCGATGGACGCGGTCGATCGCCTGCACCTGCCGGCCGAGGAGCAGGACCCGCGCTTCGAGGTCCTCTACTTCCTGCGCAACGTCGAGCGAAACGAGCTCGCGCGCCTGAAGGTTCGCGTGGCCGAAGGTGCCGAGGTCCACTCGATTCGCTCCGTCTTCCAGGGCGCGAACTGGGGCGAGCGCTTCGTGTGGGACTTCTATGGCGTACCCTTCAAGGGCCACGGCGATCTGCGCAGAATCCTCATGTACGAGGAGTTCAAGGGCCACGCGCTCCGCAAGGACTACCCGCTGCGCGGCCGCCAGGGCCTGATGCCCGAGCGGCCCTTGAAGGACATCTTCCGCGGTCCCGGCACCAACGGCGTCGCAGACTGATCGCGTCACCTCTCGCACTCTCTTTTCGAGAACACTCATGGCCTCCGCTGACGACCAGTACGATCCGACCCCGAGCGACGACGAGCTCGAAGCGCATCTGCAGACGCGCAACATGGTGGTGAACCTCGGGCCTTCGCACCCCGCGACGCACGGCACGGTGCGGCTGCGCATCGAGCTCGACGGCGAGACGATCGTGAAGATGGACCCCGAGATCGGGTTCCTGCACCGCGGCTTCCAGAAGAGCTGCGAGAACGTCACCTGGACGCAGGTGCTCCCGTACACCGACCGCCTCGACTACGTCGCCTCGCTCACCAACAACTTCGGTTACCTCACCGCGGTCGAGGCGCTGATGGGTGTCGAGATCCCCGAGCGGGCGAAGTACGTCCGCGTGATCGGCGCAGAGCTGCACCGCATCGCCAGCCACCTCACCACGATCGGCGCGGCGGGCCTCGAACTCGGTGGCTTCTCGGCCTTCCTCTACGCCATCGAAGCGCGAGAGCTGATCACCGACCGCGTCACCGAGCTGACCGGCGCACGCCTCACCACCAGCTACGGCCGCATCGGCGGCCTCAACCGCGATCTGCCGGCGGGCTGGGAAGAGAAGGTCTTGAAGAGCCTCGTCAAGATCGAAGAGCACCTCGACGAGACCGACAAGCTCCTCACCCGCAACCGCATCTTCACCGATCGTCTGCGCGGCACCGGCGTGATCACCACGGAAGACGCGCTCGACTTCGGCTTCACCGGCCCGTGCGTTCGCGCCAACGGCGTCAACTACGACGTTCGCAAGGCGATGCCGTACTGGGTCTACGATCAGCTCGATTGGACCGTGCCGCTCGGACACAACGGCGACAACTTCGATCGCTACTACTTGCGCATCCTCGAGATCCACCAGTCGCTGAAGATGATTCGCCAGTGCTTCAAGCAGATGCCTGCCGGGCCAGTGATGGTCAACGACTGGCGCATCGCGCTGCCGCCGAAGGAAGACGTGTACAACTCCATCGAGGGCGTCATCGCCCACTTCAAGCTGGTGATGGAGGGCGTGCCGGTGCCCGTCGGCGAGATCTACCACGCGACCGAATCGGCCAACGGCGAGCTGGGCTGGTACCTGAAGAGCGACGGCTCTGGTCGTCCGTACAAGTGCCACGTGAGGGCACCGGGCTTCCAGATTCTGAGCGCGCTGCCGCGCATGTGCGAAGGCCGGATGCTGGCGGACCTGATCCCGACCTTCGACACCATCAACATGATTGGCGGGGAGGTCGAGCAGTGAGCGAGGACAAGAAGGTCGAAGCACCGAAGCCCGCGCCGCCCCCGGGGCCGCCGCCTCCGAAGAACCCCGGCATGGTGACGATGACGATCGATGGCCGAGAGGTCATCGTGAAGCCCGGCACCAACCTGATCGAGGCCGCGAAGACTGTCGGCAGCGAGATTCCCTACTACTGCTACCACCCGCGCCTCACCATCGCGGCCAATTGCCGTATGTGCCTGGTCGAGGCGTCGAACGCGCCGAAGCTGGTGCCCGCCTGCCAGCACGGGATCGGTGAAGGGCTCGTCGTCAAGACGACCACCGACAAGGTGAAGGCCCAGCAGAAGGCCGTGATGGAGTTCCTGCTCCTCAACCACCCGGTCGACTGCTCGATCTGCGACCAGGCCGGCGAGTGCAAGCTGCAGGACTACTACATGCGGTACGACTTCAAGCCCTCGCGGCTCGAAGGCCCGAAGATCCTCCGCCACAAGCGCAAGGTGCTCGGCGATCTCGTGGTGCTCGATCAGGAGCGCTGCGTGCTCTGCACCCGCTGCGTGCGCTTCATGGAAGAGGTCGCGCAAGAGCCCCAGCTCGGCGTGTTCGGCCGCGGCTCGCACGAGGTCGTCGATGTCGCGCCCCACTACGGTAAGCTCGAGTCGAATTACTCGGGCAACATCGTCGATCTCTGCCCCGTCGGCGCGCTGCTCAACCGCGACTTCCGCTTCCGCGCGCGGGCGTGGTTCCTCTCGGCGGCGCCGAGCGTCTGCACGGGCTGCTCGCGCGGCTGCAACATCAACGTCGACTTCATGGGCCAGGACGCCTACCGCTTCCGCCCGCGTGAGAACGACGCCGTCAACAAGTCGTGGATGTGCGACCAGGGCCGCCTCTCGTACAAGCAGCTCAACCAGAAGCGCGTGCAGCAGCCGCTGCTGGGCAAGGGCGCCGAGGCGAAAGAGGCGCACTTCGTCGACGTGGTGAAGCTGCTCGGCGCGAAGCTCAAGGGCGCACAGGTCACGGTCGCCATCGCTCCGACGTTCTCCAATGAAGATCTCATGGCCGCCCTCGCCTTCGTGCGCGACGGCCTCTCCGTGAAGACGGTCTACGTCACTGGCCGGCCGCAGGGTCAGGCCGACAAGCTGCTCGTCACCGCCGACAAGAACCCCAACCGCAAGGGCCTGGAGTGGATCGCGAAGGGCTTCGGTGTCGAGCTGAAGCCGTTCTCGGAGCTCACCGCGGCGCTCGACAAGGGTTCGATCAAGAACCTGCTCGCGCTCGGCGCTGACGTTCCCGAAGACCAGGCCGAGTTCGTCAAGCGCCTGTCGCGCGTCGAGCACTTCGCCGTCGTCGCGACCAACGAGAACACCGTCACCGCCGCCGCGAACCTCGTGATCGGGGCCTCGGCGCACGTCGAAGATGAAGGCACCTTCACCCAGGAAGGCGGCATCACGCAGCGCGTGCGCCGCGCCTACCCGCCCAAGGGCGACTCGCACCCGCTGTGGAAGTGCGCGGTCGATCTCGCGAAGGAGCTCGGGCTCGAGCTCAAGGCCGGCTCGTCACGCGAGGTGTTCAAGACGCTCGCGGCCTCAGTGCCCGAGCTGAAGGACTACGCCTGGGACAAGAACGCGCCGATGAACCAGACGCGCCCTGGGATCTCCACGATGGCCTCTGGTGCCGACGGCCGGCCGCCCGGCTGGCGCGAGCAGGGCGTGCCCAACCTGCGTGGCCTCACTCTTCCTCCTCCCTCGGGGACCTGACCTATGCGCCTCGGAGTCGTCTTCACCGGAGTCTTCCTCATCCTCGCCGCGTTCTTCGGCCTGATGGCCGTGGCCTACGCGGCTGGCGCGTTCGTCGAGGGCCTGCTGCTCGCGAGGTTCCAGATCTCGGGCGGCGGGCACCTCGTGCAGATCGCCCTCATGATGCTCGTGATCGTGATGGTGATCGCGACGCTGCTCACGCTCGCCGAGCGCAAGTGGTCGGCCTTCATGCAGGACCGCACGGGCCCCAACCGCGCGCGCCTGCCCATTCCCGGTCTGTCGAACAGCTCGCTCGCCGGCCTGCCGCACATCGCGACCGACGTCGTGAAGATGCTGACGAAAGAGGCGTTTCGTCCTGCGTCGGCGAACAAGTTCCTCTTCGCGCTCGCGCCGATGCTGGCCTTCGCTCCCGCGTTCGCGCTGTTCCTGATCGTCCCCTCGGGGCCGACGCTGAACATCACCTTGCCGGCCTGGGCTGGCGGGTACACGTCGACGGTGATGATGTCGCCGACCAACCCTGACTCGGGTCTGTTGATGCTGTTCGCGATCGCGTCACTCGCGGTCTACGGCACGTCACTCGCGGGCTGGTCGTCGAACAACAAGTTCGCGCTGCTCGGCGGCGTTCGCGCCTCGTCGCAGATGGTCAGCTACGAGGTCGCGCTCGGGCTGTCGTTGGTCGGCATGATGGCGGCCTTCTCGACGGTGCGCCTCGCTGGAGACGACGGCATGGCCGCCATGCAGGCCCGCTACCTCTGGTCGTTCAACGCGGGTGGGTTCGATCTCGGGCTGCCGGCCTGGGGCATCTTCCTGCAGCCGGTTGGCTTCATTCTCTTCTTCGCAGCCGCCTTCGCCGAGACCAAGCGTGCGCCCTTCGACTCGCCTGAAGGTGAGTCGGAGATCGTCGGTTACTTCCTCGAGTACTCGGGCATGCAGTTCGGCCTCTTCATGATCTCGGAGTTCGTCGAGGTCGTGGTGCTCTCGGGCGTGCTCGCGGCGATCTTCTTCGGTGGCTGGTCACTGCCCTTCGGCAACGAGTGGCTCACCAACCTGAAGATCATGAAGGACTACCCGATTCTGCTCGGCGCGCTCTTCGGCACGGTCTTCTGGGTGAAGGTCGTGTTGCTCTGCTACCTGCAGCTCGCGATCCGGTGGACGTTCCCCCGCTTCCGCTACGATCAGATTCAGACGCTGGGCTGGAAGATCCTGCTGCCGATCGGCCTGGGCAACCTCTTCGTCTCGGGTGCGCTGATCCTGTGGGACCCGACGCTGCGCGCGCTGGCGATCGCAGGCTTCATTCAGATCATCGCCATCGCGATGCTGACGCTGACGCCTCCGCGGCAGATTCGGCGCGAGCAGGACGAGGCCGAGCACCACGGCGGCGGTCACGGTCACGATCACGCTCCGGTCGTTCCGGCGCTGTCGGCTGGCCACAGCGGGCACTGAGCGAGGACACATGGCGAACATCACCCACGGACACGCTCACAGCGCGGTTCAAGAGAAGCGCGAGCTGATCGAGCAGGACATTCGCGAGCGCGCGTACATCCCCGAGCTGCTCAAGGGGCTGGCGATCACCACGAAGCACTTCTTGCGAAACCTCTTCGGTGAGCGCGACCCCAACACCGAGGTCGTCGACCGCACGGGCCTGGCGACGATCAGCACGATTCAGTACCCGGAAGAGAAGACGCCCTACCCCCCGGGGTACCGCGGCCTGCACCGGCTCGTGCCCCGCGAAGACGGCAAGCCCCGCTGCGTTGCCTGCTACATGTGCGCGACGATCTGTCCGGCGCAGTGCATCTACATCGAGGCCGAGGAGTACGACCCCGCTGATGACGCCGCCGAGTCTCGGGTGATCGAGAAGTTCCCGAAGACGTTCGTGATCGACGAGCTGCGCTGCATCGTCTGCGGGCTCTGCGTTGACGCGTGCCCCAAAGACGCGATCCGCATGGACACGTACACGCACACGCCGAGCGAGTACACGCGCCAGGGCTTCGTCTACGACATCCCCAAGCTGCTCGTCGGGCCTGCCGTCACGCACCCGTCGGATCCGTGGTTCAAGCGCGGCTCTTCGGAGGCGCCCGATCACCAGCACATGGAGAAGCACACTCGCATCGGAGAGGGCCTCGTCGAGCTGGGCCTCCCGCACAACACCGTCGAGGTGGACACGTCGAAGCCGGTGGCTGTGACGAAGTTCATCAAGTAACGCCTCGCGGGGCCGGGCTTCACCGAGGCGCCGACCAGCGTGGCACCGCTGCTGACCTCGGAGTGTCGGGATTGACACGCCGTGGCTCCAGCGGCGCCTGCGCTCCTCCGCCGGGTGAGTTCACAGCCAGCGTCGGCAGCGTTCCCTTCTTCGGAGCCCCTCGAGGTCATGCGACACTCCTCGCTCGTGGCCGAACTGAAGCAGTCCTCTTCCGTGTTGGTCGCCTTCAAGAGCTGGCGAGTGGGCGCGGTCGCGCTGCTCTCACTCTCGTCAGGCCTTCCGCTCGGCCTGGTCTGGTTCTCGGTGCCCACGTGGATGGCGGCCGCCGGGGTCGACATCAAGACCGTCGGGTTGATCACGCTCGCGCAGGCGCCCTACTCGTTCAAGTTCGTCTGGGCGCCGCTGATGGACCGGGTGTGGCCTCCGTTGCTCGGCCGCAAGCGCGGGTGGATTCTCGTCACCCAGATCGCCCTCGCCGCCCTCTTCGGAGCGCTCGCCTCGGTCGCGACCTCACCGACGGTGGGCATCATCTCAGCCCTGCTGCTCGCGATCTCGTTTACCTCGGCGACCCAGGACATCGCCGTCGACGCCTACACGGTCGAGGTGTTGCGCGAGGGCGAACAGGGCGCAGCGGCCGGCACTCGAACGGCGATGTACCGGGTCGCGATGTGGATCTCGGGGAACGCAGCGATCTCCCTCGGGCCGATCTGGGGCTGGGACGTCACCATCTGGGCGCTCGCAGCGCTCTTCCTCGCGCTGATCCCCGTCACCGTTCTCGCGCCGGAGCCGGCCAGTCAACCGGCGCCGCCCACCTCGCTCCGAGCCGCCGTCTGGGAACCCTTCGTCGGCTTCCTCTCGCGCCCGCGCGCCCTCGAGATCGCCGCGTTCCTCTTCCTGTACAAACTGGCCGACAACCTCGCGAGCGCGCTCATTCGTCCGTTCCTGCAACAGCACGGCTACGACGCGTGGGACGTGGGCGTGGGCAGCGGCACCGCCACGCTGATCTCCATCGCCCTCGGCACGATCATTGGCGGCCTGCTCACCGAGCGCCTCACGGTGCCTCGCGCGCTGTGGCTCTTCGGCGTCATCCAGGGCCTCACCAACGTCGGCTACGCAGTCGTCGCCGCCTCGCCAGTCGATCGCACGCTCCTCTATGTGGCGGTGAGCCTCGAGAACTTCACGGGAGGCCTCGGCACCGCGGCCTTCTCGTTCCTCATGATCAAGCTCACCGAGAAGCGCTTCTCGGCGACGCAGTACGCGCTGCTCTCGAGCCTCTTCGGACTCGGGCGAACGTTGACCGGGCCGCCTGCCGGAGCGCTCGCCGACGCCCTGGGCTGGAGCGCCTTCTTCCTGCTCTCGATTCCTGCCGCCATTCCTGGCCTCGTCATGCTCCACCGGTTCGCGCCGTTCGGAAAGCCGACCCTCATCGAGCTCTCGGCAGACGGGGTGAAGCCGATCGAGCGCGGCCTGCCGTGGGAACCGAAGGCGCTCTGGCAGCGGGGCGCAGTGGCTGCGGCGCTTGCGACGATCCTTGGCCTCCTGGGCGCCAGCCTCCTCACCGCCCTCAAGGCCTGGCGAGAGACGAAGACCTTCGACCTCGGCTCTGCGCTGCTCAGCACCGTCACCCCGCGCGCGCCAGCTGAGGCGATCGATCTCGTAGCCTCCATGCTCTTCGGCGCCCTGGTCGGCCTCGCCCTCGCCGCCAGCCTGGCCGCCCGGGGCCGGACGAAGCCCATGTGAAGTCTCGTGAAGCGCAGGAGCCCGGGAAGCGAACCGCCCGGTCCCCGGTTAGGGTGCCGTCATGTTGGGTCTTCGAATCGCGTTCGGGTTGGTGGCGCTCCTCGTCTTCGGGGGCCTCAACTTCTTCCTCTTCAAACGGTTGATCGTCGACGTCACCACCAACGCGTGGGTGAAGCGGGGGCTGAGCGTCGTCCTCGTGGCGACCTACGCCGCGGTTCCGCTGCTTCGCTGGTGGGGCGCGGACGGCACGCCGCCTCAAACGGCCACGCTCGTCGTGCTCATCTTCTGGGGCTTGCTGCTGAACGTCTTGTTGGTGCTCGTCGGCTTCGAGGCAGTGAAGTGGTGGATGAACCGGCGCGCGGCGAAAGCCCCCGCAGCCCACGCGGTCGCCAGCGGTGTGCCGACACTCGAGAGCGTGTCGGTCGTCCCGACCCCGGCGCCGACGATCGACGACCCCGAGCGCCGCAGGTTCCTGGCCCGGGTCGGAGCAGCCACCGCCCTCGGCGTCGGGGGCGGACTCACCACCTACGGCGTCTACAGCGCGCTCACACCGCCTGAGATCACCGAAGTCCCGATTCGACTCCCTGGCCTGCCGAAGGCGCTCGAAGGCTTCACGATCGTGCAGCTCTCGGACATTCACGTCGGCGCGGTCATTCAGGAGAAGTTCCTCGATGTGCTGATCTCCGAGGCGAACCGGGCGAAGCCCGATCTCGTCGCGATCACCGGCGATCTCGTCGACGGCTCACCGAGTTCCCTCGGGCGCTACGTCGCGCGGCTGCGAAACCTGAGCTCGAAGTTCGGCACGTATTTCTGCTCGGGCAACCACGACTACTACTCGGGGTGGGACCGCTGGGCTGCGGTGCTCCCGGACTTCGACTTCACGGTGCTGCGCAACCGCTTCGTCACCATCGGAGACGCAGGCGCGTCGTTCGACCTCGTCGGCGTCGACGACTGGGGCCGCATGGGCGTCGGGGACTACGATCTCGAAGCCGCGACGGCAGGCAGGGATCCATCCCGCGCCTCGGTGCTCCTCGCCCATCAGCCCTCGAACCTCGAGGCCGTCTCGGCGAAGAACCTTGGCCTGCAGCTCTCCGGGCACACGCACGGCGGCCAGCTCTTCCCCGGCACCCTGATCGGCTCGCTCCTGTGGCAGGAGCGCAACACCGGCCTCTCGAAGCAGGGCAACAGCTGGCTCTACACGTCACGCGGCTGCGGCTTCGTGGGTCCGCCGATGAGAATCGGCGCGCCGCCTGAAGTGGTGAAGCTGGTGCTGACGAGCGCGTGATCGTCAGCGCAGATCGCCGGCCAACTTGAAGGTGATGATGCAGCCACGCACGCCCGCCATGTTCGGAGAGCGGGCGATGAGGCTGTTCTCGATCAGATCGCACTCCGCGCCGCCGTCAGGCGAACCCGACACGAGGTCGAGCACGTTGTTGACCTCGAGATCGAACTTCTGGCCATTATCGCGCATCGTCCACGTCTCGAGCTGGGTGAGGTTGCAGGTGCTGTCACGCTCCATGCCGTTGGTGTCCCTGACCCGAAGCGCCTCGGAGAGGAGCGGTCGCGTGAAGTTGAGCTCGGTGCCTGCGATTCCGAAGACGATGCCACTGCTCGAGTCCATGCAGGTCGCGGGGTCGAGCGACGTGCAGGTCTGGGTCTTCGCGAACCTGGCCTCTGCGTCGGTCTTGTAGATCAGGAAGCTGTTCATGCCGACGGGGAGCGCCGACACGCTCGCGCGGAAGTCCTGGGCGTCACTGCACGTGCCCCAGGCCAGGCTCGAGGTGGCCACCTTCCAGAAGTAGATGGAGTTCTTCTCGACGGTCATCCGCGCCTGGGCCGGCTGGGGACTGAGCGTCCCCGGGCACCCGGCCATCACCACCACGATCGCCATCGCCCGGAGCGTACGCCACATGATGAGGACGCTACCCGAAGCGAAGGCCCTTCGTCTGCTCAGCCGACGATGATGCCCTTGCCCTGGCGGAGCACCTCGATCTGGTCGTCGAACAACGAAACGACCGTCGACGGCTCATTCGGCTGCACGCCGCCATCGAGGATCAGATCGAGGCGATTGCCGAGCTTCTCCTTGATGTCCTTCGCGTCGATCAGCACGTCACCTTCGAGATCGGTCGCTGACGTCGTCACGATCGGCCGCCCGAGCGCCGAGGCGATGGCGAGCATCAACGGCGCCTGCGGCACCCGAATGCCGACCTGCCGCTGCTTCGTCTGCATCATGTCGGGCACCAGCTTCGTCGCCGTGAGCACGAAGGTGAACGGCCCGGGGGTCAGCTGCTTCATCGTGCGGTACGCGAACTTGCTGACGAGCGCGTACTTCGAGACATCGGACAGATCGGGACAGAGAAACGCGAGCGGCTTCTTCCGATCGCGCCCCTTCACGCCGTACAGCCGGTCGATGGCCTTGCGCGAGTTGAGGTCACAGCCGATGCCGTAATACGTGTCGGTCGGGTAGGCGATCAGACCGCCGTCCTCGAGCACCTTCGCGGCGCGCTCCACGATACGCGGCTGCGGGTGGGTGGGATCGACCTCGAGAATCGGTGCTGAACTCATGACGGGGTCCGCTGTACCCGAAGTCGTCAGCCTTTGCAGGACTTCCACTCGCCCTTGAAGGCCTCGAGGTTCGGGTCGTAGACGAGCTCGAGCTGGCAGCGATCGCCCACGACGACAGCCGACATCACGCCACCGAAGTCGGCGTGCAGCACCGCGCGCGTCTTGCCTTTGGGATCGAACATCGCGACCGAGAGGCGCGGCTGGCAGGCGGTCGCTGCGGGCCTGACGATCATCGCTGACGACGGCAGGCTCTTGGCCGTCATGAACTGCTCCGTCGGTGACGCGGGCAGCTTGCTCGTGCACAGCTTGCCGAAGTCGCTCGCGGGCCACTTCCAACCCTCGACCGGCGCGACGGTCTTGCACGGCGCCAGCGCGGT
This sequence comes from Myxococcaceae bacterium, assembly GCA_040400045.1. Lineage (GTDB taxonomy): Bacteria > Myxococcota > Myxococcia > Myxococcales > Myxococcaceae > Xiheimicrobium. The sequence continues at coordinate 37,632 of JBBAQZ010000028.1, forward strand.
GAACGACCCCTCGCTCACGTGCTTCATCACGACCCCGAGGGTGCCCTTCTTGAAGAGCCTGGCCTCGGCGCCGGGGTTCTCGTCGAGCCACCGCTGCACCTTCTCGAGCATCGTCAGGGCAGCGCTCATCGCACGCAGCCCCGACACAGCCTGGGTCGGACACTCTGCTGAGGCGTAGCGCAGCAGCGTGTCGCCGTCCCTCGCCGTTGCGCCCGCCTGCAGCACCTCGACCGTGAAGATGGCGAGCGGCGGCTGGAGCGGCTTGAGCGCAGGGAGCGCGGAGAGCGCGGTCATGGCGAAGAGCGTGAACATGCCGCGCCTTATGCCGTGGGACGACAGGGACGGAAAGAGCCTCAGCGCCGACGGAGGAACGCCGCAGCGAGCTCGACGGCGCGCGCCTCGTGCCGCCCGAAGGAGTGCCCTGCCCCTTCGAGCACCTCGAGCGTCAGCGCCGGGTTCTTCGCGACCAATGGCCGAAGCACCTCGAGCGGCCCCTTGTCGTCGACGTCTCCCTGCACGATCAACGTCGGCACTCGAACCGCCAACAGGGCCGCTTCATCGTCGGGCCGAGGTCGATCGCCCGGCCTCACCGGAAAGCCGAGCAACACCAACGCTGCGACTCGATGCGTGAGGGCATGACGCAACGCGACCCGGCCACCAAACGATCGGCCCACGAGAAAGGGCACCGACCTGGCCGACAACGCAGTCGCGAGGTGCGCGAGTTCCCGCTCGAAGCCAGGCGAGGGGCGCCCGCGAATCATGCCCGGAAACTCGGCGGAGAAGCCCGTTCCGGCCGCCTGCGCGACCTTGACCAGGAGCGGCTGTCGGGCCGCGCCGTTGAAGCCCGGCAACAACACCAGCTTTCGGGCTGCGCTCATGTCGCGCCGAGCAACCGGGCGAGAACGCTCGGCCCACCTTCGAAGCGCAGCAGGAAGGCCTCTCGAAAACGCTTCAGCTCGTCCCAGCTCAGATCGATCGCCAGGCCGTGCGCCACCGGATCACGCAGGCGCTCCTTCGCCAACTGGACGAAGCGGGCGAGCGCGTCGAGGAACGTCTCGGAGAACCCCGAGTCACGACTCAAGAACGTCGCGAAGTCGGCCAGCGGGCCGTCGTGGCGGCGGGTGATCGCGCGCACCACCTCACCGAGCGACGGCGCCTTGGACTCGAAGGACCGATCGAACGCCTCGACGAACCGGTCGAAATACTCGGGGCGGCGACCGCGCCTCTCTCGAACCGCGCCCTTCAAGAACCGCTCTCGACGCCCTTCCCGTTCGAGCCACTCGTCGAAGCGCTGCACCAGCAACATGAAGAGCGCGCGCTCCAACGCTCCGGAGAACAGCACCGCCACCGCCGCCGACGGGAGCTCAGAGTACAGGCCCGTCTGGTACGTGCGCTCGGCGACGAGCACCATGCGCAGCAGCGTCTCGGGACACTTCGCCGCGACGTTGCCCAGCCCTTCGTCGACGACCTGCCGGGCCTTGTGATCGCTGTCGCGTTCGCGGGCTTCGAGTTCTTCACGCAGCCGCTGCGCCTGCTCGTCCTTCACCTTCTTCGCTTCACGCTCGAGCTGCTTCGCCCGATCTTCGGCGTCGGCCGAGAGGTTCTTGAGGCGCTGGAGTTCCCGGCGCATCGCATCGAGCTCTCCTTCGCGCGCGAGGAACCGTCGCTTCATCGCCTCGGCCTCGGAGCGCGCCGCGTCGACGCGGGCCTCGGAAGACGCCTTGAGCTCATGCTTCCAAGCGACGCGCCGTGACGACGACTGCGACGCCAGCCGGGCTTCGGCCTCGTTGGGATCGAGCTCGAGCGCCTTCGCGAACGACGCGTCGGCCAGCTCGAAGTCGCCCCGCTCGGCCGAGAGGTGCCCCAGCTCCAACCACACCCGCGCACCCAGGAGCTTCAGCTCGGCCTCGGGGAACACCTTCGCGCGATCGATCAACGCGCGGGCCTCGTCGAGCCGGCCCATCAGACGCATGGCCCTTGAGCGGGCGACGATCCGCTCGAAGTCGTAGCCGGGCAGCCGCTCACCCGTCGATCCCTCGGATCGCTCGAGCTCGGCCATCGCCTCGAGAGGCCGGTTCCGGCTCAGGTACACCTGGGCGAAGAGCAACCGGTCTTCGGCGCTCGCCGCGTCACCACACCGTTGGATGAAAGCGGTCGCGAGCGCCTCTTCGCCATTGAGCTGCGCGGCCAGGGCGGCGTGCGGCAGATGCTCGAGCTCGAGCTGCCCATCGGCGTCGAGCGCGCGGAAGCGCTCGAGCGAACCGCGCGGGTCGCCCTGCATCAGCCGGCAGTCTGCTTCGATCGCGCGCGCGGCCGAGCGGATCGTGGCGTCACGTGAGTTCGTGCCGATCTGCACGGCGATCGTCTCGGCCCCGCGCGCGTCACCCCGCTGCGCCTTCGAGAGCGCGAGCACCAGCCGGGTGTCGTCTCCGCCGCCGGTCAAGAGCGCCGCGGCGAGCGTCGTCTCCGCCTCCTCGATGCGACCGAGCTTCAGCAAGCCCGCCGCGAAGTGCGTCAGGAAGATCGGATCGCGGCGCATCTGGTTGCGGACGCGGGACAAGAGCTCGACGGCGCGGGCAGATTCGTTGGCCTGAAGGAGCAGCGCCCCCAGCCGCACCATCAGGGTCGGCTCATCGGGGAACCGCCCGAGGGCCTTCTCGACGAAGAGCCGCGCTTCGGCCCGACGACCCGCCAGCTCGAGTGCCTCTGCGTACAACGCGTGGGCGTCGGCACCGGGCAGCACCGCGGCGTCGACGACGGGCTGGAGCACCTCGAGGGCCCGATCGTATGCCTTCGTACTCACCAACAGCCGCGACTGATCGAGGAGCGCCGAGGCCTTCCGTTTGTTGAGCCGACCCGCCACGACGACGAGCCTAGCGCGCGCGAAGACCGGGCTCTCACGGCTTTTCGCGCAGCACGAAGAAGTCCTTCAGGACGAGCGCCGGCGTCGATGGACGAGCCTCACGGGCCCCCTGCGGCGGGACCGTGGGAGTGGCGCCGAGGCCCAGCGCCTCGAGCAGCTCCTGTCGCGTCTTGTAGCGCGCAGCGTCGGCGCCGAACCGCTCCCGAGCCTGCGTCAAGAGCTCTCTCATCGTGTAGGCGCGGCCCGGCATCGGCGTGCGTTTCTCACTCAGCCACGTGCCGGTCAACGTGGCATCATCTTCACGGTTTGACCGAGTTGCCAAGACTGTTGTTCTGCTGCTTCGACGTGGTGCCAGCACCACATGCCACCTCACGCCGTATCACCGAGTATCTGAAGAGGCTGGTCGACCGATACCAGGTCGTCGTGCTCTCGGTGAAGACACCCGATCACTCGCACATCGAGCGGTACCATGGCGCACGGCTCCTGCGCGTCCCGGTCGGGAGCGGCGACCTGCGGTCGCGCATGGAGGCCTTCGAGCGTGCGGTGCGTCGCCAGCTGGAGAGCGAAGAGTACATGCTGGTGCACTTCTTCGACCCGGTCAGCGGCTACCCGCTCTGCGAGCGGCGCGGCGACTTCGGCTACAAGCTCGTCTACGGCGCGTACCGGTTCCCCTCGAGTGATCTCCCGTCGCTGCTGCCAGGAGAAGGCGCCAACAAACGGCTCCTCGCTCGGTCTCGTCGTCAGGAGCTGTTCTGCCTGATGAACGCGGACGCGGTGGTGGTGGGCAGCGAGGCGGCGCGGGCGTTCTGTGCGACGCTCGGCGTGCCCGAGGCCACCGTCAACGTGGTGCGCGCGCCGGTCGATCTGGCGCCATTCTCGAACGAGGTGATGGGCAAGCCCGATGGCGTTCCCGCACGGCTGATTCACCTCGGCAGCCATGGCAAACACCAGGATCTGCCCTTGCTGCTCGAGGCGCTCGCCAGGACAAAGACCGCCGTGAAGCTCGCGCTCGTGGGCCCGTCGTCGGCCGAACTCACCCCTGCGCTCAAGGAGCGCGCAGCCGAGCTGAAGCTGACGGACCGCGTGGAGTTCCAGGAGCCCGTCGTTCACGACGATCTGCACAAGGTGCTCGCTGCGGCAGACATCGGCGTACTGACGTTGACCGACGAGCCACGAAACCGGGCGGCGACGCCGCTCGCGCGCATCGGAGAGTTTCTGGCTGCTGGCCGCCCGATCATCGCCGCCGACCTGCCGCTGACTCGCGAGCTGGTGCCCGCGGCCGCGGCGCGCTTCTACACACCCGGCGATGCCGACTCGCTGGCCGAAGCCATCGAGGCACTCGCCAGCGACGTCGCGTTGCGGTGCACCATGGGCGCAGCGGCGAAGGCCGCGACCGCGGAGATCGGCTCGGAGGCTGTGTGCGAGCAGCTCATCTCGCTCTATCGCCGGGTGGCTTCTGGAGCCGCCGTTCCGACCGACGCGCTCATCGACGCGCTTGACCCCGGCGACGCGACGCAGCTCGGCGCGCCGGCCCCTGACGAGCTGACCCAGTCGGCGAAGCGGGTGCCTGAGGGAGACTCCCAGAAAGTCGACGTCGGCACCAACAAGGTGAAGACCGACCCTGCCGCGCTCGCGCCCCCGCCAGAGGCCGACACGGGCTCCGATCTGGCCGCCGCGCGAGGCCGCCCGCCCGTCATGGGCGTGTTGCTCCGCGCAGACGCGCCGCCCGTGCCAGTCGAGTCGACCGATCCCGCGGGCGTGCCGGTCCGAGAGGCCCCGGTGGTGATGGCGTTGCTCCTCAACGATCGGCTCCCGGACATCGAAGCTGTCGAGGCCCCGCCGGGTCGAGAAGCGCCGCCCGTCGCCGGGGAAGAACCCGTGCCGACCCTCGCGGCGCCCCCGCTCGTCGAGCCGCCGGCTGCAGTCGCAGCGCCCGCGCCGTCCCCAGTGACTGCTCCGGCGGCAACCGCAGCCGCCGTTGCCGCTGCCGCACCGGTTCCCGGTGCCGAGCCAACCGCGATCTCGACGCTCAACACCGGCGAAGACGAGCCGCTCGACTTCGTCGCCGTGCTCCCGCCCAGCGCGCCAGTTCGAACGTTGAGCACCGTGACGATCCCCACTCCTGACCTCACGGCGCCGAACCCACCCCCCATGCAGCGCGCGCCAGCGCCGATTCCTCTCGCGGTGCCGACCTCTTTCTCGCTGCCAGGGGGTCGAGCAGGAGCTCCGCCTGGCTCGACGTTCGCGCCCCTCCCCGCGGGCGTTTCGGTCTCGACCGCCCCTGCCCGCGTCACCATCGAGCCGATCACCTCGCCCGTCGTGCCAGCTCCGCGCGGCGTGGGTCCCCCGGCTCCGCCGCCGATGCCAAGCTCACCGGGCGGCCTTCCTCGCGGTCCTCCGCCGCTGTTCGTGGGGCAGGGATCGTCACCCAGCGGCCTGCGGCCACCGCCGCTCGCCCCACCGTTCGAGGCGCCAGCGTCGACCGCCAGCGGAGTGCGCGCACCGCCAGGCGAGTCACCGCCACTTCTTCCCGCCACGAGCGTCGGGGTCGTCACCACGACCAACACCGCTCGGGCCGCGGCGGCGCACGACGAGGTCATCGAAGTCCACGAGGACGAAGTCGAGCTCGTCAACGACGAGTCTGTCTTGTCGATGCACGACGGCGATGAAGACGATGAGATCGACGCGGACGAGCTGCACACGCTCGAGACGTCCGCCGCGCCCCCGCCCTCGAGCCTCGACCCGTGGTTCGCCCAGCTGGTGCACGGCTACTGCCCGCCCGAGTCACAACTCTTCACCCGCCACGTCCCGCCCACCACGATGCCGGGACGAGACACCTGAAGGACGTGCACAAGCCGGTTTACCGGCCTCGTGCGCCGTAGCAGACTGAGCCGCCGCCTTCGTCTTCCCCCGAAGAGAAAAGAGCCTCATGGAGCGCCGCGTCCTCATCGTCGAGAGTCAAAACGACTTTGCCCTCACCATGGCTTCGGTGCTGAAGGACGTCGGCTATCAGACGAGCCTGGCGACCAGCGCCTCTGACGCCACCCGCGAGCTCGAGAAGCGCCGGCCCGATCTCGTGGTGCTCCGGGCCGAGCTGCCAGACCAGAGCGGCTTCGTGCTGTGCGGGAACATTCGCAAGGGCAAGTTCGGGCAGGACCTGCCGGTGATTCTGCTTTCAAGCGAGTCACGCATCGAGGCGCTCCAGCAGCACGCAGCGTCGGCCAACGCGGCGCACGGCTACCTCGCGATTCCCTTCGAGATGAGCGAGCTCACCCGACTGACCACCACCATCGCGCCCCCGTCGCAGGCGGGCGGGCCGTCGTCGACTTCCGACGAAGAAGACGCGGCGCTCGACAACGCGCTCACGGGCGCCGGCCCGACGGTCGAGATCCCGGCCCAGGGCGCACCGCCTCCGCTCAAGACCGCTGCAGGAGGCCCGCCCCGGCTGCCCCGCCGCGAGCGTCGCAGCCAGGTCACCGACGACGATCGCGCCTTCCTCGACCGGGCCTTCCAGTCCATCGCCGATCGAAAAGCCGAGCTGCTCGCCGAGTCACGGGAACTTCGTCGCAGCCCGCCCCGCCGCGACATGCTGGGTACCCCGGAAGCCAAGATCCAGATCCTGCGCGACGAGCTCAAGACGCGCGAGGCGCAGATCGCCCGGCTGTCGGAGATCTGGACCGTTCGCGAGCGCGAGCTGCTCTCGGTCGAGGACCGCATCTCGGAGAAGGACGTCGAGATTCAGGGCCTGAAGATGCAAGTCGACGATTTCACCCGGCGCCTGAGCGACTCCCAGAACACCCTCGTCGAGAAGGAGCGCGAGCACGGCCGGCAGGTCGAGGATCTGCTCCTCCAGAAGTTCATCGGCGAGAAGGAAGTCATCGAGGTCGTCTCTGCGAAAGAGAAGGACATCAACGGGCTTCGCAGGGAGCTGAACAACAAGGAAGACGAGATCGTTCGCAAGAGCGGCGAGCTCGAGCAGCAGCGCAAGGAATTCGAAGCCCTCGAGAAGGACTTCCAGCTCGCCACCATCGAATTCGAGGTGAAGGAGAAGGAGCTGCAGCAGACCGTCGCCGCGGGCGAGGAGCAGGTCGCCGGGCTCAAGGGCGAGCTCGCGACGCTGCAGCAGACGCACGAGACGACCCTCTCGGAGCGCGACGCGAAGTACGCCGAGTTCGAAGGTATCGGCAAGGCGCTGCAAGAGACCATCGAGCAGAACCAGGCCGAGCGTGACGCCACGGTGCAGACGCTCGAGAGCCAGCTGCGGTTGTCGAACGAGCGCGGTGAGCGCAGCGAGGCCGAGGTCGCGAGGCTCGAGGGCGAGCTCTCGGACGCGCGCACGAGATCGTCCGAGAAGATCGGTGAGCTCGAGGGCGAGGTCGCGGGACTCAAGAGCAACCTCGAGGCCCTCGGCGCCGACAAGCTCGAGTCGGAGCAGAACCTCACCGAGAAGATCGGCGAGCGCGACGGGCGCATCAGCCACCTCGAGCAGGAGCTCGCCGACACGGTCGAGCGCAAGGATCGGCAGGAAGCCGAGCTCCAGCAGCAGATCCAGGAGCGGCTCGAGCAGATCGGCGAGCTCGAAGGCGAAGTCGAAGCCATCAAGCACGCCATGGCCGACCGCGAGGCCGAGCTGCAGGGTGAGCTGGGCGAGGTGGGCGGCCAGCTCCAAGAGGCCCAGGGCCTCGTCGAGGCCCACGCGGCCGCCATCGCCGAGCTGTCCCAGACGCTCGAGCTGCGGCAGCGCACCATCGACGGCCTGAACACCGACGTGGCCGAGCGAGACACGCGCCTCAGCGAGCTCGAGGGGCGCTTGTCGAACGCCCAGCAGACCATCGCCGACCGCGACGGAGAGATCGGCGCCCTCAAGCAGACCCTCGAAGCGCGCGGACAGGAGGTCGAAGGGCTCGAGGCCCGGGCGACCGAGCGCGCTCAGGAGATCGCGGACCTCTCCAACACCCTCGACGAGACACAGAAGGCGCTGCTGTCCACGCAGGAGACCCTCAACCAGACGCAGGCAGCCCTCGAGGCGAAGACCGGCGAGCAGGAAGAGACCGACGGCGCCCTCGAGCGCACCAGGTCGGAGCTCGAGCAGACCCGCAAGGAGCGCGACGAGCGCCAGGGCGAGATCGTCTCGGCGCGAAACGAGATCCAGCGCGTCACCGGCCTGTTCCGCCAGACCGAGACCGCCAAGGCGCAGCTCGAGGAGCAGCTCTCGGGCGAGATCGGCCAACTCAAGACGTCGCTCTCGGAAGCCCAGGGCAACTACGAGGCAGAGGCCTCGGCGCACCAGGCGCTCGAGCAAGAGACGTCAGCCGCGATCGCGCAGCTCACCGCGGCCCGCGACGCGCTCGCCGGCAGGCTCGAGGTGACCCAGGTCGATCTCGCCGCGACCCGCGCCAACCTCGACGACACGTCCAGGTCGCTCGACATCGAGAAGCGCGCGCACGCCGACACCCTGAAGCACTTCGAAGAGCGCGTCGGCACGCTCGAGGCCGAGCTCAGCCAGACGCGCGAACAGGCCCAGGAGCTCACCGAGACGCTCGGCCTCACCAAGCAGGAACTCGGCGCCCGCGTCTCGGATCTGACGCAGCTCAACGCCAGGCTCGCGCACGCCGAAGACGCGCGCGCCAACCTCGACGAGCGCATCACCACGCTCACCGAGGAGTCGCAGCGCCGGGAAGAGCTGCTGCAGAACGACATCGCCGCCAGCTCGAAGGAGCTCGCAGATACGCTGCGCAAGCTGTCGACGCAGCAGCAGGAGAAGGTGCGGCAGGTCGACGCCCTCACTCGCGAGGTCACCGCCAAGACCGAGCTCTCGAGGCAGCTCGAGCTGAAGCTCAAGTCGCTGTTCGAAGAGTCCAGGAAGAAGATGGACGAGCTGTCGAACGCGAAGGCCGGACTGGCCAGCGAGCTGGATTCGGCGAAGAAGGATCTCGCCGACAAGAGCGCCGGTCTCGAGAAGATGACCGAGGCGCAGGCACGGGCGGTCGCCGAGCGCGACTCGGTGAAGGCGCAGTTGGGCCAGCAGCTCCAGCAGGCGAACGCCCGACTCCAGGAGGCAGCCAACGCGACCACTCAAGAGAAGGCCGCTGGCAAGAAGGCGCAGGACGACTTCGCGCAGAAGCTCCAGCGCGCCGAGGCCCGAATCGCGCAGGTGCAGCAGGAAGCACAGACCAGGGTCGGCGAGATGGAGTCGCGCCTGAGAGACGCCCAGACGCAGCTGGTGGCCCGTCAACGTCGCGTGGGCGAGCTCGAGCAAGCCGTGGAGGGCGCCAACGCCGTCCGCACCCGCGCCGAGAAGGAGCTGCAGGCGAAGATCACCGCTGCCGAGCAGAAGGCCAACGACGCTGCGGCGAGGCAGCAGGCGGCCATCGCCGAGAAGAAGGCCACCGAGGCCGCGCACCAGAAGTCACTCGAGGACGCGAACGCCAAGCACAAGGCCGAGGTCGAGCGCCGCGAGCAGGTCAAGGCCCAGGAAGTGAAACGCCTGCAGGAAGCGGTGCAGGAGAAGTCTAAGCAGCTGAAGGTCGTCGAGCTCGAGCTCGCCCGCTACAAGAACAAGCCGGCGGGTGGTGCGGCGACGTCGAGCCCATCGGCCGCCCGCCCCGCGCCGCCTGCAGGGATTCCGGTGACGACGGTGCCGAACGCTTCGCGCCCTCCGGCAGCGGCGCTGTCGCAGCTGGGAGAAGAGTTCGAAGAGGCGACCAAGGTGAACATGATCCCCGAGGCGGCCACTCGGCCCGCAGCGGCCGTCGCCCGGCCAACCACCGCGCCGCCTGCGGCCAGGCCCACCCAGGTCGCCCGCCCTGCGGTCGCGATCACCGCGGCGGCGCCCCGGCGTCCGGCGCAGACCGAAGACCGCACCGTCGTGGGTCAGGTCCCCACCGCGCCGAAGGACGAGGAAGCCGACTTCACCAGCATCATCGACAAGCTGGGCGAGTAGCCCTCTGGCTGTGAGGTGAGGTAGGACGACAGCCCTTCTGGCCTGTCTCTTCTGGAGCCTCACCTCCATGCGGCGTGCACTTCCTCTCCTGCTCCTTCTCCTCGCGGCTGTCGGCTGCGACAAGACGCGCGTCAAGCCACCCGAGGTCGACGCGGGCCCGGTGTGTGAGCCCAGCGAGCGACTCGTCAACGGCCAGTGCCGCTTCGTGTGTCGGCGCGACGGCGACTGCTCCGCGGCGCAACGCTGCAACCTGCTGTCGGGCACCTGCGAGCCCAAGCCTGCCGAGCCTGACGCGTCGGTCTTCGTCCCGTGCACCGAAGGCGCGCGCCGCTGCAGCGTCAACGGCGGCGCCGTCGAGCTCTGCGGCGCCGATGGCCGCTTCACCACCGAGCTGTCGTGCCCGATGCCCGACGGTTTCTGCTCGAACGAGCGCTGCCTCAACTGCCGGCCGAACTCGACGAAGTGTGGAACGTCGCCGGCCGCCCTCGAGGTCTGTCAGAGCGACGGCTCGGGCTACCGTTCGGTGATGTGCGCGGGGATGGCGACGTGCACCATGGGCGAGTGCCGCGAGTGCGCCGCGGGGGAGCGCCGCTGCAGCCCCGATGGCAAGGCCGTGCAGGAGTGCCAGCGCCGCACCCAGCTCAACCTGTCCACCACCTGGGTGAACGTCGGCGACAACTTCGACGGCACCTGCATCACCCAGCGCTGCATGGGCACGGCGGCGCAGTCGGCGTGCGTCACCCCGACCTGCATCCCCGGATCGAGCCAGTGCATGGGCTCGGCCATCTTGCAGAGCTGCAACGCGACCGGCTCGTTCGACAACATCACCTGCACCACCGTGCCAGGCCTGGGCCCCACCGCGGAGTGCCAGAACGGCGCGTGCGTCGACGAGTGCGGCGACGCGGCCCGGCAGAAGAGCTACTTCGGCTGCGAGTACTGGACGGCCGTCATGGACAACCCCGTCACGGCGGCGGTCTTCAAGGGCAACGTCACGACGGGCCAGGGCGCGATCAACAACGACTCGGAGTTCGCCTTCGTCGTCACCAACCGCTCCTCGTTGAACACCACGGTGACGGTGTCACGGCACATCAGCAATTCGATCCAGGTGGTGAAGTCGGTGACGGTGCCCGGGCGCCTCGACCCGATGACGCGTGGCCTCGCGGTCATTCGCGTGCCCTGGCAGTCGGTCGGCGATCACCCGACGATGACGAACAACTTCGACTCGGCGTCGCAGAGCGGGCTCAAGCGCTTCGGCTATCGCCTCACCAGCACCCGGCCGATCACCGTGTACCAGTTCAACCCGCTGGCCGCCTTCCGCGACACGGGCTCCTGCACGTCGGCCACGTCGTGTGCGAACGCGGTGCCCGAGTCGGCGAACCCGGTCTGCATGGGCAGCGTCTGCAGGCACTTCTCGTACAGCAACGACGCCTCGCTCCTGCTCCCCTCACACATCCTCGGGACCAGCTACGTCGCCCTGACACCGGAGCACGTGATGCGGCGCGACGGCCGTACCGACCCGAACGGGGCGGTGTCGACGGCCTTCAACGGGATGATCACCGTCGTCGGCACGCAGGACAACACGCAAGTCACCGTGCGGAGCAACGCCCGGACGCGGTCGGGGGTCGGCGTGATGGCGCTCAACCCGGGCGGTCAGCAGACGTACACCCTCAACACCTACGACGTGCTGCAGATCGCCAGCGACAACCCGTCGCCGTCGCCGTCGTCGGTCAACCTCGAGTGCGGGCTCAACCCGTTCATTCCGCTCAACCTCTTCGGCCAGCCCTCGTGCTCGAACCCGCCGAACTGCGGAACGCTCCTCACGGGGCGGTGCTGCACCCAGCACTGCCGCGTCGACAACGATCTGACCGGCTCGGTCATCACCTCGGACAAGCCGATCTCGGTGTTCGGCGGCTCGGCGTGCACCACACGCGGCTATCTCGACACGGCGTGCGATCACGTGGAGGAGCAGCTCTTCCCGTTCGTCACGTGGGGCAAGAACTTCGTGGCGCTGCGCACGGCGCCGCTGCGGCTGTCGAATGGACAGGTCGCCTCGGCCAGCGCAGCGGGCCCCGACTACTACAAGATCGTCGCGGGCTGCCCGGCGAGCGCCTGCCCCAACGGCACCCGCCTCACGTTGACGCCGCCGCCAGCCGCAGGTGACGTGCTGAGCCCCGTGCGCTGCACCACCGGCTCGCTCTCGGCGAACACCTGCCAGCTCGCGGGTGGCTCCTTCGTGGAGTTCCGCTCGAAGACGAACTTCACCATCACCGCCGATCAGCCGATTCAGGTGGCGCAGCTCTTCGCGAGCCAGAACGCCACCACCGGCAGCGCCGCGGCCTTCCCGACGCAGGGAGACCCGTCACTGATCCTCCTGCCGCCCATCGAGCAGTGGCGCAGCCAGTACACCGTGCTGACGGCGCCGGGCACGCGCGACAACTACCTGGGCCTCGTCATCGACTCGAGCCGCGTGCTCGAGGTGCGCGTCAACGGCACGGCGGTTCCGATGACGAGCTTCACGGCCGTCGGCGCCACGCCCTTCCGCGTCGCCAACGTGCCGGTGCCGGTGGGCACGCACGCGATCCTCGTGATCCCGCAGCCGGGGCAGATGACGCTCCCGGGCGCCGGCGTCACCGTCTACGGCTTCGACGAGTACGTCAGCTACGGGTACACGGGCGGGCTCGATCTCACGACGATCGTCACGGGCATCAACCCCGGCGGGTAAGACGGTGGCGACCCGTCGAACGCCAGCAGCGCCGAAGTCGCCGGGGAAGCGGCTGCCCGAGAAGCTCTTGCAGACGCTCCCGCCCCTCGAAGAGAGACGGCGGACGCTCTACCGAGCGCAGTTCACCGAGCTGCAGTGCCGGGCGTGGGGCGATCGCACCTGGGCGAAAGACGTGCTGCGCGACGCAGAGCGGACCATCGGCGTCGCGCGCGCTCTGCTGACGAAGGACGAGGTGCCGGGCTACCCCCTCGTGCGGCTGCGGTGGTTGTGCGAGTTCGTCGTCGCGCTGCAACGGGAGGTCGCTGACGATGGCCTCGAGGACCTGAAGGTCGCGCGCGGCAACACGAGGGCGCTGGCTGCGCGGGCGAGCGCGCTCCGCACGCAAGCGACCCACCGACTGAAGGCGGTGTTGCAGGGCAACCGCGCTGCGCTGGCCGCCCTCTCCCAGAAGCGGATCGTCAAGCCCACGCCCTGGCAGTGGGTCGGCGAGCTGACCAGGCTGGCCGACGAGGGGCGTAAACTGAGGGCGGACGAAGACACCGCCCTGCTCGCCGACGACTGCGCCCTGACCCCCGGCTTCCTCGACTCGCTCGACGCGCTGGCGAACGAGCTCGCCGAGCTGGTGCCCACGACGTGGCGCGGCGTGGGAACGAACGACTCCGCCGTGACGAGCCACCTCGAGGGGCGGGTGCTCCGGGAGCTCGCCTTCCTCTGCGACCAGGTGAAGGCGGCGCGCCGTGGGGGAGCGCCCGTCGGAGCGCTGCCGCTCCCGCCCGGGGTGGGCGCTGCGTCGAGGCGGCGGTAGTCACCTCACCGTCGACAGGCGCGCGGCGCTGAACGACCAGCGGTCGCGTCGGCCTCGACGTGCGGCCAGTCCCCCCTCGACAAGCGCTCGTCGCGTCATCGACACACGCGCTGCTGAGCTCGACCCGCGGTCGACGGCTTCTCGACAGACGTCGTTCGGTCGATCGACACACGCGCAGCGTGATCCCGACACACGAAGGGGGGTGGCCCGACGAGCGCTGCGCTCGACCTCGCCAAGCGGTGGCAGCCCGGCGGGAGACCGCCCTCTCGGGGTGGGGAAGCCACCGACCGAAGGCGGCGGGTGCGAGGAGCCCTGGGCCCGGAGCCGCCGGCGTGCCGCAGGTCCGTGGGGGCGCGCCAGCAGGCAGTTCTTCAGCGCCTCCTGTTGGGCTGAGCGCAGGAAGCCCTGACCCTGGCCACGCGCTCACCCGCTCGGGGAGTCAGGCGACGTCGCGACCAGACGCCTCGGGCTGACGAGCCAGACGGCCGCTCGGCGTCGCAGAACGGGCAGACGAACCAGCACTCCTTCACCACCGACCGCTCTCCGCAGACGTCAGCGACGGAACAGGAACGCCAGACTGAACCCGGCGGTTCCCGACACACCGGCCTCGCACCACCTCGCCTCGAGAACCTCAGCTCGCCTGCAGCCAGCACCGCGAGGCCTCCTGCGCAGGCGACGTGCTCCGAGCGGCGGGGCGCCACCAACACCAGCCTTCGCAGAGAGGCTGGGTGGAGCGCCTGGTTCGCGCTGAGCCGCTGCACGCTGGTCGGCCCGCGAGCGCGAGCTTCTTCGAGGATCCCGCCGTTGCCGACGAAGCGGTCCCCGAAGGACCTGGCGCCCTCAGGTGCCCCTGCGTTCACGCTGACTACGGGATCGTCACGTAGATGCTGCGGCCACCTTCCTGCTCGCCACCAGCCCCGAAGCCCTCGGTGAAGGCGCCCGAGAAGCTGATCTGCGAGTCGGCCGAGAACGCCGTCACCGTCGGGCGAAGGCCTCCACCACGGGGATCCCAGGCGCGCGTGTCGCTGAGCTTTCGCGCGGGTTTCTTGAACCAGCCGCGCACGTTGCCGGCTGGCGTCGGCTCATCGAAGTCGAAGGGCACCGCCCAGAACTTGAAGTCATTGCCGGCGCCGCCGCCCTGGCGAGTCCCGACCATCATCGACAGCCAGATCTTCCCGTTGGGGAGCGACGCGAACAGCGGAGAGAACGCGTCGACCTGCTTTCCCTGAAACTCAGTGCCCGGAAAGAGGATCTTCGTCTGGTTGTCGACGTCGAGGGTGAAGACGGACAAGTCGGAGCCGGTGGCCCAGATGCGCGTGGTGGGGTTCCACAGCGAGAGCTGCACCGACGAGAGGCTGTCGGCTCCGGGGAGCAGCGTGGTGTACGCGGCGATGGCCCGCTTCGTCTTCGGGTCGATCGTCACGGTCGCGTAGTCCTGCGGCAGTGGGTTTCCGAAGGGCGGAACGCCCGTGAACGTGAGCGCGAGTGGGCCCGTGAACGTGCCCACCATGCCATCGCGGTAGATGCCGTAGGTCTCGGGGTCGGACAGGCCACTCGAGAGCGTGCGCGTCGCCGTGAAGACGATGTGCACCTGGCTTTCGGAGGGCAGGGTCGCGATCGACGCCCGAATCGGGCTGTACACGTTGCCGGCGTCAGGCAGCGACGAGGTGAACGCGAGCTGGCCGGCGTCCTCGACGTCGAGCGCCGGCGTCACGTTGCGCGTCACCATGCGGTTGTCTTCGACGGTCACCATGATGGCGCCGCCCTGCCGCCACGCCGCGATGTCGCACTCGCTGATCACCGAACCGAGGCCACCGTCGTCGAGGGGAGGCGGCTCGAGGGTGACGGCGTTCTCGCCCCAGGTCCGACCTTCATCGAGGCTGCGGCGCACGCGCACGCCACGGCCGACGACGTAGCAGGCGTAGAGGGTCTTGCTCTCGTGGTTGTAGGCGACGCGCACGCGGCTCCCGACGGTGTCGAGGGACGACGAGGTCGCGCTGTCATCGATGAAGTCACGGCCGCGGCGGAAGCTGGCGTGGCCGATCAGCTGACCTTCCTGCTCGAGCGCCACGAAGGTGCGCGCCGAGTCGATCGCCGCGATGTCGGGGCGGCGGCCGGGGAAACCGCCCAGGTACACCTGCGGCGACGGGCCGAGCGGCTTCGTCAGCGCGATGAAGTCGTTCGAGATGAACGGCAACGGCACCGTGGGCGTCATCATCATCCCCGCGCCGGCGTCGAACATCATGCCGGCGTCGAAGGCGGTGCGGTTGCAGGTGCCATTGGGGAAGCACTGGTAGGCGTTGGGACAGGTGAGCGGTCCGCCCGGCTGGCACGTCTGCACCTTGCACTGGCCGAGATCGCAGACGCGGTTGGTCGGGCAGTCGAGCGGGCCCATGCACATCACGCCGCCGTCCATGCCGCTGCCGCCGCCGGCATCGGGCGTCCCGAAGGCCACGCGGCCGGTGCCGTCTTCGCCGATCACGAACCAGCGGCGGTACTCGTTGAGGCCCGCGTCGCTCAAGATGAAGTCCCTGCGCGCCGGCATGGTGACGAAGAAGGGCTCGCCACGAACCCCCGCGTCGGAGAAGCCGATCAGCGCCCACTTCGTGACGGCCTCGGAGCCCTGGAGCGACTGCCACGCGAAGGCGAAGGCGCCCTCGTCAGCCACCACCACCAGCGAGAGCGCGTTGCCGCCATCGTTGATCGGCTGGGGACCTGCGTCGGGAACGCCCGCGTCGAAGATGCCGCTGGGATCCGGGAGCACGCCGGAGAAGGCGTCTTTGCAGGCCGACGAGACACCCGACAGCCGCATCACGCAGCCGGTGCGCGCGCCGACCCAGGCCTCCTTCGAGGGCTCACTGCAGACCGGCAGCTTCTCGGCGCAGGTGAGGACGTCGAGGAGCAAGGCGCGGTCTTGCGGCGAGCACTTGTCGCTCGAGGCGCGGCAGGTGGAAGCGGGTCCGAAGAGGTTGCCGGGCGGGATGCGCGTGCAGTCGCCCACCTTCGCCGTCTGATCGACCTGCCCGTTCTTGTCGCAGACCTGGGCTGAGGTCACCGGCGCAGGGCCGCACGCCAACGCGACGACAGCCAGCAGCGCCGCCGTGAACCACCGTGAAGTCGTCGTCATGTCGTGCCTGTCCGTCGAGAGAGGAAGCCCACTGCCAGCCGGAGACCCAGTTACTCAAGCTGGTGGGGGCTCGCCACTGCCGCGAACAGTCGCACTGAACAGGG
Source organism: Myxococcaceae bacterium (assembly GCA_040400045.1). GTDB lineage: Bacteria > Myxococcota > Myxococcia > Myxococcales > Myxococcaceae > Xiheimicrobium. The sequence goes on from JBBAQZ010000028.1 coordinate 54,196, forward strand.
CGGTCAGAACGAGCGGCGAGCCTCGCGCACCACGTCACGCCAGCGCACGTGCGCTACGGCCTTCGCCAGTCGTCGGCCCTGCGGGCCCTCTTCGAGTTGCATCTGCTGCGTCACCAACCGGGCGAGCACGAACGCCGTGGCGATCAGCAGCGCACCGGGCACCAGCACCATCACCACCACGCTCAACACTTTCGCCGCAGCAACCATGACCGTCTCACCCCGTCGCAGAGGACCAGGTGCGAATGCAGGCGGCGTGCCCTCCCCTTCCACACTGCAATTCTCTGATTTCGCTTCGGATTCCATCGCTCGGGCCTGAGGTTTTCTGAGGGGCTGGGGCAGATTCGCCACGGCACCCGTGTCGCGGTGAGGGGACGACTCGAGGTGGGAGTGGCTGACTTTGTGGGGACGCCGCGCACTGGAGTCGCTACAAGCGCGCCGATGCCGTCCACCTTTCAGTCCGTCGACGACGCCGGCGCCCGCCTCGAAGCCGTCGGGTACCTGCCGTCGAAGTCCATCTCGACCGTGGCGTTCCTGATGGATCGCCTCGAGAAACCCGTGCTCATCGAAGGCCCCGCCGGCGTGGGCAAGACCGAGTTCGCCCGGGCCCTCTCCCAGTCGCTGGGTCGCGAGCTGGTGCGGCTGCAGTGTTACGAGGGGCTCGACGAGGCCAAGGCCCTGTACGAGTGGGAGTACGCCAAGCAGCTGCTCTACACCCAGCTCCTCAAGGACAAGATCGGCGAGCTGATGGCCGGTGCGATGTCGTTGAAGGAGGCGGCCGACAAGGTCGCCGCGAGCGACAGCATCTTCTTCTCGGAGCGCTTCCTGCTCCCCCGCCCCATCCTCAAGTCGCTGACTGCCGACCAGCCGTGTGTGCTGCTGGTGGATGAGATCGACAAGGCCGACCCGGAGTTCGAGGCGTTCCTGCTCGAGGTGCTGGCCGACAACGCCGTCACCGTGCCCGAGCTGGGGACCATCAAGGCGAAGCACATTCCCCGGGTGGTGCTGACGTCGAACAACGCGCGCGAGCTGTCCGATGCCCTCAAGCGCCGCTGCCTGCACCTGGCCATCGACTACCCGACCAAGGAGCGTGAGCTGGCCATCGTTCGCCGCCGCCTGCCGCACGTGTCGGAGCAGCTGGCCACTGCGGTCGTGAACGCCGTCGGGAAGCTGCGCGCGCTGGAGCTGAAGAAGGCGCCGTCGATCTCCGAGACGCTCGACTGGGCCCAGGCGCTGGTGCTCCTCAACGCCGACTCGTTGTCGCCCGAGCTCGTCGCCCAGACGCTCAACCTGGTGCTCAAGCACGAGACCGACGTCGAGAAGGCCAAGGCCAACCTGCATTCCCTGACGCAGGCTTGATACGGGTCGGCGGCTACAGCCCCACTGCACCCGCCCCCGGAAGCTGTGCTAGCCACGCGCGCATGAACGTTCGTGCGTTCCTCGTCGGGTTGTTGATTGGCGTCGTCGGGGCGGTGGCTCCTTCGTGCGGCACCACCACGAAGCGGTGCCTGCGATCGAACTGCGCGGGCTGCTGCGATCAGAACGACGAGTGCCAGAGCGGGACGGCGGCGTTCGCGTGTGGCGCCGATGGGCGGACCTGCTCCGCGTGTATGCCCGGTCAGGCGTGCGCGGCGGGCGTGTGCATGGCGGGGATGACTGGCGGCGGCGCAGCTGGTGGGACTGCAGGCGGAGCGGCCGGTGGCAGCGCGGGCGGCGCGGCGTTGTGTGCCAACTGCAACGGCTGCTGCGACAACGGCGCGTGCCGCGGTGGCAACACCTTCACGGCATGCGGCCAGGGCGGCGCGGCGTGCCAGAACTGTCAGGCGCAGAACAAGGCGTGCAACACGATGGGCCAGTGCATCAGCTTCACCTGTCCCGGGTGCGTGACGGACGCTGGAGCGTGTACACCCGGCAACTCGAACCTCGCGTGCGGCTCGGACGCTGGCCTCTGCGCGCAGTGCGCGAGCAACCAGACCTGCTTCGCTGGTGCGTGCGTGATTCCGCCGATGTGTTCACCTGCGAACTGCGGCGGTTGCTGCGACGGCACCATGTGCGTGCAGACACCGTCGGCGATGAAGTGCGGGGCGGGCGGATCGATGTGCACCACCTGTGGCGGCGGGCTCGTGTGCTCGTCGGGCTCATGCGTCAGCGGGTCGGGCGGCGGCTCGGCGACGGGTGGTGGCTCAGCGGTCGGCGGCGGCGCGCCTGTCGGGGGCGGCCTGGGCGTCGGCGGCGGTCTGCCGTTCCCGTGCATGATCAGCTGTGTCACGGGCTGCTGCGACGCGTCCGGTCAGTGCAAGCCCGGAGACGCGCGCTCGGAGTGCGGCAACCTGGGCGGCACCTGCAGAGCATGCAGCGGCTTCCTCGGGTGCATTCCCCAGCCGCTTACTGGCGGCGGATTCTGTGCCAACTGAGCGCGATGAGGCACACGGCGGTGCAGTGCGCCTGCTCACGTGCGTCATCTGAATCGCTATCGACGAAGCGCCCGTCTGGCCGTTGCTGGGCGAGGAGCCGCTCGAGGAACTCCGGCTCCACCACCCTGCCCCCGGCCTGCAGACAGAAGATGATCTCGGCGGCAGGGTCGATCTCGCCACACGCCATTCGAAGCGGGAGCGCACGCTCGAGCTCATCGAGCGTTTCGTCCGCCCCTTCGGTCTCGATCGGATCGCGCAGGTAGCTGGTCCACAGGAGGATCTGGTGGGTGCGCCAATACGCCCGCTCCATGCCGGTCAGCCCTGAGGGATCGGGGATCTCGACGTCGACGTCCAGCGCACCGGCGAGCTCGGCCAGCAACCAGCCTCCGAGGACGGACTGCTCCGTCACTCTCACGATCGCGGCCTGCACGTCATCGGCTGGAAGCGGCGGGTTCGGCAGGCCGTAGAGCGCGCGGAAGTAGTGCGCGTCGAGGCGCGCCATCACGACCTCCCACGGAAGGTCCGGCGGGAACGTCGAGGGGAGGCTCGCCAGGCCCTCGAGCGCCGCATCGAGCTTCTCCTGCAGCTGGTGCGCCTCGAAGAACTCGGGCGCGTGCGCGCTCAGGCAATGCAGCGTCACGGCGCGATCGCTCACGTGCGCCTCGTGCGAGGTGTTCGTCATCTCGAGGAACCGGGCGAGCGCCCGATCACACGCCGCGCGACTCACTTGCGCTTCTCGAAGAACGCGATGGCCGAGGTGCGGTGACGCGCCCTCCACGCGAGGCAGAGATCGATGCCCTCCATGGCAATGGCGAAGTTGCGCGGCCCGCCCAGGTACTTCGTGGAGCGGCCATCGAAGAATGTCTTCGCGGCGTCACGCTCCTTCGCGTCGCAGATGCCTGCGGCCAGCCACACCAGGCCGGCGCCGCCGTCTTTCGGGAGTCGTCCGATGACCGCGTCCCAGTTGGTCTCGACGAACTTCAGCGCGAGGTCGCGGGTGCGGAAGTCGTTGGCCGCGCCCCAGACGAAGCGCATCGCTTCGCGGGTCTCGAAGGTGTCTGTGAGGACGAGCTGCAACTGCTGATCGACGAGCGACCGATCGTTGAACTCTGCGAGGGCGCCCAGGAGGCGGCCCCGATCGGCCCGGTCCTTCTCGGCCTTCGCGGCAGTGAGCAGCTTCGCGTGGAGCGCCGAATCCCCGCCCTCTCCTGCGATGGCGAGGACGACGTCGAGCACGTCGGGGTGAATCGCCTTGCGATCGCTCAGCCACGCCTCGACGAGCTTGCGGGCCTGGGCGATCACCTTCGGATCCTTCCCGTTCCAGCCGAGCGTGCCGATCAGCTGCGGACGCAGCAGCCGGGTGTCTTCGTCTTCACCGGCTTTGGGCGCGAACCCGAGCTCATCCAGGCGCTTCGAGAACAGGGCGCGAACGAAGGCCTCGTGCTTCGGGCGCAGCGCCTCGGGGAGCAGATCGCCACCCGGCGCCGACGCGAAGCCCAGCGCGTAGCCAAAGACGTGACGGTCCTTCTCCTTCGAGCCGTACTCCGCGAGCTCGAGCATCGTGCCGAGCTCGGCGTCACCCGAGCGCACCAGCGCCGAGACGTCGCCGAGCATGCCGACGCGCTCGGGCACCGACAGCTTCGTGCCCGCCTTCTTGTAGACGTCAATGAGCGAGATCGGACCCGACAGGCTCGCGCGGTAGTAGCCGTCGTACCCATCGTTCGGGAGCACCCAATCAGGGCACGTCTTCACCTCGCCGAGCGGCATCGAGGCCTTCGCCGCGTCGAGCATCGAGCACAGCCGCGTCTCTCTTCCTTTCACCGACGCGCGCACGCAGAACGGCACCTGCCAGATCTTCGCGGCGTCACCGGTGGAGCCGACCGGCAGCGCTCGCTTCTGCGTCAACGACAGGCTCGGGGCACCGGCCTTCGGGCACTCGAGCGTGAAGGAGAGGGTCGGCGCTCCGGGCTGATCGAGGAACGTACGGAACGGCGTGGCGACGTCCTTGCCTGCGGCTTCCGAAATCGCCGCGAGGAAGTCGTCGGCCGTCGCGTTCTTGAACGAGTGCTTCGCGAGATAGGCGCGCACGCCCTTCTGGAACTCCGCGCGCCCGACGTACGCCTCGAACATGCCGATGACGGAGGCGCCCTTGCCGTAGGTGATGCCGTCGAACGCGTTCGCAATGTCGTCGTTCGAGGCGATCGGCTGGCGGATGCGGCGCGAGTTGACGAGGGAGTCGCTGCCGATCGCGCCGTGTCGGCGGTTGACCTGCGCGACGTCCATCGCCCATGACGGCTGCCACTTCTCGAGGATGCGCGGCGTCATCCACGTGGCGAACGCTTCGTTGAGCCAGAGATCGTCCCACCAGGCCATGGTGACGAGATCGCCGAACCACTGGTGCGCGAGCTCGTGCGTGCAGGTGCCAGCGAAGCCGCGCTGTCGGCCCGGCGTGTCGAGTTCGGGCTTCGAGAGGATGATCTGATGGCCGTAGGTGACGAGGCCCGGGTTCTCCATCGCGCCGATGTTCGCGGGGATCGAGATCTGATCGAGCTTCTCGTACGGGTACGGCGAGCCGAAGTACGCCTCGAGCTGCTCGAGGATCGGTCCAGACGACTCGGCCGCGTACTTCGCCTCGGCGGTCTTGCCCTTCGGCACCACGATGCGCACGGGCGTCTTCTTCTGCCCATGCAGACCGGCGTCGACGAACTCGAAGGTGCCGACGGCGAAGGCGACGAGGTAGCTCGGGAGCGGCAGCGACTTCGCAAACCGTACGCGCTTGAGGGTGTCGCCGACCTTCTCTTCGGAGACCTGCGGCGTGTTGGCGAGCGCCAGGTGCTCGGCCGAGACCGTGATCGACAGCTCCCAGGGCACCTTGAACTGTGGCTCGTCGAAGTTGGGGAAGGCGCGGCGTGCGTCGATGGGCTCGAAGCTCGTGTACGCGTACCAGGCATCGCCCTCCTTCACCTGGAAGAGGCCGTCTGTATCCTTCTTCGAGAGCTCACCAGAGAACGAGAGCACCACGTCCTGCGTGCCGGGTGAGAGGAGACAGGTGGTCTGCGTGCCTTCGCAGCGGGGCACCAGGGCCGCAAAGTGTTGATCGACGACGATGGCCTCGGCGGTGCGCTGGCCGTGTTCGGTGAGGAGCGTCGTCGGAGCGAGCTTCAAATCCGTCGCGTTGATCCACAGCACCTCGAGCGGCTTCGAGATCTCGACCTTCGCGGTGATGCGTCCCGAGAACGTCTCCTTGCCGGGAATGATCTCGAGCTCGAGCTGGTAGCCGAGCGGCTTCGCGCCGTCGGGCAGTCGAACGCCAGGCGAGACGAGCTTCGGCAATGCCCGGAGCGCAGGAGCGACAGGCGCGGTGTCGGTCTTGATGGCCGGCGCGGGTGCGGTGCAGCCAACGACGACGATGAGCACGGGGAGGAGGAGTCGCATTGGGCGCGCACCCTATTCCCGGGGCTCGGCAGGCGTGAGCGACTTTGCGCAGCCGTGTGGCTGGCTGGCCTCGTTGCGTGCACCGCGAGCCAGACGCGACACTGCGGGCTGTGAAACGGCTCGTGCTCCTCCTGCTGGTGATCACCCTGCCCTTCCAGGCGCTGCCACCGTCGTCGGCGAAGCTGCTGCTCGAGCGCGCACGGAAGTACCTCGGCACGCCGTACGAGTTCGGCGGACGGAATCGGCTCGTGAGCGGTGGTCGACGGGAAGGCATTGACTGTCAGGGGCTCGTCTTCCTCGCGGCCCAGGCGTTGACGAAGTGCAGCTGGAAGTCGTTCTCGAACCTGAACGTCGAGCAGGTCTCCCGGAAGGAACTCGGGGCGCCCGTGGAGGGCATGGCGCCGATCGCGTCAGCGGACCTGGAGCTCACGAAGCTCGAGGCTGGCGACTCCCTGATGCTCGTCGCGACCGAGCAGAATCCTGCTGAAGCCCCGATCGGCAGGATCGGAGAGCAGGACGTCTGGGTCTGGCACGTCGGCTTGTGCGCAGGTGATGGCACGTGGGTCGTCGGCGATCATGATGCTGGAGCAGTCGTGGAGACCGATCTCAAGGCCTCCCTCGCCGAACACGCCGACGTGTACTCGGGCGTCTTCGTGATGCGCATGGCGAGCGCACCGAAGCCCGCCCGCTGCCGATGAGCGCGGTACGCCGCGACTCAGGTTCGTTCGACCACCCGGCCGCTCCCCATACTTCACGAGCCTCTGGAGCGGGTACGCAGGCTGCACCGGCGTGGGTGCCGCTTCCTCCCTCCCGAGGCCCCATGACTCTGCGTCTTCTGCTGATTTCGACAGCCTGTGTCGTCGTGTGTGTGGCCTGTGGCGCCGAGACCCTCCCCATCAACGAGTTCGGAGAGCGCGTCATCATCCAGGTCCGTCCTGACGTCGCCAGCGCGGCCGTAACGCCGTTGCTCACGGTGGAGCAGGCTGGCGTGCTCGCCTCCGAGAAGAAGGTCGTCCGCAACGCCTTCCCCTGGCTGAAGGTGACCGACGAACTGAACGAACTGCCGATGCTGATCGTCGTTGGCGCAGACACCCTCACGCTGGAGGCGCTTCGGGCGCACCCGCTCGTCGTCGACGCCTGGCCCGAAACCCTCTCCGAGACCCAGGACCTCGAGAGCTTCCGCCTCATCCAACAGCCGGCTGCGTTGGACGCCGGGTTCTCGGGGAACGGCGCTTCGGTGGCGGTGCTCGACACCGGCCTCGACTACCGCAGCAGTGAGTTCGGCACGTGCTCGGCGCCCGGAGCGGCTGGCTGCGCGGTAGCCTTCGTTCGGGACTTCGCTCCAGACGACGCCGCGCTCGATGCCAACGGCCACGGCACGAACGTCGCCGGCATCGTTCGCGGCATGGCCCCGAGAGCGAGGGTGATCGGCCTCGACGTCTTCAACGGCAGCGGCGCCTCTTCTGCGGACATCATCTCGGCGATGAACTGGGTGATCGCGAATCGCGCCACGTACAACATCGTCGCGATGAACTTGAGCCTCGGAGGAGGGAGATCGACGACGACCTGCCCGACCGACGTCTTCGCGACTCCAGTCGCCTCGGCACGCGCGGCTGGCGTGCTCTCGATCATTGCGTCAGGAAACAACGCCTCCACCACGGCGATCTCGTCACCGGCCTGTGCACCCGAGGCCATCTCGGTGGGCGCCGTGTATGACAGCGCGGGCACCGGACTGCAGAGCTCGGTGTGCACCGACCGCTCTTCAGCCTCCGATCAGGTGGCGTGTTTCAGCAACTCGGCCGCGTTTCTGTCACTCGTCGCGCCTGGCACCTTCGTCACCGCGGCCGGCATCACCATGACGGGCACCTCGCAGGCGACCCCTCACGTCGCGGGCGCGGTGGCGTTGCTGGCCTCGCGCTTCCCAAACGACACGGCGTCGACCCGAGCGTCACGCCTGCTCAGCGGCGCCACGATGGTTCGAGATGCTCGCAACGGAATCACCCGTCCACGATTGACGCTCGGCGCCGGCTTCGGTGCGTGCAGCATCGGGCTCGACAAGACGCTGGTGAGCTTCCCCGCGGGCGGCGGCGCAGGCGTCATCACGGTGAGGCCCTCAGCGACGAACTGCACCTGGTCGGTGACCGGTCTGCCCACGTGGGTGTCGAGCTCAATCTCCGGTCAGGCCCTGACGTTGACCGCGAGCGCGAACACGACCACGACGACGAGGACCGCGACCGCGCAGCTCGCAGGCGTGACGTTCCAGCTGAGCCAGGCGGCCGATGTCACTCCGCCGACCGGCACCGTCACGGCGCCACGCTTCACCCGGACGACCTCGGTGGCTGTCACGCTGTCGGCGACCGATCCCTCCGGCGTCACGTCGATGTGTCTGTCGACTGGCACGACCTGCACGACCTTCGTCGCGTACACCACCTCGGCGACGGTGACCGCACCTGCGGGAAACGGCGTGAAGACGATCTCGGCCTGGTTCCGTGACGCTCGCGGCAACACGACTGCTGCTGCCGTCAAGGCCACCACGACGCTCGATGCGACGGCGCCGACGAACGGTGCACTGACGGGAACCGCCGCTGCAGGAAAACTCACCTTGCGCTGGAGTGGCTTCGCCGACCCGACGAGCGGCCTTGCTTCCTACAAACTCGTGCGTTCGACCTCGTCGACCACTGACGCTCCGGCAAGTTGCTCTTCGGGGACCGTCGTCTCCACCGGCAACGCGCTCACCGCGTCGCTCTCGCTGGCTTCGAAGACGACGGCCCGATTCCGCGTCTGCGCCACGGACACCGCAGGCAACGTCTCGACCGGCGCGACGCTGACGTTCACCATGCCCTGAGCGAGCAGGCCCCGCTCAACCTCGATTCGGCCGGTGGACGCGGACCGCCGCTTCAGGGCCCACGCCGAAGGGTGCCAGCGTGGGAACGGATCGCAGGGCTTGCCCCGCACTGAGCGCGAAGTCGGCTCAGGGCAGCTCGAGCACCTGCCAGCGGATCGTCTTCGTCCCCGTCGACGACACCGTCACGTCATCGAACGCGGTCACACCTGACAGCCGAACGCGCTTCGCGGCGCCGAACGTCTCGACGCTGCACGCGGCGCACGTCGCGCTCGACTTCTCACCACGCCGCGCCTCGAGCGACGTGCCATCGGCCAGGATCATCGAGGCAAACCCTCCGGGGCCCAGCGCAGCCACGACATCCAGCACGTCAGCGCGCGATGCTTCGGTGACGACGCCGGGCTCGGTCGCCTTCGCGAGCGTCTGAACCTCGGCGTCCAGCAACGGCACGAGCTGGTTCTCGACCATGAACAACGGCAACCGGCCCAGCGGCGCCGGCACCTCGACGAAGCCCGGCCCCTGGTGCACCGTGCCTTCCGTCCACTCGACGTAGCGACCCGGCGGCAACCAGACGCGACGTTGACGAACACCACGGCGCACCACCGGCGCGGCGTACAGCGACGGCCCCACGAAGAAGGCGTCATCGACCTTCCACGCCTCGGACAGTGCGGGAAACAGCAGCACCGGAGCACGGGTGATCGGCGCTCCGTTCAGATTCGACAGCCGCGCCAGCGCACGGAAGTACGGCGCCAGCCGCGTGTGGAGTCCCGCCACGTCGCGATAGATGTCCTGTGTCTCCACGTCGTCCCAGAGCCGGGCCTTGACGCGCTCACCACCGACAGGGTTCGAGCACGCGTCCTCCTCATGCATCATCGGGCTCAGCGCGCTCATCTCGTACCAGCGCACGAGCATCTCCTTGTCGTGCGGCGCGTCGGTGAGGCACTTGTACCCCCCGATGTCCGAGCCCCAGTACGGCACGCCCGCCATCGAGAGGTTCAAGCCACCGCGCAACATCGCCGGCAGGCCGACGGTCTCGTCGAAGCTCGCCTCGGGATCGCCGCCCCACACCTCGAAGGCGTACGCCTGACTGCCCGTGTACCCGGAGCGCACGAAGCACATGCGGTCGGTGCCTTTCAGCAGCTCGAACGCCGCCTTCGCAGAGAGCACCGAGAAGCGGTTGTGCATCGACTCGCCGGTGCGCCCATCGAAGAACCGCGAGCTGCGCGCGACGTATTCCCCGAAGTCGTGCATCCACCCGTCGTAGCCGAGCTCGACCGAGCGCCCGAGCAACGACTGGAACCAGCGCACCGCCTCGGGGTTGGTGAGATCGATGGTCGAGACCGTCTGCGCGCCGCCTGAGAGGAAGAACGTCGTCGCCGGCCCCCCGTCGGGGAGCCTCTCGAAGAACCCCGCGTCGGCACCGAAGCCATAGTCGTCCGCGCTCCCCCGGGCCGAGGCCGAGACGTACGGGTTGTTGTACGCCATGACCTTGAAGCCGTTCGCGTGCAGCTCGCTGGTCCACGCCGTGAGCTCGGGCTCGATCCCCTTGTGAGACCCAGAGGGCAGCACGTGCATGGCGTCGTCGACCGCGGTGATCGGCAGCCGACGATCTCTCATCAGCTTCCACTCAGGGACGCCTTCGATCTTCGCGCCCCGGTTGATGCGGCGACGCGGACCATACGCCCAGTCGGGCGGAACCAGCGGTCGTCCAGTGTCCGCCGTGAAGTCATCGATCGCCTGCAGTGGTGAATCACGCACGTAGAACGTCACCGCGAGCGAGGTCTCGTTCGCGACGAGCCGCACCGTCTTCGGCTCGTCGGCCACGTTCCCGAAGTGCACCGTGTTGCGGAAGTCGCTGTTGAGCCACACCGAGACGCCGTGAGTGGTGTGGAAGAACGGCACCGGGAAGTACGTCATCGACGGGCCGTTCGGGTACGGGTTGGTGGCTGACGCCCCAGCGTCTTCACCGGCCCCAAGGCCCCCCTCTTCCGGCCACGAGTACAGCGATTGCCCGAGGTGATCGAACGTCGCCGTCCGCTGCCCCATGCCGAAGTAGTGGGCGCCGTCGGGCATCACGAAGGAGAGGCCCGAGGTGTTGCTGTTCTTCCCGTCGTCGGAGATCTGCTTCCACTCCAGACGCGCGCCTTCGACGTGCAACGTCACCTGGACCGAGCCGCGCTCGTCCTTGAATGACAGCGTCGCGTTCCGGGCGTCGCTCGACTCGAGCACGCCGGAGTCGAACACCCGCCACGGGCGCTCTCTGGGCCGATACCCATCCCAGCCCGGCACGAGCTGCGGCTCGATGACGAAGGTGTCGAGCGTGACGCGAGGTCCACGCCGCAGCTCCAGCCTCGTCACGCCATCGACGCCGACGATCTTCATCGAGAACGGCGCCGGGACGACATCGACCGTGAAGCCCTCGCCCTTCAGCCGAACCGGTTCGGTCGAGCGGGGACACCCCAAGAGCACCAACACGATCAGCAGGAGCCACCGAAGCATGGCGCCCGCCTACCAGCCGCGGCTTCCGTTCACCCCTCGGATTTCCAACATCACGACGTCACTCGAGTTCCCGGGCCAATGGACGAGCGCGCGGCGCACGCCCTCGGAATCATGCGACGACCACGGGACGAACGCCCGATGGGCGTCGTCAGCAGCCCAGCCCCGACAGTCCCGACGAGGTCGACGACCGACGATGAAGCCGGCCGGAAGGCGCTTCACCGCTGGGTCCGTTTGCGGCGCGACCACAGCAGCATCGCGATCGCGAGCACTCCGCTGGCGCCCATGCCCTCGAGGCCCGTCGAGCAGCTGCACCCCATCTTCGCGCCCTCGACGGTGAAGGTGATCACCTCGCCCGGCCCGTCACCCGCGAAGTTCTGTGAGAAGAGGCAGCCGAAGTACGTGCCTGGACGAACGTCGCTCGCCACCTGCGTCAGCGGCACGTCGGTGAAGCCTGCCGGCACGTCCACGGCGACCGAAGGAACGCGCGTGCCGAAGCCGAAGCTGCAGGTCCCGGGGTTGCTCGCGCCGTAACGGAACGCCGCGGTCGAGGCCGAGCCGTTCGGGTTCACGGTGCCCTTGAAGACGACCGTGCCATCCGCCTGCGGCTCGATGCTGACGGTCTTCGCGAGGGGAGGCGCTGACGTGGTCTGGAACTCCTGCAGATCGCCGAACGCCGCGCCGCCCATGTTCGAGGCCACTGCGCAGAAGAAGTACTTCGTGTTCGGCCGCAGCCCCGAGAGGGCGAGCGTGTACGGAGCCGCAGTCGTCCCCGCGCCCAGCGTCATGCCGCCCATCGCCGGAACGCGGGTCCCAAACATGTCGTCGCACGAGGTGGGCTTCACTTCGGCGTAGCGGAACCAGCCGGTTGCCGTGGTGCCGTTCGGGTTCACCGTGCCGTTGACCGTGGCGCTTGTGCCCACGACATCGGCGGCCATGCCCGTCGTCACCGTTGGAGGCGGCGCGAACGAGTTGAACTGCAGCACCTGGCCGAAGCTCTTGCCGAGCGGGTTCTCGGCGATGGCGCAGAAGAAGTACGTCGAACCGGGGTCGAGGCCGGTGACGACCTCGGAGAACGCCGTGTCCATCGTTCCAGCCGCGACCGTCGTGCCACCCGCGGCGGGCGCCCGTCGGCCGAAGGTGTCGTTGCAGGCTCCCGGGTCCAGCTTCGAGAGGCGGAACCACGCGACGGTCGGCGCGCCCGTCGGGTTCACCGTGCCGTTGAGGCGAGGCGACGCGCCGTTGAGCTGCGACGCCGATGACGTCACCACCACGGGAACGCCGGGTGTGGTGAAGCTCTGCACCATGCCGAAGCTCGTGCCCACTGCGTTCGTCGCCGCCGCGCAGAAGAAGTACCGCGTGCCACCGGTCAGGCCCGTCAGTTGCTGTGAGATGGCTTGACCCATCGCCGCTGCCGGAACGGCCGCGCCACCCATCGCCGGGAAGCGCGTGCCGAAGGCGTCCGTGCACGTGCCCGGGTTCGTCGTGCCGTAGCGGAAGTACGCCGTCGCCGCGTCTCCGTTCGCCGTCACGGTGCCGTTGACGGTGGCCTGCGTCGCCGTCGTGGGCTGGCCGGTCGTCGTCGTCACCGTGGGGGCGCGAGGCGTGGTGAAGGTCTGCACCGAGCCGAAGGTGGTGCCGGCTGCGCTCGTGGCGCCCGCGCAGAAGAAGTACGTCGTGCCCGGCAGGAGGCCCATGATCGCTTCGGTGAACGCGGTCGCGGTCGCGCCGGAGCCGACCGACGTGCCACCCGTCGCCGGAGCCCGCGTGCCGAAGGTGTCAGTGCAGGTGCCGGGGTTCATCGTGCCGTAGCGGAAGAAACCCGTCGAGGCCGAGCCATTCGCCGTGCCCGTGCCGTTGAGCAGGGCGCTGAGGCCCGTCACCATGGTGGCCGCGCCCGTCGTCGCTGACGGAGGCGCGGCACCCGTGGTGAACGAGAGCACCGTACCGAAGCTGACGCCGACGGCGTTCGAGGCGATCGCGCAGAAGTAATACGTCGCCCCCGGCGCGAGGCCGCTCAACGACTGCGTAAAGGCCACCGACGTGCCGCCGCTCCCCAGCGCTGCGCCACCCGTCGCAGGGGCCCGCGTGCCGAACGTGTCGTTGCAGGTCGTCGGGTTCGTCGTCGAGAAGCGGAAGTACCCGGTCGTCGCGGCGCCGAAGGGCGTGCCAGCGCCGTTGAGCGTCGCGCTCGCGGACGTCACCAGGGTCGCCGCCGAGGTCGTCACGGCCGGAGCCGCCAGCGTCGTGAAGGACAACACCGCGCCGAACGAGGTGCCGATGGAGTTCTGGGCGATGGCGCAGAAGAAGTACGTCGTCGCTCCGGTCAGGCCGGTGAGGTTCTGCGTGAAGCTCTGCGGCGTCGTGCCGCTCCCGAGGCTCGACCCACCGGTCGCCGGGAAGCGCGTGCCGAAGGTGTCGTTGCAGGCGCCGGGGCTCGTCGTCGAGTAGCGCACCCACGCTGTCGTCGCGTCAGCGGCAGGGTTCACCGTGCCGCCCACCAGCGCCGCAGCCGACGTCACGGTCGAGGCCGCGGTCGAGGTGACCGTCGGGGAGCCGGGCGTGAAGAACGTCAACACGGAGCTGAAGCCGGTGCCGTTGCCGTTCTGCGCGATGACGCAGAAGTAATAGGTCGTCGAGCTCGTCAGTCCGCTGAGCGTCGTGTTGGCGGCCGTCGGAGAACTCCCGCTGCCGACGTTGATCCCCGCCACTGGGGCGCGCGTGCCGAACGTGTCGTTGCAGCTCCCGGGGTCCACCGCGCTGAAGCGGAACCACGCGGTCGTCGCGCTCCCGAGCGGGTTCACCGAGGCGTTCAACGTCGCGCCGGTGCCCGTCACGTTGGTCGCCGCGCTGGAGGTGACGGTCGGCCCTGTGGGCGTCGTGAAGGACGTCAGCGCGCCGAAGGTCGTGCCGACCGAGTTCGTACCGATCGCGCAGTAGTAGTACGTCGTCGACGGCGCGAGGCCCGACAGCGAGGCAAAGAACGGCGTGACGCCCGCGCTCGCGAGGACGGTGGTGCCGCCCGAGCCAGGCGCCCGGATCCCGAACGTGGTGTTGCAGACGCCGGGATTGGTGGTGCTGAAGCGGAAGTAGCCGGTGGTGTCACTGCCGCGGGGATCTGCTGAGCCGTTGAGCGTCGCCACGCTGCTCGAGACGCCGCTCGGCGCGACCGTCGTCACCGAAGGCGCGCCTGGCGTGCTGAACGTCAAGACCGCGCCGACGCCCGTACCGACCGCGTTCGAGGCGATGGCGCAGAAGAAGTACGTGGTGCCCGGCGAGAGGCCGGTGAGGTTCGCGGTGAAGGGCACGGCGCTCGTTCCCGAACCCAGTGAGGTGCCGCCGCTGAAGGGCGTGCGCGTGCCAAAGGTGTCGTTGCAGGTGCCGGGGTTGATCGTGCTGAAGCGGAACCAGCCGGTCGCGGCCGAGCCGATCGGCGTGCCCTGCCCGTTCAAGGTGGCCGAACTGCCCGTCACGATCGTCGCCGCCTGCGTGGTGACCGTCGGCGCCGCGAGCGTGGTGAACGTCTGCACCGTGCCGAACGCCGTACCCTCGGAGTTCTGCGCGATCGCGCAGTAGAAGTACGTCGTCGACGACGAGAGCCCGGTGACGAACTGGTTGTAGGTCGAGCTGATCGAACCCGCGCCGAGGTTGGTGCCGCTCGTCGAGGGGAAGCGCGTGCCGAAGGTGTCGTCACACGTGCCGGGGCTGGTGGTGGCGTAGCGGAACCAGGCGGTCGTCGTGGCGCGGTTCGGGTTCGCCGCGCCGTTGAAGGTGGCCGTCGAGCCGAGGACGGAGGTCGCAGCGCTCGTGGTGACCGTGGGCGCAGCAGGCGTCGTGAAGGACAGAAGCGGACCCGGCGTCGTGCCGATCGCGTTCGAGGCGAGCGCGCAGAAGTAATACGTCACGCCTTGCGTGAGACCGGTGATGAGCTCGGCGTACGCGACGCTGGTGCTTCCACTGCCGAGCGCCGTGCCCGCCATCGAGACGCGGGTGCCGAAGGTGTCGTTGCAGGTGCCAGGGCTCGTCGCCGAGTAGCGGAACCAGCCGCTGCCTGCCGAGCCGCGCGGGTTCGCGGAGCCATTCAACGTCGCGCTCGTGCCTGTGACGAGCGTCGCAGCCGAGGTCACCACCGCTGGGGCCGCGGTCGTCGTGAACGTCTGGACGGCGCCGAAGCGCGTGCCAGCCGAGTTCGAGGCGATCGCACAGACATAGTACGTCGTCGCCGGAAGCAGACCCGACACCAGCTCGGAGAACGGCGCCGGCATCGTCCCGCTGCCCAGCGCTGCGCCACCCGTCGCCGGAGCCCGCGTGCCGAAGGTGTCGTTGCACGTCGAGAGGAACGTCGTGCTGTAACGGAACCAGCCCGTCGTCGCGCCGACGTTCGGGTTCGCCGTGCCTTCGAGGGTGGCCGTGGTGCTGCCGAACGTCGCGATGGGAGACGTCACGACGGCAGGCGGCCCCGGCGTGACGAAGGTCTCGACTGCACCGAACGAGGTACCTGCCGCGTTGGAGCCGATCGCGCAGACGTAATACGTGGTGCCCGCGAACAGCCCCGTGACAGCGGACGAGAACGGCACCGCCGTGTTGCCAGCGCCGAGCGCCGTTCCACCCGAAAACGGCTGGCGGGTGCCGAAGGTGTCGTTGCAGGTGACCGGGTTCACCGTGCTGTAGCGGAACCAGCCCGTCGTGGTGGCGTTGTTGGGGTTGCCGGTCGCGTTCAGCGTCGCGCTGCTCGCCGTCACCAGCGTCGTCGTGCCCGTCACCATCGTCGGCGCGTTGAGCGTCGTGAACTGCCGCACGGCGCCGAAGCTCTTGCCCACCACGTTGTCGTTGATCGCGCAGAAGTAATACGTCGTGCCCGCCGCGAGCCCGCTGAGCGTCTGGGAGTACGAGACCGCGCTGGTGCCGTTGCCGAGCGCCGAGCCGCCGGTCGTCGGAGCCCTGGCGCCGAACACGTCGTCACACGTCGTCGGGTTCGTCGTCGAGTACCGGAAGAACCCCGTCGTGTCGGCGCGGTTCGGGTTGCCGGTGCCGTTGAGCAGCGCGCCCGAGCTGGTGACGGCCGTCGCCGAGACCGTCACAGCCGTCGGCAGGCCCGGCGTGGTGATCGTCAAGACGCTGCCGTAATTGAGACCCACCGAGTTCTGCGCAATCGCGCACACGTAATAGGTGGTTCCCGTCGAGAGGCCAGTCACGGGCTGCGAGTACGTCACCGGCGAGTTGCCGAAGGGAATCGCCGTACCCCCCGTCGCAGGCACGCGCGTCCCGAAGGCATCGTTGCAGACCCCCGGGTTGGACGTGGCGAAGCGGAACCACGCGGTCGCCGCAGCGCCGTTCGGGTTGGCGCTCCCGTTGAAGGTGCCGGTCGTCGCCGAGAGGATCGCCGGCGTTCCCGTCGTGACGCCGGGGACCTGCGGCGGCGTGGTGAAGGTCAGCAACGCACCAAACTGGGTGCCGATGGTGTTCTGGGCGATCGCGCAGAAGAAGTAGGTGTTGCCGGGCAGCAGGCTCGCGATGGACGCGGCGTTCGACGTCGGCGTGCTCCCCGAGCCGACGAAGGTGCCTCCCGAGGGCGGCGTGCGCGTGCCGAAGCTGTCATTGCAGCTCGTCGGATCGGTCAGGCTGTAGCGGAACCACGCCGTCGTCGACGTGCCGTTCGGCGTGATCGTCGAGTTGAGCGTGGCGGTCGTCGACGTCACCGGGGAAGCGGCCTGGGTGATCGTCGTTGGCAACGCGACCGTCGTGAAGGTGACGATGCTCCCGAAGGTGGTGCCGATGGAGTTCTGCGCGATCGCGCACCAGTAGTACGTCGTGCTCGGCGCGAGGCCCGTGAGCACCTGCGTGAAGGTCTGCGCCACGTTGCCCGCGCCGACGTTGCTGCCGCCGCTCGAAGGCGTCCTCGTCCCAAAGGTGTCGTTGCACGCGCCGGGGTTCGAGGCGGCGTAGCGGAACCAGGCCGTGGTGGCGTCTCCGCGCGGCGTCGCGCTGCCGTTCAAGGTGGCCGAGGTGTCCGAGATGAACGACGTCGAGGCCGAGGTGACGAGCGGCTGAAGCGCTGGCGTCGTGAACGACAACACCGCGCCGTACGACGTGCCGACCGCGTTCGAGGCGATCGCGCAGAAGTAATAGGTGGTGCCCGGCAGCAGCGCCATCGGCGTCACCGAGAACGGCGTGGTGGACGAGCCTGAGCCGAGCGCGTTGCCTCCCGAGAGCGGTGCGCGTGTGCCGAAGACGTCGTCACAGGTGCCCGGGTTGGTCGTCGCGTAGCGGAACCACCCCGTCGCCGAGCTGCCGTTGGGAATGCCCGTCGCGTTCAAGGTGCCCGCCGTCGCCGAGACGCTCGTCGCGGGCAACGTCGTCACCGTCGGCGAGTTGGGCGTCGAGAACGTCACCGGCAACCCGAAGCCGACGCCGACCGAGTTCGAGGCCAGGGCGCAGACGTAATACGTGGTGCCCGGCGAGAGGCTGGTGAGGCTGACGCTGAAGGGCGTGCTCGAGAAGCCGCTGCCGAGGAAGGTGCCCGATGATGACGGCGCGCGCGTGCCGTAGCTGTCGTTGCAGGTGCCGGGATCCGTCACGCCATAGCGGAAGTAGCCGGTCGCCGTGGCGCCCTGCGGGTTCGCCGAGCCATTCAAGAAGGCCGAGGTCCCCGTGACGCTGCTGGCAGTGCTCGTGAAGACCGTCGGAACGTTCGGCGTCGCGAAGCTCTGCACGCTCCCGAAGCCCGTGCCCGCCGAGTTCAGCGCGATCGCGCAGAAGTAGTACGTCGTGCCGGGGAGCAGGGCCGTGAGCGCCTCCGCGTACGCGATCGACGAGTTGCTGCTCCCGAGCGCCGTACCGCCCGTCGCCGGAGCGCGCGTCCCGAAGGTGTCGTTGCAGCTGCCCGGGCTGGTCGTCGAGTAGCGGAAGTACCCGGTGCTGGCGGCGCCTCGAGGCACGGCCGAGCCGTTCAACGTCGCCGTGGTGCCGGTGACGAGCGACGCGAAGCCGGTCGAGACGATGGGAGCGGTCGCCGGCGCGGTGAACGTCTCGACCGAACCGAAGCTGGTGCCGACGCCGTTGCTGCCAATCGCGCAGTACCAATACTGCGTACCCGGCGTGAGGCTGACGCTCTGGGAGTAGGCCTGCGCGACGAGCGCGGCGCCGAGGAAGGTGCTCCCCGAGAACGGCACGCGGAACCCGAAGCTGTCACTGCACGTGCCCGGGTTGCTCGAGTCGTAGCGGAACCACCCCGAGGTGCTCGAGTTGTTGGGCGTGCCCGTGCCGTTCAACGTGACGCTGGTCGCCAGGAGCGACGTGGGCGGGTTCGTCACCATCGTCGGTGCGTTGGGCGTCGTGAAGGAGAGGACGGAACCAAAGCCCGTGCCTTCCGAGTTCGTCGCGATCGCGCAGTAGAAGTACCTCGTCGACGGCAACAGCCCGCTGATCGACTGCGTGTACGACTGGTTGAAGCTCACGATCGTTCCGCTCGACGCCGGCGCGCGCGTGCCGAACGTGTCATTGCACGTGCCCGGATCGGTGACCGAGTAGCGGAAGAATGCGGTCGCCGTCGCGAGGTTCGGGTTCGCGGCGCCGTTGAGCGTGGCGAACGTCCCCCCGAGACTGGTGAGGGACGAGGTGGTGACGGTCGGAACCGCAGGCGTCGTGACGCTGACGGGAGCCCCGAAGCCCGTGCCCGCCGAGTTCGAGGCGATGGCGCAGAAGAAGTACGTCGTGCCGCGCGTGAGGCCCGTGAGGTTCTCGAGGAAGGTCTGTGTCGAATTGCTCGAGCCGAGGTTGGTGCCACCGCTCGCCGGCGCGCGCGTGCCGAAGGTGTCGTTGCAGGTGCCGGGGTTCGTCGTCGAGTAGCGGAAATACCCGGTCGCGACCGCGCCGCGAGGCACCGCCGCCCCGTTGAGCGTGAGCGTCGTGCCCGTCACCAGCGTCGCGGAGCTCGTCGAGACGGAAGGAATCGCGGGCGGCGTGGTGAAGCTGCGAATGCCACCGACGCTGGTGCCGACGCCGTTCGCGGCGATCGCGCAGAAGTAATACGTGGTGCCAGGCAGCAGCCCGCCGATGCTCTGGAGGAACGCGACGCCGGTGAGGCCCGCGCCGAGGCCGGTGCCCGAGAAGCTGGGCGCGCGCGTGCCAAAGACATCGTCACAGACGCCGGGGTTGGTGGCGCTGTAGCGGAAGTAACCGGTCGTCGAGCTGCCGCTGGGGTTCGCGGTGCCGTTCAGCGTCACCGTCGTCGAAGTCAGCAGCGTCTCGGCGTCGCTCGTCACCACGGGGACCGCCGGCGTCGCGAAGCTCTGCACCGCGCCGAACGTCGTGCCCTCGGAGTTCTGGCCGATCGCGCAGAAGTAATACGTGGTGCCGGGCGTCAGGCCCGTCGCGCCGAGGGAGTAGCTGCTCGCGAACGTCGCCGAGCCCATGTTGGCGCCACCGGTGAGCGGCACGCGGGTCCCGAAGGCGTCGTTGCAGGTGCCCGGGTTGCTCGTCGCGACGCGGAACCAGCCCGTGGTGGGAGCGCCGTTCGGGTTGATCGTTCCCTGCAGCGTCGCGGTCGTGCTGGTGATGCTGAAGGCGGAGCTCGTCGTCGTCGCCGGCGCAGCCACCAGCGTCGTCAGCGACAACGGCACGCCGAGGCTGGTGCCCTGCGAGTTGTCGGCGAACGCGCAGTAGTAATACGTCGTGCCGGGCAGCATGCCGGTGATGGTCTGGTTGTAGTTCTGCGACGAATTCCCTGCGCCGAGCGCCGAGCCGCTGCTGGCCGGAATGCGCGTGCCGAAGAAGGTGCTGCAGCTGCCGCCGGGGCTCGACGACGAGTAGCGAAAGTAGCCCGTCGTGGTCGCGCCGTTGGGCGTCGCGGAGCCGTTCAGCTGCGCCGAGCTGCTCGTCACCAGCGTCGCCGCTTGCGAGAACACGGTCGGCGCCAACGCGGGCGTCGTGAAGGAGAGGATGTTGCCGAAGGCCGTGCCCGACGCGTTCTGGACGATCGCGCAGAAGAAATAGGTGGTGCCGGGCAGCAACCCCGTCGTCGTCACCGAGTACGCGACGTTCGTCGTGCCCGCGCCGACCGCGGTGCCCAACGTGCCAGGAACGCGCGTGCCGAAGACGTCGTCACAGGTGCCGGGGCTCGTCGTGCTGTGCCGGAACCAGCCGGTCGTCGCTTCGCCTCCGGCGTTGGCCGTGGCGTTGAGCTGCGCCGAGCTGGCCGTGATGCTGTTGGCCGAGTTCGTCGACACTGAAGGCGCCGCCGCGAACACCGGAAGCGAAAGGACCGTCACCAGCGATGCAAATCGTCGAAACATGGACCACTCCTCGGCGCGTTGACCCCGAGGAGCGTCCAGAGGTGCAAATTTTCAGCGCACCAACCGTCGTGATCGATCAGCTGGGGGTCGACTCGTCCGCCGGAGCGCTCGGCGATCGCCGGAACCGCGCCGTCACCTTCTCGAACGCCTCACCGACCGAGGGATCGGTCGCGGCGATCGCATCGGCCACCTGCTTGACTGCCAGCGCTGCGCGATAGACCTCGTCGTTCGCCACGATGCGCGCGTCGGTGAGCGGCGCCAGCTTCGCCGCCTGCTTCGCCGCGAGCGCTGCCTCTTTGTCCGTCGCTTTGTTCGCTTTCTTCATCAGCGAGCGAACTCGGGCGCGAGTGAGGCCAGGAACGCGCACTTTGCTTTGCACGAGCTCCCAGGCGGTGAGCAGATCGCCGACGAGCTCGTTCTGATCGTCACCGCGGTAGAGTTTTCGCGCACGATCGTCGCTCGTGAGGCGCGCAGGCGTTGCTTTCGCTCGTCTCGGAGCCGGTTTCGCCGCTGATTTCTGCTTGTTGGACGTTTCTTTCTTCGAAATCGCGATCCCCCTCGCATGGGGGGCTGACCACGCCTCTGAGGGTATCGGCGACCTCGTGCGGTGCAGTCGACGCCGACGGCGTGCCGTTTGATTCGTCCTTCTCGTCGGGCGCGGTTCCGACTGCGCCGCTCGCTCCGAACGAGGTGCGGGAGCTGTGGCATCGGGAAGACGTGTCAGCACGGGTTCATCGTCGTCCAAGGACCTGAAGGCCGTAACCGCCCGTCATTGCTGAACGGGTAGCCGGGACAACACGGGCGGTGATCGATCATGCTGGGTGCCGAACACACCATGCCGATGGCCCTGCCTTCTTCCCCAGTCTCGACCGCCGTCTCGCTCGCTGAAGCTGCGTCTCGCGGCGACACCGAGGCGATGGCGAAGCTGCTCAAGCTCCTCGCACCGGGGATGATCCGGGCTGCGCAGGCGCTGCTCAGCCGAACCCACCCCGACGTCGATGACGTGGCGCAGCAGTCGATGATCGCGCTCGTGCAGGCGATGCCGACCTTCCGCGGAGAGTGTTCGCCCGCGCACTTCGCCAACAGCATCGTCGCCCGCTACGCGCTGGCGGCCCGGCGTCGACAGACCAAACGCGAGACGCGCAACGACGATGCCGTCGACGTCGACGGGCTCTTCAGCGACGCGCAGACCGCCGTCGATCATGTGCTCGCCGAGCGACGTCGCGGCGCGATTCGCGAGCTGTTGTCGACGTTGCCGGAGAACCAGGCCGAGACCCTCGCGCTGCGCGTGGTGCTGGGCATGTCGCTGGGAGAGGTCGCCGCTTCCACCGGCGTCCCGTTGAACACCGTTCGCAGTCGTATTCGCCTCGCCAGGGAGGCCCTCATGAGCCGCATCGAAGCCAATCCAACGCTCCTCCAGCTCCTGGAGCCGTCATGACTGCCCCCGATCTCCACCCCGAGGAGCTGCTCGACGCCGCCGCGGCTGGCGCGTTGTCAGCCGAGGAGCAGGCGCGCCTCGACCTGCATCTGGCGGCGTGTCCCGCGTGCCGGTTCGAGCTTCAGGCTCGCGCTGACTTCGCCGCGATGCCCCTGCCCTCGATGCCGGTCGATCAGCTCGTCACGCGCGCGCTCGCCGGCATGCCGACGGCGTCGGTCTCGCCGGCTCGTCGCCGCGTCTCTCCGGCCATGGCGTTCGTGGCGGTGCTGATGCTCGGCGCCGTGAGCTTCGCGGCGGCTGGCCTCGCTCGCCCCATCGCGGTGCTGCTCGGAATCGCGTCGCCGAAAGTCATCACCGAACCAGTGCCCGCTCCGGCGCCCCGCGTTCACACGCCGGTGCCGCCGCAGCCGCAGCCGTCCATTCCGGTGGTCGAGGCGATCGTCACGCCACCCGCGCCGCCGCTCGTCGAAGTCCCGGTGGTGCAGCCCCGCGTCGTCCACGAGGAGCGCAAGCTCACGCCGCCGCCTCCGCCTCCCGCGCCCGTGATCACCGCCGCCGAGCTGTTCCGCCTCGCGACCGCCGCGCGCACCGACGGCCGCCGCGCCGACGCCGAGCAGACCTACCGCGAGCTCACCTCCCGGTTCCCTTCATCTCCCGAAGCCAACGTCTCGCATGCCGTGATGGGCCGCCTGCTGCTCGATCTCGACCGGCCGACCGACGCGCTCGTCGAGCTCGACGCCGCCCTCGCTTCCCGCGATCGCTCGCTGCGTGAAGACGCCCTGGCCAACCGGGCGCAGGCCTTCGACGCGTTGAATGACGGCGCTTCGGCCCGTGCCGCGTGGGCGCTGCTGCTCACCGAATTTCCCGCGTCGATTCACGCCAGGCGTGCCAAGGAGCGGCTGGAGGTCCTGACCGCTCCGTGAACGCCCGTTGCTCGCTGGCCGTGGTGGTGCTCCTGACGAGCGCGAGCGCGTTCGCCCAGGCCCGCGCAGTCGCGGTGCTGCGAGAGGTCAAGCCGGTGGCCTCGCCGGCCCTCGAGGCGTCGCTGCGCGAGATGCTGGGACGCCTCGACGTGAACCTCGATGCCTCTGCTGGCGATGGCGGCGTGCCTGCGCTGGCGGTGATCGACGTCGACTTCTCCAGCGGCCAGATCGTCGTCGATAGTCCCAGCCGCATCGTCACCATTCGCCGGACGCTGCCGCTCGAGGCGTCGGGAGATGTCCTGAGCGAGACCGCTGCGACGCTGATCGCCTCGTCGATCGATGTGCTGCTCCACACCGATCCGCCGCGACAGCCGATCAAGGTGGAGACACCGGAGCCCGTCGTGCTTCCGATCGCGCCTCCCGCGGCTTCGAAGCTGAGCCCGGTGGGCCTCGATCTCGGCGTGGGCCTCGGCGCGAAGCTGCTCGGCGGGAGCGGCACGGTGGACTTCGGCGGCTCCGTTCATGCGCTGCTGTCGATTCCCCTCGGCACCCAGTTGCCTGGCGTGCTCGCTGCCGCGACGTTTCAACCCGGGTTCGATCTCACCGGAGACACGGTGTCGCTCCGAGGGAGCCTGTTATCGCTGCGCCTGTTCGTTCAGCTCGAGATGCTTCGGTGGAAGTACGGCCGCCTCGAAGCCGGCGCGGGCGGCGGCATCGATCGGTTCGCGTTCACGCCGCTCCAGCGCGAGGGCGAGCTGTTCCGGCAGATGGGCACCCGCTTCGCGGTCGCGCCGATCGTGAGCGGGCTGTTCACCTACCGCTTCCCGGTCGGAGAGACCGTCCACCTCTTCGCCTCCGTGCTCGTCGACGGCGATCTGCGCCCGGCGAGAATGAAGACGGGCCCGGCGTCGCCCGACATGAACGACCCGCGCCCGTGGACCGTTCGCCCCTCGCTGCAGCTCGGCGTCTCGTTCGCGCCGCTTCGTGCGCGCGAGTGATCGCTTTTCGTGGGTGCTGATCACCTTCAGAGCGAGAGGGCCGCGCCTCTCGCAAACCAGGATCGAAAGGTGAACACCGCATGCATCGCATCCCGCTCATTGGAGTCCTCGCCGCCCTGCCCCTCTTCGCTGCCTGTGGAACCGAGGCCGGCGTCGACGTCGCATCGGAGACGGCCGCGCTCGCCACCGCAGAATGTGACGCCCAGGCTGCGGGGGTCGCCGTGGGGGCGTGCTTCGCGACCTTCAAGAGCTGCAAGGCAGCAGCGGGCGCGGTCGAAGCCGATTGCCGCGCGGCCCTCGACGCCTGCCTTCCAGAAGGCCTGCCTCAGCGCGCGCGCCATGGTGGTGGCTGTCATGCCGATGGGGGTCGGCCTGAGGGCGGCGGTCACCCGGAGGGCGGTCCTCGTGGGCTCTTCGGTCCTCCTCGCCCCAACGCGGACGGTGGCGTGCGCGGCCACGGCGGACGAGGTGGGCATCGCGGCCACGGCGAAGGTCCTCGCGGCTCCATCGGTCTCGATGACGCCGCGGTGCAGGCGTGCCGTGCGACCTCTGAGGCCTGCGTGGCGGGTGGCGGCGACGAACAGGCCTGCCGCGACACGGCCCGCGCGTGCATTCACGAGGCGTTCGCCACCGCCTTCGCGGCCCGCTGCGACGAGCTGACCGCCGCCTGCGCCGCCAACGTGGGAACGAACTGCGACGAGATCACCGCGCGCTGCGCGAACGGAATGGGCGCGCCGGACGCAGGCACCTGTCAGGCGCCTTGACGTGGTGGTCCGCGCCGCCTAAGCCCCTGTTTCCGGTTCACCCCTTGTCAGGAGCAGCTCCATGGCTCGCGTCACCGTCGAAGATGCGCTTCCCTACGTCGACAATCGCTTCGCCCTCGTTCTTCTCTCGGCCAAGCGCGCTCGTCAGCTGATGGCCGGCGCCCGTCCGATGGTCGAGACATCGAAGAACAAGTCGTGCGTGCTCTCGCTCCGTGAAGTCGCCACCGGTCGCGTTCGTTTCGATCGCGACGTCCGCCAGGCGCTCATGGGCCGCTACGACGCCCCCGCCGCGCAAAGCTGAGCCGCTCGAGATTGGCAGCACCCGACGCCTCCCCGGTTCTCCGGTGGAGGCGTTTGGCATTTTCACGGCAAGGGAATCGAAAGCCCGCCATTCGACACCGGCCCCTCACGCATGGGCCGGAGATCGAGCAGGCCCCGGTTGTACGTCGCGACCGCGCTCATGAATTGCGTGCTCGCTGAGATCGAGATCGGCAGCGCAACCAGCACGAGGGTCGCAGCCACGAGATCGAGCGCGAGCCCCGCGATCAACAGGGGAAGGAAGGCGCCGGTCGCGAGCAGCGGCGCGACGAGCAGCAGCGCCGTCCCTCCACCCAGCGTCGCGAGGCCGGCGATCTGGAGCGTCGAAGAGGTCCGGAAGTTGTCCTGCGCCTTTTGAGCGAGCCCACACGCCTCGGGCACCAGCTTGAAGGCGTCGGGGAAGTCGTCGTCCTTGAGGGTGAAGATGTGCTCACGCTGGCGAAGGCGCAGCGCCCCCTGGGTCATGTCGGGATCGAACGTGAGCAGGTGCCGATCGACGAACTGCGCGAAGGCCTTCACCTCGGCCGGCTCGTCGGCCGGTGCCTTCAGTGCTTCGCTCGAAGGCGCGAGCGCAGTCGGCGCTGCGTTTCCTGCCGTCACCACCGGCGGCGTCGAAGGCGCCTGCGACACCAGGAGACAGAGGAGCGTGGAGATCATGGAGGACGGTCCACTGCGCTCATTTCACGGCGCTCCGGGAATCAACAGCCCCTTCGCCTTGCCCGCCATCTCGCGTTCCCCCGGGTACGTCAGACGGGCGAGCGCCTCATCCAGCGGGAGCCAGAACGCGCGATCGACCTCTTTGCGCATCTGGTCGGTCAACACGTCGATCGCTCCGGACTGGTAACGGAACAGGAAGAACGCGACCTCCTTGAAGATCGTGTTCCCTCGCCAGCGGTACACGTACTTCACGTCGCCGAGCTTCTGGTCGAGGGTCACCACCAGGCCGGTCTCTTCCAGGACTTCGCGCGTGGCGGCCTGCTCCGCGTTCTCGCCAGGATCGATGTGCCCCTTCGGGAGCGCGGTGACCGACTTGCCGGCCGGTCGAATCACGGCGACCTCGACGAGCCCTGCGACCTGCCGAATGACGATGCCGCCGGCTGAGAACTCCCTCGTCGAAGCCACGTCGCGGTTCTACACCAGAGCACGACGACCGCTGTCTGCTGCGTTGGGTCAGCGCGCGAAATAAGCGAGCTTGGCTTCTGCGCCGAGCCGGTACCCGTGCCTGAGCTCCGAGAGGAGCGCGTCGAGCCGGCGCTCCCGAATCGCGGGCAGCAGTCGCGCGCAGTACCGGCGCGCGAGCCGGTTGGCCTCGGTGTACCGCCAGCGCTCGGGTGCCGTGAGCAGCTCGCTGTACCGCACGCGCTCGAACAGGGTGCCCATCAGCCGCGAGGCCCAGGCCGCCGCGTGCTGGCCCCAGCGGAGCAACGTGCAGACCGCGAACTTGTCGACCTCGGCCTGCGCCTCGAGTTCCAGCATCGAGACCCGCCGCTCGAGGTTGGCGGTCTGCGCGACGTAGAGGAAATGAGAGACGCCCTCGGTCACCTCGCAGAAGCCGCCGAGTTCCTGATCGAGCAGCGCCTCGGGCTGCGTCTCGAAGCGAGAGACACGCTCGAGCATCGAGGGCTCGAGATACAGCGCAAGGTCGAGCGTCTCGCCGTCATGCGCCACCAACAGCTCTTCACGCGAACGGCCCGTGCCCCCGAGCTCCTTCGCGGCCTCGGCGTCCACCAGGAAGTCGCGCGCGCGGTACTCGCAACGAATGCCGTAGAGCGTCTCGAGCTGGGCTTGCAGCGCGTCGAGCATGGTGTCAGTTCGCGAGGAGCTTCTTCTTCGGCAACAGCCCGGCGTCCATCAGCACCGCCTCGAGCCGCTCGTCGCCCGTCTTCGCCCACGTCTCGAGGACGCGCATCTGCCCCTGCGGACCGGAGGCGACCTGGCCGCGGGCTGCGATCTCCTGGAGCACCTCGACCAGCGAGCTGAACTTCTGGTCGAGCTCCGTGTAGACATGACTGAAACTGCTCGAGGGCGCGAGATCGGCGATCGCTGCGTAGGCCTTGCGGCCCATCTGCATGTAGTAGGCGGCGCCGACCACCCGGTCCTGCAACGACTGCTGGAAGAACCCCGCCGTGTAGAGCGACTGATCGCCGAGCTGGCGCAGCGTGCGAATCCGCTGATCACGATCCTGCTGGAGCGCGCGCGTGTACATGATGGCCAGCGGCTCCGAGTCCTTCTTGCCTTCGAGGTCCTTGGTGAAGAGCTTTTCGGCCGCGGCGAACTCGCTGAGCAGGTTGACCACGTAGAACTCAGTCACCTCTGCCAGGCTCACCCGCTGCCGTTGAATGACCTCTTCCACCAACAGCTTGAAGAACTCTTTGAGCGAACCCGACAGCACCAGTTGCGACATGGTCGACTCCTCGTGACGCGATGGGTCGACTGCGCCCATCGAAGGGGCAAATGGCCGCCCCTTCTTCCGATTGTATCGACACACCGCCGTGACGACAAAAGAGCACTGGAATTCCTGATGGTTGCGCTGGCACTCACGCCTGACGACCGCCAACTGCAGCGGCGAGCGACGTTGGCACTCGACCTCTTCGAGTGCCAGGTTGCGCCTTGACCGCACAGCGTTGGTGGTTATATCGAGGGCACTTGAAGCCTTGGCACTCGCCTGTCGTGAGTGCCAATCCTCAACGGCAGCACCTGACAACCCCAAGGAGAGACCCCATGAAGATTCGTCCCCTGCACGACCGGCTCATCGTCAAGCGCCTCACGGAAGAGGCCAAGACCAAGGGCGGCATCATCATCCCGGACAGCGCCAAGGAGAAGCCCCTCGAGGCGAAGGTGGTCGCAGTCGGCAACGGCAAGATCCTCGAGGACGGCAAGGTTCGCCCGATGGACATCAAGGCCGGCGACACCATTCTCTTCAGCAAGTACGCGGGCACCGAGATCAAGATCGAAGGCGATGAGCACCTGATCCTGCGCGAGGAAGACGTCCTCGGCGTGATCGAGAAGTAAGTCCCTCCCCTTCACTCCCTTCCAAGGACACACTCACATGGCAGCCAAAGACATCATCTTCGACACCAAGGCCCGCGACGCGATCCTGCGCGGCGTCAACACCCTCGCCGACGCGGTGAAGGTCACGCTGGGGCCCAAGGGCCGCAACGTCGTCATCGAGAAGTCGTTCGGTTCACCGACGATCACCAAGGACGGCGTCACCGTCGCCAAGGAGATCGAGCTCGAGAACAAGTTCGAGAACATGGGCGCGCAGATGGTGAAGGAGGTCGCGTCGAAGACCTCTGACATCGCCGGCGACGGCACCACCACCGCGACCGTGCTCGCGCAGGCCATCTTCCGCGAGGGAGCCAAGCTCGTCGCGGCCGGCCACAACCCGATGGAGATCAAGCGCGGCATCGACAAGGCCGTCACCGCGATCGTCGGCGAACTGAAGAAGCTCTCGAAGCCCACGCAGGGCAAGAAGGACATCGCGCAGGTCGGCACCATCTCGGCCAACGGCGACACCACGATCGGCAACATCATCGCCGAGGCGATGGACAAGGTCGGCAAGGAAGGCGTGATCACGGTCGAAGAGGCGAAGGGCCTCGAGACCGAACTCGACGTGGTCGAGGGTATGCAGTTCGACCGCGGCTACCTCTCGCCCTACTTCGTGACGAACCCCGACCGCATGGAGGTCGAGCACGCCGACCCCTTCATCCTCATCTACGAGAAGAAGGTCTCGTCGATGAAGGACCTGCTGCCCCTGCTCGAGCAGGTCGCTCGCGCTGGCAAGCCGCTCATCATCGTCGCTGAGGACATCGAGGGTGAGGCGCTCGCCACGCTCGTCGTGAACAAGATCCGCGGCGTGCTCAACGTGTGCGCCGTCAAGGCGCCTGGCTTCGGCGATCGCCGCAAGGCCATGCTCGAAGACATCGCCATCCTCACGGGCGGCAAGCTGATCGCCGAAGACCTCGGCCTGAAGCTCGAGAACGTCACCCTGAACGATCTCGGCAAGGCCAAGCGTGTGAAGGTCGACAAGGACAACACCACGATCATCGACGGTGCTGGCCAGCAGAAGGACATCGAGGCCCGCGTGAAGCAGATCCGCGCGCAGGTCGAAGACACCACCAGCGACTACGACAAGGAGAAGCTCCAGGAGCGTCTCGCGAAGCTCGTGGGCGGCGTGGCGGTGATCAACGTCGGCGCGGCCACCGAGACCGAGATGAAGGAGAAGAAGGCTCGCGTGGAAGATGCGCTCAACGCGACCCGCGCGGCCGTCGAAGAGGGCATCGTCCCTGGCGGCGGCGTCGCGTACATCCGCTGCCTCAAGGTGCTCGAGGGCGTGACGGTCAACGCTGAAGAGAAGTTCGGCGTGGACATCATCCGTCGGTCGCTCGAGGAGCCCCTCCGCCAGATCTCGGCGAACGGCGGCCTCGAGGGCTCCGTGATCGTCAACAAGGTCAAGGAAGGCACGGGCGCGTTCGGCTTCAACGCGGCGACTGGCGCGTTCGAAGACCTGCTCGCGGCTGGCGTCATCGACCCGGCCAAGGTGTCGCGCTGCGCCCTGCAGAACGCCGCCTCGGTCAGCTCGCTGATGCTGACCACCGAGGCGATGGTTGCCGAGCGTCCGCGTGACGACGACAAGCCGTCTGCCGGTGGTGGTGGTGGCGGCGGCATGGGCGGTATGGGCGGCATGGGCATGTAAGCCCCTCCTACTCGTCTTCGGACGGGTTGGGTGCTGTTCGAGGCCTCCGAGACCTTCTGGGTTTCGGGGGCCTTCGTCTTTCGTGGAGCCGTCGCGTGCGTCGTGCTCAACAGCAGGCCATGCGGTGGTTGCTCGTGGTGGCGATGGTGGCGTCAGGGTCAGCTCGGGCCCAGACGCTGGAGCAGGAGCTCGCGAGCTGGTCGTTGCTGAC
The DNA here is from genome assembly GCA_040400045.1 of Myxococcaceae bacterium. GTDB lineage: Bacteria > Myxococcota > Myxococcia > Myxococcales > Myxococcaceae > Xiheimicrobium. The sequence continues at coordinate 84,021 of JBBAQZ010000028.1, forward strand.
GGTGTGGGGGCGCGAGGGCAAGGCGCGCTGGTTCGCCGAAGCCCAGCCTCGGGTGAGCCTGACGACCGGCCGCTTCGATCGGCTGCTGCTTCGGCCTGCGGTGGGCTTTCAGCTGACGCCCGAGGTGTCGCTCTGGGTCGGCTACGGGTGGACGCCCTCGTTCACGCCGGCGTACCGGGACGAGCAGCGGCCGTGGCAGCAGCTCCTGGTGGAGCAGAAGTTCGGCGTGGTGAGCCTGGTGAACCGGTTCCGCACCGAGGAGCGCTTCATCGCCGACACGAGTGGGCCCTCGTACCGGCTGCGGCACATGGTGCGCGCGGTGATCCGCTTCGGGCACGACTCTCCCTGGGGCCTCGCGGTCTTCGACGAGTTCTTCGTCACCTTGAACTCCGTGGAGCGGGGGCCCGTCGCCGGGTTCGATCAGAACCGCGCGTTCGCCGGCGTGAACGTGAAGGTCGCGGAGTGGCAGTTCGAGCTCGGGTACATGAACAACGTCGTCAACCGCCCTGCCCCACAGGCCGATCGCATGAGCCACAACATCACCGCGATGATCGTGCTCGTCGTGCCGTGAGCGGTCTCAGCCGCCCGGTGCGTCGTCCGCGGTGTCGACCTTCAGCGACTGCCGCTGAACCACCGACAGCGAGAGCGCACCCAGTTGTTCTCTCGTGACGATCGCGCCATCGAGCCGCGCCCCGCTGAAGTCGCAGCCATCGAACGAAGAGCCCCGCAGATCGCACTGTTCGAGACGGGCGTTCTCGAAGCGAGCGGCGACGAACTGGCTGTTGCGCAGGTCGCTCTCTCGAAGATCGGCGCTCGAGAAGTCGACGTGTTCGACGTCGCACCAGCTGATCACGCGCTGGTGCAGGTCTGCGCTCACGAACGACGAGCGGCTCAGCAGCGAGCGGCACGCGAACAGATGCGGCAGCGTGACGCGCTCGAGGGCGACGCCGGTGAGCTGCGTCCGAAAGAGATCGATGCTCTCGACTTCGTCGTGCCGCGGCCTGCGCCCCAACAACACAGGAGGTGGCCCCTCTCCGCCGAACTCTGCCCAGGATTGGAGATACGTCTTCATGCGGCCCTCGAGGTCGTGCCCCGCGCGCGGCGGAGGTTCAGGCGCAACCAGTGAATCGCCTGAACGGACCGCCGACCCTCGGGGCCGGTCAAGCGGGTCATCAGGGACGCAGACGAGCCTGTTCGACGTCGTCCATCGATCGCGCAAGCGACTGGTTCAGCGTCTCGCTCGGTCGCTGGAGCCTGACCATCGTCGGGACGATTCGCCACCCATGGCGACGGCCGTCGTCGCGAGAAGCGTCGCGCCAGAGCCCAACGCGAGCAGGGCCAGCACCGCGACCTCCCACCTGCGGATGTCGTTCAGGGCTCGGCGGACCGGCGTCGCTTCGGAACGACCAGCCCGCGCGACAGGCGCTTGAGCACCACGTCGCGCTGCCGCTGCTTGTAGCGCTCGTGCGAGTTCTCGCCCTTCTCGTTCTCGGCGGCCTGCTTCTCATCGGCGATCTGGAACTCGCAGGTCGCCAGCGTGATGCGGCCGCGGCGGCTGCGATCGTCGTACTCGGGCGGCGGCAGGTACGCATCGAGGCGAATGGGCACGTCGGCGACGAAGTTCAGAATCCGGTACGTCGAGCCCGAGAAGGCGTTGCCGCGCTTCCCCTCTTCGCGCTCCTCGTAGTCGACGTCGAGGTGCAGCTGCTTCGCGTACTTCCGGAAGTTCGGGTACTGCGCGAGCAGATCCTTGAAGCGCAGGAGCGTGTTCTCGGTCTGCGCCGGCACCATGAAGTTGAACGGAATCAGCCGCTGCATCAGGAAGTAGAGCGTCGGCAACACGTCGTCGCGCTCCTTCACGATGATGCGAAACCGCGTGCGATCGTAGACGGCGGCCGCGGTCGAGTCCTTCTTGGCGATCAGCTTGGTGATCACCGACTCGCGCGCTTTGATGGAGTCCGAGAACTCGACGATCGGTAGCCCCTTGGCCTTCGCGTCGTCGATCACGGCGAGGACCCGCTCGGTCACCATCTCGGCGAGGCCGGCCTCCGATACCGCGGTCTTGAAGAGCAGGTCGCGCGCTTCGATGTGCTGAATGACGTGCATCACCTTCAACACGACGCAGGCGATCTTCCGGTACTTCTTGTCGATCTGTCCCGAGGCCAGCAGGAACAGATCGTGGATCATGTTGGGGTTCGCGACCGCGTCGGCGACTTTGTAGTCGAACGTGCGGCGCAGGTACTCGACCGCGTCACTCAACACCTGCCGCACCCACGCCTCGTCGTGCCGTTGGGTCGGGTCGATCTGGCAGAGGCGGATGAACCGATCGACCTCGTCCCAGGTCGTGAAGTGCATGCGGCGCCACTCGATGACCGAGCCGCCGCGAAGGACGAGCCGGAGGCGCTCGAGCTCTTTGAGCCCCATCTCCTCGACCCGTCTGACCGGAAGATCCGGCAGCGTCGGTTGGTGTTTGATCGCCACGCGCGCGAGTTACCGGAAGGTCGAGGGCGCCTCCAGCCGATTCAGACGGGCATCGCGTGGGAGCCCAACGGCCGGTCACTGGCCCAGGCCGTGCCCACTTGGGTGGTCGAGAGCCTGTCGAGAGCCTCGCCGCCACGAGACGAATTTCGCCATGCTCGCGCCGAAGCGCCCGACAGCGGGCTCGCGGGCGCCTCGAGAGACGAAGCCCTCAGGTGGCGAACGCCGGACGTCGGCGGCCAGCGATGAGCGCGCGCACGGACTCCTCTGCGCTGTCGTCAAGGCCAGGGGCCGCTCGGCAACACCGAGTCAGCGCAGGTTGATGCAGACGCCGTTGCCGCTCTCGAACGCGTAGCCGACGATCGCTGACGTGACCGATTCGGGGCCACATTGCGAGATCACCAGCGTCGCCGTGCCACCTTGATTGGCCGGTGAGACGATCACGCCGCCCATGATGGTGCCGAGGGTCTGGTTGTCCCGGTAGACGAAGAGCCGGGGATACCCGCCGTCAGCGAAGCGAGTCTGGAAGTCGTAGGCGGTCAGCTCGACGATGGCACGCCGTGCGGACCCTACCGGGCAGCCACCATCGTCGACAGCGAATGACAAGGCTCGCGCGCCCGTAATCACAGGCCCGTAGTTGATGGCGGGGTTCCAGCGGAGCGGCGCAGATTGGGGCCCGAAGTTGGCGCACTGGGGCCGAGCGACGTCTCGGCAGCCTGCAGCGGTACAGACGTGGCCAGAGCCGCAGCCGGCCGGCTGAGCAACCGTGAGATCGCAGCTCGCGCCCGTTTCGCAGGCACCACTGACGACGTTGCAGACCTGCTGCCCGCAGAGGCCGATCGAGCAGCCGCCGTCGCCGAACGCGCCTCCGCCGTCGATGCCTCCATCGGTCGCGCCGCTCACACAGACCTGTTTCGTGCAAGTCGCTCCGACCCCACAGGCCATGCAAGCTGCACCAGGCTTCCCGCAGGCGACGTTGGTCTTCCCAAGCTGGCACTCGCCGCTTGCATCGCAACAGCCATTACACGTCTCTTCGTTACAGGGCTCACCGCAAGAGGCGATGACCAGGGCCATCAGGAGTCCCACTCCGAGCGCGGCACGCAGCGACATGGGCACCACCAAAGCACACGCCCCGTCGGTCGCAGAGACCGAACGGGGCGAGAGCGCAGTCACGAAGTGAGGGGTTAGTCCTTCTTTTCGGTCTCGGTCTCGCTCGTTGGTGCCGCCTCGAAGGCCTTCTCCTGGCGATCGACGAGCTCGAGGATCGCGATGTCTGCAGCGTCACCCTTACGGAAGTGCCCCTTGAGCATGCGGGTGTACCCGCCGGCGCGCTTCGCGTAGCGCTCCTTCAGCTCGCCGAAGACCTTCTGGAGCACGTCGCGGTCCTTCACATGACGGGCCGCCAGACGGGCATTGTGCACGCCGCCCTTCTTGCCGAGGGTGATGATTCGCTCGGCAAGCCGACGGGCCTCTTTGGCCTTGGGGAGCGTGGTCTCGATGCGCTCGTGCTCGAGCAGCGAGGTGACCATGTTGCGCAGCATCGCGATGCGGTGCGAGGTCGTGCGCTGCAGCTTCCGGTATCCGACTCGGTGTTCCATGACGCCTTCTTTCGAACCCCACCGGCCGTCTCAGGTACCGGGAGGAGGTAATCGCAGCGATCGTTCGCTGCGGTTTTGTGGAGCAGCCCGGCGACCACCGCCGGGCTGTGGGCCGCTCCCCGAAGGAAGCGGCGGCGAACTACATGCGCGGACCAGTCGAGGGCGCCGGCATCGTCTTCGGAGGCCAGTTCTCGAGCTTCATGCCGAGTGACAGGCCCATCTCGGCGAGGATTTCCTTGATCTCTTTGAGCGACTTGCGACCGAAGTTCTTGGTCTTGAGCATCTCGGCCTCGGTCTTCTGCACGAGGTCGCCGATGGACCGGATATTGGCCTGCTGAAGGCAGTTTGCCGAGCGCACCGACAGCTCGAGTTCGTCGACCGAGCGGAAGAGGTTCTCATTCAGCTTGGCCTCTTCACGGGGCGACTCAACCGCCGTCGGCTCTTCGCTCTCTTCGAAGTTCACGAAGACCGAGAGCTGCTCCTTGAGGATCTTCGAGGCATAGGCCACCGCATCCTGTGGGCTGACAGAGCCGTCCGTCCACACTTCGAGGGCGAGCTTGTCGAAGTCGGTCTGCTGACCGACGCGCGCGTTGGTGACCTGGTAGTTCACCTTGACGATCGGCGAGAACAGCGAGTCGATGGCGATGCTGCCAATCGGCGAGCCGGCCACCTTGTTGTTCTGAGCCGAGACGTAGCCACGGCCGCGGCGCGTGATCATCTCGATGCGAATCTTGCCGCCTTCCGCGAGCGTGCAAACGTGGTGACCGGGGTTGAGCACCTCGACCTGGTCGTCCGCGATGATGTCCCCGGCCTTCACTTCCTTCGGCCCTTCGGCCTCGATGCGAATCGTCTTGGGCTCGTTGGTGTGCATCCGCAGACGCACTTCCTTGAGGTTGAGGACGATGTCCGTGACGTCTTCGCTGACCTCGGGAACCGAAGCGAACTCGTGCTCGACCATGCCGCCGTTGCCTTCGATCTTCACGGTCGTGATCGCCGCACCCTGGAGCGACGAGAGCAGCACGCGACGAAGCGAGTTACCGAGCGTCGTGCCGAAGCCACGCTCGAGGGGCTCAGCGACGAACTTGCCGTACGTGCCAGTGAGGGTCTCCGCGTCGACGTCAAGGCGACGGGGCTTGATGAGGTCACGCCAGTTCTTCGCGATCAACGCTGATTCAGCCATGGGGACTACTCCTGTTGACGATCAAACCACCAACGTACCCGCGACGTGCAGGAGGGCTCGACCGGTGAGAGACACCGGAGCACGAAGGCCGCTCCGGAGTGAAAAGGAAACGCGCCCCACGCCGAGCCGCGAGGGCCGGGCAGCGGGACGCTTCAGCGATTACTTCGAGTACAATTCGACGATGAGCTGCTCCTGAATCGGCATCGTCAGGTCCTCACGGTTCGGAGGCGTCTTCACGGTGCCTTTCAGCAGCTTCTTGTCGACGTCGAGCCACTGCGGAATGCCGCGGCGGTCGACCGTCTCGATGGCCTCCTGGATGCGGAGGATCTTCTTCGACTTGTCGTGAACTTCGACGACGGAGCCCGGCTTGATCGCGAAGCCCGGCATGTTCACGCGCTTGGCGTTCACCGTGAAGTGACCGTGGCGCACCAGTTGGCGAGCCTCGGCGCGGGTGTCAGCGAAGCCCATACGGAAGACGACGTTGTCGAGGCGCAGCTCAAGCAACTGCAGGAGCATTTCGCCCGTCTTGCCCTTCGACGAAGCCGCGCGCGCGAAGTAACCCCGGAACTGGCTCTCCAGGAGGCCGTACATGCGCTTGACCTTCTGCTTCTCGCGCAGCTGGACGCCGTAGTTCGAGAACTTCACGCGACCCTGGCCGTGCTGGCCGGGAGGATAGGGCCGGCGCTCGATGGCGCACTTATCCGTGTAGCAACGGTCGCCCTTCAAATACATCTTCAGGTTTTCGCGTCGGCAGATGCGGCAGACGCTGGCGGTGTAACGAGCCATGGAAGTAGGTGTCCTTGGAGTGGAAAGAGTGAAGGGTCAGACGCGACGGCGCTTGGCCATGCGGCAGCCATTGTGCGGAATCGGCGTCACGTCGCGGATCAGGGAGATCTTCAGGCCGGCAGCGGCGATTGCACGCAGCGCCGACTCACGGCCCGCGCCCGGCCCCTTCACGAGCACCTGAACGTTCTTCAAACCGTGCTCCATTGCCTTCGCGGCAGCGTCGCCAGCGGCGACCTGCGCGGCGAACGGCGTCGATTTGCGCGAGCCCTTGAAGCCGCGCGCGCCAGCCGTCGACCATGAGATCACGTTCCCCGAGACGTCGGTGATGGTGATCATCGTGTTGTTGAAGGTCGAATGAATGTGAACGATCCCGTTGAGGATGTTCTTCTTGCCCTTCTTTGCCTTGGCGACCTTCTTCTCGCCTTCCGCTGCCGCTGGGGCAGCCGGAGCGGCGGCCGGTGCTGCAATTTCTTCAGCCATTGATGTTCTCGCTTCGTGGAGGTGGTCAGCTTCGCGTCGTGAATGGCCCGAGAAGCCAGTGGTGAATTACTTCGCTGCAGGAGCGGCAGCGGGCTTGACGCGCTGCACTCCGCGCTTCGGGCCCTTGCGGGTGCGCGCGTTGGTGTGAGTGCGCTGGCCACGAACCGGCAGACCGCGTCGGTGACGAAGGCCTCGGTAGCAGCCCAGGTCCATCAGGCGCTTGATGTTCATCGTGATCTCGCGGCGAAGGTCGCCTTCGACCGTGAAGTCAGCCTCGATGATCTCGCGAATCTTCCGAGCCTGCTCGTCGGTCAGATCTTTGGTCCGGGTGGTTATGTCGATCCCAGCCTTCGTCACGATCTCGGCAGCCGACTTCTTGCCGATTCCGTAGATGTACTGGAGCGAGATGACGACGCGCTTTGCAACTGGGAGGTCAACGCCTGCAATACGAGCCATGTGTTCTTCTTCCTAACGGGAGGTGATCAGCTGAGGACAACTCAGCCCTGACGCTGCTTGTGACGGGGGTTGGCCGGGCAGATGATGCGGACGACTCCGGCGCGGCGGACCACCTTGCACTTGTCGCAAATCTTCTTCACTGACGGACGGACCTTCATGACAACCCTCGTGATGCGTGATGCGTTGATGTTTACTTCGCGCGGTACGTGATGCGCCCGCGGGTGAGATCGTAGGGCGACAATTCGACCTTCACCTTGTCGCCGGGGAGAATGCGAATGAAGTGCATGCGCATTTTTCCAGAGATGTGCGCCAGCACCTCGTGACCGTTCTCGAGCTGCACCTTGAACATGGCGTTCGGGAGCGGCTCCTTCACGGTTCCTTCCACTTCGATGGAGTCTTCCTTCGCCAAACGCCGCAACCTCTCTTCAAGGGGAACCGCTTCTCCCTACAGGAGCGTGGCCCCTACCACTTCGGCTTTCCAGATGCAAGCGGGGCTGCCCGCACCTGGTTGAGAACCTGCTCTTCGCTGCCTCTTCAGTGGCCGACTGCTCAGTGGCCGATCGACTTCTTGATGCTCGCGTAGATGTCGTCGAGCAAGCCGACCCCGTTGACGGTCCGGAGCAGACCGCGCTCTTCGTAGTAGGCCTTGAGCGGAGCCGTCAGCTTGCGAAACTCGTCGAGGCGCCTCTGAACTGTCTCGGGAGAGTCGTCCGCGCGACCGCGCCCCTTCATTCGCTGCTGAATGACCTCATCGGCAACCTCGAGCGAGACCACATGCTCGATGTGCTTGCCTTGCTTCTTGAGCACGACCTCAAGCGACTGCGCCTGGGGGATCGTGCGGGGAAAACCATCGAGCAAGAAGCCCTTCGAGCAGTCCGGCTGCTGGATTCTCTCTTCCACGATACCGATCACGAGTTCGTCTGGAACGAGCTTGCCTGCCGCCATCAGCGGGCCTGCCTGCTTGCCAAGAATCGTCCCGTTCGCCACAGCTGCGCGAAGGATATCGCCAGTCGAGATCTGCGGAATGCCGAAGTCGGCCATGATGCGCTGGGCTTGAGTGCCCTTCCCTGCGCCCGGAGGCCCGAAGAAGACAAGGTGCATGGTCCCCCCGAAAGATCAGGCAGCGTCGCCAACGCGCACGCGACCGCGAATGCGTGGACCACGTGGACCGGCGAAGCCTTCGTAGTTGCGGCTGATGAGGTGCTGCTCGATCTGCTGGACGGTGTCGAGCGCCACCCCGACGACAATCAACAGGCCTGTGCCTCCAAAGGCGAAGGGCACTTTCAGTTCCTGCGCGAATACCGTGGGGATCACGCAGATGAAGGAGAGGTAAAGTGCTCCGCCGAAGGTGAGCCGGTGAAGCACGCGCTCAATGAACTCCGCAGTCTGACGTCCCGGTCGGATGCCAGGGATGTAGCCGCCCTGCTTCTTGATGTTGTCGGCTACGTCGTCAGCGCGGAACGTCAGCGAGGTGTAGAAGAACGCGAAGAAGATGATGAGGAGCACGAAGAGGCCGTTGTAGACCCACGCGCTGTTTTGAAGCGCGCGCTGCACGTCCCCGAGCGCAGGCACCCAGTTTGACAGCGTCGCTGGGAACGACAGCAAGGCGCCGGCGAAGATGGGCGGAATCACGCCCGATGCATTCACCTTGAGCGGGAAGTACGTGGCTTGCCCGGCGAACATCTGCCGGCCCTGCATTCTTTTGGCGTACTGCACCGGAATTCGTCGCATACCGCGCTCGATGAAGACGACCGCCCCGATGATGGCCACCATCAACACCAGAAGTGCGAGCACCGCGGCAGGGTTCAGTGCATCCTGACCGTACTTCTCCGCGTCCATCTGCTGCCAGAGGCGCTGCGCTGCGGGAGGAATACCGGCGACGATACCTCCAAAAATGATGAGGGAGATGCCGTTCCCGATGCCGTTCTCGGTGATGCGCTCACCGAGCCACATGATGAAGGCCGTTCCGGCGGTGAGGGTGACGACGGTCATGAAGGTGAACCAGAGCGGGTCGACGCTGTCTGGAACGACGACCTGGTCGAAGGCCTGCTTGTTTTGTCCTGCGCTGCGACCGAGCGAGTAGATGAACCGAGCGATGCTGACGCCCTGGACGATCGAGAGCAGAATCGTACCGTAGCGCGTGTACTGATTGATCTTCTGTCGTCCCGCAGCGCCTTCCTTCTGCAGACGCTCGAAGGCGGGGACGACCACCGCCAGCAGTTGCATGATGATGCTGGCGGAGACGTACGGCATGATGCCGAGGCCGAAGATCGACATCTGGTCGAGCGCGCCGCCCGAGAAGAGGTTGAAGAGGTTGAGCAGACCGCCCTCTTTGCGCTGGCGGTCCATGAACGCGTTCATGACCGTGCGATCGATGCCGGGCGTGTTGATGAAGATACCCATGCGGTACACCGCAAGGAGCACGATCGTGTACGTGAGCCGGGTCCTCAGCTCTGCGACACGGAAGATATTGGTGATGGCATTGAGAGCCACGGTTCCGTCCTTCGGTCCAAAACGGTTTTTCGGGTACGACAGAAACCAAACGCCCCACGGGCCTTTAGACGGTCCGAGGGGCGAGGTTCAACACCTGTTTAAACAGGTCAGCACGACCTGGTCAGGCCTTCACGGCCTTCACGCCCTTACCAGCGTGGGCCTTCGAAGCCGCTTCAGGCTTGTGAACCATGAGCGGGAGCTCTTCAACCGAGCCGCCCACCTTGGTGATGGCGTCTTTCGCCGTGCCCGAGAACTTGTGCGCCTTGACGGTGAGCTTCTTGCTGAGCTCGCCGTTGCCGAGCACCTTGATGCCGTCGAAGCGACCCTTGACCAGACCCGCCTTCGCGAGCGCCTTTCCGTCGACCGTAGCGCCATCTGCGAACTGCTGCAGATCGCCCAGGTTGACGATGGCCCAGTCAAGCCGGTTCGGCGGGTTGAAGCCGAACTTCGGAAGGCGACGCTGCAGCGGGCTCTGGCCGCCTTCGAAACCTTCGAAGCGCATATTACCGGAGCGAGCCTTCTGGCCCTTGCCGCCGCGGCCTGCCGTCTTGCCGAGACCAGAACCCTGGCCACGACCGACGCGCTTCTTGCGGTGGGTGGAGCGGTGAGGAGCCTTGAGCGTATGGAGCGTGGTCATGTCTTCCTCACTTCGCCTGCGATTTGGCGGCGGCGGCGCGGGCAGCGTCACGCAACCGGACGGCGCGGGGCTTGGTTCGCACGCGCACCTTGGGCTCGTCCTTCACGACCTCGTGGTCGACGAGGTGGCGGACCTTGTTGATCATGCCCCGGATCGCCGGGGTGTCTTTCAGCAGCTTCTCGGAACCGAACTTCTTCAGCCCCAGGCCGACGATCGTCGCGACCTGACGCTCAGACGCGCCCGAGTGGCTCTTCACCAGCTTGACCTTGATTCCCATTGTCAGGCCTGCGCCTTCTTGCCGAAGTGGATTTCCTTGCCGCGCAGGCGAGACACCTGTTCGGGCGACCGCATCTGCTTGAGCCCATCGACGACGGCCTTGAGCACGTTGTGCGGATTCCGGCTGCCCTGGCTCTTGGTGAGGATATTGCGAATGCCAGCGGCCTCCAGGACGGCACGAACGGCGCCGCCAGCGATGACGCCGGTACCTTCAGAGGCCGGGCGCAGGAAGACGCGACCAGCGCCGAAGTGACCGAGGGCCTCGTGGGGAATGGTGCTCCCCATCAGCGGAACGCGGAACAGGTTCTTCTTCGCGTTCTCGCCGCCCTTGCGAATGGCCTCGGGAACTTCGTTCGCCTTGCCCAGGCCGACGCCGACGTGGCCGTTGCCGTCGCCGACGACGACGAGCGCCGCGAAGCTGAACCGCCGGCCGCCCTTCACGACTTTGGCGACGCGGTTGATGCTGACGACCCGGTCATTGAGGTCGAGGTCGTTTGGATTGATCGGAGTATTGCTCATGAGTCGTTGTCCTCGTTCCTCGGTCAGAACTGCAGGCCGCCAGCGCGAGCGCCATCAGCCAGCGCTGCGATGCGTCCGTGGTACGGGAAGCCGTTGCGGTCGAAGACCACTTTTTCGATCTTCGCAGCCTTGCAGCGCTCGGCGACGAGGGTACCGACCTTCTTGGCAGCGCCGGTCTTGTCGTCTTCCTCGAGCTTGCCCTTGAGTTCCTTCGACAGCGACGAAGCCTCGGCCAGCGTGCGGCCGGTGCTGTCGTCGATCACCTGGGCGACGATGTGCTTCAGCGACTTGTAGACCGTGAGGCGCGGGCGATCGGACGTTCCCGAGACCTTCTTGCGGATGCGCTCTTTGCGGTTGAGACGTGGCGTGTTCTTGCTCATGTGTGGTTCCTTTCCTTCCGCCGGCGATCAGGACGTCCGCCAGCGGATGAGGGGGTAGTGGCTTACGCCGTACCCGTCTTTCCTTCCTTGCGACGCACCGTCTCGTCGTGAAGCTTTATCCCCTTGCCCTTGTACGGCTCGGGCGGGCGGAGGTTGCGAATGCGGACTGCCGTCTCACCCAGGAGCTGGCGATCGGCCGCGCGCAGGGTGACGTCGATGGTGGGGAGCTGGTCTTCCGTGCGGGGCGTCTTGCCGACTTCAGCCACGACACCTTCAGGAAGGTCGAACACCACGGGGTGCGAGTAGCCGAGGGCGAGGTGCAGCTGCTTGCCCTTCACTTCGGCGCGGTAACCGACGCCGCGGATGGCGAGGGCACGCTCCCAGCCAGTCGAAACGCCCTTCATGGCGTTCGCGAGAATGGCGCGGGTCAGACCGTGCAGCGCGCGGTGCTTGGCCACGTCAGAGGGGCGAGAGATGACGATCGCGCCATCCTTCATCTCGACCTTCACGTCGGGGTGAATGACGACCGACAGCTTGCCCTTGGGGCCGTCGAGGTTCACCTTGCCCGGCGCGAGGGCGACCTTCACCTTGTCGGCGACAGGAATGGGGAGTTTTCCAATTCGGCTCATGGTCGTGTCCTCAGTACACCGTGCACATGAGCTCGCCGCCCACGTTCTGCTTGCGGGCTTCGCCGTCGCTCATGATGCCGCGGGAAGTCGAGAGAATGGAGATGCCCGTGCCGCCGCGCACGCGCGGGAGCTTGTCGACCGGGAAGTAGCGACGCAGGCCAGGCTTCGAGACGCGCTTGATGCCGCTGATGACCGGCTCTCGGTTCGGGCCGTACTTGAGCATGACCGTCAGCTCGTTCTGGGGCTTCTTCTCGTGAACGACGAAGTCGGCGACGAAGCCCTCTTCCTTGAGGACCTTGATCACCTCAACCTTGAGGTTCGACGACGGGAGCGTCAGCTTGTCGTGCTTCGCCAGCGTCGCGTTGCGAAGCCGCGTGACGAGGTCACCGACGGGATCATTGACCGGCATGAATCACTTCTTCCTGCAGGCTGGGTGTCCCCCAACCACGGAGCTCTTGGCGCCTTCCGGGACCATCCCGGTGGTTCGTCAGGAACGTTGCCGCGCTTCGAAGAGCGCGGAGTGCCCGCCCTATCAGGCGCGGAACGGAACGCCAATGGCCTTCAGCAGCGCGAGCGCACGCTCGTCGTTTCCAGCCGAGGTCACGATGCTGACGTTGAGACCCTTCACCTTCTCGATCTGGTCGTAGTTGATCTCAGGGAAGATGATCTGCTCGCGCAGGCCGAGGGTGTAGTTGCCGCGACCATCGAAGGCCTTCGGCGAGACGCCCTTGAAGTCACGAACGCGAGGGAGCGCGACGTTGATGAGGCGGTCGAGGAACTCGAACATGCGGTCGCCACGCAGGGTGACCATGGCGCCGATGGCCTGGCCCTCACGGAGCTTGAAGTTTGCGATGGCCTTGCGCGAGCGCGTCACGACGGGCTTCTGGCCCGTGATGGCGCCGAGCTGATCGACGGCCGACTCGAGGATCTTGTTGTTCGCCAGTGCCTCACCGAGACCCATGTTGACCACGACCTTGTTGATCCGTGGCACTTCCATGGGGTTCTTGAGGTTCAGCGTCTTCATCAACTGGGGCACCACTTCCTTGCGGTAGCGGAGCTTCAGCCGGGCAGGCTGCACCTGCAGACCCTCTTCGATGTTCGCGGCGAAGCCGGCCTTCTTGACCTCTTCCTTCTTCCGCTTGACGGCCTTTTCCTTCTTGGGCGCGTCCGGCTTCTTCTCTTCTTTTTCGTCAGCCATCGTCGTGCTTCCTTTTCGTGGGCGGCGTGTTCTCCAGGTCCGCGGTCTTTCTCCGCGCTCCAGAGGCCGATTGATTCAACGACTCACTCGATGGTGGCGTCGCACTTCTTGCAGAAACGCTTCTTCTTGCCCTCGACCGTCCGCGTGCCGATGCGGGTGGCCTTGTCGCACTTCGGGCACACCAGCGCGACGTTCGACAGCGCGATGGAGCCCGGCTTCTCGATGATGCCACCGTCAGGGTTGGTGCGGTCGCGACCCTTCTTGACGTGGCGCTTCACCACGCGAAGGCCCTCGACGCGAACCCGCAGCGCCTCGCGGTCGATCGCGATGATCTTGCCTCGGTTGAGGCTTGCCGAGCGCTCCGCGCCCGACGTGACTTGAACCGTATCTCCGACTTTCAGCTTCTGCATGACTCAGAGCACCTCAGGCGCGAGGGAGATGATCTTCATGAACTTCTTGGCTCGCAGCTCGCGCGCGACGGGCCCGAAGATGCGAGTCCCGATGGGCTCGAGCTCTTTGTTGATCAGCACTGCCGAGTTGACGTCGAACTTGATGTACGAGCCGTCAGCGCGACGGATCTCCTTGGCGGTCCGAACGATGACAGCCTTCGCCACGTCGCCCTTCTTCACCTTGGAGCCCGGCAGCGCCTCACGGATCGACACTGTGACGACGTCGCCGATCGACCCGTAGAAACGCGTCGAACCTCCGGCGATGTTGATGAGGAACACCCTCTTGGCGCCCGAGTTATCGGCCACCTCGAACTGACTGGTCATCTGGAGCATGGTCGTTTTCCTTTACGCCGGTGAGGCGTGAACTTCAGGCCTGGCCAGCCTTCTCAATGACCTTCACCACGCGCCACCGCTTGTCCTTCGAGAACGGGCGCGTCTCGGCGATGAGGACCTTGTCACCCTCATTCACCGTGATCTTTTTGGGGTAGTCGTGGTCCTCGGCGTGCGCCTTGTACTTCACGCGCAGCGTCTGAATCTTGCCGTACTGCGCGTGGGCGGCGCGGCGACGAACGGTGACGACGACGGTCTTCTGCATCTTGTTCGACGTAACGACGCCGATGCGGGTCTTGGGACGCCCGCGGGAAGCATCAGCAGCTTCAGTGGTGGTGGTCTCAGCCATGATGTTCGTCCTTACTTCTTCGCCGAAGCGGTCTTCTGCTTCTGGGTGAGCACGGTCAGGATGCGAGCCAGGTCGCGCTTGTGGGTCGTCCGCTCAGCCGGGTTGTCGAGAGCGCCGGTGCGCAGCTTCAGCTGGTCCTGAAATAGCGTCGCCTTGAGCTCTTCGGCGCGGCGCTTCAGGTCGTCGGTGGAAAGGTCTTTGAGTTCCGCAGCGGTCGTCATGATCGTTCCTTTACAGGCTCTGCTCGCTACGGTGCAGGACGCGAGTCATGACCGGGAGCTTCGCGGCGGCCAGCGCGAACGCTTCCTTCGCGAGGGTTTCGTCCATGCCGCCCATCTCGTACAGCACGCGCCCGGGCTTCACGACGGCCACGTAGTACTCGACGCCACCCTTGCCGGTACCCTGGCGGGTCTCGGCCGGCTTCTTGGTGATGGGCTTGTCCGGGAAGATCCGGATCCAGATCTTGCCGCCACGCTTGATCTTGCGGCTGATGGCGATACGCGCGGCTTCGATCTGGCGCGAGGTGATCCACCCCGGCTGGAGCGTCACGAGCCCGAACTCGCCGAACGCGAGCGTGGAGCCACGATAGGCGAGGCCCGGGTTGCGGCCTTTTTGCATCTTGCGGTGCTTGGTTCGTGCAGGCTGAAGCATGACGTATCCTTACCGGTTCGCGTTCGGGTTGTTCTCGCCGCGCGGGCCACCCTTGGTGGGGAGCACCTCGCCGCGACACACCCACACCTTGCAGCCGATGGTGCCGTAGGTGGTGCGGCCGATCGCGTAGCCGTAGTCGATGTCGGCGCGGAGCGTGTGGAGAGGCACGCGACCTTCGCGGTACCACTCGTAGCGAGCCATTTCAGCGCCACCGAGGCGACCCGAGCAGGCGACACGAATGCCCTTGGCCCCGAACTTCATGGCGGTCTGAATGGCCTTCTTCATCGCCCGGCGGAACGCGATTCGACGCTCGAGCTGGGTGGCGATGTTCTCGGCCACGAGTTGCGCGTCGATCTCGGCCTTGCGAACCTCAACGATGTTGAGGAAGACCTCATTCTTGGTGAACTGCTGCAGCTCCTTCTTCACCGTCTCGATGCCAGCGCCACGCTTGCCAATCACGATGCCGGGACGCGCAGTGTGCACGTTGACCTTCACCTTGTTCGCTGCGCGCTCGATCTCGACGCGAGACACGCCAGCGTGGTTGAGCGACTTCTTGACGTGCGCGCGGATCTTGATGTCCTCGTGCAGCCACTGCGCGTAGTTCCGCTCCTCGAACCACTTCGAGTCCCACGTGCGAATAACGCCGAGGCGGAAGCCAACTGGATGAACTTTCTGTCCCACGATCTCTCCTGGATTCCGGTTGGTGTTACTTCTTCGCCTTCTTCACAGCCACGTCGCTCAGCACGACATGCAGGTGGCTCGACTTCTTGTGCACGGGCGTGGCCCGCCCCATCGCGCGAGGCAGGTAGCGGCGCTGGGTGGGGCCCTGGTCGACGTGAATCGACTTGACGTACAGCTTGTCGATGTCGACCGCGCCCTTCGACAGGTCGGTGGCGTTGGCCATCGCGCTCTCGATGAGCTTCTTGATCGGCAGGGCAGCAGCACGCTTGGTCCACGTGAGCGTGTTGATCGCTGCTTCGACGGGCATGCCGCGAACGATGGCCGCGACCACCGAGATCTTGCGCGGCGCCATCCTGAAGTGTCGGAGGTGTGCAGTCGCTTCCATGAGAATCAGCCCTTCTTGCCCGCAGGGGCGACCTTCTTCTCAGCCGAGTGGCCAGAGAAGGTACGCGTTGGGGCGAACTCGCCCAGTTTGTGCCCGACCATGTTCTCGGTGACGTAGACGGGAATGAACTTCCGCCCGTTGTGCACCGCGAACGTGTGACCAACCATGTCGGGGATGATGGTCGACCGACGCGACCAGGTCTTGATGACCGTCTTTTTGTTGGCCTTGTTCATCGAATCGACCTTCTTCTGAAGGCTCAGATCGATGAAGGGGCCCTTCCAGGTTGAGCGAGCCATGAATCAGTCTCCTTACGTGCTTCGGGGGCCCTGACGGCGCCCGGTGACGATGAACTTGTCAGTGCGCTTGTTGACGCGCGTGGTGAGACCCTTGGTCTTCTTGCCCCAGGGCGAGACCGGGTGGGGGTTACCCTGACCGGACTTGCCTTCACCACCACCGTGCGGGTGGTCGACGGGGTTCATCGCGAGACCGCGAACCGTCGGGCGAATGCCGAGCCAGCGGCTCTTGCCTGCCTTGCCGATGCGGATGATCTCGTGGTCGATGTTGCCCAGCTGCCCGATGACGGCGCGGCAGTTGATGAGCACGCGGCGAACGGTGCCAGACGGCATGCGCACCTGCGCGTAATCGCCTTCCTTTGCCATCAGCTGGCCCCAGGAGCCGGCAGACCGGATCATCTGGGCACCACGGCCCGGCTTGAGCTCGATGTTGTGGATGACGGTGCCGACCGGGATGTTCTGCAGCGGCAGGCTGTTGCCAGCACGGATGTCGACGTTGGCGCCCGAGTGCAGGGTGTCACCGACGTTCACGCCCGTGGGGGCGAGGATGTAGCGCTTCTCGCCGTCTGCGTAATGCAGCAGCGCGATGTTCGCCGTACGGTTCGGATCGTACTCGATGGAGAAGACCTTGGCCGGCACTCCGTCCTTGTCGCGACGGATGAAGTCGATGACCCGGAAGCGGCGCTTGTGGCCGCCACCCTGGTGCCGACGGGTGATGTGACCATCACCGTTGCGGCCGCCCGAGCGCTTCATCGCCTGGGTGAGGCTCTTCTCGGGGCGATCGCGGGTGATCTCCGCGAAGTCTGCGACTGTCGTGTGCCGGCGAGCGGCGGACGTCGGCTTGAATTTCTTGATACCCATTTAAGCCGCCCCTCCTTCGAAGAGCTCGATCTTGTCGCCCTCTTTCAGGGTGACGAAGGCCTTCTTGAAGTTCGAACGCTGGCCCATCGACATGCCCACGCGCTTGATCTTGCCGCGCATGATGAGCGTTCGAACGCCCGTCACGGTGACCTTGAACTGCGAGGTCACTGCGTTGGCGATGTCATGCTTGGTGGCCTTCTTGTCGACGACGAACGAGTACTGGCGGTGCTTCTCTCGCGCGAGGTCGAGCTTCTCGGTGATGATGGGGCCCTTGATGACGTCGAAGAATTTCATATCAGGCCTCCACCTTCGAACCGCGAGCGCGTGAGAGCGCCTCGTTGATGGCCTTCGCCGCAGCGACGGTCAGGACGAGGGTCTTGTGTCGGAGCACGGACTCGACGTTGACGCCCTCAGGAGCGAGGACGTCGAACTTCTCGAGGTTGCGCATGGCGCGGTGCAGGCCGGCGTTCGTCTTCGCGTCGATCACGAGCGCGTTGGCGAGCTTGAGCCCCTTGACGAGCTTCTCGGCGGTCGCCTTCGTCTTCCCGTCGGACGGGAACTCGTTGACGATGACGAGGTTCTTCTCGCCAGCGCGCAGGCTGATCGCCGAGGCGATCGCGTTGCGGCGCACAGTGCGGGGCGGGCGGTACGAATAGTCACGGGACTTGGGCCCCATGGCTTTGCCGCCGCCAACCCAATGCGAGGCGCGGGACGAACCCTGACGCGCGCGGCCAGTGCCCTTCTGCTTCCAGGGCTTCTTTCCACCACCCGACACGAGCGAGCTGTTCTTCACGCCCAGCGTGCCGCGGCGGCGGTTGATCTGCTGCATCTTCGCCGCCTCGTACAGGAGGTGCTTGTTTGGCGAAGCCGCGAAGATTTCGTCCGAGAGTTCAATCTCGGAGACCTTCTTCAACGACAAATCGACGACATCGAACTTGGCCATGGCGTCCTCAGCTCTTGATCTCGACGTCGACACCAGCCGACAAGTCGAGCTTCATGAGTGCGTCGAGCGTTTGCTGCGTGGGCTCGAGAATGTCGAGGAGCCGCTTGTGGGTGCGGATCTCGAACTGTTCACGGCTCTTCTTGTCCACGTGCGGCGAACGCAGCACCGTGAACCGGTTGATGCGGGTGGGAAGAGGAATCGGGCCCGACACTCGCGCGCCGGTCCGACGAGCCGTCTCGACGATCTCCGTGGCGCTCTGGTCCAAGAGCTTGGAGTCGTAAGCCTTCAGCCGAATGCGAATTTTCTGTGTTGCCATTCTCGGTCAACCCCGTTTCGCGACTATCTGACCAACGCTGACGGATACGACCGTCCCAGGGGAAAACCGAGGGCTGTCACAGAGCCGAACAACGAAGGGGCGGCGCGTATACCCGGAGATTCGTCAGAGTGTCAAGCGGTTGAATTCGAAGATCGTCAATTGAGCGTTTCCCGAGCGATTCCGGGCCAATTGATGGGTGGTTCAAGGCCCGAACCCCGTGCCGCTCCCAGACGCCATGACGGACTCCAGCTCGTCGACGACCGGGCATGGACTCCCGTCGTCTCGGTCGAGCGCAAGAGCGGGCTCCCCGGCCCCACGGACGGTACGAAGCTCGTCCAAACCGAGGCGCGGGCCACCGACCGCTCGGGTGCACCGCTTCGCAGCGCCCGCGACGGTGCCTTCACCGCCTGCACGGCCGGCTCGGTCGTTCGAATTCGGAGATGGCCGGACGACGCACCCCGGACTTTCCAACGATGACGACCGGCGCTGCGTCGCCGTGCTGGGCAAAGAGGCGTGCACGCAGGTCGCGCGCTGATCGATGCGTTCGCCTACGCTGTCGCGCCTTTCGCCTCTCTGAAGGAGCACGCATGCCTGACACCATCGAAGAGTCGAAGTCGAACCGCGCGACGTGCCGCACCTGCAAGCAGAAGATCGACAAGGGCGTGCTCCGCTTCGGAGAAGAGACGCTCAACACCTTCAGCTCCGATGGTGGCTCGAGCTACTTCTGGCACCACCTCGCGTGCGCTGCCGGCAAGGTGCCCGCGAAGGTGAAGATCGCCATGGCCAACTTCAGTGGCGTCATTCCAGAGCGAGAGAAGGTCGACGCCATCCTCGCGGCGCCGCCGAAAGCCAGCGCGAAGGGCGGCCCGAAAGCCGCGTACCCGTATTCGGAACGTGCCTCGACGAGCCGCTCGAAGTGCCTGCAGTGCGACGAGGCGATCGAGAAAGGCACTCTGCGCGTCGCGGTGGAGCGCGAAGTCGATACCGGTTCATTTTCCACGACGGGACCGGGGTATCTGCACCCCGCGTGCGCTGCCGAATACACGGGCGACGACGCGCTGATCGAGAAGATCAAGGCGAACATGCCGACGATCTCCGCTGAGGACCTCGCAGCGCTGGGTGCAGAGCTGTAGCTCCTGCGGCGCCGTAACCGCTCAGTGAAGGTCGAGGGTCGAGGGCTCGGTAGACGCGTGCGACTGCGGATGACCAGGAGACAGCCCGAAGCCGAGGCGTTGGAAGCGAAGGTCGCGCGAGTCGTGCGCGAGCACCTGACCCAGCAGCACGTTGCGGTGAGGGCGGTGCTCGAGCAGGCGTTTGGACTCACGGGGGCGCCGCGACGAAGACCGCTCGTCGAGCGTCGGATGGGCGCCGTGCGAGCCACGAGCTCGCCGAGCGGCTGTTCCAGGCGATGAAGGCCTGCCCCGGCGAGAGGACGGTGCTGGCCGCACGCGTCGGCGTGAAGTCACGAGCGCTGCACCGACCGATGATGCAGATCATCCAGCGCCGCGCGTCGCGCACGTTCGTCGAGGCGCTGACCGATGCCGAGCTCTTCGTCTTCGAGGTCGACGCAGCCGCGGAGTCGTCGCCCGATTGACAGCGGCTGGTCAGACGCTTCATCGAGCTGCAGTTCGTCGCCAGGGAGCAGCGCGAAGACGAGTTCCTGCTGCTGTCTGCCGAGGCGCGCTGCCGCCAGTTCTGCGCGAGCCTGCCGGAGTTGCTCCAGCACATTCCGCAGCACCAGATCGCGCCGTACCCCGGCATCACCCCGGTCGCGCTGAGTCGGATCGCGGGCGCGGCAGAAACAAACGCCAGCTGAGCGGGGTCCTGCGCAGCGTCGCGCGCTCTCGGGCCGAACCCCGGGGCGCGAAGTGACGTCAAGCGCACTCGAGCCAGCTCAGGCCGCACGGCGCCGTCGTTCGTGGAGGGGCTACTCGAGCAGATCAGGCTGCTCGTGCACGATGCGCTGCCAGAGCGGCTGGAACTGGAACCACCCTGCGAGTGGGTTTCCCGTGATCTGGAACGTCTGCTTCGCGGCGTCCTCCTTGATGAGGCGCGGTTCGCCAGCGGCGCGGGCGAGCAGCTCGGCCTGGCAGGAGCGGTCCATCGTGATGAACCACCACGCTGCGGCGTCGATGGTCTCTCCGACGGTCAGCAGGCCGTGGTTGCCGAGGATGACGGCCTTCTTGGTGCCGAGCGCCTTCCCGATGCGCTGCCCCTCGTCGAGATCGACCACCACACCGCCGAAGTCGTCGAAGAGGGCGTGGTCTCCATAGAATGCGCAGCTGTCCTGGGTGAGCGGCGAGAGGAGCCGGTTGAGGGTCGCGAACGCCTTGCCATGCATCGAATGCGCGTGTGCCGCAGCGACGACATCGGGTCGGGCCTGATGCACTCGGGAGTGAATGACGAAGGCGGCGCGGTTGACTGGGAGCTCGCCTTCGACCGTCTCACCTTCATGATCGACACGGATGAGATCGCTCACGCTGATGCGGCCGAAGTCGACGCCGAACGGGTTCACCCAGAACGAGTCCGTGTGCTCGGGGTCGCGGACCGTGACGTGGCCGGCGACCCCTTCGTCGAAACCGAACTTCGCGAACAGCCGGAACGTCGCCGCGAGCCGTTGTTTGCGGTGCACTCGTTCTTCTTCGTGAGTCTTGAACACCGGCGGAGCGAACGAGAGCTTGAAGGATCCTGTCTCCATGCGTTCCATTGTCGCTTGAGTCGGCGGGCGGGGCCACGCTGAAGTCCAGGTCTCGGCGAGTGGAGCACCCCATGGCCGAGCTGGACATGCTCTTCGAAGCAACGCTGCTCGCGGACGAAGGCAGCCAGTGGCAGGCCGCGGCACCTTCATCAATGGGACTGACGCCGGCATCGCCGATGTGCAGGCGCGTCCCCACGTCAGAGCGAACAAGAAGCAAAGGCGTCGCATGTCCTTGCGACAGGTCGCCGGCTCTTGAAAAGACGAAGGCCCTGACTCAGCTCGGTTTCCCGGGACGAATCAGGGCCTTCAAATGGTCGGGGCGACAGGATTTGAACCTGCGACCACTTGCACCCCAAGCAAGCTGGGGAGTTGTCCAGCCAGTGTCAGGCCGTGCTTCCGAGTGCGTTTTCCTCGGGGTGAGGGCCGGGCTTGTGTCCAACGGTTCCAGCTGGTGACAGCCAGCCCCAGGGAGTTTGCTACACCCTTGCTACAGAAAGCCGCCCACCGTCACCACACTTCGAGGCCGCCGTATTGCGACGCACGGGCAAACAAGGCGGCCATCTCGTAGAGGAACGATCGGGTTGCCTGGTCGTCCTTGTCTTTCGTAGCGGGAGTCAGGTCCCACGAGACCCCTGCTCTCTCGAATGCTTCTCCACCTTTGTCGAGCCATGCCTTCAAACGGTCGGCGATGAAGGCGCACTCCTTGGGGACGACCAACCACCCGTCGTTTGACCCGAACTTCCTCTCGTCTACTTCCCCAGTGGGACCCCTGGGCAGCTTGGCCCCCTTCTTGTCTTTGACCGGGGCGTCGCTGCGAAAGATGGCTCCGGCTCGGCGAAGGACTTCGTTGACTACGACCATCCCTCGCACCGGAATGTTTCGAGAAAACGGTGCCCACGCTTCTTCCTGCGCCCTCTGGCACGCTCGTTCATATTGCCGCAGCTGCCACTGTCGATCCTCTTCCGGGCTGCGGTCGCGATCGTGCTTCAGGGGCGGCATTTCGACGACTGCGACAGGGGGCTCATACCCCTTGGGCAGCTTGATCTTCAGGTCGAAGCTCATGTGCGGTCCGTAGTTGCCACTGAATACCAACATCCGCCGATTGGCGGTCAAGGAGGATCTTCATGGTCGTGCTTTTGAAGGTGCTGCGGAATCCCCTGACGAAGAAGATCGCTGCCGCTGTGGCCTTGGCGGTGGTGACCGTTCTCCAGAGGGAGGTTTCACGGCGGCGGTGACGAGCTGGGGGTGGTCAGAGCTTTTCCTGGCTGACCGCCCTTTTTAGCCCTCCACCGCTGGAACTGGGCCCCAGAGGGAAATCTGAGCCCGGCCGCTGACCCCTCATAGGGGCCCAACGACGCGGTGCACACGGTGAGGTGGGAATCTCGAAGAGGACCCAGGTCGATAGCCCTACTGCTGGGCGAGGGCCGGTGAGGCTGCTGCACCTCGGAGATTCACCAGAACGGGTCGGACAAACGAACCCGAGGCTTGAGGGGGCCGTAGCCTGTGGAGGTGCCCCAGAACGTCAAGCTGGGCCTGGAAGCGTCGTTCGAGCTGCCGTCGGTAGGTTTCCAGCCTCTTGCCCTCTGCGTCGTTCTTGGGCACGGCCTGCTCCACCAGGTCCATCTCGATCTCCCTCACCTTCACCTCGTCGACCTCCTTCCGGCGCTGCAGGTCGGCTTGAACGAGACCGGCAAAGTGGCCCAGGGACCTGTACGCCACCTCCGGCCACTCCTCGATGGTGTCGGAGGCCACCTCTTTGAGTGCGGCTTCAAGCTGAACGAGCCCCGGCACCAGCTTGTCGCCCAGGGCCTCCACCTGCTTGACCATGTCGACCACGTCTCTCACGGCTGAGAGAAACCCCTTGAGCTGATCCACGTCGGTGGGGTGGGAGTCGTCGATGACGCTCTTCATTGCGGCCAGGGCGGTGATGGCGCTGGCTTCCAGGCATAGCCGCTGGGATTCCTTCTCTTTCTGCAGCATCTCGGTGACCGTCGCCAAGATCGCCTTCTTCTCGGCCTTGTCGACCCTGGCCAAGCGGACACGTAGGTCGACCAGGTCGAGAACGATTTCTTCCTCTGCATCGGTGACCGGCTCCAGGCTCTCCACCCACCGCTCTGCCTCGGCCAGGTAGTTCTCGATCCCTTCACCTGCGAGCAGCACCCGCTGTGCCCGAATGCCATGCCGGGTGGAGTTCAAGGCCGCCCTCTGGGCACCGTCTGGGGTGGAGGGGCCGGTAGATTTGCAGCCGTTCAGCCTCGATGCCTGCGTCTGAGCCTGGGTGCGAGTGGTCATTGGGCTCATTGTCCGCCTCCTGATCGACCTGTGGGAAGGCGTGGTATGCTGCCGCGCCTTCGGCGCGGCTGGAGCTGCACCTCTTCAAAGCCCCTCTGAAGGGTTACCGTCGGAATGCGCCGGTACTTGACCCAGCGGTTGATGGCCTCGTTCACCGGCACCCGCTTCAAGAACGTCTTCAGCAACGCCACCGGCTGGTCGATGTCGTCGGCCACCCTGTCGATGTCGAGACCGTGAGCGATGTAGAGCAGGACGAAGCAGGCCTCGGCCTCGTCGCATGCCATCCTGGGCATGCGCAGCCCCAGCCTCCTGGTCTCGGGCTTGCGCCACTCCTTCACCGACGCAGACCTCGGAATCGGCGCACCTTGGTCAGCCAGGTGCCCCATGCCCTTGGCCACGCTGGGGTGAAGAGCTTTCAAATCTTCTTCGAGAGCGAAGAGTTGCTGGCCCAGAGTACGAGCCTTGGGTTGAACCTTCTCCACCTTCACCGTGGTGCCCACCATCTCGGGTCGGGAGACAACCTGCCCTGGCTGTGGTGGCCGGAACCTAAAGCCGTCGAGGTTCTGCCGCTTCCTGGGTGAGAACTTTCTCGCCTTTCGGTTGTGGGAGGTCGCGTGGGCAGCCCTGGTGCCCACCGCCAAGTTCTTGATGCGGCTGTCGAGCTTGTCGTGGTTCCGGTGGTGAATGACTCTGCCGGGCGCAACGGGGCCACGAAAGTGCAGCCAGGTAAAAACGTGCAGCGGCTGCAACATCTTCTTGGGTTTGGAATGTGTGCAGCTATTCGAGGCGCAACCCGAACACCATGAGGGCGGGTACACCACCCATGGGTAGCTTGTCTCGCTGTCGATCTCGATGTTGAGGGCGCAAACCGAGAGCACATTGGCGATCTCGTTGTTCACCTTTACGCCGCTGATGATTTGCCAATTCTGAATGCTCATCTTGAATCCTTTCTCCTCGGGGATCTGGTTCAAGGTGAGAGAGGTAGAAGTTGCGAAGCACTTCTCCCCCTCAGCCCGCACCTGGACCAGATCCCCGACCTATTGAAGGCCGGGAACCTGGACCTGCCCTTCGGGGCGTTGTCCAAGCGGGCTCGCTGAAGCATCGGCACCGGATGGAACGACTGCTTGCCGTCGAAGGGTACTTGCTCACCCCGGCCTATGGGCTGCGGCCCTGGTGAACCTCACCGGAACGTGGTGACTGCGGATGTTCTCCCAATGAGTCATCGAGCCGGAGTGTCCAGAGCCCGTGGGGAGACGTCACCGAGGAGCGATTCCGGGACCGCTCCCAGGTGCGATGCCAGCCAGAGTCGGCGATGGTGCTGACGGGGCTCTCGCGCGTGACGGTTTCTTGAGACACCTCATTGGGGTGAAGATCGCCTTGGA
>JBBAQZ010000029.1:0-32348 GCA_040400045.1 Myxococcaceae bacterium
CCGCGCTCAACTCGACGTCGACCCGCATTCACGCGGATCTCGCTGACCGCCCACATATTCCTCGGAAGCCGGGTGTCTCGCCCGACACGTCGCACTTCGCGTCGGGTCCCGGGGCCTTGGCAGCGTGGAGCGCTCGGTGAAACGGCTCGCATCGTTGAGCAGCCTCAGCCTCGAGAGCTCGTCGACTGACGAGATCGTGGTCCCGGCAGTGCTGTTCTCCTCGCCGCACCTGCACCTCTCGGCGCTTTCGCTGAGCGGGAACTGTCAGTGGCAATTGCCGCCTGCCGACGCCGCAGCCGGGCTGCGCCAGTTGACCGTCACCAACCACAGGCTCAACCCGCACCTGAGGCCCTTCTTGTCGGGCGCACGTCGGCTCACGTCGCTCACGCTTTCCGGCCCGAGCACGCAGGCCTTCGACGTGTTCACCGCTGCGCAGTCGTTTCCTGAACTCGAGCGGCTCGAGCTCCTGGGGCTCGATGAGGTCGATTCGCTGTTGGAGCAACTCGCGAGCGCTCCGTTGCTCGCGCAGCTTCAGTCGCTGCGGGTGGCGGGTCGATTCAGTGACGCAGGGCTGCAGGTTGTTCAAATCGCGGCAGCACGCTTTCGGCACCTGCAGAAGTTCGAGATCGAAAACGGAGGCCAGCCCAGCCCGACCACGGGCGACCTGCGCCTCGCTCTCGTGAGGACGCTTCCTTCGCTCAAGATCTCGAAATGGTAGCACGTCGATGGTGTCACGCGCCTCCGCCGCTCCCGGTCCCGGTTGCCGCGAGCTGCTGTCTTGCTGCGCCGTCTGCGCCCTCGCGAAGAACGTCTCCCCACCATCGGGGTCAGCCGGCCGTCCGCTCCAGCCGTGCCGCGTACGGCATCAGGTCGAGGCGGGCCTTCAACGCGCGCCCCATGCTGTACACGCCACCAAGCTTGCGATGCAGGAACAGCAGCTGCGCGGGAGGCGGTGAGCAGGTGAGCGCGCGGTAGTACGCCTTGAGCCGCGTGCCGGCTTCGTCCACGAAGTGCTTGTCCTGAAAGTCGACGGGCTGGGCTCTCGTGGTGAAGACGACGAGGACCGAGTCGAGCAGGGCGTGCAGCGCGTCGCGGCTGCTCTGCGGCTCCTTCGGGTCGATCAGCCCCAGGGCGTGGGCCGCCTCCAGGGCCCCATCGCGGTTCTTTGCGAGCGTCGACGTCAGCAGCGCCCGGTACTGCGCGCGGAAAGGGTCCGGGTATTCACGGGTCGCGCCGAAGTCGAGGAGCACCAGTTCGCGCGTCGTTGGCCTGAAGAGGAAGTTCGCGAAGTTCGCGTCGGTCTGCACGAGGCCCCACTCGAAGAACTCGCGGAAGTAGAGGTCGAGCACCTGGTGCGCGAAGTGCTCGCGCTCGGCGACCGAGGGCCCACCCGCCAGGAACGCGTCGAGCGTGACGCCGTCTTCATACGACAGCGCCAGCACGCGCGTCGTGCACAGCTCCCGGAAGACCTGAGGCACGCAGAGGCCCGGGACCTCATGGGCGCGCGCGCGGTACTTCTCGAGCGCGTCGGCTTCGTGCGCGTAGTCGGTCTCGCGAGTCAGCACGTCCTTGAGCTCGGCGAAGACGGCCGTGACGTCGAACTGCTTGAGCTGCACCGCGAGGAACAGGCGGGCGATGCGCTCGAGCAACGCGAGGTCGCTGTCGATGGTGTCGGCGATGCCGCGGAACTGCACCTTGAGCACGATGGTGTGCGACTGCCCGTCGGGGCTCCGCCACGTCGCGCGGTGCACCTGGCCAATCGACGCGCTCGCCAACGGCGTCCGCACGAGGTCGAGCTGCGCCATGCGCTCGGGCCCGAGCTCGTCGCGAAGAATCGATTCGATCTCCTCGAACGCCACCGTCGAGCCCGAGGCCTGCAGCTGGCTCAAGATGGCGATGACCTCGGGCGGGAGCACATCGCGCAGCTCCATGCTGAGCAACTGGCCGGCCTTCATCGCCGCACCCTTCAGCTGGCCGAGGCTCTCGACGATGGCCCGCGCCTGCTCCACCTGGACGCGCACCTGTTCGGCGTGTTGCGCGAGCGCTTCGCCCCGCTCGATGGCGCGGCTCAACCGGCCCTTGACCTCTTCTTTGGCGAGGCCGGCGGCGAGCGAGACGAGTCGACTGGAGCGGCTCCAGATGGAGCGGGGTGGGCCGTGCTTCGACATCCATCACCTTCCCTGAGAACGGAGCGGTTGGGCAGGCAGCTCGAACGGCACCTCGGCGTCCCCAAAGGTGAGTGAGACCGAGCGTCGCCAGTATCTTTCGCCCAGGCGCAGTGCCTGCAACTTCGCGCCGGGGACGTAACGAACGACGTCATCCATTCGCCGGACGACGCCGCTCAAGAGACGGGGCGCGAGGTCCCACGAGCTGCGCGGGAGTTCGAGGGCATCGGCGTAGCGAGCGCCGACGAGGTGGCGACAGAGCGCTGCGCCGAAGTCGATGGCCGCCGTAGGGGCGCCTCGGTCAGTGCCCTGGTTGATCATCGCGTTGGTCAGGCGTCGCGAGTCGACGTCCGGCAGGCCTTGCGTCTTCTCGAGCAGCGCCCACAGGGACTTCGCCTCGTGCGCGGTGGTCGAGAGGAGCTCGTCGTCGACGCCCATCAGCCGCCCGACGAAGCGCCACTGGTGCAACGTCGCGTCTTCTTCCTCGTCCGTGACGCGCGCGCCAAGCTGTCGAAGCCCGTCGAGCAGAATGGACGAGAACAACAGCACGGTGCCGGCCATGTCGTATTGGTTGATGGGCGCGCCCCACTCGTGCGCCCTCCACCGCGGTGAGTCCCTGAGCGCGTGGCGCACGCGCGCGTGAATCAAGCGTACTCGCACCGTGGCGACGAAGCCTGGCGCTCCGAAGCGGAGCCCGCCCGCTTCACTGACGGCCTCGACGAAGCGCGCCGTCTCGGCGAGCCGGGTGTTCACGTCGCTCGTGAGCCGGCCCGAGAAGACCAGCGGCTTGTTTCCAGCGGGAGAGCAATACCCGAGCACCAGCGACTTGAAGCCGAGCACCAGGCCCGAGAGCAGCCCCGCGCGCAACAACACCTCGCCACCCGCTTCGGCTCGCGCTTCGTCGAACCACACCGGCGTCTCCCGGAGCCACTCATGGAGCGCCGCGAGCGCGGGTGGAAGACGACCTGGCGACGTCGAGACGAGCCGCGTGACGAGCGCTTCCTGCTCGGGCCTCGGCAGGGGCACCAGCGCCTCGATGGCCGCGTCAGCGAGCGCGTCGCTGCGCCCAAGGAAGGCGGCGAGCCGCTGTTCGCGTGGGTGGGCGGGAGTCGAAGAGTGGAACCGCGTCGGCCACATGAGCACGCGGAATAACGGAGGCACTCTCAGCGCGCACGGCTGCGTCGCGAACCCCTCATGCGAGGTCGACGACTCCCACCTTTGCGTCTCGCCAACACCGCACGAGTTCGTCGCCGACGGCCGCAGGCGTGAGGGCGCCTTTCGGGAGCGGGAACGGAGCGTGCTGCCACAAGGCGGTGTCGACCGCCGGGAGCCGCAGGAGCGTCGTCTTCATCGCGCGCTCTTCACGGATCAGCACGCGTGCCCAGGCATCGAGCGCGGCCTTCGCACCGGCGTAGGCTGCGAGCTTCGGGAAGGGCAGCTTCTCGACGTAGGCGCCGAGGAAAAAGCGATGGCTCGTCGGCGTGAGCAGCGGCGCTGCGTGGCGGGTGACGAGATGGGCCGAGAGCACGTTGTCAGCCCACAGGCGCTGGAGCGCGACGGGGGTTGTCTCCGCCAACAGCGAGCTGGCCATGCGACCGGCAGCGAAGACCAGCACGTCGATGGTTCCTGCTTCGCGCGCGGCCCAGAGACAGGCCGCGGCGACCTGGTTGTCGTCGGTGAGGTCCGCGCTCGTGGCTTCGAGCCCCGCGAGGGCAGACTCGTCACGCGCGACCCCGAGGACTCGAACCTCGGCGGCCTTCAGCGCAGCGGTGATGGCGCGGCCGAGGCCACCGGCAGCACCGAAGACGAGAGCAGTGGTCATCCACCGTGGTTCACGGGCCCGCCTCGAGAATGCAACTCGTTCGTGTGGACGTCGCCGGGGCTCGCTGGCCGGCAGAGAGACCGTGCATGCCGACATCGAGAGGCTCGTCGCTGAACAACTCGCCGACGGCTTCGTGCGGCACCCAGGTGGCCGGCTGGAGCTGGGGCAGACGCTGCTGTTGCCCATCATCGAAGGCGGGCTGCGGGTGCGACTGCTGTGGGCTACCGAATCGTCGCGCCACCGAAGCCGGGCACCGACACGTTGGTGGTGGGCCCTGCGTTCGACTCGAGGCCGGGCGGCGCGCACTCGGCCTGCTCCCGAACCGACATCCGCACCACGCCGGGAATGCCCGCCGAGGCGCGCGTGCGGGTGACCGACTTCTGCCGGACGACGTCGTTGACGAGCAAGATGCAGCGGTCAGGGCCGTAGTACCAGGCCTCGCTCCCCGGCACCTGGGGCCACGTGCGCACGTCGGTGGGCCCGTTGTCGCCCGTCACCCCACGCACCTCGGCGGCCGTCATGCCGGGCTGAATGCGCTTGAAGGGGTGACCACACCCGAAGGCCGCGAGCAGCGGGAGGAGCAGCAGCGTTCGCATGCGCGCGAGCCTAACCTTCTCGCAGCAGCGCCGCGAGCTTCGGCAGCACGACCTCGGCGCCGTCATTGAGCTCGGTCACTCGCGGAAACGGAGCGCGCTCGGGGTTCACGTTCACGACGCGAGCGCCCGAGACGTCGGCCGACCGAATCGCCGAGCTCGTGATGCCGACCGAGAACGAGGTGCCGACGAAGACGATGACCTCGGCGTCGTCGAGCGCTCGTCTTGCCCGGTGCGCCTGAAACTGCTCGTGCCCGTCGTAGGACTCGTCGAAGAGCAGCACGAGCGGCCGCATCGGAGCTCCACATCGAGCGCAGGGAGGAAACACGCCCCTGTCCACCTTCGAGAGGTCGACGCTGGGCACGGCCTCCTCGATGCCCGGACACGTCCCGTCCGACGCGCAGATGAAGCGGTCGTGCCGCCCGTGAATCTCGATGAGCTGGGCCTCGGGTTGGCCGGCGACGCGCTGCAGGCCGTCGATGTTCTGCGTGATGATCAGATCATTCGCATCGCGCTTCGTCAGCGTCACCAGGGCGATGTGGCCGGCGTTCGGGTGAATGCCCGTCTTCAAGAGCTCGCCGTGCGCGCCGAGCCAGAACGTCTTCCACCAGGCGGCGGGCGCCTCGAGGAACTTCCTGCGCGTGCCCCACTCGAGCACGTGCTCACTCCACACCGCGTCGGGCCCCGAGCGGTACGCGCGAATGCCGCTCGGAACCGAGAGCCCGGCGCCGCAGAGGTACACCACGCGTCGAGCTCCGCGGAGCCACGCTGCGACGTCTTCGAGCGCGCTCACCCTGCCACTCCTTCACGGCATTTCGTCGTCGGTCGAGCTCGGGTTGCGCGCATGAAAGCCCTCCTCTTCGGATTCACCGGCATGATTGATCAGGGCGTCTTCCGCGCTCGCTGCGCCCGACGGCGACAGTGTACTCGGCCCAGGGCGCAAGCGGCGTGGACACGCGAGGCCCACCGAGGTGCCGAGGACCGAACCGGTGAGGTGGATTCGAGACTCAGCCAGGAGGCAATGTCACATGAGTCACGAAGGAGTTGCGGCGCGGGCGACGATTTCGCAATTCTTGCAGCGGCCTCTCGGCGTCCTCGGCTGATGCGGTTGGCCCCACTGTTGCTCTTGGGAGCGGTCTCGCCAGGAGTGCCCATGAAGCCCGAAGTGCTCGTCGTCGAATCGGACCTCACCGCTTTTGCCGTCACTGACAGACGTTTGCACGACCGGTTTCGGCTGGTGTGGGCGTCAACGTGGGACGCTGCCCTCATGGCGCTCGGTCGTCGGTCTTTCGACGCCGTGCTGGTGCGCGCCGATGCCGAGCCGGGCCTCGCCTTCATCTCAAGAGTGAAGGCCGAGTTCTCCACGGTGCCAGTCGTGGCCATCGCGCCCTGGGAAGTGCAGGGAGACCGTGCGTGCGTGTGTGGCGCGAAGGAGTGGGTGTCGGCGCCCATCAACTACCCACGCCTCGCGGCGGTGCTCGACTTCGTGTCCGTCGAGGCGCGGCGTGACCGCGGTGGGGCTTTGCGAGCAGTCGAAGCGCTGGCGTGACAGGGCTCGAAGTCGCTCGTCGCCTTCCAGCGAAGCCGGCTCAGCGTTGCTTCGCGGCGTGGGCCGTCGCGACTCGACGGCTCGTCGTTCTTCCCGCTCCCGTTGAAGGCAGTGTCATCGCGCCATCACCACGCTCCGCACGTCGGGCACAGCGTCGCGTCGCCTTCCACAGCCGCTGGAGCTTCCCGACTTCGTCAGGCAGCGTGCCGCGCGTGGCGCCATCGCTCATCGGTTCACCAGACGCCGGGAATCAACGCACGGCGCGAGGCCGGGTAGTCGGGGAAGCGCTCACGGTACCAGCGGTGGTGCGCGCGCGCGCGCGGCACCAGATTGGCTGCCGTATAGACGGCGAAGGCCAGCCCGGGGAGTGACCACGCCGCGAGCGCGAAGCCGAACCACTCGAGCAGCTCGCCGAGGTAGTTCGGGCAGCTGATCAGCCCGTACAAGCCACCATGGGGAACGCGGTAGCCCGACTCCCCCGGGGCGCGCAGCGTTCGGAGCACCTCGTCGGCCCACCAGTTGATGGCCAGCCCCAGCAGGAACACCGCCGCGCCGACGAGGAAGCGCGGGTCGAGCAGCCAGCTCGCCGGGTAGCGACCCTCGCTCGAGAGCCACCGCCCGTTGAGCCATGCGTTGAAGACGTTGAAGCCGAACGCGAGCGACGCGATGAAGATCGGCATGGTGCGGGCGCCGCGCATGCGAAACGGGAAGACGAGGGTGCGCTGCACGTAGTGGAGCTGCCACAGGCCCAGCAGCACGAGCGCCGCGGGTTGGCCGGGTGCAGGGCCAAGGAGAAAGAAGGCGAGCAGCCCGACGACGGCAGGGCTCTCCATCACCACCCAGGCCCACCGGGCGGGCATCGACGGCCCGAAGCCCTCACGCGCGTGGCGGCCGTACGGCGCGACGACGAAGGACACCGCGAGGAACGTCACCGCCGCGAGGCCAAACATCGTCCACACCGCGCCTTCGCCCATGGACGGCACCATGCCACGTGCGGTCGGCACTGCAGCGGTCAAGACGGCGGTACCAGCGGGCTTCGCCGAAGGGCGAGGCGCTCCATCAAGTCCTTCGACGGCGTCGAGCTATCGCCGCGCTCGGACCGGCCCGCCTACTGGGTCCGCGGCAGCTCGGCGCGCTGGGTGGTGAGCCACGAGAAGACGTCGTGCGCGACGACCTGCGTGGTGGCGTCGAGCTGCCATCGCGTCGGGTCGAGCGCAGAAGGCCCATGGGCAATCGGCTCGGTCACACCCAGCGGGGCGACACCACACGCCGAGTCGCCGGCACGAAAGCGATGTTCGTCAGGATGCAGGTAGTGCACCAGCCGTTGGGCCTGCGAGCCCCAAGCGGTCCGCGAGCGGCTGACCACCTGAAGGTCTCCGGAGAAGGGCGTCGCGACGCGGGAGAAGACGCGATCGGCGATGCCGGTCTCGATGAGCAGCCGGCGCGGCGCGATGAGCGCGTGCAGGTCGGACGCCGAGACGTAGTCGTCGACGTCACCGTGCTGCCAGCGGTAGCACGCGTGATTCCCGCTGATGCGCAGCACCTCGGTGTCTGGTGAGTAGCCGATGGGGTTCGCCCCCCACAGCTCGGGGTCGAGCGCGGCAGCCCAGGTCGTGACCTCTCCACCCATCGAGATGCCGGTCACCGAGACGTGAGCGCGGTCGACGTACGGCAAGGTCGAGAGGTACTCCCGCGCGCGCATCACGTCGGCGACGCGCTCGCCCTGCTCCTCCCAGTCGGAGTCGAGGGCGCTGCCGCGAATGGCCGGGTGGGCTGCGTTGCCCCGGGCCGGGTCGTCTCCGTTCGGCACATCGGTGTAGAGCTGCCACCGGTCCTGGACGGGCCGGTGCGAGACGTCGAGCGCGAAGACGACGTAGCCGCGGCGCACGTACGCGTCTCCGTACCAGCCCAGGGCGTCGTTGGGGTCGATGACCGACACGGAGCTCATTCCATGCCCGTTGACGGCGATGACTGCTGGAAAGCCGCCCTGCGGCGGGAGCCCTTGCGGAATCAACAACCAGCCGTGCTGCAGCCGTACGGCCGTTTCAGCGCCCGACCCGACGCGGTACGTGACCGCGAGCTGGAGTTCCTGGCGCAGGTCATTCGAAGGCCAGTCCTCGAGGGCGTCATCCCGGCTCGGCCAGCACGCGAGCGTCGGGAACGGCGACATGACGGGGCCGGTCGTCACCTCGACCTGCGTCGGCCGTGGGTCGGGCCCCATCGTCAGCAGCTCGAGCGCGGCCCGCGTCGAGCGCGCCCATCGTTCCTGTTCGCGGGGGCTCTTCGGCAAGAGCCCGGCGCTCAGGACTTGAATGCGTTCACCACGGAACGGAACGACGACGCCGTCCGTCTCGCAGCTGCCTTGAATCGCGACCGCCGTCACCCGTGCCTGACAGGTGCGGGGCTGTGGTTCCCCGACGGTCGAGAAGTCGATCTGCGCGTCGTCCCAACGCGAGATGGAAAGCTCGTATTGCGGGGCCTCGTCGAGCCACGCCTGCGACGTCGACCCGACGCGCTTCCATTGACCGACCGCCGTGCCCTGGGCGTCGCCATCGAGCCGAAGCGTGACGATCTCTCCCGTGTCGGTTTGCAGTCTGAAGACTCTGGAAGGGGAGGTTTCGAAGACGCCGGCGTTCCACCCGGTCACGTGGCCGCTCCAGTCGGGGCCAGGCGGAGGCTCTCTGTCGCCCCGGGCGATGCGGCCCGCCAGTACGCCGTCGGCGACCCTCGCGCGAACCCACACCACGCCGTTCTTGAGCACGACTCGCCAATGCACCTCGGCAGCGCCGGCTGCGGTCGGAAGCACCTCGACGTTGCCCTTCTCGGAGGCCGACACCCAGCGCTGCGCTGGTGCCTCCGGGAGGACCGTGACCCGTTCGCCATCGACGGCGAGCACCCACGTCGACTCCACCGGGCGTCCTGCGTCGGTCGGCTCTGGCTTGACCTCCTTGACCTCGTCGGGTCGGACGACCCGTTGACTCCCGGTTTGTGTGACCTCGGCGGTGGGCGCGTCGACGGTCTGAACGGTTGGGGTCGGGTTCACTGCCTCGACTGGCAGCGACGGTGAGCCGCACCCCTGGCCGAGCGCCGCCAGCAGACCCACGAACCAGACTTCACGATGTCTCAGCATGCCGACTGTCCGCGCATCGGATGAACCCCGTTCTTCGTGGAAAGGTTCGGCACGAACGAGGGTGTTCATCAGGCGCGCAGAACGATCGTCGGACGCGCCCTTCTTCCAGCCCGTTGAACGTGGCGTGACCGGGTCAAGCTGGCGCTGCTGATTCGCGGAAGACTCAGGCCTGCGTGAACGTGGTGCTCGTCTTCTCGCCGATGGCGAACTCCGTGGCCTCGGCGCTCGCGGGCGCGCTGCTGTTCTCGGTGACGCTGGTGCCGGTGCTCGCCTCGTTCGGGTACACGAAGCCGTTTCATCATCGCGAGTCACCGGTGCTCAAGCCCGCCGCGAAGCTGTACCTGCCGACGTTGTCCTTCTCGTTGCGCCGGCCGTTGCTGGTGCTGGGGCTGGCCGTGGCGTTGCTCGGTGCGACGGGCGTCATGGGCTCGCGGCTCGGCGCCGCGCTCGTTGCGCTGGGCCTCGTCCCTGCCGCCTTCAGCCGCGCCATGGGCAGCGGGACGCAGCGCCCGCTCTCCGTCGTCATCGTCTTTGGAACGCTGTCGGCCTGCGCGCTGACGTTGGTGCTCTTACCCGTGATGTCCCGGCTGTACGCGGCCGGTTCGAAAAGGACTTGCCCCATCACTCCAAGCGCAAGGAGCCTGTCGAGCCGCCCCCGCATTGAGCGTCGACGCTTCTCAGGCTGCTTCATCGCGTGAAGGGAATAGGCTCCGACGAACCTGTCTGGAGGCCGCATGCTCGACCTGCTCATTCGTGGTGGAACCGTCGTCGATGGCACCGGCGAAGCGCCGCGCACCGCTGACGTCGGCGTGAAAGACGGGCTCATCGTCGAGGTCGGCACCGTCACCCAGCCCGCGAGCGAAACCGTCGACGCGAAGGGCGCGTGGGTGACGCCCGGCTTCGTCGACCTGCACACGCACTACGACGGCCAGGCCTCGTGGGACGAGCTGTTCTCACCCAGCATCTTCCACGGCGTCACCACGTTGATGATGGGCAACTGTGGCGTCGGCTTCGCGCCCTTGCGGCCAGGGCATCAGGACGACCTCATCAAGCTGATGGAAGGCGTCGAAGACATTCCCGGCGCGACGCTGGCCGAGGGCGTGAAGTTCCGATGGGAGACGTTTCCCCAGTACATGGACGCGCTCGCGGCGATGCCGCACAGCCTCGACTTCCTCGTGCAGGTGCCACACGACCCGGTGCGCATGCTGGTGATGAAGGAACGTGCGCTCGCGAAAGAGGTGGCGACTGAGGCTGATATCGCGGCGATGCGCGCGGTGCTGCGTGAGGCGCTCGTCGCCGGCGCCGCCGGGTTCTCCACGGGCCGCACCGACAACCACCGCACGGCTGAAGGCAAGGAGACTCCGGCCGCCGAGGCCAGCACCGCCGAGCTCATCGGCCTCGCGAGCGCCTTCGAGGGCCTCGCTCACGGGGTCGTTCAACTGGTGAGCGACTTCGACCTCTTCCGCGGGCCCGAGCGCTTCGGCCCCGAGTTCGACCTCGTGGAGCAGTTGGCCCTCGCGAGCGGGCGGCCGGTCTCGGTGTCGTGGCTGCAGCGCGACCCCGGCGGAGAACAGTGGAAGGCGATTGCGGCGCGCATCGACGCCGGCGTCGCGAAGGGCCTGCCGTTGTTCCTGCAGACCGCCGCGCGCGGCATCGGCGTCATCATCGGGCTCGACGCGAGCTTCCACCCGTTCATGGGCTTTCCGTCGTTCAAGGAGGTCGCTCATCTTCCGCTCGCCGAGCGCGCCGCGGCGTTGAGAGAGCCCGCTCGAAGAGCGCGATTGCTCACGGAGAAGTCGGAACCCATCGCAGGTGATGGCACTGCCGTGCCTCCGCTCGTCGACCTGCTGCTCGCCCGCATCGGGATGATCAGCGCCCGCATGTTCCCGCTCGGCGCGATGCTGAACTACGAGCCCGCCGTCACCGACAGCTTCTTCGTTCGCGCGAAGCAGCAGGGCGTCACGCCACTCGAGGCGCTCGTCGACTTCCTCGCCGAGGGCGACGGCTCGAACCTCATCTACTTCCCCATCTTCAACTACAACGAAGGCAACCTCGAGACGGTGCGCGCGATGTTGTCTCACCCACGCGCGCTGCAGTCGCTCAGTGACTCGGGCGCCCACGTCGGCACCGTCTGCGACGCGAGCTTCACCACCTTCATGTTGACGCACTGGGTGCGCGACCGCGCGACCGGCCGCATGCCCGTCGAGCGCGCCATCGAGATGATGACCCGCCGCAACGCGCGCTACCTCGGCCTGAAGGACCGCGGCGTCATCGCGCCCGGCCTCCGCGCCGACCTGAACGTCATCGACCCTGCGCGCTTGAGCGTCGGTGTGCCAAAGCTGGTGAGAGACCTGCCCGCGGGCGGCAAACGCTTCGTGCAGAAGGCCGTCGGGTACGTCGGCACGTGGGTCGCCGGAGTCGCCGTGCAACGAGAGGGCGAGGTGACGTCAGCGAGACCCGGTCACCTGGTGCGCCTGAAGGACTGAAGAGGTTGCCATGGGGCACGCCGCGTCACGTCCATTCGACGACCCGTGGCCGCAGAGACGCACGTCTTCTTCCGTGAGGACGAAGGCTGTCACCTCGGGTCGCCGGTTCGAGCGTTTCTCACTGCGCCGGAGCCTTTCTTCGTCAGGGCGCGGGGTCCGTCGTCGCGAGGGCCGTCGACCTGGCCCATTGACCCCACGGCGTCGCCGCGCCAAAGGGCCACTCGTCGTGACGATTCAGACGCTCATCTCGCAAGCGCGCGCGACCGGTGACTGGCAGCCGGTGCTCCAGGCCGTGCCGTACTTCCGCTTCATGGGCATCGGCCTCGCCGTGAAGGAAGGCCGCCTCGAAGCGCGCATGGCGTTCTCCCAGCACCTCGTCGGCAACCCCACGCTCCCGGCGCTGCACGGTGGAACGCTGGGCGCGCTGCTCGAAGCCGTCGCGCAGTGCGAGCTGCTCTACCGCGCCGAGTCCATCGTCTTGCCGAAGACCATCACGTTGACCATCGACTACCTGCGCTCGGGGAAGCCGGTCGACACCTTCGCGGTCGCCGAGGTGCTCAAGCAGGGCCGCCGCGTCGCGACCGTGCAGGCCCGCGCGTTCCAGGCTGAGGCGAGCTCCATCAGCCCGACTCAGGCGCCGAGCCTCATCGCCATCGCCACCGTGCACCTGCTGGTCCGCGCGGACTGACGTCATGGCTCGACCGGTGCTCTCCATCTGCAGACGGTGTGAGCCCGACGACGGCCACGGGGAAGACTCACGCTCGGGCGAGGCGTTGTTTCAGCGGGTGAAGGCCCTGCGCAAGGCGCGTGGCCTCAAGGACGTCTTCAAGCTCGAGGGCGTGAAGTGCCTCTCGTTGTGCCGGTGGGGCTGCAACGCGACGCTCGAGGGGAAGAAGCGCTCGACGTACACGCGCAGTGAGCTGCACGCGGAGCGCGACGTGGAAGCGCTCGTCGCGGCTGCGTGCGCCTACGCCGAGCTCGAGCCCGGGCAGGAGCTGTCCGAGCGACGGCTCCCCGGCGTCAGCGGCGACTGAGCCTTCACGCGGCGAGCGGCTCCCCCGAGATGCCATCGAGCAGGCGCTGGAGCTCCTTCGGCTCGAGGGGCTTGGCGAGAAACCCGTTCATTCCTGCGGCGGCGCAAGCAGCCTGGTCCGAGCTCATCGCGTTCGCGGTCAGCGCGACGATTCGAACCTGCCCGTTGCGCTCCGCCGACCGAATGCGCCGCGTTGCCTCCAACCCGTCGACGCGCGGCATCTGGAGGTCCATCAAGACGAGGTCGAAGTCCCTCGCCGCGGCGGCGTCGATGGCCTCCTGCCCGTCGCGCGCGACCGTCACCTCGTGTCCAGCCCGCTCGATGAGGCGCTTCGCGACGGTCGCGTTGATGAGGTTGTCTTCGGCCACCAGGACCCGAAGAGGCCCGTTCTCCGGGCGCAGCGGCAAGGGGGAGGGCGAGGTGGGAGCGGGCGCTCGGCTCGTCAGCAGCTCGCGCAGCTCCCGCGTGCTGACCGGCGAGAGCAGGCTTCGTCGCCCGCGAGCCGGCGTTGCTCCAGCGTGGGCGAGCGCCACCACCTCGACGCTTCGCTGAGCGAGCCACTGGTTCAGCTCTTCGTCTGACTGGAACTCGGGGCCCAGCAACGCGACGTCGAAGTGGGCGCCTGGGCTCGAGAGGGCCGAGCGCACCGCCTCGACGTTCGGCGCCCTGAGCGACTCGACGCCGAGGCGCGCGAGCGATTGTCCGAGCGCGGCGCTGCGGGAAGGGTGGCCGTCGACGATGAGCACCGCGTGGTTCGTCGCCAGGTCCGGCTCCGGGGCGTCGTGCCCTGGCGCGCGCGCCAGAGGCAGCGAGACCGAGAAGACCGAGCCGACTCCCTGGGTGCTCGTCACCGTCACGGCGCCTCCCATCATCACCGCCAGCTCGCGCGTGATGGTGAGCCCGAGCCCCGTGCCGCCGTAGCGTCGCGTCGTGCTGCCGTCGGCCTGAGTGAAGGCGCCGAAGATGGCCTCGAGGCGCTCGACTGGAATACCGATGCCGGTGTCGTGAACACTCACGACGACGCCAGCGTCTCCACTCGCTTCGAGGCGGACCTCGACGTCCCCGCGCTCGGTGAACTTGATGGCGTTGGCGAGCAGGTTGGTGACGATTTGATGCAGCCGGAGCGGGTCGCCCAGACGGCGGAGCGGCACGTGGGGCGAGATGGCCAACACCAGCTCGAGGCCTTTCTCAGCGGCGCGCGCAGACATGGCGCGCGTCGCGGCGAGGAGCAGGTCGTCGAGCGCCAGCGGCACCGCCTCGAGCGTCATCTTGCCCGACTCGATGCGGGCGACGTCGAGCAGGTCGTTCACGATCGCCAGCATCGTCTTGCCCGACTGACGCACGCCCTGCAGGTACTCGCGCTGTTCCGGGTTCAACGGCGGCGTTCCGAGCGCGAGCTCTGTCAGGCCGATGATGCCGTTGAGCGGCGTTCGCAGCTCGTGGCTGGTGTTCGCGAGGAACTGCGTCTTGGCGCGCGACGCCGCCAGCGCCTGCTCGCGCGCGGCCCGTTGCCCGGTGATGTCCTGCAGCGCCCCGAAGACGCGAACCGTGCGCCCTTCGACCCGCTCGGATTGGCCCTGCACGCGAACCCAGCGCTCGAGGCTGGGCACCTCAACCTCGATGTCGAAGGCCGAACCCCGCTCGATGCAGGCCTCGAGCGCCGGGTGGCTCAGCACCACAAACCCGAGCAGCGCCGAGCCGTCACCCGCGCCCAGCACCTGCTTCGCCTCGGCGCTCAGCTCGAGGCGGCGCGCTGGCAGCATCAACTCCCACCCACCGACGCGCGCCAGCCCGCCCGTCTCCCGAAGCATCTCGCCTTGCCGCTCGAGCCCTTCACGGCGTCGCGTCACGACCCTCACCAGCCGCGCCACGACGACCGCCGTGATGATGAGCGCGATGGCAGACACCCCCCCGCCTTGCATCAGGTGCCTGAGCAGCGCCACGTCGGCAGCCGTCGTCTTCAGCCCGATGACCAGCCGCGCCGACGGCGCCGGGCCGGCCGCGGCGACGTAGCTCAGCTCCTGGGGCCCATTGACCGGCTCGTCGAGGGGCGCCCCTGCGAACGCTCGAACGCGATGCGCACGGAGGGCTTCGTCGCCTCGATACGCCACCACGGCGCCATCGGCCTTCAGCAACAGCCCGAAGTTGAAGTTGGGAGAGCTCGACGCGTGGTCGAGCAGCTCATCGACGGAGCGTGAGTCGTCGAACTCGATGGCCGCCGCCAGCCGCGCGAGGGTCTCGGCTTCGGTCTGGAGCGACTTCTTCACGAGCGCTCGCTCCGTCAGGCCCGTCAGCCCCGTCTGCAGCGCGAGGGCCAACGACAGCGGGCCCAGGGCCCCCAACAGGAGCCAGCGCTCCTCGCGATTGGTGGACGGACGCGCCACAGTCGGGGCCAGTGCAGGTTCTGATCCTCCCGAAGGTGCGCCGGGTCGGCCTCGAGACTCCGTCTCCGATGACCCGGCCCTGCCTCGTTCGCCGCGAGGAGTTATCGCTGCTCCGCCGCTTGCAGCGCTCGGGGCAGGGGTGCTTCACGCGGTGTCGTCGGTGACCGCGTTGGTGTTGATGGGACTCATCGACTCGGCGCCAGTCGACCAGCCTGCCGTTTCCATCGACCTGCAGGTCGAGCTGCTCAGCAAGGTGCTTCGGTACGACCGCAGCATCGCCGGGCGAACAGGTGCTGAGAGCCAGCACCCTGAGCGTTACCGTCTCGCGAGATGGCTGCGCGGTCGACGGGCCGAATGGGTCTAGACTCCCGCGGGGATGGTCGCCGGCGAAGACACCAGCCTTGGAACGCTGAAGGGCAAGTACCGGCTTCTGCGCAAGCTGGGTCAGGGCGGCATGGGCGCCGTGTACCTCTCCCACCACGAGCTGCTCGACCAGAGCGTCGCCGTGAAGGTGATGTCTCCGTCGTTGCTGGAGTCTCCGACGGCCCTCGAGCGTTTCCTGCGAGAGGCGCGCGCGCTCGCGTCGGTGCATCACCCCGGGCTCTGCAGGATCTTCGACGTCGACACGACCGACGAAGGGCTGCCCTTCATCGTGATGGAGTTCATCGATGGCCTGACCCTCGACGTGGCGCTGCGCGGCCGACCTGCCACCCCCATCGCCGAACGTGTCCGGTGGATCGTCGAGGCCTCTGACGCGCTCGCCGTCGCGCACGACCAGCACATCGTTCACCGAGACGTGAAGCCCGCGAACATCATGCTCACCCACACCGGCGCGATTCGGGTCGTCGACTTCGGGGTGGCGCGACGACGGGAAGACGACGCCCGCATGCTGACGGGCGACGCGCTGATTGGCACCCTCAACTACCTCGCTCCCGAGCAGATTCAGGGCGAGCCGGTCGACCACCGCAGTGACGTGTGGGCGATGGCCGTCACGCTCTACCGGTTGTTGTCCGGGCAGTTCCCCTTCGAGGGCGACAGCCTGACCCGGTACCTCGCCGCCGTCGTCGAAGGAGCCCCACGCACGCTCGAGGAGCGCGGGGTCGCCGTGCCGCCGGGGCTGTGGTCGGTGCTGGAGCGGGCGCTTCGGCCGAGAGCGACGCGCACCCCGGGCCTTCGGCAGTTCGCTGACGAGCTGCGCCCGTTCGCGGTCGTCGATGCGTCGACGGCGAGGACCAAGCCCGTCTTCGCCACCACCGCCCTTCAGCCTGCGCCCATCGCCAGCCCGCCTCGGAATACGCCTCGGTCAGGCGGTCGTGAGACTGCGGTGACGATCGACGAGGCGCGTCGACCCTCGCGAGCTCCGGTGTTCGCGGCTGCGCTGGGGGTCGTGGCTGCCCTCGCGCTCGGCGGTCTGCTGCTCTCGGGCCGGCAGCCCGTCGCCGCACACGAGCCTGCGCCGCTGGTGGTGGCTCCCCCGACTCCGATGGTTGCCGAGCCTTCGTTGGTTCCCGCGCCGCCCTCTCCGAGCCCGAATCCACGACCGCCTGCCCCACTCGCCCTGGAGCCCGCGGTCGAGCCCGTGAACCCCACGGCACCAGCGCTTCAGCCGGTGCCGCCAACGAAGCCGCCGCGACCCCTGCCGAAGACCAGGCCTCGACCCGTCGACAAGAACCCGGACCATCTGTGATTTCGACCAGGCCAGCCCAGCTCGCGCGCTTCAGCCACGCTTCCTTCGTGGTGCTGCTCATTCTGTCCCCGACGCTCGTGTCGGCGGCGCCGAAGAGGGTGCCGAAGCAGGTTGTTCCCGACCCGGCAACTCAAGCCGCGGCGAACAAGCTCGAAGCGTCACGACTGGCGAAGCTGCGCGGTGACGCCGCCCTCGATGCGGGCCGCCCTGTCGAGGCGCTGGCGGCCTACGAAGAAGCCTTCGCGCTCGCGCCGTCGTCGGTGCTCCTGTTCAATCGCGCTCGATGCCATGAGCGCCTCGAGCAGTTTCCGCAGGCCCTCGAGCTGCTCGAGCGCTTCTCTCTCGAAGCCGAGGACGCGGTGCGTGCCCGGGTGCCCGCGCTCGACGAATTGGTGGCGAGCTATCGCGCGCGCGTCGCGAGGCTCTTCATCGTGGTGCCGGTCGAGGGCGTCGAGGTTCGGCTTGGCGAACGTATTCTCGGTCGCTCGCCGCTGCCCCAACCGCTGGCCGTGAACGCTGGCAAGCCCACGACGTTGAGCATCTCTGACGAGCGCTATTTCCCGGTCTCGCGCCCGGTCGAGCTGGTGGGCGGTCGTGACGTTCACGTCGACGTGCGGCTCGACTCCAGGGTGACGAAGGCGGTGCTCCGGGTCAGCTCTGGGGAAGCGGGCGCGACCGCCTCGGTGGACGACGCCGAGAGCGGCAACGTGCCACTCGACGTCGTGGTGGCGCCGGGCACCCATCAGGTGCGGTTGGTCAAAGAAGGGTACGTGCCCGCGCTCACCTCGGTGCTGGTGAAGGCAGGAGAGCTGCGGTTGGTCGACATCGGACTCCAGCGTGAGCCCCGACTCTACGAACGGTGGTATTTCTGGGCAGCCGTTGGCGTCGTCGTGGCGGCGGGTGCGAGCGTCGCAGTGGCGTGGACCATCGAGCGACCAGCGCTGCGCGGAACCCTCAACTCGAGTGAGCCACCACTGGCGCCGTCCCTGTTGCCGTGGCTGGTGTTCTGACCGCGTGGCTGATCAGTCGTCCGTGTCGAGTGTCGCCGTGACCGCTTGCTACGGGTTGCAGAACCCGTAGGCCGCGACGCCGGCGTCGAGGAAGATCCCCGAGCAGCGGCCTCCACCAGCGCAGTTTCGAGCACTCGACATCCCCGGTCTGCACGCCTCGACGGCGTCGAGGCCCGCGATGCAGCGGGCCGTCGCTGGCACCGTGCGGGAGCTGTAGCTGCACCACAGGCCCGGCCCGCAGTCGTCTGAAGAATGGCACCCGACCTGGAGCCCAGCGCAAGGGTCGTTGGGTTGCTGACACGTTCCCGATGGCGGTGTGGCGCAGCAGACCATCCCGAAGATGCAGGTCGCTCCCATGAATGGGCAGCTCCCGGACGACGGGTATTCGGGCGCACCCGAAGGGGCGCAGCGCCGGGTCGCAGGGCTGCATGCCTCACCCGGCTGGCAGTTCGGGGTGAGTGGGTTGCACTGACAACTCGTGACGAACGGGAAGAGGGGATCGGCGAGACAGCTCGGGGCGTTCGGGGTGCAGTTCGCCGCGGTGTCGCAGGTGTATCGGTCGTCTGGGAGCTCGGCGAAGAACATCGACTGGCAGCCCGTGGTGGAACTCGAGCCCCGCACCAGGCACTGCGGCCTCGACACCGGACAGTCCGAGTTGTTCAAACAGCCGACGCGCAGCCCCGAGGAGGTGCCTGATGGGGCGCAGGTCGCCGTGCAGTCACCGAGCCCCGCATCGACAGTGGACCGGATGCAGCAGCTCGGAATCGGTGAAAACTGTGCCCCGCAGAAGTCTCGTTGAAAGACGTTGCAGGCACTCAGCCCTCCGGCGCTGCCACCGGCTGCCGAGCCTCCTCCTGCGCTGCCACCGGCTGCCGAGCCTCCCGCGCTGCCACCGGCCGCCGAGCCTCCCGCGCTGCCACCGGCCGCCGAGCCTCCTCCGGCGCTGCCACCGGCTGCCGAGCCTCCTCCGGCGCTGCCACCGGCTGCCGAGCCTCCTCCTGCGCTGCCACCGCCTGCCAAGCCTCCTCCTGCGCTGCCACCGCCTGCCAAGCCTCCTCCCGCGCTGCCACCGCCTGCCGAGCCTCCTCCCGCGCTGCCACCGGCTGTCGAGCCTCCTCCGGCGCTGCCACCGGCTGTCGAGCCTCCTCCGGCGCTGCCACCGGCTGCCGAGCCTCCCGCCGCTGCGCCACCCGCGGAGCCACCGGCCTGAGAGCCAGCGTCCAACTCCACGACGCACGTTTCATTCGCCCGACACGCTGGTGTGACGAGGTTCTTCGACACGCAGCGTCCGCCGACCACGCACGTCTCGGTCACGTCGCACGGCTTTCCGAGACATGAGTCGTGGAACAACAGGGGGACGCGCAGGGTCGCACCGGGCGTGAAACGAATGCGCCGTCGAGCGATGACGCACCGACGCGTGTCGTACCCGGCGCTCTTCGGACTGCAGAACGACTCGACGTCACCAGCTGGCGCGAGCGCGACTCTCAGGTGAATGGTCTGCTGCTGGTCGTTCGCGGCAGGCCGAAACGCGTAGGTGCCCAGAACGCCGGTGGCGTCATCACATTGCCTGGCGTCGAAGACCTCGGTGAAGGTGTTCTCGACGGCCTCTTCATTCCCACCGAAGGACACCCCGAGATACTGGGTGGTGCGGGGCGTGGGGCACG
This sequence comes from Myxococcaceae bacterium, assembly GCA_040400045.1. Taxonomy (GTDB): domain Bacteria; phylum Myxococcota; class Myxococcia; order Myxococcales; family Myxococcaceae; genus Xiheimicrobium. The sequence continues at coordinate 19,524 of JBBAQZ010000029.1, forward strand.
GCAGGTTGCTGGTGAACTCGACGACCATCGAGGTCGGTGGCGCGCACGCCGTCATCAGCATCAGCCCCGCGAGCAGCCATCGCACGCTGCGGACTGTTGCAGTCAGGACGCCGGAGTCAACCCTCGCTCCATGAACCAGCGGCGACGCTTCACGTCATGACACCGGGTGTCCACTGCGCGCGCGCCGCGTGTGTTTCCGCACGGCGAGGTAGACGGGAGCATGCGCATTCTCCACACGATGCTCCGCGTCGGCGACCTCGAGAAGTCCCTGGCGTTCTACGTCGACGTCCTCGGCATGAAGCTGCTGCGCCGCAAGGACTACCCCGACGGGCGCTTCACGCTGGCCTTCGTCGGCTACGGCCCTGAGAGCGAAGGCGCCGTCATCGAGCTCACCCACAACTGGGACACGGCGAAGTACGAGCTCGGCACCGGCTACGGGCACATCGCCCTCGAGGTGCGTGACGCGTACGCCGCCTGCACCGACATCAAACAGCGCGGCGGCGTCGTGACCCGCGAGGCGGGGCCGATGAAGCACGGGACGACGGTCATCGCCTTCGTGCAGGACCCCGACGGCTACAAGCTCGAGCTCATCCAGAAGTGAGCGGTTGACGGCCACCGGGCGCCGATGAGGCGAAGCCTCGCTGCGCTGCTCAACCCTCGGACGCCTGAACGATGGTGGCGTTGTTCAAGACCGCCGGCCCGCCGAGCACCAGCAACACGCCGCCGACCAGGAGCGTGATGACGCCGCTCAGCGTCAGCACGTCCGTCCTCCGGGCCAGGCCCACCAGCGAGAGGGTCGCTCCCGTCGCCACGCCGAGGCTCCCGATGATGGTGCCGGCCAGCCCCAGCGCCCAGAGGCCGCGGTCGCCTGGCTTCACTGTCGCGTCGATGCGCTCGTTCCGCGCGAGCTCCTTCAGCGAGAACTTCGCCGACGTCGTCGTCTCGGGGCCGGTGACGACGAACTCCTGCTGTGGCAGCGGCACCATCAGGTCGCACGGGAGCGTGCAGACCGGCGTCTCTTCGCCGTCGACGACCCGCCTGAGCTCGAGCTTGCGGTTCGAGGGCGGCGGCGGCGGTTGCCCTTTCGTCGTCTCGACCTTCTCCGTCAGCCTCGCGCGCAGGGCCGGCGCCTTCGTGACGGGCAGGGGCGGCACCGCCACCGTCGGCTGCTCGGTCTCGGCGGTCGGGCTCGGCTGCGCAGGTGACACGACCTTGCGAGCGGGTTCGCCATCAGCGGCGAGGAAAGCAGCGACGATGACCGGCAGCATGTTGAGGAACTCCAGGAGAGCGGGGGACCCCGAAGCTCGCCCGTTTCGCGCGGCGTCGCCAGTCCCTCGCCAGAACCTCCAAACACCAAAGCCGCCGGGAGCACGAGGGCTCCACGACGGCTTCGGGCACTGACGGAGCGCTGGGAGGCTTAGACTTCGCCGTCACGCTCGAGCTTGGCGTAGACCGCCTCGATGCCCTTGACGTTGATGATGCGCAAGGCGTGCGTCGAGACACGCAGCGTCACCCACTTCTTCTTCGAGGCCAGCCAGAACCGGTGCTTCTGCAGGTTCGGGAGCGAGCGGGTCTTCGTCTTGTTGTTGGCGTGGCTGACGTTGTTGCCAACCATCGGGCGCTTGCCCGTCACCTGACATACGCGGGACATGGTGTGAGTTCCTTTGGGAAAGACGAAGGGGGTTACCAGCTCGCCTTGACGACGCCGGTGAGCTCGCCCGCGAGAGCCTTCTCGCGGAACATGATGCGCGAGAGGCCGAACTTGCGAAGGTTGCCGCGGGGGCGACCCGTCACGCGGCAGCGCGCGACGACCCGAATGGGGCTCGCGTCACGGGGCAGCTTCTGCAGCTTCGCCATGGCAGCGGCGCGGTCTTCGACCGACGTCGCGGGGTTCTTGATGATCTTCTTGAGCTCGAGGCGCTTGGGGCGAAACTTCAGCGCCATTGCGCGGCGGCGGTCGTTCTTGATGATGGACGAGGTCTTGGCCATGTGGAGTTGCTGCCTTGGGATGAGGTGAGTCGAAACGGAAGGCGAGCCCCTTACTCACAAAGGCGTTCTGTGATCAAGTTCAGAGGCTCACCCGAGTTGCAATCCCCTCTGACGTGGGGCAAGAGGCGCCCTCTTTCCCGATCACGGCCAGCCGTCTGGTCACCCCTTTTCCGGAGTCAACACGCATGGGCACGTTCAAGAGCTTCCTCGAGTCGAAGAAAATCACCCCCAAGCAGGTGCAGGACACCAGCAAGCGCATCGAGACGTGGGACGCCGCCTCGCGGACCCTGCTCGTCAAGCGCGTCGCCAAGCGCCAGAACAAGGAGCTCGCCACCAAGAAGTACGCTGAGCTCGACCTCAAGAAGCCCGAGCGCATGGGCCGTGGCGTGACGCTGAAGCAGGTCGACGCAGCGGCCGCCGAGGTCCCCGTGGCTCGCAAGGTGCGCACCAAGATTCTGCGCGCCGTGAACACCATCCTCGCCGCGAAGAAGGAAGCCGCCGTCGACATGAAGGCGCTCTTCGAAGGCACCAAGCACCGCGCCGGCAAGAGCACCAAGGAAGCGAAGAAGTAAGGCTGCGCTGCCATCGCCGGTCGTCGTGGCCCGCCAGTCTCCTTTCGAGGAGCGGCGGGCTTCGTCGTTTGTGTGCCCAGCACGGGCCTGGATACGAGGTGGAAGTCCTCTCGGGAGCAGGTGTTGCAGCCGATGGTGGACCCGACCTTCTCGCAGCACAGCCACGGTATTCGCCCCGGACGTCGAGCGCACGATGCAGTGCGCGAGGCGCAGCGGTAGGGGACTGACGGCTTTCTGCCGTCAGCCCCGATGCCGATCCGGGGCGTCTCGGGTCGCCTGGCCTTCGAGGCGCGTACGGCGGATTCATTCTGGGGCCTTTGCGTCGCCTTGCGGCATACTGAGCAGACCGATGTGGCAGCTCGTCATCAACGGCCCTGGCTACTTCGACACGAAGTACGACCTGCCCGAAGGCACTACCCACGTTGGCCGGGCCGACGAGAACGACGTCGTCTTGTCGGGCGACCACGTCTCGCGAAAGCACGCCAGGTTCCACGTCACCGGCAACGCTCTCGTCTTCGAAGACCTCGGCAGCCGTAACGGCACGCGCCTGAACGGCGACAAGGTGGTCGGCACCTCGCCGATGAAGCCCGGTGACGTCGTGGCGGTGGGAGAGAACTCCCTCGTCGTGCGGCAGCCCACCACGGCCGAGACCGCCGCGACCGAGATGGTCGACGCAGGCGGCGGCGGCGTGGTGCGGCGCTTCGGCCGCGGCGTCGACGTCTCGCACGCGGTGCTGATGGCGCGCGACATTCAAGACTCCATCGTGCGGCGGGTGCTCGACAACTCGATATCCTTCGAGGTCGAAGACCACGAGCCGCCGCCGGTGCCGAACAAGGTCAGCCGGCGCGCGGCCTCGGACACCGACGAGAACGAGGCCGAGGTGCGCAGCGACGGGCCATCGTATCCGGTCGCGTTCCACTCGCTGGTGATGTTGTTCCGCGTGGCCGAGCGGCTGGCGACGGCGCCGACGCTGCAGTCCTTCTTCGATGACACCACCGACACGGTGATGAAGCGCGTGGGCGCCTCGACCGGCGTCGTGCTGGTGCGCCACCCGACTGGCGTCCTGGTGCCCGCGGCGGTGCGACACGCAAAGAAGCTCTCGAAGGGCGAAGTGCCGGTGTCTGACGCCATCGTCGAGGCGGCGCTCGCGCAGGGGCAGGCCATCGCGGTCGCCGACGTGCGCGACGACAGCCGCTTCGCTGGGCGCGACAGCGTGGTGCTCTACGGCATCGACCAGGTGCTCTGCGTGCCCATCGGCCAGAAGGCGCCCTTCGAGGGGGTGCTGTACCTCAACCGCACCCAGGTGAACGACGAGCCCGTCGAGGCGCTCCTCGACGTGTGCACCGCGCTCACGCAGTTGCTCCAGACGGCGATGCACAAGTTCTCGTCGCAGCCGCCCTCACGAGACCGGCTCCGCGCTGCCCTCGAGCGCTTCCACGGCCCCGACGTCGTCGAGCGTCGCCTGGGGGAGCTGGCCCAGAAGACGGTGAAGCTCTCGCAGCTCGAAGAGAAGCAGGTGACGGTGCTCTTCGCCGACCTCGTGGGCTTCGCCGACCTCGCGTTCACGTTGAAGCCAGCCCAGGTCGCCGACCTGCTCAGCGAGTTCTCCAGGGTGGCGACCCCTCTCATCTTCAGCTTCGAGGGCACCGTCGACACGTTCGCCGGAGACTCGGTGAGGGCGCTCTTCGGCGCGCCGTACGGCAAAGGCGACGACGCCATTCGTGCGGTGCGCGCGGCGATGGTGCTGAAGGCCGAGTGGGAGCGCGCGATGCAGAAGCGCCCGGAGCGTGAGCGGCTGATGCTGAAGGTCGGGCTCACCACGGGCAAGGTGCTCACGGGCTCCGTCGGCACCGAGGCGCGGCTCGACTCCGCGGCCATCGGCGATCCGGTGAACGTCGCCGCGTGGCTGTGTCAGTCGGCCGACGCGGGGCAGGTCCTCATCACGGGCAAGACGCTCGCGGCGGTCGGCGCGCGCTTCGACGTGACTCCCCTGGGCGAGCGGCCCCTGCTGGGCAGCCGCGTGCGCACGGCCATCTTCGAGGTGCTCGACGAAGACGACGACTCAGGCACGCTGTCGGGCGTGCGCTGACGACTCAGGGCTTCCAGTCGGCGACGAGGCGCGAGACGAGCAGGTCCTCCAGCGGGCTCTGCGGGTGCGCCTTCGCGAGGCGCTGCAGCATGCTCGCGGTGATGAGCAGGTCCTGAACCTCGACGAAGGCCTCGCGGTCGCTCGCTTCGCGCTCCTTCACCCAGAGCCGCAGCACGTTGCCGGCGAGGCGCTCCTTCTTCCGGCAGACCCACGACGACGGAATGCGCCCGCCCAGCCCGTTGTACGTCACCATCGCGGTGCCGAGGCTCGCTTCCCGCAGCCAGCGCTCGACGGTCCTCGCGTCTCTCAGGTAGGTGTCGAGCGAGCGGACGATGCCGGCGTCGTAGAGCTCGTACTTGTCGGCGATGTGCTCGGCGAAGGGGTTGAAGAAGTAGAAGCCGTCGAAGCGAAACGGGTCGATGGCGTCGAGCTGGCCTTCCACCATGACGACCTCGGCGCCGAGCTTCTGCGCGAGCTTCCTCGCTTCGAAGACGAGCGCGCCGCGTTGCTCGAGCCCCCAGACCCGGTGGCCCGAGGCGAGCGCCATCACCGCGCAGGCCTTGCCGACGCCGGCGCCGACGTCGAGGACGCGGGTCGCCCCGGCTTCGGTGAACCAGTGGCTGGCCGTCTGCGCCACCTCGATGGCAGACCAGAACGCGCTGGACTTCTGCCGCGGGTGAAGGCTCAGCAGCGCGTCGAACTCGGCGTCGTGCACCACGTCGCCTCTGCGGAGCGCGTCGGCGAGGTGTTCAGCCAGCACTTCGCGTGGTGCGCCCGGCGGCAAGGACGTCATCGAGACAAGAGCGTGCTCTTCATGGTTGCGCGAAGGAAGGGCGACGTGAAACCCAGAGCGCGGAAGTTGTCGCCCCCAGCGCGTCGACTGCTGGCCGACGTGCGGCTGTGAAGGCGCCGTCGTGTCGGGTGCCGCGGCGAGGTCCTCGATGCATCTGAGGTTCGGCTGCCTCCGCTGGCGTCGTGAACGTCGGCCCTCGCCTTCAGTGTTGACGGCGCTCGGAGCTCGACGACACGGGTGTGGGCGCTGAGGCCGCCGCGAACGTCGTTCCTCTGGGGGACGAGTTCTCGGACCCGGGCCGTCTCGTTCAGCGGTGACGCTTGCGCTTCGTCGGCTTCTTCTTGAGGGGCCGTGGCTTCGCGCCGGCGTCGAAGGGGGTCGACCCAGCGTCGTCCCTGGCCCACGCCCCGGCGTCTTCTTCCTCGTCCTCCTCTGGCTCCCCACCATCGGCATCGGAGACAGCGAGCACCACTCGGCCGTCTGCCCCGGGTGCTGGGGCCGCTTCGACCGGCGACGTCGGCGCGTCGTCATCGAGCAGGAGGATGGGCCTCACGCGCGCGATGGTCGACGGCTCGCCGCCCTTGAGCTTCCACGCCATGGCCGCGAAGACACCCGCCACGACGACCAGCAGCACCGCGATGAGCTTGAGCGAGCCAGACGACGCCGGCTTCACGTCGGTGAGGCTGGGCCCCGCGCCCGAGACGCCCGACAGCTCTTGGGCTGTCCCCGAGGTGTCCGGTGCGCGACGGGTCGGGATGGGACGGATCCTCCTGGGTTCGCGCCGCTCGACCCCGTCGTCTGCTCGCCCGACCTCCTCGCCGCCCGGGTCACCGAGCGCAGGAATGCCCAGCGGCGGGGTCGGAACGCGCGCCTGAGATTGCGCCCACTCGAGCTTCGCGTCCGACACCGAGCTCGCACCGATGGGGACGTCGCGCGGGCCCGTCGAAGAGCCATCGTCACCGGTGGCCGAAGGGGCGTCAGGCTTCGGCCGCTGCAGGCGCGGCTGCGTCTCGAGCGGAACACCCGCGGACGGTCGGGCTGGTGCCGAGGCCTTCGGCGCGAGCTGCGGTCGTGGCTGCGTGTCGAGGGGAACTCCGGGCGGCGCCGACGAAGGGGCGCCCACCCCTCGAGCGCCAGACGAGGCCCTCGGCGTCAACACCGGCAGGGAAGCCGCCAGGCGGTGCGGGGGGGGCCGCCAGCATCGCGGCGCCGGGAACACCGGGCTGCGTCGACATCGGAATGCCGGGCAAGGGCTCGCGCTCGGGTGGAAGGGCCAGCGCGGAGAAGGCGTCGGCTGGTGGTGCTCCTGGCTGCGTCCCTGCCGGAATCTTCTGGAACTCGATGGGGGGCAGGTCCGTGAGGGTTTCCTTGTTGCCCGGGGGCTGGTGCTCGCCCGTCGGCACCTCGTCGATGCCCAGCGCGGGGCCGGGGTCGGCGTCAGGTGCCGGGGGGCGAGGCCGCGAGTTCGCTCCGGCGACGAACTGAGCGACCTGTGCCAGCGAGAAGAGCTGGTCTCCCAGCACCGCCTCGAGCTCGTCGGCGAAGAGGGCGAGGTCCGGGTGCCGCTGCTCGACGTTGCGCGCGACGGCCCGCTGCACGATGTCGTCGACGGCGGGCGTACACTCGTCGTGCAGTTGCGAGGGCGAAGGCAGCTGGAGCCCCTCGGTCATGGCGTCCGCGTACATGCCTCCAAAGCCAGTCAGCGCGGCGTGCAGCACGGCGCCCAGGGCGAAGACATCGTTGACGAAGCTCGGCGCTCCGCTCGGCGTGAAGCGGCCCGGCCGGGGACACCCAGAGTCCATCACCGCGACTCCGCCGTTCGTCGCGATGAGCAGACTGCCGTCCGACAGGCCGCCGTGGGCGCGCATCGGCGTGATGGCCACCAGCGCGCGCGCGGCGTCGATGACCACGCGGCTCACGAAGCCGAGCGGCACCACGTCGCCTGCTTCCAACAACCGCTCGACGACTTCCTGGAGCGACTCGGCCGGGAACAGGTCCCACACGCCGTAGCGCCGGCCCTCGATGCTGACGACCTCTCGAAGCGGCACGATGCCCTTGGCCGTGGTGTTGCTCCTCCAGGGCGTCGTGCCCTCGGGCACTTCCCGGAGCACCGCTTCTCGCCCGGTCTCGTCTCTCCCTCTCCAGGTGCGTGACGAGAGGGCGCCGACCGGCAAGAGGGTGACGCGCGTCCAGGCCACGGACGAGGACTGGAGGGGGCAGGTGGGAGAGCCCCAAGCCCTGTTCACGCACGCGCGTCGGTCCCTGAAGGTGACGTCTTCGGGAGGGAACGTCGCGCTCGGAGTCTCCCCTCGACGGGAGCACCCGAGGCGCGTGGCGCCCGGACATCGGACATCAGCCGTCGATGTTGGAGTCGCCGCGGGCAGGGCCTCGACGCGCGGTTGAGCTTCCACAAGCGCTCACCACCAGTGCCACGCACAGGGTCAGTCGGTGCATCCGTTTCAGCTACCAGAAACACGACAGGCTCGATCGTCGCCGACTCGGCCAGCGACGACGATTCACGAACGACTCAGTGCGTGAGGAAGCTTCACCATCTCGTGGAGCGCATCGCGCGCCAAGCGGGCGCCATCGAAACCAGAAACACGACGGGCCGGATGGTCGCCCACCCGGCCCGCCGCCCAAACGATGCTGGGAGAGCGACTTAGAGCGTGCCCGGCTTCACGAGCGCGACCGACAGCTCGTCGAGGTACATCGCGCCAAAGCCCGGGGCCATCATGTTGATGTTCTCGGTCTCGCACAGGATGCGAATCGTATTGCCCGCCTGCCCGCTGAGGTCGACGACAGGGGAAGTCTGGTAGCCGACGTTCGGGTTCGAGGTGAACAGCGGCAGGATCAGCACATCAAGGGGCGTCGTGACCCGGCACCCGAACGCGTACACCGCCCCCGGAGCCGCAGTGTTCGGCACGTTCACCGCGCGGTGCCGGCCAGTGAACTGGTAGCTGAAGCCGGTGCCCATCAACGGCGTCAGGGTGACGTCCTGAGAGATGCGCGAACGGCCAGTGCCCGGCGCTCCGCCCGGAATCGAGCCGAGGACTGCTGCACACCCGCTGGTCGAACCCGCGACGGCGCCGTTGTTGTTCACCGCGGTAGGGGCCGGGCCGTTGCCTGAGGGGGTCCAACTCCCCAGGCCACACGCCGCGCCCATCTGGAACTCGCCGTTCGCGAGCAGCTCGCGGCGACCGCCCAGGCTGCCGACCAGGTCGCCAGCACGAATGATTTCGTTGCCGGCAAAGTCGCGGCCACCGCGAATCACGAACGGACCCGTGGCGTCGCTGTTGGCGGCGATGGTCAGCGTCAGGATGCCTGCGGTCGTCGTTTCCCAGGCCCACGCAGCCATCGGGGTTGGCGTCGCGGCCGTGGTGAAGGTGACCATCGACATCGGGTCCATCGCTTCCGAATAGGCGATGCGGAGCCGAATGGTCGACGGTGCGGCTGTGTCGTTGATGGCGTCGGCCGTTCCACCACCGACGAGGGTCACTCCAGTCGACGTCGGGGGAACCGTGTCTCGAACCTCAACCGGCGTCGCGGCCATCAACGGCGCGCGCGTGCCGAAGGCGTCGATGCCCACGACCGCGAAGTTGACGCGATTGTTCCCGGCGAGGGGCTGCGAGAACGGCAGGTTGAAGGTGTTGGGCAGGACGACCGTCGTCTCGATGCGCGCTCCCCCTGTTGCGTCGAGCTGCTGCACCCGCACGTAGTTGGGGTTGGTGCGCGTGTCGCGAGCGAAGAATTCGTAGCGAACCGCACCCACGGCCGGCGTGAAACCGACGAGGAAGCTGTTCGAGCTGGAGTCGAAGAAGGTCGGTCCGTACGGGCCGCCAACAGGGGTGTTGTTGGTGACGCTCAGGCCCGTCACCTGCGCAGTGAACGGCACCACCATCGCCGGGCGAACCTGGAAGTCGATGTTCGTGTTGAACGAGGAAGTGGTGCCCTGAGTGGTCGAGGCGTTTCGGAGCGAGAGCGCGAGGCGGTAGCGCTCGCCTTCACGCAGCGAGTTGAGCGCGGGCCTCACGCGCAGCTCGGTCGCGCTCATGAAGGTGCCCTCGACCGGAATGTTCACGCTGCTGTTGCTGGTCTGCGTCAGCACCCACGGCGAGGCGGCCATGCCCTGGAGCGTGCCCGTGAAGAGGGGCAACGCGAACGTGAACTGAAGATCTTCACCGGCGGCGACCTGCCCGTCGAACACGTTCGACGCGATGATCTGCTGGCCGACCGAGCTCGCCGAGTAGGTGATGAAGACGCGGCCAGGCTGACCCGGGAAGAGCGTCACGTTCTGGCTGGTGCTTGCGTAGTCGGCCTGCATGTCACCGTTCTCGTCGTACCAGCGCGCGAAGATCTGGGTGAACTGGCCCGTGGGCCTCGTCGCCAGGCCCATCAGGGTGAACGAGCCGTCCATGTTCGTCGTCGCCGAGACGATGGACTCGGCCGAGGTCGAGCCGACACTGTTGCGCTGGTCGACGTAGACCGTCGCGTTCGGCGCGGGGTTTCCGTTGGGCAGGAAGACGAAGCCCGTGACGCTCCCGTTCGCCGGGAAGAGGTCGATGCTGAAGCTGGTGACCGAGTTCTCGAGGGGCGAGTTGCCCGCGCTGCCCTGAAGCGACGCCGCCTGACGGGCGCGAAGGTAGCCGGCCTTCTCGAAGATGAAGGTGTACGAGCTGTTCACCACGAGGCCATCGAACTTGAAGACGCCGTCAGCGTTGGTGGTGCCGGTCGTGTCGCTCCCGAGCACCTTGACGGTGACGCCATCGAGCGGGCTCGCCGTGCCCACGTCGATGACGCGCACCACGATGCTGCCCTTGGGTGAGACGGGCTTCTGGGTCTGGTCGTACTGCTGCGGGCTGGTCGGCGTCGGCATGGTGTTTCCGCCACCGCATGCGACGAGCCACGACGATGCAGCGAGAGCTGCGAGGACACGCTTCATGTCTTCATTCCCCTTTGAGGCTTTCGGCCGATATGCCGGAAGATCCCTCGGACTGTACCGGTCGGGCCGTCGTTTTCCACTCTGAACGCGAGGAATGATCAGCCCGGGTTGCCGGGGGTCGGTGGGGCTTCGGGTCGTTCCCGCGCGAGGGCGGTGTCGAGGCCAAGCCAGCCGACGCTCACCATCACCTCACCCCGCCCGACGAAGTTGCGCCCGGGCATGACGTCCGCCCCCGCCCGCGCCATCACCGCGACGGTGAACTCCGAAACGCGAAGGTGAAGGCCGACCGCCGCGCGCTGGGGAAGTCGCGGCGCGCCCTGCTGACGCAGGAAGACCTCGAGCCCGGTCTGGAGCGCGAGGTCGACCGAGAACACCCTGCCGCCCAGCGTCAGCGCGAGCTGGGCCTGCGGTCCGATGCCGAGGTCGAAGGCGCGATCGGGCACGACGAAGGCGGCTCCTCCGAGCGACACCGAGGCCGTCGCGAACCGTGCGTCGCCGAGCTGCCACACCCGCGCGCCACGGACCTCAGCGTCACGGTCGGTGAAGCCCACGACGCCCTCGAACGACAGGCCTGCGCGCGGGTTGCTGGTGTCGGTGCGCACGAAGCCCGCGCCGAAGGAGCGCGTGCCGACGAAGGCTTCGATGACGGTCTCAGGTAGCAGGCGCCCACGCGAGGTGAGCCAGCCGGCCTCGGCCCGCGCCTCGAAGCCAGCACAGAGCATCACCACCACGACGCTCAACGAAGACGTTCGAGTCATCGAACCTCCACGATGGCGGACGGAATCGTACGCAGCTGCGCCTCACCGACGGCTGGCGGCGAAGCGAGGGCCGCGCCCAGGAAGCCAGTCATCGCGGCGAGGATTCGCTCGTGCGCGTCGTCGAGGCTCGTCACTGGAATGCAGCTTCGCTTCACGTCTTCGGCGTCGGAGTCGCTGAACTGGAAGTGCGTGACGCCCTCGAGCACCACCAGCGCCGTCGGCGAAGACACCTTCGCCCAGCCCGCACGCACCTGCTGCTCCTTCGCCATGCAGTCGCTCTGGCCCGCCAGGTACATCGTTGGAATCGCGAGGGCCGGCAGCTTCCCGTCGTCCGCCGGGTCCGAGTAGCTGGCCTGGACGACGGCCGCCTGGAAACCACCGGCGAGCGCGAGCTTCATCGTCACCACGCCGCCGAGGCTGTGGCCCGCGACCGCGATTCGGCCCGGGTCGACGACGCCGTCGAGCACGGACTTCGTCGTGAAGACCCCCGCGGTCTGTGGCGAGACGAGCACTCGCCGCGCGGTCTGGCCGAAGTCGACCGCGAAGAAGGCGAGGTCGAGCGGGTGGCGCGGCATGGCCACGACGTAGCCGCGCCTGGCCAGCTCGATGCCCTGCCAGGAGTAACGCGCGGGGTTCACCGCACCGCCTTGTACGGAGACGAGCGCGGGCAGGTTGGTGCCGTTCGCGAAGCCCTCGTCCGTCGCTGGGAAGAACACGGTCACGGGCACCAGGTCGGTGCCGTTGGTGCGTACCTCCCAGGACACCATGCCGACGCCCGGCGTGATGACGGTGCCCCGCTCGGGGCCGGCGGGTTGACCGCACGCCAGAAGGACTGCAGACCCTGCGAAAACAAAGAGGATTCGACGCATGCGCACAACAGCGCATAATGCGTTTGGGTCGCTCCTGCGATTGAATCAACGCGGTCGGACGCGCGTCTGATCCGCCGCCGTCCACGAAACGAGGAAACACCATGCGCCGCTTGTTGACTGGGGTACCGCTGCTGGGATTTGGGCTCTTCACGAGCGCCTGCACGGTTCGAACGTACGAGTACCGCACGCCAGTGAACACCACGGCGTCGTACGTCGCCACCTGCGACCCGCGAATGCCGTGCGCCAACACCTACTACTGGGACGAGTGGCGCGAGTGCTACGTCTTCTATGACGGCTACCGGTACTACGACGCGCTCGGCACGCCGGGCACGTACCCGCTGCCGCCGCCGAACGTCTCCATCACCTATCCGCCTCCGGGATACGCGCCGCCGTCGGCCTACTACCCGCCGCGTGGCACCTACCGTCGACCGCCCAGCTACATGTCACCGCCCGCTGGCTGGCACGCCGCGGTGCCGGTGAACCCGGGCTACAATCAGGGCTTCAACCAGCCGCCGCCGGCCGTAGTGAACCAGCCGCCCGCTGGCGGTGCGTTCTGGGGTCAGCCGCCGCCGCCCCCCCCGGCCCGCTCTGGGAACATGGGCAACCCGCCGCCGCCAGGTGGCGGTTTCGCGCAGCCGCCGCCGCCACCGTCTTCGGGTGGTTTCTACGGCAACCAGCCCCCACCGCCTCCGGGTGGACGTCCTGGGACGGTGCAGCCGGGCAGTCCTCCGCCGGGTGGTTTCTTCGGCAACCAGCCGCCCCCGCCGCCGCCGGGCAACTTCGGTGCGCCGCCGCCGCCGGGCAACTTCGGTGCGC
>JBBAQZ010000029.1:32448-106302 GCA_040400045.1 Myxococcaceae bacterium
CCGCCGCCGCCGGGCAACTTCGGTGCGCCGCCGCCGCCGGGCAACTTCGGTGCGCCGCCGCCGCCGGGCAACTTCGGTGCGCCGCCGCCGCCGGGCAACTTCGGTGCACCGCCGCCGCCGGGCAACTTCGGTGCGCCGCCGCCGCCGGGCAACTTCGGTGCGCCGCCGCCGCCGGGCAACTTCGGTGCACCGCCGCCGCCGGGCAACTTCGGTGGCTCTAACGGTGCGCCTCGTCCTCCTGGGAACGTCGGCTCGCCTCCGCCGCCCCCAGGTGGTGGTTTCGTTCAACCTCCGGGGACAGGTTCGTTCGGCACCTCTGGCGCGCAACCGCCCCCTCCGCCGTCGCCCGGCTCCATCGGCCCTATCGGCCGGCCGGGCATGGGGACCTCACCCCCGCCCCCTTCGCCCGGGTACATCGGGCCGGGTTCCATGCAGGGTGGTTCTGCGGCGCCGCCGCCGGGCAACGCGTACATCGGCCCGGGTGGACGTCCGGGTGCCTCGACCGGCTCCGCCATCGTTCCGCCGCCGGGCGACGCGTACATCGGCCCGGGTGGACGTCCGGGCGCCTCGACCGGCTCTGCCATCGTTCCGCCGCCGCCGCCGAGCTACGAGGGGCAGATCGAGCGCACGAATCCGACTGGTGGTCTCGGTCGGCCGCCCATGCCGCAGTATGTGGTGCCGCTGCCGAACGCGCCCAGCAACATGCCGACGCCGCCCGCGCCGGTTCCGCAGCGCAGGAACCCGTACCCGCCTCCTCCGGGTCCTGGTGGCCCGCTGCCGGGTGGCCCCGTGCCGCCGCCCCCGCCCGGCATTCGCTGAGCGTCTGACAGCCTGACGTGCTCGAGGGGCTGGAGCCATGCGGTTCCGGCCCCTTTCTGCGTGTCGACTTCGAGGTCGCGAGCACACCGCGCGTCCTCTCCCAGAGTCACCAGCTGCTGCGGCGCACCGTCGAGACGCCCAGGCCCAGGGCTCGGTGAAGGGCTTCGACGGAGGCCTCGACGCGTCTGACCGAGCGCAGCGTCGGTTGATCAGCGCCGCGCCACCCGGGTGTTCACGGGAGTTCACACACCACGGCCTACGTCTGCCCCGGCAGTGGGAAGGGTTCTTCGGGCGCGGGGCATTTCTCGGTGAACACCCACTCACCTGGAGTCGCCGATGAAACGTGCCCTGATGCCGTTGACAGCCGTCGTGTGCCTGCTCGCGCCCTCTGCCTTCGCCCAGCTGGGAAACGGCACCAACCCCGAGTGTCTCGACCCGGAGTGCGGCAGGCCCAAGGAGCAGGGCGGTGGAGGCTGTGGCTGCGGCTGCGGGTGCGGCTGCTCGGTGTGGGTCGCGTACACCGACGACGGCAAGACGCTCGCGTACACCGATGACGCTGACGGCGACGGCAAGGGCGACTCGGTCGACAACTGTCCCTTCGCGTCGAACCGCGACCAGATTGACGCCGACGGCGATGGGGTCGGCAACAGCTGCGACAACTGCTCGGGCGCGTCGAACTTCAGTCAGCTCGATACTGACGGCGACGGCCTGGGCGACACCTGTGACGGTGACCTCGACGGGGACCTCAGGGACAACGCACTCGACAACTGCGCGTCGATTCCGAACAGGGCCATCAATGGCGTGCAAGCGAACCTCGACGGCGACGCCTTTGGCGACGTCTGCGACATGGACCTCGACGGTGATGGCTTCCCCAACACCGACGACCTCTGTCCGATCATCAGCACGGCGACCAACGTCGACCTCCCCGGCCAGCTCTGCAAGCGCGACTCGGACGTCGACGGCATCTTCGACCACGTCGACAACTGCCCGTTCACGGCCAACAGCAACAACCAGGACCTCGACCGCGACGGTCAGGGCGACGTGTGCGACCTCGACGTCGACGGCGACGGCCTCAACGACAAGCTGGTGGACCTGACCGCGACGGGCAAGGACAACTGCGTGCAGGTGCGGAACCGTGACCAGGCTGACGGCGACTTCGACGGGCTCGGCGATTCGTGTGACGCGAAGTTCTGCCTCGTCATCGACCCGTCCAACAAGGCTGACTGTCTCGACCCGGGCGGTGTGTTCAAGGTGCACGCTGGCGGTCTCGTGACCCTCAAGCGCGGCGAGAAGTTCCGCCTTCCGCTGTTCGCCAACCGCAACGGCGCCGCCATCGAATACACGTGGACGGTCGTCGCTCGCCCTTCTGGGAGCACCGCTGCGGTCGAGAACCCGACCGGCGCCGTCACGATGTCGAACCACTACCAGTACGCGTACCTGGACCAGAGCGTGCCGAGCTTCACCTCGGACGTCGACGGTGAGTACGACCTTCAACTGCAGGCGAAGCTCGTCTTCCCAGACCGCGCGTATCCCGAGAAGAAGGAAGCCGTGTCGTCACTGAAGATGACGGCGACGCCGGACGGGGGCTCGACCCAGAAGCCCGGCAGCTGCAGCGCGGTTCCCTTCGACGCCTCGCTCGCTGGGCTGGGCCTTGCGATGCTGGCGATGATTCGGCGCCGCCGCCCCTGACGCGCCGCCCCCAGGCCGATGAACGGCTCCGGCGCAGCGCAGGCCGGAGCGGTCGTCGTTGGGTGACAGCAAGGGCGTCTTCAAGGAGCTCGACGAGTCCCTCTTTGGGGGAGCTGACCCTGATGCCAATCTGGGAGGGTGCTCGGCATGACTGTTGGTCCTCGCCGGGTGACGCCCGCGCAGCGAAAGATTCGCGCCCAGCGGCCTCGTGGTCGGTAGATTGTTCTCAATGTCACCGCCATCGGTTGCCGCGGAGCGGGTGGTCTTCGAACAGACCATCGAGGGCCTGTTCGTCACGGCGCTGCGGGCTCGCATGACGCCGACGCTGTCCATCGCGTTGAAGGCCGAGGGGGTCGACCTCACCCAACGTCTGCTGCCCGCGTACCCGGCTGAGGTGTGGACGAGGTGCTGTCTGACGGCTGCGAAGCATCTGCACCCCTCGCTCCCGGTCGAAGACAGCCTGCGGTTGCTCGGGGAGGCCGTCGTCGAAGGCTTCGCGAGTGGTTTTCTCGGGCGCGCGTTGATGGGCGTGGTGCGCGTGCTCGGCCCGCACCGGGCTCTCGCGCGAGCGCGGCAGAACTTCCGCTCGGGCAACAACTACGCGGAGGCGACCGTCACCCGGCTCGATGAGACGACCTACGAGGTGTGGATGAATGAGCGCGGGCCGACCCGGTACGTCTGCCAGGGCATCGTCCTCGCAGGGCTCCGCGAGGCGAAGGCGGTCGATGCCCGGGTCGAGGTCGTCCGGTTCGACGACGAAGCCGTGTGGTTCCGGGCGTCCTGGCAGCGTTGAGTCGTGACCGTCCCGTGCCGCAGAACGGGTTTCAGCGTGTGAAGGCCGACTTCACGCGGTGCTTCCAGGTGCTGACCGTCTGCTGAGCTCTCGCTTCCCAAGGCACCTCGTCCGTAGGACAACCGGCGAGTGAACGTTCTGCTCTCGCTCGTACTCGCGGTGGCTCCTGATGCGCCGCGCCTGCTGGTGCTGCCTGATCCGTCTGGGAGTGTGCTGGCGGCCTCGAATGCAGGCACGCCGCAGAGCCTGCTCGATGCGCGAAGGCTCGGAGAGCAGCTTCGCTACGAAGAAGCCGTCGTCGAGTACCAGCGCTACCTCTCGACGCCTGAGCGCCCGGTGAAGGAGCGCTCCCTCGCGCTGTTCGAGCTTGGCTTCATTCACCTCGTGCTGGGCGACGAGGCGACCGCGCAGAACCGCGCCATCGAGGCCCTGGAGCTCGACCCCAAGCTGGCGCTCCCGGCCGACACGGCGCAGAAGCAGGTCGACTTCTTGACCCGCACCCGGAAGGCGTGGCTCGCGCGCGCGAGGCTGGAGGTCAAAGACCGTCAGAGCGAAGACGCCGCGTCGCTCGTTCGTGTGAGCGTGTCGGACCCTGAGCAGAAAGTGGCGCGGGTGCTCCTCCGCTCGTCGGCGAAGTCCATCGGCCCGTTCACCTCGAGCGAGATGACGTGTGACGCCGAACTCTGCACCGCCGCGCTGCCGTCGCCGACGGGAGACCCGAGCTTCACTGCGTACTACTTCGTGGAAGCGCTCGATGTCACCCAGGCCACCATCGCGCGCGCGGGCAGCGCTGAGGCGCCGTCACAGCTCGTCGTCGTCGACACCCGCCCCTGGTACCAATCACCCTGGGTGTGGGCCATCGCCGGCGCCGTCATCGTCGGTGGCGCGGCCGTCGGGTACGCGTTGGCACCGGGCCCGAGGTAACGCGGCCGCGTCAGGGGAAATGGTGAACGAACCCCGGCAGCCCGACACCGTGGCCAGTCACAGCCTCGGGAGGTGTTTCATGGGGGGCCTCCACACTCGACGACGACGAACTCGACGCGGCGGTTCTGGTCGCGACCATCGGCCGAGCCGTTGTCATCGCGTGGCAACGACGAGCCGTACCCCTTCGTCGTCAGGCGCTCGGCACCGACGCCCCGTTCCACCAGGAACGCGCGAACCGCCACCGAGCGGCCCTCCGACAGCTGGCGATTGAAGGCGTCGGCCCCCTTCGCGTCGGCGTGGCCCTCGATGCGGACACACAGCGCCGGCGCGTCGGACAGGGCCCGCGCCACTTCGGTCAGCAGCGGCTCCGAGCGAGGGAGGATGACCGTCTTCCCGAAGGCGAAGAAGATCTTCTCGTCGAGCTCAATGCGCTCGGGCGTGACGTGCACGCCAGCGTAGGGCACGCACGCGCCCTGTGCGTCGAGGTGGCCATCACAGGGAGGCGCGACGGCGGGGGCTGGTGGCGCGGGCGGCGCGATGGGCTCGGGCATGCAGCCATCGAGCGTCTCAGCGAAGACGTCGGGGCAGGCATCGACGGCGTCGAGCACTCCGTCGTGGTCGTGGTCGTTCTCGACCGAACCGGGGCTGAACTCGACCGAGAGGCCGAGGGTGACGAGCGTCGCGTCGGTGCTGGTGAAGCCTTCGACGGCGACCGGCTTCGCAAGGTGCTCGACGCGAACCGCGAGGCCGAGCCACAGCGGCCAGGCTTCGTCGCCTCGCAACGACACGCCGGCCGAAGCCGACAGCGACAGGTGCGCAGCGCCCGACCAGGCCGGCCCGAGCCCGACGTCGAGCCAGGGCGCGACGAGGCGCTCCTTCATCGGCCGCTTCACGCGCGCGCCAGCCAGGAGCGACCCGACACCGCCCGCGTTCGCACCCGCCCTCCAGGCCTGGGCCGTGAGCGTGACGAACGAGGCCGTCACCTGCAGGTCGACGAAGGGGTGCACCTCGACGAACGGGGTCGCCGTCAGCGCGAGCCCCGGGCCGAAGCGCTCGGTCTGCGCCGATGAGAGGCTGTGCCCGAACGCCGCCCCGCCCCGCACGCCGAACGTCGGCGCGCCGAGGGCCGTCATCGAGGTGAGCGCGAAGGCAGTCAGCAGGGGGGCGTTCATGGGCGTCTCCGGTGGCGAGCGTCAGCAGCGCGCGTCGAGCAGCAACGCGACCCGGCGCCGTGTGCGTCAGGCGCTGACGGGGCCGAGGTCCTCCAGCCCGCGGAGGCACTCGACGGTCCGTGTACGGGGGACTCACTTCACGCGCGGTGCCAGCTCCAACGCCGATTCTTCTCGATGGGTTGAGTCGGCTTCGGGAGCACCGGCGTGAGGCAGCACCACTCCACTGAAGACCGCCCGTCACAGGGTCGATCGGCCCAGCGCCCTCGCCAGCAGGAACACCAGCACGCCGAAGGTCATCACGATCGCAGCGACCTCGAGTTGCTGGAATCGCGGGCGCTCTGTCGGAGGGCGAGGCTTCAACTCCGGCGGGTCGGTCGGCGTCGCTTCACCCCATGCTGAGTGGGCGTCGTCGCGACCCCGGCGGGCGAAGCCGCGGGCCGGCGCTCGTCGAGCGTGATGGACGACGGTGAGCTGCTTCGTTCCGGGGCGGTCGGCACGTCCCGGGCTGGCAGGATCCCTTCGGTCGCGGGCACGGGACCGAGCGCGCGGCGGACGAGCGTCGGCGCAACGACCACGCCCGTCCCTTCGGTCACCTCGCCGCCCGTCACGGTGGCTTCCAACGGTATTCTGCGCTGCGCGCCCGGAGGCTCTGATGAATCGCGCAGGACGGCCGTGATGACATCATCGGAGGTGGACGGCGCCGGGTGCGGAGCGGGGGAAGGCACGGTCCGTCGCTCCGCTGGGGCGTTGAGCGTCTGGGTCCACCGAGGCCCTGAGGCCATACTGGGGTCGTCGAGGGTCTGCGCCATGGACTCCAGCGCAGGCACGGCGGCGGGCTTCGCGGCGTTGCGCCCAGCGCCCAGCATGGCCTCGGCCGTGTGACGCCGTGGAAGCTGAGGCGCAGCGACCTCCGCCGCGCGCACCAGCGCTTCGGCAAATGCCGCCACCGTGGCGAAGCGGTCGGCGGGCCGCTTTCGCAGCGCCTTGAGCAGCACCGAAGAGACGGCTTCGGGCAGCGCCGGGTTGCCGACGTGTGCGGGCTCGGGCTCTGCCTCGAGATGCTGCAGCAGCTGAGGCCCCGCATCGTCACCATAAGGCCGGTGGCCCACGAGCAGCTCGCTCGTCACCAGGGCCAACGAGTACAGGTCGCTGCGCCCATCGAGCGTGCTCCGCATCACCTGCTCGGGTGACATGTATTGAGGGTTCCCGAGCGTGACGCCGGGCCTGGTGAGGTCCTGCGCAGCACTGCGGGTGAGCCCGAAGTCCAGCACCGTGACATGGCCATCGGGCTCGACCATCACGTTGCTGGGCTTGAGGTCGCGATGAACGAAGCCCCTCGAGTGGAGCGCCAGGAGGGCCGCCGCCAGCTGCAACACCAGCGGCATGGCCTCGTTCAACGGCATGGGTCCCGCACCCTTGAACTTGCAGAGCGTCTTGCCCGGTACGAACTTCAACACCAGGAAGGGCGACGAGCCGTCGTGTTCGATGCCGTAGAGGGTCACCAGGTTGGGGTGCTCGACCTGCGCCATCACACGCGCCTCGCGCTCGAACCTCGAGCGGTACTCATCGAGGGCCACCAGCGAGGGGTGCAGGAACTTCAGCGCGACTTCACGATCGATGGACAGCTCGCGCGCGAGGAAGACAGTGCCCATGCCACCCTGGCCCAGGCAGCGGTCGAGCCGCCATTTCCCGAGAATGATTCGCCCGACATTCAACTCGTTCAAGGCGCTTCGCCTCCGGCACTCCATGCTTCCGATACGGCCGAAGCCAACGACCAGTCGGAGACGGTACCGCGAACGTGGTCAGTGCTCCATCACCCAGAGCGTTCGAGGAGGCACTGGGCGGCCAGACAGGGTGGGCTGATGGCGGTCGGCGTGGTGCGCCTGACGGTCATCATCATCGGCGCCGTGTTCATGCTCCTGCACAGGCCGGCGCACCGGTCGGCGAGCACGCGGTGGAGCGACGCGCCCGCATCGACAGGTCAGGACACGAGCACCGTCGCGACCAGCACGAGGGTCATCGCGAGGGCGCCGAGCACCACCAGTCTCCACCGCAGCTCCGGCACCGGCGCGACCGCGCGCACCTGCTTCGAGGCCCTTCGCGGAGGCGCACGGTCGGGCACGCCAGGCGCGTCGGACACCGTCGGCATGAACCCCGGGAGCGGCGACCGGTCGATGAAGACGCTCACGGCGTTCCCCGGCGCCAGGTCCGGCACGGACATCGGCCTCGTCGAAGGCACCTCGACCTCGACCTCGACGGTCGCGTTGGCGGCTTCGGGGCGAATCACCGTGTGCGCCAACGCGCGCGCGAGCTCGTGGCCGGTGAGGCGTGGGCTCGATGGCGCCGCAGGCAGCGCCAGCGTCGTGACGTCCGACCCCGTGGGCGCGGGGCCCGGCGGTGGTGGCGGCGCCGTACGCAGCGCCCTCGGTGGAGCCTGCCTCGGCGTGCGCGTCGCCCTCGTGGGCGCCGGTGTCGGCCTGCGGCTCGGCAGCTCATGCGTCGGGAACTCGTCGCGCTGGGACTCCTCGACGGCCATCGCCGCGGTGGAGCCCGCGGCACGGCCGAGCTCGACGAGGAAGCGCTCCACCGACTCGTAACGGTCTTGCGCCCGCTTGCGCAGCGCCTTGAGCAACACGTCGGACACCGCGCGCGGCACCGCCGGGTTCGACACGTGCGCCGCCTCGGGCTCGTGCTCGACGTGCTGCAGCAGCGTCGTCATCGTCGAACGCTCCGCGTACGGGAGCCGGCCCGTCAACAGCAGACTGCACAAGAGGGCGAGCGAGTACTGGTCCGACCTGGCGTCGAGGGGGCGCGCCATCACCTGCTCCGGTGACATGAACGTCGGGCTGCCCAGCACCACGCCCGGCTGGGTGAGCGTGCTGACGGTGGTGCGCGTCAGCCCATAGTCGAGCAGCGTCACGTGGCCGGTGGCCGTCACCATGATGTTGCCTGGCTTCAGGTCGCGATGGACGAAGCCGCAGCGGTGCAGCTCGGACAGCGCCGCGCCCATCTGGGCGACGATGGGCAGTACTTCGGAGAGCGGCCAGCTCCCGGGACGCCTGGTCGCCAACCACCCGAGCGTGTGCCCTCGCACCACCTTCATCACCAGGAACGGCACCTGCTGGTCGACCTCGACCGCGAAGAGCGTCGCGAGGTTCGAGTGCTCGAGCCTCGCCATCACCCGCGCCTCGCGCTCGAAGCGCTCCCGAAACTCGGGAATGGCGGCCAGGTGCTGGTGCAGCACCTTCACCGCGACCTTGCGGTCGAGCCGCAGCTCGGTGGCGAGGTAGACGCTCCCCATGCCGCCGTGACCGAGGCGACGCTCGAGACGCCACTGCCTCGCGAGGACGCGCCCGACGTTCGGATCCATCGTCAGCGGCGCCTGACACGCGGGGCACGCCACGACGACGGCCTTGAGGAGCCCGCCCGCGGCTGGCGGCGGAGGCACGGGCACCTCGAGGCTCCCGCCACACCCGCAGCGCAGCACCTCGACGGAGCCGCGCGCGTCGTGCGCCTGCGTGGAGGTCTCCCGCGAGTCGGGGTCCTGCAACGAGTCGAGAAGGTCGCTGGCCGCGCGTGTCATGGGCACTCCCTGTCGACGCCCGGTTCACGTCCGGTGCCAGGCGCGATGGCCGTGTTGCCCTGGGCTTGAGTGGGCTGATGGCCTCTGCGCGACGCGCCACGCGGCTCCACTGTGGCCTCGAGGTCCTCACCGGACCGGTCGGCGGAGCCGCGGTGAGGAGCGACCCCGTCGTGAGCAACGATGGCGCGGTCCCCCGACTGGACTGGAGCGGCGCGCCGCCACTGAAGACGCTCAGCCCACACCGCCCTCGCCAGACGCGCGACCTCTGGCGCAGGCGCGGTCGGCATCGCGGTTGCTTTGTGCGGTCGTCACCCCGAGCTCACTCGGGCCACCCACAGGAGCAGCCCCCATGTCGCGCACCGCCCTCCGCAGCCTGACCAACGCCAGCTCGAAAGTGCTGAACACGAGCCCCACCGCCGGCGCGACGCAGACCGCCACCCAGTCGGCGCCCCGTGACGGCTTCCAGAACGGCGCCGCGGCGCCCATGAACCTGGCCGGTGGCGCTCCCGGCGGGACGATCTTCGCGGGTGGTCAGCCGGATCCACAGCACTACAAGATGGACTCACCGGACGGCGCCGCAGCCTTCCAGAAGGACTGGCGGCGTACCAGCAGGCGATGAACAACATCAGCTTGTACTTCACGACGCTCTCCAACGTCGTCAAGGCGCAGTCCGACACCGCGTCAGCGACGGCGCGCAACATCCGCTGAGCCGGGCGCGACACCACCAGCGAGAGAGGGAACGGGGGGCTCTTCGACACGAGGGGCTCCCCGTTTCGCTTCTCGAGGCCAGGGCGCGAGCCGGGCGCGACACCACCAGCGAGAGAGGGAACGGGGGGCCTTCGACACGAGGGGCTCCCTGTTTCGCTTCTCGGGGCCACGGGTGAAGCCGGGCGCGACACCACCAGCGAGAGAGGGAACGGGGGGCTCTTCGACACGAGGGCTCCCCGTTTCGCTTTTCGAGGCCAGGGCGCGAGCCAGCTGATCAGCGCTTCAGGAGCGCGCGCGTCCACTGAGGACTGGGGCGTCACACCCGTCGCGCAAGCACAGCGAAACATCACGCAGCCAACGACGGCACCACCCTTGCTCTGCCTCACATCACTCCCGAGCTCAGTCGGGGAACCCACCGGAGACACCATGTCCATCGACCTGCTTCGTAGTTCCGCCAATCCGTTGCGCAGCATCCTCAACGAGCTGGCCCAGGGCCAGGGCGCCGCGACCGCGCCGTCCAGCCAGGCAGCGCCCCGCCAGGCGCTCGAGGTGCAGGACGGCTTCGAGGACGAGCCGCAGATGCAGGTGGGCCCCACTGCTTCGGCCGGAAACGCCACGGCCGCTGATGACGCCGACACGGCCGGGCAGCCGGGGTCCGCGCTCGCCACCGACCAGGAGGCGCTGGCCAACAAGTTCGTGCAGCTCTTCACCGACTTCATCAAGAACCTCATGTCGACCTTCTTCGGGGGCGACGACGCCGCCGGCCAGGAGGGAGCAACTGCCGACGGGGGGGAGGCCGCCGGGCAGCAGGGCACAACCGCCGCCGGGGCCCAGGCCGCCGGACAGGGCCAGCGTGCGAGCACGGCCACCGCCGCCGAGGCCCTCGCTGGCAACGGCCAGGTGAACGTGCGCTTCAGAGTCAGCCTCGAGGTCAACGGCCGGAGCGTGGCCTCGATGGACTCCGCTGACGCGAACGCATCGGTGAACGCGGCGGCGAGCACCCCTGTCTCGAGCGACTCGTCACGCGTCGACGCGTCGGCGAGCGCCTCGGGCGCGGCGAGCGCGGCCTCCCAGGCCGCGGCCTCGACGGCTGTCGACTCCGGCGGTGGAGGCGGCGGTGGCGATGGCGGCGGCAGCGGCAGCGGCGGTGGCGACGGCGGCAGCGGTGGCGGCGACGACCCGCTCACCATCGACACCTCGGGCCGTGGCATTCGCACCATGAAGCGCCGCGTCGACTTCGACCTCGACGCCGACGGGAAGAAGGACAGCCTCGCCGAGGTGCGCGGCGGGATGCTGGCCATCCGCGGCGGCAGGGACGGGCGCGACCTCATCGGCAACCACACCGACTTCGACGGCGACGGGAAAGCCGATGGCTTCTCTGACGGCTTCGACGCCCTCGAGCACCTGGCGAAGAAGGAGGGCCTCGTCGACAAGCGCCGCGGCGACACCACGCTCGACGCGAAGGACCTGCGGGTGCTCGAGCGCAAATACGGCCTCGGCATCAAGGATGGCTACGGCGGCGAGAAGCGGTCGCTGGCGTCGGCTGGTGTGCGCTCCATCGAGCTGTCGAGCGCCAAGCGCGAGGAGCAGCGCCTCGACGCCGAGGGCAACCGCCTCGTCACCCGCCGCGGCGCCACCGCCGACGTGAACGGCGCGACGCGCACCTACGGCGACGTCTGGTCCATCAAGCGCTGAGTCGCCCGCCGCGCGACGTGCGGGCCTCGACGGCCCCCACGCCGCGCCTCGAGCTCCTCCCCTTCTCATAGCAGCCGCCCGGCGCCGGAACTCCGAGCGCTGAGAACCCCCGACGCAGCACCTCACCTGGAGAGACACATGGCAATCGACGGCATTGGTTCGACTGGTTTCATGCCCACGAGCTTCCCCGCCGTCGGGAGTACCGACGGCGTCGACGTACCGCCCCCGATGCCCGACGTCGGCGGAACCGACGACGTGAGCAGCCCCGCCGGCGACTTCGGCTTCTCGGGCGAGAGCGGCTTTGACGCCGGCCAGGGCGTCGCCGTCCCGTCGATGCTCGCGTCGCAGCGCCCGCCGAGTCCGGAGACTGGCGACGACGTCGGCGAGGCACCGTCGGCCCTCTCGGCCCTCTCGGGACGCAGCGACTTCGAGGCGAGCCCGGAGCCGAGTGCCCCCTCGGCCGACCCGACGAGCCACCGGCCCACCGGCGGAGACGGGCCCGCGACGAACGAGGCCCGCGAGGTGACGGCCCGCGAGGTGACGCGCCGCACCGCAGCCGGTGCCGGCGAGCACCTGGCGCGTGGCTCGAGGGGCGCCGACGTTCGGCAGCTCCAGGCGCAGCTCCGCCGCGCGGGCTTCGACCCGGGCCCTCTCGACGGCAGCTTCGGCCCGCGCACCGAGGCCGCAGTACGACGGTTCCAGCAGGCGCGCGGGCTCGACGACGACGGCATCGTCGGGCCACGCAGCCGGGGCGCGCTCGGGCGGGCGCCACGGTCGGCGGTCGACCAGACGACGGCTTCACGCGCCGGGGCGACCAGCCCCGTGGCGCGCACCGGCGCGGCCTCGCCGGGAGGCTCAGGCCGCACGCAGGAGTTCCTGCGCCAGGCGCTCTCGCAGAATGGCAACCGCTACGTCTTCGGTGCCGAGGCCAACCCGAACGACCCGAAGCCTCGTGCGCTCGACTGCTCCGAGCTCGTCGAGTGGGCCGCGGCCCGCGCGGGCGTGCGCTTGCCCGACGGGTCGGCGAACCAGATTGCCGCCGCGCGGCCCCTGTCCGTCGAGCAGGCGCTGAACACGCCGGGCGCGCTGCTCTACCGCCCGGGCCACATCGCCATCAGTCTGGGCGACGGCCGCACCATCGAGGCTCGCAACAGCCGGGCGGGCGTCGGCATCTTCAACGCGCACGGCCGCGGGTGGACGCGCGCGGGCACGATTCCCGGGATGCGGTGAAGACGCCGGGGCGTGAGGCGAGGCTCTGCCACGCACTGGCCGCCCGCGAGCCCCGGGCGCGTCGACGTTGACGCGACCGCATGCGCTCGGGTGAAGTCGAGGTTCGAGGGAGTGCTCGCGTGGCCGAGGGCATTGGGAGACGGTGTCCGTGCGGGGCCCTCGCGCCTCTGCCGCGGGCCAGCGTCGAGCTGCCAACGCACGGCCTCGTGCCCGCCGAGCTCGCCACCTGCGCGACCTGTCAGCGCGTGCTCGTCGTGGCCGACCCGAACGTGGGCCGCGTCTTCCTCGGCAAATGGAGGGTGCTGCGGCGCCTCGGCCAGGGCGGCATGGGTACCGTGTACCTGGCCGAGGACCTGTCGGTAGGGCGCGAGGTGGCGCTCAAGTTCCTCGTCGGCACGCTCGCGCAGCAGGAGGAGTATCGCTCGCGCTTCGTGCGCGAGGCGAAGGTGATGGCGCAGGTCGAGCACGCCAACCTGGTCTCGCTCTACGGCGTCGAACTCGACGGTGACACGCCCTTTCTGGTGATGCGCTTCATCCGGGGCGCGCCGTTGTCGATGGTGATGGCGCGGGGGGCGCTGACGCTCGACGAGACCCTGCCGGTGGTTGAGCAGCTCGTGGCGGGGCTCAAGGCGCTGCACGCGCGTGGCCTCGTGCATCGTGACCTCAAGCCCGGCAACGTGATGCTCGACGACGGGGGGCGCGTCACGCTGCTCGACTTCGGGTTGACCCGCGGCAGCGAGTCGACGCTCACCAGGCCCGGCTTCACCCTCGGCAGCCCGACCTACATGGCGCCAGAGCAGGTGCTGGGCGCCGCCATCGACGCGCGCACCGACGTGTACTCGCTCGCCCTCATCACGAGCGAGCTCCTCGTCGGCCACCGGCCTTACCCCAAAGTGGATGGAGCCGCGGCGACGCAGGCGCACCTCTTCACCGAGCCGGAGCGGGCCGACGTCGGCAACCCGGCCGTGCCCCGCGCTGTCGCCGACGTGCTGCTCGTGGGGCTGTCGAAGCGGCCCGCCGAGCGTTTCGCCGGCGTGCAGGCGTTCCTCGAGGCGTTGCTCGAGGCGGCGCGGCCGGTCACGACGCCACCGCCCGGTGAGGACGACGCCATCGTCACCTCGCTCGCGCGGAGCGTGCCGAACCTGCACGAGGTGGTCGAGGTCCTCGCCCCGCACACCGTCTCGGTTCCAGAGCCGGCGGCAGCGGACCGGCTCTCGACCTCGAGCCGCCTGACCGAACCAGACCTGACCCCGGTGCCGAAGCGCCCAGGCGCTCACCCCACCACGAACCTGCCGCCGACCTCCGGCGGCCCCCGCGCCGGTCCCATCCCGAAGGCACGACCGGCCGCCGAGGGCCCCACCATCGGCGAGCCGCGCACCACCATCCGCTCGACCATCGAAACCGTGGCCTGGCCCCTGATGGCCGTCACGTGGAAGCTGGGGGTGGTGCTGGTCACCCTGTCGCTGGCCCTGCTCGCTGCGCTCGCGGCGTGGCGGTGGCTGTAGACGGGCGGTCTTCACTGGAGCCGCGCGGCGCGACGCCGGGAGGCCCGCCAGCCGTCAGACGCTCGTCTTCCCGACACCCCGCGCTGGTTCGCAGGCCGCTCGAGGCCAGGCTGGACGGCCCCCCACGGGTTGTAGACGGCGAGTCCGCAGTGGCGCAGCGCCGCGCGGTTCCCCGTGCGCTCCCGCCACCAGGAAGCCGTTGATCCAGAACCGCGCGGTCGCTGGTCCCGACCTTGAATTGGAGCCAGGGCACACCCGCAGCCCAGGACCCCCACCATGCGCATCGCCAACCTGCCTCAGACCCGTCCGAACTCCTCCACTGGCACCCCGTCGTCCACCACTGCGACCGTCACCCCTGACGGCTCCAGCCCCGTGTCGAGCCAGGGGCGACCGGAGCTCAGCCACGGCTTCGTCGCCCCGCCGGCGCGGCTGAACGGCGTCTCCGCGCGCTTCAGCTTCGAGTTCAGCGCGAGCTTCGACCTCAACTCGCTCAAGCGGCTCGACGGCAACGTCAGCCACGCGAACCCGGGCGGCGGCGTGCTGGGCGACCCGACCCGCCCCTCGTCGACGAGCTCGGCGTCGACCGGCGGCCTCTTGAAGGACCCGGCCGGCTTCCCCGCGGGCTCGGTGCGCACGCCCGGCGGCTACACCGTGGTGCCGCGCGGCAAGGACGCCCAGTGGGACGTCTTCAAGCCCGGCCAGAAGGCCGAGGAGAAGCCCATGACGAAGGTGTGGGGCGACCCGCACGTCGACGAGTCCGACGGCACGCGCTGGGACTTCACCAAGACGTCGACATTCCGTCTGCCCGACGGCACCGCCATCGGCGTCAACACCACCAGCGAGGTCGGCCAGTCGGTCAGCCGCAAGCTCGACATCGTCAACGGCGACGACCACGTCTCCATCGACGGCCTCAACACCGACAAGCCCGTCACCAGCAACGTCACCCCTGGCGGCGAGCGCATGATGGAGGAGCTCGGCCAGCGGCAGGACCAGTTCGTGCTCGGCGATTCGACGGCCGACCAGGACGTGCGCTGGCTGCGCGCCCGGAACGGCCAGGTCGATGGCCTCATCACCGGCGCCACCCAGGACGCGCAGAAGACCTACGACCAGACGATTCAGCGGGTCGACGAGTCGGGCGCGCCCTTCCAGGTGCAGCAGGGCCAGATGGCCCGGCCCGGCAGCGACGCCTTCTCGGAGCAGCTCCGGGAGATGGTGACGCAGCTCTTCGAGGGCCTCTTCGGGGACCTGCTCGGCGGCCCGGGCGCCACCGACGCGACTGCGCCGACGGCCGACGGCACGCCCCACAGTGACACCGAGGCGCTCAACGCGTTGCCGGAGGACGCCGGGCAGACCGCCGCCACCGCCCAGCAGCCCGAGGTCGACACCGACACGATGCAGACCATCGAGGGCCTGCAGCAGCTGCTCGACGCGGTGAAGCGCCTCTTCCAGCTCGTCGACCAGCTCGGCGCCATCTCGCAGCCCCGCCGCCAGCCGCTGGCGGTCTGAAGCCCCCTCGCCGCTCCGCCGCGTGAGGTCCTCGTGCGCGGCGGAGCCCCTCTTCTTCTGTCTCTCTCTACCCTCTCTCGGAGCCTCCCATGTCGACCCCCACCACTGCCCCCATCGTCGTCCCCTACCACCCCGTCCACCTCGCCGAGTTCGTGAAGGGCGACCGCACACTGGCCGAGCTCATCAAGCTGCCGCGCGCGCAACTCAAGGCACTGGCGGCGAAGGGCTACCAGCTGCTCGCCGCCGACCAGGTGGACCGCGCGGTGGAGTTCTTTCGCGGCCTCGTCGCGCTCGACCCCTATAGCGCCTGGAACCACACCGCCCTGGGCGTGGCGCTGGTGCGCAGCGACGCCAGGGACGATGCCGAGAAGCACCTGCGCCGCGCCCTCGTCATCAACCCGCGCGCCGTCGACACCCGGGTGACGCTCGCCGAGCTGCTGCTGGGCTCGAAGGGCCGCGAGGCCGAGGGCGTGGCCGAGCTCGAGCGCGTGGCACGCGAGCACGTCGGGTCCAACGACTCCCTCGTGGTCCGGGCACGCATGTTGCTCAACGCCCCCAGGTAACCGCCCGCCCGCCCGCTTCGGAGACCGACGCCATGCGCTGCCTCGACCAGTTGACGAAGACGGCCCTGGCGGCAACCACGCTGGGTGTGCGGGCGCAGGCAGTCGTGGCCGCGAGCCGGCGCTCGACCCCGGAGGCCGGCGCGCAGTGGCCCCCTGACGGCAACCACTCAGCCGACGGCCGGGACTCCAGCCGGCGCGTTGAGTTCGTGCTGGCCGATGGAGGAGGCGCACCATGAACCGAATCGTCGCTCTCGCGCTCGTGGCGCTGACCGGCTGCCTCGACTCGTTGACGCTCCTGCCGGCGCCCGAGCCCATGCCCGAGCCGCGCCACGAGGCGGCCCCGGTCCGTGACGCGGGCTGGCCCACCCCGTCGGGCGACGTCGACGCCGGCGCCCCGTCGCTCGAGCCCGACGATGCTGGCGTCACCGTCGAGCAGCAGGTGACGGTGGTGGACGCGGGCGTGCGCGTCGACGCCGGCCTGCCGGACGCGGGCTGCGGCTGCCCCGCGGTGCCCAACGCGCTGGCCGTGTGCGTGGGCGGCACGTGCGGCCGGGGGCCGTGCGAGAACGGGTTCTTCGACGTCGACCCGGGCGCGCCAGGCTGCGAGTCGACCTGCCGGGGGGCCGTCTGCACCGGCCCGGGCGGCACCATCACCCTCACCGCGCCGCCGGTCCCCGAGCACGCCGTCGGTGAGCTGTCGACGACGGGCGTGCGCCTCGACCCGAGCCGCGGCGCTCTTGGCACGCCGGGTGCCCTGTCCGCCGGCAGCAGCTCCCACCGCCCCTTCCTGCACTGACCCACCCGGAGACGCCATGAGCTCGACCACCCGCGCCACGCTGTTGATTTGCTGCCTCGTCGCTGCGAGCGCCTTCGCCGGCGTGCCCTCGACGCTGGCCTACTCGGGCCGCGTGCTGCGGCCGAACGGAGCGCCCGAGACCGGCGTGACGCAGCTGCGCTTCTCGCTCTTCCCGGCGTCGACGGGGAGCACCGCGCTGTGGAGTGAGGTGCAGACGCTCGCGCTCAACGCCGAAGGCCTGTACCAGACGAAGCTGGGCTCCTTGACGCCGCTGCCCGAGGCGGTGGTGACGGGGAACGACCGGCTCTTCCTCGAAGTACAGGTGGGCCAGGGCGCGCCGCTGACACCGCGGCAGGAGCTCTCGTCAGTCGCCACCGCGCTGGTGGCGAAGTCGGTGCAGGGTGGTGACGTCGACGCGGCGAGCCTCAAGGTGAATGGCGTGGCGGTGGTGCCGGGCTTCTCGACGGTGCGCGGCCTGACGTCGAGCGGCACGGTGACGCTGCCGGCCGGAGTGACGCGGGTGTACGTGAAGGTCTGGGGAGGCGGCGGCGCCGGTGGCACCACGTGGCAGGTGCCGGGCACCGTCACGCCGGGCGGTGGTGGCGGTGCCGGCGGCTACGCAGAGGATGTGCTGACGGTGCCTGCGGGGGCGATGCTGACGGTGACGGTGGGCGCCGCGGGCCGCTCGGCCGGCACCTGCGCGGCGACGTCGGGCGGCGACTCCCTGGTGCGCGTGGGCGGCATGACGCTGGTCGAGGCGCGCGGCGGCGGCGCTGGCGGCCACGCGGGCGGCTGCTGCTCCGGCCAGGTGACGGCGGCGGGCGCGGGCGGCGCGGCGACGGCGAGCGTTGCGGTGCCTGGCGAGAGCGGGCTGCCGGGCAGCAACGGCGGCGACGGTGGGAAGAACGCGATGAGTCCCGTGTTCGGCCGCGGCGCCAGCGCGGTGCTGCGCTCGTCGACGTGCAGCCTGGGTGATGGCGGCGGCCCCGGCTTCGTGTGGCTGGCCTTCTGAGCGCAGCCGACCTCCCGACGACCCAGGTGACGCCATGGCGACCGGAACTCAGCAGCAACAGCAGCAACGGCAGCAACAGCAGCAACGACAGCAACAGCAGCAACGACAGCAACAGCAGCAACGACAGCAATACCCGCAGCCCCGCCGAGCGCCCCAGGGGGGCCAGGCGCCGACGGTGTTGATGCCGGCTGTGCAGCTGGCCCGGCCCGCGGCCCGTCAGCGCGCCGCGCCCCTCGCCATTCCCCGCGTCGACCGGGCCTTCGCGGAGCGCGCGAGGGTGCGACTGGCCGGCGTCACCGAGAAGCCGAGGCCGCCGGAGCGCCGCGCGACACCGCAGGAACTCGAGGCGCTGGTGCGGACATGGACAGGGGAGGTGCCCCAATGCGGGGCCAGCATCACCGGCAGCCACCTGACGCCGCTCAGCACGGTGATGGTGTGCCGGCGCCACGAGCGCAGCGCGCTGGCCCTCAAGGCGGTGGTGCAGCAGTTCGCGCCCGCGGTGAACCCCCGCTACGCGAAGGGAGAGCGCGGCCAGCTCTTCATCTGGGACGTGGCGACGGCCATGGAATGTACGGTGCCGCGCTTCTCGACGTACGGCGAACGCACGCTGCACCAGGTGGCTTCGTGGTTCCGCACCGCGTCGTTGACCGAGGGGTGGATGCGGGTCTCGACGGCTCGCGCGCAGGAGCTCGCCGACCGGGGCGCGCTCGTGGTGGCGCTGCCGAAGACGCGCGCGTGGGAGGCCCTCGCCATCGTGCAGCCGGGGCCCGGCCTCAAGGTGGCCAGCGCCTGCCAGCGCAAACAGGGCCTGCACCTCGAGGTGCGTGACGCCCTCGGCGTCGGCGTCGCCGACTTCTTCTTCCACGAGTGACTCTGCGAGGAGGCTCGCGATGCCCACCGTCGAACCGCTCTTCCCGTGCAACCCGCTGTGGCACACTGGCGCCGACATGACGTCGAACACCGGCACCCGGCCAATCGCCACTGACTACTCGAAGCTGCCGAACACGCTTCGCCTCGTCGCGCGCGCGGACGGCGTCACCCTCGCGCGGTACGAGTTCGTCC
This sequence comes from Myxococcaceae bacterium, assembly GCA_040400045.1. Classification (GTDB taxonomy): domain Bacteria; phylum Myxococcota; class Myxococcia; order Myxococcales; family Myxococcaceae; genus Xiheimicrobium. The sequence continues at coordinate 51,506 of JBBAQZ010000029.1, forward strand.
CCCGCGGCACCGTGTCCATCGGGAGCGCCGATACCAACGACGTCGTCATCAAGCACGAGACGGTGTCACGTAGGCACGTCGAGCTGAACGCCGACGGCGAGACGCTGTACGTGAAGGACCTGCGGTCGCGGAATGGCACCCGCCTCGCGGGGTCACGCATCGGCGAGGCCTTCGTGCTGGTGGGGCACGTGCTGCTCCTGGGCGGCGTCGAGCTGCTCATCGAGGACGGAGACGAGCCCGAGGCGGCGAAGCTGGGCCAGCTCGAGGGGGTGTCGAAGTCGATGCGGCAGGCCATCGAGGCCCTGCGCAAGGTGGCGCCGTCAGAGGCAACGGTGCTGCTCGAGGCCGAGACGGGCTCGGGCAAGGACGTCACCGCGCGCGCGATTCACCTCGCCAGCCCGCGGGCCGACCGCCCGTTCGAGACGCTCGACTGCAGCGCGCTGCCGAAGGACCTCGCGGCGGCGCAGTTGTTCGGCCACGTGAGGGGCGCCTTCACCGGCGCCGACAAGGACCGCGCCGGCGCCTTCGAGCGGGCCCAGGGCGGTACCCTGTTCCTCGACGAAGTCGGAGAGCTGCCCCTCGACCTGCAGCCGCTGCTGTTGCGCGCGCTCGAGTCCCGCGAGGTGCGGCGCGTCGGGGACGAGCGGGTGGTGAAGGTCGACGTGCGCGTCGTCGCGGCGACGAACCGGGACCTCGACGTCGAGGTGGCCGCCGGGCGCTTCCGCCGCGACCTGCTGCACCGGCTCGCCGTGGTGCGCGTGCGCCTTCCGCCGCTGCGCGAGCGCATCGAGGACCTGCCGGGGCTGGTGCGCAGCATTCTCGACCAGCTGGGCCCGCGGGCGCGGGGCTTCACGCTCTCGCCGACGGCGCTCAAGCGCCTGGGCGCGCACGACTGGCCGGGCAACGTCCGCGAGCTGCGCAACTTCATCGAGCGCGCGCTGGCCCTGGGGACGTCGATGCCCGGCGAGACGCTCACCGACGAGGCGTCGTCCGGAGAGACCGGTCCCACCCTCGACTACAAGCAGGCGCGCGAAGAGGCGCTGGCGTCGTTCGAGAAGGAGTTCGTCGCCCACCTGTTGCGCACGTTCGAAGGCAACGTGTCCCGGGCCTCGCGGGAAGCGGGGCTCGACCGCGCGTACCTGCACCGGCTCATCAAGAAGCACGGCGTCGAGATGAAGTAGCCGAACGCTTCGAGACGCCGCGCGCGCGGGCGTCACCTCGAGTTTTCAGGGCCTTCATGCTGTCGCCTCGACGACGTGAGAGAGGTCCTTCATGAGGGCGTGGCGGCGATTGCTGGCGTGGGACGAGCGGGCGCTCCTGCAGGTGGTGCGTTGGCAACGCCCTTCCTCGGTCCGGCTCCTGAGAACCCTCACGCACCTCGGCGACACGCCAGTCTGGGTGTTCGTCGGCCTGACGCTCGCCGCCGCCGGCACCGCCGAGACGAAGTTGCTGGCGCTGCGCCTGGGGGCCTCGGCCGGGCTCGCGGCAGTCCTCGCCCAGGTGGTGAAGCGGTTGTCTCGGCGTCGGCGGCCCAACGCCGGCATCGTGGGCTTCGAGGCGCTGGTGCAGAACCCCGACGCCTTCTCATTTCCCTCCGGGCACACCGCGGCGGCCGTCGCGGCCGCGATCGCCTGGGCCGGTGAAGGTACGGGGCTCGGCGCGCTCGCGGCAGGCTTTGCGGGCCTCGTCGGGTGCTCTCGCGTCGCCCTGGGGGCGCACTACCCGCTCGACGTCATGGCCGGGGCCGTCCTCGGCCTGTGCTGCGGTGCGCTCGCACGGGCGCTCGTGGGGGCTTGACGCGCGCTCCATCAGGCAGACTGCCCACCGCAGCGAAGGTGTCCCTCGGCCGACAGCACCCTGTCCCTGGCTTTCTCACGGCTACCAGCCCGAACAGTCCGCACCAGGGCCGCTCGACGAGCGGGGCAGGTCGCTCACCCAGCGGAACCTCGCTCTCGACGCCACGCGTTGACGAGAGCGCCACTGGCCGGAGCAAGCCCGCGGTCGGCGTCTGACGGAGCTGGGGCAGGTGACAGCGTTCGAGGTGTCAGCGAGGGAAGATGAAACGGCCTCACCGCGAGTGAGACGACAATCATCCAGCGACGCGTGGGCCTCTCCAGGCAAACGGGTGCGCACCAGACGGGCCGGACGGCGTTCGGTTCACGCACGCCGCGCGACGACGGGCCGACTCGACTCAACGTGACGTGGCGTGGCGGTCGCGGCGGAAGGTGCCGCTCAGCGCTGTGCCGCCGACCCGGTCGCCGCGGTGGTGGTGGCCTGGGCGCGGAGGGTGGAGAGGCGCTTTCGCACCGCCTTGAAGACGTCGGGCAACGAGCCGGTCTGCGCGGCGCGGAGCAACGGGTCGGGGAGCATCATCTCGGGGTCCGAGTCGATGACGTACACCACGAGTGAGTGCTTCCCGTCGGGGCCCCACGGCAGCACCTTCCACGCACCGCCGTTGCGCCGGTAGTTGCCGCGCACCAGGGACCAGGCGCGAATGAAGTGGCCGGCGGGCTCCTCGCGGACCTCGGAGCGCGTGTCGGCCCACAGGTTCGGCAGCGGGAACGGCAGGCTGATTTCGTCGAAGCAGAGAGACTCCCCATTCTCGAGCTTGCGCGAGCTGGCCTTCGTGTTCGGCATGAATTGAGCGAAGTGCTCGCAGTCACGCAGCAGCGGCCACACCTCGGCCGTGGGCGCGTCGACGACGGCCATCGATTCGGCCGCGATGCCACGCCCACCGGTCGGTTCCACCTCGTGAATGACGACGCCCCGCGTGTTGAGCTTCTGCTTCTCGGCGTCGGTCAGGGTCGGGAAGGAGATGGGCTCGGCGACCGCGGAAACTGCGAGCAGACACACCGTGGCGACGAGGCGAACCATGTCGGCTGCGTAGCGCCGTGGGGACTGCCGAGGCAGCCGTCGCGGCGAGAACCTTCGCCACGATTCGGTCTGGAGCCGTCAGTACGCGTAGTTGTTCGTCTCGCCGAACGCCTTGAGCGACTTCTTCACGGTGTCCTTCGACTCCGTCTTCGCGTCGTAGCGCCCGCTCTGCCACCGGGACCTCGTGGCGCTGATGACGGCGTCTTCACCGGCGAGCGCGTCGGCGGAGGTGCCGAACATCGCCCTGGCGCGGTCGAGCAGGCCCAGGGCGCCCGAGCGGTCTCCTCGCTCGAGGGCTTCACTGGCGAGGACGAGCTGCTCGTTGCCGAACGCGCGGGCGACGTCGGCGTAGAGCGTTTCATCACGAGAGCCCGCGATGGCGTCGGGGTCTTCAGAGCGCGCCACCACGAGGCTGGCCTGCGCCGCCTCAGACCCACCGGCGACGTTCGTCCACGACAGCTTCGGCTGGAGGAGGGTGACGGAGCTCAACCCGGGGACGTGCTGCAGCTTCACCAGCACGCGCGCGGTGGCGCCTGACGCGAAGTCCGGCAGCGTCACTCTGGAGCCCGGCAGGAGCGTGCGGCCCGCCGCCGAGACGACCACCACGTCGCTTCCCGGCGCGAGCTCGAGGGTCACGTTGCGGGCGAGCGGCTTGCGGGCGAGCTCGAGCTCCTGCGCCAGCACCACCTCGAGCGCCTCGGCCTGACGGAGGTCGCCGTAGAAGCCGCCACCCGACTGCGCCATGCCGCGCATCAGGCCCGGGTCGAAGTCGTCGCCGACGCCGATGGCGGTGAGGGTCGTGCCGCGCTCGTGGGCCGCCATGGCCCTGCGCTCGAGCGAGGCGCGGTCGACGTCGCCCGTGGTGGCCTTGCCGTCACTCACGAGGACGAGTCGCCGGCTCCCCGTCGCTGCGCTGAGGGTCTGCTCTCCAGTCGTGATGCCCGCGCTGATGTTGGTGCTGCCTTCCGGGCCGAGCTGATCAATCCACGCGATGGCTCGAGCGCGTTCGACGGCCGTCATGCGCGCGAGCGACCACGAACGGGCTGCATCGCTGAACGCCACCAGCGCGAGCTCATCTTCGTCACCGAGCCGATTCACGAGGGAACGTGCCGCGTGCTTCGCCTGAATCATCTTGGCGCCGGCCATCGAGCCCGACACGTCGATGACGACGGCCAGACTCACGCGCTGCGGAGCGACGTCGTCCTTCGCGGCGGTGACGTCGATGACGGCCCAGGCATCGCCACCGTTGGTCGAGAGCAGGTGATGCGTCGACGCGACGGTGAAGGACAGCGTGCCTGGGGCCGCCGCGACGGGCGCCGCCGGGGGGGATGACGAAGACGGTCTCGCGGGTGTCGAGACTGCCGTCGAGGAGGTCCCCTGGGTCAGCAGGGCGCCGAGCGTGAGGACCGCGGCGGCAGCGAGCAGGGTGGTGGTTCGGTTCATGGTGCGCTCCGTGACATCGGGATGGGTGACACGGTTTCACCTTCGGCGCGGCGCGCCCATCGGCCGTCGGGTGGTCCACCCGATGACCGTCGGTCACTCGCCCGATGCGCGCGAGAGGGGAGTAGACCGTGCTCATGCTCAACCATCAGGTTCGTCTCGCAGCACGCCCCAGCGGCCTCCCGAAGCGCAGCGATTGGAGCTTCACCGAAGAGCCCGTGAGCGAGCCCCCGGAAGGCGGCTTCGTGGTGAAGACGCTCATGCTCTCGTTGGACCCGGCGATGCGCGGGTGGATGAACGAGGGCAAGAGCTACATCCCGCCCGTCGGAATCGGAGAGGTGATGCGCGCGGGCGGCGTGGGCGTGGTGGTCGCGAGCAGGAACCCTGTGTTCCCCGTCGGCACGCATGTCAGCGCAGGCCTCGGCGTTCAGGAGTACCGCACCTTCACGAACGCGAAGGGCGTCGAGCGCATCGACCTGTCCGTCGCGCCGCTCGAGAAGTGGCTCAACGCGCTCGGCATGCCGGGCATGACGGCGTACTTCGGACTCCTCGACGTCGGCCAGCCGAAGCCAGGTGAGACGGTCGTCGTCTCGGGAGCCGCGGGCGCCGTCGGCCAGACGGTCGGTCAGGTGGCGAAGCTGAAAGGCTGCCGCGTGGTGGGCATCGCGGGCGGCGCGGCCAAGTGCGACTTCGTGGTGAAGGAGTTCGGGTTCGACGCGTGCATCGACTACCGCGCCGGCGACGTGCGCGACGCGCTCAAGAAGGCGTGCCCGACCGGCGTCGACGTGTACTTCGACAACGTGGGCGGGGACATTCTCGACACCGTGCTCACGCGCCTGAACCAGAAGGCGCGCGTCGTCATCTGTGGCGCCATTTCCCAGTACAACTCGACCACCGCGACGAAGGGCCCGGCGAACTACCTCTCGCTGCTCGTCAACCGGGCGCGCATGGAGGGCATCGTGGTGTTCGACTACGCCGAACGCTACCCGGAAGGCATCGCGGCCATCGCCGAGTGGATGAAGCAGGGAAAGTTCCACTCGCGTGAGGACGTCGTCGACGGCCTCGAGCATTTCCCAGAAGTGTTGCTCAAGCTCTTCAGCGGCGAGAACTTCGGCAAGCTCGTGCTGCGCGTCGCGAGCTGACTTCTCAGTGTGCTGCCGAGCGCTGGTTGAACTCGTCGAGCGAGCTGGTCGGAGCCGCGGACGGTGCCTCGACGCCTCGCGCGTCCGCGCTGTGGTGCTCGCGGCTTCGAGGCGTTCTCGGTGACCCTCACAGGGGAGCGTTCGACCGCCACCGTCACTTTACATCAGGTCGTCACACGGCGTGCCGAGCTTCTCACCGGAGTACGGCCCGAGGTCGACGTACACCATGCGCGCGTTGCGGGAGGTCTCGAGGTCGACCGTGGTGAGCTTCAGCTCCGTCTTGCCCTTCACCCACTTCGTCTCGCCGGTGCCGCTGACCAGTCGGAGCGAGCCGTCTTTGGTGGCGAAGATCTGCCCCTGATCGTCGTCGACCACGTCCTTGAGGGGGGCGAGCTTCATCTTCCCGCGCGGGCCGACGAAGACGCGCCAATCGCGTCGGTCGTTGTCGTCGTCGGTGCGCAGGCGGTCGACGAGGTAATAGGTGCCGGTCTCGTCGCGGAAGAGCAGCGAGGGGCGGCGAGTCCACTTCGAGCCGCGGAGCGCAGCGCTGCCGATCATCTTCGCCGCTTCGTCCTTCGCGACCTTCGTCAGCTTCGTGGTGATGTCGGCGCACGAGACGTCGAACTGGCGGCCTTCGTCTTTCATGTTGAAGGACGCGTAGGAGCTCTGTGCGCGGAACACGCGCGGGTCCCAGAAGTTCAGGCCGAACGACTCGGTGCCGCTCGCGCCGCCGCCGATGGTCGGCACGACGTTGAACGTCTTCCCGTCGCCGTAGAGGGTGGGGCCGGCGAGGGGCTCTTTCGCGTTGTAGACGAGGAAGTGGCCTTTCCCGTCGGTGACGGCCGCCATGCCTTCTCTCGTGTCGCCGAGGTCGATGACCTTGTCGGGACCAATCTGCGCGAGGACGGAGAGGGCGATGACGAGAGCGTGCATGACCAGGTTGTACTCCAGATGAGGTGGCGGAAACGCGTCTGGCGAGTCGATGCAGGCAGACGCCGGACCGTGCGCCGAAATCTCCGATGGGCCGTTCGCGCGCTGTAAGGTCCTGCCGCAATGGCTGACGCGCTGAGCCCGGGAATGGTGGTGGCCGGCACCTTCGAGGTGGAGCGGTTGCTCGGCCGCGGCGGCATGGGCGAGGTCTGGCTGGGCCGGCACCAGCGGCTGTCGGGCAAGCAGGTCGCCATCAAGGTGCTGCACACGGAGGGCGCGCTGACCGACGAGGCCCTCAAGCGTTTCCGCAAGGAGGCTGAGATCGCCGTGCGGCTCGAGCACCCGAACATCGTGCAGGTGCTCGACTTCAACAGCCTGCCTTCGGGTCAGCCCTTCATCGTGATGGAGCTGCTCAAGGGCGAGAGCCTGTCGTCGCGGCTCAGGCATGGGCCGATGTCTCCGGACGAGACGTCGCTGGTGATGCGGCAGGTCGGGAGCGCACTCCACGCCGCGCACGCTGCGGGGGTCGTCCATCGAGACCTCAAACCCGAGAACATCTTCCTCGTCCCCACCGGCCTCGGCGACCAGGCCAAGGTGCTCGACTTCGGCATCTCGAAGCTGTCCGACGGCGGCACCATGCAGACGACCGACTCGGTCCTCATGGGCACGCCGCTGTACATGTCGCCCGAGCAGGCGCTGGGCCACAACCGCGACGTGACGCCGCAGAGCGACGTCTTCTCCCTCGGCTCCATCGTCTACGAGTGCCTCGCGGGGAAGGCGCCCTTCGAGGCCGACAACATCGCGAAGGTCGTCTTCCGAATCGCGTACGAGCCGCACGTGCCGCTGCTGACGCGCGCGCCGCACGTGCCACCTGCCATGGCGAACGCCGTGGAGCACGCGCTCCAGAAGGACCGCGCGAGCCGCACCGTGAGCGTCGCAGCGTTCGTCCTCGAGCTGACCGGCCAGGTGCTCTCGGGAAACGCGCAACATCCTTCGTCTGCTCCCAGCGGCGCCACAGGCGTGCTCCTTCCCGGCGCGAAGGTCGACGAGCAGATGATGGCCGACGCGACCGTCGCGCCGCCGTCGAACATCGTGCCCAGAGCGCCGGAGCTGGCGACGCCCCACCCCAGGAGCGTCGTTGCACCGAAGCCTCCTGAGCCCCAGGCGGTGGTGCCGGCGCCGCCGCCTCCGAAGCGGTCTCTGGCGACGATTGTCGGAGGCGGGCTGCTCGTCGCGGCCATCGGCGTGGGCACCTTCGTCGTCGCGACGAAGCTCGACCCGGGCCCGGTCGTCTTCGGTGTCGATGCGGGTGCGCCGGTGGTGACGTCGCCACCTTCCGTCGTCGTCGATGCCGGGTCTCCAGCGGCGGTGCCAGACGGTGTCGATGCGGGGGCCCTCGTGGCGAGCGTGGACGCGGGCGTCGCGCCGGTCGTGAGAGCACCGGGCAAGTTGTCGCCGCCCAGCGCGAGCGACCTCGTCGAGCTCGACGCCCTCGAGGCTCGACTCAAGGCTGGCGCGTGGGAGGACGTGTGGGCGAGGCGCGGCTCGGTCGGGTCGCGGCTCACGTCGAAGGAGGGCCAGCGAGACCTCTTCATCTTGATGCTCGAGGTCGCCTGTCAGCGCGGTGACTTGAGCAACGCGAACGTGTACGCGCGTCGACTCGAGGAGTTCCCTGCCGCTGCGCGCGAGCTCGCCCGAAAGCGCTGCCGCAAGCACAGGGACTGGACGCTCTGACGTGTCCGCGACGTCGATTGACGTCGGCGTCGGTGCTCTTCTGGCTGGCGAGGAGGAGCACATGCCGAAACGCATCCTGGTGACGGGTGGTGGGCGAGGCCTGGGGCGCGGCGTCGCCATGGAGCTCGCGAAGGCCGGGCATCACGTGACCCTCACGGCGCGCTCCGAGTCCGCGGGTGCGTCGGTGGTCGCCGAGGTGAGGCGCTCGATGCCCGACGCGTGCCTCGACGCCCGGGTGCTCGACCTCAACGCCTTCGCAGCCATCCGAGCCTTCGCGGCGTCGTTGCCGCCCGCCGAACGTTTCGACGTCGTCCTCCATGTCGCCGGCGTGATGCAGCAGAGCCTCGAGCGCCGCCGCTCCGCTGACGGCTTCGAAGAGACGCTCGCCGTCAACACGCTCGCGCCCTTCCTCCTGACGCACGAGCTCCTGGGACGGCTGGGCGGCGGTGACGGGCCAGGGCGGGTCGTCTGCGTCTCGTCGCGGCTGCACCTGCCCGGCTCCCGCGGCACCCCGGTGCGGTTCGACTTCGACGACCCGAACCTCGAGCGCGAGTACCACCCGGACCGCGCGTACAAGAACTCGAAGCTGGCGTTGCTGTGGGTTGCCTTCGAGCTCGCGCGACGGATTCCGAAGGAGCGCCTCACCGTGCACGGCGTGTGTCCCGGCTTCGTGCCCGAGACCGCCGCCGCGTCGACGAAGGGCTTCATGAACTTCGTGATGCGCTTCGTGATGCCGATGATGCCGTTCGCGACGAGGTTCCAGGACGCGGTCGACGCCATCTGCTTCACGGCGACCGACCCTTCCCTCGACGCGACGACGGGGCGGTTCTGGGCCGAGAAGAAGCCGAGTGAGGCGAGCGCGCAGGCACGAAGCCCCATCGACGCGAAGCGCTTCTTCGAGTGGGCCTGTGAGGCGACCGCGACCGGTCCGTGGCCCTCAGTCGCTTCAGAAGGTTCGACATGACTCCCCGAAGAGCGGTACCAGAGCCTCCATGACGACGGCGGTGATGATTGGCGCGACCGGGCTCGTCGGGTCGAAGCTGGTGCAGGTGTTGCTGAAGGACGAGCGCTTCGAGCTCGTTCACGTCTTCGGGCGCAAGACGACGGGCGTTTCGCACCCGAGGTTGAGAGAACACCTCGTCGACTTCGACGCGCCGCAGGACTGGGCGCCCCTCGTGAAGGGTGACGTGGCGTTCTCGGTGCTGGGCACCACCCTCAAGCAGGCCGGGAGCCAGGCCGCACAGAAGAAGGTCGACTTCGACTACCAGTGGGACTTCGCCCAGACGGCCGCGAAGAACGGCGTGCCGACGTATGTGTTGGTTTCCTCGGCCTCGGCCGACGCACGCTCGAGCGTCTTCTATACGCGCCTCAAGGGCGAGCTTGACCGCGACGTGCAGACCCTGGGCTTCGAGCGTGTACGGATTCTCCGGCCGAGCCTGCTGGGGGGCGACCGTCCCTCGGTGCGGCCAGTCGAGCGCGTCAGCAGTGTGCTCCTCGGGGCGGTGAACGCGCTGGGCCTCGCGCGGAAGTACCGTGAAGTGCCCGGTGAGGTGGTCGCCAGCGCGATGCGCAACGCAGCCCTCGACCCGACGAAGGGCACGCGCATCATCACCCTCGACGACATCTTCATCGAGGCCGAGCGCAGCTGAGGCGGTGGTCAGGCCGTGGTCGCCGCGGCCAGCGCGCGCTGCACGAGCACCATCAGGGGCGCTCCCCGACGTCGCGCAGCGCGCGGATCAGGTCTTCCAGCGTGGCCTGCAACTCGGGAGCGCGGCCGCGACGGGGCGCCCACACCACGCGCACCAGGAGGCGGAGCTCATCGTGCAGACGTTTCCAGTCTTCAGTCCCGCGGAGGCGGTCGGCCTGGCGCGCGACGGGAATGAGGCCGCCGAGGACGAGGGGCGCGCGCTCGACGGTGCGCGGCAGTTCGCTTAACGCCGACGCGAGCTCGAACAGGGCCTCACGGCGCTCGTCTTCGATGCCGGGCGTGGCGGGAAGGTTGTGCTCGCGATGCCACAACCAGCGAAGCAGGGGAAAGCGCTCGGTCTCGCGCCATGCGATGGGCAGGAGCCGGTCGTTGAGCGCCTGGTCCATCTTCGCGACGGCGATGCTCCGCCAGAACTCGGCGTAGAGGAGCAGCTCGGGCCCCGACTGAGGCGGCGACGTCACCATGCGGCGGGCGCGTTTGCGGAGGAAGCGCACCATCGCGCCGGTCGAGTCGATGCGCACGAGGCGCTGCCAGACGGCGTCGAGTGACGACACGCCATCGCTCCAGCCTTCGATGAACTCGTCGAGCTCTTCGAGGGACATGGGCAGCCGCGCGGAGCCGTTGGAGGGGCGGCCGAAGAGGCGCTCGGCGCGACGGCCGAACCGCACCGCGCGCTGCAGCTCGGGCACGTTGGGAGGCAGCACCTCGAGGGCCGTCGACCAGCGCTGGCCGGGGAGCACGAGCCGTGGCGCGGTCAGCACCTGCGTCTCGAGCGCCTCGATGCCGGGGCGCAGTGACTGGGCCTCGAGGGGTTGTGCGAGCCGGCGGCTGAGGAGCGCGAGCAGCTCGGCCCGGAGTGAAGTCACCTGTGAGACGCAGCGCATCACCTTCACCGTCTCGTCCCAGGCTTCGACGCGACCGCGTTTCGTGACGTGTTGGAGCGCCTCGTCGATGGCGTCCTGCGTGCGCGCAACCTCCTGCACGAGCGCGGCGTTTGCCCTGAGCCGTGCCTTCCACCGCCAGCTCTTCAACGCGTTGGTGAGGGCGCGGTAGCGCAGCAGCGTCACGTCGAGCAGCTCGGCTCGTCCTTCGAGGCGTACCCGCACCGACGCGTCGTCGACCACGTCAAGAGGCTAGCCGAGGCGGCCGCGGGCGTCCGGCTCCTGACAGGAGCTGACCGTGGGTCGGGCGAGCTTCTGGTCCATGAACGAGTCAAAGCCGAGGGTGTGGGTGGGCGTCATCTCGCGGGCGCACGTGTGGCGCGGGGTCGAAGGTGGTTTCACGCAGGTGTGTCACGGCAAGCGTGCGCCGGTCGCTCGAGTTCGTGAAGGACCCGGGCTGGGGCATGAAAGCGCGGCGTGGGCACTTCGAGATTTCGTCTGCGGACGGTGAGTGCGTCGCTCGTGCGATGCGAGGCCTGCTACCGGGCGATGCGGCGGCGAGGGGTCGTGACGAGCTCCACCATTCCTGAAGCACGCTTCACCTCGAGCGACACCGTCGTGTCCTGACTGCCGCGAATACGTTCGATGGCGCCGCCGAAGCCGAGCGTCGAGGTCGGGGTGCCGTCGATGCGCAGCACGAGGTCTCCTGCGACGAGGCCCACTTCGGCGGCGCCTCCTCCCGGCATCACGCGCTCGATGATCAACGCATCACCGGCCGTCTTCAGCACCGCGCCGATGCCCACGAGTTCGAGCTGGGGCGCCCCACCATCCGCAACGGGCGCGAGGTCGATGATCAACGGCCCCGTCGCGACGTTGGCGTTCAGGTCGACCGACAACAGCCGCGCGTCGTGCTCCGCGGCCACGACGAAGAGCGAGTGACGCCCGGACGGCAGGCCCTGCAACGTGAAGCGTCCACGGTCGTCGGTGCGCGCGAGGGCCTGCGCCATCATCGGCTCATCGGTGCGCTGCTCGAGCGAAAGCCGGGCGCCGTCGAGCGGGCGCTGGCTCAAGCGGTCGACGACGGTGCCCGAGACCAGCGCGCCGCGCCCCAGGTGCACGTCGACGTGTTTCGACCAACCGGCCTCGAGCTCGACGTTCGCGGGAGTCGACGGCGCCCGCCCGGGGGCGACGACGACGACCTCGACGGGACCCGGAGCGAGCGCGGCGAGAACGAAGTGTCCCTCCGGGTCGACCACGTGATGCGGATCGAGGGGCTCGCGCTCCAGCGTCCCCATCCGACGTGACACGAGCACCGAGAACGTCGTCACGATGAGTCCGTCATCGTCGGTCACCGTGCCGGTGAGCGTGGCGCCACGCGAGACGTGCAGCACCACGTGTTCGCCTGACGTCTCCTGCACCGTCGACACGCGCCCGCTCGCGACCGCGGCGACCGACCAGGGGCCCGGCGGCTCGACCTCGACATGAAAGGTCCCGTCAGCGGTCGTCGTCGCGCTCGCTTCGAGCCGCTGCCAGCGCGCCTCGGTCGTCGACAGCGTGCGGGTGATGTGGACCGTGACGCCACCAACGCCGGCGTCTCGTTCATCGACCACCACGCCACGCACCGCGACGAGCGGAGCGCCGGCCTCAGCGACTTCTTGACCCAGCGTCACCGTCAACTGGCGCGTCGTCGTCACCCTGAAGTCGACCACCCCGACGCCAGGCGAGAAGTCGGGATGCGTCGCCAGCACGAGCGCGCCATCGGCGGCGTGGAACCGGAACCGACCCTGGCCATCGCTCACCAACGGCGCGCCGGGAACGTCATGCTTCGTCCCCACCGTCACGCGCGCACCAGCCACCGCCTCACCGCTCGGTCCGACGACTTCACCCTCGTACGCGACGCGTGGCACCAGCGAGAGGGAGAGGTCGGCGACACAGAGCCCCTGCACCAGCCTCAGCTCCAGCCGCGCCCCGGGCCCTTGAGGGTGGTAGCCCGCGGCCGTCACCGCGACGATCGAGACGACGCCCTCGGCGAGTCCACGCTGCTCGAACCGGCCCGCGCCATCGCTCGTCAGCGTCACCGCCCCTGCGAAGGTCGCCACCGTCACCTGCGCTCCGTCGATGCCCGCGCCGCTCAGCGCGTCGACGACCTTCCCCGTCAGGCACGTACGGTCGATGGTCGGCGTGAGCGTCGCCGAAGGAAATGGTGCGCGCCCGACGGTGAAGCTCGAGCGCGGCGCCGACAAGGCGAACCGGCCCGCGTCGGGCACCAGCAACTTCGGCACCGCCGGCACCCGTGGGGGCCTGTCGAGCAACCACACGCCCACCACGCCCGCGCCCATCATCAACGCGAGAATGGCGAGCCACCGGAGCGTCTGCGTTGAGAGCGTCGGCGGAGGCCTCTGCATCGTTCGTCAGGCCTTCGGCTTCGACAGCTCGTCGATGATGTCCAGCACCTGCGAGTAGTTCGACAGGCTGCGCGTGGGTTTCACCAGCTGCACGCCCTGCTCGAAGACCGACGCGACGTGCCTCCGCGTGATGGCGTTCGACGAGACGATGTCCAGGCGCTCCCGATACTCACCGGGCACGTAGGTCCCGTACTCCGCCCAGGCGTCGTGGCAGCCGAGCTCCTTCGCGATGGCGATGTCCTTCTTCACCGAGTCGCCGACGACCAGCACCTCTTCCGGCCGCATGCCGTAGGTGCTGAGAATCTTCTTGAGGCCCGCCGAGTTCGGCTTCTCGTAGTCGCGCGGCAGCTCGACGAGGGGACACGCCGACTTGTACGCGCCCTTCTCCTGCTTCTGCAGAATGTCGGGAGCCACCAGCGCCTCACCATCAGGCCCCGCAGGGAACGTGAAGCCCGGCATCGTGTACATCGACGTGAGCAGCACATCGAAGCCGAGGCGACGGACGCGCTGCTCGGCCGGGTTGCGAGGCGCGTCGGTGAGCGCGACGACGGGAATGCGCCGCTCCTTGAGCGCGGTGAGCGTCTCGGTCACGCCCTTGTAGGGCTTGAGGTACTTGCGCCGCGCCTCGGAGAACGCCGCGCGCGCGGGCTCGATGACCAGTTTGTCGAAGCTGCCGAAGTCGGGGTACTCCTGAAAGAGCGACGATTCCTGCAAGGCGAACGGGTACTCGTTGGATTCGTACTTCGTGTACACGGCCTTCAGCGACTGCACGACGCGCAGCCTCGGCAGGCTCGTCGAGCGCACGACCGCCTCGACCATCGCCTCCACGGCGGGCACCACGTAGTCGATCCAGGAGTACAGCGTGTTGTCCATGTCGGTGACGACGAGACGAATAGCCATGATGCGAGGGTCAAACCGCAGTCGCGTCGAGATGTCGACGCGCACGAGCGGTTGGCTTCAGGTACGGTGCGAGCCCGCGGCCGCGCGCGCCACATGGAGTGTTCTTCATGCGTCACCTGGGCCTGCTGCTGGTTCCGTTCCTCGGCTGTGCGCCGGCGGAGCTCGAGGTGAAGGACCGGCTCCTCACCACGACGACCCCGGTCGGCGTCGACTCGACGAAGCTGTGCAGCGGAGAGCCGTTCGGTGCAGGCACCGTCGACTTCGGGAAGGACCTCAAGGAAGCGGGCATCGACCTGTCGCAGGGCTGCATCAGGAAGGGCACCATCGAGCTGGCCGCCGAGGTCAGTGACCTCGGCCCCGGGACGACCTGCACGGCGGCGACGGGCACGGTGCAGTTGTCGGGCATCACCGTCGAGGCGAGCTGCTCGGTGGGGCTCGAGAGGCAGCGGGTGCGCGCGACCTGTGCCTCGAATCGCCTCGAGGTGGCCGACGGGGCGCAGGTGTTCCTCGCGTTGAACGCCTGCCTCGACGAGCTCGAGAAGACGCAGGTCGAGCCGTTCCGCAAGCTCATCAACACCTGCAAACCGACGAAGCTGAAAGTCATCGTCGAGGGCAACTGCTCCGCCGACCTCTGCTTCAAGGGGAACATCAAGTACGGCATTCAGACGAAGAACGTGGTCGCGCAGCTCGGCGGCACCTGTCCCTGACGCTCGCGAACCCGGCTGACGAGAGACGCTGCACCCACGGCGGGCACCCGGCTGCAGCTGCAACGCTCACGCTCGCCGCTCCGATCATGCCCGTGTTCCGTGGCGTGTCTCTCAGCGCGTCGGCCGTCGGCCCGCGGCGACCAGCAGCTCGAGCTCCGCCGCCCACTGCGCGGTGCGCGCCACCTCGGCCAGGCTCTCGGCGTCACGGGCCCCGCGCTCGGCCTCGATGAGCTCGATGTTGGTGCTGGCCCCTTCCTTCCACGCGGCGCGCGCGAGCCCCTCGGCCTCGAGCGCCCACTTCGCCGATGCGCTGGCGGCGCGGGCTGATGCATCGCGAAGCGACAACACCTGGAGCGCCAGCCGCAGGTCGCTCTCGGCCCGTTGCCTGACGTCGTCCGCCTGCGCGCGGGCCTGGGCGAGTGAGGCTTCACGCTCCTTCCGCACGCCGCTGCGGGCGAGCCCATCGAAGAGCACGAGCTGGCCGGTGACCTGGGCGGTGACGCCGAGCGAGGGCTGCGTCGGCGTAGCCGGCGTCTGCGCAGTGGGCTGCACGAGGAGCCCGGCGGTCGGCAGGTAGTCGGTCCAGCTGGTGTCGACGGCGCGCTGCGCGAGCGCGACGCGGTGCTCTGCAGCAGTCACGTCTGGGCGCGCGGTGATGACGTGCGCCAGCTCGCCCGGGGCCGGGAGCTGGCTCAACTCCGGCGTGCCGGTGATGTCCACGGGGCCCCGCTCGCCCAACACCACGCCGAGCACTTCTCGCGACGTCGTCAGCTCGGCGTTCGCGCGTGCGAGGCGGCCTTCATTGTCGGACACCTCGCGGTGTGCGCGCACGAGGTCGAGCCGGGTGCCGAGGCCTCCCGCGAGGCGCAGCGTCGCCAGCTCGAGCTGCTCTGCGCTCGTCGCGCGGGCCCGCTCGGCGACGGCCACCAGCTTGTGCTGCAGCTGCACCGTCAACCACGCGCGGCCAACGAGGCTCGTCACCATGCGCGTGACGTCCTTCTCGTCTTCTGTCGAGGCGTCGACGGCGAGCTGGGCCTGCTGCGTGGACACCCAGCGGGGCGCCGAGAGGAGCGGAACGTTCAGCTGCAGGTTCGCGCCGCCCGACTGCGCCGGGAGCAGCACGCGGTCGCCGAGCCCGCGGTTGCCCTCCAGTTGGGTGAAGGTGCCGTTGAGCGAGAGCGTCGGCAGCCACGTCGCGCGCGACTGCACCACGAGCGCCTCGGCCCGCTGCACCGCGGCGCGCACCGACGCGACCCGGGGAGACCGCTCCAATGCGCGGTCGATGGCCTCGGGCAGCGTCACGCTCGACACCGGTGGCTCAACGACGTCGGCGTGTCCCGGCGCAGCTGACAGGAGCACCGCGAAGAGCAACGCGTTCATCGGGCGACTCCCGCGCCGGGCTGCATCACGTCGACCCGCGCTCCATTCTCGACTTCGTCAGGCCGGTCGAGCGGCACCCTGAACGCGCTCATCGGGCGACTCCGGCGTCGGGTTGCATCGGTCTGCATCACCTCGACCCGCGCGCCATTCTCGAGGCCGCCAGGCGGGTGGAGCTGAACCGGGAACGCGCTCATCGGGCCACCCCGGCGTCGGGCTGCACGGGCGGTATCACCTCGACGCGCTCGCCGTTCTCGAGGTCGTCAGGCGGGTTGAGCACCACCTTTGCGCCCGCCGCGACGCCGGTGAGGACCTCCACCGTACGGCCCTGGTCTCTCGCGATGGTGACGAGCGTGGTGGCGATGACGCCGTCGTTCACCACGTGCACGCGCACCCCGTCGGCGCGCGGCACCACGGCGCTCGCAGGCACCAGCAGGGGAGGGTCGGCGCGCTCGACGGTGAACGTCACCTGCACGAAGGCGTTCGCCAGCAGCGCGCCCGGCTTCTCGACGAGGGCCTCGACGCGCAGGGTGCGGGTGACGGGGTCGAGGGCGAAGGCCGAGCGGGTGACGCGCGCCTCGACGGCGAGGCCCGGGCGCTGCGCGGGCGCGATGGAGACGGCCAGCCCCGGGCGCACGTCGGCGGCGAGCCACTGCGGCACGTCGACGGTCACCTTGAGCGTGTCGGTCTGCGCCACCTCGAACAACGGCGCGCGGTCGGACGACACGAGGGCGCCCTGCTCGATGAAGCGGCGGGTCACCACGCCCGCGAACGGCGCCACCACGCGCGTAAAGCCCTTGAGCGCCGACAGCCGCAGGGTGTCAGCGCGCGTCGTCTCGACGGCCGCGATGGCCGTGGTGAGTCGGCTCTGCGCCTCTTCGGCCTGCTGCTTCGAGGCGACGCCCTGCTCCGACAAGCGGCCGGAGCGCTCCGCGGCCGAGCGCGCGAGCATCACGTTCGCCTCCGCTTCGGTGAGGCGGGCCTTCGCGCGGTTCACGTCTTCATCGACTTCGGGCGACTCGAGCACCGCCAGCACCTGCCCGGCCTTCACCGGGTCGCCGAGGTCGACGAGGGTGCTCTGCACGAAGCCCGTCCCGCGTGCCGTCACCACCGCCGCCCGCATCGGCGCCGCCGTGCCTGACAACGAGAACGTGGCCTTCGCCGGAGCGCGCTGCACGACGCCCGTCACGACGCGTCGCGGAGCGGCCGAGAACGCGCGCTGCCGCTCCACGGCCTCGGCGCGGCGGGCTCGTGGCAGCCACCCGGCGGCGACGAGCCCGGCCAACGTCAACACGCCGAGCACCGGCACGGCCTTCGGCAACCTGGCTTTGACGTCACTCATGCGTTGACTCCTTCATCGTCGCCCGGCTCCTGGAGCGCCTCGTCGAGCGCGCGGGGCGTCCACTTCGCGCGCAGGCGGGAATAGATGACGGGGACGAGGAACAGGGTGGCGAAGGTGGCGCCGATGATGCCGCCCAGCATCGAGCGGCCGAGCGCCGCGTTCTGCTCGCCACCTTCCGATTGGCCGAGCGACATGGGCAGCATGCCGATGCCCATCGCGAGCGCCGTCATCAACACCGGCCGCAGCCGCACGCGCCCCGCCTCGAGCGCCGCGTCGATGGCGGACAACCCGCGCGCGCGTTGTTCGTTCGCGAACGTCACCACCAGAATCGAGTTCGCCGTCGCGACGCCGACGCTCGCCACCGCGCCCATCAACGAGGGCACGCTGAAGGTCGTCTGCGTCGAGAAGTGGGCCAGCACGATGCCGATGCCCGCGCCCGGGAGCGCCGAGATGATGATGAGCGGGTCGGTCCACGACTGGAAGTTGATGACCATCACTGCGTAGACGAGGAGCGCCGCGGCGAGCAGGCCGAGCGCGAGGGCGCCGAACGCGCTGCGCATGGACTCCACCTGGCCACGCACCTGCACCGAGGCGCCGGGCGGCAAGGTGGCGCGCACCCCGGCCACGATGCCATCGAGCGCATCGGCGACGGTGCCGAGGTCGATGAACTGCACGTCGGCGCGCACCTGGTAGGTGGGCTGCACGTCGACGCGCGAGGTGAAGACGGGCGTCTGTTGTCGCTTGAGGGTGGCGAGGTCGCCGAGCAGCTGAGCGCCGCGCGACGTCTGCAGCGAGAACGTCTGGAGCGCTTCCACCGAGGCCACGTCGCCCTGAGGCACCTGCACCGCGACGCCGTAGCCGAAGCCGGTGCGCGGGTCCGTCCAGAACGTCGGCGCCACCTGGCTCGAAGACGAGATGGCGAGCAGCACGTTGTTGGCGACGTCACGCTGCGTGAGGCCCACGTCGGCGGCGCGCAGGCGGTCGACGTCGACCTGCAGGCGGGGCGCGTCGACGATTTGATGCAGCCGCACGTCGACGGCGCCGGGCACCGCGCGGAGGCGCTTCTCGATGAGGCGCGCGGCCGCGAGCGTGGCGTCGCGCTTCTGGCCCGACACCTGAACGTCGATGGCCGAGGGCAACCCGAAGTTGAGGATCTGCGTGACGATGTCTCCAGGCTGAAAGAAGAACCGCGCCTCGGGGAAGCGCCGGGCCAGCGCCTCTCGGAGCATCGCCTCGTACTCGACGACGGTCCGCGTCCGCTCGCGGGTCAGCTCGATGAGGATCTCTCCGTCGGCGGTGCTGACGTTGACGCTGTCGGTGATGGCGAGGTTGTAGCCGCTCGAGGGGCCGATGAAGTCGAGCAGGCCCTCGCGCTCGTTGGCCGGAATGAGCTCACGAATGGCGTTCTCTACCTCTCCGAAGAGCGCCTCGGTCTCTTCCAGCCGGGTGCCGGGCGGCGCCACGACGTGCAGGCGCAACACGCCGGCGTCCGTCTTCGGGAAGAAGTCCCGCCCCACCAGCGTCGAGAGGCCGATCGCCAGCGCCACCGACGCCCCGAAGGTGGCCAGCACCAGCGCGCGGTGCGAGAGCCCCCACGCCAGGACGCCGAGGTAGCTCATGCGCAACGCGTCGAACCCCCGCTCGAAGGCCGCGTGGAGGCGGCCGAAGACGCCCGTGCCCGGGGCGTGGCCTCGCGCCACCTCGGCGGGCAACAGATACTGCACCATCGTCGGCACGACGGTTCGCGACAGCAGGTACGACGCCATCACCGAGAACGACACGGCCAGACCCATCGGCATGAAGAGGAACCGCGCGGGCCCCTCGAGGAACAACACGCTGATGAACACCACGCTGATGGACACGCTGGCCACGAAGGCCGGCACGGCGATCTGCTGCGCGCCGTCGAGGATGGCGCGGGTCAGCGGCTTCCCCATGGCCAGGTGACGGTGGATGTTCTCGAGCTCCACCGTGGCGTCATCGACGAGAATGCCGACCGCGAGCGCGAGCCCTCCCAGCGTCATGGCGTTGATGGTGGCGCCGAGGGCGCGAAGGCCCAGCACCGCCACCACCACCGACAGGGGAATCGAGGTGGCGACGATGAGCGTCGAGCGCCACGAGCCGAGGAAGAGCAGAATCATCAGCGCGGTGAGCGCGGCGGCCAGGGTCGCCTCGGTGAGCAGCCCTTCGATGGCGTGCTCGACGAAGCCCGACGCGTCGGCCAGCACGTCGACGCGGGTGCCCTCGGGTGCAGCGGCCCGAATGGCCGGCAGCATCGCCTTCACTCGGCTGGCGACCTCGAGCGTCGACGCGTCGCCGTTCTTCATCACCGTCAGCACCACACTGCGGCGCCCATCGGCGCGCGCGATGTTCGTCTGCACCTGAAAGCCGTCGTGTACGAAGGCCACGTCGCGCACCTGCAGCACGCGGCCGTCGTGGCGGCGAATCGGCAGCTCGTTGAGCGCCGCGATGGTCTCGGGTGAGCTGTTGAGCGCCACGCGGTACTCGCGCTCTGCAATCTTCAGCGAGCCCGTGGGCAGCGTCAGGTTCTGCGCCGACACCGCGAGCGCGACGTCTTGTGGTGACAGCCCCTGCGCCTCGAGCGCCGCGAGGTCGAGGTCGACGCTCACCTGTCGGAACTTGCCGCCCTGCGGCAGCGGGAAGCGCGTGCCGCGGATGATGGAGAGGGCGGTGCGCACGCGGTTGTTCACGTGGTCGAACAGCTCGGCCTCAGACAGCGTGTCGTTGGTGAAGGCGAGCTGGAGCACCGGCACGCTCGAGGCCGTGTACCGGAGGATGATGGGCGGAACCATGCCGGGCGGCATGCGGCGCACGATGGTCTGCGACGCGGCGGTGATCTGCGCCATGGCTGCGCTCACGTCAGCGCCGGGCTGCAGGTACACGCGAATGACGCTCACGCCGTCGTAGGTGTCGCTTTGCAGTCGAGACACGTCGGCGGTGTTGCCCGCGATGGAGAACTCGGAGAACTGCGTCACCTGCGCTTCCATCTGCTGCGCCGGCAGCCCCGAGTACGTCCACACCACGCTGATGACGGGCAGGTCGACCGAGGGCAGCACGTCGGTCGGCGTGCGCCGGAGCACCTGCCAGCCGGCGAGGAGCAGCGCGAGCGAGAGGACGATGAAGGTGTAGGGTCGCCGAAGCGCGAGTCGAACGATCCACATGTGCCGTGGCATTTGCCGTGCCCGGGCCCCTCGCGCCATCCTCAGTTGCGACGAGGCGCACGAATTGGCAGGTGCCCGCATGGCCACGGGAGGTCGCGTGGCCGTCGGAGCACCGAGGAGTGTGCTCTACGCCTTGCGTTCGGTCACTGGGCCGGCCTCGGACCGAGGCTGCAGCAAGGCATCGAGCTCCGCCTGCATCTTTGCGCGCTCAGCGGCATGCCGGCGCGCCATGGCGCGTCGCCGAAGCCAACTCGGTACGATGATCAAGACCAGCAGGGCGCCGGAACCTGCGAGGACAAGGCCGATGCCTGGCTGACCGCGGAACGCGATGACGGCTCCGACGGTTGCGGGCACACCAGCGAGCACGAGGATCATCATGTACGGAGCACGAGCGACGGCTTCGGCGACGGGAACAGCAACCGCTTTTGCGAGTCGTCTCTCGAACACGAAGGCCATGTGCAGCGCCGCCGAGCCCAGTGTCAAGGGATGCGAGCACCAAAGGCGAACGTGCCTCCGCCCGCTTCGTGCTCGCCACTCGGCTGTACTCGCAGGCCAACGCGCTCGAGGCGCTCGAGGCGCTCGATGAGCTGGAGCGGCTGGCGAAGACGACTGCCCGCGGTGTTGATGAACCTCGTCGTCGTGAACGCCGAGCTGGGCCGGCCCGAGGCGAGCGTGGCCGCTGCCGACCGGTTGTTGTCGAAGCCCGGCACCCTCGAGCCTGCGCGCCTCACCCGCGTGCGGGCGATTCGCGACGAGCAGCGCGAGAAGCTGGGAGACGTGATGGTGACGTCTCCC
Source organism: Myxococcaceae bacterium (assembly GCA_040400045.1). GTDB lineage: Bacteria > Myxococcota > Myxococcia > Myxococcales > Myxococcaceae > Xiheimicrobium. The sequence goes on from JBBAQZ010000029.1 coordinate 72,920, forward strand.
GTCGAAGGCGTGGAGCTGAGCCTGTCTGGGAAACTCGTCGGCCAGACGCCGCTGCAGAAGCCGCTGCTGTCCCGCTCCGGCACCGTGATGTTGATGGCCACCGCGAAGGGCTACGAGCCGTTCTTTCGGGAGCTGACGGTGCCAGCCGGTGGAACGCTCGCGGTGACGCTGGAGTTGGTGCCGACGACCGTGACGCCGGGCTCGGCCGTGATTCTCACCTCGACGCCCGACACCAACGTCCTCGTCGACGGCCAACTGGTCGGCGTGACGCCCGACGTGACGAAGGTTCCCGTCATGCCGGGCGCGAGGATCTTCTCGGTCGCGCGCGAGCACTCCTCGAGCGCCGAGTTGGTGGTGAACGTCTCGGAGGGCGGCGTGGTTGACGTGCCGCTCGAGCCGACGGCGACGCCGGGTGAAGAGACCGCGCAGGTCGCAGTGACCTCGACCGAGGGGAGCGTCACCTTCAGCGTCGATGGCCTTCAGGGCGGTCTCCTGGAGGAGAAGACGACCGCGCGACTCGTGCCCGGCCGCCATCGCCTGGTCTTCGAGCGTGGAGGCTTCTTCCCCATTCGTCGTGAGGCCTGGTTGGCGTCTTCGCGCGTTCAGACGTTCGACCTCGTCTTCGAGCCGACGGCCGAGCTCAGGGCCGAGCTCACCGCGTCGCGTGCTCTGCGACGAATCGCTGGCTTTACGGCCATCGGTGTCGGCGCCGCTGGAGCCATCGCGAGCGGCCTCTACGCCTTCGGCCTCGCGAACGTCGACGAGGCCTACTGGAAGAAGCAGGTGACGGACTTCGAGAAGCAGCTGCAGACCGGCAAGGGCTGCGCGCAGGTGACCGACCCCACGGTGCCGACGTGCCAACAGAACATCGACCTCTCGAAGCGGAAGCTGGTCGAGCTGGCGCAGGCGCGGACGATTGGCTTCGTCGGCTTCGCGACGTCCCTCGTGGCCATCGCCGGGGGCATCGTCTCGGTGCTCCTCGCCCCTGACCTGACGCGCTTCGAGCGGCCCATCTCCAACCCCGACTTCATCCAGACGCTGACGGTGTCGGTGCTGGGCGAAGGTGGAGCCGCCGTCGGCGCGTCGGGCCGGTTCTGATCAGGGCAGCGAGGAGAGGCTCACCGAGTCGAGCGTCAGCTGCGCGTTGGGCGTGGGTTGTTCGAGGCGCAGGCGCACGTTCGTCACTCCGGCCGGCATCGTCAGCACCGCGAAGCGCGTCGACAGGGCGCCAGCAGGAATCGAGAAGTCCCCAGAGCCGAGCTCCGTCGAGGCAGCGTCGAAGCCGATGAGCCGAAGCGTCGCGCCGGCGGCGCTGGCGCCGACCTCTGCGCGCACGACGACCTGCCGATGTCCCGGCGTCAGGTTGATGGGCGGTGAGAGCGCGTAGCCGCCGGGGAACTGGCAGGCCCCGGAGCATGGCAGCGCGTTGGTGGCCAACTGCACGGCGAAGCGCGGGCCGACGGGCACTCGTTGGAAGGTCGACGGCGTGCACGAGGTGCAGTTCGTCCAATTCAGCCAGGTGGCTTCACTCCCGGCGGCCTCGAGGTCGAGCGTGCCTTCGGCGACGGGCCGGCAGGCGCCCGAGAGACAGCGCCCGGTCGCGCACGGCGTCGCGTCGGGTTGGCCTCGGCACTGCAACGCAGCGCGCTCTGCCGTCGAGAGGAAGGTCGCGAGCGGCTCGTTCGCCTCGACGCCGTAGCAGGTGGGCGTCGCTGCACAGAACTGGTGGAAGTCGAAGGCCCACAGCGCCGACAGCGCCACGTCGTACTGCACGAGCCCGAGCGCCATCATCCGGGTCGAGGTGCTCAGCGGGTCGCCGTTGAAGGCCTCGACGCCGTTGCAGGTGATGGAGCCGGCGCGCGGTTCTCCGTATTCGCCGACGTAGAGCTTCTTGCCGAGCGACGTCGCCGCGGTCTGCGTGCGCTGGAGCAACGCGAAGCCCGTCGAGTCGGTGTCGCCGAAGCGCTTGCTCTCGTCACCGGGGTAGCTGTGCACCGAGATGAAGTCGATGGACGAGGGGTGGAGCTGCGCGAGCGTGAGCGCGAACTCGGCCTCGGTGTCGGCGGTCCAATTGCAGGCGGGGCAGGGCGAGCGCGCGAGGTGCGCGGCGCTCGAGCGGGGGTACGCATGGCCCGTGCTGACTGGCCGCTGGAGCGGATCGTTCTGTTTGACCAGCTGCGCCACCGCCTGCGCCCACTGCCCGAGGTCCTGCACGGGGCTCGAGACGTTGCGGCACGAGTTGCACGAGAAGATGTTGTCACCGACGACGCGGCGGCACGGGGTGCCGAGCGACGGCGCGAGGGCCGCGCACGAGTTGGCGGGGCTCCCCGCGCAGACGGTGCAGGTCGAGAAGTCGAGGTCGGCGAGCAGGTTCCATTCATTGCCAATTTCCCACACGGCGACGGCGGGCTCGTTCGCATAGCGCTGGACGAATTCGCGCACGTATTGATCAGCCATCGTTCGTGTCGTGGAGCCGGGCGTGAACATCGCGCTGAGCGGCTGGTTGTTGAGGTCGGGGAAGAGCCAGGCGTTCCACAACAGGCTGGGCACGAGCCGAAGCTGGCGTGCGCGCGCGTCGCCCATCAGTTGATCGACCGCTTGCCAGTACAGGGCCGGGTTGGTCCGCCAGCCGTTGGAGCGCGTCATGTCGACTGGCCAGTAGCCCGAGGCGATGAAGCGAGCGTGCGTGAAGCCGGCAGCGCGGGCGCGGTCCATCTGGGCGCGAGCTTCTGCCGCGCCTTCGGGACCGATGCCCAGGTACATGAAGAGGAGGGCCGGCATGTTCACGCCGATGGGTCGAGCGATGCCTGCGTCGATGTTCGCGACAGCGCCTCCCGCGCTGCCTCCGCCCATCGCGCCACCTGCGGAACCGCCTGCGCTCGACGTGCCACCCGCGGACCCGCCTGCGCCCATCGCGCCACCTGCGGATCCACCTGCGCTCGAAGTGCCGCCCGCAGATCCGCCTGCGCTCGACGAGCCACCTGCGGATCCACCTGCGCTCGACGTGCCACCTGCGGATCCGCCCGAAGTGGAGCCGCCACCGCTCGACCCGCCAGCTGCCGAGCCTCCATCGGTGCCGCCCGTCACGACCACAGAGTTCCCACCACAGCTCAACGCCAGCATGCACGTCACCATCAGCAAGCGCATCACGGGCTCGTCCTCACGCACGGCATGGAACGCCATCGGCACTCTTTGCACCACGACCTACACCGGATTGGCCGCGGTCTTCACCCTGTCGCCCTGGTGACCTTCATGTGAAGTTTCCGCGCATGCGCTGTGTTCCGTTCTTCTTCGTCTTCATCGCCTGCGCGGCGCCTCCCGCGACGAGCATCATCATCGAGCGGCAGAGCCCGGATGCAGCGGTGGTGGACGCCGGCATCGACGCAGGTCCCGAGCAGTACGAAGTGGCGCTCTTCGACCGCGCCCGCATCTCGAGCCAGGGCAGCGCGCCGAACTTCCACAAGGTGCGCGTGACGGTGCCTGCGCTCGATGGCGGCTCGTTCTCGAACGTCACGCTCGTCACGCAGCTCGACACCACCTGCTTCCCGTTCTCGTCGTGGGCGACCAACCGGCCACCGCCGGGGCACAACTGGCCCGCCGACTGTGACGCCTACGATCGCAACTACGAGTGGAAGCTCATCGACCCGGCGCTCGATGGTGGCGCTCCGGCCATCGAATTGCTGCGCGCCATCACGCCGTTCGGTGGACCGCTCGAGGTGCCGGTCGATGTGACCGACGTCTTCAACGCGACGACCGGGCCGCGCGTCATCGAGGTGAACATTCCGACGTACTCCGATGGCGCGGGCATCGTCAGCGGGAGCAACGGTGGCTGGTTCGTGACGGGCAAGTTGGTGGTGACGAAGGGTGCTCCGCCGCGAAAGGTGTTGGCCGTGACGCCGCTGCTGTATCGCTCGCTCGGCACCGCTGACCGCACGCAGTCGCTGCCCTTCACCACGCCAGCTGGAGCGACGCGCGTCACCGTCGAGTACCGCGCGACCGGCCACGGAGGGCCAACGAACAACGACATGGGCTGCTTCGGCCCGGCCGACGAGTTCTGCACCAGGCGGCACACCTGGCGCGCCGACGGCATGCAGCTCGACTCGAAGACGCTGTTGCGGACGAACTGCGCGCAGCTGTGCACGGTGACGGCGTTTCCTTCGTCTGCAGGAGGCACCATCATGGCGTGCGCTGAGAATCCCTGCGGCGCCATTGGCTCGGTGCGCGCCAACCGCGCGAACTGGTGCCCCGGGAGCGTGACACCGCCGCTCGTCTTCACCGCGCCAGCGTGGGCGAACGCCGGGCCGCACACGTTCGACGTCGACATCGACCGCATCGCGACGGGCGGCAGCTGGGTCGTGAGCGCGACGGCGTTCGTCTACGGCGACTGAAGCGTGCTCGGGTCTCCGAGGTCACGTCAGCGGCGGTCATCGACGAAGCGAACCACGCCCGCGTCGACCTCGAAGGCAACGAACTGTCCTGAGGCCCAGATGGCGCTGCCGAAAGGCAGCCACGTCAGGACCGGCACACCCGCGTCGCGGTTCCACTGAACCAGGAAGTTGCCGCGCTTCTCTGCAAAGACGGCCAGGGGCACGCTGGTGCAGGAATCGTCACGATGGTCTCAATTGATCCTCCGTCGACGACGTACGCGAACAGGTCACCGCGGTCGCCGACACCAGACAGACGACTGGCGCGATGAATCGCATGTGTCAGGCATCTCCAAAACGGTCGAACACCACGTCACAGAACTGCAGGAACGCCGTCTCGTGCAACCCGGCGAGGTGCTGCGCTCCGTCGAGCAGGCGGGCCTGTTGTGCGCTGCTCCACTGCGAGGGAGCGCCGCCGCGTCGATGGACTTCACCGACCAACGCACCCAGGTACCGCACGTACGGCTCAAGCGCCTCTGGCGGAAGCTCGTCGACGCCGAGCTTGTCCTCCTTCGCGCCGAGCCTGGTGACGACGACCGGCAGCTTGCCCAGGAGCGACGCTCCGAAACACGCAGGCGGCTTCGGCAGCGCGCGCCGCATCACATCGACCAGCCGCTGCGCCGACGCCGGAGCACCCACCGACGCCGCGCCGCGCACCTCTTTCACCTCGAGCAACCACGGTGCGCCGTCGCCTCGCGTCAACACGAGCAGCCGCTCCACGCCGAGGGAGCCCGTGCCTGCGATACGCCGCGTGACGTCGAGCACCTCGAGGGCAGCCGCGTCCACCTTCATCGGGAGCGCAGCGCTCCACATCGCCAGCGCCGCCGGCACGCGCTTCACCACCTCAGCCGGAGCCGTCGGTGTCTTCTCGGGGTTGCGCATCAACTTGCCGACGTCGTCGACCTTCTTTCGCAACACCGCTTCGGGCGGCAGCGCGTTCACCTGCGACACCAACTGCTGCACGAACGCCGGCGCGCGCACCGTGCCTCCACGCACGCCCGCCTCGTACCCCTCCATCATCGCGTGGGCGAGGCCGAGCACCTTCACGCCCGAAACCTTGAGCTCGTTGCGGGCCAGCAAGGTGGACGTCAACAGCCGCAGCACGTCGAACGCGCACGGCCCCTCGAACGTCTCGTCGAAGTCATTCACGTGAAACGTCACCCCGCGCGCCCAGCGGAACACGCCGACGTTCTCGAGGTGCAGGTCACCCACCAGTGACGCACGGCCTGGGAGCCCACGCAGCAGCGCCGGCTCTCGAGCCAGGGCCTCGGCCCATAACGGCGACGCGCCACGGAGGAAGGCGAACGGCGAGCGGGCCATGCGCTGCCACTTCCGCTGCAGCAATGCCGGTCTCCCGCCCAACCTCGAGAGGTCTGCGTCGAGCTGCACCCGCGCCAACGAAGGTCTCGCCATGGTGGCGACTTATTCGTTTCCGTCGCCTGCGGGTGATGGGCATTCGTCGACGTGAGGCCGGCCACCGGTTTGCATCCCACACGGGGTCCTGCACAGATCGCCCCTGGCGCGGGTCTTCCCGGCAACATTCCCTCGCGTTGGGTTTTCGGACATGAAGGACACGATGCTCTTCCGCACCAGCCTTCACCTTGCGCTGCTCGTCGCGCTCACCGCCGCCGCGTGTACGTGCGGCCCCCGCAAGCCCCTCTCCGACACCCTCAAGAAAGAGGGCGAGGCGTGCTCCAGCGACGACAACTGTGAGACCGGCCTGTGCGACGGCGTCGTGCAGGCGGTGTGCGTGCGGAAGTGCTCGAGCACCTGCAAGACCGAAGAGGTCTGCACGCAGCTGACGCCCGGCCGATTCAGCTGCCAGCCCGACCAGCGCAAGCTCTGTCAGGCGTGCCTCATCGACAGCGACTGCCCGTACCCGGCTGACAAGTGCATCGTGGTGAACAGCGAGCGGGTATGCGGCCGCGACTGTGCGTTCGACCAATCGTGTCCCACCGGGTATCTCTGCGTGAACGGCCGCGGCTCGGACGGCATGACGAAGGTGCAGCAGTGCTCTCCGATGGTGGCCAGCTGCGCGTGCCTGGCGCGTGGAGAGCTGATGCAGCCGTGCGCCAACGCCAGCGACGCGGGCGTGTGCATCGGCGTGAAGACGTGCGACCTCGTGAACAACGGCATCTCGTGCAACGCGCCGGTGCCGCTCCCTGAGGCGTGCAACGGCAAGGATGACAACTGCAACGGCCAGGTCGACGAGAACGCGGCCGTGGTGACCTGCGGCGTCGGAGCCTGTCAGCGCACCGTCAACACCTGCACCGACGGCGGCATCATCATGTGCGCCCCTGGAGCGCCCATCACCGAGCTCTGCAACAACGTCGACGACGACTGCGATGGCAACGTCGACAACGGCTTCCCCATCGACAACGACATCCTGAATTGCGGCGGCTGCGGCGTGGTGTGCAATCTGCCCAACGCGACGCCGACGTGCACGAACCGGACGTGCCGTGTGCAGACCTGCAACCTGGGGTTCGCGAATTGTGACGGCCTCGACCCGAACGGGTGTGAAGTCCAGACGGCGAGCAACGCGATGAACTGCGGAGGCTGCGGCATGTCGTGTACGCGTCCGAACTCCGTCGCGACGTGCGTGAACAGTGCCTGTCAGTTCGTCTGCGCGGCCGGGTTCTACGACTTGAACAACGACCCGACGGACGGCTGCGAGTACGCGTGCACCTTCACCTCGGCGACCGACCTGCCTGACTTGAACTTCGTCGACGCGAACTGCGACGGCATCGATGGAGAAGTGAACAATGGCATCTTCGTCTCGCCTGCCGGCAATGACTCCAACGTTGGCACGCGCGCGGCGCCAAAGCAGACGCTGGCGGCGGCGGTGACGGCGATGGTGACGGGCGGCAAGCGCGACCTCTACCTCGCGGCCGGTACGTACCAGGGTCCGCTCGCGCTCCTCGGCATCAGCGGCGCGAACATCGCCGGCGCGTACAACCCGACGACGTGGCGACGGGCGTTGACGAATCAGGTGTTGGTGCAGGGTGGTGCGAAGGCGCTCGAGATTGAAGCCGCCAACAACGTGCTCGTGCAGGCGATTCGGTTCGAGGGTGGAGTGGGGACACCGTCGGCGTACGGCGGTTGGGTGAAGGAGTCGACGAACGTTCGGCTCGAGAGCCTCGAGCTGCGCGCGGGCAATGGCGCCGCAGGGAGCGCTGGGATGCAAGGCACGCCGGGATCCCCAGGACAGCCCGGGTCGCCAGGCGGCGAAGGTTGCGCGAATGACCAGAACCTCACGCTGCCAGGCGTCGGCTGCGCCATCGTGCTCGGCCGATGCCGGCAACCTGCAGCGGGCTCCGGTGGCAGCAGCCCATGCGGCTTCCCTGGAGGCAACGGTGGCACGCCCACCTACTCGGTCGGATCAGGACCCGGTTCCGCAGGCAGCGCCGCGCCGAACGGAAGTGGTGCAGCTGGGGTCGGTGTTGGAGGGTCGATTGGCCAGGGAATGCCGCCCAACGCCGCCAACGGTGGAACGGGCTCGACTGGCACTGACGGGAACAACGGCGCCGGCGCGACGACTGCTGGCGGCTTCTCGATGTCTGGCTTCAACGTCGCCAGCGGAGGAACTGGCACTTCGGGAACCAATGGGCGCGGCGGAGGCGGTGGTGGTGGTGGATGCGGGGACCAGTTCAACTTCTTTGGGTACACCTGCCAGTCCTTCGGGAGCGGTGGAGGCGGAGGAGGCGGCGGTGGTTGCGCTGGCGCGGGTGGTCTTGGCGGACAAGGCGGAGGCGCATCGGTCGGGCTCTTCATCTTCAACTCGAGCGTCACTGCGCAGGGGCTCGTCGCCGTCGGTGGCAACGGCGGCGCAGGTGGTGCCGGCGGCAATGGTGGCCCGCTGGGAACTGGCGGCACCGGTGGCGCATCGCCTTACGGAGGCAACAAGCAGGGGCAAGCCTGCATCGGCGGCGTTGGCGGTCGGGGAGGAAACGGTGGCACAGGCGGTCACGGTGGCGGCGGCTCGGGAGGCTCGTCGTACGGGCTGGTGAAGAACGGCGCATCGACCTGGAACCCGGTGAGCGGAACCTCGCTCATGTTCGGTACTCCCGGGCAGGCCGGGCCGTCGATGGGCAACCCCGGCGTCGCCGGTAGCGCCGGCGCGCAACTCACCTTCTGAACCCTTCACTTCGAACTCGGCAGTTCCATCGGCGGACGGTGCAGTTCAGCGATCGAAGATCAGCACGTCATCGGTCCCGGCCGATGGTCTCGGGTGGGGCGGTCGTCGTGGCCTTCGGTTCATACCGTCCCGTCAGCACGGCGAGCGTCATCACGTGGTTCCCCACCATGAACCACCAGAGCGGAAAGTCCTTCCGGTCCAGCCGGACATCTCCCACCGCGGCATCGCGTTCGAACAGGCGGTGGCCGATCAACCCCGGCACGGCATGCGCGATCGGCCACGCGAGCAGCAGCCAGGGACTGCCACCGAGCCCGACGGCCACCAGCACCGCCGTCGACAGCGCGGTCCCTGCCAGGTGGAGGGCGATGTTCATCGGTCGGGTGTGCTCGGCCAGAAAGACCTGAGCGTAGAACTGACGGAAGGTGAGCGACATGGCGTCTCCTCGAGGTGGAACGGCCACCATGCAGGCTCACCTCACTTGCCCTCAATGATGTCGGTGTGAAGAAATGGTTGTCGATGACGACAACCGTTGATTGGAACCTTCTTCCCCTGCTTGACGCGCTCCTCGAGGAAGGGAGCGTGACGCGCGCGGCCGACCGCACCGGCCTCACGATTCCTGCGATGAGCCGCGCGCTGGGTCGCCTTCGCCTGGTGACGGGTGACGCGCTCCTCGTTCGAGCGGGCCGTGGCCTGGTGCTGACGCCAGCCGCACAGGCGATGAAGCCGCGCGTCCACGAGGCCGCGCTGAACGCGAGCGCAGCGCTCACCCGGACTCAACCGCCGTCTCTGCTGGACCTCGAGCGCACCCTCGTCATTCGAGCCGAAGAGTCCGTCGCTGCGACCCTCGCGGGCGCCTTGGCGACGCAGTGCGCGCGCGAGGCGCCTGGCCTGTCGGTCGTCTTCGTCGGCGAGGGCGCGGAGGACATCGAGCCGCTTCGGGACGGGCGGGTCGACCTCGACGTCGGTGTCCGCGCGCTCGAGGCTCCCGAGCTGAGGTCGAAGCTGCTCTTCAAGGACTCGTTCGTCTGCGTCACGTCCACCCGGCACGTCACCAGCCGAGGGTCGATGACGGTGAAGCGCCTCGTCGAGTCTCCGCATGTCGCCGCCTCGAGGACCGGGCGCGCACGCGGGCCGCTCGATGTCGCGCTGGAGCGGTTGGGTCTCGTCCGGCGGGTCGCCCTCGTCGTTCCCGGTTTTCTCGCCGCGGTTCACGCCGCCGTCGCGTCGCCATCGTTCATCGCGACCGTTCCCGGCGCGCTGGCCCACGCGCTCGCGACTCGGCTGCCCCTCGTCGTCCGTCCCCTGCCGCTGGAGCTCCCCGTGGTGCCCGTCTCACTGAGCTGGCACCCGAGGCTCCAGCACGACCTCGCGCACCGCTGGCTCCGCGACAGGGTCGCGGAAGCGCTCGCGACGGTGGCGCGAACCCGGACTCGATGAGCCTCAACGTTCGTTCGAAGACACGCGCTGACGCGCGCCGCGCTACTCCTTCGGCAACGCGCGCAGCACGGCTTTGCCGTCCTTGATGACGACCTTGAACTCCACGCTCTTCGCGTTGTGCTGCTTCATCAACGTCGGCACCTGCGAGCGCAGCGTGGTGGCGACGGACGACAGCGACAGCTTCGAGGTGTCTTCGCCACAGCGCCTCTTCGCCATCACGTAGGCGTCGTAGATGGCCTTGATCTTCTGCTCGTTCAACCCGCCTTCCGAGCCGACGGGCGCGGGCGGTTTCGAAGGTGCCCCGGTCGCCTTGAGCGCGGGCTTGGACGCGGGGACCGCCGGCTTGGCGCCGGTGACGGCAGGCTTCGAGCCCGTGCCCAGCGGCGCAGTGATGGAGGGCAGCGAGCCGGGGGTCCGTCCTCCGACAGCGACCGTCACCTTCGGCACCAGCGGCGCGACGGTGGGGATGAGGGGCGCGATGCCGGGCGGCGGTTTGGGCTTCTCGACCGCTGCGCTCGCCGCGGCCATCGCGCTGTCGAGGTCGCCATCGTCCTTGTCGAGGTCGCTGAGGTCGAGATCTTCGTCGATGTGGAAATCGTCGAGCCCATCACTCTTCTTCGCGCCGTCACTCTTCTTCGCGTCGCCCTTCTGCTTGCGCTGCTCGTTGTGACGTCGCGCCTTGAACAGGTCGCGCTTGTAGGTGCCGTTCTCGATCTCCAGCAGCGTGCGCTCCCAGAGCCGCTCGAAGGTCGTCACGCGTTGCTGCAGGTTCTGAATGCGGAACTTCACCGGCGTCGAGTTGACGAAGGTGTTGCGGAGCCCGTTGACGCGTCGCTTGAGGTCGTTGTGCTTGGTGGTCGGCGGGCGTCGCTCCATGCCCAGGAAGTACTGCTCGTAGGCGGCCGCCACCTCCATCAGGTCTGCTTCGACGCCGGCGCACTCCTTTGCGGCACTCTCGGCATCGCCAACCTTCGCCCCCGAGGTGCGCCCTCCCGGGGCGCCATTGTTCAAGGCTGACGGCACGGCGCCGAGCCTAGCTCAAGCCGCGGGCACGAAGGCGAGATCAACGGCTCGACGGGCGTCAGGTCTCTGACGAATCGGTCAGGCCGCGGTCAGGAGCGCGAGGTCGGCCTTCGGCTCGGCCGCGCGGCGACGCAGCCCGTGCACCACGATGAAGGCGCCCAGCGAGAACATCATCAGCGAGATGAACTGGCTGGTGGAGATGTTGTACCAGGCCGTGTCGGGCACCACGCTGGCCAGGGCGTCGAGGCCGTTGGACTTGAGCAGACCATTGAGCGTGCCTCGCTCGCGATCGCCGCGGAAGAGCTCCACCGACGTGCGGAGGATGGCGTAGCCCATCAGCCACATGCCGAAGATCTGCCCATGGAAGCGGCGCCAGCGGCGCACCGTCAGCAGCAGCGCGAACATCACCATCTGGCCGAACGACTCGTACAGCTGCGTCGGGTGAAGGCCGAGCGTGTGGTCGTGGTCGCGCACCCACTGGCTGATCTGCACCGCGTCGGGGACCATCTGCTGAAACACCTCGCCGGTCTTCTCGAGCACGTAGCGGCCGTCGTCCGACATCGAGCTCCACGCGAGGCTGGCCGTGTCGCTCGAGGTGCCGAAGAGGGTCTGCGTCGAGCGCGCGCCTGGGAAATGCACGGCGAGCGGAGCCTCGGGGCTCGCGACCTTCCCCCAGCAGCAGCCCGCCGAGAAACAGCCGAGGCGTCCGAAGGCCTGCCCCAGAGAAACTGTCGGAATCGCGAGGTCGGCCAGGCGCATGAACTCGATGTCGTTGCGAATGCAGTACCAGACCGACGCGAGCGAGGCGCCGATGAGGCCGCCGTAGAAGACGAGCCCGCCGCCGAGCATGTCGGTGACGCCCGTCATGCCCCCGCCCATCAGCAGTGAGGGGGCCACGCGTCCGCCGACCATTACGGAGACGAACCACTGGCCGGCGTTGTCGACGACCTTCGCGGCGAGATCCTTCGTCAGCTTGCTGCGGAACGCGATGGCGAGCACCAGCGCCGCCAGCACGATGAGATCCAGCACGGTCGCGTAGGCCTCGGCCGGCTTGCGCGAGATGTAGTCCTTCCAGTTCACCAGCACGAAGAGCTCACGGCTGCCGACGATTCCGCCGACGAAGACCGAGAACGCCAGGTCCATGATCTGATCGCGCCGCTTCACGCCCACTTCACCGCGCCACTCGCGACGGGCCAGGTACGAGGCGACCGTCACGGCCGAGAGGAAGCCAGCACCGAGCAGAATGCCGTAGGTGTGGAGCGGCACGCCCTCGTTCTTGCCCTTGCCGAGCATCGGGACCACGAGGTCGGTCGCGTAGAAGATGCCGAAGGCCGCGAGCACCACGCCGACGACCGCATACATGAGGGCCCGGTCGCGTCGCTGGTTCGGCGTCGCGGGCAGCTCCTTACCGTTCTCGTCGACGCCACCGGCGTTCCGCCAGCCGGACCACGCGGAGTACAGGACGAGGCCGAGCGCGATGATGAACAGCAGCACGCGCGAGCCTTCGGTGTCGAAGCGGAACTTGTAGATGACGGGCAGCATGGTCGGTGGGCGTACCGTGCGCAGCGGGCTGCCGCAACCGACGATTCCCTCCTTCGGTCAGGGAGCGCCCAGCGCTGTCTGCAAAGGCGCGCTGCTGTTTCACGAGGTGAAGCTGGCCGGCACGTGGGCCCACGTCTGGCAGTCGACGCTGAGGCGATGCCGACGATCGATGATGCTATGGCTCCGCGCCGTGGCAGCGCACACACCCTGGCCGTGGAGGCTCCTCGCGCTCGGCCTCGCCGCCGTGGCGATGTTGCCGCTGCGCCACGAGTTCCCGCCCATCACCGACTTCGCCGAGCACGCGGCCACCATCGCGACGCTCGAGGACCTGTGGCGCCACGGGCCGCTCTCCGCCTGGTACGAGACCGACTTCGTGCACACGCAGTACTGGTTGATGGCGGTGCTCGGCGCGCTGCTGGCTCCCGTCGTGGGAGGCGCTTCGGCTGCGCTCAAGCTGCTGATGGTCGCCGCGTCGGCCGGGCTCGTGGCGTCGCTGCTGCGCCTCGCGAGAAACCTCGGGCTCGACGAACGGCTCGTGCTGGTCGCGGTGCCGCTGCTGTGGTCGCGTCCTTTCACGCTCGGCTTCGTGCCTTTCGTGATGGCCGCTCCGCTCGTGGTGCTCGCGTTGGCCGAACTCGCAAGCGCACCGCGGCCCTCCACACGCCAGCACGGCCTCATCGCGGTGCTGTCGCTCGCGACGTTCTTCCTCAACCTCGCGTCGGTGGCGTGGTTGCTCGTCGCGGCCGTCGCGATGAGCGCCGCGCGTGAAGTCACGCGTTCGACCTGGCGTTCCTCGTTGCGTCCTCTGCTGAACCGGGTGGCCGGAGTGGTGGTGCTGCTCCCGCTCGTCGGTGCGTGGCTGGCCTTCAGCAGCGTCGCTACCGTCGACACCTCCCGCTTCGCCGTGTCGATGAAGGGCCAGTGGTGGTCGCCGCTCCATCTTCTGCGCGACGCGCCGACCTGGCTGATGGACCGGTGGAAGGGCGAGCTCGATGTCTGGTTGCTCGCCGTCTTGCTCGTCGCCGTCGCCGCGCTCCTGCTGCCGCTCGGAACGCGTGAGCCAGCACCGGGCCGTCGGGTCGCTGTCGCGCTGTGGCTGGCGACCGCTTCGCTCACCCTCGTGTTGCCCTTCGAGCGTGGCTGGCTCTGGGGCCTGAGCACCCGGTTTCTGCCGCTGACAGTGATGCTGGCGCCGCTCGCGTTCTCACTCCGCCGCGGCCTCGTGCGTCACCTCGTCGTGGTGTGCTTCGTCATCGTGGGGCTGATCAGCGTGTGGGACGTCGAGCGCCACGTCGCCACCGCGCAGGCGGAGCTTCAAGGCGTCTCGATTCTCCACGGCCTCCCACCGGGCCGGCTGCTGCAGCTCACCTTCGACGACAGCTCGTCTGTCCTCGAAGACTCCACGGTGAGTCACGCCTCGGCCTGGCATCGCGTGTGGAACCACGGCGCGAACGAGCCCTCGTTCGTCGACCTGCCGCAGTCGGTGCTGCGCTACCGCGACGGCAAGGCGCCGTGGACGAGGCCCTGGCCCTGGGAGTTCTCGCCGCTGGAGTACGACAACGCGCGCGAAGGACCGCACCACGACTTCGTGCTCACGCGAGGCGCCGGCGCGTCGTTTCCTCCGTCACCCGACGTCGCAGGGCCGAAGTGGAAACTGCTCCGTGAAGCCGGGGCGTGGCGGCTGTGGGCGAAGGAGTGACGAACCGCTGCACGTTGCGCTTCCGACCGCCGTTCTTGCCTGTACGATGCGCCCATGAGCTTCGAGCGACAGCAGGCCCAGGCGTTGCGAATTCTCGAGGGCATCGAGGAGGGCACCATGAGCGCGGCAGATTCGTTCGCGCTGGTGGAGGACGCCGACCCGACGCTCATCTACCTCATCTTCACCTACCTGCGCCGGCGCTACGCCGACAACCCGAACGCCGACGCCGTCATCGGCCGCCTCGTCGCCGTCGTCGACAAGCACCCGGTCGTCACGAAGATGATGAAGGAAGGCCAGGCCGACCCGGTCGTCGCGTGGTTCGAGGACGAATACCAATACACCCAGTTCCGGCCGCGCGAGTTCATCGAGCTCATCGTCGAGAAGCTCGAGGGCTGAGCGAAGACGCCACGTGCGGCGCCGAAGGTCGACCCCGGGGCGACGATTCAGGTGCCGGTGGCCGAGGTGCTGGGCGACACCGAAGCGTCGATGGCGCTCGACCAACTCCGTGGTCAGTGACAGCCATTTCATTTCTGGGAGGGCAACGACACCCTTGAGCCGCCCCTCATGCACAGGCACGGTCCAGTCATGGACCTGCTTCGAACACCAGACGACCGCTTCGCTGCGTTGCCAGACTTCGCCTTCACGCCCCGCTTCGTCGACGTCGGCGGTCCTCGCATGGCGTGGGTCGAAGCCGGCCCGGCTGACGGCCCGGTCGTGCTCTGTCTTCACGGTGAGCCGAGCTGGAGCTTCCTCTACCGCAAGCTGCTTCCTCTCTTCGCCAACGCCGGCCTCCGCGCCGTGGCTCCCGACCTCATCGGCTTCGGGCGCTCCGACAAGCCGACGCGGCGGGAGGACTACACGTACCAGACGCACCTCGACTGGCTGCGCGCCTTCATCGAGTCGCAGCGGCTGACGGGCATGACGCTGCTCTGTCAGGACTGGGGTGGCCTGCTCGGCCTTCGACTCGCGAGCGAGCTGACCGACCGGTTCTCACGCATCGTGGCGGCGAACACGTTCCTGCCGACGGGAGATCAGCCCATGCCGAGGGCGTTCTTCCGCTGGCGCGAGTTCTCGCAGACGACCCCGGCGTTCGACGTTGGCTCCATCGTCGCGAAGGGCTGCGCGAAGCCGATGAGTCCCGAGGTGGTCGCCGCCTACGACGCGCCGTTCCCCGATGATTCGTACAAGGCCGGCGCGCGACAGTTTCCGATGCTGGTGCCCGCGTCGCCTGACGACCCGCAGACGATTCCCAACCGGCGTGCGTGGGAGGTGCTCGGCGCGTGGAAGAAGCCGTTCCTCACGGCCTTCTCTGATCAAGACCCCATCACCCGCGGCGGCGAGCTCATCATGCAGGGCATCGTGCCCGGCGCGCAGGGTCAGCCGCACGTCACGCTGGAAGGCGGTGGGCATTTTCTCCAGGAAGACGTCGGCGAGGCGCTCGCGACGACGGTCATCGACTTCATTCGCGCGACGCCGTGAACGTCGAGGACGCGCTGTCGAAGGTCCATGCGGCGCCCGACGATGACGCCGCGAACACTCTCGATGGAGCGTTTCGGGCGCAGCGCCGTCGCGGAGCTGCTGAAGGGACTCACGACTCAACAGCTCCAGCGTCGGTTCGACGAACTGCACGTCGAGAGTCCGAACAACGACTCGAGCGCGCTTGGCTTCGCGATGACGTCGTTGTGCCGGTTCGCGCCGCACGCGGTCGTCAGTGTCGCGCACCCGCACCTCTCGGCGTCCGTCCTTCCCGGCGCCGAGGTGCTCGTTCGCGCCCGCTCGGTCCCCACGCACGTCTTCGACTTCTTGCGCGCCCTGGACCTTCGCAACGCGAGCCTCGTCGTGCATCAGTCGAGCAACACACTGCCCGGCGAGTCCGACCTCGAGGCGCTCAAGAACGAGCTGCGGCGCCTGCAGCCTCGTCGAGCGGTGTTCCCTGCCGTGTGGGGCGTCGTCGACGTCTGAACCGGTCGGCTCGAGATTCTTGCGAGATGAGAAGGGCTCGAGGGTCGGCTCCGGAGCGGTTGAAGCGGCTTCGCCCGGCGTGCCACGGTGCGCCCCTCATGAACCGGCGCGCCTTCCGAAGCCTCCTCGTTGCGATGCAGCTCGTCGTCACTGCCTGCCAGTGCCAGCCCGACAAGGTCTCCGTCGACTCCAGTCGGGGGACGGATGGCGGGCCCAGAGGCGGTGGCCTCGCGGTCGCGGGTGGCTCGGCTGGTGGTGCTGCGGGCGGAGCGAGCGCAGGCGGCGCCGCGGGCGGCAGTGCGACTGCAGGTGGCGACGCAGGCGGAACGGTGACGACCGGAGGCGGTGTCGCGAGTGGTGGCGGCGTCGCGAGTGGTGGCGGCGTCGCGAGTGGAGGCGGTGTCGCGAGTGGTGGCGGCGTCGCGAGTGGAGGCGGTGTCGCGAGCGGTGGCGGCGTCGCGAGCGGTGGCGGCGTCGCGAGCGGTGGCGGCGCGGCCGGCGGCTTCTTCGTCGACTTCGACGGTGGGTGGCCGATTCAGGTGCCGCCGCCCAACCCTGCGCTCGACGGGGGCAACAGCTCCACGACTCACCTTGGGCCTGGCGGCGACGCGACCTCGTCGACGAAGTTCGGCGGCACGCTGACGGGCTCGGGGCCGACGGTCATCTACCCGGCTGATGGCGTCATCTTCCCGCCCAACACCAACCGCATCGAGTTCCACTTCCTGCCAGCGTCGGGGCAGACGTTGTTCCGCTTCACCTTCCGCGCGCCCTCGCGCACCGTTCAGATCTTCACCGGCTGCACCGTCGTGCGCGGCGGCTGCGTGTTCTCGCTCGACGGCGCCGCTTATGCCGACCTCGTGCCCTTCGCGCGTGGCACGGCGCCCGTCGTGTGGGACGTCGCAGGCGTCAACGGCACGACGCCGGGCGCGGTGGGCGTCTCGCTGACGCATCGGCTCTCGTTCACCGAGCAGGACCTCATCGGAGGCCTCTACTACTGGAACACCGCGGGCACGGTGATGCGCTTCGACTACGGTTTCCCGAACGCGCCGCCGCAGACGTACCTGACGGGCGCGAACGTCGGAGCCCTCACCTGCGTCGGCTGCCACGTCATCTCGCGACAGGGGAACCTCATCGCAGTCGGCAAGGACATTCCCTCGCCTGCCGCGTACTCGACGCTGCGGGTGCAGACGAAGCAGGTCGCGACCTCGACCTCGGGCCCGCTCACGGGCAGCGCCAACTTCTTCTCCTTCTCGCCCGACGAGCAGCACCTGCTGCAGAGCAACGGCGCGGTGATTCAGTGGCGCGATCTGCGCAGCGGCACCGTTCGCGCGGTCACCAGCTCCGGCTCGATGCCTGACTGGTCTCCGAGCGGTGCGTCGATGGTGTTCGCGCGCTCGGCGCAGCCGCCGCCGTTCTCGTTCCCTGCACCCGGCATCGACTCGGCGAACCTTCAGACGATGCGCTTCAACGGCACCGGCTTCGACCCGCCGACGACGCTCGTGCCGTTCAACGGGCAGAACAACTACTACCCGGCGTACTCGCCTGACGGCCGCTTCGTGCTCTTCAACCGCTCGCCGTCGAACCGCAACTCGATGGACAACGCGACACAGACGGACGCCGGGCTTCCCGACGGCCAGCTCTGGTCGGTGCCCTCGAACGGCGGCACCCCGGTGCACCTCATCAACGCCTCGGCCCCCGGTGGCACCTCGTGGCCGAAGTGGGCGCCGGTGCTGCATCGCTACTCCGGTGGTACGGTGATGTGGCTGACGTTCTCCACCGGTCGCGCGTACGGCCTGCGCCTCAACGACCAGGAGCGCACGCAGCTGTGGATGGTGGCGTTCGACCCGACGAAGGCGATGGCCGGACAGGACCCGAGCTTCCCCGCCTTCTGGTTGCCGTTTCAGAGCCTCAGCAGCGGCAACCACATCGGCCAGTGGAGCACCCAGGTGCCACGCGGCCCGTGCGTCGGCTCTGGCCAGAGCACCTGCGCCGCCGGAGAAGTCTGTCAGGCCGGTATGTGCCGGCCGGGGTGAGGTGGCTCGACGACTGGTGACCCGATGCAGCGCCTCGCGCTCCTGACGACGATGGTGGTGGGCGCGGCGCCGCTCGACGCAGTCGTGAAGACGCCGACCCCCGTTCGTGCAGGGCTCGACGCCGGAGCGCCCGTCGTCGGAGCGCTGATGGTGAACGCGCCGGTGACGGTGACCTCGTGCGTTCCGTCATGCGAGGCGCGCACGGGCTGGGCGGTGCTGGGGGCCGACGGCGTGGTGCCGCTGGGGGTGCTCACCTTCACCGATGGCGGCGGGACCGGCTTTGCGCCGCCGGTGTACCGATGGGCCGTCGCGCGCGACCGCGATGGCGGCGTTGCCGTGCGGGTCCGGCCGGGCCCTGGCGCGTCGGTGCTGCTCGAAGAGCCCGGCGTCAAGACGCTCGCCCTGCTCGAAGGCCAGGAGGCGCTGCTCGCGCGCGGGTGGCTCGAGCGGCCGACCGGCGGCTTCGTGTCGACCAGCGAGGTGGCCCTGCTGCGCGACGTCTCGACGATGCAGGGAGAGCCAGCCCCGCGACTTCCGCTCGTCTTCGCGCTCCGCAGCACCTCGCTGCGCGAGCCCGGCACGCCCGACGCCTCGGTCGAGGTGGCAAGGTCCACGCGCCTTCCGCTGCTCGCGCTCACGCCTGATGGCGGCGTCGAGGTTGATGGTGGCGTACTGCCGGCAGGCGCGGTGCGAATCGCGTGGCCCCGGGCGATTCCCGTCGGCGTGCCAGACTCGGGGTTCTGGGTTCACGTCAACCCGTCAGAGCAGACGCTCACCGCCTGGGAAGGCGACCGGCCCGTCTTCGCGACGCTCATCTCGTCGGGTTCGGGGAAGCCCGGGCAGTCGACGCGGCCGGGGCTCCATCGCGTCTACGTGAAGGCCCTGCACGACCGCATGCGCGGTGACGAGTACTTCATCGAAGAGGTGCCCTTCCTTCAGTACTTCGCCCGCGGGCAGGGGTTGCACGCCGCGTCGTGGCACGACCGCTTCGGCCACGCGGTGACGCACGGCTGCGTGAACCTCTCGACCGCCGATGCCCGCTGGCTCTTCGACTGGTCGCCGCCCACGCTCCCGGTGGGGTGGCACACGCTGTGGCCCGGCCCGAAGGGCGTCGAGTCGCTGTGGGTCCTCGTGGAGCGCACGCCGCGCCTGCTGCCCGATGGCGGGCCGCGAGGCCCGTGAAGCCTGCAGACAAATTTGCGCGGTCGGCTCCCGGAGCCCGGACTTTGCGCCCTCGCTCCGCGCGCCAGCAGGAGGCCCCGTGGGAGTGACTCTTGCAGACACGCCGGGCTCACCCTCTCAAGGAAATGCCCATGAAGGTCGACGCGGTCATGAATCGAATGGTGTTCACCTGCAAGCCGAGCGATTCGCTCAAGCACGCTGCCCAGTTGATGTGGACGCACGACATCGGGTGTCTCGCGGTGACCGATGACGAGGGCAAGGCGATTGGGATGGTGACCGATCGCGACCTCTTGATGGGCACTCACCTGTCGGGGCGGGCGCTGCATGAGGAGCCCGTCTCGTCTGCGATGTCGAAGCAGCTGTATGCAGTTCGCACGGGTGACTCGGTGCAGGCCGCCGAGGCGTTGATGCGCACCAGGCAGGTGCGGCGCATCGCGGTGGTCGGTCCCGAGGGCCGCCTCGTGGGCGTCGTGTCGCTCAACGACCTCGCGCTCGCTGCGGGCGCGAAGAAGGACGTCCGACCCGAGGACGTGGCCGCCATCCTCGCGTCCATCTGCCAGCCCCGGCCGTCCTCTGCGACTGCTCGGGGGTGACGCGCGCGAGGGGCGCGGAGCGTTCGGCTACAGCGCCAGGCTGCCCGGCAGGTATTGCACGAGCTCGGCGACGGCCGAGCCCACCACGAACTCCGCGCGCACGCGCACCGGCAGCTGGCGCTCGTCGGCCGAGTAATAAACGACGATGTTCCCCTTCGTCGCGGCGTTGCCCTGGAAGTCCGTCGTGATGGTCACTCGGAACACGGGCAGCGCCCCCAGCTTCGTCGTGATGGTCTCTTTGCCCTCGACGACCACCCGCATCGGGTACCACTTCGAGCCGGTGAAGATGGGCACCTCGCGCGCCTCTCCGACGACGAGCGGTTGTCCTCGCAGCCAGAACGCCGCGGCCGCGAGGTCCATGGTTCCTTCCGGCACGTCGTAGGACACGTCGTACGCGCCCTGGCCTTCCTTCTTCTTGTGCGCGTGCGCCTTCAGCGGTTCCTGGTTGAAGCGGAAGTTCTCGCGGCGGCGGGTGCGGTTCTCGTCGATGAAGTAATCCGCGCCCACCGGCTTCATCGCCTGGGGGTCGAAGTAGCTCACGAACCGGTCTTTGATTTGAAAGACGTCGGCGAGCGCCTCCGTGGTCTGCCCCACGCACACCAACGGCAGCACCTTCGCGCCATAGTGCTCCGTGCGCAGCCCGACGGTGACTTGCGCGATGCCCGCAGGCACCCCGAGGAAGCTCACCTCGTAGAGCGCTTGCTCGCCTGGCCCGAACGGCACCTGCTTCGGAGTCAGCGCCATCGCCGCCGTCGTCGTCATCAGGGCCGTGGTGATCAGGATCCGCCGCATCGTCGTCATCCTCCGACCGGCAAGGAACGTCGCGCCGGGCGTGACATCGACGTCAGGGGTTCTGGGCCTATTCAGGCTCTGGAAAACGACGTGAGTTCAGCCTGTTGAGGGGCCTCTCACGACCGGCATGTCACGCATCACCGCGCGGTGGTGCGGGGAACGTCGATGAGCTCGACGCTGAAGTTCAGGCTCCGCGGCAGTTGCAACTCGAGCGACGAGCGGTCGAACGGAGGGCCGTGGCGCTCCGACACTTCGTTTCCGAGGTCGAGCACGTTGGCGACGATGAGGGCAGCGCGCAGGTTCCAGCCCGGGCTCAAGGCGACGTCGTAGCTGACGCGCAGGTCCACCTCGATCTGGTAGTCCTCTCGCCAGCCGATGAGTGGCGACGAGATCTGCATCGCCGAGCCGCGGTTGGTGTTCCGCCGGAAGACGACCTGCCCGTTCTCGACGAACGAGTCGGAGAAGCCGAACGGCTGACCATCTTTGTAGAAGATGCCGAAGCTGCCCCACAGCGTGCGCCACAGCCGCTTGCCCCCGACGAGCTTCAAGATGAAGGCGCGGTCGGCGTCGGTGTTCGACAGGCTGCGGTAGCGCGCGTTCGGGTTGGCCCCGAGCCAGTCCACCAGGCCGATGTCGTTGCCGAACGCGCCGTTGCCGATGGGCGGGTGACCGAAGAAGTTGGCCGCCGAGAAGCTGAAGTCGAAGAAGCCGTTCTCGTCCTGCCGGCGCGCGACCTGCAGCTGCACCATGCCGCCGTAGGGCGTCTCTCCATAGGGGTCGTTCACCAGGGTGTAGCGGGTCGGCGCGCCGTCGAAGAAGAAGACGCCGTTGGTGAAGTGACCGAACTGCTGCGGAGCGCCATCGAACGTCAGGCGCGAGAGCGAGTGCCACGCCTTCGCGATGCCCTGCAACGTCAACTTCCACTTCTCACCGAGCTGGCTCGAGAAGCCGAACACCACCGAGTAGATGTTCGGCGCGCGGAGACCGGGCGTGATGCGTGAGAAGTCGGCGCCGAGGGTCTGCACCAGGCGGCCGTCCTCGAGCCTCTCGGTGGCGGTCAGGTGCCCCGGCGTCACCACGAGCGCGTTCTGCGACGAAATCGAGATGGGCGTCTTGCCGATGGTCAGGAAGGGTTGAAACCACGGGCGCAGGTGCAGCACGCCCTGCACCTCGGCGCCGACGTCGGGGAAGACGAGGGCGCTGGAGGTTCCGAGCGCGTTCGCGTGGTTCACCAGCGCGTAGCCGTCGACCGCCAGCTCGAAGCGATTGAGCACCCACGACCTCGAGTAGCCGAGGCGGTGCGAGCCGACCACGGTGGTGGTCGCGCGGGACTCGACCGTCATCGAGCCGACGGGAGCGCCCTCGAAGGTGAGCGGGTGCACCTGCGTGGGACTGCCGGACCAGGCGAGCAGCCGCGTGTCGCTGGCGACGTAGAAGTCGAACTTCCGGTACGAGAGGTCGAGCCGCGCCGAGTTCATCGACCCGCCCGGGATGAAGGGGAACGGGCCCTCGCCATCGACGTCGAGCAGCTCGCGCGAGAACGCAGGGTCCACCGGCGTGAGCCGATCGTGCTTGAACGTGAGGCCTGCGCGCAACGAGTCGGTGACGAAGCCGAGCATCAGGCCACCGCTCGAAAGACCGTGCGTCTCGCCTCGAGAAAACCGGCGCTCGATGAACAGGTTGTCTCGTTGTCTGTATTCACCGAGCGCGAACGCGCGCCACGAGCGGTCTTCTGGCGCGAGCTCTGCGATGCCAGAGACGCGGAGCGACCGCTCGGTGAAGGGCCGGCTCGCCTGCGCGCGGTCGGCGGTGGGGAACTCGTTCTGGTGTCGCGCGTTCCCGTCGACCTCGACGGCGTATCGGAGCGTGTGCCTGCCAATCGTCTCGGTGTCGAGGAGGCTGGCCTGCAGGCGGCCGAGAAGCCGGCGCCGGTCTTCTTCGGGTTGGGTCGCCCGGCTGCGGGCGTGCGCGGTGGTGATGAAGTCGGAGATCCGCTCGGCGAACGGCATCGTTCCACCGACGCCGCCGATGCCGAACGAGACCTTCGCCGCGCGCGTGGGACGGGTGGGTGACGGCGCGACGCCGAACAGCACCCCAGCGCCGAACGGGTGACGCGGCGACTCGGAAGTCACCAGCTCGATCTCTGAGAGAAAGACGAACGGCACCTTGAACGCCGCCGCGCCATCGAAGAACGGGTCGCTGATGTTCAGTCCCTCGAGCCGCCACTGGGTCCACAACGCCGAGTTGCCGACGATGGTCATTCGCTCGGGCTCGATGTCCGAATAGCCCATGCTCTCTTCGAGCGAGGAGATGGGCGGCAGGAGGACGCGAGACATCACGTTGCTGATGGAGCCGTTGCTCGGCAGGTGGTCCAGCGCAGTGCCGTCGACCACGAGCCGGTCGACGAGGCTGATGCCGCGCCGCTCCTGGTACGGCTGCGGGTCAGCCTGTTGCGGCTCGGGCTGTTGCGCGGCGGCGCTCGACGCGAACGCCAGGAACATCGTGAGCTGCGAGAGCCTCATGCCCGGACCCATTCGCGCGCGGCGTCGGCGCGCAGCCACACGTACCACTCGGTCGGGAACAGCTTGAAGAACACGCGAGGCGGGAGTCCTCCCGTGAGCAGTCGGAGCGTCTTGCGCTGAGAGTGATAGCAGTCGAACACGCGCGCCTTCCGCTCGCGCTCTTCGGCCGTGAGGGTGAGCGTCGCGATGGTGGGCGGCGTGAGCGAACGGAAGCCGGCGCCGAGCGCCCATGAGAAGGGTGGGGGCGGGCTGATCATCGCGAGCGCAGGAGTCTTCGAGGCGGCAGCGAGCGCGCGCCGGGTCGCCACGTTCGCCGCGACGTGGTCCGGGTGGCCATTGATGCCGCGAGGGTCGAAGGTAATGACGAGCCCGGGTGAGCGTCGCTCTACCTCGGCGCTGACGATGGCGGTGGCCTCGTCGAGGTGCGCTCCCAGCTTGCCGTCGGGCAACGCTGGCAGCACGGCGTCGCCGAGGGAGAGTTCCTTCATGGCGGCGCGGAGCTCGTCGTGACGGCACTCGAAGTGCGAGCGTGCCCCGACGACCTTCTCATCCGTCCACGGGTTCGCCGCGCCGTCGGTGAGCACGAGGAGGTCGACCACGACGCCCGCGGCGCGCAGCCGTGACAGCAGGCCCACGGTGTTGATCTCGTCATCGGTGTGCGCGACCACCACCACCGCGCGACGGAATGAAGCGAGGTCGAGCGCCTCCACCGGGGTGCGCGTGCCCTCGAGCCCGAGGCGAAGCTTGAGCCCCTGAGCCCACGCGCGGTGGGTGTTCACCCCTGAACCCGTGGAAGACGACACCCGCGCCCCGCTAGTGATTCCTTCCGAGGCGGTCAACCAATTGCAGGGACCGCGTCGTGTCGCCCGGAAGGTGGCGTGGTAGGCGCGCAGCATGAAGGTCTTCTGTGTCCACTGTGGCGCTGCGCAGGACGTCGCTGATGCATCGTCTGTGCTGCTGACCTGCCCCGCGTGCGGGAAGCAGTTCAGCCGCGTCGACTTCGGGCTCGCCGGCCGACATGACACGCCCATGTCGTCTGCCACGCCGACTCGCCCCCTCGTTCCCGAGACCTTCCCCGCCCGCCTCGTCGACGCGCGCATGATGGGCCCGCGGGTCCGTCACCTCGCCTTCGAGCGCTCCGACGGCGCGCCCTTCGTCTTCGAGGCCGGGCAGTGGGTGCAGCTCATCTTCCCGCTCACCGACGACAAGGGCCGCGCGGTGCGCCGCTCGTACTCCATCGCTTCGCCGCCGCTGGGCACGCCGCGCTTCGAGCTCGCCGTCACGAAGGTCGACGACGGGCCCGGGTCCAGCTTCCTGCACGCCGCGTCCGTGGGAGCGACGCTCGACGTGAAAGGCCCTGCCGGCACGTTCACCCGCCCGCTCGAGGCCGCCACGCCGTCGCTTTTCATCGCCACCGGCACGGGCGTCGCGCCGTTTCGCGCGATGATTCGCGAGGCGCTCTCGAAGGGCCGCACCGAGCCGCTGTGGCTGTTGTTCGGCGTGCGGGCTCCCGACGAATTGCTTTACGGCGACGAGCTCACCGCGCTGGCGAAGGCTTCCCCGTGCTTCCGCTTCGAGCCGTCACTCTCGCGGCCGCCTCCGGACTGGACCGGCCGCGCTGGCTATGTGCAGACCCATGTGAAGGCGCTGTGGAGCGAGCTGAGCGCCGCGAACCCCGGCGCGCGGGCGTACATCTGTGGCGTGAAGAAGATGCTCACCGCGTCACG
Source organism: Myxococcaceae bacterium (assembly GCA_040400045.1). Lineage (GTDB taxonomy): Bacteria > Myxococcota > Myxococcia > Myxococcales > Myxococcaceae > Xiheimicrobium. The sequence continues at coordinate 97,991 of JBBAQZ010000029.1, forward strand.
AGAGGTGCTCCGCCTGGAGCTCGGCGTCGACCGCAGACAGGTGCACCTCGAAGCGTACGACTGACTCGCCGCGAGGCGTGCGCAGTTGCGGTACACTTTCGGCTCCTCGTGAGCCGACCGAAGAACGACCAACCCAAACCTGCCGACGCCGTTGAGGACCCACGGCCCGTCACGCCCGCGCGTCCGGACGGCCCGGCCCAGACCGTCATCGTCGAGCCAGAGAGTGACGAGGCGCCCAACCAGAGGACGGCGTCGATGCCGGCCTGGCCGCTCGAGGGCGCGGCCGTGCCGACCCAGCCCACGCCGGTGTGGAACGAAAGCGGTCCGCAGACGACGCTCCCGACGACCCAGCCGACGCCCGTGTGGGAGGAACCGGCGCCGTCGCCGAAGGCCCCTGGTCTCGTCACCGAGCCCACGCCGGCCTGGGAAGAAGCGCCTTCGAAGACGAAGCCGATGACCGCTCATCCGAAGGCCGACGTGCCCACCCGCGCGGCCCTTGCGCCCGTCGTCTTTGCGTCAGAGCTCGACGTTGGAAAGGTGGTGACGCGACCCACGGAGGTGCGGCTGCGGGGGAGGCTGTCGAAGCGAATCAACCTCGTGCTCGCGGCGCTCGGCTCGTTGTCGCTCGTGTTGATGTTGTGGTTGTTCGGCCGCTCCGACGTCGTGAAGGACCCGTCGCGCCCGGTGCCCATCTCGAAGCTGCCCATCGCGATTCCGAAAGAGCCGCCGCCGCCGACGACGAAGCGCATCGACGTGACGCCCCTCATCGCCGCGCCCAGAGAGCCGCCGCGTGGCCCGCTCAGCATGGAGGTGGTGCTCGACGCCGGCGCCGGACTGCCCCCGGGGAAGACGTCGGTGCCGGCCAGTATCGTGCGCATCGAGACCGACCCGACGTCCTCCATCTCATGGAACGGGGAGGACTTCGGGTGGCAGCCCGCCCTCATCACCATGCCCGTCGGTCAGAACGTCATCACCGTCGAGAACAAGGAGCTCAACCTCAAGAAGACGTTCACCATCACCGCCTCCGACTCGCAGAAGACGTTCCTGCGCTTCGAGTTCGCGAAGGGCTGGCTCTCGGTCGACCGGCCACAGGATGCCAGGGTGAGCGTCGAAGGCCAGAAGGTGACCCAGCGCGCGATTCTCATCTGGGAAGGGCGGCACCGCGTCGACTGCGTCTTCGCCAATGGCCGGAAGGCCTCGAAGCTGGCTGACGTCGTGCGCGGTGAGACCGCCGAGATTTTCTTCGACAACCCGCTCCCGCAGGAATGAGCGGTTGTCACCGGGACGGCGCCTCGGGGAGCCAGGCTCGAGGTCACGCGCTCGTCCCCGGGGAAATCCACTGGCCTGACCCGTCCGTACCTGCGGCTTCAGGGCGGTGAAGCGCATGGCAGTCGACGAAGCCGATGATCTCGAAGCGCTGGTGCTCTCGTATGCGCTCGGCACGGCTCCGGAATCCGAGCGCGCGCGCTTGAAACAGGCCATGGTGCTCAGGCCGTCGCTCGCGCCGTTGTTGGCTGAGGTCGACGCTGCGTTGGAGGCCGTGGTCATGGGATTCGACGCGCCTCGGGCGCCCTGGAAGAGCGTCGCTGCGAACCTCGAGGGTGGGCGACGCTTCAGTCATCTCGTGCCTCGCCTCGCGGCGCTCTTCGACATCACGCCCGAGGCCGCCATCGCGCTGACCGAGCGGGTCGATACGCCGGCCGAGTGGATGGAAGGCCCGGAGCGGGGCGTGTGGTTGATGCCAGTCGACGCCGGCGCGAGGTGGAAGGGCTTCATCACGACGTTGCTGCGGCTCGAGCCTGGCGCTCAGTTGCCTTCGCACACCCACGGCGCCGAGGAGCAGGTGCTGCTGCTGCAGGGCGGCTATCGCGACGACCCGACGGGCCAGGAGTTCTGGCGTGGCGCGCTCGACGTGCGCGCGGCAGGCACCTCGCACAGCCTCACCGCCCTCGAGGGCATGGCCTGTCTCTGCGCGTCGGTCAGCCGCTTCCCGGAGGACGATTGACGGGGGCCCGTGCCGGCGGCGCTTCGTCCGATCGCGCGCTCTCCGACCGCCTCGCCCAGGGCGACCGGGAGGCGCTGGGGTTGCTCTACGCGCGGTATGGCTCCGCGGTGTACGCCGCCATTCTGAAGCTGGTGCGCGACCGGTTCGAAGCCGACGAGGTGCTGCAGGAGGCCTTCCTCGAAGCCTGGCGCCGCGCCGAGCAATACCAGCCGGAGCGCGCGAACGTGGCGGCGTGGCTCATCACCATCGGACGAAGCCGCGCCATCGACCGGCTGCGCGCCAACGGAACGAGTCTTCGCACGGCGGAGATGGAAGGGAGGGACGTGCCGGCGGCCAGTCTCGGGCCCGATGTCGTCGTCGACTTCGTGCGCGCGCGCGTCGCGGTGCACCGCGAGCTGAACTCACTCCCCGCCGAGCAGCGGCTGCTGCTGGACCTGTCCTGGAACGAGGGGCTCTCTCATCGGGAAATCGCCGCGCGCACGGGCGTGCCCCTCGGAACCGTGAAGACGCGCACGCGGACGGCGATGCAGTCGCTGCAGCACGCGCTGAGGTCGTTCAAGGCGGACGCGTAATTCGCGCGAGCTCGTCCGGGTGACGGCAGGCCCCCAGAATGCGGAAACAGCCAGCCAGCGGCGTGCGGGCGGTCGTCGCTCAACGAGACGTTCCAGACCAGCGTCGTTCATGGCCAGGAGGTCAGCTCGCGAAACCAAGCCGAACGCAGGCGCCGCCTTCGGGCGCGGTGTCGATGCTGACGGTCGCCCCCTCGGCCTCGGCGATGGCGCGCACCACCGACAAGCCAAGGCCGCTGCCTGGCGTCCCCTTCGCGCTGCTGCCGCGGAAGAAGCGCTCGAAGACCTGCTCCCGCTCCGCGGCCGGAATCCCCGGCCCGCTATCGCGCACCTCGAGCGTCGAGTCCTTCACCTCGACGCGCACCACGCCGCCTTCGGGCGTGTAGGTGAGCGCGTTGTCGAGCAACGCGTCGAGCAGCTCGCGAAGACGGGTCCTCGAGGCGACCACGGTGGCGCCCTCGGGTGCGCTCACCGCGAGGTCGATGGACTTCGCGCGGGCCCGGGCGTCGAAGAGGCGCTTCGTTTCGAACAGCAGGTCGTTCACGTCGACAGACGTGCGCTCTGCCGGCGTCGTCGCGTCGGCCCGAGAGAGCGCGAGCAAGCCATCGACCAGCTTCGTCGAGTCGCGCGCCGAGGTCGCGAGGTCGTCGAGCATCACCTTGTAGTCCTGCGCCGTGCGCTCCTTGCGCAGCGCGACCTCGGCTTGAGAGAGGAGCGCCGCCAGCGGCGTGCGCAGCGCATGACTGGCGCGCGCGATGAAATGACGTTGCTGCTCGGTCGCTGCGGCGAGCCGTTCGAGGGCGCCATTGAAGGCCTCGGCGAGGCCGTTCAAGTCGGGGTCGAGCCCCGGCACGTCCAGGCGCGCGGTCGTCGAGTTCGTGTCGAGGTGTCGCGCGGCGGCGGTCAGGCGCTTCAACGGAGCGAGGAACACCTGCGCCAGCAGCGCCGCGCCCGCGACGCCGAGCGCGATGGCGACCCCGAGGGCGAGCAGCAGGCCCAGCCACATGCGGTCGGCGAGCCCCGAGAACGCAGCCAGCGGCGCAGCGACCCGGAGCACGTACCGCTGCGCCTCGCCCCCGTGCTCGACGCGCGGGGTGAAGGGGGTCGACCACACACGCAAGAGCCCCTTGCTCGTCGAGACGGTGTTCGCGCCGCTCGAGGGGAGCGCCTCTTCGACGTGCCATCGCCCTTCCTGCAGCACCACGTCGTCGCTCGGTCCCTCGACGCGGAACGGCCAGCCAGACGCCGTCACCGTCGGGCCGTCATCGTCGTCTCCAGCGCGCTCGAGCTCGCCGTGCTCCTGATGCATCGAGTCTGCGAGGGCCAGCGCGCGGCGCGAGAGCTCTGCGTCGACGACCTCGAGCGTCCACCGCTGCAGGCCGGCGGAGACGAGGAGCCCGACGCCGGACACCACGAGCCCGAGGAGCGCCGCCACCAACACCATCAGCTTCAGGCGCAGCGTCATGCAGGCACCGCGGCAGGGTCGAAGCGGTAGCCAGCGCCGCGGTGGGTGGTGATGCACTCGGCGCCGCGAAGCCCGGCCGCGTCGAGCTTCTTGCGCAGCCGCGCCACGAAGACGTCGATGACGTTCGAGTCGCGGTCGCCCGCTTCGTTGTACAGGTGCTCGACGAGCCGGGTGCGGGACCAGGTGGTATTCGGCTGCAGCACCAGGAGCTCGAGCAGCGCGTACTCCGACGACGTCAGCTCGAGCGCCACCCCGCGCACCGAGGCCAGCCTCGCGCCGAGGTCGAGCGAGAGCGCGCCGAAGGTGACGACGTTCGACGCGGTACCCTTCGAGCGGCGCACCAGCGCGCGCACCCGGGCGAGCAGCTCGGCGAAGGCGAACGGCTTGACGAGATAGTCGTCGGCGCCCGCCTCGAGCCCGTCGACCCGGTCGTGCACCTCGCCGAGCGCGGTGAGCAGCAACACCGGCGTCGAGACGTTCTTCTTCCGCAGCGCCTTCAGCACCGACAGGCCGTCACCCGACGGCATCATGCGGTCGAGCACGATGACGTCGAAGGCCACCTCGGTGGCGAGGTGGAGCGCGGACTCTCCATCACCGACGACGTCGACGGTGAAGCCCTCTTCGGTGAGGCCCTGCGCGACGCTCTTCGCGAGGGCCACGGTGTCTTCAGCGAGGAGCAGGCGCATCCGTGGGAATTCTCACCTCGTGCTCGCCGAATACACCCTCATTCGCGCGCGGGTGACAGGCGGCGCAGTTGGCGGCGCTGGTGATGACCTTCCGTGCATAGACCGACGGGCTGAGCTCGTCGTGTTCCCGCAGCCACCAACTGGTGGTGGTGATGCGCAGCGTCGGCTTCGGCAACGCGGGGCCTGCGTTCTTCACGAGCCACGCCTCGAGCGTCTGGCTCGTCGCGACGTCGACGGGGGCGTTCTGGCCGAAGTGGTCCGCGAGGCCGCCCATCAGCGAACGCCACGACGGTGCGGGCAGGAGGTTCGGCGGGAAGGCAAGGTGACAGCTGCCGCACTCGGCCTCATACGCCTTCCATTCCGGAGAGGTGCGCAGCGCTGCGGCCGCGGCGTTCTTCTTCTTGTCGCGAGGACGTTCATCCTCATCGTCGTCATCGTGAGCGCGCGCGACGACGGCGCCGAGGAGCAGCGTGGAGGCGACGAGCACGGCGAGGGTCCGGTTCATGGTGGGCTCCAGTCAGAGGGAAGAGAGGTAGGTGAGGAAGTCGCCGCGCTCGAGGGCCGTGCAGGTCCGGCCGAGCACCTGGGTGCAGTTGCGGTCGAACCACTTGGTGGCCTTCGCCGCGTTGGTGAAGCGGTCGGGGTTGGCCGAGGGCGCGAGCGGGTCGATGCGCTTGCCGACGGGAGACCTCCCCGGCTGTCGGGCATCGGCGGCGTGGCAGGTGGCGCACGAGGTGAGGCCGTTCTTCGTCGGGTGCTCCGAGAAATACAGCGTGCGACCGCGCGCCGCGTCGAAGCCGGTGAAGGCTGCAGACTCAGCGCGCGCTTCCCGCTCTTACGTCGAGAGCAACGCAGGGGCCGCCGCGGCTTCGGTCACCGGGAGCGCGCGCCAGAGGCCGAACACCACCGCCGCCGCGAGGACGAGCGCCATCAGGAAGCCTGCCGTCAGTCGAAGCGCTCCCGGCGAGGAGGGTTCGACGTGCGCGTCGTCGGCGCGCTTGAAGCCCGTCACCATGCCTTTGACGAGGTTCTGCCGCTCGAGCACCGACGACAGAATCACGCCGAGCACGTGCAGCCCGATGAGGAAGGGCAACGCGCCGGCTGCACCTTCGTGCACCTCCTTCACGGCGTGGAGCGTCGACTTGGACATCGCGAGCGGCCCGCTCCAGTCGGGGCCGAGGCCCAACGTGATGCCGGTGAGCGTGACGACGCCGAGCAGCACCAGCAGGGTCACCACCATCACCGCGCCGACCGGGTTGTGGCCGAGGTGATGCGCCGGCTTTCCGCGCACCATCGCGCGCACGGCGGCCAGCACCGTCTTCGGGCCCTTCACGAAGTCACTGAAGCGGGCGTGGGTCGAGCCCACGAAGCCCCAGACGACGCGGAAGAGCACGATGCCGAGCAGGCCGAGCCCCAGCTTCATGTGCAGCGGGAGCGTGTCGTCCTCCTCGGCCGTGAGGAACGCGCCCAGCACCAGCACGCCCATCGCGAGGTGGGTGAGTCGAACCGCGGGGTCCCAGACTTTGACAGGCTTCATGGGGTTCTCCTCGTGCGGGTGGAACAGCGGCAGGTACGAGGAGGACCCTACGGCGGCGCAGATGAACGGGAGGTGAACGTCGCGCGCCTCGGGAGTTGATGGTGATCAACGCCTCCCTGAACGGCGTGGAGGGCTCGCGCGTGCGGCGGTGTTGCCCGAGGCGTTCTCCGAGGACGAAGTGGAACCGGTTTCAATCCCAGCGCGCCGGCGTCAACGAAGCCGAGGCCAACCACTTCGTCGTCGAGACGCCCGAGGGCCGACGGCAGACCCGCAAGCTGCTCCCGGTATCACCGCGCACGTGGGCTGGGCGTTCTGAGGGCGCGTCGTCGCCGTCGCAGCCGCGAGAGGTAGACGGGCGTGATGCCGAGGTACGACGCGATGTGCTGCAATTGCACGCGCTCCTCGATGAGGGGCAGGCGGGCCAGCAACGCGTCGTAGCGTTGCGAAGCGCTCAGGGTCAGCAACTCGAACTCACGGTCGGCTTTGCGCAGGTAGAGCGACTCGGCGATGAGGCGAAGCACGTGCCGCAGGTCTGGCGCGGCCGGCTCGAGCGCGCGGATGGAGGCGACGTCGTACAGCTGCACCTCTGCGTCGCTGAGCGCCTCGATGCGAGTTCGCGACGGGCGTTGCGCGAGCACGTCAGACCACGAGCTGACCAGGTCGCCCTCGAAGCTGAAGGTGCGCGTGCGCTCCTCGCCGTCGGCGTCGATGAAGACTTCACGCAGCACTCCCGACAGCACGACGCCGGCGAAGGTGACGTGGTCGCCCACCTCGAGGAGCGAATCGCCAGCCCGCAGGCCTTTCCGACGAGATGCACGGTCAAGCTGCGCGCGGGTGCGTGAGGTGAGCGTGGCGAGCAGCGGCGAAGGCACGGGGCCAGTCGTACCACGCGCGCCGCGATGTCCTCGCGGAGGTGCTCCCGAACAACCTGGCGAGCTGATGGCTCCTGGCGACAACGCCCACGCGCTCACGCGGTCTGCCGGATGCTATCGAAGCGTCGCGAGGAACGGCGTCACGGCGGCGAGGAACTCCGCCGGGGTCTCGAGGAATGGGGTGTGTCCGGCCTCGAGCTGCACCACCTTCACTCCCGGAATCGCCTCGATGGCCTCGCGATTGCGCGACCACTGAATCAGTCCATCACGCGAGGCCCACGCCACCAGCACCGGCATCTTCAGCGTCGCGGCCAGCGCACGTTGATCCGCCTCGGGCTGCGCGAAGCTGTGCCACGCCTGCTCCAGAATGGCCGCGGACTCGTAGCCCGCCTCGACGATGAGCTTCCGGCGCGCGACCGACGCGTCAGTGACGAGAATGGAGCGGTAGTACTCGTCGAACCACGGCATGAACGACGCGTGCCCCTCGGCGCCGTCGTGGAACTTCGACACGAGGTGCCCGATGAAGAGCCGCGCGATGAGCCCTCCCGGGTCCATGCCTCCCGGGTTGCAGAGGATGACGCCGCGAACCAGCTCGGGGTGCAGCGCCGCGAAGCGCACCGCGACCGCGCCACCGATGGAGTTGCCCAGCAGCACCACCTGCTTCAGCTCGAGAGCGCGCACGAGCCCCTCGAGCAGTGTCGTGTACCGAAGTGCACTCGCAGGTGACGCGTCGACGCCAGACGCGCCGTGGCCCGGCCAGTCCACAGCGATGATTCGATACGAGTCGTGGAGCGCCAATTCGGCGTTCGCGAAGTCTCCGCCGCCGTGACCGATGGCGTGCAGACAGAGCAGCACCGGCAGCGCGCTGTCAGGCGATGAATCGTGAACCGCGAGCGCCACGCCGTCGACCTCGACGAGACGCCGGGGCTCGGCCACTGCGAGCGCGAGACGGCGCGGTGTCGTGGGAAACCGCTCCGCATCCGGAACCCGAACGGGAGCGCACCCCACCACCAGCACCACGATGAACAGTCGCCACATGACCGTAGCGTCTCACAGGCGCGTGTCGTTGAAATGAACCTGGGTTCAGCGGTCGTGCCGCAACGGCTCGAAGCGCGGAATGTTGTTTCGAACGTCTGTTTGACGGCCTCGAGACTCGAGGAGCGGCAGCCCCGGCAACT
>JBBAQZ010000030.1:0-98156 GCA_040400045.1 Myxococcaceae bacterium
GCCTCGGAAGGTCCTGCGCTATCCAGCCAGACATCCGCGGACACGATGGCTGCGGCCTCTTCTTCAATGGGCTGCTAGAGCGTTTACGTCCAGAGCTTCCACCAGGGCTCTCGCACGACGAGCGCCACCTTCGAAGTGTTCGGATTGGTTGATCAATGAACGCCTGGCTCCGGGTGGCTGTCAACGCGCTTCGCGCGCGCGGCCCCCGAGCGGAAGGTCGCAATTTGCCCCGTCGAATGACCATGGCTTCCCCGTGGGCCCTGTGGCCTGCCACACGAAGCTCAACCACGAAGACTTCCAGGGGACGTCCATGATGTCGGTGCGCTCGTCCGCCGATAACCCATCGGTCGAGTGACCCGCTCGTACTCGGCAATGCCCTCCAGCTTCATCCCCACTCTGTGCCCTGACCTGGTGATGCGATGCATCGCTCGTTAGCGCGCTGTTGGGCTGGCTGTGGGCTCGCGCAGAGGGAGGCGAGTTCCTGCTCCGCATCGAGGCCCTCGACCCCGACCGCAGCAAGCCCGAGTTCACCGACGCGCTGCTCGAAGATCTCAGTCGGAGCGCACGGCTATCTCCGACGAGGCCCTCCAGACGCTCTCGGCGGCAGGTCGCGCCTACCCGCGTTGGTGCAGCCGATCGGAGGTGGCGCGCGCGGCGTCGGACCCACCCCTGTGGGAGAGGATCGGTCGCGCCACCTGGGCACCTGTCGCGACGGCGTGGCAGATGCAGCGCGCGCGCTGGACTCCACCACCCCTGCCCACTCACACGTACCGGTGCTGATGCAGCAGGGCCTCGAGCTTCATTGGACCCGCATCATGGCGCGGTCCGAGGCCGACAGCGTCGACGAAGGTCTTCGCGCAGCCGGTCTTGCTTTGCACAGGGGAAGCTCGAGCCCGCTGGTGCGCTATTCGTCAGACCAGAGGAACTTCTGCAGCTTCGCGAGGCCCGCCTGCGACGTCTGAACTCTCGCGGAATTGCGCTCGGCGGTGCTCAGCTTGCCGTCTTTGTCCTTATCGAGCTTCACGAAGTCAGAGACGTACTGCTTGGCGATCCTGTTGAAGTTGTCGATCGACCGGCCACCTTCGGTGTTCCCGGCCGCTTGACCGATCGACGCAAGCAGCGCCTTCGCGTTCTTTGGAACAGAGGCTTTGGCGAGCTCTCCGGTGGCGATCGTACCGTTCTTGCTGACGTCGGCTTGTTTCACATACGACTGAAGCTTGGTGAGGCGATCGTTGATCTTCATAAAGCCTTTCGAGAGCTGTGTTGAGAGAGGTGGAAGCTCCAGCGCAAAAGAGCCCACAGAAGAATAGGCATGTCAAGCCGCGAAACTGAACCCAGCGGCCAGTCGGGCTGAAAGGCGTCGAGAGCGTGCATCAGGCGTCCGGCGCGCTGCGGCGCTACGACTCGCGCTCCACCCGTGTTGCGGGCGCGCCGGCTGTGGACCTGCAGCAGAGGTCAGTGGCGACGGCGGGGTGAGGGACGGGGCTTGGCGGGGGCGGGGAGGCCGACCGCCACCGCCAGGGCCCGGTCCAGCGCCTCGAGCTTCTCGCTCGGGCGAGCGAACGCCTCACGCAGCTCGAGGGGCAGGTGGAGCGGGACCTCGAAGACGCGCGGCGCCTGCTCGAAGAGTTGGAGGACCGAATCGCGCTCGCTCATGTGGCGGCGCTCGGGCCCACGGCGGGCGACACGGTCGCTCGACAGCATGTCGAAGCGCTCCTGGCGCGGGCCGATGCGCTGGTGCACGAGACCGCGCGTGACCTGGGCACCGACGCGCCGGTGACAGCGCCGTGAACGGAACGTCGAGCCCCGTGGCGCTCGGGCACGTGGCTCGCGTGGCTCAGGCCCCGGGCAGACGGGGCGGACGCGACGAGAGCGCCATTCTCCGGAAGGGGCCGAGCGAAATGCCCGCCATCATCGCCACCATCTCGGAGCGGAACAGCGGCACCTTGCAGGCGATGCCGAACAGCAGGTCGCGCACCACGCCGAGCGGCAGCAGGTCGGACTGGAAGAAGGGCGTGAGCCAGCGCGTGACGAACTGATACCAGGCCAGGTGCCCGCGCCGGGTTCGCGAGTAGCGGAAGAGCGCATCGTCGACGCTCTCGGCGCCCTCGAACGACTGGGCCAGCATCGCGGCGTCGACGAGCGCGAGGTTGGCGCCCTGGCCGAGCTGTGGACTCATCGCGTGCGCGCTGTCACCCAGGTACACCACGCGGCCCACGTTCCACGGCCACATCACGACGTCGTGGTACTCGGAGAAGAGCAAGTCATCGTGTGAGCGCAGGTGCTCGAGCACGGCCGCGGCCGCCGGCGCGTCAGAGAGGACCGACGCCTTCCACTTCGAGAAGTCCGAGGCGCGGTGCTCCTCGAGCCGGTCGGCGCGCAGGCTGTAGAAGAGGCTGACGTGCGGGGTCGTGCCCGTGGGCCCGAGTCCGCTGGGGAGCATGCCGATGAGCACCCGCGTGCCGCGCACCACCTGAAACAGCTGCTGCCGGTACCGATGCTCGACGTCCGGGACGACGGCCCAGAGCGCGCCCCAGGGATAGCGCTCGACGGTCTTGTGATGACTGGTGTCGTCTCGCAGGCTCGAGCGGGCGCCGTTGCAGACGATGACGAGGTCGTGCGGGCCGAAGCGTCGGCGCGTCTGCTTCTCGAGCAACCAGTGCCCCGCGCCGTCGGCCGAGAGGTCTTCGATGTCGAGGCCGAGCTTCAACGTCACACGCGGCTCGGACTGCACCGCCTTGAAGAGCGACCCGAAGAGCACCCCGCGATGCAGGCCCACGCCATAGAGGTCTGACGCGAGGTCGGCGTACGCGAGGTCGAGTACGCGACGGCCAGAGGAAGTCTCCGCGACGAGGCGGGTGAGCGGTTCGCCCCGGTCGACGACCTCCCTGAGCAGCCCCAGCGCCGCCAGCACCGCCATGCCGGTGGGCTGCAACATGATGCCCGCGCCGACGGGTTGCGGGTCGAGCACGCGCTCGTAGACCGTGACGCGATGGCCGGCTCTCGCGAGGAAGAGCGCGCTGGCGCTGCCAGCAGTTCCAGTTCCGACCACGGCGATGTCGAGCGACTTCACGCGTCGAATGTAGGTCGCGTCGCGTCGGGAACGAGTCGAATTCGCGAGGGCCGCGTGGGCGCGTGAGGTGTCCCCGGGCGGAGCGCGGGCCTCGTGCACGGCTTCAGCCTGTTGGGTGACGCGGTGGTAGCGCTCCTTCTCGTCGAGTCCGTCGAACGCTTCGGCGGCTTCCCTAAAAGGCCCGCTTCGTCTTCGCATCGCCAGTGGCGGGCGCGGGGGCGTCGGGAGTCGAGGTGGGCTCCTGAGCGAAGGTCACCGGCAACGTCCTGCGAAGCGTTCCGTCGATGGTGTGAAAGACCGAGAAGTGCAGGTGCGGACGCGAGGTGTACCCGGTGTTGCCCGACTCGCCGAGCTGCTGGCCAGCGGTGACGCGCGCGCCGAGCTTCACCCGCACGCCGCCTTCGCGCAGGTGGTGGTACTCGGCGAAGGTTCCGTCTCCGTGCCGGATGATGACGTAGTTCGCGTCGTTCTTCAGGGCCTCGTCGACTGCACCGAGGGCGCAGTCACTGCGGGTCGCGACCACCACGCCTTCGCGCGCAGCCAGCACGGCGGTGCCTTCGGGCATCGCCCAGTCCCACGCTTCTTCGTCCTGCGAGCCCTCGAAGTGGCTGAACGTGCCGTGAGGCGCCTGGATGAGCTCGAAGTCCCCATCGAAGGGGCGACGAAAGACGCCCGGCGACGCAGGCGGTCGCGGCAGTCGTCGCCCCAGCTTCCAGCGGTACTTCCAGTCCTTGAGTTTCCAGGCCTCGTCGCGGTCGACGCGCTTCCAGCGGGCGAGGAGGAAGTGGGTACGGCCTGCGGCGTCGACGACCGGAGGCAGCTCGTTGACGACGTTCGTCTCGTCAGCGGTGACGCTGAGGGTCACCTCGGAGCAGTTGGTCAGGTCGGCCCACAGCTCGATGCCGTCGTTCAGCGTCTTTTGCGTGACGGCGACACACGGGTCAGCGGCCAGCGCCAGGCAAGGGAGGAACCCGAGGCCGAGGGTGACGGCGCGCAGAGGAGCTCGTGGCATCGGCGTCAGCTTCGCAGACCGCGGAACAGCAGTCCCAGCAGACTGGCGAGAAAGTCCTCCCGCGCCTCGTCGAGAGCGGGAACCCCTGCAGAAGGGTGATGCCCGAGAAGGAGCTCGCGCAGAGCTGCGCGGGCGTCTTCCTCGTTGACCGCGCGCAGGCCCAGCGACCCGTTCAGTCGTGCTTGTGCTCGATGAGCTTCTGAATCGCGGCGTTGAACTCCCCGAGGTTGGGCACCCGTGGCTTCGCCTGCGGGGTCGGCGCGACGCGAAGGGGCTGACCGGCCTTCAGCGGGAAGTCGTCGTAGCGGCCCGAGCCATCGGCATCGACGAGAATGGCGTTGGTGTACGCGATGGGCACGTCGCCGTGGAGCGGGCGCATGCTGCGCGACGAGCCACGCACCATCACCACGTACCAGGTGTCGCGCGCCGGCCGGACGATGAGCTTCTCGGCCACGTGCATACGACGCAACGGGCCACCCGGCACGGCCTCGACGGGCAGCGTCGCGGGGAGCAGCTTCCGCTCGACGGCGCGCGCCTCGGGCCAGCTCGAGTTCGTCTCTCCATTGACCGCCTCACGCCCCGCCGTGTGGCTGAACACCTCGATGCGGTCGATGAGCATCCACTCCGGGCCCTGCACGTCGACTGACAGCTCGATGGCGTCGTTGGCGGCGACCGAGATGGTGCCGCCGAGGCCCACGGTCGGGCCGGTCGGCTGCATCGCCCCGTCGAGCTTGCGCGCCGTCACCTGCAGGTACGGGCCGTTCGACACGAAGGCCTGCTGCCCGCGAATCGCGTCGGCGAACTGTGAGGGCTGGAACGTCATCGGCGTGTCGTTGGCCACCTTTGCGTAGGTGCGCGCGTACCCAGCCGAGTCGCTGTAGGGCTTGTGCGTGTCCGAGACGCCCGAGGCCGTGCGCACCGTGCCGCGAGAGAGGAACGTCATCCAATCGTTCAGCACGGCGTTGCTGGGCGAGGTGCCGTTGGCCGACTCGATGAGGTCGAAGCCATCGCCGAAGAGCTTCGTGTCGTTCGCCGTCGCGTCAGGAGCGGGCGCCATGCCGAAGGCGCCGGGCTCTCCGTGGGTCGCGAGCGTCGCGGTGTCGACCTTGAGCTGGGTGAGCACGCCGCTGCTGCCGCGGGGGTGGTTGAGCTGCACCACCGCGCCCGGGTGCTCGGCCTTGATGCCCGAGAACACCTGCGGCATTCGCAGCGAGGGGTTGTCTTCACCGCCGGCGTGGTCGAAGGCGCCGCCGTTGGGGAGCTCGGGGTTCCGCTTGAGCGGGAAGGTGTTGAAGTGGCCGTGCGAGAAGGTGGTGACCTCTTCTCCAATCATCGTCGCCATCAGGTTCTCGGCGTTCAGCGCGCGTACGACGGGCGCGAAGTCGGTGATGACCTCGTGGTCCGTCGAGAGAATCACGTCGACGCCTTCGGCGAGGAAGTTGGCGGCGCGCAGCTCGTTGCGAACGGCGCTGTCCGAGCTCGCGACGGCGTGCACGTGCAGGTCGGCCGACACCCAACCCGGCGAGTCGACGACGCGGTCGACGACGGCGCTCACCGACGCGTTGGCGGTGCGGAGGTCGACGGGCGCGCCGCGCATCGGCCAGGTGTCGGGCCAGGTGCTGTATTCAGGGCCGCGCGAGACGACGGCTTCGTACGCTCCGGGAGGCAAGGTGACCGTGAGCTGGCCGGTGACGGGGATGTAGCCCACCAGCGCCGCGCCCATCTCAGGAGGGTCGACGAGCAGGTGCTGCTTCCACGTCTCTTTGTCGAACGGGCAGGGTGATGGCGTGCAGAACACCGTCACCTTCGCGGGCACGCCGGCGTTGGCGAGGTCCTTCACCGTGATGGTGAGGGTGCGTGACTGGCCCTGGGCGAGCGAGACAGCCGTCGTCTGGCCTGCCGTGACGGTGAACGTCGACGGCGCGCCGATGGTGGTGCCTTCTTTCGTCGCGGTCGCGGTGTACTCTCCAGGCGGGAGGGTCGCCCGGCCCTTGCCCTGCGCGTCCGTCACCATCAGCGTGAGCATCTGGCTGGTGGCCTTGTCGACGAAGCTGACGCGCGCCTCGCCTGCGGGCTGCACGGTGACGTCGACAGCGCCGGTCACGGTACCTTCGGTCGCCATGATGACGTCGCTGACGCCCGCGAGGTCCTTCGCGATGACGAAGTCGCGCACGTAGGTGCGCTTCTCCTTCGAGAGCACGTTGAACGAGCCGGGGCGAACCTCGGCGGCCGGGTCGAACCACGACAAGATGCCCTGCAGGTTCTCGCCCTCGACGAAGGTGCCGATGACGCCGCCGTAGCCGATGACTGCGTTGGCCTTCACCGGCTTCGTCGGGTCCCTGAAGGACATCGGCCGCAGGCCGTAGGCGATGCCGTCGCCCTGCGAGCTGATCCACTTCGAACCCTGGGCCAGGCAGTTGGTGTCGTCGAGCTTGCTGTTGCCGATGCCGTTCTGGCAGCCGCCGGGGTTGAAGGACTCGAAGGCGCCGACATCCATCAGGTCGATGAGCGGCAGCCGAATGGTCGCGTCGGCGTCGTTGCAGATGGCCGACACCATGCGCACGCGCGACTCACCAGGTGAGAGGACGAAGTACGTCGTGAGGCGAGCGTTGACGGGCGTCGAGGGGTCGATGACCGGCTCGACCGGCAGGCCGGCGACGTTGTTGAGCAACAGCTTCAGGTTGAGCAGGTCGTGCGCGACGTCCTTGCCCGAGGCGGCGACGATGGCCGGGCCTCCTGAGCTGCCGTCACTGAGCACCTCGAGGTCGGTGACGCTCGAGAGCCGGCCCAACGCGTAGAAGAGCGCCATGCGGCCGAAGGCATCGCGCCCTGGCGTGCCTTCCGGACGGACCAGGTCGGCGTCGACGATGCTTCCACCCGAGAGCGTCGGCCCCACGGTGCGGCCAGGCTGGTCGATGATGACGCGCACCTTGTCGTTCTGGAGCAGCACGTCGCCGATGCGGCCCTGCGCGTTCTCACCGCCGATGAGCTGGGCGGTCGAGTCGATGCGCTTCGCCGAGGCGCCCGTGCCCCCTTGAACGAAGAGCCCGGTCGCCTTCAGGTCGACGTCGCAGCGCCGTGGGTTGGTCGGCCCGCCACCACCGCCGCCCGGCTTCGGGCAACCAGCGACAACGACGAGAAACACGACGGAACCCAGACGAAGCTGATGCATGGCCGTGACATGGCCCAGCCCAGCGCCGCCGACAAGACCGCGGCCCGACGCAGACCGTCAGAGGGTGGGCAGGGGTGGCGCCGTCGGCGTCGTCGGTGGCGGCGCGACGTTGGTGGGTGGCGGGAGCGGCGTCACCGGTGGCATCGGGACGGGGGGGTTCGACACCGAGTCCGAGACGGCGTTCTTCGAGCCGAGCCACGTCCACAGGCCCCACACGAACATGCCGGCACCGAGCGCCGTCATGGCCCCCGTCATTCCCAGGAGCGGCGGACAGGTGCTGTTGCTCGAGGACCCGCTGGTCGCGCAGAGACTGCCCACGAAGGCCAGGCTCAGCCCGTAGGAGCCCCCGATGATGCCGCCGATGGTTGCGACCACGTTGCCGGGGTGGTCGATGTCTTTCACCTCGGTGCGGCGAACGACCTTCTCGACTCCGTAGTCGTTCTGCAGGAGCAGCACCTCGCGGTCGCCGCCCACGATGCGCGTCTCTTCGCGTTTGCCATCTCGGGTGATGACGGTCGCGGTGGTGGAGCAGCCGCTGACGAGCAGGACGAGACACCAGGCTGTCGTCTTCATCGGGTCACCGCCACGCACAGCACACAGGGCTCGGGTGGATGCGGCGCTCGCCCCCGGTGCAGGTCGAGCACCACCCGAGAGACCTCGGCGAGCTGACGGCGGACGTCTCGTCGCGCGCCCTTCACGCGGGCCACCTTCATCGAGTCGTAGGCGGTCGTCTGATGCCGCATCCACGCGATGACCGCCGATTCTGCCCGCTGCTCGAGGGGAATGCGCTCGGTGCGCGCCACGGTGCCGCTCCCGACGGGGGTCGCGTGGACGGTCACCTTCTGCGCGAGCGTAGCCTCGAGCGCCGAGAACGTTGGCGTGAAGCGTAGGAAACGTTTCACCGCGCCCTCGAAGTCCTCCACGTATTGGGCCTGCTCGGCCTCGCGCCGCTTCACGCTCGCGGCCCGCTTCTTCGCGAACGCCGGCGTCGCCCGTTCTGCGTCGAGCGCAGCCTTCGCGGCGGCGATGTTCTCGGCTGGCGCCCACACGCCCTTTGAGAACGTCTTTCGACCGACCTTCTCCACCACCGTCCAGCTCGGGCCCGCGGCCTTCACGCGCCGGGTGAGGCCGGCGTCTCCTGGAGCAAGACAGCTCCACTCGGTGGGAACGACGAGGACCCGGCCATCGGGAGCGCGGACCTGTCGTGGGTCTTTCGTCGGCGCGCAGGTGAGAGTGTCTGGCATGCGGCGAGTCGTACCGCAGACGAGGGCTTCAGCGCTTGCCTCTGCGAGGCGACTTCTCGGGCGCAGCGACGAGCCCACCTTCGAGCTGCGGCGCGCCGCCCTTCTTCCCGCCCGCAGTCAGCCGCCGGTACAAGTCGTAGTTGCCCTCGTAGCGAACGACCTTGCCCTCACCCTCGAACACCAGGAGCGCGGTGGCCACCTTGTCGAGGAAGTAGCGGTCGTGGGTCACGAGCAGCACGGCGCCCGAGAACTGCATCAACAGCCGCTCGAGCACGTTCAGCGTCACCAGGTCGAGGTCGTTCGTCGGCTCGTCGAGCACCAGCACGTTCGCCCCTTCGAGGAAGAGGCGCGCGAGGAGCAATCGGTTGCGCTCGCCGCCCGAGAGCCCCTTCACCTTCATGCGCTGCATCGGCACGGGGAAGAGCAGGTCGTCGAGGTACTCGGCCAGGCGCATCTTCTTCTCACCCAACGTCACCCAGTCGTCGTCCCACGCGGCCTCGAAGACCGTCTTCTCGTCGTCGAGGGCCGTCCGGAGCTGGTCGTAGTGCACCACGCGCGTCTTCGGCCCCAGGCGCACGGTGCCCGAGTCGGGAGGAATTTCACCGAGCAACGTCTTGATGAGCGTCGTCTTCCCGGCGCCGTTCTTGCCGACGAGGCCGAGCCGTTCTCCGGGCTGAAGGATGACGCTCACGTCGTCGAGGATTTTCAGCTCACCGAACGACTTCTTGAGGTGCGCCGCTTCGATGACGGTCTGTGACAGGCGGGGTGCGGCGGCGAGCTGAAGCTCCGGCACGCGTGGGCGTTGAAAGCCCTTCTCGCTGAGCAGCTTCCTCGCCCGCTCGATGCGCGCCTTCGACTTGGTGCGCCTGGCCTTGGGGCCGCGACGCAGCCACGCGACCTCCTGCGCAATCCACTGCTGGCGTTTGTGCTCGCCGGTCTTCTGGTTCTCGAGCGAGACGAACTTCTGCTCGAGGTACGCCTCGTAGTTGCCGGGGTAGCTGACGAGGCCGCCGGGCTGCGAGTCCGAGACGTGGGGCTCGACCTCGACGATGCGGTCCACCAGGCCGTCGAGGAAGTAGCGGTCGTGCGTCACCAGCAGCAGCGCGGAGTCGCGGGAGTCGATCTCCTCTTCCAGCCACTCGACCGTCTCGGCGTCGAGGTGGTTGGTCGGCTCGTCGAACATCAAGAGGTCGGCGTGCGTGAGCAGCGCGCGCGCGATGGCGACGCGCTTCTTCTGCCCGCCTGAGAGCGTCTCGATGGGCTGGTCCCACGAGGCGGGGTCGACGCCGAGCCGGTCGAGCAGCTTGCGTGACTCGTGCGCGGTGTCCCAGCCGCCGAGGTGCTCGATGGTCTCACTCAGCGCCGAGAGCCGCGCGAGCACGCGTTCGTCGGCGACGTGCTGGAGCGACTCCGAGAGCTTCGCGTACTCGTCGAGCGCGTCACGCAGCGCCTGCTGGGCCACCGCGAGCTCGCTGGCTGGCGTGGCGCCCGGGGTGAAGGTGGGCTCCTGGGCGAGGTGGCTGGTGCGCATGCCCTTCTGCACCTGCATGGTGCCGGTGTCGGCCTTCACTTCGCCGGTGAGCACCTTCATCAGCGTCGACTTGCCGCAGCCGTTCACGCCGACCAGGCCGACGCGCTCGCCTTCTTCGATGACCAGCTCGAGGTTGGAGAAGAGGGTACGGCTGCCGAACGACAGGGTCAGGTCGAATGCGCGGAGCAACGTCACGGCGGGGCCCGTACCCCAGCGTGCCTCGCCCCGGGTGTCTTTCTGCCGTCACGAGTCTGACGGCGGGGCAGGGGCGCTCCTCAACCGCATCGCCGCCCGTGCCGAAGGGCCAGGGCGACATGGGCGACGAGATGCGGGCGACGTACGAGACGCTGGTGGAGTTGCTGGACGAAGAGCACGAGAACGACTGGTCAGCGTTGCTCGATGACGATGAGCAGGTGGTCGAGGTCGATGGTGAGGCGCTGACCTGGTCGATGGCGGGAGACCTGCTGAGCGCGTGAGGTCAGCTCGTCGTCGGAGGAAAGGCGGTGTCGAGCCAGGCTGCGTCGGCCAGAGCCTTCGGTCGCCCCGATGCGACCTTGTTCCGGCGAAGCGCATCGACCCGCTTCGCGTTCTCAGGAGAAGCTCGAACCACGAAGCCGATGTCAGCCGTCGCACTGAGCAGGCCGTGCTGTGCGAGCGCGAACGCGCCCACCACGAGAAACTCAACCTCTGCCTCGAGCAGCGCGTCGGCCGGGTCGAGATGCCCTGGGCGGACTGGGATGATCACCTGGTGGTGATCCCGTTGCGTTGGTGGGTGGGTGCGCATCAACCGGAAGGGAAGAAGCGACTCGCCTCTGGGCGGTACCGTCTCTTTTTCGTGGGCGGGAACGGGAAGCCTTGCGAGTGTCCACGGCCCCGGCTCCGATCGTGCCGCACCGCGCGACAGCAAACGCTTCCCACGCGGAACACCGGCAGACACACTCCCGGGCGCTGTCGATGCTTCGCGGAGGGAACCCGTCATGAAGAAGATCGCTGTCCTGACCTCAGGTGGTGACTCGCCTGGAATGAACGCCGCGCTGCGCGCCATCGCCAAGCTCGCCGCCTCGAAGGGGGTGCAGGTGTTCGGTGCGCTCGAGGGCTACGAGGGCTTGATGGATGGCAACTTCCGCGAGCTGACGAAGACGCTCTCGGACGGCACCGTCACCGTCGACGTCGAGGTCGACTCCGCGGGCAACCAGGGCGGCACGATGATCGGCTCGGCCCGCAGCGCCCGCTTCCGCGAAGCCGCCGGCCGCGCGCAGGCCAACCTACAGATGGTGAAGCACGGGCTCGAGGGGCTCATCGTCATCGGCGGCAACGGCTCGCTCACTGGCGCGCACATCTTCTCTGGCGAATCGGGCCTGCCGGTCATCGGCATCCCCGGTTCCATCGACAACGACATCGGCTGCACCGCGCTCGCCCTCGGCGTCGACACCGCGCTGAACACCATCGTCCACGCGTGCGACCAGATCTCCGACACTGCGCGCGCCCATCGCCGGGCCTTCGTCGTCGAGGTGATGGGGCGCGACTGCGGCTACCTCGCCATGGCCAGCGCCATCGCCGTCGCGGCCGACGCGGTGATGATTCGTGAGCAGGGGAAGACCGAAGAGCAGCTCATCGCCGACCTCACGAACGTCATTCGCACCGGTGCTTCGCGCGGGAAGCGGCGCATTCTCATCATCAAGGCCGAGGGCGTGCAGATGCCGTGCACGAGGCTCGTGCGCATGGCCGAAGAGTCGATGCGCGCCGACATGCCGAACGTCGAGATCCGCGCGACGGTGCTGGGGCACGTCGTGCGCGGCGGAAACCCGAGCTACCAGGACCGCGCCATCGCCGGGCGACTCGGTTTCGCGGCCGTCGCCTCGCTGCTGCGCGGGCTGTCCGACTCGATGGTCGGCTGGCTCCCGCCGGTCTCAGGAGGCACGCCCACCGAGGACTCGTCGGTGCAGTTGTTCTCGCTCGACCGCGTGCTCGTCGAGACCGCCGCGGTCATCGATGGCTCGAGCCCCGTCACGCAGCGCCGACTCGCGCTCATGCAGAAGGCGTCGGGGGTGCTGGCGCTCTGAGGGGGGCCGCTTCGGGCCCGGCGTGAACGGAGCGGTTATGCTCCGAACGTCGTGACCCTCCGCATCGCTCAGAAGATCCGTGACACCGAAGCCGAAGGCCCTGGCGTGCGTTTCGCCGTCTGGGTGCAGGGCTGCACGATTCGCTGCCCCGGCTGCTGCAACCCCGAGCTGTTCGTGCACGGAAAGGGCGGCGTCGAAGTCGAGCCCGCCACGCTCGCCGCCGAGATCCTCGCGACGCCGGGAATCGAAGGGCTCTCGATGCTCGGCGGAGAGCCGTTCGAGCAGGCCGCCGAGGTCGCCGCGCTCGCCAGGTTCGTGAAGGCCGGTGGGAAGACGGTGATGATCTACAGCGGCTACACGCTCGGGGAGCTGCGCGCGAAGGCGAAGGCCGACGCGGGCGTGCAGGCGTTACTCGACACCACCGACCTGTTGCTCGATGGCCGCTACGACGCGACCAGGCCTGAGAAGACGCGCCGGTGGATCGGCTCGACCAACCAGACGCTCCACTTCTTCACCGACGCCTACCGGCCAGACGAGGCCCGGTTCTGGACGTCGAACACCGTCGAGCTGCGGCTCGAGAACGGGCTGCTCACCATCAACGGCTGGCCCGCTCCGGCCGACGTGCTGCGGCGTTTTCTGCGAAGCTCGTGACGCCATGCTGCTCGCGAAAGTCACGCACGCCGAAGCCAACCTGCTCACCCTCGCGCGCTGTGTCGTCGGGAGCGGACCGGGCCCCGAGCTGACACGGCTGCTGCTGATGAGCGTGGCCCCGCCCGCGAAGCTGGGGCCCACCTCGACCGCCCTGCTCGAAGACACCCTCGCGCGCGGTATCGGCTTCGCGCTCGTGAAAGAAGGCGGGTGGACGAACGAGGTCGACGGCCGGCTGTGGAGTCACCCGTTGCCGCCGCTCCGCTTCACGGCGAACACCGTGCGCCTGCTCCAGTGGGCGTTGCGTCTTCCGCTCGCCGAGCCCGAGGTCGCGACGCTTCAGTTGCAGGGCGCGCTCACGCCCGCCGAGGAGGTCTTCGTGGCGCTGCTGCTCGAACGCGCGCGCGGCTCGGCCGCCGAACAGACCTTGATGTCGCAACCAGCGTTCCGCGAGTTGCCGCTCGTGCAGGTGATGCACGCGTCGTCGCTCGCGCGCGTGGGGCCGTTCCGCGTGGCGGCCCTGACGAAGGAACACCTGCCTTGCGTGCGGGGGTTGCTCGACGTGTTCGGGGACACGTGGCTTGCGGCCGAGAACCTCAAGGCCCAGCTCGCGCAGCCGAAGGTGCTGATCGCCGTCGGGCGTGCGCAGGCTGCGGTGGCGTCGTCCTTCCTCGACGTGCTCGAGCAGCAGCAGCAGCGTCACCTCGCGCGCTTCTTCATCGATGCGGCGTCCGCCTGGCTCGCCACCCACACCGCGTCCTCCGAGCTCGTCTCGCTCGACCCCGAGGCGCCATTGCGTGAGCGCGGCGAAGCCCGGAGCCAGGCCGCGGCGCTCTGGCGCGTCATTCAACGCCTCGAGCAGTGGGACCAGCAGCACCGCAACACGCGCTTCATCGACGACGGCTACGACGTGGCGCAGCGCCTGGTGAAGGACTGGGAGCGGCTGGGGACCAACGGCTTCGGCGCGGCGCACCGGCTCGTCGCCGAGCTCGAAGCCCTGCCGTCGTGAGTCAGGGGTCGAAGCCGAGGTTCGGGTACGACGCCGTGATGACTTCCCGCACGGCTTCGAGCTGACACTGCAGGAACTCCTCGTTCTCTTCGGGGCGCTTGTTCTGCTCTGCCCACCACTGGTTGACGGTGCCGCCGAAGAGGAACGTCTGCCACGTCGCCTGGCCCGGGGAGTCCGCGTGCTCGACCTTGCGCGCGCACATGTAGAGCACTGCCTTCATGTCGCACGGGAAGAAGCTGGCGAGCTGCGGCAGCTCCTTGCCCAGCGGCGTGGGGAAACCGAACGCGCCCTGCCAGAGGAACGAATAGGGGCCGCGCGCTTCGAGGGTCGCGTCACCGGGCTTGCCCGAGACGTACGCGCTCACCATGCGGGCCTTGTCGATGGTCAGCACATCCCAGGTCCGGCCGGCGATGGTGATGCCCCTGGGCTTCACGTCGACCGTTGCGCCATCGAGCGTGTTGTTCGGAGCGATGGCGCTCTCGGGGACGCCGTACATCCAGTTCGAGAAGTAATTCCAATCGCTCTTCCCGATGCGGAGCACGTCGTCTTTCTGCACCGCGCCGTTCTCGTCGTAGCCGAAGGGGCTCGTGCGGTCGGCGCAGCGCACGTCGAGCTGGTAGTAGCCGAAGAAGACGTTGAACCAACGGCTTCGCGGGTCGCCGTAGACGCCGACCCGACACGCGCCTTGTGGAGCGCCGCACGAGAAGCAGACGTTGAAGAGCAGCGGCGGGTAGTGCTGGAAGAAGACGTCGTCGACCTTGTGGCCGACGTTCGCGGGCTCCTTATTGACGCGGTCGACGTCGATCTCGAGCACGAAGGGCACGCCGGACGACTTGCCGAACCTCGGGTCATCGACCTCGGCGACCGGCACCGCCACCCGTCCATCGACGTCACCGGTGAGCGGCAGCCCTTCGAGGATGCGGTCGAACAAGCCAGGCCGGTTGGTGGCGAGCGCGAGGCGGGTCGAGGCGCGCCACCAGGCGGTGTCGGCCTGCGCCGTCGTCTTGGGTCGGGCGCGGGTCTTCGCGTTCTTCTCGAGGGCTCGGCGGGACGTCTCGGGGTCGGCCACAGGCCAGGTCACGGTCATTTCAGCTTCACCTTCGCGCGCACGCCCATCGCCATTCGCAGCGCGGACGCCAACTGTTTGGCGATGTCAGTGCTCGCCTTGGGCAGCTCAGCCATCGTCTTCGCTTCTTCCCTGACGTTGTCGAGGATGCGGTGGTCGCTCTCGCGAATGATGGACAGGTTGACGATGTACCCACCGCCCACCTTCGTCACCGAGCCCGAGATGATGGCCGTGTGACCCGTGGCGTCCTCGGTCGTCAGCACGCCATAGCCTTCGCCCTCGAGCTCCTGCTTCACGGCTGCCTGGACAGCCAGGGCTTCGGCTGCGGTGGCGCCAAAGGTCGACGGCTTCGGGACTCGAATGGTCAGTCCCTGGGCCGGTGGGGCGCTCACGACCAGGGCAGAGACGAAGGCGACGAGCACAGGCGATCGATGACGCGGGCCCGCCCGAAAAGCAACGACGCCGCGCAGTCACTGGCTCAACAGCGGGGCACGATTCAGTTGCGCGCGTGGCACGCGTCCATGAGGTGTGCTCCGCTGAGCCTCCTATGAGCCGCGCCTACCGAATCTCGATCAAGGAATCCCTGTCGCAGCACGTCCAGGTGGAAGACGGCATCAGCTCGACGCTCGAGCTCCTGCCGATTCTGCAGAAGGACCGCATGCGCGAGCTGCTCGGCGACGAGCTCGTCGCGCGTGGCTTCACCCGCGAAGGCAACACCGCCACGCGCACCGAGAAGAACGGCGTCGAGGTCGAGGTGAACCTCGAGACCGGCGAGGTGTCGGCGACCGCGCAGGGGCACGAGGACTTGAAGCTCGAGACCGAGCGCACCGCCGTCGTCGAGCAGATGGCGAAGGACGAGCGGGAAGCCGCGTTGCGTCGGGTCGCGCAAGAGGCGCTCAAGCGCGAGGCGAAGAGTGAAGAAGAGGTGTTGCGCAAGAAGGTGACGCAGCAGCTCGAGGGCACGCTGAAGGACCTCAAGGGCGAGCTCGACACCGTCGTCAATCGCGTCACCGCGACCGCCCTCAAGACCCGCGCTGCGGAGCTTGGCCAGATCGAAGAAGTTCACGAGGACGCCAACGGCGGCCTCACCATCAAGGTGCGCGTCTAATCGGCGTCGCCCGGAGCCCACGTGTCATTGCGCGTCCCCGAAGATCAGCTCCCCGTCGAGCTCACGCCGTTTGCTGCCGTCGAGGCCGCATACCCGGCTGAGATCGCCCGAATCACCGATGCCCTGCGCAGCGGGCTCCCCACGCTCGTCGAGTGCGAGAAGGAGCTCACTCCGTATCTCTACAAGGCCGTGCGCGATCGCCTGAAGAAGGAGGGCCGTTCGTTCCTGTACCTCGACGGCCGCCCGATTCCCGACATGCCGCCGGTGCAGCCGGGCATGGGGCTGGTCGCGACCATCGTCTTCTATCTGCGCGAGGCGGTCCGCGGCGCCATCAACGAGCGCGTGCTGGTGTTGCCGCATCTGGACCTGCTGACGACCAGCGTCGGTGGGCTCACCAGCGAGGCACGCGAGGTGATTCCGCTGTTGTACGAGAACGCCGAGCTCGTCTTCATGGGCTTCAAGGACCCCTCGTTCCCGCTGCCCAAGGTGATCGAGAACCTGTTTCCGCGTCATGAGCATCTGCTCGGCGTGCCGCGCGATCGCCTGCCGCACCTGGTCACCCAGCGTGAGTCGCGAAAGCTCTCGAACGAGCGCGGCCTCAAAGGGCCTCAGCTCTACAAGCATGTCTCTGGCGTGAACGCCGTGCGTCTGCGCCGCCTGCTGTCGACGCTGACCGGAGAGGACTACCCGACCGACCCGAAGCCAGCGGAGCGTCAGCTTCGTCAGGCGACCCTCGTGGGCCAGCTGACCCTGCCCGACATCGACTTGAACAAGGACATCGGCGGCTACGCGAAGGTGAAGGACCGCCTGCAGAAAGAGATCCTCGACGTGCTCGCCCTGAAGGACGCGGCGGCCGACGAGTCGGCGATGAAGAACATCGAGGGGCTCATTCCTCGCGGCATGATCTTCTGGGGCCCGCCCGGCACCGGCAAGACGCTGTTCGCGAAGGCGATGGCCACCTCACTCGGCGCCGCCGTCACCATCGTCAGCGGGCCAGAGCTCAAGTCGAAGTGGGTCGGCGAATCGGAAGAGAACCTGCGGCAGGTCTTCACGCGCGCGCGCCAGGCCGCGCCCAGCATCATCGTGTTCGACGAACTCGACTCGTTCGCGACGGCGCGTGGCACGTACCAGGGCTCGGGCGTCGAGCACTCGATGGTGAACCAACTCCTCACCGAGATGGATGGCTTCCGAAAGGACGAGCTGGTGTTCGTCGTCGGCACCACCAACTTCGTCGAGTCGCTCGATCCAGCGCTCCTGCGTCCCGGCCGCTTCGAGTTCCACCTGCATATTCCGTTGCCCAACGCCGAAGACCGGCGCGCGATTCTGCAGATCTACGACCGCAAGCTCTCGCTCGCCCTCGCGCCCCGCGCGCTCGACTGGCTGGTGAAGAAGACGGGAGAGATCGTCGAGGGCACCAACACGCTCTACTCCGGGGACCACATTCAGGCGCTCTGCCGCGCGCTCGCCCGCATGCGCCTTCGCGAGAAGCTCTCCGGCGCCACCGACATCGAAGACATCGAGCGCACGCTCGCCACGATGTCCGAGCGCATGAAGCTGACGCCGAAAGAGGAGCAGGTCGTCGCGACCCACGAGGCGGGCCACGCCGTCGTCTCGCTCTTCTGCCCCACGTCACCGCCCATCGAGCGGATGAGTATTCAGGGCGACTTCACGGCCGGCTACGTACGGCACGCGGAGCGCGCGCACAGCCGGGTGATGACGATTGGCCAGCTGCTCGACGACGTCTGCGTCCTCTTCGGAGGGCGCGAAGCCGAAGCGCTGTTCTTCGACGACGTGTCCTGGGGCTATGGGAACGATCTCTCCCGCGCCACCGACATCGCGCGGGCGCTGGTCGAGGACTACGGCCTCGCTGGTGACGTCGTCGGCATGCGCCGCGTCGAGCTCTCGCAGGAAGACCCGGTGTCCGAGGTCACGAAGGCCGCCCTCGACCACGCCATCGGCAACATCCTCGAGACCCAGCGCAAACGCGCGCGCGATCTGCTCACGGCGAACAAGGCGCTGGTCGGCACCCTGCGAGATCTGCTCGTCGAGAAGAAGGTGCTCGACACGGCCGCGCTGGGCGCCCTGTTCCCGACCGTCACGAAAAAAGACCCTGTTGCTTCGGAGCGCTGACCCATGGCCACCATGATCCTCCGGCTCGAGATCGACCCGGTGACGAAGAAGAAGAACGTACTGGTGAAGCTCGACAGCGACTCCGACGCGCTCCCCATGGAGCACGAGGAGCAGCACAAACGGCTCGTCGAGCTGCTCATCGCTGGCGGCACCGTGAAGCCCGAAGACCTCGGCACCATCGTCATCGAGCGTGAAGGGCAGGGCGCGGTGGCGAAAGAGACGCCCGCCGAGGCCCAGGCGCAGCGTGAAGGCGTCACCACCAAGGGCTGACCATGGCGACCCTCGACTACGACATCGCCGCGCTCAAGCGCGACCTCACCAACCTGTTCCGGTTGCCCATCGGTGACCGGCTGGCGCTGAATCAGTTCTACGGCGAAGCGCAGACCGTGATGCGGCGGGTGCGCGACGCGAAGCTGCAGGTGCCAGTCATCGTGACCGAGTGGCTGGCGCAAGCCGACCTGCGCGCGAAGGACCCGTTGCTCGCGACGACGCAGAACGCGGCGCTGGTGGCGTGGCTTCAGTCGGTGTGACGTTCAGTCGAGGTCGAGCAGGTTCTTGAAGGGCTTGCGCGTCTTCCATCGGTACGTTCGAAAACCGCGCCGGTTCAGGGTCTTTCCTGTCTTCTTGCGAAGGCGCTCCACCTTCTCTGCGAGTTCGTCGTCGAGACGCGCCCGGATGGCAAATGGAGCCCGTGTCAGGCTGCGCTCCCTCGCCCGTCTTCACCCCGGGGCGATTCGAGACGCTGACACCAGGAAAGCGGTCGACTCTCTCCAGAGAGACTGGCTCAGCCATCGTCATCTGGTCGACCAACCCGTCCTTTCACGTCGGGTGTTCATCGCGTTCCGCCCCACCTTCTTCGTACCCGGCCTCTGCCGGTCGCCTGGAGCTGCACCATGAAGATCAAGATCACCGTCAAGCAGGGCTTCACCGGGTTGCTGTTCGAGAACGGCGTGCTCACCCGCGAGCTGCCGCCTGGCCGTCACAAAGCAGGCACCTTCTTCGGCCCCGCGCCGACCGTCGAGCTGGTCGATCTGCGCGAACGCTCGAGCACCATCAAGAACCAGGAGATCCTCACCGGCGACAAGGTCTCGGTGCGCCTCTCGCTGCTCGTGTCCTTCCGCGTGACGGACCCGAAGGCCGCCCTGCTGAACGTCACCAACTACGAGGACCGCCTCTACGAAGACGTGCAGCTGTCGGCCCGGCGCTTCCTCGCGACGCGCTCGCTCGACCAGATCCTCAAGGATCGCAACGAGCTGTCCGAGGCGATTCAGAGCGACATCTCGGGCCCGGCGATGAAGTTCGGCGTCACCGTGCTCCGCGCCGACGTGAAGGACATCATCTTCCCCGGCCAGCTGCGGGAGCTGATGAACAAGGTCATCGAGACCGAGCGGCAGGCCGAGGCCAACCTCATCGCGGCGAAGTCGCGCGCTGAGATCGCCAGCCTCGATGCCCAGTCGCGGGCGCAGGTCGCGTCGGTCGAGGCGAAGACGGCGCTCGAGCACCAGCAGCAGAAGCTCGAGCTCGACCAGGCCTTCGCCACGTTGCTCGAGCAGAACCCGTCGCTGGTGCGGGTGAAGGAGCTCGAGGCCTTCAAGGACCTGGGCCAGGCCGCCCAGACCCACTTCTACGTGGGCGTCGACCGCCTCAAGCGGGATGCGTAAGTCACGCCACGACGACCCATGAAGAGCGAGTCGAGAGACCCGCGAGGCGCCGACCGGACCCGGTGCTTCGCGGGTGTTTCATGTCCAGCGCTGGCGGGCCGTCAACCTGACCGTCACGGGGAGGTCGGGCCGCACCGTCACCGCTGGCCGCCACGAAGGACCTGCTGATGCCGAGCGAGACTGACGCGAAGTTCGGGTTCCTGACTGGCAAACGGCTCAACGGCGCGGACCCCACAGCCCCGCCTCCGCGAGGAACACCGAGCCCCAGTGCGCAGTGGGCAGCAGCGCGGTGGGACGGGCGGCGGGGGCGGAGAACCGTCAGGTTCACCTCGCGCCGTGCGTCGACCCGGTGTTGACCGCGCGCCTCGTGAAGGTCGTTCAGTGCGTCGTCGGCGGCTCGTCGTCGACCTCGACCGGTTCATCACGGAACGAGCTCGGCAGCAGGTCGAACGGCATCACCTTCGCGAGCGCAATCAGCAGCAGAATGCCTCCTGGCGCCGCGAAGATGGCGAGCGCAGGAATCGCCTTGGCGACGTCGATGAGCTGTTCCCGCATCGCGCGCTTCTCGTCTTTCGTCAGCTTCTGACCGCGGGCCGCGCGCGCGAGCAGGACGGACAACTCGCCGGTCTCACGAATCTCCTGCCACAGACGTCGTGAGTTCTTCCGCACCTGATGCGCGATGGAGTCGACCAGCTCTTCACCCATCACCTCGGCGCCGCTCGACAGGGTGAACACGTCCATCACGTGCCGATGCTTCGCGTAGAACTCGGCGAGCTGCAGCTCGCTCTGCTTCACCTCTTCGGCCGAGAAGCCAAGCCGCGCGCCGAGCGACCGCGTCCACGCCTGCTCCTGCGCGCTGCGGTGCCCGTCGGCGATGGACGCGAGCAACGTCTGGTCGATGAGGAACCGCTTCAGGTCGCGGCTGCGCACGCCGGCCAGCACCTTCTTCATCGAGGGTGGGCGCTCGAACGCTTTCCGAGCGAACTCCCGTGTCGAGTCGGCGAGCGGGTCGGGCAAGTGAAGGTCGTCGATCTGCCGAAGAATCGCGCGCCGTGCGGGGAAGCTGGGCTTTCGTTCGGCGCAGACGAGGCCGATCAGCACGTCGACGAGCAGCGCCTTCTGTTGATCGGCGAAGGCGTTGTGCCGCTCGATGCTGGCGCGGTGAAAGCGGGAGCGACGAAACCACGCGATGGCGATACGCCCGAAGCTGGTGGCGTCGGCGAAGATGGCGCCGTTGTGGAGCACGAGCCCGTAGTACGGGTCAGCCGCGAGCGAGAGAGACCGCTCCTCCAGCGCGTCTTCGACGCGGGACCACACCTTCGCGGGCAGCGGCCACACCTTGTGCAGGCGCTCGATGCGACGGTGCACGTCTTCAGCGTCATCGACGCGGTGGCTCCACGCGGCGAGCAAGCCGAGCAGCTGCTCCACGCGTGGACCCGGCGGCGCCTCCGCGAGCGTCGCGACATCGAGGGCGATGCGACACATCGTTCGAAGGACCGCCAGGAACAGCTGCTCTTCGGGGCCCGACGGGCGAGCGAGCGCGTTCGGCTTCACGGACTCGGGGCCGCTCAGCGACGGCGTGCCGTAGAGCAGGCCAGACTCGCGCAAGATGCCGCGCAGGTAACGACGGGCGCGGCCCGGGCCTGCTGGAACGGTGATGGCGTCTCGGAATGACTGGCTCGTGACGTCGGGCGCGTGGTCGTGAACGACCTCGCTGAGGACTTCCTTGAGCCAGCCGCGCTCCATCGCGCTCGTCGCCTAACAGCGGTTGAAACGCTGCGCCAGCATGGCACCGTGTGGCTCATGTCGGAGCGCCGTCACCAGAATCGCCGCACCAACCCTGCCGTGCCTGAGCCGCTCCAGCGGAAGCAGGAGCGTCGGCAGGGCGATCGTCGTGACTCGGTGCGGAAGAAGGCCTCGTTCGTGGTGGCGCACGGTGACTCGCGCAACCAGGTCGACGGAGAGATCGGCCTCGGCGGGGCGTCGTTCACGTTCGCCGCGGCGCTCGAAGAGAAGTCGCTGACGCTCGAGCTGAAGCTCGGCCGGAGGACGTTGAAGCTGCCGGGCACACTGCTGAGTGCGCAGTCGGGGCGCGCGGGGTTGAGGCACGTGAAGCTCGACGAGCTCGAGACACGCGTGGCGCTGAGCCTGGCGAAGTGGCTGGACGGTGTGGACGAGTGACGAGCCAACGACTCGGCTGCGCGGCCAGCAGCGAGCGCGGGGAACTCGGCTGTCAGCCTGGCGCCGGAGCCCCGCCGTGGGTCGGAAGAACGGAGCTCTCACAGGCCCTCGGCGAGACCTCTGGCTTGCCGAGCGGTAGGCATCAGCCATGGTGCGTCGCCAACTTCACTTCTCGTACGAGGACTCTCCCCTCGGCTCAGAGCGACAACAGCCCGCTGGGCTTCGGCAATACGACTGCCTGACCGACCGCGGGCAGCACGAGCGGCACGAGGCGCTCGACGTCCCACTGGGCGAACGTGAAGCCGCTGCGCTCCGGTACCTCGTCGAACGTCACGCGCAGCCGATTCGGCAGGCCACGATCGAGCCCGATGATCTCCACCATGGCGCCCTTCAACGGCACCCGGTGCCCCAGCGCCATCGGGTACCGGGTGGAGCGAAGGAGCTGCTCGAACACCGATTCCATCATTCGGCCGTCGAGGACCTCGACCTCGAGCTCACGCTCCGACACGCGGGTGAGCCGATGCGCGTACGCGGCGAAGGAGATCGAGATCCACACCTTCGGAGGCGCCTTGCCTCGCAGCAGGCGGTGCATGCCCGGGTACAACGCCGCGGCCGGATCGGGCGCGAGGAAGACGAACACCCTGCCGCTGAGCGCCTCATCCGACAGGCCGGTCTCCATCGCTTCTCGTTCCGCCACGTTGGCGCCGAGCCGATAGATGAGCGCGATGCCTGGCCAGGTGACCGACAACACGACGGCTGGAACGAGGAGCACTCGCGCGCCGACTCGCACGGCACGACTCGTCGAGCGCCAACCATGCACCACCACCGCAGCGACGATCGCAGAGCCGCCCACCGACGGCATCAACAGCAACCGATTCAGCGGGAACGTCGCGAGCACCGGCACGACCGAGAGCGCCGCGCCCAGAGAGAGCCACTTCAGGCCGTTCCGTTCCGTTTCCGACAGCGCGCTCCACAGCGCCCGCAGGAGTCCGACGACGACGAGCAACGCGGCGATGCCGGCCACCACCAGCACCGGTCGCAGCGCCACCTTCACCAACCAGAGGTCGGCCGTCGCTCCCAGGAACTGCGCGCCGGTCAGCGCGAGGAACTTCGCTGGCGCCTGGCCGAAGAAGGCCAGCGGTTCGCGGAGTGGGTCGACGTAGATCTCGGAGCCTGAAGCGCCTGACCCGCTCCACACATAGAGCACCACGTACCCGAGCCCGACGACGGCCATGGGGAGCAGCGCCTTCGCGCGGCCGACGACGCCGCCGGAGCCGCGCAACACCTCCCACGCACCAAGGTACGCGAGCGCTGCAACCGCCGACTCGCCCCCCGCCAGCCCCAGCACCGCCGCCGCCAGCGAGAGCGGCAGCCCCCATCGCCACCCATCTTCACGCCATCGCACGTGGGCAAGCACTGCGAGCAGGGCAAAGACCGTCGAGATGAGCGCGTTCCGATTGGCGATCCAGCCGACGGCGATGGCGTGCGCGTCGTCCATCGCGAAGAGGACTCCAGCGAGCGGCGCGATCAGCGAGTTCCCGAGGGCACGACGAAACAGCCGCGTCACCACCGCGATCAGCGCCACGTACCAGGCGATGGAGTGCAGGTGCATCAACGGCGCGTTCTCTCCGATGAGCACATGCTCGACGTTCGCCACGACGGCGGTGAGCGGCCTGAGGAACGAAAAGCGCAGCGTCGGCAGCGTCCACCACGGGAATGGACCGTTCTCGATGAGCGGCTGCAGGTCTTCAGGCCTGCCGCTCGCGAACGTGAAGAGGTGCCAGCGATCGCCAGCCCCGATCGCCTTGAAGCCCTCGAGCAGCGCGAGATGCAGGTAGTCGTCCAAGAAGAGGCCGGTGGCGCAAAACGGCAGGGCCAGCACAGCCCCGAGCACGAGCGCGGTCCGGCCCGCGCGTTCACCGAAGACGAGCTGCCTCCAACCCGTCATTCTGGCCACCTCAGCCCCTCGGCAACGCAGCGACCTGGGCGAGGAGCTCGGCGCCCCTCGCCACCTGCGGGCCGGCGTCGTTGATGGTCAGCCCCGTCACCCGCTGCGCCGCAGCCTCGAACTGCTCAGCGATGAGGGCCGCTTCGGGCACGGTCTTGAACTCCGGTTGCGGCTGCGCGGCGAAGTGAACGATGGCCTGCGCGAGATCGGGAGCCTGGCCTCGAGTCAGCGTCTTCAGATCATCAAGCGTGATGTCAGGTCGCTCCGCCATGAACCCTTCCCGATCGACGGCGACCGAACGCTAGGCCACCGACTCGGCGACTCACCAGCAGGAACTGGAGACGCCGTGAGTGACTCACGGCAGCGCCTGACGCCCCGCCGACGCAAGTTGTGGGTGGTGAGGCACGAGCACCGGCGGAAGGACGAGGTCGTAGCCGGGGGCAGCCCATGCTCTGGAAGAAGCCAAGCGAACGCTTCTCTTCACGTTGCTGATGCTGTGCTCGTGCACCGCCACGACGGCTACGAAGTTCTGTCACACCTTCCGAGACACCCAGTTCGAGAAGGGGCCGAGATCTGCACGCGGCTGCGAAGCGCCTGGACGCCGGGCGCGACCTGCCCTGGTCTCGGCTACACGAAGGAGTGCACTGACTCGTCCTTCGTGAAGTCGGGCGTCGCCTGCACGACGTGAGCGGGGCGAGTCACTTCTCGGCGTAGCCCTTCTTCGTCTTCTCGGCGACCAGCTTGGCGGCCTCGGCCTGCGCCTTCGCCTCGCTGTCGTAGTCCTTCTGCGTCACCTGACCGTCGGTGCCGATCTTCCCATAGCGCGTGAAGAACGTGCTGCCCTCGACCCGGATCTCCCAGAACTTCGCCGACGAGCCTTCGATGAACTCGAAGTAGCGGGCTCCGGCTTCCCCGCCCTTCGACGACTTGCCTCCTGGAGCTTCATCGTCCTCATCGTCGAACGGTCTCTTCTTCTTCGCCGCACCGGTCGCTGCGCCGCTGACCTCCTTGAAGCCCCTGGCGACCTTCTCGGCGATCTTCTTCTCTGCGTTCTCGCGCGCCTCGTCGTCGTCCTCGAAGAGCTTCTCCTTCTCTTCGAACGTGCCGAAGCGCACCTTCTGCTTCGAGCCGGTCGTCTCGACTTCCCAGAAGGAGCGCGTGTCACCATCGGTCATCTCGAAGCGGCGCAGCGGCATGGGTCCTGTCGGTGTTGCGGGTGTGGAGACCACGGGAGTCGTCGACTTCGAGTGATGCGTGATGGCTTCGACGCGGCGAACGTTCGAGCCGGGAGACGTCCTGGCGGGAAAGCGCCCATCGATGCGCTCGCCGACGTAGCTGGGAAAACGCGGCACGCCGGTGTTCGAGAGCTCCTGGTAGCGGAACGTGATGACCGCGCCGAGCTTCGGAGGATTCTCGCGCTCGGAGTCGCTGAAGCCGGTGCCGACGTTGAAGCGCGTTCCATCAGGCAGCTCGACCAACAGCGCACCGAGCCGGCCCTTGTGTTTGCCGAGCCCGGGCAGGTGTTCCAGCACCCGCGCCTCGGTGTCGTGAAAGCTCTTCACCTTGAGCAGCGTGCTCGACCGGCCCGCCTCGTAGCGCGAGCGCGGCTGCCGCATCATCAGGCCTTCACCACCAAGCCCCTCGACGCGCGCGAGCTCCCGCTTCAGGTGCTCGGTGCCTTTGCAGAGGACGTGCTCGCACGCCTCGAGCCACTCGCTCTTCAGCGCGGTGAGCGTCTGGTCGATGAAGGCGACACGCTCTTCGAACACGCCGCCGTGTTTCGGAGCGTCGAACACGACGTACTTGAGCTCTCTCCACAGCTCCGACTCGTCCTGCCGCTTCACGATGCCGACGGTGCGTTGGAAGAGCTTGCGTCCGCCCCACAGCTCTCCGTCGAGCGGCACCCTCGGCAGCTGCGCGGTGAACCACTTTGGCGCGAAGAACTCGTTGCCCAGACGCGAGATGAAGCGCTCGCCGTCCCAGTAGGCGCGCACGCCGTCGAGCTTCTCGCTGATCCACCAGCCCGTGAGGTCGACGTCGTTCTCCCATTTGTGCGCGAGGAGAATCGGCGGGCCCTCGTCGTCGTCGTCGGCGGCTTCTCCGGGTGCCTTCGGTCGCGAGGGTCTTCCTGAGAGCGGAATCGAGCCCAGGCGCGCAGTTTCGGCTTCGTCGCCCCGGTACGCGCGCAGGTGTTTGCAGGTGCGGCGCTCGATGCCGAGGCCCTGGTGCATCCACGCGGGGCAGGTGCACGAGTAGACGCCGCCGTTGTTCTTGAGCGTGTAGACGGACGAGCCGGAGCCTTTGACCTGCGCAGTCTCTCCGTCGGCGAGGTCCTGGCTCACGGGCGCGGAGTTCTAGCAGGGCTCCGCCCGACGTGAAGACGCGATGCGTGACGTGACAGCTCCCGAGTGGATCCGTACCCTCGCGGTTCTCGTGACTGTGCGCCTTCAAGTCTCTCCAAGTGGCCGCGCCACCTGTCGGACGTGCGAGACACGCATCGCCCAGGGAGCGCTCCGGGTGGCCGCGACGAGTCTGCTGTTCGATCAGACCATCGAGCGGTTCCACCACCTGACGTGCTTCGTCGAGGACGACCCGAACGCCGCCATCACTGTCTTGCTCGCGGCTCCGCCGGAGTTGAGAGACGCTGCCGAACAGGCGCTCGGCGGGCATGGCGCTTTTCTTCATTCGGTCGCACGAGCGGCTGCCGACCGTGCCTCTGCGGTCGCTGCGTCGGCGGTCGAGTTCGATGACGACACCGAGGCGCTGCTCACGCGGTTGGCGGAGAACCCGCGCGACGGCGCCCTGCTGAGCGTGCTCCAGGATCATCTGCAGGAGCGGGGCTTGCCCCGAGGCGACCTGATCGCGCTCGAGCTCTCGAAGGTGCCCGACAGCGCGCGAATGGTGGAGCTGAAGCGGCTGCTCTGGCCAGTCGTGAAGGACGTCCGGGTCACGTGGGGCACGGGCTTCCTGCGCACGATGATCATCACGAACCCGGCGTCGACAGCCGATGCCGTGGAGGCGCTCCAGCATCCGAGCGCGAGGCTCGTCGAAGAGCTCGTCATGGACCGCTGGGCCGGCCCGCTGCCCCCTGTCCCTGCGTCGCTTCGACGGCTCGAGCTGCGGCAGTGCCAGGGCGCGTGCGCATCGGTCGGCACCCTCGAACGCCTCCACCACCTCGAGCTGAGCGACGTCGACGACGCCGAGGCGCTTCGGAGCGCCTCGTTGATCTCGCTGGGTGTTGGCCGGGGACTCTCCGCGGTGCCTCGCGCTGGCGCGCTGCCTTTGGTCAGGACGCTCGTGGTGTCGACCTTCGAATCGCTTCCCCTGCTGGTGTCTGCCGGCCTGCTCCAACACGTGAAGGTGCTGGTGTTCCCCGAGCTCTGGGATGGCGCGGCGCTCGACGTGCTGGCCGAGACGGGAAGCACCTGGGAGCAGCTGCTGTTCCCACGGTTCCGCCCGAACGAGGCGCAGCGTCATGTGCTGAGGCGACTGTCGCCCTGCACGGCAGTCATGCACGTCGAAGGGCCAGGTCAGTCGATCCTTCACGACAGTCGGCCGGAGTGGGGCCTGGGCCGCGTTCGCTTGAGAACCAACGCAGCGCTCGAGGTGGAGTTCGCTTCGGGCGTCCGCACCTTCTCGCCCGGCATCCGCGTCACGCCCGTCGAGGTGCTCGACGTCAGCGCAGCGTAAGGACGACCATGCGCGCGGCGGACGAGAAGTAGAGCAGCACGTGCGTCTGGCCGGCACCGTCGAGACGCAGGGCGCGGAAGCTGTTCTGGAACATCGCCCGCTGGGCCGCAGGAACCATCGTGCGCGCGCTCCAGCCGTCGAGCAGCGTGTTCACCTGGCCCGGCGTGAGCGTCGCGCCGACCGTCGCGGTGGTGCTCGCTTGATCGAGCCACGCACGCGCCGCCAACTCCGGCGTCACGTTGCGCGTCGTGTGGAGGCCGAACACCGAGAACGAGACCGTCTTGCCCGCAGGCGTCTGCAAGGCGGCGAGCGCCTGGTTCAGCGGCGTCAGATCGTCCGGCGACGGGAACAACGACGGAACCTGGTTCGGCAGGCCACATGCGTTCACTTCACGGTACGAGCCGCAGTCACCGAAGTCGGTCGCTCCGACAGGGGTCGCGTTGAGGCACGTGCGCACCGCCGTCGGGCATCGCGCCGAGGGCCACACCTGGTACGGGTCGTCGATGGTGAGCGCGAGGCCCTTCACCGTCACGCCGAGCACCGAGAGCTTCGTGCGAATCGCTCCCGTCGTGGACTGCCCGGTGAACTCGACCTTGTCGGCGTTCACGCCCGGCACATCGAGCGCGAGCGCGAGGTTGTCGTACGAGAAGTCTACGTCGTACTCGCCGAGCCCGGTGGTGCGGAGCGCGACGTTGATGGTCGCAGCGTCAGGCGTCGAGACGGTGGTGAGGGTGCCCGACGCAGCGCGTGCGCGACCGCGGCAGGTGAGCCCGCCACGCGCGTAGACCGGGTTCACCTCGGGGACGACGATGATGCGCGTCGAGCCCTTGCTCGAGAGGAAGCGCGGCTGCAGGTCGATGCCCGCCGTGACCGACTTCGTCGACCCACGCGGCGTCAGCTTCACCAGCAGCTTGAGGCCCGAGAGAATGCTGTTGAGCTGGCTGCCGTTGTCGAGGGCGATCTCGAAGGTGCGCGCTCCGGTGAGTCGCGCCTGGCCGAACGCATCGTCCGGAACGAACGAGAAGACTTCGGAGAGATCGCGGCTCGCGGCGCCCTCCATGATCCACTTCTTCTGGTTGTTCTCGAGCCGGGCGATCACCACCGGCTTGAGCGTCACCGTCAGCCCGCCGCCCTCCGCGCGCACCAGCTTCGTCAGCTCGGCGTCTGTCTGGGCCTCGAAGTCGTCGTTCACGCTATCGTCGACGACCGAGGTGGGACCGCCGCAGGCGGCAAGAAAGACAACGAAGAAGAGCGACGGCGTTCGAAACATGAGTCGCCCCTAGCGTGTAGGGTAACTGCGTACAAGAGCGCCTCTTTCAATGTCCAACCGTTTGAAACTCGATGAACCGGGGCAGGGCGACTGACCCTGCGGTTTCAAAACATCGACCGCGGCCCCCCACTGAGGGTCATCATTTCATCGGGGTGTGCAACTGAGGCTCGGGTGGGCTCCGCTCACGGCGACGGCGCCAGCCTGGGGCACCACCTGCGCGGCGCGTTGCGCGCCCAGGCGACGTTCCGATCGAGTCGACCCACCCCTCCGAGAGGTCGAGCTGCGCGGGGTCGGCGACCTGCGCGCCGATGCCACCATTGGACCCGATGGAAGAGCGGCTCACGTTCTGCCGCGAACGTTCTGCGCCAGCCTCAAGATGTCTGCCAACACGCCAGCGGCCGTGACGTCACCACCCGCACCGGCCCCTCGCACGATGAGCGGGTACTCGCGGTACCGCTGCGTGGTGAACGCTACCATCGCCTCTTCGCCTCGCAGGCTCGCCGCCGGGTGCTTCGCGTCGACGGCGACGGGGCCGACCTTCACGCGCACGCCCTGCCCGATTCGCTCCACTTGCGCGAGGTAGCGGAGCGTCAGGCCTTCGCGGCGGTAGCGCTCGAGGTGCTCGGCGAACGCGCGATCGTGACGCTCCAGCTTCGAGACGAAGACGTCAGCGTCGGCCTCCTCGAGCCACTCGCTCGAGATGAAGGGCTCGACCGCCACCTCCGAGAGCTCGACGGCGACGCCGAGCTCGCGCGCCAGGATGACGGCCTTGCGGGCAACGTCGAGCCCCGAGAGGTCGTCGCGCGGGTGCGGCTCGGTGAGCCCCTTCTCCTTCGCCTTCTTCACGGCCTGAGACAGCGGCACGCCCTGCATCACCGAGTCTGCCAGGTACGCGAGCGTGCCCGACAGCGAGCCCTCGATGCGATGCACGACGTCACCGGTGCGCACCAGGTTCTTGAGGGTCTCGATGACGGGCAGGCTCGCGCCGCACGTCGTCTCGTAGAGGTACGCGCGGCTGAAGCGACGGGCTTCGCCGAGCAGCGCCTGACGCTGGGCCCAGGGCAACGCGAGCGGCTTCTTGTTCGCGGCCACCACGTGCGCACCGAGCGAGAACGCCTCGGCGTACAAGTCCTGCTGACCGTCGGCCGAGGTGCAGTCGACGACGACGGGGAGTGACAGCCGGCTCAAGGGCATCAGCAACGCCTCGGCTCGGCGCCCCTTCGCGTCCAGCAGGGAGCGCGCTTCCAGCGGCGCGATGCCCCTGGCGTCGAACACGGAGCGTTTCGAGTCGACGAGGCCGACGAGCTTGAGCGTGATGCCGTGCTCGGCCTTGAGCGTCTGCGCCTGCGCGGCCATCTGCTCGAGCAGGCGATCTCCGACAGTGCCGTGGCCCAGCAGCAGCACGTTCAGTTCGGTCTCGGCGAAGTTGAAGGCAGAGTGGACGGTTCGAACTGCGGCCGCCGTGTCTGCGGCGTCGACGACACACGAAATGGAGCGCTCGCTGGCGCCCTGGGCGATGGCCCGCACGCGAATACCGACGGTGCCAAGCGCTTGGAAGAACCGGCCGGCCACGTTCGCCTGATGCCCCATGCGCTCGGCGACCAGCGTCACCAGCGTCACCGGCTCGCGCGTCTCACCGAGCACGACGTCGCCCTGCTCCAGTGAGGCCAGCGCGGCGCGGCTCTTCTGCGCGTCGGCCGCTGGCACCACGAACGAGACCGACACGCCGAGGCCCGTCTGGTTCGTCATCCACACCTTCACGTGCTGCGCCTCGAGCGCCGCCAACGCCCGCGAGACGAACCCGGCAGGCAGCGCCGACCTCCGCGACTCGACGTGAAGGAGCGCCAGCTGCTCGAGGCTCGTGACGCACGTGGGCTGGCCATCGTCGGTGTGCCCGTGCGCGTCGATCTGCGTGCCCGGCCGCTCGGGCTCGGTCGTGCTGCGAATGGTGAGCGTCGCACCACTCTCGAGCAACGGGATCACCGTGCGCGCGTGAAACATGCGGGTGCCGAAGTGCGCGAGCTCGAGCGCCTCGAACCAGGTGAGCTTCGTGACCGGGTAGGCCTCGGAGACGAGCGCCGGGTCGGCGGTGAAGACGCCAGGCACGTCAGTCCACACCGTCACCTGCTTCGCGCCCAGCCCCTGTG
This sequence comes from Myxococcaceae bacterium, assembly GCA_040400045.1. GTDB lineage: Bacteria > Myxococcota > Myxococcia > Myxococcales > Myxococcaceae > Xiheimicrobium. Next base: position 30,954 of record JBBAQZ010000030.1, read on the forward strand.
CGACGAGCGACGCGGTGTAGTCCGAGCCGTTGCGGCCGAGCGTGGTGGTGCGCCCCGACGGGGACCTGCCGAGGAAGCCCGTGATGACGGGCACCGCCGTGCCCCAGGTTGGCTGCAGGGCGTTGAGCCGACGGCCCGCCTCGGTCACGTCGACCGTCGCCTGCTGCGGCGTCTCGTCCGTCACCACGAAGTCGCGCGCGTCGACCGCGAGCGCCTCGAGTCCACGAGCGGTCAGCGCTCGAGCGACGAGCGCCACGCTCAGCCGTTCGCCCACGGACATCACCTCGTCGAGCGCTCGAGGTGTCTGCTCACGAACGAGGCTGATGCCTTCGATGAGCCGTCGCACCGGCGCGAGCAGCCGGGCCGTGTCGTCTTCGAAGGACGTGAGCGCGGCGCCCGCCAGCACCTGCCTCGCGGTCGAGACGGCGAGGAAGTGGACGCGCGTGAGCTCGGCGTCGGCGCCGGACGTATCGCCCTCTGCAGCGCGCTTCGACGCGGCGATGAGCCAGTCGGTCGTGTCACCGAGCGCCGAGACGACGAGCGCGAGCCGGGGCCCCGTCTTCACGCCACGCGCCACGAGGTCGAGCACCTGGACGAGGCGGCCCGGCGTTCCCAGCGAGGAGCCTCCGAATTTGTAGACCTGCCATGACATCGGGGCTCCTGGCGTCAGAGAGAGAGTGCGCGCACCACGAGCGGCGCGAGCTGGTCCCATTCGATGAGGAACGCGTCATGCCCATGCAGGCTTCGCAACGTGGCGCGTTCGACGAGGGGGGCCGTTTCAGTGAGCGTGTCGCCGAGCGCCTGGACCTGCGCGGGCGTGTAGAGGACGTCGGTGTCGATGTCGGCCACGAGCGCCTTCGCCCGGATGCGGCTGAGCGACGGCTCACGATGCACGAGGTCGTGCGAGTCCATCGCGTCGAGCAGCGCGAGGTAGGCCGCGGCGTCGAAGCGGCTCGAGAGCGCCTTCCCCTGGTGCTCGAGGTAGCCCTCGATGGGGAAGCGGCCAGGTGCGCCGGCTCGCAGCGGCTGCGTGCGGCTCTGGTTGAGCTCGAGGCCCGGCTCGGCACGGTAGGAGATCATCGCGAGCTGCCGCGCCACCTCGAGACCTCTCACCGGGTCGAGCGCGATGGCTTGCCGCTGCACGTGATTGAACCCGGTGAGCCACGCCGTCGCGAACCCCGTCGCGCCGATGGGAAGGAGCCGTTCCACCGCGTCGGGGCGGAGCGCCGCCATCGCGAGCAGGATCATTCCTCCCAGAGAGCCGCCGGCCGCGAGGTGCAGCCGTTCGACTCCGAGCGCGTCGAGGGCCAGCCAGAGCGCGCGCGCCTGGTCGACCGTCGAGAGTCGCGCCGCCTGCGGCCACCCGTCGTCGAGCGGCCCGCTGCTGCCGTAGTTCGACCCGAGGTTGTTGAAGCACAGCAGCCGCACCTTCGTCGGGTCGAGCGGCCTCCCGACGCCGATGAGCGGCTCCCACCAGCCTCGCGTTCCGCCTGCACGAGCGTCGCCGGTGAGCGCGTGCACGAGCAGCACGGTCGGTACGTCGGCGGGAAGCGCAGGCCCCCCGCCCCGCGCCTCGAGCCCCGCTTCCCGCCGGACCACCACGGACGGCGCCTCGAGCGACTCCTTCGGAAGCAGCCTCGCCCGGCCCGCGAGCAGCGGGAGCTCGGCCTCGGGCCCCCACCACCAGCCGCGCGCGTGATGCCTCGTGACGACGCCGCCGTGCTCGAGCGGCAGGTCAGGCAGGCGAAGGTCGAAGAGGCGAGGTGACGTCACGTGAAGGCCCTCGTCAGGTCCCGAGCGCCTGGTCGAGGTCGGCGATGACGTCGTCGGGGTGCTCGAGGCCCACCGACAGGCGAACGAGGTCGGGCGTCACGCCGGTCGTCAGCTGCTCTTCCGGCGTCAGCTGCGAGTGGGTCGTCGACGCGGGGTGGATGATGAGCGAGCGCGCGTCGCCGATGTTGGCCAGGAGCGACCAGAGCTTCACCGTGTTGATGACCTTCTTGCCCGCTTCGAAGCCGCCCTTCGGCCCGAAGGTGACGAGCGCGCCGAAGCCGTCGCCGGTGAAGTACTTCTTCGCAGCCGCGTACGACGGGTCGGTCTCGAGGCCCGGGTAGCGCACCCACGCCACGCGGGAGTCCTTCTGCAGCCACTTCGCGACGGTGAGCGCGTTCTCGCTGTGACGCTTCACGCGCAGGTGAATCGTCTCGAGGCCGGTGATGAACGCGTGGGCGTTGAATGGCGCGATGGCGGCGCCGACGTCACGCAGCAGCTCGACGCGCGCCTTGATGATGAACGAGAGGTTGCCGAACGCGTCCCACAGCTTGAGGCCCTGGTAGCCGGGGTTCGGGTCGGTGAACTCGGGGAAGTTCCCGTTGGCCCAGTTGAAGTTGCCGCCGTCGATGATGACGCCGCCGATGGCCTGGCCGTGCCCTCCGATGAACTTGGTGGCCGACTGCACGACGATGTTGGCGCCATGCTTGAGGGGGTTGAACAGCACGGGCGTGGCCGCGGTGTTGTCGACGACGAGGGGCAGCCCCTTCTCCTTCGTGAGGGCGGAGATCTTCTCGAGGTCAGGCACGTCGAGGCGCGGGTTGCCGAGCGTCTCGAGGAAGACGGCCTTCGTCTTCGGTGTGATGGCCGCTCGAATCGCCGCGAGGTCGTGGATGTCGACGAAGCGCGTCTTGATGCCGAGCCGGGCGAAGGTGACCTTGAAGAGGTTGTAGGTGCCGCCGTAGAGGCTCGACGCAGAGACGAGCTCGTCACCGGACTTGAGGATGGTGAGGAGCGCGAGCGTCTCGGCCGCCTGCCCCGATGAGACCGCCAGCGCCGCCACGCCGCCTTCGAGCGCGGCGATGCGCTTCTCGAAGACGTCGGCGGTCGGGTTCATGATGCGGGTGTAGATGTTGCCGAACTCCTTCAGCGCGAAGAGGTTGGCGGCGTGCGCGGCGTCTTTGAAGGCGTACGAAGTGGTCTGGTAAATCGGCACCGCCCGCGACCCGGTGACGGGGTCAGGCGAGTACCCGGCGTGCAGGGCGAGGGTTTCAGGTTTGTAGCTGGGCTGGCTCATCTCGGGCTCTCTTTCGGGCAAACAAGAAGAAACTGCGAATCCGCTCCAACGGAGGCCGATTCATCTCGAACCAGCCCTGACTGCCGCTTCAGCGGATGGTTATCCGCAACGACTGCCTAATGAAGGCTCGATGCCTCTGTCAAGAGCCCGGCATCAAGTCGTCCGTCATAACGTTGGCCGCGGCCACCCGATGGAGGCGACCCAGGGCAGGCTCGGCCGTCAGTGGCTGTTGGATTTTTGTCCGCCAAAACGGATGGTCTCGCCATCAAGAGCGGACGCGTGCGTGGGCAAGTCACCGTCTTCTCGTCGTCGGCCGCTGCCTCCGTGGGTGGCCCTGCCGCTACGGAGGGCCGTCCCTACCGCCTGGCTTCGTCGCGCCCAGACACCTTGCGGGTCGACGAAGAAAAGGGGTCGACGCCTGGCAAATCGAAGGAGCCCGTCGCGATGCCGGGCGACCTCGTTCTCGAAACCCGAATCGAGCGAACTGCGGCAGACGTCGTCGAAGAGGTGAAGCGCCTGGGGGTCGACTGCGTGCACGGCGGCTGGGCCTCGAGCCGAATGCACCGCGTGCACTGCACCAGGGACGGAGAGGCGCTCGCACCGGCGACGCTGCAAGCGTTGATTGCGCCTCTTCTCGCCACCGAGAGGTTCACCTTCGTCGAGCTCAACTCCATCGCCGAGCCGACCTTCACCCCCAACGACGCCCTCTTCGTGAAGCAATGGCACTACCGGGCGATGCGTTTGCCGGCGGCCTGGGACATTTCACAGGGCACCTCGAGCGTCGTCGTCGCGGTCATCGATACTGGTCATGCGCCCCACCCCGACATGGACGGGAACACGTTGCCTGGCATCGACCTCATCAGCGACGTGGCGATGGCCGCCGATGGCGATGGCCGCGACTCGGCCCCGACGGACGTCATGGGCCCGGTTCCTCCGCAGTCGCGGGGCTCGTCGTGGCACGGCCTTCACGTCGCAGGGACCATTGCCGCGCGCACCAACAACACCACGGGAGTCGCTGGCGTTGCCCCCAACGTCCGCGTCGTTCCTGTTCGAGTCCTCGGTCGAGGCGGAGGCACCACGTTCGACATCGCAGCAGGCATCAACTGGGCGGTTGGAGCGACGGTTCCGGGCGTGGCTCGCAACCAGAACCCGGCGGTCGTCCTCAACATGAGCCTCGGCGGCTCGGGCGGCGCACAAACCTACGCGAGCGCCATTCGCGCCGCGACCGATGCCAACGCCATCGTCGTCGTCGCAGCGGGGAATGACGACACGGACACTGCGAACACGATGCCCTGCAGCAGCGCCAACGTCATCTGCGTCGGCGCAACCGACCTGCGTGGGCAGGCAACGGCGTACACGAACTACGGGCGGGAAGTGACGGTCTCGGCGCCGGGCGGTGCAGTCGCCCGCGACGACGACGGCAACGGGGAGCCTGACGGTGTGCTCTCGACGGTGGGCGGCGGCCGTTACGGGTATCTCGAAGGCACCAGCATGGCCACACCGCATGTCGCTGGCCTCGTCGCGCTGATGAAGTCCCAGTCGCGAGCGCTGACCTTCACTCAAGTCAAAGCGCTCCTTCAGTCGAACGTCGACCCCATCTCCAACTGCACGGCTTGCGGCGCTGGCATCGTCGACGCACAACGCGTGCTGCAGGCCGTGACGCCGCAGCCCACCCGACCGGGCTTGCTCAGCATCAACGTCGATGCCCTGGTGTTCAGCGAGGCTGCCAAGGAGCACCAGGTGCGCCTGGCGAACGTCGGCGGCGCGCCGCTTCGGGTCACCTTGCTCAGCCACGATACGCGCATCGCGGACTTCAGCTGGGACGTCACCACCACGCCCGTCGTCATTGCGCCAGGCCGGGCGGTCGTCGTCACCATCAAGTATGACCGAGCCATCACCGCCGACGCCGACATCACGACCGACTTCACTCCCGAAGACGGCGAACGCTCGTTTCCTCTCGCGCTGCGCCTTCGGAAGCCCCGCACGCCGCCGACGACGTACATCGGCTTCTTTCGCGAGAATGCCGCCGGCGACCCCGAGCTCATCAAGAGCGTCGTCGCGAACCAGGATGGCTCGTGGTCGATTGAGGTCGAGCCCGGAATCTATGCGGTCGCGGGCTTCGCAGATGACGACCGCGATGGAGAACTCGAAGACGGAGAGTCGTTCGGGATGTACCCGACGCTTCAGATGCCGAAGCTCATCGAGGTGACGCCAGGTGGCACGCTCGACCGCATCGACTTCATCGTTACGAAATAGGGAGTCGAGGTCGAACGTCGTGGGCCGAGACGTGGGCGTTCCGAAGAGCGGGTGGCGAATGACGGTCGCGTCGCGCAGGTAGCTCGGCACGCTGGGCCGACCGGGAATCAAGATGCCGGTGGCGGTGATGGTGGTGGCGCCGGCCTCGAGCGTGAATTCCAGCGCAGGCGCCTCCGGGTCGAAGGCCGCGTTCCATTCGGCGAGAAACGGCGCTGCTTCTTCTGCCGACAACACCCGGTACGTCGCCTTCGAGCGTCTCGGAGCGCACCTCGAGCGGCGTTCCACGAGACCCGGTCAGCCCTCCGATGACCGGGTCGCGACTGATGGCGCCGAGGTTGGCGAACGCGGTGCCGCTTGGGACCATGAGGGCCAGCGCCAGACGCATCACTTCGCCGAGGCCCGAAGCGCCTGGGTTGAAGAAGAGTGCGTTTCGCACGTTGAGGCAGGCTGCGCGGGTGGGCGGTGGCAGTTCGAGGGGGTTGAACGGGCAGAGGTGCGCCCAGTCTGTGACGGCGGCCAGCACCTCGCATCGAGCGTCACGATGGGAGCGCTCCCTCGGCCGGTCACGGCTGGAGCGCAACCTGACTGCGGCACGACGCCTCAGCGCTCGCGACCCAGCGCCGCGACGAGGCGCGCGCGTGACGCCGCCAGGGTGAACGTCGCTTGCGCTGCCTGAGCGCCCGCTTGAGTGAAGGCCACCTGCGCGTCGGACAGCTCGATGACGCTCCCGGCGCCGGCCTGATAGCGACCCTCGGCGAGGCGAAGCCGCTCGGCGGCGGCGGCCTTCGCTTCGTTGGAGACCTCGACGGCTTCTTTCGACGCCAGCACGTCGAGCTGCGCCTGCTCGACGTCGAGGCGGACCTGCTGTGCCAGCGTGTCGACCTGCGCCTTCACCGCGGCGAGCGTCGCCTCGGCTTCTGCCTGCTGGGCCTGCGTCAACCCACCCTGGTAGAGCTGCCACGAGAGCGCGAGCTGTCCGCTCACGTTCGGCACCACCGTACTCAACTGGCGCGCCTGCGCGTTCGCCGAGAGCTGCGCCGAGAGCGTCGGCCAATACGTGCCCTTCACGGCCGCGAGGGAGAGCTCCTGCGCCTGCACCTGCGCCTCGAGCTGCGCTGACTCGGGGCGAGCGCGAAGGGCCTCGGCCACCAGCGTGTCGAGCGCGGCCTCTTCCCCTGCCGTCGGCCCGGGCGGCCCATCGAGGAGGCCCTCGCGCACCGGCCCCTTCACGCCCATCGTCTGCGCCAGCCTCGCGCGCGCGAGCGCCGCAGCGTTCTTCGCGTTCACCAGCGCCAGCTTCGCGTTCGCCACCTCGGCCCGTGACTGCGCGACGTCAATCTCCGGCCGTGCGCCGGCCGAGACGAAGGCCTGAATCTGGTTCAGGTGCGCGCGGGTGTTGTCGAGCGAGGCCTGGGCCACGGCGACCAACTCGTCTTGCGCGCGCGCCGCGAAGTAGCTGGTGCGCACGTTCAACGCCGTCGTCAGCTCGAGGCTCCTGGTCTGCGCGGCCTGCCCGTCAGCAGAGCGCTTCGCCGCCTGGTGCCGGTTCCACGTGGTGAAGAAGTCCCACACCATCATCTGCGCGGTGACGTTGCCGGTGAAGAAGTCGAACGAGTCGAGGCTCAACGACGACGCGCCCGCGAGGCTCGAAGGCAGCGCCCCGGGGCGGGCGACGAAGTTGGCCGTGGAGCGGCTGTAGGCGAGACCGAGGCTGACTTGCGGAAGCAGCGCCGCGAAGGACTCCCGCGCGCGGGCCTGCGCGGCCGTCTCTTGCGCACGCGCGGCCTTGAGCGCGGGCACCTGCTCCATCGCGCTCGCGAGCGCTTCGTCGAGCGACAGACCTTCGTCGGCGAAGCCGGGCGCCGCGACGAGCAGCGTGAGGACGAGCCACTTCACTCGAACCTCAACGCGGTGATGGGGTCCATTCGAGACGCCTTGAGCGCCGGGTACAACCCGAAGCCCACGCCGACGATGCCGCTGAAGCCGGTCGCGAGCGCGACGATGTCGGCGCGCACCACCATCGGCCAGCCGAACTGCCCCGACAATTGCTGCGCCGCGAGCAGGCCGACCCCGACGCCGACCAGCCCACCCACGATGGCCAGCACCAGCGCCTCGACGAGGAACTGCGCGAGAATCTGCCCAGGCGTCGCGCCGACGGCCATGCGAATGCCAATCTCGCGCGTTCGCTCCGTCACGCTCACCAGCATGATGTTCATGATGCCGATGCCGCCGACGAGCAGCGACACCGCGGCGATGCTGGCGAGCAACGCGCTCAAGGTGTCCGCGCCCTGCTGCTGCGCGCTGGCCACCTCGGCGAGGTTGCGGATACTGAAGTCGTCTTCGCTGCCCTGACCGAGGCGATGGCGGTCGCGGAGCAACGACGTCACCGCGCGCTGCGCCCTCCCGGTGTCTTCGCCGGTGCGCACCTGGATGAAGATGACGCCCGAGAGGAAGTTGCCGAGCCCGGGCATCAAGCGCGCCTTGAACGTCGTCGTCGGCACGAAGACGGTGTCGTCGTAGTCCTGCCCCATCGGGCTCTGGCCCTTCCTCGCGAGCACCCCCGAGACGATGAAGGGCACGCCCTTCACGCGAACCGCCTGGCCGAGGGGGTCTGCTCCCGGGCCGAAGAGCTTGTCGGCCACCGTCGCGCCCAGCCACATCACCTTCGCGCCCGAGTCGAGGTCCGACGTCGTCATCGGCGCACCGAGCGCCGTGGGCCAGCTGCGAATCTCGAAGTAGTTCGGCGTGGTGCCCTGCACGCTGGTGCCCCAGTTCTGCTCCTCACTCTGCACCTGGCCCTGCAGACGAAGCGTCGCGGCCGCAGCGCCGACGAGCGGCACCTCGGTCTGAATCGCCTTCAAGTCGTCCCACGTGAGCGTCGGCTGCGTCCCGAAACCGCCGCGCGCGCCGCCCGACGAGCTGGAGCCCGGCATCACGATGAGCAGGTTGGTGCCCATCGCCGCGAACGTCGCCTCCACCTGGCTGCGCGCGCCTTCACCGATGGCCACCATCGCGATGACGGCCGCGACCCCGATGATGATGCCGAGCGCGGTGAGGAAGCTGCGCAGCTTGTTGCGGAGCAGGGCGCGCAGGGCGAGCCGGGCAGTCTGGAGTGGTCCCATGTCAAGACTCCTGCAGTGAAGCGGTGCCGCCGCGCCGTGGCGTCTGCTGCTGGTCCGAGAGGATGTTGCCGTCGCGCAGCGTCACCACGCGCTGCGCCCACGAGGCGACGTCATGCTCGTGCGTCACCAACACCACGGTGATGTCTTCGAGCGCCGAGAGCAGCGTCATCACCTCGTCGCTGGTCTTCGTGTCGAGCGCGCCGGTCGGCTCGTCGGCGAGGAGCAGGCTCGGCTTCGTCACCAGCGCCCGCGCGATGGCGACGCGCTGTTGTTGCCCGCCGGAGAGCTGGTTCGGCACGTGGTCGAGTCGATCGCCGAGGCCCACGCGTTCGAGCGCGCTCTTCGCCCGGGCGCGGCGCTCCTTCGTGCCAAGGCCGGCGTAGAGCAACGGGAGCTCGACGTTCTCGAGCGCCGACGTGCGCGACAGCAGGTTGAAGCTCTGGAACACGAAGCCGATGGTCTGGTTGCGCGTGTGCGCCAGCTTCGCGCGCGACTGCTGCGAGACGTCGTCGCCGTTGAGCAGGTAGCGGCCCGCGGTGGGGCGGTCGAGGCAGCCGATGACGTTCATGAGCGTCGACTTGCCAGAGCCCGAGCTGCCCATGACGGCGACGAACTCTCCGCGCTCGACCGTCAGCGAGACGCCCCGGAGCGCGTGCACGTCGACGTCACCCAGGGAGAAGACGCGCGTGATGCCCTCGAGGGCCACCACGGGGGGCGCCATCTTCAGAAGGCCCTCCGCATGCCGCCGCCGCCCATGGTGTTCGAGCCGCCGAGGCCCGCGGGAGGCTTCGGACCATCACCGCTCGACTGTCGGTCGGTGATGACCTGCGCGCCGTCGCTGACGTCTCCCTGCACCACCGTCACCGTGCCGTCCGAGAGACCGAGCGTCACCGCCACCGGCGTCGGCGTGTCACCGTCGAGCACCCAGAGCAGCCGTTTGCCCGGCTCGGGTTTGGAGACCTTGCGCATCAACTCGGCGTCGGGCCTGAAGCGCAGCGCGGCGTTCGGCACCCGCAGCGCGTCGTCGGCGCGCGCGTAGACGAAGCTGACGTTCGCCGTCATGCCCGGGCGCAGGAGGAACTCGTCGTTCGCGACGTCGATGACGGCGTCGTAGGTGACGACGTTCTGCACCACCTGCGGCGCGTAGCGGATCTGCCGGATGACGCCCTTGAAGACGCGGTTGGGGAAGGCATCGACTGAGAAGCTGGCGTCCATGCCGTCCGAGAGCTTGCCCACGTCGGCCTCGGACACGTTGGTGTCGACCTGCATCTTCGAGAGGTTCTCGGCGATGGTGAAGAGCGTCGGCGCCTGGAGCGACGCAGCGACGGTCTGCCCCACGTCGACGGCGCGCGAGACGACGGTGCCATCGATGGGCGAGGTGATGGTGGTGTACGCGAGGTTCACCTGCGACTGCTGGCGCGCAGCGCGGGACTGCGCGACCGAGCCCTCGGCGGCCTGGATGTTCGCCTGCGAGACCTCGAGCTCGGCCTGCGCACCTTCCAGTTCGGCGAGCGGCACCAGCTTCTGATCAGCCAGCACCTTCGCGCGGGCGAGCTTGCGTTGCGCGTCTTTCTCCTGGGCCTGCGCGCGCGTCAGGCCAGCGAGCGCCGCCTTCTCGTTCGCGGCCGCCATCGAGACCTGCGCCTCGAAGAGCGACGGGTCGAGCTTCGCGAGCACCTGGCCCTTCGTCACCTTCGAGTTGAAGTCGGCGTTGAGCGTCTGCAGCCGGCCAGAGACCTGCGCGCCGACCTGCACGGTGACGGTGGCAGAGACGGTGCCGGTGGCGGTGACGCGGCCGACGACGGGGCCCTTGTCGACCCTGGTCGTCGTGTACTTCGGCGCGCCGCCCGACTTCTGGCCACACGCGCACAGCACCGCCAGGAAGGCGGCTGAGACACCACGGGCGAAGGTGGAGAACGGCATCTGCATGAAGATGTACACCCGGGGCCGAAGAGGTTGGGTCTTCTTCCTTCCCGCCTGACCAGCCGGGGGTCACTCCTTGTCGAGGTCGCGGTCCCACACCTGCGTGGCAGCGCCGCCGGGCAGGTCCTTCAACCGGTCCGCCAGCACCTGCGCGATGGCGACGGAGCGGTGTTTCCCTCCCGTGCAGCCAATCGCCACCGTCAGGTACGACTTGCCTTCCTTCTGGTAGCGCGGGAGCAGGAACTCGAGCAGGTCAGCGACGTGATCGAGGAACACCCACGTATCGGGCCGGTCGATGACGTACGCCGAGACGCGCGCGTCTCTTCCCGTGAAGGCCTTCAGCTCGGGCACGAAGTAGGGGTTCGGCAGGAAGCGCACGTCGAAGACGAGGTCGGCGTTGCTGGGCACGCCGTACTTGAAGCCGAACGACATCACGGTGACGGCGAGCTCGGTGCCCGCGGCATGACCGAAGCGCGCGATGACCTGCCGCCGCAGCTCGTGCACCGTCATCATCGAGGTGTCGAGCACGTGCTCCGAGGCTTCACGCAGCTCCTTCAGCATCGCGCGTTCGGTCGAGAGCCCATCGGCCACGGTGCCGCGCCCGGACAGGGGGTGTCGCCGCCGCGTCTCCGAGTACCGCCGCGTCAGCGACTCGTCTGACGCGTCGAGGAAGAGCACCTGCACCTCGTGACCTGCGCGGCGCGCTTCATCGAGCACCTTCGGCGTGTCCTTGAGGAACTCGCCCTCGCGCACGTCGATGACGAAGGCGAGGCGTTGGTGCGCGCCGCCGAACTCCGTCACTTTGAGCAGCAGCGGCGCCGGCAGGTTGTCGACGCACGAGAAACCCGAGTCTTCGAGCGCACGAATCGCGGTCGTCTTCCCTGCGCCTGACATGCCCGTGATGACCACGATCTGCTTCGCCGACATGCGGTCGCACACTACTCAATGCGCGCCCGCCGTCACGGTCGCGTTCCGGCCCGCTCGCCACGCCGGTGGCGTGGGCAGCGAGCAACGCAAGGCGTTCACCGTCATCGGCGACGCGGTCAACCCGCAGGGCGCTCGCAGCTTCCTGGCGGAAGCAGGCAATGAGTTCGACGGAGCCGGTTGCTTCTCAGGTGGCGCGTCGCGGTACTCGGCCAGCGGCCGCAGTGTCAGCAGACACGCCGCGTCGTGTCGTGTTGCGCGATGGCTCAACTGCCAGGGAGTTGCGCTTCGACGCGCTCCAGCAGCTCGACGCGGGCGGTGTGACGGTGAATGGCCAGCGAGTCGAGGGCCAGGGCGGCCGAGCTCATCACCAGCAGCCCGAGCCCGACACCCAGCAGCCGCTCCCGACGGGTCACCAGCGCGAGGCCCACCAGGAGCAGGGCCGCGTCCGCGAACCGGAGAACTCGTCGCGTCGAGAGGGCCTCGACGGCGCGCGGGAGGACCTCGGTCGTCAGCAGATGTGGCGCTTCCTGAAGCTGCGCTGGGAGCGCCAGCTGCTCGTTCGAGAGGTTCGCGAAGTCGACCGCGCCGGTGATGGCGTGAATCGCTCCGAGCAGGGCGAGCGGCATGGCGGCGCCCAGGGTGATGGGCCTCGCCCAGACCAACCAACAGGCGATCGAAGTCAACACGGCGGCGACGCCGAAAGCGGCGCTGATGACCGCCCACGCGCGTTCCTGCCCCGCAGCGAGGGTCAAGGACTCGAGTAACGCCAGCTGGGCCTCGGCTGGTGACACCCCCTGAGTGTGTCACGTCTCGACGAGCCGACGATTGTCCATCACCTCGGTCCAACCCGCGGAGTAGAGGCCAGGGCGATGCTCTCCCTCACGCTCCTCGCCCTCGTCACCGCAGCCGATGGTGGCGTCGCTTCCACTGGTGCACCTGCCGACGCCGCCGACTTCATCGACGACGTGCGCCTCATCTTCCAGGTCGTGACGTGTCAGCCCGGAGACATGCCCGCGCCGCTCGACGCCGCGACGGTGCAGGCGTACTGCAAACAGATGACTCCGAAGTTCGAGCGCTTTCGCTCACACTGGGGTGTCACGGCGCGTGCCTTCATCGAAGCCCAACGCCCGGTGGGGCTCCCCGGCGAGCTCGTCTACCCCTTCGGCGGCGGTGACCTGATGATGGCGCTCACCGCCTTCCCTGACGCGACCGTCATCACCACCATGTCGCTCGAGCTGGCTGGCGACCCGCGCCGCCTCAAGACGCTCCTGGACAAGAAGTCACTCGCGCAGTCGCTCAAGGCGCTCAACGAAGCCGCCACCACCACGCTGATGTCGAATGATTCCAAGAGCGTCAACTTGTCGAGGATTCAACGCGGCGACCTGCCCGGGCAGCTGTCGATGCACCTGATGGGCCTGGCGTTGAACGACCAGGAGCCGGTGTCGGTGCGCTATTTCCGCGTCGAGCCCGATGGCTCGCTGCACTACTTCAGCCGCGCGGAGATCGACGCCCTCGAATCGGTGAAGGCCACGAAGCTCAAAGAGACGTGGAAGGCGCCCGACTTCTCGCCGGCCTTCGCCAACGTCGAGGTGCAGTTTGTCCCCAGGGGCCAGTCGAACGCCACCCCGAGAGTCCACCGCCACCTGGGTGCCAACCTCTCGGATGACGGCCTCTCGAAGGCGCCTGGCCTGCTCGCGCACTTGTCGGCGAAGGGCCGCGTCTCGGCGATGACGAAGGCAGCCAGCTATCTGCTCTGGAACCCGGCGTTCTCGATGATTCGCGATTGGCTGGTGGCGCACGCGGTGTTCATGATTTCGGATTCGACGGGGGTCCCTCCGAGGTATTGGAAGAAGGTCGGCTGCACCATCGACACGTTTGGCAGCTTTCAGAAGTCATTCCTCGGGACCTGGGAGGGCTTTCAGGAAGAGCTGCGCGCCGAGTTCGAGAGGGCGAAGAAGCTGCCCATGCGCTTCGGCTACCCCGATGGCAGCCCTGAGAAACGAAGCCACTGCCTCGTCGTGAAGTGCCCTGCAGAGGCGGCGGCGAAGAAGCCCTGAGTTCCCGCTTCGACCGCGGCTGGCTCACTCGGCGGGGATGAGCGTCAGCAGCGCCACCTCGGGCGGGACCCCGAAGCGCATCGGGAGCACGAGCGACGTCTGCCGCCGAAAGTCACTCACCGCGCGGCGACGCACGGAATAAGACGTGCGGCATGTCAGCTCCCCTCTCCATTCTCGTTCACGGCGGCGCCGGCCCCCACCGTGAAGATGACGACGTCGAGGCCGCGAAGCGTGGCTGTCTGGTCGCCGCGCGCGCAGGCCATGCCGTGTTGAAGCAGGGTGGGTCTGCGCTCGACGCCATCGAAGCCGCCGTGCGCCTCCTCGAAGACGACCCGGTCTTCAACGCGGGCATTGGCGCGGCCCTCAACCGCGACGGCACGGCAGAGCTCGACGCCTCGGTGATGAATGGCGCCACCCTCGCGGCCGGCTCGGTGGCTTGCGTCACCTGCTTCCAGAACCCCATCACCCTCGCGCGCAGGGTGATGGAGCAGTCCCCGCACGTCATGCTCGTCGCCCAGGGCGCCGAGGCCTTCGGTCGTGCGCAGGGGCTGCCCGTCGTCTCGAACGAGGTGCTCGTGACGGCCGCGGCGCGACGAGACCTCGAGACCCATCGGCGCTCGAACGGCACCGTGGGCGCGGTTGCCATCGATGGCCTCGGACACCTCGCTGCAGCGACCTCGACGGGGGGCACCACCGGGAAGTGGCCTGGCCGCGTTGGGGACTCGCCCCTCATCGGCTGCGGGACGTATGCCGATGACAAGAAAGCCGCTGTGTCGTGTACCGGTCTTGGCGAGGCCATCATTCGCGTCACGCTCGCTCGCCACGCCGCCGACCTGGTCGCCCTGGGTCTCGACGGCTTCGAAGCCGCTCGTCAGGCGGTGTCGACCCTGCAGCGCGCGGGCGGAGACGCCGGGCTGATCCTCGTGACGCCTGCCGGACAGCTCGCGTGGGCCTTCTCCACGCAGCGCATGTCACGCGCGTGGGTCAGTGATGCCTCGGAAGGCGCAGGTTTTGGGCCGGCCGAAGGGTGAGACTGCGATTGTGAAAAAGAAGATGTAAAGAATGCATTCATCGACTAGAGAACACAGTGTCGAATCGTTGTTCCCCATTTCACGGAGTCTCAATGTCTTCAGTCGATCAGCTTCTTCGCAGCATGGTTCAGGCAGAGGTCGAGCGAGCCATCGGTCCGCTCGCCGCCGCACTTCAGCAGCAGGGTGATGTGTTGGGTCGATTCGCCGCAGCGTTCGGCGCACCCATCAAGCGTGGGCCGGGCCGTCCGCGGAAGCAGGCATTTGGCGCCGTCCCGACGGCCGCTCCGACAGCCGCTCCGACGGCCGCTCCGACGGCCGCGCGCGCCGCGAAGGTGCGCTTGGCGGGGGCCAAGACGCTGTGCGCCATCATCGGCTGCAAGCGCCCCGCGCGCGCGAAGGGGTACTGCGCCGCCCACTACCAGAAGTACCGCATGCTCTCGAAGACCGGCCGTCTGCCGCCCGACTGGGTGGAAGAGGCGAAGCCGCAGTCGGTGAAGAACCTCGTGCTGCCCCGTGGCCGCGCCGGTGCGAAGGCCCTCGCCGAGGCGAAGAAGAAGAACCGCTGAGCCCTGACTGACCCGCGCGTCGTCCCCCGACGACGAACGTGGTACTGGCGGTCGTCCCCGGGCTCTTCGGCCCGCGGGGCGGCCGCCTTCGTCTTTCTTTCACCCTGGAGCGCTCACCCATGCCACCGAATTCGCGCGAGCTCGAGACGAGCATTCATCTCGACCTGTCCCGACAGGAAACATACGGCGGCTACCTGCAGCTCGATCGCCTGCTGAACTCACAGGTGCCACGCACCGCCGTTCACGATGAGATGTTGTTCATCATTCAGCACCAGACCAGTGAGCTGTGGATGAAGTTGATGGTGCACGAGCTCGACGCCGCGCTCGAGTTCGTCAAGCACGACGCGCTCGAGGCCAGCTTCAAGATTTTTGCCCGCGTCGCTCACATTCAACGAATGCTCTTCGAGCAGTGGGCGGTGCTCGAGACGATGACGCCGAGCGAATATCTGCAGTTTCGAGATGCCCTCGGCCGCTCGTCGGGGTTTCAGTCGTATCAATACCGAGCCATCGAGTTCATGCTGGGCAACAAAGACGCCAATTCCCTGCTCCCGCATCGACAGGACGACGCAGTACACGCTTCGCTGGCCGCCCGCCTCACCCAGCCGAGCCTGTACGACGAGTTCCTCCGCTACCTGGGTCGCCATGGGTACCCGGTGCCGGCGCGGCTGCTCGAGCGCGACTTCACGCAGCCGTACCAGAAAGACGCGGCCATCGTGACGCTCTTCCGCGACGTCTACGAGAACCCTGAGCGCCATTGGAAGGCCTACGAAATGGCCGAGAAGCTCGTCGACGTCGAGGAGCGTTTCCAGCTCTGGCGCTTTCGTCACATGAAGACGGTGCACCGCATCATCGGGCACCAGCATGGCACGGGCGGCTCTTCGGGCGTCACCTTCCTGCAACGTGCGCTGGGGCTGACGTTCTTCCCCGAGCTGTGGGACGTGCGCACGGAGCTGCGGTCACCCGGCAAGCGCTGATTCGCCAGAGTTCCCCTTCCGTCGCCATGGGCTACGCTCGACCCATGCCTCGTGATTCAGGTTCTTCCAGCGCCGACGACGAACAAGGCGAGCGGCCCCGGCCTTCGTCGCCCGCTGGAACCGGCCCGAGGCCCTCCGTCACGCAGGGTATTCCCCAACGGCGGGGCACCGGCGTCGGCTCTCAGGGCTGGGCCGGTGCGGCTGGCGCGGGTGGACCCCGAGACGCGTCGCCTGGTCACCGCCCGTCGGCCCCTCCAGGCGCTGGCGCCCGCCCGCCTGCGGGTGGCGGTGCTGGCGGCCGACGTGGCAGCACCACGCGCTTCTTCCCTCCTCAGCCGCGGTCGATGCTCGAGACCGGCTTGAGCGCGACGATGGTGGAAGAGCTGGTGCTCAAGGCGCTCTTCTTCGCGGGCGAGCTCCGCGGCTCGGACATCGCCAACCGCATCAAGCTGCCGCAGCTGATCATCGACGAGGTCATCGAGAGCCTTCGCAAGGCGAAGTACATCGACTTGAAGGGCGGCGCCGGCATGGGCGTCGGCAAGTCAGGCATGATCTACACCCTGACGACGTTCGCCACCGACCTCATCCGGCAGATCCTCGACCGCAATCGCTACAACGGGCCCGCGCCGGTTCGCCTCGAAGACTGGTTCGAAGCCGTCAACGTGCAGACCGTGCGTGGCATGCGCGTCAACCGCGCGAAGATGGAGCAGCACTTCGGCGACCTCGTCGTGAAGGACTACATCTTCGACGGCCTCGGTCCAGCCATCAACTCGGGCAAGGCGGTGTTCTTCTACGGGCCGCCGGGGAACGGAAAGACGGCGCTCTGTCAGGCGTTGGTCGAATGTTACGAGGGTGAAATCTGGGTGCCGCACGCGCTGCTCGTCGACGACTTCATCATCCGCGTCTTCGACTCCACGCTGCACAAGCCCTCGCCCGATGATCCGAACGCGCCGGCTGCCGATGGCCGCTGGGTGCGGTGCCGCAGGCCGCTCGTGGTGGTCGGCGGCGAGCTCACGCTGCAGACGCTCGACCTCATCTATTCGCCCGACGTGAAGTTCTACGAGGCGCCGTTTCAGCTCAAGGCCACCAACGGCATGTTGCTGATCGACGACTTCGGCCGCCAGAAGGTCTCGCCCATCGATCTGCTCAACCGGTGGATCGTGCCGCTCGAGAGCGAGGTCGACTTCCTCACGCTCCACACGGGCAAGAAGCTGCAGGTGCCCTTCAACGTCTTCGTGGCGTTCTCGACGAACCTCGACCCGGCCGACCTGGTGGACGACGCGTTCCTCCGTCGGGTTCGCTACAAGCTCGAGGTGCGCCCGCCCGACGAAGACCAGTTCCATCAGATCTGGGAAGGTGTCTGCCAGAAGCGAGGCATCGCCTACGACGCCGAGATGATCGACTGGCTCATCGAGGCGCACTTCCGGCCGCACAACCGCAGCTTTGCCGCTTGTCAGCCACGCGACCTGCTCGATCAGGTCATCGACATCGCCCACTACCGCGGAGAAATCCCCCACCTGTCCGGCGAGCTGCTCGAGGCAGCCATCAGCAACTACTTCGTCAAGTTCAAGAAGAAGGGCTGATCACCAGCGTGTTGAGCTAGACAGAAGGCCCGTCATGGCCGGCGCTCCAGACAGCAAGCTTCACGAGCTGCTCAAGTCGGCAGCGCGCGAGCTCAAGGCGACCCAGCAGGAGCTGGCCGATGAGCGAGACCTTCATGAACAGGCCCGCAAGGCCCTCGACGGCGAGCGCGCGCGGATCAGGGAGCTGCAGCAGCAGGTGCTCGACGCACAGCAGGCGCTCCGGAAGGCACAGCAGACGGCGGCCGCGCAGGCGTCGGATTCGGTGACGGCCCCGATTCCCCGAAACCAGTTGAACGTGACGACGGCGGACCGCGTCGGGCGGGGGCGCGCGACGCACGACCCCAACCTCACGCTGCCCCCCGTGTTGAAGCCGCTCGAGGACAGCACCAACGTGTCCCGGCTCGACCCCGAGCTGCTCGAGCTGCGCGTGCGGGCGCTCGACGAGGCGCTGAGCGAGGCCGAGGCCGAGTCGAAGCTCCACAGACAGCGGGTGGCCGCGCTCGAGGCGCAGCTCGAGGCGCTGAAGGAAGTCGGCCGCCCCAACACCGCCGAGCCGTCGCCAGCGCTGCGACGCGAAGCCGACGAGTCACGGGCCCGCGCCGAGGTCGCCGAGGCGCAGCGGACGACGCTCGAGACCGAGCTCGCCGAAGCCAGGAAGGCGTCGGCCCTGGCTGACGAGGTCCACGCCGGCGAGCTCGCAGCGCTGAAAGAGGCGCTCTCTCTCTCCGATGAACAGCGCGCGGTCGAGCAGGCGAGCTCGCACGCCGCGATGGCGAAGTTCGCCGCCGTGAACGCAGAGCTGGCGACGGTGCGTGAGACCGCGGCGCTCACGACCGGGCTCGACGGGCAGCTCGCCACCAGCAAGGCGCGAATCCTCGAGCTCGAGCAGCTGAAGAGCGACGCCGACGGCCAGCTCGAGCAGCTCGTCGCCGAGGCGCAGGTCGCCGGCACCCGCATCGGCGAGCTTGCGGCGCGGGTCAGCCAACTCGAGAACGACCTCGCGGGCCTTCGCACGCGGCGCGACGAGCTCAACGTCGAGCTGGCGCGCGTCGAGAACGACCGCAAGAAGCTGACCGCCCGCGTGACCGAGCTCGAGGGCTCGGTGCAGGCGGTGCGTGGCGACGAGGCGAAGGCCCGCGCCGCGCTCGAGGCGACCCACCAGCAGGCCCTCGCGGCGCTCGAAGAGAAGCGGGCCGAGGCCGACGGGCTGTTCCAGAGGGAGAAAGACAAACTCCACCACACGGCGCAGCGGCTCCTCGAGGCCCGACAGAAGACGCGCGAGGTCGAGACCCAGCTCGCCGACGTGCAGGCCCAGCTCGCCGCCGCGCAGACGAAGCACGCCCAGGCCGAGGTCGACGCGAGGGCGAAGTGCGACGCGCTCGCGAACGAGCACTCGCAGGCGCTCGCTCGAGAGCGCGTGTCACACGAGGCGACGACGGCGTCTCTGCAGGTGACCCTGGCCCAGCTCGAGAAGGACCTGGCCCACGCGACGGCCGAGTGGCACCACACCAACCGGCAGTACGAACAACTGCACCGCGAGATGCTCGTGCTGCTCGACCAGCGCGACGAGGCCAGGCGGCAGCTCGAGTCGTTGCGCGAGAAGTAGTCGGTGGCGTCGTCGGGGCTGGGCGTGGCTCGCGTGACGTGGCGGCGACTTCTCGAGCTGGCGTGAGTCGAGCGGGGGCGCGTCGTCAGGGCGGACTCAAGGGGCCGAAACCGGAGCGCGGTTGCTCGCCAACCGGTCCAGCACGTCCTCGAGGTGCCGGTACACCTTCACCTCGTGATGGAAGACGTCCTCGATGTGCCCATCGAGCCCGATGACGAACGTCGCGCGCCGGTCGATGCGCAGCACCGGCCACACCACGCCGTAGAGCCCCGAGATGACCCGCGACTCGTCGCTCACCAGGCGAAACTGGAGCTGCTCCTCGATGGCGAACCTGCACTGCCGGTCGGCCCTGTCGACGGAGAGACCGATGAGCTCCGCGTTGAGTTGGGTGATGCGCTGGTAGTTGTCGCGGAAGTTCCGCACCTCGAGGGTACACGCCGGGCTGAAGGCCTTGGGGAAGAAGAACAACACCACCTTGCGGACGCCGCGGTAGCTGGCGAGGTGAACGCGCTCGCCGCGGCAGTCAACCGTGTCGAAGTCCGGTGCAGGGTCGCCGACGTTCAGCATGCGCCCCGACGTTCAGCACGAGTGCGCGCCCGCTGCCAGTCCCTCGCGCGTCGCAGCGGTCGTGTTCTTTCTCCCTGTCCATCTCCGACATGCGTGACACGGCTCATGGGTGCGAGGCTCGCAACAGCTCGACGGCGCGGGTCAGCTCTGCCTCGGTGAAGCGCGCGAAGACGAGCCGGAGCGCGCCGGGCTCATGCCCATCGAAGCAGTAGGTGGCGCCGGGCATCACCGACACGCCTCGAGCGCGTGCACGGGCCAGCCACACGTCGAGGTGAATGGGTCGGCGCAGCTTCGCCCAGATGGAGATGCCTCCGGGAGGGATGGAGAACTCGAGCGTGTCGCCGAGCCTCGCCGTCAGCTGCCTGGCCAGCGCGTCACGCCGCGCCTGGTAGACGACGCGCATCTTCCGCACGTGGCGCTGGAGTTCGCCTTCTTCGATGAGCTCGGCGACGGTCGCCTCCATGGGGTGGTCTCCCTGCCGGTCCATCACGGCGCGCAGGCGGGCGATGCGCTCGGCGAGCGCGGTGGGGGCGACGACGAAGCCGAGGCGAAGCCCGGGCGCGAGCACCTTCGAGAGCGTGCCCACGCTGGCGACGACGCCGGCGTCATCACTCGCCATCAGCGGGAGCACCGGCCGGCCCTCGTAGTGAAACTCATGGTCGTAGTCGTCTTCGATGATGAGCAGTTGATGCCGTCGTGCCAGCTCGAGGAGCGCGAGCCTGCGCGAGGCCGACATGGTGACGGTGGTCGGGTACTGGTGGTGCGGCGTGACGTACACCGCGCGCACCTTTCGGCGCCGCACCAGGCGGGCGAGCGCGTCGACGTCGAGTCCTTCCGCGTCGATGGGAATCGGAGCGAGCCGGGCGCCAATGAGCCGCAGCGCATCCCACGCGGGCCGATAGCCAGAGCTCTCGATGGCGACGGTCTCTCCGGGCGCGACGACGGCGCGGGCGAGCAGGTCGAGGGCCATCTGACTGCCGCGGGTGATGACGAGCTGGTCCTCGGTCGCGGGAATACCGCGCAGGTCCGAGAGCATGCCTGCCAGCGCCTGACGCAGCGAGCGGTGGCCGGCCGGGTCGCCGTACTCGAGCAGGTGGCGCCCCTTGCGACGCACGACCCGCCGCCACGTCCGCGCGAGCAGCTCGACGGGGAACAAGCGCGGGTCTGGCGTGCCGGCCGAGAGGTGGAGCACCTCGTCGCTGACCCGGAAGGCCCGAGGGGTGAGAAAGGCAGGCAGGGGCTCGAGGGGAATCCCCAGCGCCGGGAGGCCTGGACGCCGGGTCGAACGCGGTTCGACCGGAAGGCTCTCGCGTACCCAGGTCCCGCGGGTTGGCGTGCTGTGCACCCAGCCCTGGGCCTCGAGCTCGGCGACGGCGGCGATGACGGTGTTGCGGTTGATGCCGAGGGACTTCGCCCACGCGCGCGTCCCCGGGAGCCGTTGGCCCGGGAGGAGTCGGCCCCGGCGAATCTCAGTCATCACGCCGTGGGCGAGCTGGACGAAGAGCGGGGTCGTGCCAGAGGCCGGCGGCGGCATGGTGACGGACCAGGTCGACATGTGCATGGACTAGCAGAAATCTCGAAACTGGACCTTCTGGCTGGTCCAAAGCTTCGGCACGGTGTCGGGATGAGACGACGTGAGTACGAGGCGCCCGAATCGTTGGCCCACCAGTTGTTCGACGCCAGCGAGACGTTTCACCTCGCCGGGATGGACCCTGATGGCCAGGTGGTGCTCAAGACGCTCCACTGCGTGGTGGATGAGGGGTGGCTCTGCTTTCACGGCGCTCCGGCGGGCGAGAAGACGTCACTGCTGGGGTGCCAGGTGGTGGCGTCAGTGGAGGAGACCGTCGCGCGGCTTCCCAGCTTCTTCCTCGACGCTGAGCGGGCCTGTCCGGCCACCACGCTGTTCCGGGCTGCGCAGGCTCGTGGCGCGCTGATGGCCCTCGACGAGCCGGGCCGCAAAGCGCGGGTGTTGCAGCGGTTGATGGAGAAGCTGCAGCCCGAAGGCGGCTACCAGCCCATCGAGGCGACGTCTGCGTTGTACCGCGCTGCAGTGAAGGGGCTGCTCATCGCGGGTCTGCCGTTGAGCGACGTCACCGCGAAGGCGAAGCTGATGCAGAACAAGCACGACGACGCGCGCCTGAGGGTGCTCGAGCAGTTGTGGCGGCGCGGCGCTCCGGGTGACGTTCGCGCCCTCGAGCTCATCCGCGCGGCCAACCCGACGACGGGGACGCCGGATTTCCTTCGTGGGCCTTCCGGCGTGCGGCTTCACGCGCACCTCGAGCCAGCCTTCCTCGGTGCGGCCGTCGAGCTCCTGCGTGGGCAGTACTGGAATGACGTGTTCACCGAGGCGGAGCTTCGTGCCGCGCACCTCGGCAGTCCGGTCTGGGTCGGTGCGACCGACGAAACTGGAGCGCTCATCGGCACCGCGCGCGCCATCACGGATGGCTCGAAGTACGCGTGGGTCTACGACGTCTGCGTTCGCGCGGGCCGGCGAGGTGGAGGCGTCGGTCAGGCCCTGCTGCGGCTCGTGCTCGACCACCCGCTGGTGCGCCGATGTCGCCGCGTTCGGCTCGGCACGCGCGACGCGCAGGCGCTGTATGCGCGCTTCGGCTTCGTCGACACCTCGACGCTCGAGCGCCCGTACGTGACGACCGAGCTGGTGCTCGTGCGGTGACCTGATGGCTGTGCGATCGCGCTGACCGCGCGAATCCATCGGCGCGGCTCTTCACTTCCCGCTGAACACCGGCGCCCGACGAGCGGTCGCAGCTGCGAGGCCCTCGGCCATGTCGGCGCTCCCGTAGCTGATGGCCTGGTTCGCCGCTTCGGCCTCGAGACACCTCTGGAGCGCCGCGCGGTCGGCGCCGAGCTCGGCCTTCAGCGCGCGAATCGCGAGGGGAGCCTGCGCCGCCAGCGTCGTGGCGAACGCCCGCGCAGCCGGCATCACCTCCGCCAGTGGATGGCCTTCGATGGCGAGGTCGAAGCCCACCGCGTCCGCGCCGTCGAAGCGCTCGCCCGTCATCAACAGCCGCGCCGCCTGTGCAGCGCCTGCTCGACGCGGCACGAAGTACGTCGCGCCCATGCCCGGGTGCAGGCCGAGCTGAACGAAGTTGAGCGCCAGCTTCGCTTCGAGGTCGACGAAGCAGAAGTCGCACGCCAGCGCGAGGCAGAGGCCGGCTCCGATGGCGGCTCCCTCGACGACGGCGATGGTGGGGACCTCGAGGTCGAGCACGCTCAAGTAGCGCGCGTAGAAGCCGAGCATGAAGCGTCGGGCCTCGTCGGCCGGCACGCTCCGAAGGCGCTCGAGCATGGTGAGGTCGCCTCCGCCCGAGAACGCGCCGCCGGCTCCGGTCAGCAACACGACCCGAACGTCGGCCCGTCCTTTGAGCTCCTCCACGCGCGCCCTCAGGGCGTCGCCGAGGTCCGGGGTCATCGCGTTGCGTCGACCGGGTTCATCGAGGGTGAGCGTCGCGACGGGTCCATCGTTGGAGACGTGAACGGGCATGGCGCGAACTCAGGCGAAACCGGCCGTGCCGTCACGCTCGGAATCGCGACAGTGAGGCGACACCGCCTCGAAGGTCGTCCCGTCGACCCACCCCCTGACCTGCTCGAGCGCCGCCGAGGAACAGGGTTCAGTGGGCGCGCACGAGCTCGAGTACGGCCTCTTCGACGCCGCGTGGCCGTTCGACCTCGATGGTGGCGCCCTGCTTCGCATCGAGCAGGGAGCGGGCGAGCGGCGCGTCGATCGACAACCGGCCTGCCTTCACGTCGGCTTCGTCGGGCCCGACCAGTCGCACCGTCTGCTGCCGGCCGTCACTCCACCTCAGCGTCACCGTGCTCCCGAACCGGACGACCCCGTCATCGTCGCCGGGGGGCTTCACCACGCGCACGCTCTCCAACGTCGCACCGAGCATCGCCACCTTCGCCTCGAGTCGTCGCTTCGCCTCCTCGCGCTCCGCTCCCGCAGGAATGGCGTGGAGCGCGGCGCGCTCTTCCGTCTCGAGCCGTTGCAGCGTCTCGACCAGGGCGCGGTGGCCATCCGGAGTGATGGGGCGCTCGTGGCCGCGAGCAGCGCGTTGCGGTGGCCGCCCCGAGACCGACGTGTCCTCCGTCTCTTCGCTCGTGAAGGCCTTCGACATCGCCACCCGCGCATATCGCCGACCCGAAACGAACGCCCGGAACGAGTGTCACGACTGGTGCGCTGTCAGCCCGATTCGTGACGACCGTTGACGCCGACTCCGGCAGCGTCCACAACCGCGGGCAGCATGAGCACCAACTGGGACGCCGTCACCGCGCACGTCGAGCACCGCGTCACGTTCTCCGAGACCGACGCGCTCGGCTACGTGCACCACAGCAACGTCGCGTCGTGGTTCGAGCGGGGCCGCGAGGCCTTCTTCCGCCGCTTCAACGAGCCGGCAGTCGACCTGGTCCGCAAGGGCCACTGGCTCGCGCTGCGGCAGCTCAACGTCCGCTACGACAGCTTCATCGGCTACGAAGACCAGCTCTCGATTCGCGTGGCGTTGACGAAGCTCGGCCGGGTGGCGCTCGACTTCCACTACCGCATCGACAACCTCACCACTGGCAAGCTCGCGGTCCGTGGGCACACCAACATGGTGGCCGTCGAAGCGAAGGCCAATGGCGAGCCGCCCGCGCTTGGTCGCATCCGTTTTCCCCGCGAGCCGTTCGAGCCGCTGAAGGTCGACCCCGACGAGTTCTACGGAGCTCCGCAGGGCGCCTGGAAGCCGCCGCGCTGGGAATCCGACGAGGGCTGAGCCGAGCGGCTGATCCACCGGTCAGGTTCTCGCGAACTTGCACGAGGACGACACGGCACGGCGCCTGCTGTGTGCACCCGTCGCATGCGACGCGTCCTCGGAAAACTGATGGTGCTGTGGAGCCTCACCGCCTGTGGCCCCGTGCAGGAGACGTTGCCGACGAAAGGCACCACCAACGGGCCGACGCTGCTGACGGCCGCCTGCGAAGGCGACACGTCGTGTCCCGGCGGGATGATCTGCGAAGGCTGTAACGGTCCGCACGACGCCCAGTGCATTCCGGGCTGCCGCACCGACGACCAATGCCCGCGGCTCCACGTCTGTCGTGGACCGGTGCTGTGCACCACCTGCCCGTGTGCGCCCGGCTGGTGCGAGCTCGACCCGTGCCGCGACGTCGATGGAGACGGCTACGCCTTCACCAACGACCCGGGCATCTCATGCCCCGGCAAGCAGAAGGGTGACTGCAACGAGGCGAACAAGGAGCAGCACCCGGGCGCTCGCGAGTTCTGCGCCAACGGCGTCGACGACGACTGTGATGGCCGCGCCGACCGCTTCGACCCCTCGTGCCAGAGGTGCACCGACCAATCGCAGGCGTGCAACGACGCGAGCGAGTGTGCGCAGGGAAACCAGGTGGGCTCGGTGCGCTGCGACCGCGGCTGTTGTCTGGCCTGCCCGGTGCTCGACTCCCCAAGGTGTACCGGTGAACAGATTCAAGTGGGCGGAGGGCTCGACCCCGTCACCGCCTGCCGCGTGGCCCGCACATGCATCGATTGGCGCGCCTGCGCGAACACGGACAACGACCCGGTCTGCGGCACCGACTTCGCGACGTACCGGAACCCTTGCCAGGCCACGCAGGCCGGCTCCACCGTGCTGCATCGCGGAGGCTGCGTGTGGAACGAGGGCCGGCCGTGCTCCCTCACTCCCGTTGGACAGGCAGGCGCGTGCGAGAACGGGCAGTACTGTCGCCTCGACGCGGTCGCAGGAAAGCGCTGCACGAAGCAGAGCGTCTGCGTCGTCGATTCCGACTGCCCAGCGGGACTCGCGGGCCAGCCACGGTGTGACGTCGACGCCGGCTCGACCTGGTCATGTCAGCAGGGCCAGTGCGTCGCGCGGTGCCGCTGAACGGGCGTCAGCACCTCTCGCTGGCCCGGCCGCCTTCGTCGAGAAAGGGTGTGCTCGCGCTCAGGGACCCGGGCGAGCTCCACCAGAGGACGAGGAGCCCGGTGCCGCGCGTGGTCGAACCCGCACGGCGGTTCGAGGGCCGCAGGGAGGACCGACGAATTCGCGCGGACAGAGCACTCAGGGCAGGCAGACCACCGGGTAGCTGACCGACAGCGTCTTCCCCGGCCCAGGGGCGTAGAGCGGCACGAAGGTGAGGGTGTTGGTGGCGCTCGAGAAGGTCCACACGGGGGCGCCGCCGGAAGCCGTCGCAGGCAGTTCGATGTTGTCGATGAAGACGCGCACAGCAGCTGCACCCACATCGACGGGCGCTTTGAGCGTGAAGCTGGTGCGGAACCCGAAGGCGCTCTTCCCGAGGTCTTCCAGCGATCCAGCCCAGGTGTTGGTGCAGATGTCCCTCGCCACGCCGCCGAGCTGCGCGACGGCGGCCTGCGTGCGGGTACCTGGCGCGAGGTCGTAGATGCACATGGGGACTGGTGGCGTCGCGCCCAGGGGCGTGAGCGCGCTGAACGTGAACAGGTTTGGGGGCTTCAGGCTGGCCAGCATCAGGGCGTAGGTCGACACCGGCAGGGGTGACTGATCATCCGCATCGGAGACGCCGATGACGCCGAGCGAGGCGTCGTCGCGCACGAAGCCCGCGTGGCTCGTCGTGCTCAGCGGTGGAAACAGCGCCGCTACGGCAGGCGCGAGCGTCTGCTCGGTGCCCGACCCATTGACGCCGACGCCCACGATGCGCTGGCCGAGGGTGGGCACCAGGTTCGGGGACACACCGGTCAGGAACAGGGGCGCACCCTGGAGCCGGCCTGCCTGCGAAACGACATCGGCATCGGTCGTGGTGAGGGCGATCTGGAAGTCGACCTGCGAAGACGCTGGGAAGGCGAGGAGCGAGCTGAGGTTCGCGGACATCGCGGCATGCTTGTCACTCATCGAGCAGCTGTCATCGACGACGAGGAGCACGTCGGCTCTGGGCCTCAGGGGGATCGGGAAGACGTCGACCGGTGCGCCTGCAGCGCCCTGCAGCAGCATGACCGACGTCGCGCCGATGCCAGACTGCGTGCTCGTCACGACGAGGGCGCCCACCTCGGTGCCCGCTCGCGTCGTCCGCCACGACATCGAGATCGGCACCGGCGCCGAGTTCGGAGCGAGCATTCCCGTCGAAGGCCCGTTCACCAGCGTGAAGCCTGAGCCGACGACGGTCGCTGCGGTGAGCTGAACCGACGTCTGGCACCGGTTGAGCACCTGCACGGTGCGCGTCGCACCTCGGCAGTTGAGCGCGTTGTTGCCGAAGTCCAGCTCGCGCGTGGAGAACAACAGGCAGTCGGTGCCCGCAAAGGTCGTGAGCGGCACGAGCAGCTCGGGCGTGGTGGGCGACGAGACGGACGCACGCAGTTGGCCGGGGAGCGAGGCGGTCGCGCTCGTCGGCTTGACCTCGAGGACCAGCGTTCGTCGTTCGCCGGGCATCAGCTCGAGCTCCGTGACGGGTCCGCCCGTGATGCTGAACTCTGGCGTCGTGGTGCGCAGGTCCGAGAGGAGACAGAGCGCAGTGCCTGAGTTCACCAGCGTCACGCCGCGCCGCTTCACCGTTCCAGGGTCGACGCGACCGAAGTCGAGCGGCGTCGCCTCGAGCACCGAGAGGCCCGTACAGGGTGAGATCGAGACGACGTTGGCCCGAAGCTGAACCACCCGGGTCGGGGTCGCCGGGTCGTTCGAGAAGATTCTCAGCTCGGCGGACTTCATGCCCAGCGAGGTCGGCGTGAGGGTGACGACGATGGTGCCCGGGGTTCTCGTGTCGAGGCCCGTCGGGGGCACGTTGGCCACCACCGAGAAGTCGCCCGCCGAGGTGTTTGGTCCGGGGATGAGCTCGAAGAGCGGCAGCTGGCCGGGGGCGCCGGAGAAGACGGTTCCAAGCACGAGGTTCGCGCGCGGGTCAGGTGGGACAGGCGACGAGCCGACGTTTCTGATGGTCACCGTTCGGGTCTGGGAGCTCGGTGGTATCGCACCCGCGAACAGAGGAACCCGCCCGAAATCCAGCGTCGCAGGCACGTCGATGCGCGGGCCTCCGCCGACGCCTCGGAGCGCGATGGTCGCCTGCCCCATCGGTGCGGTGAAGGAGAAGGTCGCGGTTCGCGGCCCCAGCACGGCCGGCCGGTACCCGAGGAACTCGGCGGTGGAGTCGCTGTAGGCCGGCACCACGATGCTCGCGCTCGGCGTCACTCGGGTGAAGACGGTGCTCGGCAGGCTCCCCTCCCGAAGCAGCAGGTTCGTGAGCGTCACGTCCTGTGACGAGCCGTTGCGGAAGAGCACAGGCTGCGTCGCCGTGGTGCCGGGAGTCACGTACCCGAAGTCGATGCTCGTCGGGTCCCACTCGAAGTTCGTCGAGAGGCCTCGCCCGCTGAGGAACGCCGAGCGCTCGGGGCACGTGGGAGCGCGCCGCACGCGGAGCGACGAGAGCAACTGCCCGGCCGCAGTGGGAGAGAAGGTGACGTTGACGGTCGCTCGCTGACCAGGCGCCACCGAGAGGGTCCCCGTGGCACCCGACGCGGTGTACCCCGAGCTGGTTGGCGGCGTGATGGTGACGTCGAGGGGCTGCGAGGTCGGGTTGTCGACGCTGTAGGCGAGCGTTCGTGAGGTGCCGACCGTGACCGCGCCGAACCGAAGATCGACCTGTACGAGGTCGCAGAACGCGGGGCCACCATCGGGCAGAGCCAACGCGCCGCCGCCCGCGCTCCCGCCGCCCGCGCTCCCGCCGCCCGCGCTCCCGCCGCCCGCGCTCCCGCCGCCCGCGACACCACCACCTGCGACACCACCACCCGCGACACCACCACCCGCGACGCCACCGCCTGCGACGCCACCGCCCGCGACGCCGCCACCGGTCGCCAGCACCAGCGGCCGGCACGAGCCGTTCAGACAGTCATCGGTGAGGGCGCAGATGCGGCACGAGAGCCCCGCGGCGCCACACGCCCGCCTCTCCACACCGGCCTGACACGTCCCGCTGGAATCGCAGCATCCGACGCAGTTCGCGGTGCTGCACACTGGGGCGACGGGTGTACAGGCTCCAGCGGCAGTGAGCGCGACGAGCAGCGCAAGGGTTCGCATGACCGGGTTCTTGCCCGTCCGTGCCCGCGTCGTCGAGTCCCGACGATTTGCGTGTCCCGACGACTCGCGTCCGGTGAGCACCCGACGTTGCCGTGCACCTCAGGGCTCACCCACTGGATGAGCGCCGCAGGAGCATCGGGTGCTCCGTCACCAGGTGGCGAAGGCTCGCGTCGAGTCACGCGATGGCAGCGACAGGGGCGGCGACCGGCGCGCGGCCCATCTGCGCCAGAAACCGCGCATGCGACGCGAGCGCGAACCCGACGCTCGGCATCACCTGGTACGGCACGCCGTGCTTCTCACACACCGCGCGCACCAGGGGCGCGAGCGCCGGGTAGTGCACGTGGCAGACGCGGGGGAAGAGGTGGTGCTCCAACTGGTAGTTCAGACCGCCGAGGTACCAGGTCCAGAACGGGTGGCGCGGCGCGAAGTCCACGGACGTCATCACCTGGTGCTTCGCCCACTCCCGCTGGCCTTCCCCCGAGGGGAACGCAGCGCCCACCACGCAGTGCGCGGCCTGGAACGTGAGCGCGAGCGCCAGGCTCACGACGACCGACACCACGAAGTAGCCAAGCAGCACGTGCCACCACGGGTGGAAGAACGACGGAATCACGAACGCCCAGGTGAAGAAGAACGTCTTGCCGCCGACGAAGGCCACCAGGTCGAAGCCCTTCGGGCGCGGGAAGCTGCGCGTGCCGATGTGGCCGGTGATGGCGTCTTTGATGTCGTCGAGGAAGTGCCACTTGATGGCGAGCAGCGCGTAGAGAAACCACGTGTAGAGGTGCTGGTACCGGTGCGCCGGCCGCCACTGCTGCTCCGGCGCCAGCCGCACGAAGGGCTCGATGTCGATGTCCGAGTCGTGCCCCATCACGTTCGGCGTCGTGTGGTGCTGCACGTTGTGCTTCCAGTGCCAGATGTACGAGCTGCCGCCGAGCACATCGAGGGTGAGCGCCATGGCCTTGTTCCAGCCCTGGGTGTCCGACGTCGCGCGGTGCCCGCCGTCATGTTGGATGTTGAAGCCGATGCCCGCCATCGCGAGGCCCAGCGAGAGCGCCGCACCGAGCGCCTGCCACCAGGTCGCGGCCGCGAACACCAGCACGGCCCACGAGCTGACGAACCAGGTGAGGATGAAGGCGGTCTTGAGCCACATGCCAGGCGTCGCCTGACGTGAGGTCTTCGTCGACTCGAAGTAGCCGTCGACCGCTTCGTTGAGGTCACGGAAGAATGCTCCGTGCGGCAGATACCGACTCGTCATGACTTCTCCAACGAGGCGGATTCGGTGACCACCACCAATGCGAACTCGTGCAACGAGCGTAACACCGCCCGCCGCAGACGCCGTCATCCCTTCGTCACGGTGTTCGTCAGCCTCGAGGCTGATCAGTCCGAGTCGGTCACCGCTGGCCGCCAGCGTTTCCCTTCGGGCGAGCGCATGAAGTCTGCAAACGCGTCCGACGCTCCGAGGCACGCGCGGGTGTCGTTCGCGCCGGCTTTCATCGCGCCATCGAGGAGCCGGCTGGTGCGGGCGTGGTCCTGCCCTTCGTTCCGGGTGTTCTGCGCGGCGTACCCGAAGTCCTCGCACGCCACCGCCGAGAGCACGGCCACCAGCAGCGTCGTCCTCAGGCCGGCTCCTCTCAGCCGGGCGCCCTTCGGCCCACACCTTCGGCCCACAACCGTTCGCACTTCGCCACGCTCGTGCTAGGCGCCTCGCGCGATGGCCCAGACGCTGAGCATCCTCATCCCCGTGTTCAACGAAGAGCGCACGGTGCGCAAGCTGCTCGACCGCGTGCGCTCGGTGCAGTTCATCGCTGGCGTGAAGACGCAGCTGGTCGTCGTCAACGACTGCTCGAAGGACGGCACCGACGGCGAGGTGCGCGCCTTCATGAAGGAGCACCCCGAGGTCGACGTCATCTATCGCCAGCACGAGAAGAACCAGGGCAAGGGCGCCGCGCTCCACACGGCGCTCGCGGCCTTCACGGGAGACTTCGCCGTCGTGCAGGACGCCGACCTCGAATACGACCCGAACGAGATCAACGTGCTCCTCAAGCCGGTGCTCGATGGGCACGCCGACGTCGTCTACGGCTCGCGCTTCATGGGCGCGCACCCGCACCGCGTCCTCTACTTCTGGCACACCGTCGGCAATCGCGTGCTCACCACCATGTCGAACGCGATGACCAACCTGAACCTCACCGACATGGAGACCTGCTACAAATTGTGGCGGCGGGACGTCATCAAGCAGGTCGCACCGACGCTGAAGGAGAAGCGCTTCGGCTTCGAGCCCGAGGTGACGGCGAAGGTCGCGAAGCTCCCCGACGTGCGCATCTACGAGGTCGGCATCTCGTACTTTGGTCGCAGCTACGCCGAGGGGAAGAAGATCAACTGGAAGGACGGCGTCTCGGCCGTGCGCTGCATCGTGAAGTACGGGCTGGGCCGATGAGCGAAGGCGGCGCGGGGCATGATGCCGTCGGCGCCGCCGCCCTCGAGACCATCTCGGAGCTCGGCCACTTCAACCGGTGGATGTACGAGACCATTCGGCCGCACTGCACCGGGCGCATGCTCGAGGTCGGCAGCGGCATTGGCAACCTCTCGCGCTTCTTCCTCGATGACGGCTGTGACCTCGTCCTGAGCGACCTGCGGGCCTCGTACGTGCAGCGCCTCGAGCAGGACTTCCCCGGGCGCGAGGTCGTCTCCATCGACCTGGTGCACCCGCGCTTCTCGACGCTGTACGCGCAGCACCTCGGCCAGTTCGACACGGTGTTCGCGCTCAACGTCGTGGAGCACATCGCCGACGACGTCCTCGCGCTCGAGAACTGTCGGAAGCTGGTTCGGCCCGGCGGCGCCGTCGTCATTCTCGTGCCTGCGTACGAGTGGCTGCACAACCGGCTCGACGTGCAGCTGGGCCACTACCGCCGGTACACGCGCTCGACGTTGACGGCGGCGTTCCGGAAGGCCGGCCTCGAGGTCGCGAAGACCTGGTACTTCAACGCCGTGGCGACGCTGGGCTGGGCGGTGACGGGTGGGCTGTTCGCTCGCGACGAGATTCCCCGGGCCGAGGCATCGCTGTTCGACCGCCTGGTGCCAGTGTGGCGGCTGGTCGACCGTGCCCTCGCTGCGCGCGTGGGCCTGTCGGTCATCACCGTCGGTCACGTGCGCTGACGTCGCCTCGAGGCGACACCCGCGCGGGGCGTCCTCAGGGTCACGGTGTCTTCGCGAGCAGCCCGGCGACGACCGACCTCGCGATGGGGTGCAGCCGCGGCCGGTTCTGCTCGAACACCTTCGCGGCGAGCGCCCGGGTCGACGCCCTGCCGTGGAGCGTCGTGTACAGCGGCTTGAGGTACTTCATGCGTCCGACGCGGTTGAGGAACGCCTCGACGGCCGGCAGCACCACGTCGTGATGACACTGCAGCGCCAGCAACAACCACGCGACGTGCACCTCGGCGTTCTTCGATGACGAGAAGTGGAAGCGCTCGTCGAGCGTCGTGAGCTCGGCCGACGTCAGCGTGTGCGGGCTCCCCTCGAGGAAGAGCTGCCATTCGATGGCGGTCCACGAGGCCGTACTCTCTTTCGACGGAAGGGTGCCGCAGAGCGCCTTCACGGCGTCGAGTCGGCTCGAGGTCGCGCGTGGGGCGTCGTCGGGAAGACCGGGCTCGTCGATCCACCGGAGCGCGTGCACCTTCTCCAACAGGCCAGGCGCTGCCCTCGAGAAGTGCGCGAGGAAGTCGTCGGTGGTGACGGCGCCGAAGCGATGCGTCTGCAGCCACGACTTGAGCACCACATCGAACGCGGCCCGGCCGGCTGACGCCTCGAGCACCTTCAGGAGCAGCGCGCCCTTCTCGTACGGCACCACGCTGAAGGCCTCGTCGGGGTCGATGCCGGACAGCTTCGTGCGCAGCTTCGTCAGCGCAGGCGTGCCGGCCTTCGTGAAGCGCGTGATGGCGGCGTCGAGGTCGTTCCGGCCGAGGGCGACGTGCATCGCGGCGAGCTCCGGCCCCTCGAGCGCCTCGAGGATTCGGCGCTCCGCGAAGACCGTGAACCCCTCGTTGAGCCAGAAGTGCTCGGCGTTGAGGTTGGTGACGAGGTTGCCGGTCCACGAATGGGCGAGCTCGTGCGCGACGACGTTCACCATGCTGCGGTCGCCAGCGAGCAGCGTCGGCGTGAGGAAGGTGAGGCGCGGGTTCTCCATGCCTCCGTACGGAAACGACGGAGGCATCACGAGCAGGTCGAAGCGCTCCCAGTCGTAGGGCCCGAAGAGCGCCTCGGCAGCGGTGAGGTGGCGCTCGACGTCGGCGAACTCCCAGGCGGCGGCGTCGAGCACACCCGGCTCGCTCCAGACGCGTGAGCGCGGCGAGAGGTCCTTCGAGGCGAGGTCGCCCACCGCGAAGGCGAGCAGGTACGGCGGAATCGCCTGCGGCAGCTCGAAGTGGAAGACGGTGTGGGCTGCGACGGACTCACTGCGCACCGGCGCCGCGGCCATGACGGCGACGAGCCCGGTGGGGACGCTCAACGACGCGCGATACGAGATGCGTCGCGCGGGCGTGTCCTGACACGGGAGCACCGAGCGCGCGTGAATCGCCTGGCACTGGCTGAAGAGGAACGGCTGCTTCCCACCGTGTGTCATCGATGGCTCGAGCCACTGGAGCGCAGAGGCGTCAGGTGCAGTGTGCGAGGTCACCCGCACGCCCGTCGTGCCTTTCGGGACGTGAATGCGCAGCGGCGTGCCGAGCACCGCGTCGGGCGCGAGCCACTCCCACTTCAGTGCGACGCCAGCGAGGTCGGTGACACTGGTGACCTCGAGGCCGCGCGTGTCGAGGTCGAGCGGACCTGCATCAGGAGCGGCCTGGCGGAAGTGGAGCGTCGTCGTGCAGCTGAGCCGTTTGCTCTCGAAGTCCACCTGCGCGTCGAACTCGAGGTGCCGCGTCGCGGGCTGCGTGTCGTCGGTGACGGAGTGCGGGTCAGGTCGTGCCATGGCCGGTTCATGGCACACCGTGACAGCTCGACGAATGACGCTGGTGACACTCGCGGAGGGAAGCGCGATTGACAGTGACGGAGGCCGCCGAAAGACTCACGCACATGTTGAAGCAGCTCGCGAAGGCCCCTTCCGTCGATTGGCGCTCCACCGACCACGTCGTGGCGATGCCGCTGGGCTCCTGGCGAGCTGCGCGCGCGATGTACGTAGCGCGTGGCGACCGTTCCGGCAGCCGTATGGCCTACTCAGAGGGAGTGCTCGAGATCATGTCGCCCTCGAAGAACCACGAGTTCATCAAGAAGAACATCGCGCGCCTTCTTGAGAGCTGGGCGCTGAAGGAAGACATCAACCTGCAGGGCGCGGGCTCGTGGACACTCGAGAGCTCGAAGAGCGAGGTCCTCGTCGAGCCTGACGAGTGCTACCTGATCGGTCCTCGCGCGGGTCGCTCTCTTCCTGATCTCGCCATCGAGGTGCGCTGGACGGGCGGCGGCATCGAGAAGCTGCCGATCTACGCAGCGCTCGGCGTCAAGGAGGTCTGGGTCTGGGACAAGGGCGCCATCAGCGCGCACGTGCTCCGCGGCTCGACCTTCGTCCGCTCCGCTCGGAGCATGCTGCTGCCCTCGCTCGACCTCCGACGGCTCGCGAAGCACGCCTCGATGGAGGACCAGTCGAAGGCCGTGCGTGCATTCCTGAAGTTGAAGCGCTGAGCCTGGAAGCAACGATTGCGAGTCGCCCGCCCTTCCGGTGTCGAACGCTTTTGAGGCACCGATGAAACTGAAACGCGTCGTCATTCCGTTCGTTGCCTTGAGCGTGGCGTTCACCATCGCGGGCGCGAGCTGGGTCAAGCACGATTAGGTCCTGAAGAAGCAGTAGGAGTGCAGGGGATACCTCAAGGGCGTCGTGCTGACCGAGGCCCAGTCCCTCGCGGAGTTTCGCAAGCTGGACCTTGGCGACGGCTTCAATCCCGATCTGAACGGGAGTCTCGCGCGACGCCCTGCACATCGATACCTCTACGCCTTTACATCCGATGCGAGCGGGCTCGTGACCCACGACGATGGCGGCGTGAATGAACCGAGCGGCGCCACGGATGCCGGTGATCAGACGGCGGGTGCGCCCGGGTTGGATGCGAATGCCACCGCACTCCCGGTCACCGGGCACGGCCCCGACGGTTTCTATGGTCTCTCGAGCGCCGCGCTCTGGGCGCTCTGGCCTGCTCCCATCCTTGCTGAGCTTGGTCCGCGCGGCACGTGCCCCGACTGCTCCATCACCGTCGGCTGCATCACGAACCTCGATGGTGATTCGACACCCGATGTGTGGACGGTTTCGACCGCCGATCGGCGACGCGGCGAGACCGTCATCCGCGCCGGGACTCCGTGGCACGAGACCGATGACGATGATTGGCCGTGGTCGCACCCGCCCGGCCCGGAATGACTCGCGGCGCTGCGGTGCTGTGCACAAACCAGCGCGCCACCCGTTTCAGTGATGGAATGCGGCGTCTGGAGTCATCTGTGCGCACCACCGTCCTCGTCGCCGTCCTCACGGCTCTTTCTTCCTTCGCTCAAGACGCCGGCTCCCGTGAAGGCGTCGTCCCCGCGCCGACGCCTGCGCCCGTCGCCTCTCCTGAGCTCCCCACGCAGAAGCTGAACGCGTTCCCGTTGGAGCGGACCGTCGACGACGCGCGGGTCGAGCGGGTGCTGGCGAGCCTCGACACCCGGGCCCGCGCGGCCCAGGTGTTGCTCGCCTACCCGCAGATCGACAAGACCGGTCCGGTGAGCGTCGGCGGCGTCCTCTTCCTCGGCACGATGCTGCGCAACACCACCAAGGCGAAGGAGCGCATCGACGCGGCCCGCGTGCGCGCGACGGTGCCACCGTTCTTCTCGGTCGACATGGAAGGCGGACGCTCCAACCGGCTCGCGAGCGTGAAGGCGTTGAAGGAGATGCCGTCGGCGCGCGACATGGCGGCGCTCCCCGACGAGGAAGTGCAGGCGTGGGGCCAGAAGGTCGGTCGCACGATGAAGTGGCTCGGGCTCAACCTGAACCTGGCGCCGGTGCTCGACGTCGCGCCGTCGGGGCACATGGAGCGCAACCAACGCTCGTACTCGGGAGACCCTGCGGTGGTGGTGGCGAAGGCGAAGGCCTACTCGCGCGGGCTGCTCTCGGCGGGCGTCGTACCCATCGGCAAACACTTCCCCGGCTACGGCGACATCGATGGCGACTCGGACCATCACCTCGTCACCTGTGACTGGCCGAAGGAGCGCGTGCTCGCCGAGGTGAAGACCTTCGTCGACGCGGTGCCCGTGCTCGGCGGCGTGATGCTGGCCAACGTCGCGTACACCGCGTTCGACTCGAAGCCCGCCATTCTCTCTCCGTCGCTGGTGGCGCTGGTGCACGAGCGCGACTGGCTCGCCGTGACCGACGACATCGCGATTCAAGTCCTCGCCGACGCCATCGATGGCAGCGCGGAGGCCGTGCTCAAGCAGGCCTTCATGGCGGGCAACGACATCATCCTCACCACCGCGCCGCCCGACTGGGACAAGGGCATCGACCCGGTGGGCGTGTTGACCCAGCTGGCCGAAGACGACCCGAAGGCGAAGAAGCGCCTCGAGGATTCGACGCGGCGGGTGCTGAGGCTCAAGGACCGGATGGGCCTGCTCGACGGGCTCTGAGAGGACGGTGTCGAGATGATCAACCTCGTCGGGCTCGCGGTCGTGGCGCTCTCCGTCGCACAGCGCGTCGTGCGCACCTCCGACGAGACCGGCGCCCTGAAGAAGGTGACGGGTCGGTCCACCAGCCGACGAGTGAGGGACAACGCGCAGGTGGAGGACCGGAAGCTCTCCTCGCCCACCGACGAGCAGCTGAGCGACCTGAGCAAACCACTCCCCAGGCTCGACGCGTCACTGCGTCCCCCGGGTTGACGGACGAGCCCGGCTGACGAATTGCGCCGGACCCCGAGCGGGATGACGCTGTGCGCCCGTGCTCCGCAACGTCATCTTCGCCGCGTCCGCTGGAACCTACGACGTCATGCGCTTCGTGCGCGCGCTGTCCCGAATCGAAGGCGTGCGCCTGCTCGGCGTCTTCGTGCGTTTGAACGACGAACTCCGGCAGGTGTGCCACGACGTCGCGCTCGTCGATGACGCCACCAGCGTCGACGACCTCACTGCAGCCGTCACGTTGCTCACGCGCAAACACGGCCGCGCGCACCGCATCGTCGGCATCAATGAAGTCTTGATGGTGCAGCTCGCGCAGGTGCGGGAGCGCTTCGCCGTGCCCGGCACCTCGGTGCGCGCCGCGACCCTGTTCCGCGAGAAGGCGCAGATGAAGGACGCGCTTCGAGCCGCGGGCCTTCCCGTCGCGCGTCATGCGCTGGTGACGTCGGAGCGTCAGGCGTTCGCGTTCGCCGAAGATGTCGGGCTTTCCCTCGTGCTCAAGCCACCCGCAGGCGTCGGCGCGAAGTCGACGTACCGCGTGCGCACTGGAGACGAGCTCCGCCAGACGCTGCGGGCGATGCGCCCATCCAGCGACCGCCCCGTGCTCCTCGAAGAGATGCTCCGTGGCACCGAGCACAGCTTCGAGACGCTCACCGTCGGCGGCGTGCCGCGCGTGTTCTCGTTCTCGAACTACCTGCCGGGCCCGCTCGAGGTCGTCGAGAACCCGTGGATGCAGTGGGTGTGTCTGTTGCCGCGCGAAGTCTCGAACCCCACCTTCGACCGCGCGCGCATGGCCGGTGTCGCTGCGATTCGGGCGCTCGGCCTCGACGACGGCATGACGCACATGGAGTGGTTCGCGCGCCCCGATGGCTCCATCGCCATCGGTGAGATTGCCCAGCGCCCACCCGGGCCGCAGCTCTGTCAGATGACCGGCCTCGTGAATGACATCGACATCTACCGGGCCTGGGCGCGTGCAGTCGTCGATGGCGTGCTCGATGCGCCGTGGAATCGACGGTACGCGGCCGCCACGGCGTGGCTTCGTGGCGTCGGGAAAGGAAGGGTCAGCGGAGTCCGCGGCGTGCGCGAGGCGTACCAGATCCTCGCGCCGCACCTCGTCGAGGCCCGCTTGCCTGAGCTCGGGAAGCAGAAGACCGACGGCTACGAAGGAGACGGCTACGTCGTCGTCCGCCACGAACGCACCGACCAGGCGAAGGCGCTCATTCGTGCCGCCATCGAGACGATTCGCGTGCAGTACGCATGAAGCCCCCGCGCGCCGCCGACGTGGAATGGAACGACGCCGGCGCCGGCCGACGAGGTGACGTGAGAAGAGCTCCACGCGACACGACGCGGCTGGATGGGCGGGGCGCATGAGCACCGGGCATCGCACCGACGTGGTGCTCGCGGCCGACGGCACGCCCATCTCGTTTCATACCCACCGCGACTCGGGCGGCTCGACGGTGCTGCTCACCAACGGCATCGGCACCACCTCGAACTTCTGGCGCTTCCTCGTCGCTGACCTCGTGACGGACCACACCGTCGTGCATTGGGACTATCGCGGTCACGGGCAGACGCCGGTCTCGGCCTCGGGTGACTACCGGCTCCGCACGCACGCCGACGACCTCGCGCGCGTGACGCGTCGGGTGATGGAGCGGGACGGCGGGCCCCCGGTGCACGTCGCCTTCTCGATGGGCGTCGCGGTGCTGCTCGAGCTGTACCGGAATCACCCCGAGCTCGTTCGCGCGATGGCCCTCGTCGCGGGTGCGCCCGATGCGCCGGGGACGGGGACGTGGCTGTTCCGGGTGCCCGGCAGTCTCGCGGCCCTGCGCGCGGCGGTCGCGGTGACGACGCCCGTCGTTCCGTTCGTCGCGCCGGTGGTGAAGGCGTTCCTCCGTTCCCGCCTGCCGTACCCGCTCGCGCGAATGGCGGGCGTGCTTCAGGCCGGCGCGCCGCGGCACGACATCGACGAGTTCCTCGAGGGCGTCGCCTCGATGAACCCGCTGGCCTATTGGCAGACCCTTCGCGGGCTGCTCGGCGCGAGAGGCTCCGACGTCCTCCCCACCGTGACGGTACCGACGGTCATCATCGCCGCGGCGCAGGACCTGCTCATGCCCGTCGCGCAGCTCGAGGCCATGCGTCGCGGGCTGCCGCAGGCGAAGTTCGTGCTCATCGACCAGGCCGGCCACGCGGGGCTCGTCGAGAAGGGGCCCGAGATGGCCGGTGCCGTACGCGCGCTCCTGCGCTCGCTGCAGTGAGCAGCGTCGAGCGCTCAGACGACTCTGGCGTCCAACCCCGGGGGCTTCGTAAACCGCGCGAGCCCCTCGAGAGCGCGTTTCACCGGCGAGTTGGCGACGTCTGAAGCCTCGGGCGCTCGTTCAGGACGACGCGCCGTGAGTCCGGCTACCGCTGCGCGACGCCGTCGACGACCACCGCGTTCCCGCTGAACACGGTGTGCCGCACTTTTCCGCGCAGCGTCTTGCCGGCGTAGGGCGTGTTGCGGCTCTTGCTCGCGAGCTGCTCGGGCACCACGGTCCACTTCGCGTTCACGTCGAACACGGTGAGGTTGGCCGGGCTGCCCACGTCGATGGGGCGCCCGTGCCGCTCGTTCACCTTGGCGATGGCCGCGGGCTTCCACGACAGCGCCGCGACGATGTCTCGCAGCGGCATGTCGAGCTCGGTGAGCGCGAGGGCGAGCGCGGTCTCGAGGCCCAGCATTCCGGGAGGCGCCTCAGCGAGCGGCAACTGCTTCTGCGCGGCGCTGTGCGGTGCGTGGTCGGTGGCGATGGCGTCGATGGTGCCATCCGCGAGGCCGGCCTTGATGGCGGCGATGTCGGCGAGCGTCCGCAGCGGCGGGTTGACCTTGAAGAGCGGGTCCTTCGAGGCCAGGAACTCATCGGTGAGCGCAAAGTGGTGGGTGGTGGCTTCGGCAGTGACGGGCAGGCCTTCGGCCTTGGCCGCGCGAACCATCGCGACGCTCTTCACGGTCGACAGGTGCAGGAAGTGCATCGGCGCGCCGGTGAGCCGCACCAGCTCGAGGTCCCGGTGAACCATCAGCTCCTCGGCGATGGACGGCCACCCGGGCAGGCCGAGGCGGCAACAACAGGCGCCCTCGTGCATCACGGCGCCGGTGGTGAGGCTCGACACTTCACAATGCTGCGCGAGCACGATGCCGAGCGGCTTCGCGGCCTCGAGCGCCCGCCGCATCAACCCGGCGTTCTGCACCCCTGAGCCGTCATCGGTGAAGAGGTGCACGCCCGCGCGCGCGAGGGCCTCGTAGGGGACGAGCGCCTCACCAGCCCGGGCCAACGTGATGCACCCGGAAGGAATGACCTCGCACAGCCCCGCGCGGACGCCCTGCGCGCGGACGAACTCGATGGTCGCGACGTTGTCCTGCGGCGGCGTGGTGTTGGGCATCGCGACGATGGCGGTGAAGCCCCCGAGCGCGGCGCCGCGGCTGCCGGTCTCGATGGTCTCAGCTTCTTCTTTTCCTGGCTCGCGCAGGTGCACGTGCAGGTCGACGAAGCCTGGGCTGACGTGACAGCCGGTGGCGTCGAGCTCACGCGCGTCGGT
This sequence comes from Myxococcaceae bacterium, assembly GCA_040400045.1. Taxonomy (GTDB): domain Bacteria; phylum Myxococcota; class Myxococcia; order Myxococcales; family Myxococcaceae; genus Xiheimicrobium. The sequence goes on from JBBAQZ010000030.1 coordinate 71,128, forward strand.
ACGGGGAAGAGACGGCCCCACGGCAGTGATGCGCCCGCCTTCGATGGCGACGTCGGCGCGGCGCTCTCCGTGTTGGTCGAGCAGGGTACCGTTTCGAATGAGCACACGGGTCATCGTTCGTGTCTGGCAGAATTCATCGAAGAGGCCCAGCAGCGCCGAGCGGCAGCCAGACCTCGACCCTGTGCAACGGGCTTTCGCCTACTTCCTCGCGACGCGCGCGAAGTGGTGCGCGAGGCGTTCGACGACGGCCCGGTTCTCGGCCTCGGCTCCGCGGAGCTTGCTCACCTGCGCGCCGAGCTCGGCCACGTCTTTCCCCACGGCCTCGAGCACGTCCTTCCCTTCGATGAGCCACGAGGCGAACGCGTCACCTGTCAGCTCGAGGTGGAACTGGAAGCCGTAGCTGTCGGCGAGCCGGAATGCCTGTTGCGTGTAACGGTCAGTCGAGGCCAGGAGCGTCGACCCGTCCACCGGCGTCCACGTGTCTTCATGCCAGTGCGCGACCGTCGACTTTGGCTTGACGCCTTTGAGCACCGAGTCCTCGAGGCCCTGCTTCGTCCACCGCACCGGCGCGACGCCCACCTCGAAGCCGTTCTTCCCGCGCGTGACTTCGCTCCCTGCTGCCGCGGCGAGGAGCTGTGCGCCAAGGCAGATGCCAAGGCAGGGCCGACCCAGGGCGAGCCGCTCGATGAGGAAGGCGAGCTCGTCGTTGAGGAACGGGTGCGCGCTGGTGTCGGCCACGCTCATCGAGCCGCCGAGGATGACGACGAGCTCGGCGTCGAGGTCGTGGTGCTCGACGCCACGGAACCGCTTCGTGAACGAGAACCCCTCGGCGCTCAAGGCAGGGCCGAACAGCCCCAGGTCTTCGTGTGCCTCGTGCTGCAGGATGACGGCGCGCATGGGAAGCGACTCGATACGTATCGCGACGAGCGGTCAACCGAGACGGTGAGGCGCTGATTCACCCAGAGCGGAAGATGTGCCGCCCCTCTCCCTGCCAGCCGACGGCGACGACCTGTTCATCGTCTCGAAGGACCCGAAGCGGCTGGTCGCCTTCGCGCGGGAGTTCCTGGCGGCGCTCGAGGCCGAGAAGCTGTTGCTCGGCATCGAGGTGTTCGAGGCGCTGAGCTCCGAGCTGAAAGCCGGCACGCGCGAGGCGAAGTTCCCGGTCGCGCTGTGCTCGAAGTCTGCAGCGCCCTGAATAGTCGCGCCCGGCATCCGTCGAGAGCCGACGCGTGCGACCCTTCTGCCTGGTGATGGCCTTGCTGGTGTGTTCCTCGTCGATGGCCGAGGAGCCTCGGCCATCGCCCTCGACCGCCGCGAAGGTCGTCAAGGGCCTCGACTGGACGACGGTGAGTTTGCTGTCAGCGGGGCTGGTGCTGCAAAGCGCATCGTTGCTGTCGAGCAACGGGCGCCCGGCTCTGGAGGACCCCCTCTTCACGGCGTTCGTGGTGTCCTTCCTCGGGGGCGCGATGACGGGCCTCGTCTCTTTCCTGGTGAGGGCTGTGACGAAGCGCAGCTCGCCGGTCTCCGACGTCCCCGGTCCGTACGAGCTGGTGCTCGCGCCGTCTCGTGCGGGGCGCGTCGTTCAGACGACAGGAGTCGTGTTCGCGATGGTGGGGCTGTTGAGTTACGTCGTCGGCAATGCGTTCCTCGATTTTCGCTTGGCATCACGTCGGGCTGCGTCCTGGCTGCAGATCGGTGGCGGGCTGACGGCCGCGGCCGGAATGATGGGCGCGATGGTCGGCGGCGAGCTGCGCGAGGCACCGACGCTGTCTGTCGCACCAACGTCCGGTGGCGCGGTGGTCGGCCTCAGTGGGCAGTGGTGAAGGCTGCTGCGCGAGCGAAGGGCCCTCGGCGACGTTCGGCGCGGTGAAGATGGCCTGTCGTGCAGCTCGATGGGAGAACGCCAGCATATGGGTCGCGTGATGGTTTCTCTTCTCCGTGCTCCGAGCCTCGGCGAGCACACTGGGTGGTACCCGCCGGCCCGGGGCCCTGTCTGGCGCCGTGAGCCACCCACGAGGCTCCCGCGTCACTCGACCCTCAGCCGTCGAGCTGTTTCCCGATGATGGTCGCCAGCACGGCACGAGTCGCGTTCTCATCGAGCCCCAGGCATTTCGCCCGTGCGACGAGTTGGTCGATGTGCTCCGCCTCGCGCTGCGGGTCGGTGAGCGGCAGGCCTTCACTCCGCTTCCACGCCCAGAGTTCCTCAACAACCTCCGCGCGCTCCGCGAGCACTGACAGGAGCCGCGCATCGATGGCGTCGAGCTGGGCTCGCGTCGCCGTCAGCCGGCTCCGTTGCGCCTCGTTCATGGAGCCCTCACGTGCTCGAGCACCCGCATGGTGCCCGCCGTGACGCCAAATTGCTCGTGCGCCGAGACGCGCGTGACGACCTCAGCCGCCGACGCCGTTCCACCGAGCAGCGCCTTCCACGCCTCGAGCACGCTCGCCGTCGTCGCCTCGTCTTCCCACACGAACTCCACTCGGAACCGCTTCACGCCAGCCTTCAGCAGCTTCGGCACCGCGCGCGCCGCCGTCTGCGCCTGTGCGTTGAACACCGTGTTGCGGCAGCCGACGTCGACCACGACGGGATGCTCCTTGCCCTCACGGTCCTTGAGCCCGAGCCGATGCGACTCGCACGGCCGGCCACAGGTGCGGAAGTCACGGCCCTGCGACAGCGTGTGCGCGTAGACACAGTGCTCGGTGTGAAACGTCGCGATGTGGTGATGGCCGACGACGGTGAGGCGCTCGGCAGGCACGTTCGCCAGCAGCTCGTGCAGTTGTGTCTCGTCGAGGTCGTGCGCCGCGGTGAGCGAGTCACAGCCAAGGGCGAGCAGTTGATGCGCCGTCACGCTGTTGGTGACGTTGAGCGAGAAGTCCCCGTGCACGATGGGCCGCGTGGCGAGCTTCGAGAAGTGCACCAGCCCACCCCAGTGCCGCACCAGCACACCATCGGGCGCGAGTCGGGTCAGCCGCGAGTCGATGCCTTCTTCTCCCGGCTTCTGCACGCGCGTGGTCGCGATGGTGACGAAGAGCCCGGCCTGCTTCGCGCGCGTCACGGCTTTCTCGAGGCCGACCAGCTCCATCCAGTCGAGTTCCACCTCGGGCAGCCTCGCGGCGATGACAGCCTCGAGCTGCGCCGGAGTGCGCACGAGCGGAACGAGCGTGGGCGTCGTCGTCGGCGTCCATCGAGCGGGCGCCTGCAACTTCGACGCGGCCTCCAGCACCGACGCAGCCACCGACGTCTTCGCGACTTCGTGTCGGCCCCGCTCCAGCACGCGTCGCTCCAGCTCCGTCACCAGGTCGCGCCGCAGCGCCTTGAGCGATGAAACAGGAACGTGGAGCCCGCTCGCGAACCCATCGAGGTCGACCGACGCCAGCCGAAACGGTGTGCCACCAAAGGAGCCGAGCTTGTCCGAGAGCACCTCGATGCCCAGGCCCGCGCCCGTCGCGGCCTGCAACACGTCACTCGTCTGACCTTCGATGTGCACGCCTTTGCCCACGTGGCCTGTCGCCGTGAGCGTCACGTGGAGCGGGGCGCCGACCGCCCCCGTCACCGTCAGCGTCACCGGAATGCGGCCCGACACGCCCTTCGCGCCGGCCTCGACCGCGTCCTTCGCTTCCGCCGTCAGTCGCGGGTCGGAAGAGAGGAACACCTGATGCCCTGGCTTCACGCGCGACAGCTCCGGGCCCGGCTTTCCAAAGCGCAGCCACCACCCATTCGGAGCAGCCTCGACACCGAAGAGCGGACCGCCCGGCTCTTCGTCTTGCGGACGGCCCGTGTCGAAGCCGACGCCACAGCCCGGAATCGGCTCGGGCACATCGAGGGGAACGCCGCGCGAGTCTTCAGCCGACGAGCCGCCGATGACGGGCAGGGCCACCTTCGTCGCGCCTTCAGCCGCGCCTCCGCCCACGCCCGCGCCAGTCGATGGACGCCGTTGCGCACGTTCGATGCGAACGAGCTGACCCTTCACCTCGGCGACCCGGCCGAGCAGCGCGCCACGGTGCTTCGGGAAACGGCCCTCGACGAGGTCCTGATGATCCGAGCCCGCGAAGAAGCCATCCGAGAACCCGCGCGAGTACGCGACCGCCATGCGCCCCAGGTCTTGTCGGAGCTGCGCCTGGGCCGGCGCCGACTGCTGTTGCTTCGCGAGCACGACTTCACGCCAGCGCCGATAGCCTTCGACTGCCGTCACCACGTACGCCGGGCCCTTGAGTCGGCCTTCAATCTTCAGGCTCGCCACGCCGACGTCCGCCAGCGCTTCGAACGCCCGCGCGCCAGCGAGGTCGAGCGGGCTCAGCAGGTACGCCACGTCGCCGAGCGGCCGCACCACGCCATCGATGACGAGCTCGTACGGCAACCGGCACGACTGCGCACACTGCCCACGGTTCGCTGAGCGACCGCCCCAGGCTTCACTGGTGAGACATTGGCCGCTCCACGACATGCACAACGCGCCGTGGATGAAGACCTCGAGCTCGAGCGTCGTGCCCTTCGCGAACGCGCGGATCTCGTCGACCGACAGCTCCCTCGGCACCACGATGCGCGTCACGCCCAGCGCCTGCGCGAACACCGCCGCTTCCGGGCTCGACACCGTCATCTGGGTCGAGGCGTGCACTTCCATCGTCGGCGCCACCGCCCGCGCCAGCACCGCCACGGCCGGGTCCTGCACGATGATGCCGTCGACACCCGCCAGCGCGCAGGCGCGGATCAACGTCTCGACGACAGGCAGCTCGTTCTCGAACACCAGCGTGTTGAGCGTCACGTACGCGCGGGCGCCGGCGCGGTGCACGTGGTCGAGCGTGTCGCGTAGCGTCGTCACCGAGAAGTTGGTCGCGCGGGCCCGGGCGTTGAGGCCTTCGTCGAGGCCGAAGTAGACGGCGTCGGCTCCAGCGGCCAGGGCGGCGTTCAGGCTGTCGGCGTCGCCGGCGGGGGCGAGAATCTCGGGGGTCGAAGGCACCAGGGGCTTCTATGGGAAGGAGGCCACGAAACGCACGCACGCCTCGCCGGTGCGCGCTAACCTCACGGCCCGATGTCGAACCAGCCGAAAGACAGCCCGCAGGACGAGATCCTCACCAACCCCGGAGAGGTGGGCGCCCTCGACCCCTTCGAAGAGCCCTACATCACGACCACGCACACGCTCGTCGTCGAGAACCGCACGACGCTGAAGGTGCGCAAGTGCAAGCTGTCCATCACCACCGGCCCTGAAGCCGGCAAGGTGCTCGTCTCGGACAAGGAGCGCCTGCGCGTGGGCGCGCACTCCACGAACGACCTCGTGCTCGGTGAAGACCGCGCGGCCAGCCGACACCACTTCGAGATTCAGTACACCGAGCGCGGCTACCTCGTCATCGACTTGAACAGCACCAACGGCACCTTCCTCGACGGCCGCCGCGTCGAGCGCGCCTACCTCTCAAGCGGCAGTCAGGTGCGCGCGGGCCAGACGATGGTGACGTTCGCGCCCATCGACGAAGAGGTCACCGTCGAGCCCGACCGTGACGGCGAACTCGAGGGCATGGTGGGGCAGTCGGTCAAGATGCGGCAGATCTTCGGCCTCATCAAGAAGATCGCCCCGATGGACGTGTCGGTCGTCGTGCAGGGAGAAACCGGCACCGGCAAGGAGTTGGTCGCGCGCGCGGTGCACACGCTCTCGGGCCGGAAGCGCGGGCCCTTCGTGGTGCTCGACTGCGGCGCCATTCCTCCCAACCTCATCGAGTCGGAGTTGTTCGGTCACGAGAAGGGCGCCTTCACCGGCGCCATCGCCTCGCGCCCCGGCGCCTTCGAGCGGGCCAGCGGCGGCACCATCTTCCTCGACGAGCTCGGCGAGCTGCGGGTCGACCTGCAGCCGAAGCTCTTGCGCGTGCTCGAGAACCGCGAGGTTCGGCGCGTCGGTGGCAACGAGGTCATCGAGGTCGACGTCCGCGTCATCGCCGCCACCAACCGCGACCTGGTCAAGGAAATCCAGGCAGGGAACTTCCGTGAAGACCTCTATTTCCGCCTCTCGGTCATCAACATCCAGCTGCCGCCGCTGCGCCAGCGCCGCGAAGACGTGCCCATCATCATCCGCAAGGCGCTCGCTGACCCCGACGTGGTGTCACGGCACGGCAAGAAGCGCGTGATGCCCGCCGCGATGGCGGTGCTCCAGGGCTACTCGTGGCCCGGCAACATCCGCGAGCTGGTGAACGTCGTCTCGCACGTGCTGACGTTTTCCGACGGTGAGGAGATCGACGTCAGCCACCTGCCCGCGCGCCTGCAGGGCCAGCAGAAGGAGCAGCCGCTCCCGTTCAACGAGCACCTCTCGTTCAAAGACGCCAAGGAGCAGCTGCTCGAGAGCTTCGAGCGCGAGTACATCACGCAGGTCTTGAAGCGCTGCGACGGCAACATCTCGCGCGCGGCGCGTGAGTCGGGCCTGCACCGCAAATCGGTCGAGCGGCTGGTGAAGAAGTACTCGCTCGACGCGCGCGCCATCAAGCAGGGCGCAGGGTAGCGGTCAGGGCTCGCTGAGGACGTCGGAGGCGGGCAGTCCAACCGCCTGTGCCAGCGTCTCGAGCGCGCGCACCTCGGCGTCGCTGATGGCTCCGTCGGCGCGCACCACGTCGAGGGCGAGTTTGAGCGCATCGCGACGGAAGTCGCCTTCGAGCACCGCGGCGACGCCCGACAGGAACGCGGCGGGCCCGTGGGTCGCGAGCGCCCGAACGGCCAGGCGTGCCTCGTCGAGCAGCACCGGCACTTTCGCGTACTCGTCGAGGTTCTCCATGCCGACGGAGCGCGCCATCACCGCGCGCAGGTCATCGACGAGCGTCTCGATCTCCTTCTCGTCGACGTGGCCATCGGCCGAGGCCAGGTAGACGGCCGCCTGCACGAGCGCGCGCATCGTCGCCTCGAGCCTGGGTCGGGCGGTCCGTGAAGTGAAGAGGTGTCGAACGGTGCTCACTTCCGGCAGCCCTCGCGGCACGGTTTGACCTGGAGCTCGCACGTCTTCAGGCAGTCCATGAGGCGCCTGGCCTGGTCAGGCTTCGAGGCGTCTTTCGGGTCGCCAGCGCAGACCTTGAGACAGTCAGACGCCTGCTGATTGCACTTCGCCTCGCAAGGAGACTGCGCGGCGACGGTGGCGGCGAGCGTGACGAACAGCGTGAGGAGCAGTCGCGTCATTGTTGGTTGCATGGCAGTGGGCAGAAGCCGCAGGTGAGGGTCGTCTCGCTGTCATAGAGGCAGGTGCCGCTCTGACAGGTGCTGGTGATCTGCTGAACGCAGTTGCATTGCGAGCCGCCGCCGCAGGCGCCAGAGACGAAGCAGACGACCCCCTCGCGGTTGCGGGCACACGACGGGTGCGCGGGTTGGTTGACCTGTCGGGACCCGGAGCACGTGCCGTTCGAGCAGGTCGGCTGGGTGCCAGTGAGCGTCCCGTCGCCCGCGCAGGTGCCGGGGTAGCTGCAGCCACTGGTCATGAAGGCGCCACAATCGCCGCTTGCGTTGGCGCCATCTGCGCACGTGGCCGCGCTGTTCGCCCCGCCGGGGCAGGCGGTGACGCCAGTGCGGCAGGGTGCTCCGGGGTTGGAGCCGCAGGTCGCGCCGCTGACGCAGGCCACACAGGCTCCACCTGCGCAGCCGTTGACGCACGTGGTGTTCGTGGTGCCGTAGTTGCACCCGCCGCCAGAGCAGGTCCCCGCCGATGAGGACGTCACGAGCACGTTGCCCGAACACACCGGCGCTGGTGGGCTGTCGCACGCGAACGTCTGAGACGGGTAGGAGCACAGGCCATTGGAGCAGCTGCCCATCGCCGAATACGTGCGGCGCGTGGTGCCGTTGAAGCAGTCGGCCGAGGGCGGAGAGTTGCACGTGACGCTCGCGCAGGGGTCTGCGTTGCACTGGCTCGTCGATGTGTTGCACCCGAAGGCGCACGTCGTGTCCGTCGGGGTGTACGAGCACGTTCCACCCGAGCAGTTGCCGCTCGCCGAGTACACGCGGCGAGTGGAGGCGTTGAGGCACGTCGTGGCCGGTGGCGTGTTGCACGAGAAGGTCTGGGTCCCGTAGGAGCACACGCCTGCCGCGCAGGTCCCCGTCGGGTTGTAGGTGCGGCGCGTGGAGCCATTCAGACAGTCAGCGGCCGGAGGTGAATTGCACGTCACGCTCGCGCACGGGTCGCCCATGCACGCACCGTTGGTGCAGCCGAACTGGCACGTCGTGTTGGTGGGCGCGTAGGCGCACGCTCCGCCTGAGCAGGTGCCCGTCGACGGGTACTGGACCGCGATGTTCCCCGTGCAGCTGTTGGCCGGTGGCGCATTGCAGGTCGTGACCACCGGCGTGTAGCTGCACAGACCGCCCGAGCAGCTCCCCGGGGTCTGGAACGTGCGGCGCTGCGTGGACGAAGGACAGTCGGCCGCGGGAGGGGCGTTGCACGTCACCGTCGAGCACGGGTCCGCGTTGCACTGGTTGTTGGCGCAGCCGAACTGACAGGTGGTGTCGGTGGGCGCGTAGGTGCAGGTCCCGTTCGCGCAGGCGCCGGTCGACGCGAAGGTCCGTCGCGTGGTGGCGTTGAAGCACGTCGTCGCTGGCGGTGAATTGCAGGCGGTGTCGACGAAGGAATAGCTGCATGTGCCTGCGGAACAGGTCCCGGGCGCGGTGAAGACCCGTCGCGCGGTGTTGGTCGTGTTGCAGGTCGCGGCTGGCGCCGTCGTGCACGTCACCGTCGCGCAGGGGTCCGGGTTGCACTGGGCCGTCGTCAGGTTGCAGCCGAAGGGACACGCGCTGTCCGTCGGCGCATAGCTGCAGACGCCCACGGCGCACGTGCCCATCGTCGCGAAGGTGCGCCGGGTCATCGAGGTGGCGCAGACGGCGGGCGGCGGCGTCGAGCACGTCACGCCGGCGCACGCATCCCCGAGGCAGGCGCCGTTCAGACACCCGTTCGTGCACGAGGTGTCCTGCGGCGCGTAGCTGCACTGGCCGTTGCTGCACGTCCCGGGAGAGACGAAGCCCTTGCGGGTGCTCCCCATGCAGCTCGCCGCAGGCGGGGTGGTGCAGCTCACGCCGGTGCAGGGGTTGGCGACGCAGGTCCCCGCGGTGCAGCCGAACGCGCAGGTCTCGGTGCTCGCCATGTACGAGCAGCTCCCCATCGCGCACACGCCCGGGGTGGCGTACGAGGTGCGCACTGAGCCGCTGCACGTCGACGGCGGTGGAGCGTTGCAAGAGACGCCGTTGCAGGGGTCGGGCAGGCACGCGCCTCCGCTGCAGCCGAACGGGCACGCAGTGTCGACGGGCGCGTACGCACAGCCGGAAGGACCGCACGTGCCGGGCGTCGTGTACGAGCGCCGTGACGTGCCCATGCAGACCGCGAGCGGCGGCGTGGTGCAGCCCTGGCAGAGGTCGCCGATGCAGCTGCCGTTGTTGCAGCCGCTGGCGCAGGTCATCTCGACGTCGGTGTACGTGCAGACGCCCGCGGTGCAGCTGCCGGGGACCTGGCCCGCCCGCCGCGTGGTCGCGTTCACGCAGACCGCAGCCTGCGGCGAGGTGCAGCCCGAGCAGGCCTGGCCGTTGGCGCCGCACAGGCTCTCATTCTGTCCTGAGGCCCCGACGCACTGGCCGTTCGCGGTGCAGCAGCCGTTCGAGCAGGACGAGGCGTCGCACACGCAGGCGCCGTTGCTGCAACGTTGCCCCGCAGCGCACGCGCGGCCGGTTCCGCAGGAGCACTCGCCTGCCGTGCTGCAGCTGTCGGCCGTGGGGCCACAGGCGGAGCAGCTCTGGCCAGCAGGACCGCACGCGTCTCGTCCTGGGGTGGTGCAGGTGCTCCCGACGCAGCAGCCCACCAGGCAGGTTGACGCGCAGCCGCTGCACGCGCCGTTGATGCACGTCTCGGTGCCGGGGCAGACCGAGCAGCTTCCGCCCCTCGCGCCACACGCCATCGGCGTCGTTCCAGCGACGCACCGGTTCCCGTCGCAGCACCCGTTGGGGCACGACGCCGCGGTGCATGAGGCGCCTGCGTCGGAGGCGAGGCCTCCGCCGCTCGAACCGCCTGCCGCGCTGCCTCCCGCGGCCGAGCCGCCAGCTTGCGCGGACCCTCCCGCGGCCGAGCCCCCAGCTTGTACGGACCCTCCCGCGGTGGCCCCACCCGCTGCGCCGCCGCCAGCCGCCGAGCACGAGGGCCGACAGAGGTCGTCCGCACAGCACTGCAACCCGGCCGGGCATGGCTCACCGCCATCGCTGCACTTGAAGGTCGTCAGCTTCGAGGTGTCGACGCAGACGCAGCCACAGCAGAAACCGGCCAGCACCACGACGACCGCTCGAGCTGATCTCGTCACTCCAAGAAGCTAGCACCGGCGTGGACGACCGCTCGAACGACGATGTGCCGGTTTTCCACACAACCGCAGCGGGTCAGTCGCGCACGAAGCGGGCGCGAAGCCCGGGCACCAGCTCGACGAGGTCGCCGGGCGCCAGGTGGAAGAAGGCGAGCTGTCGGCCCCCCAACCTCGGGAGCGAGACGCGGGGCCGGTTGATGGGCGCGAGCACCCGGCACCCATCGTGGCCGAGGCTGACGCGCACCGCGTCTTCGCGCAGCTGCGGAGGACCGCGGCGCACCAACACCTCGCCGTTCGCGAGCAGGCGCACCGAGAAGGACTCTCCTTCTTCGAGGACCAGCGGCTTCGTCGCATCGGTGCCGCGGAGGACGGGCACGGGGCTGATCAGCTCGAGCCGCGCTTCTCCCGGGGTGCGCTGCGTGGTGAGCAACGAGGCCGGCGTGGTGCTCCAGCGAGGGAAGGTGGTCTGCACCAGTGACAGACTCGCCTCGTCGACGAGTCCTTCCCACTGGGTCGTCAGCCCGAGCGAGACCGTCTCGAGCGACGGCGGCGTGCCGATGGCGGCGAGGTCGCGCAACGTCGCCGCGACCTTGTCTACGAGATCGCTGCCGCGGACCTGGGGTGGTTGCAGCCACGAGAGGTGTTTGAGGGCGCGCACCGGTTCTCCGAGTGCGAGCGCCTCGGTCAACGAGATGGGCAGCAGGCGGGGGTCTCTCACCGTGAGCGCATGCACGCGGCCGCGGCGAAAGAGGGCGTCGACGCGCGCGTCCTGGAGCTCGATGGCGAGCGGCCACAGCCATCGCGCCTGCTCGTCGACGTCGGGCTCGCTGGTGAAGAGCGATCCCTGTCGGCTGCCCTGTTCGACGAGCCAGTCGGCGTAGACGGCCCAGCCTGCGTCGTCGGCTTCCGCCAGCGTCGCCTCGCGCGCGGCGTCGAAGGGACCCGGCCAATCGTGAGTCTGGTAGCGGAAGACGAAGCGCTCGACGCCGATGACGTCACCGTGCGCGAGACGGCTCGAGGCGCCGCGCACACCGTTGACGTGCATCGAGAAGCCGCCACGTCCCGGCTCGGCGCGAAAGCCGTCTTCGTCGGCGATGAAGCGGAGGAAGACCTCCGAGGCGCTGAGCGGGCGGGCGAGGAGTGTGCCGCGAACGCTCCAGAACCCGAGCCCGTCTTCGGGGAGCGGCACCACCCGGCCCGCCGGCCACTGTGCATCGGTACTCCGGAGGATGGTGAGGGTCGAGGCCATCGCACGCTGCCAGCAGGAGGACGAGACAGGCCGAAAGGCGCACCACAGAACGGTAGCACCAGTCGTCGGTCGTCAGAGCGCACGCAGCCCTTGCACACCGACGCTTCGCGGAACAACGTCGTTCCCTGCTCAAGACGTCGCGAGCCCAGTGGAGAAGTCCGTCGACATGAAGAAGATGAAGGCGAAAGAGGAGGGCGCGGGCAAGGCTGAGCAGCACGACGGCAGGGGTGGGCTGCGCTTCGAGCAACGTCCCTCTGTCGTGATGGTGATTCAGGCGTTTGTCGGGCTCGGTGAGGTCAAAGACTGACCATGCGTGAGCTTCAGAACCTGCCGCTGCGCGAGCGGCGAATCGATGTCTTCTTCGCGGTCGTCTTCGTGGTCTTCGCGCTCTCCACCGGCATCAGCGACACGATTCCCACCTTCGGAATCGAGCTGACGCCGGACAGCGCCAATCCCGTGGTGCGCGCGAACTATTCCTACGCGATGGGGACCGACCCGCTGTTCATGCACCCGCCGGTGTGGATGCGGATGGTGACCGGGCTGTCACTCTTCGTCTACGCACCGTTCTACCTCGTGCTCGCGTGGTGCCTGGTGAAGGGAAAGAACGGCATTCAGCTGCCAGCCGTCATGTTCGCGTCGGTCATCTGCGTCGTCACCGGCGTCATCGTCTTCGGCGTCGAGTTCTTCGGTGAAGCTGAATTCCGCACACCCAACCCGGTGAAGTACCTCTCGCTCAACCTGCCGTACGTGCTGGTGCCGCTGCTCCTGCTGGTGCGGATGCGCAAGCCGATGCCCTTCACGAGGAAGTTCTGAGGCCGAGCGCGCTCGCGTTCGCGCTGGCAGGCGTCGCCGTGCCTGGGTTCATTCTCGTCCTCCTCCAGCTCGTGGCGGCCGGCCCCCTCGACTCCGGTGGGGGCGGCTGAGAGTGGAAGTGGCGAGGGCCTCTCGTTAGGCCTCTGCGGTGTCGAAGCCACTGCCGGTCGAAGACGTCACGAAGCACCCCGCGCCGGGGAAGAACCGCGTCACCGTCGTGCTCCCGTGGGACCAGGACCCGACGCTCGCGGCCTTCCCGAAGACGCCTGCGGACGGCCAGCTCCTCGTGCTCGAGACGCGCGCGAAGATTCACGCCATGCCGTGGCACCGGCAGAAGCTGACGCTCATCGTCAGCTCGCTGCGCCACTTCGTCGAAGAGCGACGAGCCGCCGGGTTTCACGTCGAGCACCGGTTGGCCGATGACTACGCGAGCGGGGTCGCCGCGTTCGCGAAGTGGGCGAAGCCGACGTCACTCCACGCGATGGCGCCGAAGGAGTGGGCCATCGACGCGCGGTTTCGCGAACTCACGAAGACGCTCCCGCTGACGCTGCACGACGACGGCGGACCGGGTGGACATTTCATCACCACGCGCGAGGAGTTCCTCGACTGGGTGAAGGGCCGCAAGCAGGTGCGGATGGACCAGTTCTACCCCCTCATGCGGCAGAAGCTCGGGCTGCTCGTCGACGCGAAGGGCAAGCCCGAAGGTGGCAAGTGGAGCTTCGATGCTGACAACCGCGAACACGCGCGCGGCGTCACGATGCCGAAGGTGCCGTGGTTCGCGCCGGATGAGCTCACGCAGAAGGTGATGCGCTGGGTCGGCCGGGAAGACGTCGGCTCGTGGGGCGCGCTCGAAGGGTTCGGCTGGCCGGTGACGCGCACGCAGGCGCTCTCGTGGCTGAAGCACTTCGTCGACACGCGGCTGAAGGACTTCGGGCCCTATGAAGACGCGATTCGCAGCGACGAGCGCTTCCTCTTTCACTCGTTGCTCTCGGTGCCGCTCAACCTCGGGCTCTTGAGGCCCGACGAGGTTGCCCGAGCGGCTGCCGCGAAATACGAGAAGGGCCACGTCTCGCTCGCGAGCGCCGAGGGCTTCATTCGCCAGGTCATCGGCTGGCGGGAGTTCATTCGCGGCACGTACTGGTGGCTGATGCCGGGGCTGCGCGGCGCCAACGGGCTCGGAGCGAAGCTGCCGTTGCCCGACTTCTTCTGGGCTCCCGAGCGCACGTCGATGCAGTGCGTGAAGGAGGCCGTGCAGTCGGTGCATGACACCGGGTACGCGCACCACATTCAGCGACTGATGGTGCTGTGCAACTACGCGACGCTCGCGGGCCTCGATCCACGCGCCGTGTCGCACTGGTTCTGGGCCGCCTTCGTCGACGCCTACGAGTGGGTCGAGCTGCCCAACGTCGTCGGTATGGGTACCCACGGCTCCGATGCCTTCACCACCAAGCCGTACATCGCATCGGCGGCGTACCTGAAGCGGCAGTCGGGGCTCTCGGCGAAAGGCAGAGGCCCGGTGGCGGCGAAACACGAGGCGCCGTGTGCGCGGTGCGCGTTCGACCCCGACCAACGCGTTGGCGAGAGGGCGTGTCCCTTCAACGCGATGTACTGGGACTTCCTCGCGCAGCACCGCGAGCGCCTCTCGAAGAACCTGCGCATGCGGCAGATGCTCACCACGCTCGATCGCTTCGGGCCGGAGCAGGTGAAGTTGATTCGCGCGACGGCCGCCGCGCATCGGGAGACGCTCGAACCCTTCGTTCCGTCGTGGACGTTTCGCGAAGACGACGGGTAGGAACTCGAAGTCGTTCGTCGGAGCTTCTCTCGCGCCGGACCAGGGCTCCGCGCCAGCGCCACGCAGGCTGGCACCGTCGCTTCCTCGCCATCGGCCACGGCGCAGCGTTCGCGGTCGAGCTCGGCCTCGAGGTGCAGCGGCTTTGGGAAGTCCACGAAGTCGCCTGCTGACGGCTGCGAGGTGACGAGCGCCTCGGCTCCCGCGCCGCTTCGTGATTGAACGCAGGGCCCATGGCTCGTCCTTCGCTGAACGTCGCCCGGCTCGAGATTCGCCCGCTCATCGAGACCGCGACGGCCATCGCCAGCCGCGTGAAGGTCGAGCTGCCGACCCACGAAGGGCTCGCGCGCGCCACCTCGTCCATCGCGCAGGCGGCTCGCCACGCCGAGGTCATCTCGGAGCGCATGAAGCACCCGCTGAGTCTTCATCGCCTGCCGGTGATGTTCCTGTCGGTCGCGCTCGTGGCGTTGCTCGCCTGGACGTACGTGACGTTCTTTCGCGTGACAGCGTTGAGCCTCGCGCTCCCTGACCGTGACGCCGCTGGCTTGAAGGACCTGCTCAAGGCAGACCCGCGCTTGTCCATCGAGGTCGTCGAGGTGAAGGGCAGCTTCGAGGCCGCGCGCCACGTGTCGACGGGGCAGGTCGACCTCGCCTTCGTGCAGGGCGGCATCGCGGTGCCTCCGGTGCTCCACCGCGCTGAGCTGCCCAGCCGCGAGCTCGCGCTCCTCTTCCTGAAGCCGGGCGTGCCCAGCCTGCTCGACGCGCGCATCGTGATGACCTCGACGGCGCACGAAGGCAGTCACTCGGTGCTCCTCGCGGTGCTCGAGGTGCTGGGCAGTCAGGCGATGCCGGTGCTCCGGCACGATTGGAGCTCGCTGACCGTCGCCGATGAGGTGGCCGTCCCCGCGGACGTCGACGCGGTCTTCGTGGTGAAGGATCCGTCCGACGAGAAGACGATGCGCGGCGTGTCCCGCCTCGCGAAGGCCGGCTTCATCCTGTCGGACCTGCCCCTCGGCGCCCGGGCGCAACGCCTCGACTACCTCGAGCGCACCACGCTCGAGCCCGGCTGGTTGTCTCAGGCGCCGCGGGTGCCCGAGCAGCCGACCGCGCTGTGGAGCGTGTCGACCTTCCTCGTGGCCCGAGATGGCCTCACGCCCCGCCTGCTCGCGCAGGCTTCGCGACTGCTCCGGCCGAACCACAGCCTCTCCGAGGCCGCCGTGACGCCGTCGACCGAGGCCACCAGCGAAGTGCTTCAGGGGGTCGACGCGTTCTTCAGCATCCTCATCAACATCGGCCTCGCGTTCCTCGCGCTCCTTGGCATCGACGCGATGGGTTGGCGCCGACAGTTCCACGAGCTCAACTCGCTCATCTCGGTGTTGAGTCAGCTGCAGTCGAACAAGGACGTGCTGGCGTTGAAGGACGACGCGCTCCGCAAGGAGAACATGCACTACCTGTCGCTGGTGTCCGACCTGCTGGGGTTGATCAGCCAGATCAGCAGCTATTACACGCAGGAGAACTCGACCCTGGTGTTCAACAACCTGTCCGACGTGATTCACGAGCGGTGCGACGCGCTGAAGCTCAACATCCAGCTCAAGCTGCTGCAGTCGGCGATTCGCGACTGACGATGAAGACGCTCCTCCGAAGCTTCGCCGCGAGGGACACGGTGGAGGTCGCCAGAGCACTCCTTGGCCAGTTGCTGGTCCACGAGCTCGATGGGGTCGCTCGGGTCGGCCGCATCGTCGAGACCGAGGCGCACCTGTGAGTGCGACGCCAACCCACTGGAAACACGGTTCCGCTGTAACGTCAGGCACCGGCGACCTGCCTCGAAGTCCTGAAACGGAACACGAGACGGCTCGTAGAGCAGTCGGGCGTGGAGGTGTGCGCTCGCGCATCCTTTGTCGGCGTACCGGAGTGTTTCATGGCCCGCATCACGCAGCCCACTGAAGTCACCGGGAAGCGGCTTGACGGTCCGCATGGAACTGACAACGGTGGGCCCAACGTGGAGAGGGACGAGGACAGCGAGCTGCTCGTGAGAGCGCAGCAGGGTGAGATGGCTGCGTTCGAGCAACTGGTCGAGCGGCACCAGCAGCGCGTCTTCGCCATGGCGTCACGCATGCTTCGCAGTGACGATGACGCCGCCGAGGTGGTGCAGGAAGCCTTCCTCGCGGCGTACCGCCACCTGCCCGAGTTTCGCGGCGAGTCGGCGTTTGGCTCGTGGGTGTACCGCATCGCCTCGAACTACGCGCTGATGCGCCTGCGCCATCGGAAGGTGACGGCCACCGTCGAGGAGCCCGAAGGCGCACCTACCTTCAACGAGCGCGGCAGTCTCATCGATGACGTCGCTGACTGGAGCCGTGACGCCGAGGAGCAGACCCTCGACGCCGAGCTCCGCAAGGCCATCGACGACGCCTCATCGAGGCTGCCGGAGGAGTACCGGCAGGTCTTCCTGCTCAGAGACGTCGAGGGCCTCTCGTACGAGGAGATTTCCGTGGCGACCGGAGACTCCGTGCCGGCCATCAAGAGCCGCCTGCACCGCGCCCGGCTGTCCCTTCGTGCCGCCATCGACCGCTTCTACGGCGATCGCGCCAGTTGACCCGTTCTCACTCGGCCTTCGAGGACGTCTCACGCCGACTGCTCACCCGTTCAGAGTGCCCATTTGGGGTTGCACGGAGCCAACCGCCTCAGCAGTAGAGAGCTGACCAAGGCGCCGTGGGGAGCTGCGTGAGCGAGACGAAGACCTGCCAGGACTGCATCGACCTGCTCGCCGACTACGTCGACGGCGCCCTCCCTGCCGACCTCAAGTCGAAGCTCGAGGAGCACCTCGGCGGCTGTCAGCCCTGCGAGGACTTCCTGTCGACCTACCGCGCCACCACCTCGGTGTGTCGCAAGGTGATGGCGCGCGCGATGCCTGACTCCGTAGCGACCAAACTGCACGCCTTCCTTCGCCATGAGATTGGCAAGGACAAGGCGAGCAGCACCTGAGGTTCTGACGCAGAGGCGCCGGGCCGGCTCGAGGCGCGTGGCTCAGCGGCCGACGCGCTGGAGAAAGCCCTGCGCCGCCGGGAACGCGAGCACCTCGTCTGGCACGGGCTCGGCGTCGTTGGGTTGCGACCAGAGCGTGACATGCACTGGCACTCCGTCGGCCCGCGTGTGGTGCTCTTCGTCTTCTGGAGGCGCGGGCTCGTTCGTCGACGGCTCGACGAGCAGCACCACCCAGCGCTGGGCCGCCGGGTCGGCCACCGGCACGCCGACGTAGCTCGCGTAGACGCCGTGCTGTCGGAGCGTCCACACGCGCGGCGTCGTCAGCTCGTCTTCACGGAAGGGCTCGACGCGCTCGTCCCGCATCGTCTGGGGCTCTGGCCAGCGGCCTGTCTCGACGCGCAGCCGCTCCAGCTCGGGCAACGCCTCGCGCAGGTGACGGAAGGTGCGCTGCTCGGCCTGGGGCAGCTCGCGGAAGGAACGCTGCCAGTCGGCAAGCTCTGGTGCTCGCTCGACGGGACGACTGCGCTGCACCAGCAGCCCGGCGGCCCAGACCAGGAGCGCCAGCGCGAGCCACGGCATCACCTCGCGAAGCGGCCTCTGCCGCGGCACCGGGAGCACGCCCGTCACCCGAGGGTGAACAGCTGCTGCGCCGACGACAGGCCCCACCACAGCCCGACGCCGATGGAGAGGAGCCCCGACGTCGCCAACGCGGTGGCGGCGAGCCGTGGGGCGCGCACGAGCCGCATCAACGGCACTCCCGCGAGGCCCGTGAGCAAGGCCATGCCGACGATGGAGCCGGCCCCGAAGAGCGCGATGTAGCCAAGCCGGGCGGTGACGGTGTGCAGCTCGGCGAGCACCAGCGCCGTCAGTGCACCGCTGCCTGCGAGCCCGTGCATCAGCCCCACCAGGAGGGGCCGGGTCGCGAACGTCCAGCTGCGAAGGTGCACGTGCTCGGCCGGGGCAGGGTGGGTGTGCTTCAGGGTTCCGTGCTGGTGCGTGGCGACCGCGCCCTGACTGCCTTCGAGCGCCGAGCGCCGGACGGCCCTGGCCCCGAGCGCGACGATCATCACCGCGACGAGCAGCTCGAACCCGGCGCCGACCCGCGGCGGCATCTGGGCGCCGACGAACGCGAGCGTGCCACCCACCACGAAGAGCGAGCACGAATGGCCGATGCCCCACAGCGCGCCCAGCCACAGCCCCGCGCGAACGGTGCGCTGCTCGGTCGCCAGCGTCGACACGGCGGCCAGATGGTCGGGCTCGACGGCGTGCCGCAGGCCCAGCGCGATGCCCAACAGGCCGGTGACGAGCGAAGACGACACGCGCAGGGGATAGCACGGTGGCGCAGCCTTCACGCAAGCGTTGGCGGGGCACACGAGCCTGCGTCGTTACACGCGGAGGCCGAGGGGCTGCCCCGTGCTCCGGCACACGCCGCTGCCGAAGCTGGTCATCGACGTCACGCCCAGCAGCGAGAACAGCTCCATGTGCAGATCAGACAGCGGGCGTCGCGCGGCGGGCACGATGTCCTGGCCGAACTTGAGGTCCGCGCCAGCGCCGCACACCAGCATCGGCAGGTTCTCTGCGAGGTGCACGTTGCCGTCCGACATGTCCGAGCCGTAGAGCACCAGCGTCTCGTCGAGCAGGTTCGCGGTGCGCAGCTTGAGCAACAGGTCCGCGAGCAAGCCGGTCTGCACGCGGTTCATCGCCTTCAGTCGCGTGATGGAGCTCGCCGTGCCGCCGTGGTGCGCGCAGCCGTGATGGTTGGCTCCGCCGCCGAGCGCTTCGGGGAAGGTGAGCGACTCGGACACGCCGGGCCCGTACATGATGGTCGCGACGTTGGTGAGCCCGCACTGCATCGCGAGCACCACCATCTGGTGCATCAGCTGGAAACGAAGCGCGTAGTTCGTGTTCGGGTCCGAGAAGTCCTGCGTCGGTTGGGCGAGGTTCGGCATGCAGGTGAAGCCACCCTGCGTGAGGCCCCGCTCCACCTCGCGCACCGTCTCCAGGTACGAGATCAGCACCGGCCGATAGCTCTGCGGCAGCCGGCCCGACATGCGCGTCGCGTCTTTGTGGAGTTGATCGAGCACCGACCGCTTGCGGCCGTGCAGCCAGGCAATCTGCGCGGCGCTCCCTTCCTGTCCGCCGAAGAGCTTGTTGAAGAGCTGCGCGGGATTCGGAATCGGCGAGCGGAACTTGTCGGGCGCCTGCCAGCTGATGCGGTTGAGGTAGTCGTTCGAGTACCCGGGGTGATCGTTCAGCGGGTGCACGTGGTAGTAGATGCCGCCGATCTCCAGCGAGCGAATCGAGGTCGGGTACCGGTCGGCCACCTTCTGGTCGACGGTGATGCCACAGCGCGCGACGCCGGGGTCTCCGAGCACCATCGGCTCGCACGAGAGGAAGCCCGCGCAGTTCTGCCAGTGCGGGTCGTGCCCCGGGAAGCCGTTGAACAGCTTGCGCACCACCATCGTGTTCGAGCGAAGGCCCGCGGCGTCGAGCGGCTGCAGCGCCTCGGCCCAGGTCCAGCTGCCGTCGACGCCCATCGGCATGTACGCGCCGTTGGGGACGTAGGCGCCGATGAAGCGCTTTCGCATCCCCGTGGCCTGCCCCCACGCCACCGCAGGCACCAGGGGGAGCGCCAGCTGCACGCCCAGCCACTTCAGCACCTCGCGACGCGCGGCCTTCATGGAGTCACCCCGGTCAGCTCGAGCGCCTTCATGAAGGCGTCGACGGTCATGGTCTTGAAGCCCGGAGGCGCGCCGAGCTTCGGGCGCCCCAGCTCTTCCTTCACGCATGCTTCACTCTCGCGCGGACCGCGGTTGAGACCGAAGGTGAGCAGCTTGTCGGCCACGCACCTGCGGTAGTCGGGGTTCGCTTCGATGGCCTGCGCGAGCTCGTGCGGGTCACGCACGATTCGGCCGTCGAGCTCGAGGTTCGTCACGATGGGCGCGCCGTTCGCGTAGGTGGTGCGCCACTGGCCCTGCGGGTCGTACTTCTCGAGCGACAGTCCAACCGGGTCGATGGAGCTGTGACAGCCTCCGCAGCGGTTGCTCGAGTCGCGGTGCAGCTTCATCTGCTCGGGCAGCGGCAGGTTGCGATTGATGGCGTTGAACGAGTTGCCGATCTCCTCGAGCGTCGCGGCGTCGAGCTTGGGCAACGGACGGCACAACAGGCGCTGGAGCACC
Organism: Myxococcaceae bacterium; assembly: GCA_040400045.1. Taxonomy (GTDB): domain Bacteria; phylum Myxococcota; class Myxococcia; order Myxococcales; family Myxococcaceae; genus Xiheimicrobium. Next base: position 91,421 of record JBBAQZ010000030.1, read on the forward strand.
CAGATGCCACGGTGAATCGGCCTGCGGAACTCCGAGCCGTTCGCGGTGCTCATCAGGAACCCGGCCTGTGACAGCACGCCGCCGCGCTCGGTGGTCGTCACGCGGCCCGCGCCCATGCCCGGAACGAACAAGCCATAGTGTGACGCGAGCGGAGCGTCGACGATGGTGAACCCGGGACGCAGCAACTTCTCCGCGGGCAGGTCGGCCTGCACGACGGCGGCGAAGACGTCGTGTGACTCCTTCTGCATCGACGCGGCGAGTGGGCCGGTGAGGGTCGTCTCGCGGTAGTCGAGCCACTGCCCGCCGAAGCTGTGTGCGAAGCGGTCGCGGTTCTCTTCGAGCAAGCGGCTCGCCTGCGCGCGAATGGCGTCAGGTGACGAGAGCCCGCCCGAGCCGGCGAGCGTCCACAGCGCGTCGTCGGCGATGGAACTTCGGAAGAAGAGGCTCAGCCGTGAGGCGACGCCGTAGCCACGCTCGGCGACGTCGAGGCCACCGGGAACGAGCTCGGGCTTGAAGACGACGTTGGGCGAGAGGAAGACGGCCTGCAGCACGGCCGAGAGTGCTTCATCGACTGGCTCGGTGAAGCCCGCGGTCGTCGCGCCCTGAAGAGAGGTGTTGAAGAGCGCCTGGTAGTCGGCGAGCTCTTCGGCGCGAATCGGCCGGCGGAACGAGCGGCTCGCCAGGCGCGTCACCAGCGGCTCGACGCAGGTGCTCCACGTCCACGCCTGCTTGCGCGGAGTCTGGGTGAAGGTCATCGAGACCGCGAAGCCGGTCGAGTCGTAGCTGGTGTTGCCTTTCCGGTTCACGACGAACTCGAGCTGGTCATTCCGCGCCACCGGGAATGAGAGCGTGAAGGGCGCGCGGCCCCGCTTCGGGATGTCCTGAGAGAAGACGGGCGTCCCGTTCTTGCGAATCGAGACCGCCACGCCATCACCGCCGGTGGGGTCTCCATCACTGAAGGCTCCGGTGAGCGAGAGGGCCCCATCGACAGGGCTGAGCCAGCGGCGAACGGCGTCGACGGCACCTCCCGGGTGCGCGCCAGTGCGCCAGAGATACACCCCCTGGTCGACCGCCTTGCGCCAGCGGGAGTTCGCGTTGTCGAACACCATCGGTGCGCCGCTCGAGTCCAGGTACGACCAGCAGTCGCGACCCTGCGTGTCCGAGAAGTCGTCCATCGCCGAGTACACGGGCTTGAGCGGACAGGCGGGCGTCTGCGTTGGCAGCACGGCGGGGCAGTGCGCAGTGAGCGCCGGAGTGGCGAGCGCGAGGTTGGCGAGCGACTGGGCGGTGGCGAGCTGCTCCTCGAGGCCCTGCGCGTCGATGCGCGTCTCGCTCATGGTGTCGAAGCCGTAGACCTGCGCGACCGGCGTCCATCGGGTGAAGAGCGAGGCCGCGAGGGGCACGCCGAGCACGTCGGACGCGATGGTCTGGTACTCATGGTTCGACAGGCGCAGGAGCTTGGGCACCTGCTGCATGCCGGGCTCGCAGGCGACCGGACCGGCGTCGGGGACGACTCCGACGAAGCCACCGCCGGTGCCCGTGGCCGTTCCTCCTCCGGTTCCGCTGGGAGGCTGTTCCGTCGTGAGGATCGAGCCTTCACACGCGGTGATCAGGAACAGGACGACGAGGCAGGCGAGCGGGGAGCGAACCACCCGGGAACCATACCCAGACCCACGTCGGCAAAGCGACTCATGTGGTGAGAAAAGAGTGTGCACTGCAGAGGGCAGTTGCCTCGCGGAGCGCTGCAAGCGCCAGCCTGCCTGTGGCGAGTTCGCCGGCATGAAGCGCATCGATGCGCGCCGAGCTCGAGGCCTTGATGGCAGAGATCGACCAACGTCGAAACGCGCTGAAGGCGACTCCCGAACGCCCACAGGACGCAACTCGTCGAGATGCGCTGCTGGAGGACCTCTGTCGCGGCCTGCCTTCGCCGCTCCCACCGCGAAATTGCGGCGCGCTTCGCGAAGCGCTCAAGGGCTTGTCGGTGAACGAACTCGAGCGAGGTGTCGACCTCGAGAGCCAGGCGCGACTGCTTCGGTATGCTCCCGAGCTGTACTCGGTGATGGAGCGACAGACTCGGGCCGCTGGCCTTCCGGTGCCAGACCAGTCCTTTCTCGAAAGAATCAGGTACTGAGCCATGACCTCACTCCTCGCGTTGATTCTCACCGTCGAGCCTTCGTTGGTCTGTCCGCAGCCGGCGTGCGCTTCACCCAGAGACCTGGCGCGCGCCTGCAGCTCCACTTTCTGTGTCTCGAGGCGCTCGGGGTCACCGGCCAGGCTGCGCCACCCGTCGTCGTTCAGTTCGGCCTGAAGCAGGTCACGCAACTGTTCACCTGCAGCTCCGGGCGGCCACCGAAGGAGAACAAGGTGCTGGTCACCGGCGGCGCCGAGCCACCGAAGCCGTGACGACGTTCACGGGTGGGCGGCTGGCCCCGGCTGGCTGTTCTCGTACTCGTCCTTCTCCCGCGAGGCGTCGAGTTTCGGTCCAACGACACCCCAGAGGGCAGTTGCCTCGTGGAGTGCTTCAAGCGCCAGCCTGCTTGTGGTGAGTTCGCCGGCATGAAGTTCATCAATGCGCGCCTCGTCGTGGCCACGTCATCCATGGTCGGACTGGTGTGGGCGTGTGGTGCTCCGGTGGTCGGGGCCGACGCAGGCTCGGGCGGGGGCGTCGGGTCGGCGGGCGGCGTGGTGGCGGCGGGCGGGAGCGCGGCGGGCGGGAGCGCGGCTGGTGGGAGTTCGGGTGGTGGGAGTTCGGGTGGTTCCGTCGCCGGCGGTCCGGCGGGAGGAGAGGCTGGAGGCGCCAGCGCTGGTGGTGATGCGGGTGGATCAGCCGCGGGCGGAAGTGCGGGCGGCGTCGTCGCGGGAGGTTCCGCCGGTGGCGCGACGGCGGGTGGAACGGCAGGCGGCTCAGCAGGCGGTGCGGCGGGTGGCAGCACCAACCAGCCCCCGTTCCTCACGGGCATCATCCTGACGAAGGCGAGCAGCACCACGCCGCTCACGCTCCCCGTCTTCGCGGGACAACTCCTCACGCTGACGCCCGACGTGTTCGACCCCGAGAACCAGCCGCTCACCTATTCGTGGAGCGTCGTCTCGGGCCCCGACGGCGGCACCTTCAACGACACCACGCTTCCCGCGCCGACCTGGTACTCGAGCGATGTCACGCAGAACTCCGACACGACGAACCCGTTCCCTGAGTGGTCGATTCGGGTCGAGGTGTCGGACGGGACCAACCCACCGGTGAGCTTCACCCAGGCCGTGGCTGTGCGCGCACCGCGCTTCTCGAACATCCTCAGCGACAGCGTCATCGGCAGCACGGCGTTCGGCGGGTGCTCGAACTCCTCGTGTCACGGCAGCACGACGACAGCGAGTGGAGGTTTCGCCATCAACCGCTTCAACGCGTCGGCGAGTTACACCGCGATGCTGGCCAACCACGGCAAGGGCACGAGCTGCTCCATCGCCACCAAGCGCGTTCAGGCGTTCAACCCGAGCTTCTCGCTGTTGTTCCGGAAGCTCCAGGGCGGCGTGCCCGTCGCGTGTGGCGCGCAGATGCCGTACAACCGGGGCGCCGTCGCGCCGAACGAGCTGGTGACCATTCGTTCGTGGATCAACGCAGGCGCGCTGCAGAACTGAGCAGTGTGGGAGGCAGCCCACCTGTCGTGAGCCGGTTCTTCGGGACCGGTGAGAGGACTGCGTGCCGACCCGTGTCCAGCGCCAGGCTGCCGAGCCCGAGACGGACAACGTCATCGTGCTCGAAGAGCACCGGGCGGTCGCTCCCTCGGCCTGGGAGGCGTTCCGGCGAGGTGACCGGCTCGCCGCCGCCGAGGTGTGGCGGCACGAGGCGCCGTGGGTTCGCGGGGTCTTGTTCCGGTTGCTCGGGCCCCGCGCGGCGGGCGACCTCGACGACCTCACCCAGGATGTCTTCCTCATTCTCCAGGGGCGGCTCGCCAGCCTCGACCTCATGCAGCCGATGCGGGGCTTCCTCTTGGGCGTGACGGTGAACGTGGCGCGTCGTCGCCTGCGCAGCGCCTGGCGGTGGAGCGTGGTGCGGCGAGCGCTCCCGTTCTCGACGCCGAAGGCCGTGCTGCCGACCGACCCGAGCGCCCCACGCGTGATTGCCGAGCTGCTCGAGGCGATGGAGTTGCTCGAGCCCGAGGAGCGGCTCGCGTTCGGCCTGCGCTACCTCGAACAGCAGTCCCTCGACGAGGTGGCGGTGTCGCTCGATGTCTCACTCGCGACCGCGAAGCGGCGACTGCGCTCGGCGCGCCTGCAGTTGCTCACCCGAGCGCAGCAGTTCCCCGCGCTCGCGGCGAGGCTCGATGGGAGTTCCGATGAAGACTGAGCTCGAACAGCTCGGACGCGAGGCGCGTGAGGTGCTCGTCGCGCCGCCCGTCGAGGGTGTTCCCACCGCGTTTCTCGACCGCGCGGACGGCACGACGCGTCGCAGGCGAGCGCGGGTCATCATCGCGGTGTGCGTGCTCGTGCTGGGCCTCGTCGGTGGGCTGCTGAGCCGGCGTGACGCGCCGGAGCCCGTCGTCGTCGCTCCGGGCCTGACGCCCGAGCGTGTGCGCCCCGTGGTGCTTGCCGATGGCACCGTCATCGAGACGGGGCCCGCGAGCGACCTGCGCATCGAGACCACCGGCGACACGACGTCGGTGGTGTTGGCGCAGGGCCACGTCGACGTCCGTGCGCCGAAGACGGCCGCGACGACGGTGAAGCTCGGCCGCTGGACGGTACACGTCACCTCGTCAGCGCACTTCGCGGCCGACACCTCGCAGTCCGATGGATTGCTCGTGGTGCTCGAGGGCTCGGTCGAGCTCCGCGACGGTCAGGTGACGAAGTCGCTGAACGCTGGCGCCCGCTTCGACCTGTTCGCGGTCGAGGTGCCGAGACACGCCACGGTGGCCCCCGTCGCGCCACCAGTCGACGTCGCGCCCCTCGAACCGGAGCCAGCGCCAGCGCCGCAGCCGGTGGCGCCCAGCGTGAGGCCCAGGCCGCCGGCACCGCCACCGGCGGTGTCTGCTCCCGTCGTTCAACCAGCCCATTGGTCCGAGTGGGTCGCGGAAGGAAAGACGACGGCGGTGCTCGACGAAGCGCTCCCTCGGCTCGACGACGTGCTCCGCGAGCAGGGCGCGCCCGTGCTGCTGGCGCTGGCCGATGCGGCGCGGTTCCAGCGTCGTGACGACGTGGCGGAGCAGACCTGCGAGACGATTCGTCGGCGTTTTCCCGGTACGGCGCAGGCTGCGACGGCGCGCTTTACCCAGGGCCGGCTCGCGGAGCAGCGGGGCGCGCTCACGCAGGCGCTCGCGCACTACGAGGCCTACGACCTCGAAGCGCCGGCCGGTTCGCTGGCCGCAGAGGCGCTGGCCCGGCGGGTCCAGCTGGAGTCGACCCGCGGTGACGGCGCCCGAGCCTGTGCCCTCGCGAAGAGGTACGTGGAGCGGTTCCCCGCAGCGCCGCTCGCGGAGGCGTTCCGGCAGCGGTGCATGCCGTGACGCTGGCCGTGCTGGCATTGATGTGGCGCGGGGCGGTGGCAGAGGCGCCCGTCATCGACCTCGTCTCGGACACCGAGCTTCGCGTGATGACGCGACTCGAGAGCGAGCTCCGCGCGCTGGGCTATCGGGTGGTGCGGCGCCGCTCCGACGAACCGGCGACGTCCGGCGCCCGGGGAGAAGTCGTGTGTGCCCCTCACCAGCTCGTGGCCCGCGTGGTGTTCGAGCCTCGCGTCGCGACGTTCGACGACCCGAGCGACGACGCCGTGTGGGCGATTCGTGTGACCGACTGGCTCCGCAGCGACGCGTCTTCGCTGAGCGCTCCCGTCCGCACGGCTCCTCCCTTGCCAGCCAAGCGCTCGCCGCGGACATCCGACGCCAGCGAACTCCAGACGACCTGGCGGGGCGAGGTGAGCGCGAGGGGCGTGGCCCGATGGAGTCCGTCGGTGGGCGTCGGTGGCGGCGTCTCGGCCGGCGTGACGGTGTGGCCGTGGCGGGTGTTCGGGTTCGAGCTGACGCTGCCGGGCCTCACCTGGCTTCAGGTGTCGCGAGAGGGGCTGGTGGCGGTCGTTCGGGAGGTCTCGTTCGCGGTGAGAGCGTTCGCTCGTGTCGTGGTGTCCGAGCGCTGGTCCGTTCCCCTCGGCCTTGGCGTCGGTGGTCGACAGGTCTTCGTCCAGGGCATCACTCCGGTGACCGGTGGCGTCGAGCGCTTTGTGGCCGAGCTGGCTGCTGTCGTCGCGCTGCAGTGGAGGCTGTCGGGGTCTTTCTTCCTCGAGTGGCGCAACGAGGTGGGGCTCAGTCTGCCTTCAGTCGCCCTCGAGTTCGGCGGCACTCGCATCGGTCTGGTCGGCGCGCCAGGTCTGCAGAGCGGCCTCGGTGGAGGAATCTCGTGGTGACCGTGAGCCGCCTTTTCGGGTGCGGTGAGAAGAGGGCCATGCGCCTGCTCCGTGTGCTGGTGGTGATGGTGGTGGCTTCCTCCTGTGGTTCGGTCGTGGTGGATCCGTTCGTCGATGGCGGCTCTTCAGGTGGTGCCGCGACTGGAGGCGGAGCAGCGGCCGGTGGAGCAGCGGCCGGTGGAGCAGCGGCTGGCGGAGCAGCGGCTGGTGGAGCAGCGGCCGGTGGAGCAGCGGCCGGTGGAGCAGCCGCCGGTGGAGCAGCGGCTGGTGGAGCAGCGGCTGGTGGAGCAGCGGCCGGTGGAGCAGCGGCTGGTGGAGCAGCGGCCGGTGGAGCAGCGGCCGGTGGAGCAGCCG
>JBBAQZ010000030.1:98256-105934 GCA_040400045.1 Myxococcaceae bacterium
CCGGTGGAGCAGCGGCTGGTGGAGCAGCCGCCGGTGGAGCAGCCGCCGGTGGAGCAGCCGCCGGTGGAGCAGCGGCCGGTGGAGCAGCCGCCGGTGGAGCAGCCGCCGGTGGAGCAGCGGCTGGTGGAGCAGCAGGCGGTGGAGCAGCAGCCGGCGGCTCCGCGACGGGGACTGCACCCACGTTCGCCACGCAGCCTTCAGCGACGACGGTGCGCGTCGGGCTCACGGCGACCTTCACCATCGCCGTGTCAGGGACCGCGCCCATCACGCTGCAATGGCGAAAGGGCGCGACGGTGGTCGCCACCACGATGGTTGGCGCCGCGGGAACCCAGCTCGTCTCGCAGAGTTCGAGCCACACGACTCCCGCGACGGTCGCTGGAGACGATGGCGCTCAGTATTCGGTGGTCGCCTCGAACGGCTTCGGCAGCGTGACCTCCTCGAGCGCGAGGCTCACGGTCGTCTCACAGCGGCTCTTCGTCACCGACGGCGCGAGCCTGCTGCTGTGGAACAACCCGCACACGCTCTCGACGGCGCGGCCTGCGGACCTGGCGCTCGCGCTCCCTGGCGCACGAGCCGTCGCGACCTTCGGTTCCCAGGTCTTCGTGCTCGGCAACGCTGGCATCGCCAACTGGGCCGACGGTCTGAGCGTCACAGCCCTCTCCGCGCCGTCTTTCACCATTCCACTGACCGCGCTGACACCCGCTCCGACGCAGCCGCTCACGCGCCTGACGACGGCGACGATGGGTGACGGGCTCAGCCTCTTGGCCTGGAGTCAGGAGGGCGCGTGGCGCCTGCCGGTCTCGGCGAACCCGACGACGCGCGCCGCCTTCAAGCACCCGTTCAATCAACTGCCTTCGCTGGTCTACGTGCCGTTGGCCTCCTCCGGCGGCGATCGCCTCTTCATGGGGCAGATCAGCGGCGCCGGCTTGCTCGCATGGAACGGCGCAGGCCTTGCGACGGGTCAGCCGATGCACGACTTCGCGACCACCAACGCCAACGTGTGGGCGCTCGGGCTCTCGAACTCACGGCTGGTGGGCGGCGGCTCCTTCGGCGCGGTGACGCTGTCGACCGGCATCGGTTTGTGGAACACGCCGGCGACCTTCTCGACCGCACGCGCGCCAGACGTGATGCTCGCGAGCGCCGCGGGGACCTTCTCGACGAACGACTTCATCGCCGACCTCAGCTGCGATGGCGCGGTGCTGGCCGCGGGCGTGCGGAACCTGTCGAACCACCGCCTGCTCGTCTGGGGCAACGTCGACACCGCGACGGCCGCGTCGGCGCCCTCGTTCTCCGGCGTCCTGCCGGCCTCACCGAAGCGCGTCTTCTCTCTGGCGGGCCGCCACTACACGCTCACGCAGACCGACGTCGTGTTGTTCGCGACGCCGGTCGCCGGCATGACGCTCACCACCATCGCGACCTTGAGCGGCTTCGGCTTCACCGACTTCGCCGTCGCCCGATGAGCACCCGTGCACCACGCGACCGAGGAGCGAGCTCAAGCTCTTCGACGAGAGTCACTGACGTTTGAACTATTTCTGATGCACTTAAGACTAAACGTCCGGGCCTGAAGCATTGTTGGGCCTCGACCGAGACTGTCTGGTGTGCGAAGGAGTGCTCCGGACCTCACCAAGGAGCCACGCATGTCGACCCCTCCCCTCCGCGATTTCCTCGAAATTCCCTACGAGCAGCTCGAAGAGATGAACCTGTCGGTGAAGCAGGCGCGGCTCAACCGCGAAGCTCCCGACAAGCTCAAAGAAGCGCGCATGAAGTACCTGACCGATGAGCGCCGCATCAAGGCGGTCACGGTGTGCTTCACGGACCTCGAAGGCCGGCTGCAGATGCTGGACTACGACAAGAAGTTCCTCCTCAAGAGCCAGGACAACCTGACGTTCGACGGCTCGTCGGTGCGTGGCTTCTCGGCGCAGCACGAGTCCGACCTTCGCCTCAACATCGACTGGGCCTCGTTCTACTGGCTCCCGGCGGACGTGTTCGGCCCCGGCAAGGTGCTGGTGTTCAGCGAGGTGCTCTCGCGCGATGGCACGACGTACTCGAGCGACATTCGCAGCCGCCTCAAGCAGTACGGCGAGCAGCTCTTCGCGAAGGACGGCACGGTGTGCCACGTCGCGCCCGAGATTGAAGGGTTCCTCTTCGAGGGCAAGGACGCCGAGCGCCGCTACAACGAGACGGGCAAGTTCAACTACGTCTCGACGGGCGGCTACTACCACTCGCTCCCTGGCGACAAGCTGCGCACGTTCATCGACTCGGCTGCCGAGGTGCAGCGCGCGATGGGCTTCGGCAACGAGAAGGACCACCCCGAGGTCGCGCCGAGCCAGTTCGAGATGAACTTCTCGTACTCCGAGGCCCTCATCACCGCCGACCAGGTGCAGCTGTACAAGCTGCTGTGCCGTCAGGTCGCCGCGAACCTCGGCATGACCGCCTCGTTCCTGCCCAAGCCCGTCACTGGCGTGAACGGCAACGGCATGCACACCAACATGTCGTTCTCCAAGGGCGGCAAGAACCAGTACTGGGATCCGAAGGGCCAGGACGGGCTGTCGAAGGTGGGCTGGGAAGCCATCGACCGCATCCTCACCAACGCCGACGACCTCTGCCTCATCTTGAACCCGTCGGTGAACGCCTACCGCCGGCTCGACCCGCACTTCGAGGCGCCCAACCAGATCAAGGCCTCGGCGAACAACCGTGGCGCGATGGTGCGCATCCCGACCGGCAACGAGCGTTCGGCTCGCATCGAGGTGCGCAGCGTGGCGCCCGACGCGAACCCGTACCTCGTCTTCTACACGCTCATGCGCACGGCGCTTGAAGGGGCTGGTTCCGAGACGACGGCGGACGAGTCCAAGCGCAGCCGCACGCGCTTCCTGCCTGACAACATCTACGACGGCATTCGGCTCTTCAAGGGTTCGAAGTTCATCGCTGAGATCCTCGGCGAGGCGGTGCAGGGCAAGTTCGCCGAGCTCAAGCAGATGCAGGCCGACCGCTGCCCGAAGGCGCTCGGCGCGCTCATCAAGCTGCCTGAGATTCAGTTTCACCATGAGGTGACGAACCAGTTGCTGTGGAGCCAGTTCTAAGCGCCGAGCCTGATCGGCCCGTGCAGTTCGCGGTCTTGATGGACGAACACGGGGGCCGTTTCACGTGAGGCCCTCGACAGCGCGCCTCGTTGAGGCTTTCGTGCGGGCCAATGACGCTCCTGCTCGTCACGATTCCGATGCTGGTGAGCGGCGCCTCGCCTGCCCTGAAGCTCGATGACGTGAAGAGCAACGTCTCGTCGTGGCCGGCGGCGAAGCTCCAGCAGGAAGCCCAGGCGTCACTCGCGCGCGCCTCGACCCAGCCCGAGGCCGGGTTCACCGTGGTCGAAGACCCCGAGGTGAAGGCTGACGTGTTGGTGCGTGGCCTGCTGGCACCGCAGAAGGACGGCGCTGCCGTGCGCTTCACCTGGGCGCTCAAGACGCAGGGCTGCCCGCTGCTGACCGACCAGGTGGCGTGGGACTTCAAGACGCCGCGGCTGTCTGCCGTCGCGCTCGACACGATGTCGCTGCAGCTGGCGAAGCGCGCGCGGGCGTTGCTCGACAAGGCTCAGGCCCAACACGCGAGCTCGTGCATTCCCATCGATGAAGTGGGCCCGCGAACCGTGGCGAGGGGGGCTGCCCGGCCTCCGAACCCACAGCCCGCGAACCCGCAGCCTCCGCCTCCGAGCTTTCCGGCCGTCGGTGCATTGCCGGCGCCCCGGGTGCGGATCTTCGGGGCCGGTGGCGTCGGGCCGTCGGGTGGGAACTCGGTACCCGCGAGCAACTACTGACGCGTACGGACCGAGGAAGAACGGAGCCAGTTCATCGCCGATGGCGCGGCACGCTCGCTTGAGCGGTCGTCGAACGCCCGTGCAGCGTTCGCGGTGGCCCGGAGCCAGCGAGGAGCAGCACGACGAGCGCGCGTGACGGAGTGCCGAGCCCGACGAGCGCGCGTCAGAGCCGACGACGAATGTGGAGCACCTGCGCCGAGCGCCGGGCTATGGCCATCGCATGTCGCAGTCCGAGCGCCCTCGGGTCGTCATCGCTGGAGGTACGGGTACGCTGGGGCGCGCCCTCGCCACGCGTCTGAGGGCCACCTGTGAGGTCACCTGCGTCGGGACGCGCGCGACCACTGGCGACGGTGAATGGAAGGCCGACCTGCTCTCGGCCGCTGACGCCGAGGTCGCGCTCGCCGGTGCGACCACCGTCGTCTTCCTCGCGAGGACCAGTGGCCCACGGGCGCGGCTGTTCCAGGGTTCGGCCGCTGACGTCGACGTGGTGCTCGCCGACTCCGTGGCGCGCGCCGCGCGGCTCACGAAGCCACGGCGCATCGTCTTCTTCGGGTGTGGAGAGAACGACGAGCGTGAGGTCGTGCTCTCGACGTCGGGCGTTCCGCTCTCGGTGCTCTCGGGCGGCGGTGATGACCCGGTGGCGCAGCTCGAGCAGCTGGTGCTGGCGCCCGAGGCCCAGACGCGTCGCCTGCCCGCATGGAAGGGCGTCGAGGTTCCTCGAGCCGAGTGGAGCGGACCGTCGACGGTGCTCTCGGTCCAACGCCTCACGCCGAAGGCCGGCTGGACGGCCGGGCAGACCGCCCGCGCCTACTTCGAGTGGCTCGGTGACGACTCGCCGGGCGTGTCGACCGTGCTCGGCGCCGAGGCCTATGAGATCAAGGCGCTCCGGTTGAGTGTGCTGCGACTGCGTCGCGTGCCCGGCCAGAGCTCGGACAGCGTCGAGGTGCTCGAGGTGCGCGATGGCTCGCTCGTGGCCGCTGGCAGCACCGGCACGTTCGAGTTCCGGCTGCTCGAGGCCCCCGCGGTCTTGATGACGACGTTGAGGGGCTTCGTGCCCGCCATGCCGTGGCTCGCCTATTGCGCGTCGCAAGCGATTCAGCACGCACGAGCGATGCGCCGCTTCGGAGCGTGGCTCGCAGCGCAGTGAGGCGCCTCAGAGAATCTTCTTCGGCGGCACGACGACGTTCGCCACCAGCAGTCCCATCACCAGCGCTCCGGCGAGCGTGAACATGTCGACGGCCTGGCTCGCGCCCTGCGCGTAGTCGCCTCGAAGGAGCGCGTCGAAGCTGCGAAAGCCGAACGCTCCGGGGACGAGCAGCAACAGCCCGGGCAACAGGAAGAGCTGGGCGGGCTTGTTCGTCGTGCGCGCGAAGGCGTTCGAAGTGACGGCCAGCACCAACGCCGCGAGGAACGCCGCCGGTGACGCCGGCCACGAGCGAAGGAGCAGTTGCGAGAGCCACACCACCCCGCCCGAGCCCAGCGCGATGACGAGCCTCTGGCGCGGCAGCCCCAGCGAGACGCCGAAGCTCAGCGACGCCACCATCACCGCGAGCGCCTGCCACCACCACGGCGCTGGCAGCAACGCGCCGGCGGCTTCGGGGCGAACCCCCGTCCACTGCTCGAAGGTGAGCGCCAGCCCGATGCCGAAGACGAGCGAGAGGAGCGTCACCGCCGCGTCGACCAGCCGCGCCGTACCCGAGACGAGATTCTTGAAGGTGATCTCCGCGAGCCCGGTCGTCAGCACCATGCCGGGCAGCAGCGGAATCACCACCGCCAGCACCAGCACGTCACGGGAGTGCCCCGGCCACACCAGCGTCGCGAACCACGCCGTCATCGCCGCGACGACCCCGCCGAGGAAGTTCTCGAGAAACCGAAGACCGGGCTCTCGTTGGGTGCGCAGCAAGATGGCACGGAGCACCAGCCCGCCGAGCCCGGCGATGAAGAAGTCGCCGATGCCGCCGCCGAACGTCACCGCGGCGCCCGCGCTCGAGCCCGCGCCTGCCAGCAACTTCACCAACACCGGCCACTGCCCCGCGGCCGAGAGCCGGCGGAGCTCGAGGCGCGCGTCGTTCACCGTGAGCGTGCGGTCGACGACCCGGTTGAGCAGCTCGTCCAACAGCGCCAGCCGCTCGAGGTCGACCCTCCACTCGTTCACCCGCACCATCGACACGGCCGGCGCTGCGCCGGTGGGCGTGCGAATCGCGACGAAGAGGCCCGTGGGCAGGGCGAACACGTCGGCTGAGAAGCCCTCGTGCGTGGCCACCACGCTCAGCAGCGTCTCGAGGCGGTAGCTGGGGCAGCCAGCGGCCAGCAGCTCGCTGCCGAGCTCGACCAGGTAGTCGAGCATGAGGTGCGTCGAGAGCTCGGTCTGGTCGGTCACGGGTCGTCAGGCCTCGAAGAAGGCGCGCACTTCGTCTCGCTTCGCCAGCGCGTCGGCGCGACCGAGCTCGATGAGCGTCTCGGCCCAGCCGCCGTCGAAGAGCAGGTAGGACGCAAGGTCGGCTTCCCACGTCGACTCGGCGTTGGCCGCGCGCGCGAGCAGCCACTCGTAGAAGCGCCCCAGGTTCCAGCCGCCCGCGTGCCGCCGCAGGTGTTCGCCAGCGAGCACGCCGATGTTCCTCGAGGGCTCGAAGACCAGCGTTGGAATTCGCCGGTACGCCATGCCGCGCTCCTGCTCGAGCACGGTGTCCACGCGAGCCCGCTGCGGGGCCGACATGCCGACGTCGATGACCTCCATCATGCGGTTGAAGCGCTGCAGCACCTGCAGGTCGGTCGCGACCGGGTCGAGCAGCAGCGCGTTGAAGAGCTTGCCGAGCAGAAACACCAGGCTCGGGTACTGGCCGGCGGAGTCACCCGGCGCGTCGATGTCGGGCGGCTGCACCGGGTCATGCCTCAGCGTGATGACGACGAGCTTGTCGGCGCCCGCCCGAATCGCTGGCGCGATGGGCGTGTTGAAGCGCAGGCCGCCGTCGGTGAAGTACGAACGACCGATGCGCCTCGCCGGGAACAGCGCAGGAATGGCGGCCGACGCGAGCACGTGTTCGACGTCGATGCGCGTCTGACGGAAGACCCGCCTGGGGTGGCGCATGGTCTTGAAGTCGACGCCCGGCGCGAGCTCCCCGAACAACGTGGTGGCGCCAGTGCCGATGTGCAGCGCCGCCACGATGAACGCGCGCAGCCGCCCCTCGTTCACGTTGTCGTGCAGCTGCGCCCAGTCGACGCCGGCGGCGACGATGTCTTCGAGCGCGCGAGGGTTGAGCACCGAGCGGCCAAACCGGTCGACGGGGCCGTCCTCATCTCGCGCTGGCTTCGGCTTCCTCAACAGCCGCAGCGGGCTCGTCCACGCCATCAGACCTCGCAGGTCGACGCGAAGGTGGTGCTCCAGCTTCAGCGAGCGCCACAGCGTCATCAACGCCTCGACGTGGTGGTCGTGGCGGTGGGCGTTCGCGGCGAGCCACGCGCCATTGATGGCGCCGACCGAGGTGCCGGCGATGACCTGGTACAGCGGGCGCGAGTCGCTCGACCGCGCGAGCGCTTCATTCACGCCCTGGAGGATGCCGACCTCGTACGCTCCGCGGGCTCCACCGCCCGACAGCACCACGCCCACGCTCTTCATGCCGGAGAGTGTCGAGCGGTGTGCCGCTGGGCGCCAGAAACCTCGCTCACCGACGTGCAGGCCTGGCCTGAACTTCCGGGGAAGCGCCAGACCAGCGCGCGCTGGCGAAGCGAGTTCTGAGCCCCCAACAGTCGCTCGTTCGCCGAGCCCTGGAGCAGCACTGACGCGCCGGCGAACCTCGGCGTTCGGCTCCGAGCAGCAGAAACACGCCGGCCCGGCACCGTCACGAGGACTGGCCGGGCCGCGGTGCTTCG
>JBBAQZ010000031.1:0-104469 GCA_040400045.1 Myxococcaceae bacterium
CGAAGCACCGCGGCCCGGCCAGTCCTCGTGACGGTGCCGGGCCGGCGTGTTTCTGGCGCCTGCACGTGAGCTGGCTCGCCTACGCTCGGGGGCGTGCCGATCGTCACCCGTCGAAACCTCGTCGTGCTGGTGTCAGGGGCGGCGCTCTTCAGCGGGTTCCGCTTCGGTCACGCTCGCCTTGCACGGCAGGCTGCGCCGTCGGGGCCCCTCTCCGACGAAGCGCAGGGGCTCATCGCGCGCGCCTGGAAGGGCCTCGACCCTTCGAAGGTGCTCGACACCCACGTCCACGTCGTCGGCCTCGGCACGGGCGGTACCGGCTGCACCGTCGGTGAGCGTATGCAGTCGATGTCGAACCCGGCCGAGTACTTCAAGTTCAGCATCTACCTGAACGCCTCCGGGGTGACGGACCTGAGCCGGGCGGACCAACAATACGTCGAGCGGCTCTCATCGCTCGTCTCGTCGCAGCGTCCGCACGGGCGGTTGCTGCTGTTCTCGTTCGACCGCGCGTACGACGACGCGGGCCAGCCGCTCCCGGACGATACCGAGTTCTTCACCCCGGTGGAGTACGTCGCCTCGCTCGCGAAGGCGCGGCCTGACCTCTTCGTGGCGTGCGCGTCGGTGCACCCGTACCGTGCGGACGCCGTCGAGGCGCTCGAGAAGGCCGCCGCGCTCGGGTGCATCGCCGTGAAGTGGCTCCCGAACGCGATGAACATCGACCCGTCGAGCGCACGGTGCGACGCGAGCTACGAAGCGATGGCGCGGCTGCGGCTCACGCTCATCACGCATGCGGGCGAAGAGAAGGCGGTGCACTCCGAAGAGCGGCAGCGCCTGGGAAACCCGCTGCTCCTCCGGCGCGCCCTCGAGCACGGCGTGAGGACGGTGGTCGCCCACTGTGCCTCGCTGGGCCAGAACCCCGACCTCGACGAGCCGGAGAAACCCTGGGTCGACAACTTCGAGCTCTTCATGCGGCTGATGCGCGAGCCGAAGTGGAATGGGCTGCTCTTCGGTGAGTCCTCGGCGCTGACCCTCGTCAATCGCGTCGGCCGTCCGCTCGAGACGGTGCTGCGCGACGACGCGGTGCAGGCGCGAATGGTGAACGGCTCCGACTACCCACTCCCGGCGATCAACGCGCTGATGCAGACCGGCGCGATCGTAAAGGCGGGCTTCCTCACCGAGGACGAGCGCGTGCTGCTCAACGAGATCGATAGGCACGACCCGCTGCTGTTCGACTTCGTCATGAAGCGCACGCTGCGGCTGAAGACGTCGGAGGCCGAGCACCGGCTCGCTGACGGGCTCTTCATGCCGGGTGTCGAGGTCTTCCCCAGGCTCGCGCCGCCCGGCGCAGTGAAGCCAACGCCCGGCTGAGCCTCACCCCTCGTCGCTGGTGTTGATGCCGAGCCGGCGAAGCATGCGGTGCACGGACTGTCGCGGCAGCCCCGCCCGCTGCGCCGCTCTCGTCACCACGCCGTTGGCGGCCTTCAGGTGCTCGAGGAGGTAGGTCTTCTCGAAGCTCTCGAGCACCCGGTCCTTGGCCTCGTGGTACGGCAACGCGAGCAGCTGCTGCGACATCTCGTTGCGAAGTCGCGCTCCACTGTTGTCTTCGGTGGTGGTGTCGACGCTCTTGCCGAGGGCGCGCGCGATGGCGCCGGCGCCGAGGTCGGGGAACGCGGCCAGGCGCTCGAGCACGCTGCGCAGCTCGCGCACGTTGCCGGGCCAGTCATGCCGGGTGAGCATCTCGACGGTGTCGTCCGAGAGCGGAGGCCCACCCCGCGCCCTCGTCTCGAAGTGGCGCACCAGGACTGGCACGTCTTCAGGGCGCTCGCGAAGCGGCGGCACGCGCACCCGGAACACCGAGAGCCTGAACGAGAGGTCCTCGCGAAAGCGACCCGCCTTCACTTCGACGTCGAGGTCCTTCTGGGTCGACGCGATGACGCGCACGTCGACCTTCGCGAGGCCGCCCTGCCCTGGGCGCTTGAACTCACCCGTCTCGAGCGCTCGCAGCAGCCGCGCCTGCAGCGCGTTGGGGAGCTCCGTCACCTCGTCGAGGTAGAGCGTGCCGCCGTCTGCCTCTTCGAGCGCGCCCGGCCTCGCGGTGGGCTTCGCCGACGACACGTCGTGGCCGAACAGGTCCGACTCCATGAGGGCTTCGTTCGAGGCGCCGAGGTCGACGACGACGAAGGGCCCCTCCTTGCGCGCGCTGCGACCGTGGATCCCGCGGGCGAGCACCTCTTTCCCGGTGCCGGCTTCACCTTCGAGCACGATGGGCGACTCGGTGGTGGCGGCGCGCTCCAGCATCGCGAAGACGCGGCGCATCACCAGGCTCTTGCCGAGCACCTCACCGAAGCGGTCGTGCACCGACAGCGGCCACTGCACTTCGCTGCGCTCGGGCTCGAAGCGCAGCTCGTTGCGGCCTACCGTGAAGCGCGTCTTGTCGGTCAGGCGCGCGTCGAGCACCTGGACACCCTCGATGAAGATGCCGTTGGTGCTGCGCAGGTCTCTCAAGCGGTAGCCGCCGGGGCCTCCCGAGAGCTCGACGTGCCGGCGCGAGACCGACGGGTCGGCCAGGCGCAGCTGGCACGACTCGTCGCTGCCGATGACGACGGTCTGGCCTTCGAGCGAGACCTCGCCGCCTTTGTCAGGGCCCTTCACCACGTTGAGCTTCGCCTTCGGAAACCGGGCGACGTCGGCGTGCAGCACTTCGGTCATCTGATCCAACGGGGGAGCCATCAGCCGAGGGTAGCGCGCACCCCCGCGCGTTTGAACTCAACATCGCCTACCAGGTGACGTCCTGGTCTTCCGCGACGCCCGGCAGGCCGACGAGGCGGTACTCCCGGCCGCCGTGACGGAAGACGCCGCTCCACCGGCCGACGGGCTGGGCGAAGCGGCTGACGACGAGCGTGAGGTCACGGTGCTCGAGGTGGGCGGCGATGGGGCGGAACTCGAGCTCGAGCTTCCCGTCGGTGGTGGTGACGTTCCAGCGGTCGAGCACGTCGTTGCGGTTCCACGTGAAGCGCGCGCGGCCCAGCGGAATGAGCTCGCGGCCGAGCCACACGGCGTTCTCGTTCACGTCCTCACGAGCCTCGTTGAAGCCCTCGACGAGGTTGATGCCGAGGGGCGTTCCATCGTCGAGCCGACCGCAGGCGAAGGCCCACCGCCACGCGGTGCGACGCGCGAGCAGGCCGAAGGTGCTGTCGAGCCCACCGACGCCGCCGTCGAGGTTGAACGTCTTGCCCCCAGCGCGCAGCCGGCCGAAGCCGAGCAGGCCGGCCCACTTCTGGGTCACGTTGACGATGCCGCCCTCGACGGGCGCGATGACGGTGAGCGCGGGAGCGGCGCCTGCAGCGAGCAGGCTCCAGTCGGCCTCGAGCGTGCGACCCTTGAGCACGCGAGGCAGGCCCATGCGCGTCGACACGTGAAAGCGCTCGTCCCCGAAGGGCCGTGAGGCGGTGAACGTCGCGTCGGGGCGGCGGAACGCGACGTCGAGGCCGGGGCCGGGGTGATCAGACACCTTCGTCAGCGGCCGGGGTGGGCCGACGAACCCGTCGTTGGCGAGCACCTCGTTCGTCGTGAGGTCGACCGCCATCGCGAACGCGTTCGACGAGTAGTTGACGTCGACGACGGCGAAGAATGTGGCGACCTCCCTTGTCGCGATGAAGCCGTAGAGCCACTTCTTGTGCGACGTGAACTTCTCGAGCCGACCGGGCGCGTACGCACCCTTCAGGTCGTCGAAGCGCACGACCTCGAGGCCGCCCTCCCAGGTGCCATACCGCGGCGCGCCGCCAGCATCAGTCAGCGTCGTCGGGCACGGAGGGAGCGTGGACATGCCCCGATGGTACGCATCACCGGGGGGACAGGCCAGTCAACGTCAGCGGCTCAGGCGCGGGCCATCTCGGCGAGCGCCAACCGCATCTCCTCCCACAGCGACCCGAAGGTGAAGATCTCGGCCACCGGGAGCAGCTTGCGAGCCTGCTCGCGGGACGGGTGTGTGGAGAGATAGGTGAACGAGGCGACGATCTCCGCTGCAGTTTCGGGAACGGCCTCCGGCTCCTGTCGGCGATACCAATCGAAGAACTGCTCCACGCGTGCACCCAGCTGGCGAAGCGTTGCGTCGTCGTACATTGAGCTTCCTCCCGTGTCGGTTGTCGATCGCTGCGGAGCCGATTTCTCGGCCTCGGGCGTGAATTGTGCGCGAGCGTCGTGTGAATTCCTCGCGAACTGTGCGGCCGGTTGCGTCACATACATGTGATCTCATGTGGCCACCGGTAACATATGCGTGCAACCGCTTGAGTTCAGGGCGGAACCGCACGGCGCTGATCATCACCCCGAGCGGCTTCAGCGCATCATCGCGTCGAGCGAGGGGCGCAACGGGCTGTCGGGGAACTGGGCGCTGAACGAGTGGAGGCGGCGAACGGCGTCATCGCGTCTGCCCGCGTTCCACAGAATCTGCACCATCAACGCCTCGCGCTCCTCGAAGAGCTGGCCAGACGGGAACTGCGTTTCGTGAGACCGCGCCGCCGCGAGGGCCTTGAGCGGGTCACCCGACGAGAGCGCCGAGCGGGCGAGGTCGAGGAGCACGCGCTCCCGGCCCAGGGTGTCGACCACCGGCTTCTTGATCAGAGGAGCAGGGCGAACGACTGGCGCTGGCTTCAGCGCCTCGTCCGGCGTCGGCGCTTCGACGCGGTCGACGACGACGCGCTCGATGACGCTGGTCGGGCGGAGCAGGAGCCGGTCGGCCGCGACACCGAGGCCGAGCCCGGCGGTCAGCGTCACGACGGGCAACACCTTGAGCAGCAGCGTCGCGCCGCCTTTCGCCGCAGTGACGGTCGAGCTCGCGGCGGATGACGCGGCCGTGCCCGCGGCGGCAGCGGCGGTGAGGCCGGCTGACACCTTGACCTTCGCGAGGACGGCTTCAGCGACCCCAGGCGGCAGGGTCGGGGGCGGAAGGCTCCCAAGCGCCGACAGCACGTCGTCAGGCAGGGGCTCGAGGTCGAGGTCGCTCATGTGGCGGCTCCTGAAGACGGGCTTTGTCGACGGCGAACGGCGGCGGTCAGCTCGAGGCGCGCCGTGCGGAGTCGGGTGTACGTGGTCGCGGCGGGCACCTGCATCACCTCGGAGATCTCATTCGGCGAGAGCCCCTCGAAGTGATGCATCACGAACGCGGCGCGCTTGGGCTCATCCAGCTCGAGGAGGGCGGCCTGCACCATCGCGCCCGTCTTGCGGGCCTCGACCTGTGACTCGAGGTCGCTCCCGTCGCCGCGCTCGGGCAGCTCGTCGCGGCCCTCTTCGAAGCGTCGCGCGCCGGTCTTCTTCCAATCGCCGTAGACGTTGCAGGCGATGCCCATGAGCCAGGGACGAATGGGGCGCTGTGGGTCGTACGAGCTCCAGCGGCGCACGGCGGTGAGGAAGACGTCGTGCAGCAGGTCGGGCACGTCGCCCGAAGGCGCTCCCAGTCGCGCGAGGAACGAGTGCACCGCGCCCAGCTCGGCCTGGTACACGCGCTCGAGGGTCTGGGAATCCATCGTCATCGCATTCGACTCTTGGAACGACGGGCCTGCCTTTGTTGGCGGCCTACAGGAATTCGTGCCGCATCGAAACGCCGGCAAGGCCCACGACGGGCCACGTCGTCCACACGGGAGTGGGCCCCGAGAGCACAGTGACGCGAATGAAGCTGCCCTGCACGCGGAGGAACGGCTCGACGAACCAGTGATTCCCGATGGCGATGACGCCGGAGACCTGAAGGCCCGCGAGGAAGAGCGCGCTGGTGCCAGCGCTGGAGCCCGTGACGAACAAGCCTCCGACCGAGAGCGGAACGGCCATCCGGAATGGGCCTGCGGCGAAGCCAGGGGCGACGGTGATCACGAGCGGAAACGAACGGAACGTCACGCCGGCGAGTGAGGTGGCTGCTGGAACGTCGAAGCGCGCCTCGACCTCGACGACGAAACGACTCGCGCGCAGGCCGAGTGCGAAGGCCGCTCCGGCGGTGAGGTGGGGTGACACGCCTGCGCTCCCGAAGACGGAGCCGGCAGCGTTGAAGATGACTGGTGGAGGCTCGGGCTCGACGACGGGTTCGGGCACAGGCGCAGGCTTCGGCGCCATCACCGCGGGCTCGAGGACGAGCGCGATGGCGAGGGCGAGTGACTGACTGAGCTCGCGGCAGTCCGACGAGGTGCGCTTTCGCGCGGCGCCGCCGTCGACGGACAACGTCGAACTCCACGAAGCGCCCTGGCGCGTGATGGTCGCGACGAACGAAGGGCCGGGCGTACCGTCCCGAAAGGCGTCACGGCCCAGGCGCACCGTGATGGCTTCACGAATGCCGCGCTCGTCGCCACAGGTGCCGTCCGACGAGAACGACAGCGTCGTCGGCGCAGACGCCGTGAGCAGCAAGGTGAGGACGGCGGCGGAGAGCATGCGTGCGCGGCGGACAAGAATTTCCGACGGCCCCTTCCAACACAAGTCATGGCGGCGCGCGTCGCCAATGGAGGCCTTATGTGGAAGCTGCTCGGAGTGGTGGTCACGTTGGTGGCCTGTGGGCCGATGTCCGAAGCACCCTCGCCCGGGTGCGGACCTGCGAGCGGCCAGTGCGTCGGCGCGGTGATGCCGCCGCTCCGCGTCGATGCGGGGAACTTCGATGCCGGCATGCGAGAGGTCGATGCAGGAGCACTTCGAAGGGACGCTGGTGAGGCTCGTGACGCCAGCGTTCCTGAGGCGGGAATCGCCTGCCCCCGGTCGGCGGTGACGCCGCAGAACCACGCCGTCAACGGTGACTTCGAGTGTGAAGGTTCGCTCCCCTTCGTGTCGTCTGGAGGAGGAGGACGGGTCGAGTTCATTCCTGGCCGGACGGGTCGCGCCGCGCGGTTCACCGTCGCCGCTGGGCTCTTCAACAACGAGTTCACGTCGACGTGGCGGTTTCAGGTGACGCAGGCGGGCACCTGGTGCGCGCGCGCGTTCGTCAGGGGCGCAGCGGCGGTCATCAGCATGAGGTTGTATCTCGGCCCTCCAGGGACCGCGGCGGGCGAGGTGTTCGACGTCCCCGGCCCCCTGAGCGCATGGTCGAGGCTCCCGCCGACCCTGACCGCGGTGAACGCGATGGGGCAGGTCGGTGACGAAGGCTTCCTCGTCTTCCGCGACCGAACGCAGACACCTGGCGCGACCATCGAGGTTGATGACGTCGACGTGTGGCGCAGCGCGGACGGCCAGTGCAGGGACGCGCGATGAGTCACCGGGAAGAGACGGGTGCCTCCATTGTGTCCACCGGGCGAACTCTGGCAGGGAGCGCTTCGAACGTGCGCCACAACAATCCCACCACGCTGGTTCCAACACACCTCGAGCGGCGCCTGATGCCGCACTCGGAGGCAGTGATGCGAGCGGTTCTCGTGCTGGTGCTGATGGCGGTGGTGACGGCGTGTGACACCACGGTGCAGGCGGGTGGGTGTGGCCCCGGCTCGTGCACGGGCTGCTGTACGTCGTCGGGGAAATGTGTGTCGGGCATCGAGCCTGGCGCATGCGGCTCGGTGGGCATGACGTGCATGAACTGCGCGTTGTCGGGCTTCACCTGTCAGCTCGGACAGTGCGTTCAGCCGGCGTCGTTCTCGTCGGGAGGCGGCGCGGCCGGCACGGGTGGCGGGCTGGCGACCGGTGGTGGCGTCAGTGGCGCGTGCGGAGCGTCGAGCTGCGCGGGGTGCTGCGCCGAAGGTCGGTGCTCCCTCGGGGTGTTCGACGACGAATGTGGCTCGCGCGGAACCGAGTGCACGAAGTGTGGCGATTTGCGGTGCTCTGCCTTTCCGAAAGCGGTCGACGGAAGCGCGCAGGGGGGCCGATGCGTGACGACGGGCGCAGGTGGCGGCGACGCGTCGACGTGCTCGGTGGCGACGTGCCCGACGGGGTGCTGCGACGCGAACGGTGCCTGCCAACGCGGCGTCACCAACAGCGCGTGTGGAACCGTCGGGGCGGCGTGCTCGTCGTGCGGAGAATCCGGCATGTGCTTGAACGGCGCGTGCGTCGGCGGGCAAGGCGGAGGCGCGGCCGGTGGCGCTCCGGGTTGCTCCGCAGCGACGTGCGAAGGCTGCTGTGACGGCTCTGGGACGTGCAGGTCGGGCGTGAGTGTCGACGCGTGCGGATCCCGCGGAGCGCAGTGCTCGACCTGCGTTGGGAACCAGACGTGCATGGGCTCGGTCTGCATCAGCGGCGGCGGTTCCGGTGGCGGCGCCTCGACAGGAGGAGGCTTCGCAGGCGGCAGCGGCTCGACTGGTGGAGGCTTCGCGGGCGGCAGCGGCTCGACGGGTGGAGGCTTCGCAGGCGGCAGCGGCTCGACCGGTGGCGGCTTCGCAGGCGGCAGCGGCTCGACCGGTGGAGGCTTCGCAGGTGGCGTCGCATCGACGGGCGGCGGCTTCGCAGGTGGTGGCGCGGCGACGGGTGGTGGCTTCGCGGGTGGCGCGGCGACGGGCGGCGGCGTCGCAGGCGGTGGCACGGCGGGCGGTGTCGTCTCAGGGAACGGCGAGACGTGCGCGTCTGCGATTCTGCTCTCCTCGCCAGGGGCTCGGAGCGGCACGCTCGTGGGCGCATTGAACGACTACAGCTCTGGCTCGGCGTGTCTGTCGGCCCCCGGTCCCGATCGCGTCTATCGGCTGCAGGTCGGCATGGCGGCGCGGGTGGCGGTGACGGTGACGCCGACGACGTCGTGGGATGTCTCATTGAGTGCGACGGTCGGAAGCCTCTCCCGCTGCGCAGCCGCGCCTCGCACGTGTGACGCGGCCGTCGATGCGGCGACGGCCGGCAACTCCGAGACCATCGACGTCGCGACGGCTGGAGACGACGTCTTCGTGGTGGTCGACTCCTCGAGCACGACGGTCGGCGGGTTCTCCTTGAGCTGGAACATCTCGCCCCTCGCCGTCGGCGACCGCTGCGAGGCGCCCTATGCGCTGCAGTCAGGCGTCGCGCGCACCGACACCACGTTCGGCTTCACCAACGACTACACCGCAGGCGTCTCGTGCGCCTCGGTCGGACGCCTCAACGCCGACGTCGTGTATGCGATTGCGGTCGGGCCAGGGCAGGGGCTCGACGTTCGCGTGGCTCCACAAGGCGCGATGCTCGACACCTCCATCTCCATCGCCACGGCCGTCACCTCGTGCAGCTCGCAGTGCGTCGCAGGCGCGAACACGGGCGCGAGTGGCGTCGCCGACGTCGCCTTCTGGAACAACGTCTCGGGCAGCACCGTCACCGCGTACGTCATCGTCGACTCCTCGCAGGGCAGCTCGCCGGGGCCGTTCACCATCACGGCGACCGTCGGTGCCCAGGTGACGTGCAACCCGAGCCGTTGTCCGACCGGGTGCTGTCTCAACAACCAATGCGTCGGCGGCGCTGAAGACACCGCGTGCGGGCAGCAGGGAAATGCCTGCCAGGTGTGTGGGCAATACCAACAGTGTCAGAGCGCCGCGTGCGTCGATGCGCCGAGGCCGACGGGCGCGCCGTGTTCGATGGCGTCGCAGTGCTACTCAGGCACGTTCTCTTCAGCCACCTGCCGCGCGACGTGGCCGAACGGCGGTTACTGCTCGGGCTCGTGTCTGCTCGACGGCTACGACTGTGGAGGCCTGCCCATCATCGGCCCCGGGTACTGCGTCAGTGGCGTGTGCCTGCAGAAGTGCAGCAGCCCCGGGACGGGCCAGTCGACGTGCCGAGCGGACTATGTGTGCGAAGCATCGGGCGGCGCAGGCTCTCAGGGCATCTGCCTGCCTCGCTGCCAGCAGGTCCCGTGTGTTTCCGGCACCTGCCAGCCGTCGGGTTCCTGCCGTTGAGGTCGCCCTGACTCCGGGTTTCTCGTGGGTGACCCAGAACCGCCGAGGATGCTCGACGAAGTCGTTCCGAGCGCTTGCTGTCGGGCTCATGGGGCCGCTGAGCTTGCTCCGCGTCGTCACCAAATGGACGGCGGCCGCAGCTCTGCTTGAACTGCAGTCCGAGTGGTCTTCGCCAGCCTCGTCTTCCTCTACGCGTTCCTGCCAGCGAACCTGGTGCTGTACTTCGCGTGGTCGAACCCGGTCTGGCGCAACTGGCTGTTGATCGTCTTCTCGCTGTTCTTCTACGCGTGGGGCGAGCCGGTCTGGGTGTCGCTGCTGCTGCTCTCGACGACCGTCGACTACAGCATCGGGCTGTTGGTGGAGCGCTGGCGCGGCACGGCGAAAGCGAAGGCTGCGCTGGTGGGCTCGCTGTGCGTGAACCTCGGGCTGCTCGCGGTGTTCAAGTACGCCGGCTTCTTCGTCGAGACGGTGAACCAGGCCTTTGGCACGAAGCTCGGAGCGCCGCCGTTCACGCTCCCGGTGGGCATCTCGTTCTACACGTTCCAGACCATCTCCTACGTCGTCGACGTGTACCGCGGCGAGGTGAAGGCGCAGCGGAGCTGGGCGAAGTTCCTGCTCTTCGTCAGCCTGTACCACCAGCTCGTCGCAGGGCCGATCGTGCGGTACCAGACCATCGCGGACCAGATCGACACGCGGCGGCACTCCGTCGACCTGTTCGCCTCGGGCGTGATGCGGTTCGCGCTGGGGCTCTTCAAGAAGGTGGCGATCGCCAACATCGCGGGTGAGCTGGTCGCGAAGACGATTGGCCAGAAGACGCTCGGCCCCGACTTCGCCGGGCTCTCGGTGCTCGACGGCTGGTTCGGCCTCGCGATGTACACCCTGCAGATCTACTTCGACTTCTCGGGCTACTCCGACATGGCCATCGGGCTCGGGCGCATGTTCGGCTTCCACTACCTCGAGAACTTCGACCACCCGTACACGGCGCGCTCGGTGACGGACTTCTGGCGGCGCTGGCACATCTCGTTGTCGACGTTCTTCCGCGACTACATCTACATCCCGCTCGGCGGTCGACAGCACCGGCCGTACCGCAACCTGTTCATCGTCTGGGGCCTCACGGGTTTGTGGCACGGCCCGAGCTGGAACTTCGTCATCTGGGGGCTCTTCTACGGCGTGCTCATCGCGATGGAGCGGCTGTTCCTCGGCGCGTTGCTCGAGAAGCTGCCGAGGCTGGTGCAGCACGTGTGGCTGATGTTCGTGGTGATGGTGGGCTGGGCGCTCTTCTTCTTCACCGACCTCGCGAAGCTCGGCGGCTTCTTCGCGCTCGCCTTCGGGGTCAGCGCTGCGTCCCTGGTCGGGCCCGACACGGTGCAGATGGTGGTGACGCACGCGTTCTGGTTGCTCTTCGCCATCGTCCTCTGCCTGCCCGTCGAGCGCTTCATCTTCCCCGACACGCACGTGCACGGCGCTCGGGTGGCGTTCTCTCGCGGCCTCGCCACGGTGCTCTTCACGCTGCTCGCGACCGCGATGTTGGTGGGCAAGAGCTACAACCCGTTCCTCTACTACCGGTTCTGAAACCCCATGCGCGCCTCGGCAATGTTCAGCGCGGTGGCGGTTCCGGTGCTCTTGGTGGTGCTGGGCGTGTGGTTGGTGGTGGCGCCCGTTTCGCAGACCGTGTCCGAGGTCGAGGCGCGCGCGCTGGCCCGTTGGCCGACGTTCTCGTTCGTCGAGCTGCGCGAAGGCCGGTACACGAAGGACCTCGAGCTCGCGGTGGCCGACCACTTCCCGATGCGGGAATCGTTCGTGTCCTTCACGTTCGCGCTGCGTGCCCGGTTCGGGGTTCGTCGCGCCTCGACGGTGTACGCGTCGAATGGCGGCGCGCTCGGTGGGCTCGAGCAGCCGCAGGACTGGAAGCCGCTCGCTCCCGAAGTGCCTGACGCGTCGGTGGCGCAGGACATCTTCCTCGACGACGAAGACGCTGGAGTCGCCGAGGAGGAAGACGCTGGCGTGCTGGTCGTTGAGCTCGAAGAGGACGCGGGTGTCGATGAGGCTGAGCTGGCTCCGGCGACCGAGAAGGGTGGAGCGCTCGTGCAGAACGGGCGCGGCATGATGTTGTTGTCGGCGACCGACGACACCGCGCGGCGCTTCGCGAGAGTGCTCGCCACGTACGGCGCCGCGTTTCCGAAGGCGCGCGTCTACGCCGTGATGGTGCCCGGCGCAGGCGCTTTCTACTTGCCGGCCTCGCACAAAGACCGGAGCGCAGACGAGCTGCACAACCTCGAGGTCATCAAGGCGGCGCTCCCTGCTTCGGTCCTCTGGGTCGACGTGGCCGGGGCGCTCGCGCCGCACGAGCAGGAGCCCATCTACTACCGCACCGACCATCACTGGACCGGGCTCGGCGCGTACTACGGCTACCGCGCGATGATGGAGGCGGCCGGGCTCGAGCCACTCGCGCACGACGTCATGGAGTGGAGACGCACCGACGAGCCGGTGCTCGGCTCGCTGTTCCGAATGACGCAAGACCCGCAGCTCTCGAAGGTCGTCGACCTCACCGAGTACCCGATGCCATCGGTCGAGTACCAATCGGTGAGCTACGTGGGCGCGCGCTTCGACGTGCCGCAGAAGCGCCGGTTCATCGACGAGAAGGCGAAGGGGTACCTCGTCTTCATGGGTGGTGACGCCGCGCTGATGGCTGCGAAGACGAACGTGAAGAACGGCCGCCGCGCGTTGTTGGTGAAGAACTCGTTCGGCAATCCGCTGGGGCCCTTGCTGTTGCCTCACTTCGAGCAGGTCGTCGTCGTCGACTACCGCATGTACTTCGACACCATCGCTGCGCTCGTGAAGCGTTTCCGCATCACCGATGTCTTCGTGCAGAACGCGACGCTGACGGCGAATGATCCGTACCACGCAGGCCGCCTCAAGCTGGCGCTCTTCACCACGGTGACGTTCACCGATGGCGGCGTCGTCTTCGGCCGCTCGCGGTGAGGGCCTTCATTTCCTCAAAGCAGAAGCGGAAACCGCACCAGACGTGACACTCGTTTCGGCATCGAACGGCCGACTGCGTGAGCTACCCCATTGGTCTTCCCTGGAGTCCCCCATGCCTCTTCGCCTGCTCGCGCTGCTCGTCCTCGCCTTCCTCACCGGCTGTCCCGCGGCGCCGTCCGAGCTCTCCACCACCGTCATCGGCCGCTGCGCGTACACCGGCCCGCAGAGCAAGCTGGACGAGTGCAAGGACTACCTCGGCGCGTGGAAGGTCGCCGACGGCGAGAAGGACTGCCGAGATCTGAAGGGCACCTTCATCGGAGGCACCGTCTGCACGCCTTCCGTCTCGCTCGGGTTCTGTGTCTTCGCGACCAGCCCCGCACAGAACCGCACGTACATCGCCAGCGACAACACCTCGAAGTGCAGCGGCGCGCGAACCGGCTGTGAGCTGTTCGGTGGCGGCAAGTGGAACCCGTCGTCGCTCTGCGGCGGCGCCAACGACGAGATCGTCGTGCTCGAGAACGCGTTCCAGGAGCCGAAGAAGATCTGCTTCACGCCTGCCGCCGGCGAGCCACGCGCTCCGAATACGACCGGCCAGGTCTGTGTCTGGGAGAGCATTCACGGTTCGACCGAAGAGGGCCGTTCGTTCCGCAAGGACGCGAAGTGCGAGAACTCGCGGGGCGGGCGTCCGTACTATCCGAAGGACCCGGACGCGCGGTTCGGCATGCCGGACTCTCGGCGCACCGATCAGGCCTACCTCGCCGAAGAGGCGTGGGTCCGGTCGCAGATCAATTCGAGCTCGTGTGTGTGCTGCCACTCTTCGGCGACGGCCAACGGAGCCTCCATCTTCGACATCGACCGCGAAGGCAGTCTGGCCAACCAGCTCACCGACCGCGGCGTCGCGCACGGCTCGGGGCTGGTGAACTCGATTCCGCTCGGTGGCTTCCCGCCCGACGTGAACAACGGCTTCGAGAAGTCAGACCTCGTGCACCCGGACTTCTCGGTCTTCCTCAGCACCGACCCGGCCCGCATGAAGCGCTTCTGGGTGAAGGAGCAGGAGCACCGCAACCTCACCGCCGCGAGCTTCGAAGGCGTGCCCGACGGCTTCGGCCCGCTCTCGGAGCAGCGCGACTACCAGCCCACCGCGTGTGCAGGTGGAGAAGGCATCGCCGCCGACGGCACCATCACGTGGGGCAGGGGCCGCGCGCGGTACGTCTACGTGCTCGAGGTCGGCTCGAAGGCGCCGACGGTGTACCCGAACCTCGACATTCCGGTCGGCACCCGGTGGCGCCTCGACGTGCCGCACGATGGAACGCCGTTGAGCTCGGCATCGGTGAAGTACGGCGTGGTGCCCGAGGGGCTGCGGCAGAAGGTGCCGGCGAGCGGAGCTCCCGCGGCGCTGGTGTCGGGACAGCAGTACTACCTCTACGTGACGGCCGACGTGATGCTGCCGATCACCCGGTGCCTCTTCACGGCGAAGTAGTCGAGTTCGTCCGCCCAACTTCATCTGGCAGCTCCGGACTCACGAGGCGGTCGAGCCAGGACGGCGCGCGACCTGGCGCAGACCTCTTCCCGAGGCTCGCCTCACGTCGATGCCACAGACTCGTGGGTCCAGCGGCTCAGGCTACGCTTCCCATGCCGATGACGTCCCTCGCCCTCGCTCTCATTCTCTCTGCTGCGCCGGCAGACCCGGTCTTTCGTGACGGCGACCGCGTGGTGTTCCTCGGCGACAGCATCACCGTGCTGCACACGTGGACCCGGCTCGTCGAGGTGTCCGTCCGTCTGCGTCACCCCGAGTGGTCGCTCACCTTCATCAACTCGGGCATCGGTGGAAACACCGCAGAAGACGCGCTCGAGCGGCTCGACGTGGACGTGCTCGCGCACAAGCCCACCGTCGTCTTCCTCAACTTCGGAATGAACGACGCGTCGTTCCCCGAGGGCAGCAGCGGTGCGGCGTTCGAGAAGAACATGACGGCCATCCTCGACGCGCTGGCGGCCGCGAAGGTGCGTAGGGTGGTGTGGCTCGACACCACGCCGTACGACACGTCCGTCGGAACCGGGAACGCGCTCAACCGTCGCCGCGTCGCGCGCATTGCGGAGCTGCTCGAGTTCACGAAGCAGACCGCGGCCGAGCGCAACCTGCCCCTCGTGCTCGAGAACGACGCAGTGACGCGCGCCATCGCCTCGTGGAAGGCGGCGAAGCGCACCGAGAACCTCATCCCCGACCGCATTCACCCCGGGCCCATCTTGCATGGGGTGATGGCGGCCGAAGCGCTGGCGGCGATCGACTTCGACGTGACGCCGGCGCGGGTGAAGGTGCTGGTGAAGGACGGAAGTGCTCGCGTCGAGGGCCGTGATGCGGGCGTCGCGTGGGACGGTGAGGCGCCGCTCCGACTCGACCTCGCGGGCGTGAAGGCACCGCTCCCGTTCGTGCTCCCGCTCGCCGACGCGAAGCTGCTCGATTCGAAGAGCCTCGTCTCGCTGGCCTCGCTGCATGTCTCCGTGACGGGGCTCGCGCCGAAGCGTCGCTATGTCCTTCGCGCAGGCACGGCCGAGGTTGGCCGCTTCACCGGAGCGCAGTTGAGCGCCGGCGTGGACGTGATGCAGACGGCACCTGGCCGCGTCGCGCCGGGCCCCGAGCGCGCCGACCTGTCCATCTGCGAGGCGACGACCGGAAACCCCTGGGCGAACGACGTCTCGTGTCTCTTCAACCTGCTCTTCGGGAAGGACCAGCTGCGCATCACGATGCGGCACGAGAAGACGCGCGGGCTGCCCGACTCGGTGCCCGGGTATCTGGAGCGGCTCTCATCACTGCAGAACGAGTGGCTCGCGGCGGTCGAAGGTGACGTGCAGACTCGCGTTCGCGCGCTCGCCACGAGGCCTCATGAGCTGGTCCTCGAGCCAGAAGCCACCGCCGATGCGGGAACGGCGAATCGGCCTCCTCCGTGAGACGACCTTCGACGTGGTCGCCGCCCTGCGGCCCCGCGAGCTGGCCATCGAGCCCGAGGTTGGTCTCGACGCAGGAGACACGAATCGGTCGCTCGTTCAGGACGCCGTCGTCTTGGTAGGCGCGCCCTTCATGGAAGACCTCGGCCGAGTCCTCGTCTCTCGCAAGAGCGGCGTCGCCACGATTCTCGCGCTTGGAGTGGTGGCGCTCGCAGGGCTGGGCCTCAGTGTCGTCATTGCGATCAACGCAGACTGGTCGCAGGACATCACTCAGGACACGAGCATGGGCCTCGCCTTCGGGCTTGGCATCGGTGTGCCCGCCGCGGCCGGGTGCTTCGTGTCCCTGCGACGCCGCTTCGACATCAGGGAACGCGGCCTCACCGTGCGTCAGCTCTTCTCGCGGTTGGAGATCCCGTTCACGTCGCTCACTGCCATCGCGATCACGCGCACCACGACGAACCAGAAGGACCTGTTCTCGGGGAAGATCGATATCGGCTACGTGGTGACTGTCGCGGATGACCAGAACCGCGCCGGCTCGTTCGAACACCGGGGGTACGGGCTCGACGAACTCGTGGAGCCAATGATCGAGGTGATGGTCGCTCACGTGGCCAGCCGACTCGAGGCTGCGCATACCGCGGGTCGGCCCGTCGTCTGGGCACCGGGTGTCACACTCGAGCAGTCCGTGGTCCGCATCGGGATGGCCCAGCGAGAAGTCCGTCTCGACGACCCCGAGGTGCGACTTCAGCCCGGCAACGGTGTGGTCGAGCTGTGCCGTCGAGACGAGCGCCTGGCCACGCTGCGAACTGATGGCCCGAACTTCGAGCCGGGCCGGAAGTTGCTTCGGAAGCTCAGTGCGTGGCGAGTCGGCTGACCTCGTTCCCGCGTCTGTGAGACATCGCCGCGTTCGTTACCATCCGTGTCTTGCACCCGACGCAAATTGCTTCGTCCTCGGCGCGTCTCGACGGCTTGTCCGCGCGCATGGGCCCAACGCCGAACCGTCGAGTCGTTTCCCATGGGTGCCTGCCAGCGGCGACACCGGGTGCGCGCGTCGGTCCCTGACGGGCGGTCACCAGCCGTCGAGCAGGGCCTTCGAGAGCAACGCGAGCAGGCTTTCCCGGTACTCCGCGTCCTTTTCGCTGAACTCCGCGACCCTGTCCTCGAGGTCGACGTTGAAGAACACCTCGGCGTACTGCTCGTCCTTCTCGAAGAAGACCTTCGTCGTCGTCCACGTGCCGGGCGTCTCACCCTTCGCGGCCGTCGAGAACCCGCCGCCCGCGCCTTCGCGCACCAGGCTCTGACCCAGCACCGCCGTGGCGAGCTTCACGGGCACCAGCTTGCGCGGCTTCGGAGCGACGGGAGGCACCGGAACGAGGAACGCGTCGGCGACGGACTTCACGAAGCGGGCGCTCGCGGACCGGTCGAGGGTCGACAGTTTGAGCTCCGAGAATGAGAACGGGCTGTCGGTTGGCTTCGGAGCCTTCATGCCGAGCCGCACCCTGGCGGTCGGGTCCGACGCTGGCGCGAGGTCGAAGTAGGTCCAGTCGCCGCCGGGCTTGTGAAACGGGGCGCTGTCGCTGGGCTGCTGTTTCGTCGCGACGTTCGTCACCACGAGGTCGAGCCGCGGCCACTCGTCCTCGCCGTCGTCGCCTCCGACGCGTGGCTGAACGAGCGGGCCTGTTCGCTTGACGGGCGCGTGCTCGGCCTTGCGTTGCGCGTCGCGCTCCTCGCGTTCGAGTTCCTTCTCGTTCGCGCTCAACGGCACCGAGAGCTCCGGCGCCTCGGGGCAACCCTTCGTGGTGCGGGCGCTCAGCACGTACCAGCGCCGGTTGGAGCGCGCGAAGCACGCCGTGTAGCGCTCCGTCTTGCCGGTGTGTTCGGTGGTGAGGTCGAGCGACGGTGTCGACTCGTCTTCGCTCAACGACGGGTCGCAGCGAAGGCTGTCCCAGGAGCGGCGGCTGTCGACGAGGCCATCACGAAGCGCCGCCTCGGCGAGGGCGCAGGCCGTCTTCGCGTCGAGCGTCGGCTGGAGTCTTCCTGGAGCGGCTCTCGAGAGCGCTTCGCGTCTCAAGTTCCCTGACTTCACCATGTCGACCGCAACCGCGGCGCCGCCCGCGACGAGCAGCAGCGACGACAGTCCGCTGAGCACGAGCGTGATGATGGAGATGACGGGCGTGCTTCTGCTCGCGGCACGCGCTTCACGAATCGAGATGATGGCCAGCACTGCGGCGACCCAGCCGAGCGGCGCACAACACGCGAGTGACAGCGCGGCCATCACGACGGCGCCGATGTCTCGAGACGAAGGGCCGGTCGACGCCGACATGCTCACGGGAGCGGTGGGTGGTTGGAACACCGGCACCGGCGCGGGTCGTGGATGCATCGGAGCGGCCGGCTGCTCAGAAGCTCCGGGCGACTGGTGCACCGGGAACGTCGGCTGGTCCGACGGCTCGCGAGCCTCGGGTTGCTCCCAGTTCGGCACCGAGGCCGGAGGGCGACGCACGCCCAGTTCCGCTTCCAGCACCGTCATCGCGTTCGCCGTGACGTCGGTGCCGCCGCCGAGGTTCTGAATCAACACCATCGGCGTGTAGATGAAGCCCCACGGAAAGCCCCACCACCCGAGGAAGAAGGACAACACCGTCCACCCGAGGCCTGCCGCGACCCGGCTCTCGCCCGCGCGCACGAACGTGATGTCGCTCGACCGCTTCAGCGTGAGGATGAGGAAGGACACGCACCAGCCGTAGACGACGAAGCGGCCTCCACGGTCGACCTCGTCACGGAGCTGCGCAGCCGACAACCCTTCGATGCCGACAATCTTCATGGCCTACCCCTCGAAGCGGTGAGTCGTGCAGACCCGCGACACCGCACCCAGGTGCAGAATCACGCATCGGGACGGAGTCGCTCAGTTCTCGACGACGAACTCGACGCGGCGGTTGTTCTCGCGGCCTTTCTCCATCTTGTTCGAGTCGGCCGGTTGGTCGGGTCCGAAGCCGCGCGCTTCGAGACGCGACGCATCGACGCCCTTGCCCGTGAGGAAGAGCTTCACGGCGTCGGCGCGGTCCTGCGAGAGCTTCAGGTTCTGCTCGCGCTTGCCCTTGTCGTCCGTGTGGCCCTCGACGCGCACCTTTCGAATCTCGGGGTGCTCGGTCATCACGCGCGCGATCTGCGAGAGGAGCGGCCACGACTTGGGCAGGATTCTCGACTTGCCGGTGGCGAAGAACACCTTCTCGAGGATGACGAGCTTCTCGCTCGTGATGACGACGAGCTGCTTGTCCTTCTTCGGGCAGCCCTGGTTGGACTTCTCGCCCTTCTCCTTCGGGCAGTTGTCGAAGCGGTCGACGACCTCGTCACCGTCAGTGTCGCGATCGGGGCAGCCCTTGAGCTCGGCGAGGCCCTTCTCGCCGGGGCAGATGTCGACGTCGTCTTCGGTGCCATCGGCGTCCGCATCACGAAGGGGGCAGCCCTTGCGCTCGACGAGGCCCTTCTCCTTCGGGCACGCGTCGTCAGGGTCGAGCACGCGGTCGCCGTCTTCGTCGGGCGGAAGACAGCCCTTGTACGCCGACTGGCCGGCCACCTTGGGGCACTTGTCCGAGAGGTCCATCACGCCATCGCCGTCGGAGTCGGTGTCGGGGCAGCCCTGCTTCGCGGCGACGCCGGGCTTCTCGGGGCACACATCCTTTCCGTTCGGAATTCCATCGCCGTCCTGGTCGAGCGCCGGGCACTCAGCGAGGCGATACGGCTGGCCTTCGACACAGGCGGTTCGCGGCGTCTTGTCGGCGAACGACGGCACCCACGCCACTCCGAGCATCGCGCGCCAGGCGGGCGTCCCGGGGGTCTGACCAAAGCCGGGGCCACCGAGCGCGAAGACCTCGAGCTGCTCGTCTTCGAGGAACCCCGCGCGTGCGCCGAAGAGCAGCTCCGCGCTCGCGCCTGAACGCGTGAAGGGCACCAGGCCACGCAGGCCGACTTCTCCACGAATGAAGTGAAGCTGTCGCGTCGTCGCGCCCACGAGCCCGAAGGTGAACTGGCTACCGATCTCGTCCTTGATGGCAGCGCTCGTCGGGCTCAGCACCGTCGTGCCGCGAATGGCCGCGCCGACTTCTGCGCCGAGGCGCACGGGACCGAAGGAGTAGCCCGCACCGAGTCGGGGAACGAACGCCAGGCCGAGCCCGGGGTCCTTCGTCAACGCGAGGGCGGAACCGAGCGGGAGCGTGACTCCCAACGTGAGGCCGAGGTCGAGCGGCTGCTTCTTGTCCTGTCGCAGAAACGCCACGCGGCCCTGGAGTAACGGAGCGCCGAGCGCGGCCGACGTCACCGGCGCGAGGCCCTGAGCCGACAAGTCGTCACCGCCCTGGAATGCCACCACCGGCAGCTGCAGGCCGACCTCGAGCCAGTCGAAGATGCCGTACGCCGCGACGAGATGAACCGTGAACCGGCTGGCGACGAGGGCGCCAGAGTCCCTGTCGTCGATGGTGAAGACGAGCGGGCGGTGCGCGTAATGCCCGGCGAGCGACAGCTTGAGCCGCTTCGCGTCGAGCAGATCGCCCGAGCCCATTGTCATCGTCTCGCGCGAGCCCGGGTTGAAGGTGAAGCGTTCGAGCTCGAAGCCCGGAATGGGTTGGCTCTGTGCTTGTGCGGTGACGGCGAGGAACCCCATCAGAATGCAGCCCAGGCGGATGATTCTCGTGGTCATGTATTCTCCCGCGCGGGTTTCTATGCCGCAACTCCTCGCGTGCCTACACTCAAGCTTCGGGCCTTCAGGCGTCGGCTTCGACCGGGTGCGCCCGCGAGCAGTCGTGCTGCCGGTGCGCATGGGAGGGCCCGACGTCGCGCTGCGGAGCGTCGTGTTCATCCGGCTGCTCCCACTCGAGGCGACAGCTGCCGGCGTGGACCTCGCGCTCGGGTGACTCTGGCAATTCGTCGCGCTGAGGTTTGGTCACGCACCAACGCCGGCTGGCGCATGGCGTCGTGCCTGGGTGGCTCCGCGCATGGGAGTCGTGCGATAGGTGCGCGCCTCGAAGGAGTTCTTCTCATGCGCCGTCTGCTCTTCGTTCTGTCGTCTGTAGCCGTGGGCTTCGTGGCGTGTCAGTGCGGTCCGGCTGACCTGTGCGAGGCGACGCGTTGTGGACCCGGGCTGTCCTGCGACGCGAAGACGGGCGGGTGCGTGCTGAGCGGGACTGGCGGCGGGCTTGCGGCTGCAGGTGGTGGCCTCTCGGGTTCGGGAGGCGGCAACGCTGTCGGTGGAGGTTCGACCGCCGGCGGGACTGGTGGTGGCGACAGCGCAGACGCCGGCTCGTTGAGCTGCCCGATGACGTGCGCTGGGTCGGCGCCCATCTGTGACCGCTCCGTCGGCCGCTGCGTGGCGTGCACCGCGACGCAGGGCTGCTCGGGCGCGACGCCGGTCTGCAATCGGCTCTGGCAGGGCGGGCTTGGCAAGTGCCAGGTCTGCACCGACGACAACACGGGCTGCACGGCCGCGGCGCCGTTCTGTGACGTCACCATCAACCCGGCGGCGGGCTGCATCGGTTGCCGCAACACGGCCGACTGCCCGGTGCCCGGGACGGTCTGCGACACTCAGGGTTCGCGCGCGTGCGTGGTGAACGACGGCGGGTTCGGTGGCGGTGGTGGGGGCGGAGGCGGCGTCGTCTGGAGTGACGGTGGCGTGACGAATCGCTGCCTGCCCGGTGGGCCGCCAAACCCGATGCAGTGCACGACCGAGTGCCAGAAGGGCTACGTCTGCCAGGGAGGGCGGTGCGTGCTGCGCGGGTCGAATGGGCCGATTCAGGTGACGCTGCGGTTCCCGGTGGCCGAAGACCTCGACCTCTACCTCGTCGAGCCGAAGGCCGATGGAGGCGTGTGCGAGATCTTCTATGGCCAGCCCGGGGTCAACCCCACGGCCCCGCCGCCTCCGTTTCCCCTCCCGTTCCCGATTCCGAACTGCGGCGCGAAGGGTTGGCTCGACCTCGACTCGAACGCCAACTGCATGATCGACAACGTGAACGTCGAGAACATCATCTTCTCTGCTGGCGCTCTCGTGACGCCCGGTCGATACGTGGTGCGCGTCAATTACTATCGGAACTGCAGCGCGAGTTCGCCGGTGCCGTACGAGGTCGAGGTGCGGGCGAACGGGCAGACGCGGTACTACTGCGGCAGCTTTCAGCCGGGTCAGTCGACGGGTGGAGCCGTCGGCGCCGGTCGCTTCGTGGCTGACTTCACGATTCCGTAGCGAGCGATACCCGGAAACACACGGCTCAGAAATCACGCCAACGGTCTGAGAGGTCGTCTGCGCCACGCCGGGCGGCGCGAGTTCGAGAGCCCGTTGGCCAGAGAGAAGAGGTCGCCCCACGACGTCTCGCGGGAGAGCGGAGCGGAAGGTTCCTCCGAGAGCAGCGATTGCTCCTCTGCGAAACCGACGTCACGATGCCGCCATGACGAACACCACCCGCGCAGTGCAGCAATGCGTTCGCTCGGAAGGTTCTCTTCGCGACGCTCGGGTCCTCGTGATGAGCGCGGTGCTCGTCCTGCTCGCGCTCGCTGGGTGTGGCGCGCCGCCGACGACGGAGTCTCAGCTCCCGCCAGCTGGTCGCGACGTGTGGGTCCTCGTGGTGCACGGCTCGGGGGACGGCCCGGAGCGGTGGGCGTCGCCGATGGTCGAGCGGCTGTCACCTCGCGTGAAGGTCCCGTCTCGCGTCGAGTGGATCGCGTACGACTGGCGCGCTGCGGCCGTCGACAAGCTGAGCGCGGCGGAACGTGGTCAAGCTGAAGGCGCGGCCATCGCCCGCGTGCTGCGCGAGCGCCCGCTCTCGCACGTGCATGTCGTCGCGCACTCGGCCGGCGCTCACGTCGCGTTCGGAATCGAAGAGGCGATGGCGTCATGGCCCTCGCGTCCGACGCTGCACCTCACGCTGCTCGACCCCTTCCTCGGCAAGGGCCTCGACTTCGACTGGGGCCGCACGCGCTTTGGAGCCCGCGCCGACTTCACCGAGGCGTTCCTGAATCGTGGCGACGGCGTGCCAGGCACCGAGGCCGTCGTCCAGGCGGCACATACCTTCGACGTGACGAACACGTCGACGAAGCCGTCGGGCCTCACCGGCAGTCAGGCGCACTGGTGGCCGATCGATGCGTATGGAGCGGTAGAGCCCGGGTTCTCGAACTCGTGGGAAGTCGCCGGCGCGTTCGATGGGGCGGAGCTCGTGGCACGGTTTCCAAGCGGGCAGAGCGAGTCGCTCCCGTGATGACGATCCTGGGAGCCCTCAAGCGTGCCGGTCGCCTCGGAGCTTCGCGTACAGGAACGAGTCGATGAGCTGGCCGTCCTTGAAGACGCTCTTTCGGAGCACCGCCTCGCGCACGTAGCCAGCCTTCTCGAGCACTCGCATCGACGGCCGGTTCCAATCGAAGACGCCAGCCTGCAGGCGCTCGAGCTTCATCACGTCGAAGGCGAAGTCCGTCAGGCCGCACAGCGCCTTCGTCATCACGCCACGACCCTGGAAGGGGCGCCCCACCCAGTAGCCGACCTCGGCGCCTCGCGAATACACGTCGGTGAGGGGGTGCACCCCGCACGCGCCAGCCAGCGCACCGTCGACCTCGATGACGAACATCCTCGCGTCGCCCCCAGTCGCCTGCTTCGCGATGAACTGCTGCGCGTGCTCCAGCGTGTAGGGGTGCGGGAAGGTGTCGCGCAGGTTGCGCCAGACCTCCCGGTCGTTGGCGAGCTTCGCGAAGGGCTCGGCGTCAGCGGGGACGACCAACCGCAAGACCACTCCATCGAGCTCGATTCGCATGGGGAGAGGACGGACCGTCGTCGGATCGGCTGACGCTCAGTGCTTGAGCATCGCGTGCTGGCCGCTGGCGCCTTCCATGCTGTGGCTCAGCACGAAATGGTAGAGCGGGTAGCTGTCGTCACGGGGCCCGCCGATGCAGTCGAAGATGAACGAGCCGCGACCCGGGTCTTCCACGTCGGGCTGCACCTGCACGAAGAGCACGTCGGCCCGCTCGATGATGACCTCGCCCACCAGGCTCTTGCCGACGATGAGCTGCACCACCGCGCGATTGTCGGGCTCGTCGAAGAACTCCCAGTGGCCGAGCTCGTGGTCGAACAGCACGGTGTCTCCGGCGCCAGCGCGCAGCACGCAGTTGCGGTGCTCAGACAGCCATCGCCAGAACACGTCGAACGTCAACGGAGCCGCCTGGGTCGTCGTGGACATGGCGCCGCAATACCGCACCGCTTTCGCGAAGTGTCGATATTCCAGCGAGCGGCCCGCCCGAGCGGCGTGCCCTCAGAAGAAGCGCACGCCCGCTTCACGAAGGAGTCGCACCACGCGCTGCATCGGCAGACCCTGAATCGAGGTGCGGTCACCTTCGATGCGCGCGAACAACGCCTGGCCTCGGCCTTCGACGCGATAGCCGCCTGCGCAGCCCTGCCACTCGCCTGTCGCGACGTAACCGCGCACCTCGTCGTCGGACAGCGCGCGCACGTGCAGGCGCGCGACGTCGACCTCGGTGACGAGATAGCCGGGCCCCATCACGCAGACGCCGGTGGCGATTTCATGCGAGCGCCCTGCGAGTGACTTGAGCTGTGCGAACGCCGCGGCTTCATCGGGTGGTTTTCCGAGCGGCTGACCATCGAGCGAGACCAGCTGATCGGCGCCGATGACGAGGCACCTCGGGTTGCGGCCCGCCACCGCGCGCGCTTTCCGCTCGGCCAGCTGTGCGACCGCCTGCAGCACCGGCGTGCCCTCGGCCACCAGCTCATCGACCTCGGGTGCGAGCGGCCGATACGGGAGTCCCAGGCCGTCGAGGAGTGAGCGGCGGGCCTGCGAGGTCGAGGCGAGGATGAGCTCCGAGAACATGCCGACGGGGGACGTCACGAGCCCCTGTCTGTCACAGGCCCGGGCTCGAAGGCGAGCGCAGGCGGCGACGTGTCGGCGTTCCTCTTGGAAGACGTACGGGCCACTCGCGCGCGTCGGTGCTGCGTGTGTCCAGAAGAAGCCTTTACGGCCCATGGCGACCTATGCTCGGTCGTCCCCGAGGAGAGCAAGGCAGCTGACATGAAGTCGCCCCCACCCATGCCCGCTGACGCATTGCCGCTCCCGCCGGTCGACGGGCGGCTGTCCGCGAGCCTGCACGACCCACAGATTGCCGCGGTGGTGTCTGAGGTGGTGCAGCACGCGCTGCTCGCGCTCCTCGACATGCAACGCCTCGACGAATCTCTCTTCGAGCGCCACCAGGGCGGTCACGGCCCGGTGAAGGAAGACGCAGCGGCGGCGCTCGTGGTGCAGACGCTGTCGACCACCATCTTCCGCGGGCTGCGCGCCTTCGTGTCCGTATGCCGCAAGCGTCGGCCAGCGACGTCGCAGCTCAGCACCGCCAGCGAGTTCGAGTTTGGCGACCTCGAGGCAGCGGTCGCGGCGGCCTCGAAGCCGGCGGACTTCAGCCTCGACGCAGGCGACATCGGCGACGTGCTGGCGAGCCTCGATGAGCACCTGAGCGCCAGCGAGGCCGAGCGCCTCGCTGCCGTGCTCGAGAAGGTGTCGTCCATCGAGTATGGGCTGTCGAGCCAGCTCCAGGACCTCGAGGAGCGCCTGGCGCAGACGGGCTCGGGTGGCGCAGCCCAGGCCCTCGAGCTGCTCGACGACACGCAGAGCTCGGCGAGCGAGGGCGTCTACGCGGCGCTCAGGGCCGTCTACGATGCGTTCCTGCCAGAGGCAGACCCATCCACCCTGGCGCCCGGCTACCTCACCACGCTCCAGCGCGCGCTCCTCGTACGCCGCGGCCTCGCCGACCTCGCCCTCGAGGTGAACGCGCAGAACGACGTGCTCCAGGCCGACGACCCGGGAGGCGCGCTGCACGCGACGGCCCTCTCCACCCTGCGTGGGGTGATGACCCGCTTCGTCGCGAGCGAGTCGTGCAGGGCGATGCGGCCGGCCGACCGCGTCCAGGTGAGCCGCTTCGAGAGCCAGCTCAACGAGCAGGCGCTGGGAGCGGCGCGGTTCACGGCCGAGGGGCTCGCGCGGTACCTCGAATCGCTCGGGTCCATCAATCGGCGCGAGGTGCTGGTGGTGCACGACCAGCGCACGCTGACCGAGCTGCGCGAAGCAGTCGCGACGGCGCGCCAGCTCAGCCTCATTCGACTTCGCCTGGCGGTGGAACCTGCGCGCAAGGCCGTGAACGCTGCCCTGGCTCTGTACGGAAAGAACCCGGCGACCGATGGGCTCATTGCGTCGCTCCGCAACGCCGGGCCTGCGCTCCACCGGGAAGAGGTGTTCGAGCTCGCCCTTCGGGTCTGCGAGCGCCTCGCGCAACAGCTCGGCACCTGACCTGCGTCGGAGTGCGTCGAAGGCCCTGGCGTCGGTGTCGGCGAGGCAGCATCGGCGCAGCCGCGAGACACCAGACTGCGTGCTGGCCAGCGCGCGCGACCGTAGGCGATGGTGCAGCCCATGACGCCGCTCCTGCTGGCTCTGGTGCTCTGTGCGGATTCCGGTCCCGAACGGCTGCTCGAGTCGAACGTCTCGGCGGGGGTCGGCGTGCTGGGC
Organism: Myxococcaceae bacterium; assembly: GCA_040400045.1. Taxonomy (GTDB): domain Bacteria; phylum Myxococcota; class Myxococcia; order Myxococcales; family Myxococcaceae; genus Xiheimicrobium. The sequence goes on from JBBAQZ010000031.1 coordinate 26,243, forward strand.
ACGAGCTACACGGTCTTCGGTGCTCGTCTTGGCGACGCGGGCTTGCTCCCGACCGTCACGGCGCGCGGAAGCTTCGGTGGGTTCGTCATCGAGGGCGGCGCGTACGTCTCGACGCCGCTCGTCCGCGGCGGCACGTTGCTCACGGTCACTGGCGGCGCGCGCGTCGGGTTCTCGGGTGAACGCTGGGCGGTCGTGGCCGGCGTCGTGGCGCAGGTGGCTCCCGAAGCAACGCCGGCGCTGCAGCTGCTCCCGTCGTTGCGCGCGCAGCTCTCGTTCGGTCAGGCCGGGTTGTCACTGGGCGTGTTCGACCACCTCGGCCTCGTGCCGGCGCACCTGTCGGTCGACCTGGGGCCGCTCTCGGGTCGCGGGCGCTTCAGCCTCGGCTGGGTCGCGCCGCTCGGGCTCATCGGCTCGGCAGACGTCCCTGTCTCGAGCGGCTTCGGCCTTCGTGTCACCGGCTTCGCGTACCGGCTCAACAACGTCGAGGCTGCGGTGCTCCTGGTGAGCGGAACGTTCGGAGGCACGCCATGAAGCGCGCGTTCCTTTTCCTCGCGCTGACGGCGTGCCAACCGCGCGCGGGCCTCGACGACGTCGGCGCTGACGTGGGCGCACTCGGCCGCGGGCTTCCCAAGGGGTTTCTCTGGGGCACGGCGACGGCGGCGCATCAGATTGAAGGCGGCCTCGACAACAGCTGGACGGAGTTCGAGGCCGGCTCGTTCGCCGACGGCAAGCCGCACATCAAGAACGAAGACCGCTCGACGGTCGCGACCGACAGTTGGAACCGCTTCGATGACGACCTGGTCGCGATGAAGGCGCTCGGCTCGACGACCTACCGCTTCTCGGTGGAATGGAGTCGGCTCGAGCCCCGAAAGGGAGAGTGGAACGACGCAGCCATGCAGCGCTATCGCGAGTGGGGCGTGAAGCTGCGCGCGGCCGGCATCGAGCCCATGGTGACGCTGCACCACTTTTCGTTGCCTCGGTGGGTCTCGGACACGGGCGGCTTCGAGAACCCGGCCATCGTGGAGGACCTCGAGCGCTTCTCCCGTCGCGTCGCCACCAACCTCAAAGGGCAGGTCGACTGGTGGGTGACGCTGAACGAGCCGAACGTCTATGCCGTTCAGGGGTACCTCGCCGGCGTCTTCCCGCCCGGGAAGAAGAACGACACCGTCACGCAGACGAAGGTCATCGCGATGATGCTGAAGGCTCACGCGAAGATGGCCGGGGCGATTCGTGAGGCCGACGACGTCGACGCCGATGGAGACGGCTTTGCGACGCGCCTCTCGGTCGCACACCACGTGCGGTACTTCCAGCCGGCCACGCCCAGCGCGCTCGACGCTGCCATCGCGGGGCTGACCGACGACTACGCGAACGAGTCGATTCCGCGCGCGTTGAAGACGGGCCGGATTCTGCTGTCGGTGCCCGGCGCCATCACCATCGACGAGCAGGTGCCCGGCCTGGCAGGGAGCATCGACGTGCTCGGTCTCAACTACTACACACGCGACATGGTGCGGGCCGACCTGGGCGCAGCGTCGCTTTCACAGCTCACGTTTCGCAAGGGCCGCGCGGTCAACGATCTGGGCTGGGACCTGTATCCAGACGGGCTGTACAGCTTCCTCACCCGCTTCGCCGTGTACGGCTGGCCCATCGTCATCACCGAGAATGGGCTGGCCGACCGCTCCGGGAAGCTGCGGACGCCGTTCCTCGTGCAGCACGTGACGGCCCTGGAGCGCGCCATCGTCGACGGCGTCGACGTGCGTGGCTACGCGCACTGGAGCCTCATGGACAACTTCGAGTGGGCCGAGGGCTACGACGCCCGGTTCGGCCTGTTCACCATCGAGCAGGGCACGCTGCGCCGCGTGCCCACCGAGTCGGTCGGTCCCTTCAAGGCCATTGGCGCGAACATTCCGAGGTGACCCATGGTCCGAGCGGTCGTCGTGGTGGTGTTGCTGTTCGGCTCTGACGCGAGCGCGTGCAAGTGCGACACGGGCTCGTCGTTCCTGTCGAACGCGATGAGCGGTGCGGTGGTGCTGGTGACCGTCGTCGCGCCAGGCGGGCAGGCGGTGCGGGTCAGCATCGACAAACAACTCGCGGGGCCGAAGGTGAGCGGCCAGGTGGTGGTGCAGGGCGCCGATGGTGGCAACTGCAACGCGTCGGTGCGGGAGTTCAAGAAGGGGCAGCGTCTGGTGATGGTGCTCTCGAAGCGCGGCGCGGAGTATTCCCTCAACGGCTGCGGCGTTCACTGGCTCGCCGTCGACGGCGCGAACGTGAAGGGCGTCATCGACGAGGGCGTGACGTCACTGTCGCTGGCGGCGCTCGAGCAGCGCGTCGGCGAGGCTCAGCGCAAGAGCGACGCGTTCAAGGGCGGGTGAGCACGCCGAGCGGCTCGATGAGCACCCGATTTCGATACACCCCCTTCGCGTGCATCACGGTGTCGAGCCCCTCACCGATGCCGGTCGCGGCGAGCGACAGCAGGACGACGACCTTCGCCTCGTCGCTGGCCGGACGGCCGAACTGGATGACGTTCACGGGCACGCCCTCGCCAGCCGCTGGAGACAAGGTCACGTCGGCCTGCGCGGAGTAGTCGAGCCACGTCAGCCGGCATTGCGGTTCTTCGCCGTCGAAGAACGTCATGGACAATGGACCGCCGCGCCCCAGAGGCCCTCGCGCCAGCTCGTGAAATGGACCCTTCTCGGCGTTGGTCGCGCGAAGAATGGCGAAGGCTCCTGAACTCAGGAGCGCGCCGAACTGCGCAGGCCTTCCGCGGGGGTAGTCGAAGGGCTCGACGGGGAAGGTGGTGTCTCCGGTCGGCCCGAACGACACGCGCGGCGAGCCAAGGCCGGCGGCAGCGACATCGGTGTAGCGGTTCAGGTGCGACGCGGTGGGCCGGGGGACGAGCGTCGCGGTGTCGAGCAGCAGCGCGCCGCCATCGAGGGTCTCGAGCTGAAGTGAGGCCCGCCGCAGTGGACCGTCGAGGGCAGGGCGTTCGGTCGCGCGCTCTGTCGTGGGCGTGTGTGCCATCGGCCAGAAGCCATCGTCGGACGCGTCTTGAAACGTGAGCAGCGGAGCGATCGTCACCGCGCCGTGGCCGCACGGCGCGCGGAGCGAGGCCGTGTCCGAGAGGCTCACGCCTTCGGGCAACGTCGGCGGCGCGAGCCCTCGCGGGAGCTCGGTCAACGCAGGCGTCGTCCCCGCCCGCGCGGGGACTCTCGCGCGGATCTGCACGACGCCGAGGGGCGCGAAGAGCAGGCTCACCGCAACCAGCGCCCACCGCAGACGGGCTGGCAGCTCGCGGTACGAGCGGAACGTGGTGAGCAGCCACAAGACGCCGACGGCGAAGGGCGCGCCGAAGAAGGCGCCGTCGGTGCGGTCGAACGAGAACCGGCCCGCCAGCCCTCCGCTCATCAGCATCACGCCCGGCGCGAGCGCGACGGTGAAGGTGAGGGTTGGCCGCTTCGACACGGCGCCGGTGACGGCGAGCGCCACCAGCAGCCACGCAGCGAAGACGGTGCCAGTCGTCGCCCACCACAGCGGGTGTTCCAGGGGGAAGACGGTCACACGCCGCCACAACGTCGAGGTCGCGCCCAGTGCGCACAACGTCAGCGAGGTCACCGACATCCACGAGGCAAAGCGCACCGCGGTGCAGAATGGCAGCGTTCGTGCCCGTTCACAGCAACGACACCGCTTCGATGGGCCTCGAGGGCGGCCGGCCCGGGCTCCTCGACGTCAGGGGTTTCGAGACCTGCGCGCGACCGCGCCATCACGACGCCGGCTTCTCCAACCACGCCGGGCAACCCTGAGCGGCGGAAAGAGGCCCACCAGACAAGAGGACGACGCCACGTGGGCTTCAGCAAGGCTCGCCGCCACCATGCCGAAGACGATGCCGGGTGAGCAACAGCGCGGACCCTGCCGAGGAAGAAGCGCGAGGCCCCGCGAGCGCTGATAGGGTGCGGCGCCCTCGATGACGTACGCGCGTGACACGGTGCTCGGACAGAAGTTGCGGGTCGTGAGCCTCGTCGGGCAGGGCGGACTCGGCGAGGTCTACGAGGCCGAACACCTGCTGACGCGGCATCGCCGGGCGCTGAAGGTCCTCAAGGCGCAGTGGCGCTCCGACAGCGGGCTCGTCGAGCGTTTCCTTCGCGAGGCGTCGGCCGAAGCTCTTCGCGGACACCACCAAGGGAACCATCGTCGTCGTCACTGGAAAGTGAAGAGGCGCTGAGCCGGCGCCGAGAGGACTGCCCTCGAGCCGGGTGCGCTCGACCTGAGGGGTCACAGCAACTGCCCAGAACGTGCGTCGGGAGGGTCACCCATGACGGCTCACCGGCGGGCCAACCGTCGAGATCGAGGCGTTGGCCCTTCGCGTGCTGACCAGTGGCTCGATGGCTGCCCTCGCTGCCGACATCATGAAGTCGTCCGCGCTCCAACTCCCCTCCGACACGTCCGTCGGCGCGGCCTGGGGCACGATGCGCGCGCGCAGCCTTCGCCACGTCTGCGTCACCAACGGCCGCGGCGAGCTCATTGGGCTGGTGTCCGACCACGACATTCTCTCGCTGGGCCAGGAGCGCCACGAAGACGGCGTCAGCCTGCGCGACGTGATGAAGGCAGCGCCCGTCACCCGCTCGCGAGACACGCCGCTGCCGGCCCTCGTGAAGGTGATGCTCAAGCTGCACCTCGACGCGGTGCCCATCGTCGACAGCCAGAACCATCCCATCGGCCTCGTCACCTCGACCGACCTGCTGCAGGCGATGGGGACCAGGACCTGACGCCCGGCCGTCACCTGGTCGCCACACAGCCGTTGGTTGCGATATGCCGGCGAGGCCCGTGCGCCTCGTCGCCGCCTGCATGGGCCTGTGGCTGAGCAGCTGTGCGCCTCCGCCGTCGCTCGCGCGCAAGGATATCTGCGGCAACGGCATGGATGACAACGGAAACTCGAAGGTCGACTGCGGCGACCCCGATTGTCAGGGCGAGCCCGGCTGCGGCGACGGCGGCGCCGAAGCCCCGCTGGCCTGCTTCGACGCCATCGACAACGACAACAACGGCAAGAAGGACTGCGCCGACCCCGCGTGTCTTCGTCAGTCGTGTGGCGTCGGCTGTGCGTGCACCGACGGCGGCGTTCGCGGAGAGAGCGAGTGCCGCGGCGCGCCCCAGATGTGTGGCCCTGCGCCGAGTGGAGGCGCGAACGTCTGCTACTGTCGCGTCGCCGGCGAGAACTGCATGGCGGGCAACCAGTGCTGCCGGGGCAGCTGCTTCACGGTCGTTCCTCAGTTCCCCGGCGTGTGTGTCCTGTGAGCCGATCTGCTGACGTGCGCGCTCGTTGAGGCGACCGGTCAACCCGCTGACGGGGATCGACGCTTGCACCGATGGCGCGCGGGGAAGCCAATGGACAGCGCGGTTGGACGAGCACCGACAGAAGGTCCCGTTGAACAGGCGCTTGCCCTCGCTGGAGCGTTGAGCCGCGCGACCGGCCTCATCGTCGAGACCGGGGCCTCCCAGACTCTCTGGGGCGTCAGTGACCCCGGCGGCCACCTGCCTGTCGTCAAGACCGCGCTCGTCGTGCGGGACGTCGGCGCTGACGGTCAGTTCTCTGAGAACCCCGTGGTGCTGCTCCTCCAGGTTCGAACGCTGGTGGCCGTTCCGCTTCAGGCGGATGCGCAGCGGCCGGTCGTGGGCACGCTGTGGGCGCTCTCGTCGTCGCCGCAGGCATTCGACAATGAGCAGGTTGCCGCCCTCACGCGAGTGGGGGCGATCATCGGCGGGCTCCTCTCTCCCGTCACGCCGAAGGCAGACCTCGAGCGGCTGGTGATGGCGCTCCCGACACCGGCCGTCGCGGTGGTGGGCAACCGCGTGCTTCCGAACGCACCTGCCTGCGCCCTGACCGGCTTCGGCGGCGACGAGGTGACGACGCTCGGTGACTGGTTCAAGGCGCTGTATCGCGACGACGGGCCGATGGTGCGCGAGCTCTACGAAGCCGACCGCGCGCAGGGCTTCCTCGACGCGCGGACGGCGCCCATCACCCGCAAAGACGGCTGGGAGCGACTGGTGCAGGTGCACTGCACGACGGTGGGGGAGGGGCAGCTGTGGCTGCTCACCGACATCACCGAGCGCGTCGCCTCGCAGGAACGGTTCCGCCTGCTCTTCGAGCAATCTTCCACGCCCCACCTGCTGACGGACCCCTCTGGCGTCGTCGACTGCAATCCGGCCGCGGTGGCGCTGCTGGGCTACCGCTCGAAGTCCGACCTGCTGCGCCTGTCGCCGAGGCAGTTCTCGCCAGAGGTGCAGCCCGATGGCAGCCGCAGTGAAACGAAGTCGGCCGAGATGGAGGAACTCGCCTTCGAGCAGGGCAGCCATCGCTTCGACTGGGTGCTCCGCACGACGGCGGGCGAAGACCTGACGGTCGAGGTGACGTTGACGCCGCAGGTCTTCGGCGCCCAGCGCGTGCTCCTCGTCGAGTGGCACGACCTCACCGAGCGCGTTCGCTACGAAGATGGACTCAGGCGCGCCCGGGACTCGGCGCTCGACTTCGCGCGCGCGAAGGCCGACTTCCTCGCGGTGATGTCGCACGAGATTCGCACGCCGATGAACGGGGTGATCGGCATGACCCGGCTGTTGCTCGACACGCCGATGTCGGCGCAACAGCGCGACTACGTCGACAGCCTGCGCGCGTGTGGCGAGGGCCTGCTGGCGCTGCTCAACGACATCCTCGACTTCTCGCGCCTCGAGGCCGGCAAGGTGTCGCTCGAGCGCATTCCGGTGTCGTTGCGCGACCTCATCGACGAAGCGGTGGCGGTGGTGTCCGACGGGGCCGAGGCGAAGAACCTCACCGTCGTGGTGCAGGCCTCGCCCTCGGCGCCCGACCGCGTGCTGGCCGACCCGACGAGGCTGCGTCAGGTGCTGCTCAATCTGTTGTCAAACGCGGTGAAGTTCACCGAGCGGGGCACCATCGAGGTGCAGCTGTTGCTGGGCAAGGGCTTCGATGCGCAGGGGCGCCGCGACGTCACCATCGCGGTGAAGGACTCGGGCATCGGCATCGCCCCGGCTGCGCTCCCGAAGCTCTTCACCTCGTTTGCGCAGGAAGATTCCAGCACCACGCGTCGTTTCGGCGGCAGCGGGCTGGGCCTCGCCATCTGCAAGCGGCTGGTCGAGTTGATGGGTGGGAACATCGAGGTGGCGACGGGCTCGTCGGGCTCCACCTTCTCGGTGCTGCTGGCCTTCGATGAGACGCCGTCAACCAGCTCGATGCGCCTGCTCGGGGGCCGAACCGTGCTCCTCGTGGCGCCGCCCTCGCTCACGCGCGCCGACATGAAGCAGGTGCTCGAAAGCGCCGGCGCGATCGTCGACGTCGCCGAGTCCGAGCTCGTCGCCTTCGCGAAGGCCGAAGACTTCCAGGCGGTGCTGGTCGACGACGAAGCCACCGGCGCGACGGCGCGCTCCCTGGCGGCCCGGTTGGTCGCCCCGCATCGGAAGGTGGGGGTGCTCACGTCGAAGCGCACGACGGCCGCCGAGTTTCCGCCCGGCTGTTTCCGCCTCACGCGCCCCGTTCGACGACGCCCGCTGCTCGACGCGCTCGTCCGCGCGCTGGTGCCGCTGCCGTTCTCGATTCGCGCCACCGCCGAGCCCGTCGTTCCGTTCCCTGGCCTTCGCGTGCTGGTCGCCGAGGACAACGTCATCAACCAGCGCGTCATTCGCGGCTTGCTCGGCAAGCTCGGCTGCGTGGTCGTCATCGCCGACAACGGCGCCGTTGCGCTCGAGGCCCTCACGGAGCAGTCGTTCGACCTCGTCTTCATGGACTGTCAGATGCCGGTGGTGGACGGCTTCGAGGCGACGCGGCGCCTGCGGTTGCTCCACGGCTCGGACCTGCCGGTGGTGGCGCTGACGGCCGGGAACATGGACGGCGACCGACAGCGCTGCCTCGCCGTGGGCATGGACGAGTTCCTCGCCAAGCCGGTGCGTCCCGAAGACCTGCAGCGGGTCATCTCTCGCTTCGTGAAGGCGCACGCGGCGCCCATCTCCTCGGTCGGCTGAGCGGGCTTGAAACCGGGGGCGACACCCGCGAAACCCCGCGCCCATGCGCCTGCACCTCGAAACGCTTCAGGCTCCTGGGGCTGCGCCGACCCGCGCGCTCGTTTTGCTGCACGGCATTCTCGGCCAGGGCACCAACCTGCGCACGCTCGCGCGGCGCTTCGTCGAGGCCCGCCCCGGGTGGCAGGCCGTGCTGGTCGACCTGCGCGCGCATGGCCAGTCGCAGGGCCTCGAAGGCGAGGACACCGTGGTGACGGCAGCTGACGACGTCGCGCAGTCGGCGCGCGGCCTGACGCTTCCGGTGCGCGCGGTGCTTGGCCACTCGTTCGGCGGCAAAGTGGCGATGCTGTTGCCCGAGCGCCTGGACGGCCTCGAGCACCTCGTCGTCCTCGACAGCGCCCCGGGCCAGCGCCTCGACTCCCGCGGCAGCGAGTTGACGATGACGGTGCTCTCGACCCTCGACGCCGCGCCGGCCGTGTTCCCGTTGCGTGAGGCCTTCGTCGCGCACCTCAAGGCCGCGGGCATCGACACGGGCATCGGGCAGTGGCTCGCGATGAACCTCGAGCGTGACGCCTCGGGCTTTCGCTTCACGCTCTCACTCGGACGCATTCGCGCGCTCCTGGCGTCGTACTTCGCGATCGATTGCTGGCCGGTGCTCGAGCGCATGGCGTCGGACGCGGGCCCGGCGTTCCACCTCGTCATCGGCGCCCGTTCGAAGGTGTTCGACGCGAGCGACCGGGAGCGGGCCGTGGCCATCGCCGCGCGCTCAGGCGGACGCTGCACCGTCGACGTGCTGCCGACCGGGCATTGGGTTCACGTGGAGGACTTCGAGGGCACGGTGCGGGTGCTGCTCGAGCGCGTGCCTGCCTGAGTCATTGCTCCCACGACAACACCGAGAGCGGGTAGATGGGCCCATCGAGCGCGAGGTCGACGAACTGCTTCACCTCTTTGCTCTTGATTGAGAGCGTCGTGAGCTGCTCCCGGCTGAACCACTGCGCCGTCAACGAGTGCGCATCGGCGACGGTCTTGAGCTCGCGGTCATCGGACGGGCGGGCCACCACGCAGACTCGCAGGCGCGCCTCCCCGCCATCGACGAGCGTGTGTTGCACGCGGAGCACTCCTTCGAGCTCGACGCTCAGGCCGGTCTCGTTCGCAGCGTACCTCCGCGCCGCAGAGAGCAGCTCTTCGCCAACGCCGATGCGCCCACCCGGGAGAGACCACGAACGTCCGTCCTTCTCGTCGCGGATGAGCACGACCTTCCGGCCGAGTTTCACGACGACGAGGGCAAACGTGTAGGTCGCAATCGGAGCGCGAGACATTGGGGCAGCCTGCGACGGTGGCCGCGGCGAGGCAACGGCCCATGTCGGTCATCAGGCGGATGGGCGAACGCGGCGTGGCGTGATGTCTTCTTGCAATGGCCACCATCGTGGCCGTGTTGCTCACGCAGCAGCCCCGTCGATGGCGGTGATCCAGCGCCGAATGGCCGCCCTCGAATGGCTGAGGGCCGAGACGGGTCGCGCCGCCGAAGAGGACCGCTGTGCGTCCCTGTCCAGCGATGACGCCGAGCTGCTGCCGCAGATCATCAGAGAAGCGCGAGCGCAGTGTTTTCTCATTCGCATCGGGAAGGCGATGTCGAGCAGACCCATCGACCTCGCGCCCGACATCGACGTCTCCATGGAGTCGGTGGCCATGGTGGCCTGTGACGCGCCGGCTCCGTGGCTGACCGACGGAACGCCGCCGAGCTGGCTGGCCGCCTCGGAGACGCGGGGCGGTGCTCTGGACTGCGAAAAGATGGCGAAGTGGACGGCTCGGTGGAGCCGACGACGTCAGCTCCCGGCGACGGTGGCGCCAACCAACTGACGACGGCTTCAGGTCTTCGGCAATGTGACGCCCGTCTGCCCCTGATACTTCCCGCCGCGGTCGCGGTAGCTCGTCTCGCAGACCTCGTCGCTGCCGAAGAACAACATCTGCGCCACGCCCTCGTTCGCGTAGATGCGCGCAGGCAGCGGCGTGGTGTTCGAGAACTCGAGCGTCACGTGGCCTTCCCACTCGGGCTCGAGCGGCGTCACGTTCACGATGATGCCGCAGCGCGCGTAGGTCGACTTGCCGAGGCACACCACCAGCACCTCACGCGGAATGCGGAAGTACTCGATGGTGCGCGCGAGCGCGAACGAGTTGGGAGGGATGATGCACTCGGGCCCCTTGATGTCGACGAAGCTGCGCGGGTCGAACGTCTTGGGGTCGACGATGGTGCTGTTGATGTTCGTGAAGACCTTGAACTCGTCGGCGCAGCGCACGTCGTAGCCGTAGCTCGAGGTGCCGTACGAGACGATGCGACGCCCGCCCTCGGCCTCGCGCACCATCTTGCTCTCGAAGGGCTCGATCATCTTGCGCTCGAGCGCCATGCGGCGAATCCACTTGTCGGCCTTGATGCTCATCGAACGCGCCTTTTCGAAAGGGTGGCAGTGACGGCCGGGCACCATGCCAGAGGGCCTCCTTCCCGTCATCGCGATAGAAGCGCGGCATGAGCATTCCTGCCCGCATCGGCATCGTCACCCTGTCGGACCGCGCCTCGGCCGGCGTCTACGAAGACCTCTCGGGTAAGGCCATCGACGAGACGTTGAGCCAGTGGCTGGCGACGCCGTGGGAGAAGGTCTACCGCCTCATTCCCGACGACCGCGCGACCATCGAGGCGACGCTCATCGCGCTGGTCGACGTCGAGCGCTGCAGTCTGGTGGTGACGACGGGTGGAACCGGCCCTGCGCCTCGCGACGTGACGCCCGAGGCCACCGAGGCCGTGTGCGAGAAGCTGATGCCCGGCTTCGGTGAGTTGATGCGGCAGGTGTCGCTCAAGAGCGTGCCGACGGCGATCCTCTCGCGTCAGACGGCGGGCATTCGCAAGCAGGCGCTCATCGTGAACCTGCCCGGGAAGCCCGCAGCGATTCGCGAGTGCCTCGAGGCGGTGTTCCCCGCGATTCCGTACTGCGTCGACCTCATCGGCGGCGCGTTCCTCGAAGGCACGGCTGCGGCGCCGAAGGTCTTCCGGCCGAAGCAGAAGTGACGCTCACCCGAGAAGTCGTTGGTCGGCGCCTGGGCCTCTCCGTGCTGCGTCTCGTGCCAGGTCCACCAGGCGACTTCGACGAAGGAGTAGTACCGGCCAGCGTGCATGGCCTCGCGGTCTACTCCCCTTCGAGCGCGCGCGAGAGCACTTGCGCGGTGAAGTTCACGAGCGGAATCACGCGCTGGTAGTTCATGCGGGTGGGGCCGATGACGCCGACCGTTCCGACGACCATCTCAGGGGGGCCGTAGGGGCTGACGATGACGCTGACGTCACCTTGAGACGAGAACTCGCTCTCGGCGCCGATGAAGATCTGCATCTCTCGCGCGCGCTGCACGCGGTCGAGCAGCTGGAGCAGCTTGTGCTTCTCGTCGAGCGCGCGGAACAGCGTGCGCATGCGCTTCACGTCTTCGGCGAACTCGGGCTGCTCGAGGAAACTCCCGGCGCCTTCCACGACGAGACGCTCGCTCGACGACACGTCCGTGGCGGCGGCGCCCAGCAGCAGCGCGCGTGAGGCGAGCACGTCGTACTGCGTCCGCTCGCTCTCGAGCTCCTGGAGGATTCGGCCGCGCACGTCTTCGATGGGCAGGCCCTGCTTCAAGATGTCGTTGAGGTAGTTGGCTGCCGCGAGGAGCTCCTCGGGCGTGACGTTGAAGTCGATGGACAGGAGCTTGTTCTGCACCTGCCCACCACTCGAGACGAGAATGGCGAGCACCTTGTCGCCCTTGAGGCGCACGAACTCGATGCGGGTGAGCGTGGCCGACGACGGCCGGGGGATGAGCACCACGCTGGCGTGTCGCGAGAGGTGGTGCAGCACGCGGCCGGCTTCCTGGAGCCGCTCCTCGACGGTGGTGTGCGCGATGCCCTCTTCGATGGCCTTGCGTTCCTTCGGTGACGGGTCGTTCAGCTGCAGCAGCGAGTCGACGAAGAAGCGGTAGCCGTGGTCGGTCGGCACGCGGCCCGCCGAGGTGTGCGGCTTCTCGAGGTACCCGAGCTCTTCCAGCTCGGCCAGCACGTTGCGCATCGTCGCGGGCGAGACGTCGAAGTCGCTGCGCTTCGTGAGCTGGTTGGAGCCGACGGGTTCGCCCGTGGTGATGAATTCCTGAACGACCGCCTTCAGGACGTCTCTCGTACGGTCGTCGATCTCGTCGGGCATCTGGAGGTGATTGTGGGGAAAGACCTCTGTCGGCGCAACTGCGGGAACGAGGAGGAGGCAGGTATTCGTCGCCCGCCGTCGATGCTTCGCGCCTGCCCGGCGCCCCCCCGCGCGTCTGGCCCGGAGGATGCCTCCCGAGAACGTCCAAAGGCCGACACCAGAGCGTGGCGAGTCACGAGCTCCATCACGCCCGCGAGGTCGTCGATGAGGTCGCCTGCGCGGGGAACTGAATCATCGCCACCAGCGTCCAGCCCCTCATGCTCGCGACGCTTCTCGTGGTTTCCCTCGGGACCGCTCCCGCTGCCTACGACCAGGCGCGGGTGAAGCTCGACTCCACCCGGCAGACCCTCGCGACCCAGTGGTCGAAGGACAAGGCAGGCACGCGGAAGAAGGCGAAGCAGGCGCTGCTCGAAGACCTCGATGGTCAGGCCTTCCCTGCGTGGAGCGGCACGCCCTGGGCCTTCTCCGGCACCAGCACCACGCCGAAGGAAGGCACCATCGCGTGCGGGTACTTCGTCACCACCGTGCTGGAGCAGGCGCACCTGCGCATCGAGCGTGTTCGCCTGGCGCAGCAAGCGTCCGCCTTCCTCGTGTCCACCCTCGCGCGCGGCTCGGTAGTCGAGTGGCTGAGGCCCGCAGACGTGAAGGAAGCGCTGACTGAGATGCGTCGCCGCTTCCCCGATGGCCTGCTGGTCGTCGGCTTCGACCTGCATGTCGGTTTCATTCGCGTCGACGGTGAGCGCGCGCAGTTCTGTCACTCCTCGTACCTCGAGCCGGGCGTGGTGACCTGCGAGGACCCGCTGACCGCAGGCGCGTTCGTCTCTGGCGTCTACGTCGTGGCCGACGCGCTCAACGACGCGCTGCTCGACGACTGGGTGCTCGGCCACGCCGTGCCGTCGGTGCTGCCGAAACGCCGGGCAGCCCTCGACGATTCTCGACCCTCGGCGAGGTGAGTTCGATAGAGGTCAGCCGGTGCGCTGGCTGAGGTCGTTTCTGTTCGCAGTGTTCTTCGGCAGCGGGGCCTCGGCCTTGCTGTACCAGGCGCTCTGGCAGCGCTTGCTCTCGCTCCATGCGGGCATGGACCTCTTCTCCGTCACGGTGGTCGTCGCGGCGTTCATGGCGGGGCTTGGGCTCGGCAACCTCGCTGGCGGGTCGATCGCAGACCGCCTCTCGCCTCGTGGAGCCGTGCTCGCATACGGGCTCGCCGAGCTCGTCATCGGAGCCTTCGGCCTCGCCAGCCCGACCTTGCTGTACCGATGGTACCCGTCGCTCTCGCCGCACCTCGAGAGCACCGCCGCGGCGTTCGCGTTTCACTTCGGCCTGCTGTGTCTGCCGACGTTCCTCATGGGCTCGACGCTCCCGATGCTGTCTCGCGCGATCGTTCGAGCGCAGGCAATCGCGCCTGACCTCGGCAAGCTCTACGGCGTCAACACCATGGGCGCAGCCGTGGGCTCCATCGCGACCGCGGGCCCGTGGATTCTGTCTCACACCGGCCTGGAACCGCTCGTCGTCGGCGCCGCGATTCTCAACGCCATCGCCGGGCTCGGCGCCGTGCTGCTCTCCTTCCGCATGGCCGGGGCCGCCCGCGCACCCGCCGCTCCGACGGGTCCCGACGCCCGCGCGATTCCCTGGGGCTGGCTGATCGCCTACGGCCTCACGGGCTTCATCGCGCTCGGGCTCGAGGTCGTCTGGTTCCGGTTGCTCAACGTGATGATGAGCTCGAACACGTACACCTTCAGCCGGCTCCTCGCGGTGTACCTGGTCGGTCTGGGCGCGGGTTCTGTTCTCGGCGCGCGTCTGCTCAAGCGCATCACCAACGCCGAGCGCACGTTCCTCTGGCTTCAGCTCGGGACCGGCGTCGCGGCGCTGCTGGGGCCGACGCTCGTCACGCGGGGCATCGAGGCGTTCGGCTACCCCACGCTGCTCCCGATTCGAAACGTGTGGGCGCCGTTGCTCACCTTGCTCGTGCCGACCCTGCTGATGGGCGTGTCGTTCGCCGTCATCCAGGCGGTCGTGTCGAAGAAGCTCGAGCAGGTCGGCCGGACGATGGGCTCGCTGCTGTTCGCGAACACCCTCGGATGCGTCGCGGGCACCCTCGTCACCGGCTTCGTGCTGCTCGACGTGCTCGGCACGCCAGCGACGCTGGCGGTGTTCGCCTCGGCCTCGGCCCTCTTCGGCGTGCTGGCTGCGTTCCAGCTCGAGGGCCCCCGACGTCTCGCGGCGCTCGTCAGCATCGCGGCGGTGGGTGGCGCGCTCGGGGTCGCCCTGCCGTCGAATCAACGGTTCTGGCAGTTGCTCCACGACGCGAATGGCGTCGGCTTCGTCGCGGTGGAGGACCAGTCGTGCGTCACCGCGTTGGTCGAGAAGGAAGCGCGTCATCACACGCTCTTCATCTCGGGCGAGATCCAGAACGGCATTCCCTTCGACGACTTCCACATTCGCCTGGGCTGGGTCCCGCCGCTCTTTCACCCGCAGCCGAAGAAGGCGCTCGTGATTGGGTTCGGTGCGGGCTCCACTCCCTACGGAATCGCCGCCGACCCTCGCGTCGAGCGCGTCGACACCGTCGAGATCTGCGGCAGCGAGTACACCCTCGTGCGTGCGCTCGCAGCGCAGGGCTTCGACGAGGCGAAGGTGCTCTTCACCGACCCTCGCTTGCGCTTCCTGACGCGAGACGGGCGCAAGTATCTCGTCGATACGACGGATCGCTACGACATCATCATCACCGACACGCTGCTGGTGCGGTCCGCACACTCGGGAAGCCTGTATTCGGTCGAGTTCTTCGAGCTCGTGAAGTCACGGCTCGCGCCTGGAGGGATCCTGGCGCAGTGGGCGCCTACCGACCGCACGATTCGCAGCGTGGCGCAGGTGTTCCCGCACGTGATGCGAGTGGGGGGCCCGCAGATCTCCGCGAAGGACAGCTTCTTCATCGCCTCGAACGACCCCATCGGCCTCGACGTCCCGTTGTTCGAGGCGAGGCTCGCTGCGACGCGCAAAGAGGGGCTGACACCCGCTCGGCTCGCCGAGCTCGAGCGCTTCGTCCACGGCGCGTTTGTCGAGCTCGCGCCCCCGTCGCCCGCGGACGCCGACGTCAACCACGACCTGTTTCCGAAGGACGAGTACGGGCAGTGGTGACGTGTCGAGGACCAGGCTGAAAAGTCGGTCACGGCGCCCGCCCGGACCGAATACGGTGTCACCGTGGCTTCGCGTTCCACCCGCCAGCGGGTAACGGACTGGGTGTTCGCGTCCGTCTTCGCGCCGGTCGGCGCTGCGCTGCTGCGATGGGCGTGCGCCACCTGGCGTTGGGACGTCAGCGGCCTCGAGCACGTCGCGCCGTTCTGGAGTGGTGGAAGGCCCGTCATCATCTGCTGCTGGCACGGCCGTCTGCTGATGCTGCCCTTCACCTGGTTGCGCCACGGCGGCGGCGACATCTACGTGCTGATGGGAAAGAACCGGAACGGCGAGCTCATCACCCGCATCGTCAGCCGCTTCAACATGAGGGCCATTCGCGGCAGCAGCCGCAGCGGAGGTAAAGAGGCCCGCGACGAGATGGCCGCGCTGGTGAAGTCGAGACCGGCCAGCACCATCGCGCTGACGCCCGACGGTCCGCACGGCCCGGTGTTCGTCTCGAAGCTCGGCGCGGCGCAGCTGTCTCGGCAGGCGTCGATTCCCGTGGTGTGGGCGAGCGCGGCGGCGTCTTCCGTGTGGCGTCTGCCGACGTGGGACCGGTTTCAGCTGCCGCTCCCGTTTGCTCGCGTGAAGGTGCGCTTCTCCGTTCCGACGTTCCCCGAGGCGCACGAGGCGCGCTCACTCGAGGGGTACCGTGACGCGCTCGACGTGTTGGGCCGCGCGCAGCTCGCGGAACTCGACGCCGCCATGCGGTGAGCCCTCAGCGCGTCGCCTGGTCGTCGCGCGTGGTGACGAGCTGCGTGAGCCAGGGGGTCCTTCACGAACACGATCGCGCGGCGGCTCCTGCGCGCGAGCCTGGCCTTCAGTCGTCGCGCGCACTCGGCCGTCGTGATTGCGTTCTTCGCACACGAAGTGCTGAAAGGCGCCGCATGAGCGACTCGTCGAAGTTCGTCAGCTGGCTCAGCGGCAAAGTGGATGAGGTGCTCGCGCAGGCCGCGGCATCGGGCGACCTGGCCCTCGGGTGGTCGGCCCTCTCGGCGGTCGACGACGCGCTCGAAGGTCGGATCTCGATGGTCTTCGGCGCCGTCGTCTCGAGCCACGTGCCGGCGCTCCGGCGCGAGCTGGGTCCACGGATTCAACGCGAGCTGGCACGACTCTCGGCCGAACTCTCGGCGCAGGTCCTCGCTGCGTTGGGGCTCGTGGCCGCTCCAGCAGCCCCGGCTCCGAAGGGAATGCTGGGTCGGCTCGGAGCGCTGATCTTCGGCTCGTCTCCGCCCGCTCCTCCGGGCCATCCGATGCCTGGTCCAGCCGATGAGCCTCGCGCCCTGGAGTTCGCGAAGCGGGCGGGGCTCGCCATCGCTGGCCTGCTCGACCACCCTGAGCCAAGGGCGCGGCTGGTCGCCGTTGATGCAGTCGTTCAGACCGGCGCCTACCGACGTCATGCGCCTGGTGTGGCCCTTCTCGAAGCCAGGCTCGCCATCGAGACCGACGCCCGCGTGGCGAGGGCGATCATCGACAGAATCAATGCCGTGACTGTTGCGTTGGGTCCCGACGCGGTCAGCGCCGTGAAGAAGCGGTTCCCCGAGCTCAAGCCGTCGCTGCTCATGGGCCGGCTCCAGGCGTCGCCCGAGTCGATGCGAGAGGTCGTGACCGCCGCCGAGACCCGAATGGATGCCGTGGCCGCGCTGGCCGACCCGCAGGCCACGCGCCACGCCGCGGTCCGCAACGAGCTCATCCTCGAAGCGTTGAGTGACGGTGAGATCGCCGTCTCTCGCGCTGCGCTCGCGGGTGTGAAGACGTGGCGGCTCCGCGGAGCAGCCGACCAGGTCCGCGCACTCGCGATGAGCGGGCGAGGCGACGCGCTCGAGGTGCTCGTCGCGCTGGCCGAGAACGACCCCTCGCTCGCGTTCGACCTGGTCCTCGAGAACGCACAGCGTCGGCCTCCGGTCCTGACGGGCCTCGCCGAGCTCGCGGCGACGAAACGTCGACTGACGAAGGAACAAGACGCGGCGCTCGAAGCGCTCCTGCCAACTCTTCCCGAAGGACCAGCCGCCGACGCCATCCGCCACCGGTTCGCTCGACATCGGCCGGTGGTCGGGTCGGCTGCGTCCAGCTTCGACGCGCTCGAGGCCACCATCGATGAGTCGCCAGACGACGTGAACGCGTGGCTCGTCTGGAGCGACGCCATGCAGGGCGTGGGCGACCCGCGCGGTGAATTGGTCGCGCTCGCGCAGGCCGGCAAGCCGGTGACCGAGGCGCTCGCGCGGGCGTTCCCGACGCTGGCTCCGGGGCTGAGCGCGGTCATGAAGAAGCCAGACGAGCTGCTTCAGCACCTGACCCTCCACATGGGCTTGCCGCGCCGCGTGGTGTTCCGCGTGATGGACGATGAGAAGGCCTCCCAGGCGCAGGTGGTCGCTGCCGTCATGGGCTCGCCCCTCGGTCGCTTCGTGCGCGAGGTGCACCTCGGGCTGACCTCGGAGGAGGGTGACGCCAACGACTGGTCGGCCTCGCTCGAGGCGCTCGGAGCGTCCGGCGTCGGCGTGCGCTCCCTGCTCCTCGGCGCGTTCGACTACCCGGACGAGATGGAGATCTCCTGGGTGAACTGGGGAGACGTCAGCGCCGTGTGGACACTGCCGCGGCTCCAGCACCTGCACCTTCGTGGTGGTCATGGCGAGCTGGGCGCGATGTCGTCGGCGACGCTCGAGTCGTTGACCATCGAGACCGGCGGCTTGAGCAGGGCCGACTTCGAGCGGGTGCTGTCGGCGAAGCTCCCAGCGCTCACCTCGCTGACGCTGTGGACCGGTGACGAGAACTACGGCGGCGACACGGGGACTGACGACATCGTCGCGCTGCTCGACTGGACACCGGCGGGCCTCACCACGCTTGGCATCGAGAACTGCGGCTTCACGCACGAGCTCATCGACGTCTTCGCGAAGCACCGCGTGACGAAGCAGTTCCGCCAGCTGTCATTCAAGAACGGCGTACTTCGGCCCGATGATCTCGACCTGCTCCTCTCGCGCGCGGCTGCGTTTCGTCAGCTCGAGCGGCTCGACCTCTCGGCCAACCTCCTCGACGACGACGCCTGCCAACGGCTCAGCGCGGCGATGCCCAACGTCATCGTCACCGAGCAGCGTGAGGACTACGGCGAAGACGGCGACCGGTACGTCGCGGTCAGCGAGTAGCGCTCACTCCTTCGCTGCGGCGTCGTAGACCTCGAACAGCGCCTTCGCCTCGGTCTCGATGCCACGCCGGCGCTCGGCCTCTGCTCTCGCGGCGCGGCCGACGCGCTCCACCAGCGCCGGGTCTGCCAGCAGCCGCTCGAGAATCTTCCGCAGCCCCTCGACGTCGCCGGGCTCGAAGAGGAACCCCGTCTTCTCGTGTTCGATGACCTCGGGCACCGCCGCGATGCGCGTCGCCACCACACAGCAGCCGGTCGCCATCGCCTCGATGAGCACCATCGAGAACGCCTCGGCGTACGACGGGTGCACGAGAATCGAGAAGCCCTGATACCAGGGCACCACGTCGCGATGTTCTCCGGCGAGCACCACGCGGCCGCCCGACTTCTCGACGAGGCCCTTCGCCCACGCCTCGTCGCCGCCCTTCGCCAGGCCGACCAGCACCGGCGTCACCTCGGGGAACTTCGGCAGCAACGGCGCGATGGCCTCGACGAAGTCGCCCTGGCCCTTGTTCGGCCGCACGCGCCCGACGACGCCGATGGCGCTCGAGCCCGGCAACTTGAGCGTGCGGAACGCCTCCTGCCGATTCTCTGGAGGACGAAACCGGCTCAGGTCGACGCCGTGCTGCACGATGGTGGACTTCGTCTTCACCCACTCGGCGGCGATGGCGTTGAGCGTCACCACCTTCTCGGCGAAGCGGATGATGAACTTCGTGAAGTACCCCACCGGGCGCGGGCTGTGGCTGGTGAAGACGATGACGAGCTTTCGCCCCAGCAGCCTCAACAGGTACGCCCACAGCAGCTCGTTGTTCCGGTGCGCGTGCCACAACACCCGCTCGACGCCGCTGCGGCGCCACAGCTCGCGCCACGTCAGGTGCGGCAGCTCGGGCGGCATCTGCTCCCCAATCACCATCACCTCGCGCATCGTGCCCTGCGCCTTCGCGATGAGCTCGACGTGCACGGTCGCTCCAGACCGGCGCGGGTGAAAGTGCGGGTGGACGATGAGCATGGCGCGCGGCCGCTCTAACCAGAATCGAGCGCAGTTCACAGGCGCGTGTTGAGGTAGTACGAGCGCCGCATGACGAGCTCGGTGCTCATTCCGATTCCGACGTCCGACGCGCCTGGCGCCATCGCCGACGCGCTTGCCCGGCCCGGGGTCGCGTGGCTTCAGGACCAGCCGTTTCCGCTCCCGAGCGAGGCCGACCTGCAGTTTTTCCGCGACGAGCTGCCGAAGCGGCTCGACCGCAAGAACGTGAGCCTCTACCCGAACGGAACCCTGAAGGGCGCTGGCGCCGAGGCGGCCGTCATCGAGCGGGCGCGGCGCGTGCTCTCGGAGCGCATGCAGTCGGTCACCGCCTTCCTCCAGCGGTGCGCGCCCACGGTGGCGAAGGGCATGCGGCTGGGCACCACGAGCTTCCGGCCCATCGAGGAGCAGGGCAGGGCGCTGTCGGCCCACGCCTCGAACGAGCTGATTCACCTCGACGCCGGCGCGTATGGCGCGACGCATGGCGACCGCATCCTGCGCGTCTTCACCAACGTGAACCCGTCGATGCCCCGCGTGTGGACGACGAAGGGCGACATTTACGCGGTGCTCCAGCGCTACGCCGACCGGGTCGGCCTCTCGTCGCCTGTCGAGCTCACGCAGGGGCCATTCGGGAAGCTCTACAGCGCGCTGTGCCGCGGTCTCGGCGCGCTCACCAGGTTGGCCACGACGGCCATCGACACTTCTCCGTACGACCGCGCGATGCGCCGGCTGCACAACTTCATGAAAGACACGCCTGCGTTCCAGGCAGACCCGGCGGGCCACGAGGAGCTGAGCTTCCCGCCGTACAGCAGCTGGCTGGTGTTCACCGACGCCGTCTCGCACGCCTGCATTCGCGGGCAGTTCGCGTTCGTCGACACCTTCATCATTCCCCGAGAGAACGTCGCGGCGGTGACGGCGCCGTGGAGCCTGCTCGAGCGCGGTGTCTCCGTCAGGGCAGCGCTGCCGCCTTCGTGAGCACGAAGTCGACGCCGCTGGCGTGACAGTTCGCGCAGAGGTTGCCCGTGCCGCGGAAGAAGTACTGGTTGAGCTGTGGCTCGAAGCCCTCGAAGAAGACCCACACGCCGTCGTCGCCCTTCGCGTCGACTGCCCAGCCGGTGCGCGTGCCGCTGCTGAAGAGCTCCTTCACCACGACGCTGCCGATGGGGTGGGTGGTGTTGCCGGCCTTGAGCGAGGCGCAGAGCGGCTCGTTGACGAAGGTGCGCACCGTGTCGCCGTGCGGGCCGGTCGTCTGGTGCACCATCGGCTCGGCCTTCCATGCCAGGTACGCGCCGGTCTGCGCGATCGACACCAGGCCCGCGCGCGTCGCTGAAATCCCGGAGCCGCCATCGACGGGAATCACGCTGGCCCCGCCGTCTGGCAACGTTCCATCCATCGACGCGCCGCAACCGGCGAGCAGCAGGGCAAGGCTCAATCGCATGGCGGCCCCACGCGGTGTCGGCGCCGCTGGTTACTTGCGCGTCGAGTCGTCTCCTCACGCAGACTGTGCACTGCAGAAGCTGCGTACGGCTTGAGCGCGCTTGGCATGTCTGGAGCAGCGATCGCCACGCATGGCTCCGGGCCCGATGTCTCGCGTCCTCGTCGTCTCCGCTCTTCTTGTCCTGGGTCAGGCCTGCCGTTGCGGGACCGACCCTGGCGTCGACGCAGGCCGTCCCGACGCCTCGACCCTGCTCCCCGACGGCGGCCGCCCTGACACCGAGCCGCCCTGCGAGCCCACTGGCGCCGAGGTCTGTGACGGCGTCGACAACGACTGCAACGGGCGCATCGACGAGGGGTTTGCGCTGCTGTGCTCGCCGTGCACCAGCGGCGGCTCGTGCGTCGAGGCGAAGCTGACCGGTGGAGGCTTCCGCGCGGGGCTCCGGCGGAACCTGACCATCGGGAACGATCGCGGCATCGCGCTGCCACCGGTGCCGTTGCCGCAGCCGTACATCTACATCTCGAACTCGGGTGAGGACACGGTGTCGAAGATCCGAACGTCCGACGCCGTCGAGGTCGGCCGCTTCCTGGTCGGCAGCAACCCCTCGCGCACGGCGGTCGATGGCAACGGCGACGCGTGGATTGCGATGCGAGGGAACACCTCCGACCTCGGCGATGGGCCGCTCGAGGGCGTCATCAAGATCGAAGGGAAGTGTACTCCCACCACGAAGCCACCCACGCCGACCCGCGAGTGCATTCTGCTCGACGTCCGTGACGTGGGGAACCTGCTGCGCGGCGTGGCCATCGACGCGAACAACGACGTGTGGATTGGCTCGTACGCCACGAGCGAGGTCATTCGACTCGACGGCGTGTTCGGCACCGAGCAGGAGCGCATCGGCGTCCCCGGCCATCCCTATGGCCTCGCCATCGACGAGCACGGCAACCTCTGGCTCTCGGCGCACGACCAGGTCACCTATTCGCCAGGCCACGTCATTCGGGTCGACCCGGTGAAGCGGGTCGCCGACATCCACCTCTGGGGTGAGGCGCTCTCGTCGCACTCGACTTATGGGCTCGCGGCCGATGGCGAAGGCGGCGTCTGGTACGCCACCCAGGGCAACGCGGTGTTTCGCATCGACGCGGTGACGGGCGCCTTCGGGCCCTCGTACGACGTCGCCACCATCACCCGAGGCGTGGCCGTCGACGACCGGGGCTACGTCTGGGTGGCCGACTCTGCCGCCGCGCGCGTGGTGCGGGTCGACCGTCGCACCGGAGAGACGATGTCCGTGCCCGTCGGCGACGGCCCCGTCGGGGTGGCCGTCGACCACGAAGGCAACATCTGGAGCGTGAACAACGCCTCGAGTGACGCCACCAAGGTCTCTCCCGACGGCGGCGTGCTCGCGACCGTGCCCGTCGGCCTCTCGCCCTACACGTACAGCGACATGACGGGCTCGGCGTACCGCATCTTCCGCAAGCTCAACGGCACCTTCACCGCCACCTACGACGTCGGCGTCACTGGCGCGAAGTGGGAGCAGCTGCGCTGGGCCGGCACCGTGCAATCGCCCGCGACGTTCTCGCTGCGGGTGCGCGCGTTCGATGGCGATCCGTCGACGGCCAGCTGGCAGGACGTCGTGTTCTCCGGCTCGACGGCCACGCTCAACGCCACCGGCGCGAAGCTCCAGCTCGAAGCCCGGCTCTTCACCGACGACCGCCGCGCCCAGCCCAACGTCGAGAGCCTGACCTTCACCTTCCGCCGTTGAAGTGTCCCATGTCCACTCGCTCCATCCTCGTCGCGCTGATGCTCGCGGGGCCCGCGCAGGCCGCGCCCGCCGACATCTTCATCCTCATCGACAGCTCGGGCAGCATGTCGCGCCCGCTCGGCACTGGGGACGCCCGTCTCGTGGTCGCCAAGCAGACGGCCCGCGACGTCATCACCGCCGTGAAGGCGCAGCACCGCGTCGGCCTCGCCCGCTTCGCCCAGCTCGATCGCGTGTTGCCGGGTGGGGAAGGGAAGCGGCCGGTGCTCCGGGAAGATGACCAACAATGCGAGCACGGCTCGAACCTGCTCGCGGGCGTCGACCTCGCCGGGAGCGACGAGGCGCTGCGCTGGCTCGATGGCGTCAACGAGCTCGGCAACCCCGAGATCATGCCGCTGGGTGACTCGCCGCTCGTTCGAGGCGTCGAGGTCGCCATGGAGTACATCCGCAACAAGCGCAAGGCCGACCCGCTTCGGCACTGCGTCAACGCGGTGCTCATCGTCATCACCGACGGCGTCGACACCTGCGTCGGTGGGAGCGAGGTGCGGGGCACCCTCGCCGACCTCGCGCGGAAGGCCGCGCGCGAAGACCTTCGCACGCTGGTGCTGTCGTTCACGCCCGAGGCCGAAGCGGCCCAGGCCGTCGCGAAGATCGGCGACCCCGACGGCACGCCGTTCAGCGATCCCGCGAAGCTGCTCGCCGCCGCGCGCGCCATCACCGGGCGCCTGGCTCCCGAAGCGTGTCTCGCCTCGGGCGTCGAGCCCAGGAAGCTGGGGCTCCCGCTGCCCGCCGAACCCGATGGAGGCACGGCGTGTGTTCCGGTTCAGACGTCGGGGTGTGGCTGTGACAGCAGCAGCGCGGTGCCGTTCATCGCCATTCTCGCCGTGACCGCGGCGTTCTCGACCCGGCGCCGCCGGCGCGTGCTCGTCAGCTCGCTCTTCGTGATGCTCTTCGTCGGCTGCGCGCAGACCAGACCCGCGTGTGACCTCGACACCGGCACGATGCCCGTCTCGTCGCTGAAGGAGCCGGCCCAGGTTCGAGATGACGCGCTCGCGCGCCTGCCGGTGTTGCTCGCCGGTGCCGAGGCCACGCGCCGCGACGTTCTCGAGCCGCTGCTCGTCCCCGAGCAGGTGTTCGCGAAGGTGAGCGACGCCGACGGGTGTCTGACGCTGGTGCGCTCCATCGGCTTCGAGCCGTACCTCGGCATTCAACGCGGCGTTGCGGGGTGTCTCGCTACGAGGCGCTGCAACAGCTTCGACAAAGCGCTCCTCTTGCAAGCCTGTCTGCGCGCGAAAGGGGCGAGCGCCGAGCTCGAGCTCTGCAACGAGACGCCGATGGCGATGCGGCAGCAGCTGCTCGCCGAGGCGAAGAAGCCGCTCGTCCTCCCGGATCTCTCGGCCGCGGTGGCGAAGGAGCGCGAGGTCGCGCTGCAGCTCCTCGGCGACGTGGCGCGCGTGGAGAAGCTCGACAAGGTCACGGCCGACCGCGATGTCCGCGTGAAGCAGTTCTTCTCGAGCGCCATCGCGACCGACGTGTCGACGCTCATGCCGCTCGCGGGCCTCGACGCCGTCGCCGCCGACACCGAGGCCACCGCGCGCGCAGAAGAAGGTCTGGTGCGGTACGGCTTCGTGCGCTCCGGTGGTCGCGCGCTCGACCCGACCCTGGCGGGCTCTGCCATCGAGACAGGCGCGTGCACGGACGGCCCGTTCGTCCCTGCGCAGGAGGCCGTGAGCATCGAGGCACAGGTGCTCCTGGGCTACGTCGGCGGAAGCGGTGCGTGGAACCCACCGCCGGTCGTCGCCGCGACGATGACGGTGAAGCCGTTCGAGTCCTTCGGCGAAGTGCTCTCGATGGGCGTCACGGAGGTGACGACGCAGACCCTCGGCATGGCGGTGCCGCCCCCTGCATCGAGTGGGTGCCTTCGCGCCTTCCTCGAGCTGGGTGCCACCCGCGTTCGTGGCCAGCCGTTTCACATCGGGCCGGGCGACGCCGCCGCGTGTCCCGAGCCTTCGCTGTCGGTCGACGAAGGTGGGCGTCGGCTGAGCCGCGTCACGTTGCGCCTGACGACGACCATCGGAAACGCGTCGACCGTCATCGACCGCGTGCTCGTCGACCGCTACGGCTACGCGCCCAGCGAGGCGGCAGCGAGGGCCAACGGACCGATGTACTCCGACGCGACGGCACGCCGGCTCCTGCCCATGCGCGCCGACCTGCGCATCGTCTCGGGTGTGCTCTCGCCAGCGGCGCTCCTCGACGCGAGGCTGAAGGACCAGGCGCTGCGTCGGCCAGAGCTCGAGGCGCAGATTTCAGAGAGCGCCGGAGTGCCCTCGACGCCTCCGCCGCCCGGGCCACCGTCGGTACTGCCTTACGCCATTCTCGGTGCGGTCACCCACTTCGCGCCGCCTGAACTCGGGACCGGCCTCGCCCTCATGGTCGAGCGGCCCTGGCTCCTCAGTCAGGTGCGTCGACGTGGCTTCGGCGTGAGCGGCGCGTCGCTGGACGTCGTCGAGCAGTCCATCGTCGACGTGCTCGATGCCCCGCTGCTCGTGGTGCGTGCAGGCACCGGAACCGACGCGACCGGCCGGCTCCGCGCGCAGATCGCGATGGGCGCGCTCGTGACCGAAGCCGAGACCGTCGCTGCGTTCACCAACGGCTTCGACGGCGTGGTGAGCGCCACCACCATGCTCCACGACCCGATGCTCGCCGGGAAATGGGCCGCGATGGACCCGCAGCAACTGGACGCCGCGCTCTTTCCCGTCGACGTGATCGAGGCCGCCGCTGCCTACGCCGGTGACGTGCTGGTTTCGACGCCCGGTGCCGTGGCGAGCGAGGGCAACGAGCCGCTCATCGCGTGGTGGCGCTTCGATCGACGCACGGGCCGCACGCTTGGCGAGCTTCGCTTCGAAGGGACCTTCTACGGCGGCGTACCCGGCATGGTGGCGACCGCGAAGCTGCTGGTCGACCTCGACAAGTGCCTCTACGCGGGAGCCGGCGCGGCGTTGATGGGCGCCGAGGAGTGCGACCTGACACCGTGTTTCAAGGCAGCGTTTGACTACTACAAGGAGGCGCTCGCCAGAGAGCTCGCCGGCACCGCGTTCTTTGCGTACGGCGCCTACGCCGGGTGGCACCACTCGTCGGTGTTCCAGGGCGCCGAGTACGTCTGGGAGGTCGGCTACGAGGCCGGCTACTCCTGGTACCACGCAGGTGGGCCGCTCAAGTCCTGCCACTGAGCACCTGACGTGCGATGGTTCCCGCGTGCCGTGGTTCGTCTACATCGTGCGCTGTCGCGACGGCTCGCTCTACACCGGCGCCACCAACGACCTCGACAAACGGGTGCGTGCGCACAACGCCGGAAAGGGCGCCCGCTACACGCGCTCCCGTCGACCGGTGGAGCTCGTCTTCAGCCGCCGCGCGCGCGACAAGCGTTCGGCGCTTCGCCAGGAGTACCGGATCAAGCAACTGACGCGCGCCGAAAAGCTGGCCCTCACGAGAGCCGCGCCTCGACGCCGGGCCACCACCCGGGTCCAACGGCCCCGCGCCTGATCGACTGGCGCGGTGACGTGCGGACGGTGATATGCGCGCCTCGTGATCCTCGTCTTCGCCGGTCTCGGGTTTCAGCTGCTGGCCGTCGTCTGTTGGGTGCTCATCTTCGCGCACGCGTTTCAGCGCAGCCTGGGCACCGGCGTGATGGTGTTGCTCATTCCCATCTACAACGTGGTGTACGCGTTCACCCAGTTCGAGCACCGCCGAAAGGGGTTGATCCTCGCTGGTGCCATCGGTGGCCTGGTGCTCGCGGTCGTGTTGCGCACCTTCGGTACCGCGCTCCTTCCCCGAACGTGAAAGTGCGTTCCCTCTTCTGCCGACACCACCCTGCTTCGTCTTTCCGGCCGTTGCCGCGGGTGGGGGCTCGAGTCACTCCATCTTCGCAACCACTCAGGGCGGCGGGGGTTCCTCCGAGGTGCGCTCCCTGCCGTACGGGTCCGGCTTGGTCTTCCGGTTCTTCTGGGGGGGCCCGTGAAGCTCTCTGACACGCTGCTCTCTGGCGAGGGCGTCGTCGAGTCGATGGACTTCGACTTGACCGGCACGGAGCTCGGCCCGTGGAAGCTCGAGAAGGTGTTGGGCGAAGGCGCGATGGGCAAGGTGTATCGCGCCAGGCACCACCGCATCGGGCGCGTCGCGGCGGTGAAGGTGCTCAAGGCCGAGCACGCCGGGAACCCAGACCTCGTGCAGCGCTTCATCGCCGAGGCCACTGCGGTGAACGCCATTCGCGACGACCACATCGTCGAGGTCTTCGACTTCGGAGAGCAGCTCCTGCCCGATGGTTCGGCGCTCGCGTACTGCGTGATGGAGCTGCTCGAGGGCCGTCCTCTGTCGGCGGTGATGGAGCAGCACTTCAGCATCACGCGGACCGCTCGAATCGGGCTGCAGCTCTCGAAGGCGCTCGCCTCGGCGCATCGCATCGGCGTGGTGCATCGTGACGTGAAGCCCGAGAACCTGTTCCTGCACCGTCGCGGTGACGACCCCGAGTTCCTCAAGGTGCTCGACTTCGGTATCGCCAAGCTGCTCAAGCCCATCGGCGACCTTCCCCAATCTGGAACAGCCGCAGGCATCGTCATCGGCACCCCGGAGTACATGGCGCCCGAGCAGGCGCTGGGCTCGGCGACCGACCGTCGCGCCGACCTCTACGCGGTGGGCCTGGTGCTGTACGAGCTCATCGCCGGCGTGCAGCCCTTCCGCGCTGACACCTTCGGCAAGATGGTGGTGGAGATCACCTCGAGGCCGCCGCCGCCGCTGCCCGATACCAACGCGCTGGGCGAACCAGTGCACCCGACCCTCAAGGCCATCATCAACCGGTGCCTCGAGAAGGACCCTGACCGGCGCTTCCAGACGGCCGAAGAGCTCGGCGCCGTGCTCGAGCCGTTCGTCACTGGCGCCCCCGTTCGCCCGCTGGCGTCGCCGCCTGTCCCTGTCCCGGTCTCGAGCGCTGCACCAACCCTCTCGGCCGAAGAAGTGCTGGTGGTTCGACCCTCGAAAGCACCGATGGTGGTCGCGGCCGTCGTCGCGCTTGCGCTCGTGGTCGCGGCGCTCGTGCTGTTCATGCCCCTGGAGAAGCCCGTGACGCCCGCCGGTTCTCCTCCGCCGGCGGCGCTCGGGAGGTCGCCTGTCCCCGAGAAGGTCGCCGTCAAGCAGCGCGTCTGGCTGGACCTCAACAGCTCACCGCCAGGCGCGAAGGTGACTCGAACGGACACGAACCTCGCGCTCGGCGTGACCCCGTTCCGCGTGGAGGTCGATCAGGCCGAGTCCGCCCCGCTCCGCTTCACGCTCGAGGGCCATGAGCCGCTCAGTCGTACCGTCTCGTTGTCGGCGAACGCGTCGGTCTCGGTAGACCTGACCCCCACTCCCAAGCAGGATGTTCCCGCTGCTCCCGTGAAGGTCAAGGGCCCTGGCGGCAAGAAACCGGTGAGTCGAGATGGCGTCGTGGATCCGTTCTCTCAATAGTGTTTCTCCTCGCGTGGTCGGGCTCGCCCTGCTCGGGCTCGGGCTCGTTGCGCACGGCCAACCGAAGAAGGTCGAGACCGACGAGCAGAAGGCTCGGGTGCTCTTCGCCGACGGGCAGAAGGCGTACGACGTCGGCGAGTTCGAGCGCGCGCTGTCGCTCTACTCCGAGGCGTACAAGCTCAAGACGCTCCCGGGTTTTCTCTTCAACATCGCGCAGTGTCATCGCCAGCTCGGCAACTTCGAGCGCGCGTCGTTCTTCTTCGGGCGCTTCATCGACAACTCGAAGCCCGCCGCTCCGAACGTCGAGCTCGCGCGCGAGCTGATGACCGACATGGAGCGCCGGCAGGCCGAGAAGGCCGCCGCGAAGGCGAAGAGCGACGCGCCCATCGCTCCGCCGCTCACACCCGTCGAGGTGGGGGCCTTCCCCCCGCCACCGTCGCCCGACGTCGAGCTTGAGCCGGTGACGAAGAAGGCGTGGTTCTGGGTCGTCATCGGTGGCGCTGTCGTCGCCGCGGCCGGTGGCATCACTGCCGGCGTCGTGCTCGGTCAGCCGAAGGAGGTGATGTACGTGCCTCGAATGACGTCGCTCAGTGACATCGATGGGAGGCGCTGATGCGCCGCACGCCTGCGCTCGTTGCCGGGTTCGTCGTGGGCCTCGTTGCCGCCAGCGCCTGCGGTCCGGTGAAGGAGATCGGCCCCACGGCGCTCGTGCTCGAGGTGTACTTCAGCGAAGCGCGAGGGACGAAGGCGCTGCTGGTCTCGGGAACGGCCGAGGTCGACGGCGTGCTGGTGAACGTGTTCCCGACCAGCCAGCGTCCCGAGCAGTTGACGGGTGGTGCGTTCCTGGTGCCCCAGACGGTTCGGGTGCTCCTCAACGACAGCCGGGCCGGCCAGCCTCTGCAGCTGACCGTCATCGGTATCAACGCAGACGGAGACCCGGTCGAAGCCGCGACGCAGACGGTGACGCCGAGGCTCCAGCAGGAGATGAAGGTCGACGTCACCCTCAAGCCCTTCACGGACACCGTCGAGGCCGACGGCGGAATGGGGCGAACGGATGCTGGCCTTACCTTCGACGCGGGAACTCGAGACGCCGGAGTCGCGTGCAATTGCCGCACGGGGTGCTGCGATCCGACAGGGGTGTGCGCGGGCCTGATGGTGCCCCTGGGGTCGCGCCAGCAACTGCCGGTCATCTTCGCGGGGGTCGTCGGGCAATTCTGTACGGGACCGTGCCCTCTGGGAAAGACCAGCCAATTCCTCAACAACCAGTGCCTCTGCGGAACCTCACCCCCGTGCGGTGATGGCCTTCGATGCCTGGGCACCGGCGCGAGCGCGCGCTGTGTCTGCGATGCGTCGTCCGGCTGTCGTGGGTGCTGCTCGAGCGACGTGGTCTGCGATGCGCCCCGCAACGCGACCTGCGGCAACGCGGGGAACTCGTGCGTTCGGTGTGAAGGCGCCTCGAACCAGTGTCAGGCGACGGGGCGGTGCAGCGCCTCCACGTGTCTGCCGCCTGCGGCGATGACCACGAACCAGTGCTGCTCCGGCGCCGGCATGGTCTCGTCTCAATGGCCCACCTGTCCGTCGACGACGGGAGATTGTCGGGCGTGCGACGTGCTCCGCAGTGCGTCGTGCCGGCCCGTCGGGGTCAACTCGGTCGGAGAGTCCTGTGCCTGTGGCGCGTCAGCCCAGTGCCCCACCGACCAGCTCTGCCTCCTCGTGAACAACGTACCGACCTGCGTTCGCCCCTGAAAGGACTCGACCTCCATGTCTTCCACCCACCCCAACGCCGAGTTGATTCGCCGATTCTACGACGCCTTCAGCAAGCGAGACGCCGAGGGCATGGCCGCCTGCTACGCCGATGACATTCACTTCGGTGACGCCGCCTTCCCCGACCTTCGCGGCCCGAACGCTGGCGACATGTGGCGCATGCTCTGTGAGTCGGGAAAGGACCTGCGCGTCGAGGCCTCCGAAATCGACGCCGACGACACGAAGGGCAGCGCGAGGTGGGTGGCGCACTACACCTTCAGCGCGACCGGGAAGAAGGTGGTGAACGACATTCGCGCCCAGTTCACCTTCCGCGAGGGCCGCATCGCCACGCACAAGGACTCGTTCGACTTCGCGAAGTGGGCGCGTCAGGCGCTCGGGGTGCCGGGGCTGTTGCTCGGCTGGACGGGGTGGATGCAGCGGCAGGTGCAGGCGCGCGCGGCGAAAGGCCTCGCCAGCTTCCAGAAGAAGCGCGCTGCGAAGGCGTGAAGTGCCCGTCGACTCGTGAGCCGTTGCGCAGCAGACTGCGCACGAAATCGGCTCGTGAGTTCCGCGTCGATTCAGGTGGTGGTTCCCTTCTTCGGAGGTCGAATGCGTTCGTCGATGCTCGTCGTTGCGGTGGTCTCGCTGGCAGTCGCTGGCTGCAAGAGCCGGGAAGAGAAGCTCAAGGACGCAGAGGACCAGGGCAACCTGCTGGTGGCGACCAAGGCGAAGCTGCTCAAGGGCGCGGCTGACGCGGTGAAGAAGGAAGGCAAAGAGGCCGCCGAGGCGCTCGCCGAGGGCGGGGGCGAGGTCGTCAAGGGCATCGGCTCGGGGATCGAGAAGGGTCTCAAAGAGGTGAAGGTCACGCCGCACGAGTCGCTCGCCGTGGGAGGCCTTTCCGCGACGCGGGCGACGCGTGGTGAAGACGGCACTGCTGCGCACACCGTCACCGTGTACATGACGTTCGAGAAGGCGTGGACCGGCGCCGTCGAGCTGCGCGCCTACGACTCCCAGGACCGGGAGGTCGGCCGCGCGAAGGTCGAGCTCGACGAGAAGGAGTCGGGTGCGCACTACGTCGACTTCGTCTTCGACGCGCGAACGCCGCTGCTGACGGCCGGTCACTTCGACGTGCGCGCGACGGCCAGGTAGCGGGCGCGGGGTTCGCCGCGGACACGCCCGAGCTGATCAGGGCCGGTCGCAACGTCCCGCTGAAGGTCGACTTTCGCCTTGCGCTCCAGGCGTTCCCGACGTCGGCGCCCAATGACTCCATCGATTGGCGACAGCTCCAGGCGTGCCGTCACGCCCGGCTCGAACTCGCCTGCTGTGGCTCGTCAGTCACTTCGAGCGACCTCGTCCATGGGAGCGTGAGCCGCTCCTTCAACGCAAAGCGATGGAAGCCGCCGCATCGGAGCGACGAGCACAAGCGCGCGCGCCGGGCCGTGAAGCAGACCATCGACAGCGAGCGCACCGTCGCGCCCGAGCCGTGGCTCGAGGTGCTGGCCGACCGCCGCGAGGAGCGGGGACTCTTCGCTCAGGCCGAGGCGCTTCGCCGGGGGAATGAACTGCTGCTTCCAGTCGCACCGCACGGCCACAACACCCGCTTGCGGTGGTGACTGTCTCTCGAGGGTGACGACGTCGTCAGCCGCTGGACACCGGCCAGTGCGATCCCCGAAGTTCCCTTCATGGACGCCACGCGCCGCGCTCTCGGAGCCCTCCTCTTGTTGGCCGGTTGTCAGGCCGCCGCTCCCGCTTCGGCGCCAGCCACCACCAGCCGTTCGGCGCTCGACCGCTCGTTCGAGTTGGCGGCACGCGAGTACCAGGTGCCCGTCGAGGTGCTGCGCGGCATCGCCTGGGTCGAGACGCGGGTCTCTCCCACGGCCAACCTCGAGTCGGCGTCGGGCGGCCTGGGGCTCATGCAGCTGACCGAGCGCGATGATTGGAAGCTGCAGTCGCGCGCGGCGGCGCTCACGGGGGCCTCTCGTGGACAGCTCGCGGTCGACCCGGCGGCGAACGTTCGTGGTGCGGCTGCGGTGCTTCGCGAGCTCTTCGAGCGAACGCAGCGCGACCAGCCCACCCTCGATGCGCGTCAGGCCGGTGACTGGTACCGCGCCGTCTCGCTCTACATGGGCTTCGGCTCCGCCGACGCGGCGCACGAGTGGGCCGGTGACGTGTATCGCGCGGTGGCGAAGGGCTTCGTCGCGCCGCAGGCCGATGGCGCGGTGATTCAGGCGCCGACGTGGACCTCATGGGAGCAGCACGCTCCGGCCGTGCAGGCGCGGCGTGATGGGCTCGGCGACTACCCGGGCCGCGCCACCTACGTGCAGTCGCCGAACCGCTCGAACGGGCGCTCGACCTACGAGTTCGTCGTCATCCACACCATGCAGGGCAGCTACGCGGGCTCGCGCTCGTGGTTCCTCAACACCAGCGCGAACGTGTCGGCGCACTACATCGTGCGCTCGAGTGATGGAGAGATCACCCAGATGGTCGAGCACGCGGACACCGCGTGGCATGCGCAGTGTTACAACGCGCGCAGCATCGGCATCGAGCACGAGGGCTTCGTGAGCGACCCAGCCCGTTGGTACACCGACGCGATGTACACGGAGTCGGCGAAGCTGACCCGCTACATCGCCGACCGACACGGCATTCCCAAGACGCGCGCCCGCATCATCGGTCACGCCGAGGTCGCGCCGAACTGCAACACCAGTGGCCACACCGACCCGGGCAGCGGCTGGAACTGGACGAAGTACATGAACCTGGTGACCGGCTCGGCGCCTCCGCCGGGCAACGGCACGCTCATCGGCGTCATCTACCAGGGCGGCAGCTCGACGAACCGCGTCGCCGGCGCCGTCGTGACCGTCAACGGCCAGAGCGTCACCACGGCCGCCGATGGCATGTATCAATTCCAGCTCGCGCCCGGCTCGTACACCGCGAACGTCAGCAAGGCCGGCTACGGGACGAACTCGGTCATGCGTGCCGTCACCACCGCGAGCCAGACGTGGGGCTCGATGGAGATCAACCCGGCGATGGCGCAGGCCGGAACGCTCTCGGGCAAGGTCTTCGTCTTCAACGCCGCGAACGCCAACGACATGTCGCAGCCCATCGCCGGAGCGTCGGTCGCCGTGAACGGCCAGACGGTGATGACGAACGCGTCGGGCGACTACTCGGTGACGCTGCCCGTGGGCACGCACACCGCGACGGTGACGAAGACCGGCTACGAGCAGGCGCAGGTGACGCGCGCGGTGGTGGCTGGGCAGACGGTCTCGGCTCCCGTTGGCCTGTCGTCGACGACGATGGCAGACACGCGGGCCCCCGAGGTGATGGTGAACAGCCCGAGCGTTGGCGCGATGCTCGACGTAGCGACGGTGCAGGTGCAGGGCACGGCGAGCGATGACCGCGGACCGGTGAGCCAGGTGCGCGTGTCGCTGAACGGTGGGACGGAGCAGATGGTCCCCGTGACGAGCGGCGCGTTCACCGTCGAGCTCAAGCTGAAGGCCGGGACGAATACGCTGGTCGTGAGGGCGCGTGACGCAGCGAACAACGAAGGCTCGGCGACGGTGACGGCGTCGTTCCTCGCTGGGGTCACCGGCATCGTCACGAAGGCTGGTGATGGAGCGGTGGCGCTCGCTGGAGCGACGGTCGAGCTCCGGGAAGCCTCGAGCGGCACGGTCGTCTCCACGGCCACGAGCGCGGCCGACGGTCGCTACACGCTCGCGGTGGGGACGGTGCCCGCGGACTACACGTTGACCGCGCGCGCGGCTGGGCACCGCACCTCGAGCGAGACCGTCTCGATTCCCGACGACCGTCGTATCACGGTCGACGTCGCGTTGACGCCGGGTGAGTCGATGACGGGTGAGGCGTCCCTGCGGTTCATCGAGCCCATCGAGGGCGCGGACCTGATGACCGACTCGGTGACGGTGTACGGGCAGGTGACGGGCTTCGACGTCGCGGGCGTGAAGGTGAACGGCGCGGCCGCGGAGCTGGTCGCCGCGGGTGGCTTCTCGGCGACGGTGTCGCTGATGCGCGGCTCGAACGTCATCGAAGCGGTCGCGACGGGCATCTCGGGCGAATCGGTGGCTGGGCGGGTGAACGTGACGTTTACGCCGTCTCTCAAGTTCGCGAACGGGACCGACACGATGGCGGTGGTGGGTGGCTGCTCGAGCGCTGCGGGGCTGGGGCCGCTGCTGGCCTTGCTGCTCCTCGCGCGGCGGCGTCGTTCGTCCGGGCGCTGATCAGGGCGTCTGCAGCCGCGTGAATGGCGCGGCGTCACCTCAGCGCGAACCAGACGTCTGCGGACGCTCCTCCCGCGGTGGCTGGACCCCGCGCTGACGGTCGGCGGCTGGTGCCTCTTGCCGGTCACGATGGGAGGCCTGGCCTCTGGCCGAAGGGCGCTTCGCTCCTCGAGCGGAAGGACGTCAGAGTTGCTGTGTCGCCCTCAGGCAGTGCCGCAGTGACAGTTCATCGACTTCCGGAAGTCGATGAAGGCCTCCTTCAGCACGTCGTACTGCAAGGCCTCGACGAGCTGTTCACTCGTTGCGGAAGGCAGTTGCTGTCGAGCGTTCGAGACGATGCCCTGAACGTCCTGCACCGACAGCAACTCGCGCAGCGACGCAGGCACCGGCTCCTGTGCCTCTCGCGTCGAACAACGCTGACCCTGAGTGATACCGGTCGACCTCCTGCAGCAGCGCGCCGAGCGTCTTCATCCCCGGCGCTACGCCACGAGCGCTTCGACGAGCCTCGCGACGTCAGCCTTCGCCACGCTGCACAAGGCCACGCGCACCGCGCCCTTCTGCGGCACCACGTACACGCCATGCTCCTTCATCTTCGCGGCGCGACCCTCGGCGTCATCGGTGAACACCGTCACGAAGAAGCCACCCTCGTAGCGTGGGTAGTTCAGCCCCTTCGGCCGCGCGAGCGCGTTGAACGCGTCGACCCGCGCCGTCAGCAGGTTCTTCAGCGTCTCGCGCTCGGCGTCGCACTGCGCCTTGAGCGCTGGATCGGTCAGCAGCTTCGACACCGCCCACAACCCACCGCGCGTGCAGTTCGACCACGTGCCGCGGCACGCATACGCCAGCGCCGCCTGAATCGCCGCGCGCTCCTTGTCATCGGCCTCGCAGGCGATGAGTGCACCGATGCGCAGTCCGTAGTGCGTGAACGACTTCGAGCCGCTCCACGCGAACAGCAGGCCCACCTTGCCCAGCAGCGGCGTCAGCTCGCTCATGAACGCGCGTGGATCTGTCGCGGTGCCGTAGAGGAAGTACGCCATGTCGACGAGCAGCGTGATGGGGCCTTTGTTGGAGTGCGCGACGAGGCGCTCCACCACCTGCTTCCACTCGGAGCCGCGCATCGAATAACCCGTCGGGTTGTTGCAGGGGTCGTTCAAGAACAACAGCACCCGACCCTGTGACTTCAGCTGTGCGTCCAGCTTCGCGTCGAGGGCCGCGACATCCAGCAGGCCATCGCTGCCGAACATGTTGAACGTCTCGAGGCCGCGCTCATGCTCCTCACACAGCGTCGCGTACGGGCCCCAATAGAAGTTCGGCGTCAGCATCTTCTGGCCTGACTCGAGGTAGTTCATCAGCGCGTGGCGCAACGCGCCGGTGCCGCCCGGAGTCGCCACCGACGTCGCGCTCTTCTTCAACGCCTCGTGGCCAAGGAACGTGTCTGCGATGACCGCCTCGTTGTACTGCGGCGTGCCAGGAATCGGCGCGTAGGCCGCCCACTCCTCGCGCGGTACCTGCTTCAACAGCGACGTGACCGAGTCGAGGATGCCCAGGCTGCCGTCCTCGTTCATCAGCGAGCCGATGGTGGCGTTGACGACCTGCTCCCCGGCCTGCTTGCGGCGCGTGGCCTCGGCGTTGAGGGCGAAGATGACGTCTTTGTCGGGGCGGTTCTGCCGCGCGAGGATGAGGTGGCGCATGCGCGCTTTGTGCCTGAGTCGCCGCGCTCAATCCAGCGCTCAGGCGGCGGTGCCAGCGAGGCGGCGCTGCACACCCAGCCGGCCGATCTGCACGACCATGCGCAGCAGGCGCGTCGAGTCGTACGGCTTGCTCATCACCAGCACGAGATCCTGGCTGCCAGGCGTGGTGTGGGTCACCGAGTCCGGTATTCCGGTCAGCATGAGAATCGAGGGCGCGGGCGTCACCCGCTCCTTCACGGCGTGGGCAAACTCGGCTCCCGTCATCTGTGGCATCCGGTAGTCGGTGATGACGACGTCGAAGGACTCGCTGGTTGCGAGCTTCAGGGCTTCGTTGGGCGACTCGACGCAGTGCACGTCACACTCGTCCCGCAGCAACCGCTCGAGGCTTCTGAGCACGAGGGGGTCGTCGTCGACGACCAGCACACGCGGCTTCGTGGGGAGCCCGTCTGACATGCGGAAACCCTAACCCGCGAACCTGGGCTGCGCACGCGAGCATCAGCCAAGATCGTCAAGGGCCGGCCGGATGACTCCTCCGAGCGCCGCGACCCAGGGACGGCCCGGTCGCCCGAATGCGCGCCCCGTCACGAGGACGCCTTCGGGAAAGAACGCGCGGGCCTGTCGGGTACCCGATTGAACTCACCTGGCCTGACCTGGGCACCTCGTCGACGGTGCAGCCCGCTCTTGAGGCGTCAGCCGGCGGTCCGACCAGGAGGCGCTTCGTCGTCGACGAGCAGGCATGCACACGACAGCCTGGTGTGGTGATGACGAACAGGTCAACGCCCCGGACGCGACGTGCCAACAAGACCGGCGCCAGGCGTCCACCCCTCAGGGTAGAATTCGCCTCGTGCCTCGCTTCTTCGACGAGCTGCTCAACCAGCAGGAGCCCGCTTGGCCGCAGGTGAAGGCCTGGCTCGACGGCGCGAAGGGGCGGAACGACGAGGTGCTCGACGCCTCGCCCGCGCGCGCGAAGGACGTGCTCCTGGCGCTGCAGGTGACGACGCGGTCTCCGATGGGCGCCATCGCGTTTCAGAGGGTGGCCTGCTCATCGACTCGGGTTGGGTGCGGCTCTTCGGCGGCGGCGGCTCGCGCTTCGAAGGAGACCTCGCGCCCGACACGCTCAGCTGGGAGCGCCTCACCGACGGCCATTCCTCGCTGCTGGGGTTCCTGCTGCAGGGCGACCCGAACGGCTTCTCTTCGGACTTTCGCTGGGAGGATTGGCACGCCCTTCCACTTCCACCCGCCGCGCTTCACCGAGCCCGAGCCGGGCATTCCCCGCAGCCGCAAGGACGTTCCGATGGACGAGCTGCTCGCGCTGTCGTTGGAGTTCATGGAACAGCTCAATGAGCCGCGACCCGAGGCGCCGGCCCGATGAGTCCGCTCTCTGGAACGCGGGAGTGGGCGAAGTTGCCGCTGGTGCTCGGCGGCGTGACGGTCGTCATCTTCCTCGCCACGTTCTTCACGACGCCCGAGGGAAAGCTGAACTGGTGGCTCGAGGTGGGGCCTGGCGTCATCGGCATGGTCGCGCTCGCGGCGACCTTCAAGCGCTTCCCCATGTCGCGCCTCATCTACGTCTGCGTCTTCGTGCACATCCTCATCCTCGTGTACGGCGGCTTCTACACGTACGCGAAGGCGCCGCTGGGTGAGTGGGCGAAGGAGGCCTTCGGCTGGCACCGCAACAACTACGACAAGATCGGCCACTTCGCGTTCGGGTTCTTCCCGGTCTTCACGCTGCGTGAGGTCCTGCTGCGCAAGACGAAGCACGAGCGCGGCGGCTGGTTCGTCTTCGTGCTCGTCTCGATGATTCTGGGCTTCGCCGCGTTCTACGAGTTCATCGAGTGGTGGGGCGCCCTGGTGCTCGACCCCGAGGGTGGCGACAAGTTCCTCGGCTCTCAGGGCGACATCTGGGACGCGCAGAAAGACATGTTGTGGGCGGGCATCGGCGCGTCGATCGCGCTGCTGATCTTCTCTCGACTGCACGACGCGTCGATGGACCAGGCGCGCGCGAAGCTCACTTCACCGTGACGGGCACGTCTTTCGTGGTGTCTTCGGCGATGAGCCGAAGCGTCACCTTGCCCTTCGAGACGCCCTGCACGAAAAGCGACGACTCGCGGCGGGTGAGGTCGGTGCCGTCTTTCCACTCGTCGCGTTTCACGCGTTGGCCCCAGTAGATGGTGGCGGCGTTGCCCATCACCTGCACCTCGACGGGCTTCACCTCGTCGATGCGGAACTCCATCACCTCGTTGAGGCTGAGGCCGATCTCCTCGGTGTCGAGGAGCCACGGCGGGGACCAGCCGGGTGACGGGCTCCAGGTGCGGCGCACGTCGTTGGCGAGCTCTTCTTCGTACTTCTCGCGCGTGATGATCTCCTGCGGGGAATCGAGGCTCTTCACCGACGCCGCGTCCTTCGTGTACACGCGGCGCCAGTCTCCCCGGTCGACGGCGCGGAAGCTCGAGCAGCCGATAGCCACGGCGAGAATCGAGGCGATGAGGAAGAGGCGGGTCTTCATGGGCGCGATGTTCTCGCGCCTGCGGGGAGCTGTCACGAGCCCTGAAGCGGGCCCCGTTAGAGGTCGTTCCGGATGCCCAGCTCGCTGCGCTCGGGCATGTCGAAGCCCTTCTCTTCCTTCACCACGCGCTTCGTCGTGCGCACCGGGCGAATGGGAGAGAGATCGTCGTCGGCCTCGATGGTGCGCACGGGCGTCGGGGTCACCGGCACCTGCGCGGGCACCAGCACCCGGTGCACTTCGGCCTGTTTCACGGCGGCACCCTGGCGCACGGCCAGGGACACCGCCACGCCAGTCAGCACGACGATGGCGGCGGCCATCGCGCCGCCCAGCACGAACACCCACTTCGCGGGCTTCTGGAGCTGCGCGAGCTGTTCAGCGGTCAGCGTCACCGCGCCATCGTTGGCGAGCTCACGCGAGACCATCACCGAGTCGGTCAACTGCACCGACTGCATCGCCATCGGCGTCATGCGCGGCGCGGGAGGCACCACCATCTCGGCGACCGCGCTGGTGACCGTCGTCTGGTTGACGAGCGAGTTCATCTGCAGCGCGGGCATCTCGATGGTCGGCAGCTTGACCACGTCGGTCCCCGAGACTTCGGGCACTTCCTGGGAGTCGGTGCGGGCGGGAGCGGGCGGCTCGGCGAGCGAGGGGCTGACCTCGACGGTCGGCACGAGGGCTGCGACGACGACCGTCTCGGCCACCACCGCGGCGTCGGCCGCAGCAGCGGCACCGGGCTCGGTGGGCTTGAGCGTCATCGGCTTGCGGGCAAGCGCTTCGGCCGCGGCCATCATCTCGGGCGGCAGACGCACGGCCGGCATCTCGGGCACGGTCGGCAGCATCGCGGGCGCGGGCGGACGGGCGAAGGCCGTGGCCACGTCGCGAGCCGACGGGCGGTCCGACGGGTTGGTCGACACCATGCGCACGATGATGGAGCGCCACGGGTCGGGAATCGT
This sequence comes from Myxococcaceae bacterium, assembly GCA_040400045.1. Lineage (GTDB taxonomy): Bacteria > Myxococcota > Myxococcia > Myxococcales > Myxococcaceae > Xiheimicrobium. Next base: position 65,604 of record JBBAQZ010000031.1, read on the forward strand.
CGTCGGGACGCGCGGCATCCACTCGCCCGAGGACACCAGGTGCACCACGCCGAGGGTGGTCTGCGCGGTCGGCAGCGGCGCTCCCGCGATGGCGCACAGCACGGCGCCCAGGGAGTAGACGTCACCCGGCATCGACGAGCCCGAGCCCCTCGCGCGCTCAGGCGCCAGGTACGCAGCCGTGCGCGGCAGGTTCTGCATCAGCCGGTTTTCGCCGCGGCGGTCCGTCATGCGGTTGGCGATGACGAGCGGCATGTCCCACAGGTACGCGCGGTCGGGCGGGACGAGCAGCACCGACTCGGTCGACAGCTCGCCGTGCACCACGCCCTGGTCGTGAACCGTCGCGAGCGCGTCGGACAGCTGCGAGGCGACGCGAATGACGAGGTCGATGTCGAGCCGGTCTTCGACGAGCGCCGAGAGCACCTGGCCCTCTGGAAAATCCATGGCCACGAAGGCCGATGCACCGACCGAACCCGTCTGGAGGATGCGGGGCAGGCTCAGGTGTTCAGGGAGCTTCTCACACGCCTTGGCGGCGGCATCGCCGTTCGCCTCGAGCGGCAGCCAACGCACGGCCAGCCGGGACCCGGACTCGGTGTCTTCGGCGCAGTCGAGACGGCCAATTCCGTCGCATCGCAACGGCGCCCGAATCTTGATCTTTGGATCCAACTCGCCCATGTGTCCGGCCCCCAACAATAGCCGAGGCAGCTGCTGCCCCTTTTGGTCACCGGTCATCGCCCTTCAACGAGCGCTCCGGAAGACCCACCCCATACCACTCTCCCGCCTACCTGCACACCCCCCCCAGGGGAGCCGGAAACAGCTGGAAGAACTGGATTCCACCCGTTTCCATCGTAACGCACCACGTCGAAATTCGAGGTGTTGGACGTCGAGGTGGCGAGGACGTCATTCGGCGCTCTGACGATGAGGTTTCCCAGGCCGGGCAGCGCCGGCAGCACGGCCCAGGCGGCCGCGTTCGGGTTGAGGCGGGCAAACACGCCGTCGCCCGCGACCCACAGCGTGCCGTTGACGAGCTTGCAGCTGGTGAGGGCTCGGCCAGCCATCGGGAAGGGCACGGCGGCCCAGGCGCCGCCCGATCGCCGGAGCACGGTCGAGCTCGCTCCGCACGCCACGGCCTGGCCGACGACCGGGCAGTCGATGCTCAGCAGGTCGTTCACCGTGGTGACGGTAGGCTCGCGCGTGGCCACGGTGGCGGCGATGGAAAACAGGGCGCCGCCGGTCCCGACGGCCCAGGCTTCGGTGTCACTGGCGCGGCAGACGCTCTTGAAGGTGGTGCTGGGCGCCGAGGTCGAGATGCGGGTGTAGCCCGCAAAGTTGACCCTCGCGAGGAGCCCCGCGTTCACCCCGTCACGGCCGGCGACGAGAATCGTCTGAGCGCCGTTTCGTCCTTCGGCGGCCTCGAGGTTGTACTGCGGGCTGCTCGGCGGCCGGCGGAACTCGTAGACGTCACTGCCCGCGTGGAGCACGGCCAGGTCGCCCTTCTTCGAGAGCAACGTCAGCTCGTTGTTGAAGCTGGTCGCGCCCACGAAGTCGACACCGAGGTCGAGGGCGTCGGTGCGCTCGACTGGCTGGGTTCGCCGGTAGAAGACGTTGTTCACGTTCTTGAGGCGATTGACCTCGGCCACCACCACGCCTGCGCTCTCTGACGGAGAGAGGTGTTCCTCGCCGAAGAACGTGTCGAGCTGCGCAGTGGGGATGGGCACGGCGCTGGTGCCGCTCAGGCGATAGAGCCTGCCCTGGCCGAGGCTCGAGCTGGTCTGCACCCACACGGGCCGGCTCCCTGCCGACGGAGGCCCCCCGGTGATGCCGACGAGGCCGTCGCCCGTGAGGAGCGACAGGTTGCTCGCGACGAAGTTGCCCGTCGAGGTGTGGCGCAACGAGTTGGCGTCATCGAAGCCGCAGAGCGCATCCTGCCCGCCGGTGCCAGGCACCTCGAGCCAGGGACCCAGGCTCGAACAGCTGCGGGTGCTCGTCGGGTCGGTGTCGACGAACCACGACGTCGAGGCCGCGGCGTTCCGGTAGGCCACGCAGGTGCGCCGAGCGCCCGACAGGTTCGTGCACAGGCCAGCCACCCGCTCGCGCTGCGTCTCGTCGACCCAGAGGCTGGCCATGGCGAACGCGCTGGCGCTGGTGGTGGGCAGCGCGCCCGTCGTCCACGAGGTGCCGTTCCACTTCGCGAAGTTGCCACCGGTGTCGGCGATCAGCACCAGCACGTCGCTGGAGCCGTCCACTCCGATGAAGTTGGCGCTGCCCGAGAGCCCGGGCGTCGGGGTGGTCATGAAGGTGCCCGCCACCCGGTCCCACCGCCAGACGGTGCGGCTCTCCCCGACGACCCACGCCAGGTTCTGGGAGGTGAAGTTCACGGCGTTGAGCGTGATGCCGGCCGTGGGTGCGGAGACGGTCGACCAGCGGCTGCCATTCCACTGACTCACCTGACTGCGGTCGCCCACCGCGACGACCGAGCTCCCCGTGGAGCCCGGCGCCAGGTCGATGGCGTTGACGGCGAAGCGGAGCCGCGGTCCCGTCTGTGAGAACGTCAACGGGCACGCGCCCGAGACGCAGGCGCCCGGCGCGCAGTCGAGCTCGAAGGTGTCGAAGACACACGCTCCGGTCGCGGCGTCGCAGCGGCCCGGGCCCGAGAACGAGCGCGCGGTGGTGCCGGCACACGTCGGGGCAGGCACCGTCGTGCACGAGACGTTGGCGCACGGGTCGCCGCCGCCTCCTCCAGCCGTACTCCCTCCACTGCTTCCGCCGCCAGCCGTTCCACCCGCCTCACCGCCGCCGAGGCCACCCGCAGTCACGAAGCCGCCGCCTGTCGGGTCACCGCCGCCAACACCCATCGCGAAGCGGCAGGAGAAGCTCACGCAGGCGTAGCCGGTGGGGCACGGGTCGAGCTCGTTGCACCGGTGCCCCTCGGGGTCGACCATCACGGACATGTTGCAGGCCACCAGGAAGAGCGGCGCGAGCAGCGACAGGCGCTTCATCGCGTCACCTCGTCAGCGTTCACCCCGGGCTCGGGCATCGAGATGACGAAGAGGGCTCCGCCGGTCGCGGCGGCCGCGCCACCTGCGATGAACAACACGTTCGCGACGGTGGCCTTGCCGTTCGACGACTCGGCCGCTTCCCGCGCTTCGCGCACGGTGAGGGCCCGGTCCGCCGCCCGCGAGGCATCGGCGGAGGCGAGCGCGCCCATCACGAGACCCGTGCCGAGGGCGGCCGCGCCCAGGCCCATGGCGATGTACGACGCGAGGCGGGTGCGAGAGGGGCCCGCGACCGGCGTCGCGGGCTTCACGACGTCGACGGCAGCGGGTTCTGCGCCGACGGCGGCGGCCACCAGCGGCGGGCGCATGGGCTCGAACCACACGGTCGTCACCTGGCCGACCTTCACCTGCACCGTCTGCCGCTTCGTGCCGCGGTCGAACAGTCCTTCGACGATGTACTCACCCGGAGGCAGGAACAGGGCTGCGGGTGGAGCTGGAAAGTGGTGGCCTGCGATGGTGAGGCTCAGCGCTCCGGGAGAGAAGACCTCGAGCAGGCTCCGGCCTTCGTCTTCTTCTCTCGACAGGGTGCGCTCCAGCCGGGCGGTGATCTCCTTCGCGTCGGACGCGTCGGGCGCGCGCTGCAGGTAGAGCCGGTCGTAGAGCGCGGTGAACTCGACGTCGCCAAGCTTCTCGAAGCTGCGCGCGAGGTCGAAGGCCACCTCAGGCGTCACCTTCATGCGGTCGGCCTCGCGGAACAGGGCGATGGCCGCGCCATACTCCCCCTTCGAATACAGGGCCTCTGCACGCTCGAAGGAGTCGTTGAAGCGTTTGGTCTCGGCTTCGCCCGGCATGGGCAGAGCAGTCACCACCGCCACGCTGGCCAGGAGGGCGTGCACCACGAGTCGGCGGCCCTACACCAGCCGTTGACCGACATACAACTACTGCAACACACATGGTGGGGTGGGGTTCGGAGACGACGCCGCGGTTGTTGCGTCGCCAACCACCTGCCACCAGTGGCGTTCCTCAGACGCTCCACTACAACCGTGGCGGGATGACAGAGCGCACGCTCATCGCGTCGGCGTCGAACCTGCTCGTCCGGGGCTTTCGGGTCGTGCCCCTCGACCGGACGTCGCGTGCGGGAGAACCGGTCAACGGCTTGTTCGCGGTGGCGTTGGCGATGGCGCGGGTGATGGCGTTGAAGCGACCCACGCGGGCGCTCGCCGTCATCGACCCGACGCCGAGGCCTTCGTGGCCTCTGGCGCTCACCCGGCAACTGCAGGCCCTCGCCGAGCTCTGTCGCGCACTCGGCCTGCATGTCATCGAGAGCGCCGACGAGCTCAACCTCTGCGCGAGCTACGCGCAAGCCGCGCTCGGGCGCGGCGACGAGGTCCTCATCGCAGGTGTCGACAAGCGGTACGGGCAGCTCGTCAGCGAGCGCTGTTGGTGGTTCGACGCCAACAAGGACGTCCGCTACACGACGGAGATCGTCCAGAAGCGTTTCGACGTGCCGCCCTCGCAGCTGGCGCAGTGGCTCGCCCTGGTGGGCGATGAAGATCAGGTGCCGGGCATCAAGGGCATCGGCGCGAAGGGCGCGAGCGAGTTCCTCGCGCAGCATGGTTCCATCGAGGCGGTGCTGCCGAAGCTCGACACGCTCGAAGGACGGGTCGGCAAGGCGTTGCGCGCCGCGAAGAACGAGCTCCCGGCCGCGCTCGCGCAGGCACGGCTCGAGACGACGCGAGCGCTCCCGGTTCCCCTCGAGGGGCTTGGCTTCGTGGAACCGGACGTCACCGTCTTGAATGCGCTGTACGAGCGGCTCGCGTTCTCCGAGCTGCTCGTCGCTGACGCGCGCGCTCCCGAGGCAGAGGTGTGTGAGAACGAAGCGCAGCTGAAGGCGCGGCTGTTGGCGTGGAAAGCGAGGCCCGTCGCGCTCGAGGCGTTGCTCGACGAAGCAGCGGCGGGCGCCTCGCTCGTCGGCCTCGGGCTCTCCATCGGCGACGGAAACGGGTGCTACGTGGCGGTGGGCAGTCGAGCGTGGCCTGCCTTGGTGTCGTGGCTCGAAGACGCGAGCGCGCCGAAGCTGGGACACGACCTCGTCAGGGTGATGGTGGCGCTGCGCAGACCCGGCTCGGGCCCGGCTCCACCGGCCCCCGTCACGCTCGCGGGCGTCGTCGGCGACTCGGCGTGCTCCTCGCACCTCACGCAACCGAGCAATTGGGCGCCGCACGACCTGACGCTGGTCGCGAAACACGTGCTGGGCCGGGCGCTCCCCGACGACGACGAGGTGCTGGGCGTCGGCCGCGCACGAAAGACCTGGAGCGCCCTGTCCATCGATCGCGCCGCCCAGATCGCGGGCCATCGGGCCGACGCCGCTGCCGCGATCTCCGCGAAGCTCGCGACCGGCGTCGAGCCGAAGCTGCTGAACGAGTACCTCGAGCTCGAAGAGACGCTCGTGCGCATGGAGCTGACCGGCTTGATGGTCGACCCGTCGCAGCTCGAGCGCGCCGAGGCGTCGTTCGCCACCATCGAGGTCGAGCTGGAGAAGGAGATCGCCCAGCTCGCCGGCCACGCGTTCAACATCAACTCGTCGAAACAGCTCGGCGCGGTGTTGTTCGAAGAGCTGAAGTTGCCCATCGTCTCGCACACGAAGACGGGTTGGAGCACGGCGAACGAAGCGCTCGAGCGCATCGCTGACGCCCACCCCGTCGTGCCGCTCGTCATTCGCTGGCGGGGCCTGCGTCGGCTCCGCGACAGCTGGCTCATCTCGCTTCGAAAGTGCATCGGGCCCGACCGCCGGGTGCACTCGCGGTTCCATCTGGCGCGCTCGTTCTCGGGTCACCTGATCAACACCAACCCCGATCTCGGTCGCGTGCCGGGGCGCACCCCCGAGATGGCGCGCGTTCGTCGCGCCTTCGTGGCGCCACCGGGAACGCTGTTGATGTCGGTCGACTTCAACCAGCTCGGCCTCTACGTGCTGGCGCACCTCACGAAGGACCCGGCGCTGATCGAGCCGCTCCGCACGCGCGCGGACCTGCACCGGCTCACGGCGTCAGCGGTGCTCGAGAAGCCGGCCGATCAGCTGACGCTCGAGGAAAGGCAGGTCGGCAAGGTCGTCAACTTCGCCACGTTCGCGGGGCAGGGCGCCAGCGCGCTGGCGATGCAGCTCGGCATCACCGCGCAGGAAGCGAAGGCCTACATCGCGCGGTTCGACCAACGCTACGCGAAGGTGCGCGCGTTCCAGGACGAGCAGCTGCGGCTCGCGAAGGCGCAGGGCTTCATCACCACCATCTCGGGCCGCCGTTGGCCCATCGGTGGGCTCGAGTCGCTCGATTCGCAGCTGCTCTCGTACGCCGAAAGACTCGCCCGGCGCGCGACGCACGAGGGCTCGGTGTCGGACGTGTCCCGGCGAGCCCTGCTGGACGTCGACAAGGCGCTCCGGCGGGAGGGGCTCCGGACGGCGCCGCTGCTGCAGATCCTCGACGAGGTGTTGTTCGAGGTTCCCGAAGACGAACTCCAGCGCGCCGCAGCGGTCTGCTCCGAGGCGATGCGAAACGCCTTCGTGCTCGAGGTGCCCCTGGTCGTCGGCGTCGAGGCAGGGAAGACGTGGGCCGACCTCGAGCCCGTTCGCGTCGACGTCGCCCGATAGCGTGGCCCGCGCACGCCTGCTCCGTTCTCCCCACATCGGCAGACGTTCGATCGCTCGCGACGTTCGCCTATGATGTTCGCTGTGCCGGCCTCTGCGCGTTTGTTGCTGATCGATGACGCTGCCCTCGTGCACAGCATCTTGTCGGCGCTCCTCGAAGAGTCCGGCAGCGAGCACTCGCTCGAGTGGCGGTCGACGTTCAGCGAGGGGCTCGAGGCGCTTCGCACCGGAGTCTACGATCTCTGCTTTCTCGACTACGACCTGGGTGGAGCCAGCGGCCTCGAGCTGTTGAAGCAGGCGGTGGCCGAGGGCGTTCGCACGGGCGTGGTGATGCTGACGGGGCAGGCCAGCCGCGAGCTCGACCACCAGGCGATGAAGCTGGGCGCGCTCGACTTCCTCGTCAAGAGCAACTTCGCTGCCGAGGACTTCGAGCGCATGGTCCGCTACCTCGTCGAGCGGCAGCGCGCGCTCGAGAAACTGCGAGACTCCGAAGAACGCTATTCCCTCGCTGTCCGTGGCGCGAACGACGGCATCTTCGACTGGCAGGTGGGCGCCGAGGCCGCGCACCTCTCGCCGCGCTTCAAGGCGATTCTCGGCTACGACGACGGCGAGCTGCCGAACCGGTTGGACGCCTGGCGTTCGCGCATCCACCCCGACGATCTGCGTGGCGTGAACGAGAAGCTCGACGCCCATGTGCAGGGCCGCTCTGATTACTTCGAGCACGAGCACCGGCTGCAACACAAAGACGGCACCTTTCGCCACGTGCTGATGAAAGGGCAGGCGGTTCGTGACCGGGCGGGGCGGGCTCGCCGGATCGCGGGCTCCTTCACCGATGTCACGGTCTCGAGGGCGCACGACGTGCTCACCGGGCTGCCGAACCGGGTGCTCTACCTCGACCGCCTCGAGATGGCGTTTCACCGCAGCCGGCGTGACCCGGAGTTCAGCTTCGCGCTGCTCTTCGTCGACCTCGACCGCTTCAAGAGCATCAACGACAGCCTCGGGCACTCGGCGGGTGACGAGCTGCTCGTGCAGTTGTCCCAGCGGCTCCTCGGCTGCGTTCGGCTGGTCGACACCGTGGCACGTCTGGGCGGAGACGAGTTCACCGTGCTGCTCGAAGACTCGCGCGAACCCGATGGCCCGGCGCGGGTCGCCGCACGCATGCTCGAGGCGCTCAAGGCGCCCTTCACGCTCAGCTCGGGACACGAGGTGTTCTCGTCGGCGAGCATCGGCATCGTCACCTCGTCCTCGGCGTACGCGCACCCCGAGGAGCTGGTTCGAGACGCCGACACCGCCATGTACGAGGCGAAGGCTGCTGGCCGTGGGCAGTTCGTCATGTTCGACCAGTCGATGCGCCAGCGGGCGATGCACGTCTTGTCCATCGAGTCGGGGCTGCGCCACGCGCTCGACGAGTCGCAGCTCGTCACCTTCTACCAACCCATCGTCGAGCTCGAATCCCGGCGCGTCGTCGGCTTCGAGGCGCTGGTGCGGTGGCAGCACCCGACGCGAGGGCTGCTCACGCCGGTCGACTTCATCAGCATCGCCGAGGACACCCGGCTCATCACGCTCGTCGACCTCTTCGTGATGCGGCAAGCGTGCGCGCAGCTGGCGAAGTGGAGGCAGCTCCCCGCGCGCGGCGACCTCTCGGTCTCGCTCAACGCGTCGCGGGTGCAGTTCACCCGGCCCGTCTTCCCCGCCGAGCTCAGCCAGGTGTTGGAGAAGACGAACCTGCCGACGAGCGCGGTGCGGCTCGAGGTGACCGAGTCGGTGGCGATGGGCGAACGAACCCTGGTGCTGCCTCAGCTCCAGCGGCTCGACGAGATGGGCGTGCAGCTCGTCATGGACGACTTCGGCGTGGGCTACGCGTCGCTCTCGGTGCTTCAGGAGTTTCCCTTCAAGGGGCTGAACGTCGGCCGCAGCTTCGTCTCGAAGCTCGAGACGGCGCCGCGCTACGTGGGCATCGTGCGCGCGCTCATGCAGCTCTCGCAGGCGCTCGACCTCACGGTCGTCGCCGAGGGCATCGAGACCGAGGGGCAGCTCCGCGCGCTCGTGGAACTCGGGTGCGCGCGCGGCCAGGGCTACCTGTTCGGCCGTCCGCTGACCGCAGAAGCCGCGACGGCGGTCCTCGAGCGCGGCGGCCTTCGCACGGGGTCACCGCCACCCGTCGGGCCGCCTGACGCGAAACCTACCAACGTCGCGTGAGTTCGGCTCAGCGAGAAAGCGCGGCTTCGAGGGCTGCAATCACCGCTGGCGGGTAGCTCGACGTGAAGCGCTGAAGGCCCGCCTTGGCCTCGGCGAGGCTCGCAGGCACGGCGTCGCAGTGCGCCGCGAGCGAGAAACACAGGGTCAACACCACCCCGCGCTTGTCGGTCGGAACGGCTTCGTCGCCATCGAGGAGCGGGCGGAGGAGAGGCTCCGCGTCTTTCCAGTGCGCGCCCAGCACTGCCGAGACGGCGGGCAGCGAGGGCGTCTCGAAGACCCGCTTGCTCTCGAGCAACGCACCGATGACGACGGCGGTCGCGTAGAGCGAGAGCTCCTCGAGGGGCGCTCCCGAGGTGCCGCTCTGCTTCGCGACGGCGCGCACGAGGGCCAGGAGCCGAGAGCCCTCGGCACCTCGCTCAGGCATCAGCGAGAGCAAGGCGTCGAACAGCCGGGTCGCGATGTCGAAGGTTGGCAGTCCCGGGACAGGAACGGGCGTGGCCGCTCCCGGGTCGCTGGGCATTGGCGGCGAGCGCATCGGCGCGCGTGCCGGGTGCGTTGTCCCCGATGTGGGGAGCGGCGGCGCTGGCGGAGGAGGCGCTGGCGGAGGAGGCGCTGGCGGAGGAGGCGCTGGCGGATGAGGCGCTGGCGGAGGAGACGCTGGCGGGGGAGGCGCTGGCGGATGAAGCGCCGGCGGATGAGGCGCTGGCGGATGAGGCGCTGGCGGATGAGGCGCTGGCGGATGAGGTGCCGGCGGAGGAGGTGCTGGCGGAGGAGGCGCTGGCGGAGGAGGCGCTGGCGGAGGCGGCGGGGGGAGACCGAGGCTGTCGAGCGGCGGGAGCTCGAGGCCGTCAAGCGGCGGGAGTTCGAGGCGGTCGAGTGGAGGCAGGGCGTTCGCGTCGAGCGAGGCCACGGGCTTCGGCTTCGGCCGCCCCCAGTCGGGGAGCTCGGTCTTCCCGTCGTACACGCGCAGCAGGCCCTCGGCGAGTGTGCGCTCGGTCGCGCGGACGGCGGAGACTGAGCGGGCCTTCGCGCGCAGCTTCACCGCGTCGAGCACATCGAGACGGCCGGGGTCTGCGATGGCCACCAGCAGGCCACCCGCTTCGAGCTTGAGCGGAACCACCTGCCACTCTTCGGCCGTCTCCCGAGGAAGGAAGGGCGCGTTCGCGGGGGTGAGGTTGAGCTCGAGCAATTGAGGGCCGGTCAAGCAGCGCTGCCGCAACAGCTCAGCCATGAGCGGCAAGCCCACGTCTTCGTCGAGATGGCCGAGGAAACAGAGGGAGGAGAAGAGCGTTGACCCGAATGACTGGGCCTGGAGGAGGCCGGCGTCGGCATGCTCGACCGTCAACAGCTGCTTCTCGATCAGCACCTGACCCAACGCGAAGTCCCTGGGGTTGCCGTCGTCGCCAAGATGACGCTCATGCCATTCCTGGCCTGCGACTCGCGCGGCTTCGGCAACCTCCGCAGCCCGCACCGCGGCCATCTCGTCGCCCGTCATGCGCTTGGTGGTCACCTTCGCCAGCGTCACCGCCCCGTCCGCGTTGGTGGCGCCGACGGCGACGTGGCTCTGGTGCCCCGCCGTCCCTGACGTCGAGGGCAGGGCAGTCAGGACCAGGGGCTCACCACCCTCGAGCTCCTTGATCAGCAGGGGCCGCCCCTTGAACAAACGCGCGAAGGTGGCGGTCACCACGCTCTGCGGCTCGTTTCCGGTCGGCGGGAGCGTGTGAACCATCGCGGCCTCGACGTCAGGCGCCGTCGGGCGATCGGCCGGGTTCCTGGCGAGCATCGAGGCCAGCAGGCTCGCGATGGGCGGAGGCAAGGAGGGGAAGTGCTGCGCCGACAGCCCCGGGTACGTCTCGAGGCGCGCCTTCACCTCGGTGTACGTCGCTCCAGAGAGAAGCGTTCGCCCCGTCACCAACTCGAGAAAGACCAGGCCCAGCCGGAAGATGTCGGTCGCAGCCGTGGGGGGACCGGTCAGCTCCTCGGGCGCGATGCTCAAGAGCTCGGCGCGCGCCGGCCCCAGCGTCGCATCCGCGTCCAGAGAGGCCGCGAGCCCGATGGCGCTCAGGCGAGCCTCGCCGTCGTTCGAGACGATGATGGTCGAGCCGCACACGTCGCCGTGATTGAGCGGCGGCAGTTGTTTCCCCAACCTCGACAACCCGTGGGCCACTTGCGCCGCGATGGCGAGCGCCTCGTTGAGCTTGAGGGGCGCCTTCTGGGCGACCGCCGCGCTCATCAAGGCGCGCGCAGTTTCGCCTTCGATGAACTCCTCGACCACCCACGGCGTGCCGTTCGAGACACCGACCTCGACGAGCGGGACGACTCCCGGCTGGCGGAGCCCAAGCCACCCTCGGCCATACGGCGCGATCCTCGAGGCGAAGGTGGTCGCCTTCGACCACGGCTCTCTCCGGTTGTGCGCGACGATGGGCTTCCCGGTGACAGTCGTTCCTGCCCACCCGTCAGTGAGGAGGGAGGACGTCAGACGTCGTGAGATGCGGTAGGAGCCCATGCGGTAGAGTTGTAATATTCCGTTGACACCGTAATTCGACCCCACCGGGGCGAACTTCGAGTTTCCATCACAAAGCGTGACGAGCGCCAGCTTTTCAGATGTGGGGGCGCGTAGGTGTGTGAGCGCTTGAGGAGCAGCGCGGCGTCGAGGCAGGCGTCGCTCGAAGCGGTCAGCCCGTGAAGGGTGGGTCGAAGAAAGTTGCGCTCACGCCGCGCGCGCCACGAGGGCGGCATCGGCTCGACGGTCGTGAAGGGCGGCGGAGCGCATGGCCAGTCGACGGGGCGCGCTGGCCCACCTGACGAGGCAGGCGCTCACCAGACGTTCAGGGCGGCTCCGGCGTCGCTGCGCTACGAGACGGCATGGCCGGCAAGGACAAGAAGCTCACCACACGAGAGCTGCTCCAGCAGTTCCCGCGTGCGCTCGGGCTGGTGTGGGAAGCCGATCGCACCAACGCCCTGGCGCAGGTCGCGCTCACGCTGGTGCAGTCGGTGTTGCCGGCGACGATGGCATGGGTGGGGAAGCTCATCATCGACACCGTGGTGAAGGCGTCGACGGCGCCGACGCCGGAGCTCCACGAGCAGGTGATGCGCTACGTCGCCTGGGAGCTCGGGCTCGCGCTCGCGGTGTTGCTGGTGGGCCGGCTCTCGGCGTTGTCGAGGGAGCTGCTCCGCGCACGCCTGGGGAATCTGCTCAACGAGCGGCTGCTCGAGAAGGCGTTGACGCTGGAACTCCGGCACTTCGAGGACTCCGAGACGTACGACGTGATGCAGAACGCGCGCCGTGAGTCGTCTTCGCGTCCGCTCTCGCTGGCGATGGCCGGGGTCGGTGTCGTGCGGCACCTGCTGACCTTGTCGACCTTCGCGGTGCTGCTGTGGAACATCAGCTGGTGGAGCACGCTGCTGCTGTTGGCCGCGGCGCTGCCGGCGTTCTTCGCCGAGACGAAGTTGTCGGGTGAGGCGTTCAAGCTGTCGTCGTGGCGCGCGCCCGAGAGCCGGCGGCTCAACTACCTGGAGTGGATTCTCACCCGCGACTCGACCGTGAAAGAGGTGAAGCTGTTCGGGCTCGGGCCGCTGGTGCTCGACCGCTACCGTACGTTGTTCGCGAAGTTCCTCTCGGAGGACCGGAAGCTCGCGCTCAAACGACTCGCGTGGGGCACCGGGCTGGGCGTGCTGTCGCTGGCGGCGTTCTACGTCTGTTACGTCGTAGTGGCCGGTCGTGCCGCGAGTGGAGCCATCAGCGTCGGCGACCTCACCTTGTCCATCGTCGTCTTCCGCCAGGGGCAGGGCGCGTTCGAGGCCGTCTTGAGCGCCATCGCGGGCATGTACGAAGACGCGCTGTTCCTCTCGAACCTCGAGGCGTTCTTCAAGCTGCCCACCACCGCCGAGAAGACGCGCGCGGTGACGCCATCGACCCTGCCGCCGGGCCCGCACCGCCTCGAGCTGCAGCACGTGTCGTTCCGCTACCCCGGGAAGACGGAGTGGGCGCTGCACGACGTGACGCTGACGCTCGAGCCGGGCGAGAAGCTGGCGCTCGTCGGAGAGAACGGGGCGGGCAAGTCGACGCTCATCAAGCTGCTGCTGCGTCTCTACGAGCCGACCGAAGGCGCGATTCTCTACGGCGGCGTCGACCTGCGCGACCTGACGGTGGAAGACCTTCGCGCGCGTGTCGGAGCGGTGTTTCAGGACTTCGTGCGCTACCAGTTCACGGCTGGAGAGAACGTCGGGCTGGGGTCTCCGTCACAGGTCGAGGACCGCGCGGCCGTCGTTCGCGCGTCGGACGCCGGTGGCGCGAAGGCCGTCATCGAGGCGCTTCCGAAGCAGTACGACACGACGCTCGGTGGCTGGTTCGAGAAGGGGCACGAGCTCAGCGGCGGGCAGTGGCAGAAGCTCGGCGTCTCACGGGCCTTCATGCGCGAGAGCGCGGAGCTCCTCATCCTCGACGAGCCCACGGCGGCCATCGACGCGGAAGGTGAAGTGGCGTTGTTCGAGCGGTTCCGAGCGCTCTCGGCCAACCGCACCGCCATCATCATCAGCCACCGGTTCTCGACGGTGCGCATGGCCGACCGGATTGCCGTGCTCGAAGGCGGGAAGTTGATCGAGCTCGGCTCCCACGACGCGCTGGTCGCCGCTGCAGGTCGGTATGCGCACCTGTTCACGTTGCAGGCGCGCGGCTATCGGTGAGGAGCCCGTTCACCGCCACGAACTCGAGCTGCCGAATCGGAGTTTCACCTGCGGGTACGACGGACGCGCTCGAGCCAGATGAACTCGCCTCGCAGGCGCGTGAGCGTGGCGCAGCCACTTTCCCCCATTCCCACCCTGCTTCCGAAGTGCGAGGTGCTGTGCATTCGCGCCGAAGAGACTGGGCCAATCGTTCGCGTGAAGTGGGACGACGCGCTCGCTGCCGGAGGCCGCAGCGGCGGACGGCCCGCGTTGTTTCGTGGCACCTTGCAGTGACGTGGCTGGGTCGAAGGTTCAGCGCGCGCCGCTCAACACCAGCACCAGGTCCTTCACCAGCTCGAGGTCGCGCTCGGTGAGGTCCATCTTGTCGAGCAGCTCCTGCAGCCGCGGCTGAAAGCCCTCGCGCGCGCGCGCGCCGCCTTTGAAGAAGCCCCGCGCGTCGAGCTGCTCGGTGAGGAGTGTCTTGAGCGCCAGGCGTGAGGCCTGTGCGGCGCGAGGCTCCTCCGCGCCCGCCGCCGCGAACAACGTCAACGTCACCGCGACGGCGTGGCTCAGGTTGAGGCTCTCGGTGGGGCCAGGCGTCGGCAGGCGCACCACACGCGGGCACAGCGCGGCCTCGTCGACGGACAACCCGGTTCGTTCGTTCCCGAACACGAGCGCCAGGCGTTCCCCGGCCGGTGGGAGGAGCAGGCTCGCGCGCTCCACCGACAACCACGGCGCCGCCGTCGCTTCGGCCAGCTTCGACGACGTTGCCATCGCCACCGACACGTCCGCCAGCGCCTCACCGAGCGTCGCGAACACCGGCGCCTGCTCGAGCAACGCCTGTGACGGGTGCGCCATCTTCATCGCATCACTTTGATGTACCGAGATGAGCGGCTGCACCAGCCTGAGCGCGCAGCCGAAGTTGCCGCACAGCCTCGCCACGCTGCCGACGTTGAGCGGCCCCTCGGGCCGCACCAGCACCACCACCGCGCGCTCGAGCACATTCATCGTCGTGCGTGGCCTATGGCGGCGGTCGGCGGGTGGCAATGGTGCGCGACGGCTGGCCCGGACCGTGCTTGTGGAAGGCGCATGAAACTCGCGGAGCTCTACGCCGAGCTCAAAACGCTTGGCCGCGAGGTGCTGCGCAACCGGATCCTCGGGCTCGCGGGTGAGGTGGCCTTCTGGGCCGTTTTCTCGCTCTTCCCCGGGTTGCTCATCGCTGCGGGTCTGCTCAGCACTCTCGACACGCTCCTCGGCAGTCACCTCTCGGCGAACGTCGAGGCGCAGGTGCTGGGCGCGCTGCGCGACGTCCTCACCTCGAAGGCGTCACCGCTCCTCGAGTCGGTGGGCGCGCTGTTTCATGACCCCTCGAACCAGGTGCTGACGACGGGCGCGCTGGTGTCGTTGTGGTCCATCTCCTCGGGCATGGCCACGGCGATGGAGGCCCTCGACCTCGTCTATGGAGTTCCCGACACGCGCTCCTGGCTGCGACAGCGGCTGGTGGCCATCGGCCTGGGCGTGGGCACGGTGCTCGTCTTCTCGGCGGTGCTGGCGCTGCTGGTGGTGGGGCCTGCCTTCGGCGGCGGCGACACGCTCGCAGCGAAGGTGGGGCTTGGTGAGGCCTACGCGATGGCGTGGGACTGGCTCCGCGGCCCCGCCGCCCTCGTCGCGTTGACGGTGTGGACGGCCACCGTCTTTCATCTGGGCCCGTCGTTCCGCGGCCGGTGGCGTGAGGACATGCCCGGCGCGATCCTGACGGCGCTGCTCTCGGTGCTCAGCTCGCTGACCTTCCGCGTGTACCTGGGCTTCTCCGCAGAGGGGAACCCGGTCGTCGGCCTGCTCGGGGGCGGCCTCGTGTTGATGCTCTGGTTCTACCTGCTCGCGTTCGTGCTCCTCCTGGGAGCGCAGGTCAACTCGCTAGCGCGCGCCCGGAAAGCGAAGGCTGCGCGCCTGGCGTGACGGCAGGGGCCTTCAAAAGCAACGGCACTGCGCGTCGGGGGAGCACGCAGTGCCGTCGGAGCAGCAGGCTCAACAGGCCGCCGCATCACAAGTCGTCTTTGAAGTGACATCTCGGTACGAAGAGGGTCTCACTGTCGCAACCCAATCGCTGCACCGTTTTTTCGAAGGGTCGTTCGATGCTCTCTTCATTGGTTCTGGTCCCAGTTCTGTTGTTCGCGCGGCTCGACAGCCCGGTGACGGACCACGCGGAGGCGCTCGGGAAGCTCGCCCTGGCCCGCGCGAACGAGCCTCGCGGCGCGGCGGCGCTGATTCGGCTGCACGGCCTGATGGATGAGGTCGACGACCTCAACCTGCTGGCCGAGCCGTACTTCACCATCGCGGCGCGCGGCTCGACGGACCCCAACGTTCGCGCCCTCGCGAGAATGCTGCTGGTCGATCTCGAGCGCGCTCGAGGCCGCACCGTGCGCTCCCAGGACATCGTGAAGGACCTCGGCTTCGTGCAGGACTGGTACGTGGTGGGCGCCTTCGACAATGAGGGCAAGGGCGGCTGTGACACCGACTTCGGCCCCGAGGCCGCGCCGGACCTGAAGACGAGCTACCCGGCGAAGGGCCACGAGGTCGGTTGGCGAAAGCTCGTGGCGAAGGCGGCCGATGGCTCGGTCGATCTCTCGGTGCCGCTGCGCCCGTCGACCGAGGTGGTGGGCTACGCGTTGACGTGGCTGCAGGCGAGCGCCGAGACGAAGGCCTCGTTGTCGCTCGGCACCTCTGGCGGGTTCCGGTTGTTCGTCAACGGCGTGAAGGTCGCCACGAGCGACCGCTACAACCAGCCGCGCCCCGACCAGCAGCGGGTGCAGGTGAACCTGCGCAAGGGCTTCAACCGCGTGCTGCTCAAGGTCTGTCAGGAGAAGGGGCCGTTCGGTTTTTCGTTCCGCGCCGAGCGCCCGAATGGGGTCAGCGGGAGCTTCTCGGTGGTGCTACCCGACGCGGTGCCGCCGCTCGAGAAGGGTAGCGCGCCGTCACCCCAGAAGCTGCCGACGCTGAGTGACGCGGTGCTCGCGAGGGTCGCGTCTCAGCCCGCCGACGCCGAGCTGCGCGCCGACGCCGCCGTCATCCTCCACTGGACGCGCGCATGGGAAGAGAAGGAGCGCACGCCGATGCTCGAGGCCGAGAAGGCCGCCGACGCGAAACCGACCGACGTCGCCTTGCAGCTCATCGCTGCGCAGCTCCAGCTCGATGACGCGAACCACCGGCGAACCTACCTCGAGCGCGCACTCGCCCTCGAACCGAAGCATCCGCTGGTGCGCCTGGCCCTCGCCCAGCACGAGCTGTCCATGGAGCACCCGGCGCGGGCGCTCTCGCTCGTCGAGCCGTTACTCCAGGAGAAGCCCGACTTCGCTGGCGCGTGGTTGGTGAAGGCGCGGGCGCTCGAGGCCCTGGGAGAGCGCGTCGCGTCGCAGCGCACCGTCGAGCAGGCCTTCTCACGACTGCACCTGGTGCCCATCGTCGCGCGCGAGGCCATCGGTGTTTCGCGTCGCCGCGACCGCATCGACGAGGCGATGGCCCGCGCCCGCATGACGCTCTCGCTGCGCTTCGACGACACGACGACCCGGCGTTCCCTCGCCGCGATGCTGGCCGACCTCGGGCAGGTGACCGAGGCCATCGACCAGTACAAGAAGGTGCTCGCGCTCGATCCGCTCGACCTCGGCACCGTGCTCCGGCTCGCCGAGCTCGACGCAGCCAACGGCAAGGTCGCCGAAGGCCGCGCCCTGTTCGAGCTCGCGAAGACCCTCTCGCCCGAAGAGCATGACGTGCACGAGCGAGAAGGGAAGGCGCTGCTCCACCTCGGCGAGAAGGACGCGGCGCTCGCGGCGTTCAGCACGTCGTTGAAGCTGCGCCCGCAGAACCCGGCGCTCAAGGAATTGGTCCGCACCCTGCGCGGTGACGAGCTCGACGGCGCCACGCCGCACGCCATCGCGCTGGGCCCGTTGCTCGAGGCGGCCAACGCAGTGAAGGGTGAAGACGCGGTCACCGTCATCGACGTCACGGCGGTGAAGGTCCAGTCGAGCGGGTTGTCGTCACGCTTCCAACAGCTCGCGGTGAAGGTCTTCAACCAGCGCGGCGTCGACGCGTTCCGGCAGCTGCCCATCACCTACTCGCCAGACCGGCAGGAGGTGCGGGTGCTCAAGGCGCGCATCACCAAGCCCGACGGCAGCATCGTCGACTCCTTCGGTGATGGAGAGCGCAACATCAACGAGCCGTGGACCGGCATGTATTACGACGCGCGCGCGCGGGTGCTGACGTTCCCTGCGCTCGCCGCCGGCGACGTGCTCGAGCTGCAGTGGCGCCTCGACGACACCTCGCTCGACAACCTGCTCTCGGACTACTGGGGCGACGTCGACGCCGTGCAGGCCACCGTGCCGAAGCTGCGCTACCGCTTCATCGTCGACATGCCGGCGGCGCGCCCGTTGAGCTGGAACGCGTCGACGCTCCCGAAATGGGTGAAGGCGAGCCAGGACACGAAGGCCGACCGCACCGTGTACCGCTTCGAAGCTGACGACGTGAAGAAGGTGGTGCCCGAGCCGCAGATGCCGGGCTGGGCCGAGGTCGCCACGCCGCTTCACCTGTCGACGTACCAGAGCTGGGACGCGGTGGGCCGCTACTGGTGGGGCCTGGTGCGCGACCAGCTGACGACGAACGAGGAACTGCAGAAGACCGTCACCACCGTGCTCAAGGGCGTCGACCGGAAGAAGACCGCCGAGGTCGTCGCGGCCATCTACGGCTTCGTCGTCACCAACACGCGCTACGTCGCGCTCGAGTTCGGCATTCACGGGTACAAGCCGTACCGCGTCGACCGGATCCTCGCGCGCCGCTTTGGTGACTGCAAAGACAAGGCGTCACTCATCGTCGCGATGTTGAAGCTGGCCGACGTCGACGCGCGCCTCGTGCTGCTGCGCATGCGCAACCTCGGCACCCTGCCGCCCGAGCCTGCGTCGCTGGCCGCGTTCAACCACGCCATCGCGTACGTGCCTGCGCTCGACCTCTACCTCGACGGCACCGCCGACTTCCACGGGAGCAGGGAAGTCCCCTCCGCCGACCGCGTGGCCAACGTGCTGGTGGTGGAGCCCGAGGGCAACAGCCGCTTCCTCGTCACGCCCGAGGCGAACCCGGCCGACAACGCGACGACCCTCACGATGGACGTGACGGTGAAGGTCGACGGCAGCGCGGTGGGGAAGGGCTCGGTGGTGGCGGTGGGGCAGGCCGCGCCAGAGCTGCGGCGTCAGTACCAGACGGCCGCCACGCGTCAGGCGACCTTCGAGCAGGTGTGGGCCAACTCCTTCCCCGGCGTGTCGGCGAGCGAACTCGTCATCACCGACACCACGAAGCTCGAGCTGCCGGTGACGATGACGTTCAAGATGGCGATGCCTCGCTACGCCGAAGCGGGCGCAGGCTTCTTGCGGTTCTTCCCGTTCGGCGCGAGCCGGGCCTTCACCCAGGCGCTGGCCCCACTCTCGGAGCGCACCACCGACGTCGTCTTCCCCGGCGTCTGGACCAACCGCTTCGACTTCACCTACGCGTTTCCTGCGTCGTGGACGCCCGGCGAGCTGCCCGCGAAGGTCGTCGAGCAAAGCCCCTTCGGCTCACTCACCATCGACGCCACGCTGAAGGACGGGAAGTTGCGCGTGACGGGCGAGATGGTGATGGCGAAGGCGCGCATCGCCGCGAAGGACTACCCCGCGTTCCGCGAGTGGTTGCTCAAGGTCGACCAGGCGTTCGGTCGCAAGGTGACGGCGCAGTCGGGTGGGCAGACCGCCTCGCGGTGAGGCGGGTGCCGCTCGTCAGTCTTCGGGCGCGAACCCCACCATCGGCCTGATGGCGAGGCGCGGTGCCTCGCGCTACAGCGCTCGCGTGTTCTCCCCCGCACTGCTCGTGGTGATCCTCGCGGCTGCCGATGGCGGGCTCGTCGAGGCCGACGCTGGCGTGACATTCGAAGTGGTGGTGGTCGAGGCGCTCCCGCTTCGGCTCGAGCGGGTAGAGATTCGCGGCCTGTCATGGACGAAGGAGTTCGTCGCGCATCGCGAGCTCCAGCTCGTCACGCCCGGCGAGGTGACGGCTTCCGAGTGGACGCTGGGCCTCACCCGCCTGTGGAACTGCGGGTTGTTCAGCCGCGTCGATGGGCGACTGGAGCGACGGCCCGAAGGCCTCGTCGGCGTCGTCGAGCTCGAGGAGCGCTTCGCCCTCAACCCGCTCTTCAGCTTCGGGGTGGGCGGCGGCGCGGCGTGGGTGCGCGTCGGCGCGAACGACACCAACTTCCTCGGGCGTTTCCTCGAGTGGGGCCTGCGCTACGAGCGCTTCCTCGCCTTCAACGGTGGGCAGGTGTGGTTCCGCGACCCGCGGCTGTTCGGCAAACGCCTCGTCGGCCTCGCGCAGGTGGAGTGGCTGTTCCGCCCACGCCCGGAGTACACGCGGCGCCGGCTGCAGGGCATCGTGGACGTGCTCCACGAGGTCGATGACGTGATGTTGCTCGGCCTTCGCGTCGAGGCGTTTCGCGACGAGTACTTCGAGCCGCTCGCGGGAACTCCGAAGCTGCCGGGCACCATGCAAGGGCTGCTCGTGCACTCCTCGATTCGCGTCGGCCGCGTCGACACCGTGCGCCTGCGAGAGACGGGCTTCTCGCTCGAGCTGCGCAACTCGGTCGGCGTCACCAGCGATGCCGTCGCGCCGTTCTACATGCAGTCCTGGGCCGAGGCGCTCGGCTTCGTGATGCTGGGGGAGCGGTTCAACCTCGCCTTGCGCGCGCAGGGTGGGCTCTCTTCCACCGCGCCGACGGAGCAGCGCTTCTATCTGGGCGGGCTCGATCTCGTTCGCGGCTACGACGACTCGACGCTGCGCACGGAACAGTTCGCGCTCGCCAACGTGGAGCTGCGCGGCGTGGTGTTCGACTCGACGTGGTTCGCCGCCGTGCCTGCCGTCTTCGTCGATGGCGCCATCGCCCGCACCGAGCAGTTCGGCTCACGCGCGCTGCTGTCGACCGGCGTCGGCGTTCGAGTGCTGATTCCGAAGATGTTGCGCACGGGCCTGCGCGCCGACCTCGCCGTCACGCTCGTCGGAGGCCAGCCGCAGGTGGGGTTCTCGTTGGGCGTGTTTCAGTTCTTCTCGTCGACCGACCGGCTGTCGATTCGCTGAACGCGCCCGTCACTTCTTGCAGAGCTCGACCGTCTTCTGGTCCCAGTCGGTGAGCCCCGTCATGATCGTGTTCGCCACGCCGTTGTCTTCGGTGGTGAAGCCGAGGCCGAGCCGCAGGTCTCTCCACATGGCGTAGGCGTGGAAGATCTCGCCGGGCGCGCGCTCCCAGAAGATCTCAATCTGGTAGTCCTGCTCGAAGCTCGTCGCAGGGTCGGGGTTCTTGAACGTCGCCGGGCCCGGCAGCCACGTGCGCGCGATGAGCATCGGCCCGAAGGCCGGCTTGCCCCCAACCGGAGCGACGCGGCGCAGGCCACCCTTGAGCGTCGACGAGTAGGGCGCGGTGACGAGCTTCGCGGTGAGGTTGACGTCCCAGGTGAGCGTCTGCGCGGAGCGGTCCTGGTACTTCGCGACGTCGCTCGTGTAGGTGCGGGTGTAGTCGTCGTACGCCTCGGGGTACTGCGTCTTCTGGTCGAGCGCCGAGACGATGGTCTCGAGCTTGTCGAGCGTGCAGGGGAAGACGTTGGTGACGAAGAAGCCGCGCGCCTTCGCGGGGTCGACGACGTCCTTGAGGCCGACGACGGCGATATCCTCGGGTGACAGCCGCGTGATGAAGCCCCGGCCCGGCTTCGAGGGTGTGAGCGTCTCGGCCTTGCCCGCAGTCTGCAGCTTGAGCGCGGCCTCGATGACGTCGGCGTCTTTCGCGTCCTTCGAGTTCGACCAGAACCAGCGCAGGTTGCCGTCGACATCGGCAGGCGCAGGTTCGGCCACCGGACCACACCCGACGAGGACGACGAGGACGGCAACGAGCGAACGCATGAAACGGCTCGTACCATGACCAGGTGCTGCGTCGGCAGGGGCCTGCGTGCTAGGTCCCCTCGCCATGTCCAACCCCACTGCGACGTTCGAGACCTCGCTTGGCACCTTCACCGCCGAGCTCTTCAAAGACACCATGCCGTTGACCGTCGGCAACTTCGAGAAGCTGGCCACCAGCGGCTTCTACGATGGCCTGCACTTCCACCGCGTCATCAACAGCTTCATGCTGCAGTTCGGCTGCCCGTACTCGAAGGACCCGAACAGCGCGCGCGCTGGTACCGGTGGCCCGCCGTGGGGCGACATCAAGGACGAGCACACCTCGAAGCTGTCGAACGAGCCGATGACGCTCTCGATGGCGAACACCGGCTCGCCCAACTCGGGTGGCAGCCAGTTCTTCATCAACACCGTGCACAACCACTACCTCGACTGGTTCACGCCCGGGCCGTCGAAGCACCCGGTGTTCGGGAAGGTCACTGCGGGTCAGGACGTCATCAAGAAGATCGAGTCGACGCCGACCGACGGCAGCGACCGCCCGCGCACGCCGGTGAAGGTCATCAAGGTGACGTACACGCCGTGACGTCGAACCCGCCGGCGCTCACCGGGAGGTCGCGGTGAGCGTCGTGCTCGAGTAGCTGCTGTACGCGTGCACCAGGACGTACCAGGTGCCCGGCCGCGGTCTGCTCGTCGTCACCGTCTCGTTGCTGTCGGACCGGTACGGCCGTGCGTCGTACGTGGTGAGCGTCGGCGGCGTGCCCTGGCGAACGTAGAGGTCGGCGTCGCCGCTCGTGCCCAGCATCGCGAAGCTCACCTGAGCGGCGCCCGGCGGCACCTCGAAGCGGTACAGCCGCGTGGACCCCGCCGCGCCCGAGATGGGGGCGGGCGTCCCGTTGGTGAGGAGCGTTCCCATCGGCGTTCCCGCGTCGGGAGTCCCGGTCATTGGCGAGCCGGCGTCGACGCGCTCGCCGCCATCGGTTCGAACACCCGCGTCCATCATGCTTCGAGGCGTCATCCCCGCGTCGACGCGCACTCCGCCATCAACTCGCACGCCTGCGTCCGTCACGCCAGGGGCCGGCGTCGGCCCCGCGGCGTCGATGGCCCTGGGCTGACACAGCGCCG
Source organism: Myxococcaceae bacterium (assembly GCA_040400045.1). Taxonomy (GTDB): domain Bacteria; phylum Myxococcota; class Myxococcia; order Myxococcales; family Myxococcaceae; genus Xiheimicrobium. The sequence goes on from JBBAQZ010000031.1 coordinate 88,173, forward strand.
TTGCACCACAGAGCGTCGAGCAGCAGTCGGTGTTGGCCGTGCAACGCTCCTGCGCTTCCTTGCAGACCGGCACCGATGAGCCGCCGCATGAGAGCGCCCCCTGCGACTGGTAGCCGCTCAACTTGCCGACGCCGAGCAACCGGTTCGCCAGCGAACGAGTCCGCCCGACGAGGAGCGCGCGCTTCTGCGCCTCGTCGCTGCGCCCTTCGTACGAGAGGTAGTTGCTCATCACGCCACAGGCCTGCTCGAGGTCGCTCTTCTGAAATGGCGCGAGCTCGGCGAAGGACTGGATGACGGGCAGCGCCTGGTCGTTCGGAGTGTAGAAACCCGTGAGGTAGTACGTGCTGCCGAGTGTCCAGAACAGCTGGTAGCTGCCGCGCGGGTTCGAGAGGCGAATCCACTCCTCGAGCGGGATGGGGCCGCCCGGCGCGAGCGATGGGTCGAGGATGGTGCGCCCGGCCGTGCCGTCGATCTCCACCATGGGGGCCACGTGCCACCCCCATTGGACAGAGGCCGAGGGGTTCAGCTCGCCCCTGAGGTACTGCGCGCTCGAGGGCACCCGTCGGCTCGCGAGCTCCATCGACATGTAGAGAGCCCGCGCATAGCAGCCGTCGACCGTGTACGCGAAGGGCAGGTAGGCGCGCGTCGAGTCCACCAGTTGCGCCGCGAGCTGGGCCTGCTGCGGGGTGACCCGAGCGCTCTGCTCCGAGATTCCGAAGTCGTCGAGCCCCGTCACGTCGTCACTGATGGCGACGCTCGAGTTTCCACAGGCAGCGAGGAACATCGCGCAGCACAGCGTCAGGGAACGGAGCGTCGTCACGGGCACTCTCCTCGTCCGGCGTCGAGAGCGGGCTTTTGTGCCGAGGTGAGCGAGCGGCACAAGACGGCACGCATGCACCAGCCCGCGCCAAGTCACTTCACACTGGTCATCGCAGGCTCCAATCTGGCCGTCAGGCTGCAAGGAGACCTCGCACGATTGTCGGCAGCCCAGGCGTTGCTTGACGAACTCGAGGTGCTTCAGGACCTCTGCGGCATGCCCCGAATCCGAACCACCCCCGCCCCTGGCCCTGCTCCGACGCGCCCCTCGACGGCCCCCGACAACACCTGGGATGCGCTCGCAAGCGGCAGCGGCCGAAAGCCGGCAGGCTGGAAGCCGCCGTCGACCGACCGCTCGAAGTACACCTCGCCGGCGCAGAAGGCAGCACTCAAGCAATGCGATGCAGTGGTGACTTCGCTCAAGAAGGCGCTCGCTGCGAAGAACCTCCCGGAAGGCCTCGAGGGCATTCGCCCGAAGGACGTGAGCGTCGACCTGCTGGGAGACTTTCCGTACGTGACGGTCAAGAAGAACGGCTCGCCGCTATTCGACCGCAACAGTGAAGTCGAGGCACTGCGAAAGTTGCTCCCCGCCACGCTGCGTCGCGTTCCAATCGGCGATGTCTCGCCGTTCTGACCAGCGCTCTTCTTCAGGCCAGGCGTGGAGCCGCGGCTGCCGTCGAGCCTCCGAGAAGCTCGGGCGCGGTCTACTTCAGCACCGCTTGCTCGAACGTGGCACCCGGTGAGACGGCGCGCAGCAGCTCGAGGCCCGTGAGGAAGCCGTCGACGGAGGAGCGGAGCTTCGGCCGTGACGCCGAGAGCACGCGGTCGATCTGCCGCGCGACGAGCGACAGCGGAGCTCCATGTCGCTGGTCTCGAGTGCGCCGCCCAGCAGGTGCGAACCCGCGTTGTTGATGAGCACGTCGAGTTGGCCCGCACGCCCGATGACGGTCTGGACGGCCTTCGCTGCTGCCGCCGCGTCCGTCACGTCGAGGGACAGGTGATGGTCGTCGCCAGGCACCTCGGCGCGCGCCGAGCCGTAGACGTCATGCCCCTGCGCCGTCAGGTGCTGCCTCAGGTGCTTGCCCAGGCCTCGCGTGCTGCCGGTGATGAAGATGACCTGTCTCGTCTTCACGGTCGACCTCCCGCGGCGAGGGTGGGGGCCGCGCGGCGAGGGGCGAGCATGGCAGCGCTGATGCGCGCGGTGAGGCTGCGCGGAGAGACGCGGTTGGTCTGCGACATCAGCCAATTCCACACACCCACCACGTGCACCGGAGCGCGTCCGTCGAGCGCGCGCAGGCACGTCGCGACGACCTCGTCGACGGTGAGGATGTTCTTGAAGACGCTCGTGTCGCGCACGCCGCTGCCCATGGCGTCGATGAACGGCGTCTCCACGGGCCCCGGGCACACCGCCGTCACGTGCAGGCCGGCGCTTCGGTACTCGGCCCACAACGCCTCGGTGAGCGACAACACGTAGGCCTTGGTCGCGCCGTAGGCCGCCATGTACGGCGCAGCCTGGAACGCGACGGTCGAGGCGAGGTTCAGCACCGTGCCCTGCCGCGCCACCAGCGACGGCACGAACAGCCGCGTCAGCTCCGTCAGCGCGGTGACGTTCACTTGAATCATCTCGGAGAGGTGGGCGAGCGGCTCCTCGTGGAAGTGGCCCCAGTGGCCAAAGCCCGCGTTGTTCACGAGCGTGTCGACGGCCAGGTCGCGCCGCATCACCTCGTCGTAGAGCCGCTGCGCCGCCGAGGGCTTCGAGAGGTCACACGGCAGCACCGTGGTCTGCCCACCTGCTGCACGAATTCCAGCCGCGAGCACCTCGAGCCTGTCTTCAGACCGCGCCACCAGGATGACGTGCGTCCCCCGATGCGCCATCGCTGCGGCCAGCTTTGCGCCGATGCCCGACGACGCTCCCGTGACCACGGCCACTTGCTGCTTCATGACGACTCCTCTGGAGCTGACGCGTCGAAATGACGGCGTCAGGTGACGGTGTCTAGTTTACGGGCTTGACGGTGTCAAGCCCGGCGTGTGAGACAGGCTCCATGACCGCGGACTTGAGAGCGCAGGTGTTGGACGCGAGCGTGCAGCTCATCGGCGAGGTGGGGCTCTCTGGGCTCTCGATGCGCGAGGTCGCCCGTCGCGCCGGCGTCAGCCACCAGGCGCCGTACCATCACTTCGCCGACAAGGAGTCGATCGTCGCGGCGCTGGTCGAGCGCGGCTTCGTGATGTTGGCGGAACGAATGGAAGCGAAGGCGGCCGAGAAGGGCGCGGTCGCGCAGCGGCTGTCGAAGGTGGGTCGCGAGTACGTGATGTTCGCGCTCGAGCAGCCGGTGTTCTTCCGCCTCATGTTCAGGCCTGAGCTGGTCGACCTCACCCGGTTTCCAACGGCGCAGGCGGCAGGCGCACGCGCCCTGGCGGTCCTCGAGCGATTGATCGTCGAGCGCACCGAGGGCACCCGCGCGACGCCTGCTCGGCGCGAGGCGATGGTGTCGATGCACTGGGCCATGGTGCACGGGCTCTCGTCGCTGCTGCTCGATGGCTCGCTTGGCTACAACCACCCCAACGCCACCGAGCGGAGCAAGCACGTGGAGCAGGTGCTCGAGCTGTTCTCCCAGGGCGTGGGCTGAGCCCTTCCCCGGCGCTGCCAATCGCTGTTTGGTCGTCACGTGCTCTCACTGGTCCTTCCGCTCGTGCTTGCCGCGCCGACCATCGTCTGGTCGAGCGCCGCGTCCGTCGGTCAGGGAGGCAGTGCGCGCCTGGAGACGAAGGGCGTCAGCGCCGGTGTTCACTACACGCTCATCACGCGCGTGGTGTGTGAGGTGCACGACAGCGGGCGGCGCAAGCGCTGGCGCGAGCACGTGCACCCGCTCGGCGACGTTCCGTTCGGCGTCGAGTTCCGCGCGTTCGTCGGCACGCAGGAATTTCCCGCAGGCGCGGGCGAGGTGCGCACGACGGTTCGCCTCGACGAGAACAACCCGGTGATTCGCATCGAGGACCGCTCCAGCCCTCCCTCGGGCCGCACCCGATGCCGCCTCACCTTCGTGGCGCTCGAGTCGCTCTGAACGCCTTGCCGCACGCGCGCGCCGGTGAGATGCCGCGTTCATGAAACGGCTGGTACGCGCGCTTGGAGTGGTGGCAGGGCTTCTCGCACTCGCAGTCGTCGTCTTCGTCACCGCCGTTCGCCACAAGCCGTTCACCGTGCCCGAGTCCGAGCGCGGTCCCGCGACGCTGCGCACGCACCCCGACGGCGGCCTCTCGCTGCGCTACCTCGGCGTCAGTGGGTACGAGGTCACTGACGGCACGACGGTCGTCTTGCTCGACCCGACACCGACCAGGCCCGCGCCGCTCACGTTGCTGTCGGGGACGCTGGAGCCGGACGAGGCGCTCGGCGCGAAGGAGTGCCCGCGCGCTGACGTCATTCTCGTCAACCACACGCACTACGATCACGCGCTCGACGTTCCAGCCATCGCCAAACGCACCGGTGCGCTGGTGGTCGGCTCTCAGTCGACCGTCAACCTCGCCCGGTCCCGCGGAATCCCCGCGGAGAAGACTCGCGTGGTGAAGGCGGGTGACACGCTGACCGTCGGCGGTTTCAACATCGAGGTCCGGCGCTCGCGTCACACGAAGATCGCCGGCATGTCGGAGCCGATGAGCGGCCTGGTGCCGGTCGACGCAGGAAAGCTCTGGTTCTTTCAGTACACGATTGACGAGACGCTCTTCTATCGGCTCGAGGCGAACGGCACGTCCTTCTGGTTTCACCCGACGAGCACGTGGGCCGAGGGCGAGCTGAGCGGGGCGGGGGCAGGCACGCTCATCGTGGGCGTCACGGGAGAGCCGCAGACCGTCGAGAAGACGCGGGGACTCCTCGCCGCTGCGAAGCCGCGCCTCGTGATGCCGACCCACTACGACAACTTCTTTCAACCCTGGGAGAAGGGGCTCGCGTTGATGCCGGGCCTCGACCTGCCAGCCGCGCGCGCGGCGTTCGAGAGCGTCGACGCGGGCATCAGCTGGGCCGTGCTCGACCAGGGAGAGCGGATCTTCCTGCCGCCCGACGACGCGCGGTGAGCCCTCATCGCGCCCGTGCGTCGAGGAAGGTCCCCAGCACCACCCAGCGTCTCGCGTGCCGGTCGCGCTTCGGCTTCGCGCGCAGCGGCGTCGTGAAGTGCCAGAAGGGCAGGCGGTAGCAGGTGACGCCGCCCACGGTGACGACCGAGCGCTCTTCGCTGAAGTGGCCGTCGCGCTCGTACACGAGTGACTGCGCGGCGACGGCGTCGGTGCAGAACGTGAGGTGAAGGTCCGTGTACCCGTCGCGCGCGTCGGGGTCTTCGGGGTGGTGGTCGTTGTGCGGCCCCGCGTAGTCGCCAGGCCGGTAGCAGAGCACCTGCGTGCCCCAGCCTCGGCGGAGGCGTCGACCCGCGAGCGCCTGCGCGAACGCGAAGTAGCTCTCGCTCTTGAGCATCGCGTGCAGCCCAATCTCTCCGGCGCGTTGAAAGCCCTTCGAACGGCGCGAGGAGAACGTCGCCGTGCTGACGCGCACCGTCTTCGGGAGCAGCTCGCCGTAGTCGTGCTGCATGCCGGTGATGGTCCAGGGAGGAATTGGATCCTCCATCGGCGTCATCACGTCGTTCATCGCGCGGTCGAGCAGCGCCAGCACGCCACGCGCGAGCTTCGGCTCGAGCAGCCCATCGTCGGCGAGGAAGCGTGAGGTGCCGGTGAAGTGGGGACGACGCCCCGACACCACCGCGCGGCCCCGAGCCGAGAGCAGCGCGTCGAACTCAGCCGGGAGGTGGCGCACTTCAGTTCGGCGTCGCGACGGCGCGCAGCATGTCGAGCGACTCGAGCGCCTTGCCTGCGCCCATCACCACGCTCGACAGCGGGTCTTCGGCGAGGAACACCGGCAGGCCCGTCTCTTCACGCAGCAGGGTGTCGAGGTTCTTCAGGAGCGCTCCACCACCGGCGAGCACGATACCGCGGTCGGCGATGTCACCGGCCAGCTCAGGCGGCGTGCGCTCGAGCGTCATCTTCACCGCGTCGACGATTCCGTTCACCGGCTCGGCGATCGCGTCGCGGATCTCGTCCGACGTGATGGTGAGCGTGCGGGGAACGCCGGCCACGAGGTCGCGGCCCTTGATCTCCATCGTCATCGCTTCGTCGGTCGGGTACGCGGTGCCGATGCTCATCTTGATGAGCTCTGCCGTGCGCTCGCCAATGAGCAGGTTGTACTTGCGCTTCACGTACTGAATGATCGCCTCGTCGAGCTTGTCGCCGCCGACGCGCACCGACTTCGAATACACGATGCCCGCGAGCGAGATGACGGCCACGTCGGTCGTCCCGCCGCCGATGTCGACGATCATGTTGCCCGACGGCTCGGTCACCGGAAGCCCTGCGCCGATCGCCGCGGCCATGGGCTGCTCGATGAGGTGCACTTCGCGCGCGCCCGCGTTCTCGGCGGCTTCACGCACGGCCCGGCGCTCGACCTCGGTGATGCCCGAGGGGATGCCGATGACGATGCGCGGCTTGACGTTGAACTTCCGCTGGTGCGCGCGCTGAATGAAGTACTTCAGCATCGCCGCGGTGATCTCGAAGTCGGCGATCACGCCGTCCTTCATGGGCCGAATCGCGACGATGTTGCCCGGTGTGCGGCCGAGCATCTCTTTGGCTTCCTTGCCGACGGCCAGCACCTTCTTGCCGCCGCGCGAGTCCTGCTGCACGGCGACCACCGACGGCTCGTTCGAGACGATGCCGATGCCGCGGACGTAGATGAGCGTGTTGGCGGTGCCGAGATCGATCGCCAGATCGCGAGAGAACAACGTGTGCAGCCAGTCGAACATGGGCGGCCTTTGTCGCAACGCGGAGCGAGGGGAACGTTGCAGTAGAGACAGAATAGCCCTACTGCGAACTTCACGCCAAGGGAACGAGAAAGGAATACGGGTAGTTCGCGGCGAACGCGCGGCAGCTCGGCCTCAGCGCGGGGCTCAGGCTGCCGCAGTTCGGCGCTGCGTGGGCGCATGGAGGCGTGAGAGGGTGCGCGCCATGACTCCGTGGAAAGTGATCGATCGAGCCCCGATTCCCAAAGGCGGTGAGCTTCAGCTCGCCCAGCGCGGCGACGAGTGGGTCGTTCGTCTCGGTGGCCACACCCTCATGTCGTCGCGCGCGCACGCCTCGGAAGAGACGCTGGCCGCCTGGGCGCTCGAGCGCGTCGCTGAGCCCCGCGACATTCTCATCGGTGGCCTGGGCCTCGGCTACACCGCGCGCGCGACCCTCGACCGCGTGCCGAAAGAGAGCCGCGTCATCGTGGTGGAACTCTCGAAACAGCTTGTCGAGTGGAACCGAACCCTCGTCGCCGATCTCGCCGGCCGCCCGCTCGACGACGCCCGCGTGCGCATCGTGGAGGACGACGTGATGAAGCGCATCGCCGCCGCCTCGAAGGCCTACGACGCCATCCTCCTCGACGTCGACAACGGCCCCTCGGCGCTCACCACCGGCGGCAACAAGAAGCTCTACGGGCGGGTCGGTGTGTCGGCGTGTCACCGCGCGCTGAAGCTCGGCGGCGTGCTGGCGGTCTGGTCGGCCGGCCCCGATGAGGACTACGTGCGCGTGCTCGAGAAGATGCGCTTCGAGGTCGAGGTGAAGCGCGTGACGGCGCGCGGGCCCTCGGGTGGCTCGTCGCACGTGTTGTTCTTCGGCAAGAAGACCGAGCCGTCGCGCAAGCGACAACCTCCGAAGGTGTGAGCGATGCGCGTTCATGTCGTCGACGGCACCTTCGAGCTGTTCCGCGCGCACTACGCGCCGCGTCCCTCGCACGCCTCTGCCTCGGGGAAGGATCTCAAGGCGACGGTCGGGGTGGTGGGCTCGCTCCTCGGGCTGTTGAGTGACCCGGAAGAGAAGGTCACGCACCTCGCGGTCGCCTTCGACAACCCGATTCGTTCGTTCCGCAACGCTCTGTTCGCTGGCTACAAGACCGACGACGGCATCGACCCCGCGCTGTACGCGCAGCTCGACGACATCGAGCAGGCCGTCGCGGCGCTCGGTGTCACCGTCTGGTCGATGAAGGAGTTCGAGTGTGACGACGCGCTCGCCACTGCCGCAGTGCAGTTCGCGAAGGACCCGCGGGTGACGCAGGTGCGGGTGATGACTCCCGACAAGGACCTGGGCCAGGTGCTGGAAGGCGAGCGGATCGTGCAGGTCGACCGCATGCGGAAGCGGGTGTTCACCGAGGCGACGTTGCGCGCCGAGCGCGGCTTCGGCCCGAAGAGCATTCCCGACTTCCTCGCGCTGGTCGGCGACACGGCCGATGGCATTCCCGGGCTCGAGGGGTTCGGCGAGAAGGGCGCTGCGGCGGTGCTCTCGGCCTACCCGCACCTCGAGGACATTCCCGATGACGGGAAGACGTGGAGCGCGAAGGTGCGCGGGGCCGAGAAGTTGGCGGCGACGCTGGCATCACGTCGTCAGGACGCGACGCTCTATCGAACGCTCGCCACGTTGAGGCTCGACGTCCCTTTGACGGAATCGCTCGAGCAGCTCGAGTGGAAGGGCGCTTCCCGAGCGGCGTGGAGCGCGTGGTGTACCGCGGCGGGGATCGAGAAGTTCGCGGACCGTCCGCGACGGTTCAGCTGAGCCGCGTCACAGGTCGCTCACGAAGTTGAGCGGCGTTCCGCGCGAGGCGCCCGGCCGGTCCTTCGTCGAGATGGTCCACACGTCGACCTCAGGGTCGGCGTCGAGGTTGGCGATGCAGCCCACCGTCAGTTGACAGTCAGGGCAGGTCCCCTCGAGGCCCAACATCGCCCGTGCTTCGGCGGGGAACTTCGGCAGCAGGTCCTCGACGGTGAGGTCGCGCTTCCTGGTGTCGGGGCCGTAGCCGACCGATTCCTGCGGCGAGGGAGACGGCTTGTCATCTCGTCGCGTGACGTCTCCCACCTTGTCGAAGAGGTAGAGGTACCGATTCCCGGTCGACGGGGCGAAGCCGGCCTCATGGGGATGGGTCGTGTAGCGGAGCTGCACCGATTGAAAGCTGAACTCCGCGACCATGATCTGTCGCAGCGTGGAGCGGCACTCGTGATCGCGCCGGGGCCCACGCACCATGTTGCAGCCAGTCGCCGAGAGCAGCAGGACGAAGAACGCGCGCTTCACGCCGTCGTCGTAACCGCTTCTGCCCCCGCCTTCACCCGCTTCGTCACCGCGTTCGGGAACTCCTCGGCGACCTGGCCCTTGCCCCACATCGCCGCCACCGTCGGTCCGTTCGTGGTGCGCTGCTCGCGGAAGAGCCAGTTCGACCACTCGAAGAACCAGACGCCGCGGCCGATGCGGTAGTACCAGCGCTGCGCGGCGCGGATCTTCGGGTCGCGGTGCCAGAGCCGTCTCAGCGCCGTCGGCCGCAGTTGCATGCCGACCTCCATCAACTTCACGAAGCTCAGGACGAGCCAGGGCGGCAGATGTCGCGTCTCGAGCACCTGGTGTTTGTAGTCCCAACGACGCTGGTCGGTCTGAATCACGCGTCGGTCCTTGGCTTCGTCGAAGAAGCCCGTCCACCGGTGGGGCGTCACGTAGAGCAACTGCACCTGGTCGGGGTCGGCGTGGAGCAACTGCTTGAAGCCGCGCCAGTAGTCCCTCGCGCGTTCCTCCTCGAAGCCGACCACCCACGTGGCGAGCGAGAGAATGTCGTGTTCGCGCAGCAGGCGAATCGCCTCGAAGTCGACCTTCGTCGTCGAGCCCTTCTTGATCTTCTCGAGCGTCGCCTCGTCGGTGCTCTCGGTGCCGAGCAGGAAGCGTGAGACGCCGGCCTTCTTGTAGAGGTGGAGCAGGTCTGCATCGCGCACGATGTCTCCAGCCCGCGTGGACCCGACCAGCTCGACCTCGACGTTCTCGGCGATGAGCGCCTCGCAGAACGCCTTCCAGGCCTTGCGCTGCGACGTCGGGTTCTCGTCGGCGAGGTTGACGATCTCGATGCCGTGGTTGCGGACGAGGTGCGCGATCTCTTTCGCGAACTTCTTCGGGTCGCGGTGGCGCCAGCGGGTCCAGAAGCCGCGTTGGCCGCAGTAGCTGCACAGGTGCGGGCACCCTCGCGAGAACTGCATCACCACCGCCCGCTTGTGGCCCCAGTAGTGGTAGCGCGAGAAGTCGATCAGCTCCCAGCCCGTGCGGTACGCGTCGAGGTCGACGATCATCGGCCCGTCGCCCGTTGCGAGCGGCGCGCCCAGCTTGCGAAAGGCGATGCCTTTGACCGTGTCGAGCGGCGTGCCCGTGTCGAGCGCCGCCATCACCTTCACGGCCGTGTCTTCGCCTTCGCCGCGCACGATGACGTCGACCTGCGGCTGCTCCGAGAGCACCTCGCGCCAGTGGTACGTCGGAAAGACGCCGCCGTAGACGATGGCGATGTCGGGAGCGCGCGCGCGAATCGCCGCGGTGAGCTTCGCGATGGTCGGGTGCGCCGAGGTCGAACCCGCGTGACCGACGAGCAGCGCCTGGGGAGCGCGCCGGCAGACCTCGTCGACGATGAGCGCGTGTTCCATGTTGGTGAGGTCGGCGTCGAGCAGCTCGACCTGGTGGCCCGCGTCGATGAGGGGCCCGCCGATCGACAGCAGCCCGAGCGGAGGCAGGTGGTCGTCGGGGACACAGCGGCTCCCGATGGCGGTGTGCGGAGGGTTCAGCAGGAGGATGCGCATACCCGCAAGGATTCACGCTCCAATCAGTTCGAGCGCGCAGCCGGGGTGAACGGTCGCGAGCGCAGCCCGAACGGTCGCCTGGTGGTCCGCGCGGCCCCTTTACGGAGGACCCTGAGGCCCGCGCGCTGCGAGGAACCGCTGCACCGCCGCCACCGTGCCCGGCGCGTCTTCTTCCTGAGGCACGTGACCGAGCTCTGGAAAGGTCACCAGCGTCGAGCCCGCGATCTCTTTCGCGAACAGCGCCGCGTGATCGGGAGGAATGAGCCGGTCGCGCTCGCCCCAGAGAATCAGCGTGGGCGCCGTCACCTTCTTCACGTCCGCCTCGTTCGCTCCAGAGACTGCCTGCTGAAATCGCAACGGGAGCGAGGCTCGATTCCCCTCTCGCAGCGTCAGCTCGAAGTACCGATCGACGAGCTCGTTCGTCACCTTCGAGGGGTCGCCGTAGACGTTGCGTAGGCTCGAGGTGACGATGCGGCGCGGCAGCAACTTGAGGAAGAGCTTGTTCAACACCGGCACCTTCGCGACACGGAAGCCGATGGGCACTGAGACCGACTCGATTCGATGGCCCGCGGCGTCCACGAGGATGAGCGCGCTGACGCGGTCGGGGCTCGCCACTGCGGTAGACCAGGCAATGTCACCACCCAGGCTGTTTCCCGCGAGCACGCAGCGCTTCACCGACAACGCGTCGAGCATCGCCACCACGAAGCGCGTGTACGCGGCGATGGTGTAGGCGTTCGTTGGTGACGGCCCGGTGAGGCCAAAGCCAGGCAGGTCGAAACGAAGCACGCGCCGGGTCTTCGAGAGCGCCGCGGTCCACCCATCCCAGGTGTGCAGGCTCGCCGAGGTGCCGTGGAGCAGCACGATGGGCGCCGGATCGTCGCGCGGGCCTTCGTCGCGCAGGTGAACGTTCATTCCGGCCAGCGGAAGAAACGACGACGGCGGCGCGGCCCAGCGTGGCGTCAGTGACTCGACCGACCGGTCCGGCTCCCAGACCGAGGCGACCCAGACCGTCGCGAGGAACGAGAAGGTGAGGCCTGCGGCTGCCAGGACGCGCTTCATGGCGACCTCATACCCTTCGTGTTGACGGCCGTGACGAGCGCGTTCGGAGCCCGTGAGCTACGGCGACCACTCCGTGTGCACCGCGACGCCGGGTGCGTCGACGCGCTCGTAGGTGTGGCTGCCGAAGAAATCGCGCTGCGCCTGAATGAGGTTGGCCGAGCCGCGCGCCGTGGTGAGCGAGTCGTACCAGGCCAGCGAGGTGGCGAGCCCGGGAATGGCGACGCCTGCCTGCGACGCGGCCGACACGACGCGGCGCCACGAGGTCAGACGCTTCGCGAGGTCGCTGACGAACTCCGGAGCCAGCGCCAACAGCTCGGGCTCGGGGCTGGCCGCGAAGGCCGACTGAATGCGCTCGAGGAACGCCGCGCGAATGATGCAGCCTGCCGTCCAGATGCGGGCGATCTCCGACAGCTTCGTGCCGTAGCCAAACGACGTGCTCGCCGCGCGGAGCAGTTGGAAGCCCTGTGTATAGCTGGCGATCTTCGAGGCGTAGAGCGCGTGCGCCAGGTCGTCGACAGAGACGCCCGTGAGTCTGGCGCGCGCGGGACGGTGCGCCGCCTCGGCCTTCACGCGCGTGTCCTTCTGCGAGGACAGAATGCGCGCGTCGACGGCCGCGGTGATGGTGGGAATCGCGATGCCCAGCTCGGCCGCGGCCACCACCGTCCACTTCCCGGTGCCCTTCTGGCCCGCCTTGTCGAGGATGGCGTCGACCAGCAGCGCGCCCGACGACGACTTCGGATCCTTCACGCGGAAGATGTCGGCGGTGATCTCGATGAGGAACGACGAGAGGTCGCCTTGATTCCACCGGGAGAACGTGTCGGCGACGGCCCCACCATCGAGCCCGAGCCCTTCGCGGAGCAGGAGCGCCGTCTCGGCGATGAGCTGCATGTCGCCGTACTCGATGCCGTTGTGCACCATCTTCACGAAGTGGCCGGCCGACCCGAGACCGCAGTGCGTGACACACAGCCCTGATGAGGAACGCGCAGCGATGGGCTCGAGCACCGGCTTGAGGCGCTCCCACGCGTCGACGTCTCCACCCGGCATCAACGAGGGGCCTTTGAGCGCTCCGTCGGAGCCGCCTGACACGCCCATGCCGACGAAGCGCCACGGCTTGCCCTTGGACCTCGCCGCGCGACGGTCGCTGTCGGTGTACAGGCTGTTGCCCGCGTCGATGACGATGTCGCCCTCTTCCAGCAGCGGGTCGAGCTCGTCGATGACGGCGTCGACTGGCTTGCCCGCGTTCACCAGCACCACGATGCGCCGGGGCCGCTCGAGGCGCGCCACCAGCTCCTTGAGCGTCGGCACCACGTCCAGCCTGGCGTCGGGAAACTCGGCCGCGAGCTTCTGCGCGTGCTCGAAGTGCAGCGTGTAGCCGCCGACGTTCAGCCCGCGAGACGCGAAGTTGCGCGCCAGGTTGCCGCCCATCACGCCCAGGCCAATCACCGCGACGTCGTTCACCCGGTCAGTCATGTCGTCTCTCCAGTCCCTCGAGAAGTTGATCCGTCACCACCGTCACCGCGCCGAGGCGGCTGACCGGCAGGGCCGCGTCGTTGGCGCGCAGGCCGAGCAGCGCGCGGCGTTTGCCCGCTCCCGCGGCCATCACCACGCGGTTCGTCGTCCGGTGGCGGAGCAGGTTCATCGTCATTGTCACCCGCGCGGGTGGAGGCTTCGGTGAGTCTTCCAGGTGCGCCACCACGCCCGTCGCCTCGAGGAGCACGTGCCGTGGAAAGAGCGAGGCGACGTGGCCGTCTTCGCCCATGCCCAGCAAGGCGACGTCGAGGCGGCCATCGAACTGCTGCATGAACTCAGGCCCATACCTCGCGCACGCGGTCGGGCCGTCTTCTCCATCGAGCACCATCGGCAGGACGAGGGCTGGAGGCGTCGACAACACGCCGGCCCGCTCGACGGCGCCGCGGTTCGAGTCCGCGCTCACGAGCGGCACGACGCGCTCGTCCACCCAGGTGAGCCGCAGCGAGCTCCAGGTCTCTGACGAGAGCAGACCTTTCAGTCGCTCCATCGCCTTCAGCGCCGAGCCTCCCGCGATGCCGAGGCGCGAGAAGCCCTGACGCACGTGCGCCTGATCGAGCCAGCCCGCGACCAGCTTCGCGGTGTCGTCGACCGGCGAGGCCGAGGTGAGGAACTCAGCCACGTGTCCAGCCGCCTTCGCAACCGTGGAACAACTCGGCCGCCTCTTCGGGGCCCCAGCTGCCTGCGTCGTACTCACGCAGCACAGGCGCCTCGGGTCCCTTCCATGCCGACTGCATCGCGTCGGCGAAGCGCCAGCTGGCTTCAATCTCGTCGCCTCGAAGGAACAGCGTCGCGTCGCCCAGCAGCGCGTCGAGCAGCAGCCGCTCGTAGGCAGGCGCCGACGAGTTGCCGAACACGTCCTGGTAGTCGAACGAGAGCTCGGCGTCGTGCATCACCATGGACGGGCCGGGCCGCTTCACGCCGAACGAGAGGTGCACCGCCTCGCGCGGTTGAATCGAGAGCGTCAGCACGTTGGGGCGAATCTGGCAGAGCTCGCCGCCGCGCATCTTGCGGCGGAACTCTTCGTCGGTGAGGCCGTCGGGCTTGTTGAAGAGCTGCAGCGGCGGTGTCTTGAACTGCACCTGCACTTCCGTGAAGCGCTTCTTCATGCGCTTGCCGTGGCGGAGCAGAATCGGCACGCCGCTCCATCGCCAGGTGTCGATCTCGCATCGCACCGCCACGTAGGTCTCGGTCTCCGACTCGCCCGGCACCCCTTCTTCCTGCAGGTAGCCGGGCACGAGCTCGTCGCGCACCATGCCGGGGCGATAGCGGGCGCGCACGCAGTCGGTCTTCATGTCGGCGAGGTCTGGCGGCCGCAGCGCCTCGAGCACGGCGACCTTCTGAGCACGAACGGCCTTGGCGTCGAGTGAAGCGGGCGGCTCCATCGCGATGAGCGAGAGCACCTGGAGCATGTGGTTCTGCAGCATGTCTCGCAGCGCCCCGGTGCCGTCGTAATAGGCGGCGCGGCCCCGCTCCATGCCGAGCTCTTCGGCGACGGTGATCTGCACGAGCTCGACGTGATTCCGGTTCCAGAGCGGCTCGAAGATGGCGTTGTGGAACCGGAACCCGAGGATGTTCTGGACCGTCTCTTTCCCGAGGTAGTGGTCGATTCGGTAGACCTGAAACTCCTTCAGGTGCGTGTGCACGTGGCGGTTGAGCGCGACGGCCGATTTGAGGTCGTGACCAAACGGTTTCTCGACGACGATGCGGCGCCACGCCGTGCGCTCGCCTTCCGGCATGTGGAGCAGCGCCTTCGAGGCGAGGTTGCTGATGGCGTTCGCGAAGAGGTCGGGCTTGAGCGAGAGGTAGAAGAGCCGGCCCGTCTCGCGGCCACCGGGCAGCGCGTCGAGTTTCATCGACAGACGATCGAGGTCCTGCACGTGGCCGACGTCGCCCGAGAGGTAGGTCACCCGCGGCGCGAGCTGGGCCCACGCAGCCTTGAGCTCGGCTGGCATCGCCTCAGCGATCTCGGCGCGAAAGGCCTCGTCGGTCTTCTCACGCCGAGAGACACCGACGACCGTGAAGCCTTCGGCAGGCTGCGACTTCGACGCGAGGCTCGCGAGCGCGGGCAACAGCTTGCGGAGCGCGAGATCGCCCGCGGCTCCGAAGATGACGACTTGAGACGGTGACGGCATGGCGGTCCCCAGGGAATGTGGCGAGGAATTGTGTCACCGGCACTGACCGGCGGGAACCGTGGAGAACAGCGACGTGTCGACGTTCGGTGAGGCTCTGGTGTACCTGCTGGAGCTGGTCGCGCGAGGTCCGTGTGGGTTCGTGGTCGTCGCGCAGGTCGGCCTCGTGGTGCTCGAGAGCGCTGGGGGCTGATTCGAGACATTCTCAAGGTCGCGCTGCGATGAGTTCGTGCACCCGGGCAGAATGACAGGAGCGCCCCGCGTTGCCGCTCGACGGTCTCGGCACCGATTGACCTCCGCTCGGACTCCAGCGTTCACTGACGGCTTGCGAGTTCCACGACTCGTCGTTCGTCCACCGAGGGTCTTCACCCCATGCGAGCCTTCGTCGTCGCGCTGTCGCTGCTGATGCCGCTGGGGTGCAGCGGCTGTCGCACGGAGGATCCGCGGGCGCCGTCGCAGGACCTCGACGGGGGCGGTGGCCTCGATGGCGGGGCCGACGAGGTGCTGACGGAGTACCGGTTTCCCGGCGACGGCCCACGAGGCCTCGCGGCGGGCGCCGACTGCAGCCGGGGAGGGCCCGCGGCCTGCGCCTCGAAGACGTGCCTGAAGGTGCAGCCGGGGTATGGCCAGGGGTACGCGTGCAGCCTCGACTGCCAACATGACGGCGAGTGCCCGGCCGACTGGCGATGCCGGGCGTTGTTTCCAGGAGCAGCCGCCCGGGTCTGTTTCCCCGGAAGCGGAGCCAACCCGCCATGACGACGCGCCTCGTCCTCCTCGCCGCGCTGTGGGCGTCCACCGCGTGGCCATGCAACAACAACAACTCATGCAACATGGGAAGCGTGTGCTGTGCAGGCGCGTGCGTGTCGGGGAATTGCTGCGTCGACGGTGACTGCAACGGGCTCTTGTGCGGGCCGGGGAACCAGTGCACGACGTGTCAGCCCGTGGTGGATGACGCCCGGTGCAGCGGCAAGTGCCGGAGCGCCGACGTCGTCCTCGACGTCCTTGGCGAGGACTTCAAGGGCAGATTGCCGTCGGACGGCCTGCCCGCTCTCGACAAGCTGGCGAAGTACGGATTCCTCCGCGCGCAGTGCAACGGCCACA
>JBBAQZ010000032.1:0-99347 GCA_040400045.1 Myxococcaceae bacterium
CGCTGAACCGCGCCGCCGTCGTCGTGTGCCCTGTGTGCGGCGCTATCCACGTACGACCATCGACAAGCTCGGTCGCAGCTATTCCTCACGTGGCTTCAAGCCAGAGGGGGTGAGCTTCGCCGATGCGAAAGGCCAGTTCGCGCCGCAGCAGATTTTTCGTCGAACAAGAACATGTCAGGGCGGCCGGTCGGCCAGTCGGTGGTGTTGACGAACCCGGGCGCGACGCCGCTGCGGCTCAAGGTGAACCTCGCCATCACCGACCCGACCGGCAAGCCGCCCGTTCAGCTCGAACTCACGCTTGCTCCCGGAGCGAGCCGGCGGGTGCCGGTGGTGCAGTCGCAGCGCGATGGAGGCTTCACGGCCTTCACCGCGCTGGTGACGCCGCTCGACGCCGCCTCGCGCGCGGGCAAGCTCCACGTCGACGTCGTGGCGCATGAGCCGGGCACCCGGCAGGACGCGGCGGGCCTCGCGAAGGGCACGCTGATGAAGACCGAGGGCGAGCGCGGCTATCGCGTACCGCCTTCGCGCTTGTCGGAGCACCCTCACTACGAGAAGGAGCTGCGCTTCGTGATTGTTCTGAGGCGCGCTGTTCAGCGGTTCAGGGCTGACGATCGCGCCGGCTGTTTGCTGGGCTGGCGATTTGCAGGGTCGAGGGCGGCCATCAGCGAGCCGGTTTCTGGCGAGTCACGCTGCGTGAATTACGCCGCGACGTGAAAGGCCGGAGTCGGCGACTACCGCCCCCTTGAGAGAAAAGGTGAGCCGGGCGTGCGGCAACACGCCCTGGCTCGTGCTCCGCGGCTCCCTTGCAAAGGACACGAAGCCCGCAACAAGTCGTACGAAGCAGCCTCGACGTCAAGTTATGGGCGACACCGCCCGCCGTTTCGCTCGTGCGCCCACCCCAATGCCCTCGGGTGCTGCAACGCACTCCGGCCGCGGTGAAGGGCCAGGCGAAGGCGCTGACGGCCTTCATGTCGTGGTGCGAAGAGCGAGGCCTGCTGCGCAGCGAAGACGTGACGCGGCCGATTCTCGAGCGGTACCAGCGCCACCTCTTCTACGTGCGCAAGCCCAACGGCCAACCGCTCGCCGCGTCGACGCAGTACGGCGCCCTCGTCGTCGTGCGGCAGCTCTTCCGGTGGCTGAGTCGTCAGGCGGTGCTGCTGGCCAACCCTGCCTCGGAGCTGCAGCTGCCGAAGCTGCCGCAGCGGCTGCCACAGGCGGTGCTGTCGCCCGAAGAAGTCGAGTCGGTGCTGGCCGTGCCCCAGGTGTCGACGCCGGCCGGCCTGCGCGACAGGGCGATGCTCGAAGTCCTCTACAGCACCGGCCTGCGACGCATGGAGCTGGTGGGCCTGCGCCTCTTCGACATCGACGCACGCGGCACCGTCTGGGTGCGCCAGGGCAAGGGCCGCAAGGACAGAGTCGTGCCCATCGGCGAGAGGGCCCTGGCCTGGGTGCGCCGCTACGTCGACGACGCGCGGCCGAAGCTGGCGATGGCCCACGACGACGGCTTCCTGTTTCTGGGCGACGCGGGCGAGGTGCTGCACGTCGACTACCTGACGCAGTTGGTGCGCCGGTACCTCGAGGCCGCGGGCATCGAGAAGCCCGGCGCGTGTCACCTGTTTCGACACTCGATGGCCACCGCCATGCTGGAGGGCGGCGCCGACGTGCGCTTCGTGCAGGAGATGTTAGGCCACGCGAGTCTCGAGACGACGCAGCTGTACACGCGCGTCACCATCGACAAGCTGAAGGCCGTGCACGCGGCCACGCACCCGGCGGCGCGTGCGCTGCGAAGTGGTGCGCCGCTCGAGGCTGCGTCAGCCGAGTCCGTGCTGGACGCGCTGGCTGAGGAGAATGAGGAGTGAGACGAGTTGCACGACGGGCGAGGAGGCCCGCACAATGATGGGCATGCGAGTCGTGAAGGGCAGAGTCGTCGGCAACACCGTGGTGATGGACGAGGCGTTGCCGGAAGGCATGGCCGTCGATGTCGTCGTGCACGAGGCTGCCGAGTCGAATGACTTCGTGCTGACGGAGGAGCTGCGCAAGGAGCTCCGCGACGCCTCCGAGGCCATGAAGCGCGGTGAGGCCGTGGACATGGACGACGTGCTGGCGGAACTCGAGCGCCTCTGACGTGCGCGTCCGAATGTCGAAGCGAGCGCGTGCCGATGTCGTGGCCGCGTGTCAGTGGTGGAAACGCAACCTCCCAGACGCGCACGTGCCGCTGGTGGAGGAGCTGCGCCGCGCACGACAGCAGCTGGCCACCACGCCCTGGGCTGGCGTCACCATCTCCGATGACGTCTTGTCGACGCTGCGTCGCCTGTCGCTGGTGAGGGCGCGCTACTTCCTCTTCTACGAAGTCGACGAGGAGCTCGCTGAAGTCCGCGTGCTTCGCGTCTGGCACATGAGCCGCGGTGAGATGCCGAAGCTGTGAGTGCAGTCGGTGAAGCGATGGTGGTGCACGGGCACCGGCCCGCCGGCTTGCAGACATCAACAGCAGGACAGGGTCGAGCAAGCCGTCGGGCCTGTGGGCAGTGAGCGGCCGGCGCCGCGGTGGCGCGACGCCTGTGACATTGGGGACGGTCGGCGCTTGAGCGCGCCTCTTCGCTTCGCGCGTCTCTTCAGGGCGAGCAACAGCGCGACCCGCGCCGTCGCGCTGCAGCTCGCTGGTGGTGAATTGCCGGCGCCTTGAGCGGCGCCTCTGCCCCCGCCCTCCCGGGAAGAAACTGAAAAGTCGGCCGGGACAGAGCACAGGGACGTGCCACTCGCCCCCCGCCTGGGTTTCCCCCCTTGGAATCCCCCCTTCCTAGGCGCCCCCCAAGCAAGGAATCCCCAAGGGGGGCAACCCATCCCCCCATGCCCTCTCAAGCGCCTGCCGGCGCGCGGGCACGGGGCCCCTGGGGGGCTTCGTGTGGGCCAAGGACCCCGGCCCAGCCCTCCGGGCGCACGCCCTGTGCTTTGGAATTCGCGAACAGCCGAAGTGATGCAGGGGCCGGCCTCAAACAGAACCCGTCCGCCGCTGGGGGCTCCCCACGGCGCCGCGCGTGAGCGCGTCGCACGCCCGGCCGCTTGAACGCGGCCTTGTGCAACCGGGATCATCGGTAACACTTCAGACCGGGACCATCGGTAACACTGGACCCCCTTTGGTGACAGAGACCGAGACGGAAGACACACGGACCGGGACTGCGGGTGCATGGAAACCGGGACGGGAAGCACAGACTGGCTTGGTGTCGTCGTGGGCTGGAAGAGAACGTTCGGCTGCGCGCGCTGACGCGCGCTCGCCGTCGCTCCAAGCGGCGAGCGTCGATGCCTGAAGAACCTCGTCAACGCGAATGCGACACAAGCTCGTGGTGGCCAGCACGCGCGATGAGAGCCCGTGCCGCGCACGACGTCGGCCAGCACGAGGGCCACGCCGGCGAGCTGCGCGTCGAGCAGCTCGAGCCCCTTCCTCTGAGCCCGACGCTCGCGTGCGACGCGCACCACGCGGTACGCTCCGCGCTGATGCTCGTGCCCGTCACCACGTCGACGTCATCGCCCGCGAGGCTGAAAACTCGCGTCGGGGGATCAACTCCGCCTCGAGCACTTCGCGTCGGGAAAATTCCTCGCCAACCTCGCGGACCGCATCGGGAAACTACGACTCGCGCGCGTCGATTCGCGGTGGGCTCAAGAAAGTACCTCTCTCCAGACCCTCTCCTGCAGTCGCCTGGTTGGGTCGCGTCGCAGCTGAGGCGGGGCTCTCAAGTTCCCAGGTGCTCGTACGCACGCAACAACCCAACCAGGTCCATCGATCACGATGGGCTTCCCGGCACTCGCGAGTGCGTGGTTTCCTCTGTCGTGAAACCAAGACAGGCTGTCCACGTGCTCAACGCGTCTTCCCGATATCCCTCCCGCATCGTCTGCCTCACCGAAGAGACCACCGAGACGCTGTACCGCCTCGGTCTCGACGAGCTGATCGTCGGTGTGTCGGGCTTCACCGTTCGTCCGCCCCAGGCACGCAAGAAGCCGAGGGTGTCGAGCTTCCTCGACGCCGACTTCGAGCAGATCGTCGCGCTGAAGCCTGACCTCGTGCTCGGGTTCTCGGATCTCCAGGCGACCCTCGGCGCCGAGCTCGCGAAGCGTGGCGTGCCGGTGATGTTGTTCAATCAGCGCTCGCTGTCCGAGATCCTCCAGACCATTCGCGTCATCGGCGCTCTGGTCGGTGCATCGGCGAAGGCCGAAGCCCTGGCCGAGGAACTCCAGCGGGGCCTCGAGGTGCTCGCGAACGAGAACGCCACCTTGCCGAAGCGGCCGCGCATCTTCTTCGAGGAGTGGCACGAGCCGTTGATCAGCGGCATTCGCTGGTGCTCGGAGCTCGTCGAGTTGATGGGCGGTGACGACATCTGCGGCGAATGCCGAACGGAGCAGGGGGCGAAGGGGCGAATCTACGACGCGTCGGAGATCGCCAGACGAAACCCCGACGCCGTCATCGCGAGCTGGTGTGGGCGCAAGGCGACGAGGGAGAAGATCGTCTCACGGCCAGGCTGGGCCTCGGTGCGCGCGGTGATCGACGATCAACTCTACGAGGTGAAGAGCCCATTCATCCTTCAGCCCGGACCCGCGGCACTTACCGACGGCGCCGCGCAGCTCGCGCGCATCATTCGTGCGGTCTCGACGGGAGAGCGCCTGCCACCACCCCGTGAAGGCGATCTCCGCGGCGCGGGCCTCGCGGCTTCGTTCCCTACCGTCGGGCACGAGCGCTGATTCCGGACCTGTCGGCTTTCTTGTTCGTCGGACCATGACCGAGTCACTCACAGCCGACACGGCACCTCGTAGCGAACCTCGACCAGCGAGCCGTATGGCGGCTTGTAGAGCTCGGTGAAATCGATCGAGTTCGTCGCTGCCGAATACGTCCACACCACGGCGCCACGCGGGTCCACCGGTGGCACCGGCGCGGAGTCGACCAACACCGAAAGGCCCCGGCCGTTCGTGAGCGCCGGCTCGGCCTTGAGCTGGAAGCTCGACCGGACCCCTGCGACGGCGCCGCCCACCTGCGCGAGCGTTCGGCCCCAATCCGACGAGCAGATCTCTCCGAGGACACCGCCGCTGCGGCGCACCACCTCTTCGTGACGGCCCTGAGAGAAGGGCGAGGAGTCGGTGTCGTAGATGCACCCCGCAGGTGGCGACGGAAGAAACGGGCCGACCACGTTGTAGGTGAAAGAGGACTTCGCGCGGACGAGCTGGCTCCAGTAGTGCTCGGTCGACAGCGGCGCCTGGTCTGGTGCATCGGACACACAGATGACCGACAGCGCAGCGCCGTCGCGAAGGAACTCGTCCGCACCCGAGAGCACGTCGACGGCAGGGTGAAGGCACGACTCGATCGCATCACCGCCGGTCCCGACCGAGACCAGCTGACGAAACTCCTGCTCGAGCATGGGGGTCCCGGACTCGAGATACGTCTGGCCGCTGGAGGACCTGACCAGCGCCGCCCCGCCATCGAGCGCCATCGTCGTCGTCACCACTCCGATTCGGAAGTCGACGCGGTTCGGGCGGAGCTCGTTCAGAAACGAGTCCAGGTTCGCCGCCAGCGCGCGCTGCTTGTCAGTCATCGAGCCGGAGTCGTCGATCACCAGCAAGACGTCCGCTCGCGGAACGCCCTGGCGGAAGGTGTCGACGTTCTCGGGGCCCGCTGCGCCACGCCCAGTCAGCATCGAGAGCTCATCGAACGTCTCTTGATTGAACTCGGCGCGCACCCGCAGCGCTGCCCGATCCTCTCCGAGGTCTGCAGGCCGGTACTCGAGCTCGACGGTTGCCGTCGCGCTCGCCGGCAACCTGAGCGGCAAGGCCGGCCTCTGCGTGAGCTGGTACTCGGGGGTGATGGACGTCGCGGCGACGAGGTCCACGCCGTGAACGGTGAGCGGGCCCGGGCACGAGTTGATGAGCGTGACCCGTCGAGCGCCGCTGGCGCAGCCCGCTCGAAGCGAACCGAAGTCCAGCTCCGCGGGGCTGAGCGTGAGGCAGCTCCTGCCGAGGGTGGCCGCCAGCGAGACGGTGTGTCTGGGCGTCGGTGCGTTGGCGAACTCGAGCTCGACGAAACCCGTCACCTGCCGTCGCGTTGGCGGAGCGGCTCGACTCCAGGCGCGCACCACCAGCCGAAGTGACTGCCCGGGGTCGATGGTGGCGTTCGGTGGCGCGCCGACGAGTGAGAAGACCGGGTCACTCCCAGCCCCGAGCCGAAGACCCGAGAGGTGGCACACCGCGCCTGCCGTCTGCGAGCGGTTGTGCACCTCGACCGTCAGCTCCCTCGGCGTCGTGCCGAGGACGCCAAAGTCGAGGGCGCTCGGCGTCACGGTCGCCACGCACTCGGGCATCACCTCGGCGACGACCTCGACCACCTTCTCGGGCTCGTCGGGGTCGTTCGAGAACAGCGTCAAGGTCCACGACTTGAGGCCGGGCGTTCGCGGGCTCAGCCAGAGCGACACCTGCATCGCCTCGTTCGCCAGCAGGCCGCGCGCCGGGTCGTACTCGGGCGGAGGCGCGCTTCGGCACGTCCCCGAAGGCAGCTCGAGTACTCCGACGCACAGCTCGTCTGCCGCGCCTCTCACGCCCGCCACGGACCACGGCGCGGTGAGGCGCAACGAGCCCCTCCCGGCGTTCGAGAGCCGAAGTTCGCTTCGCAGCGCGGGCATCGCGCCGCCGGCCCACGTCACGCGCCCGAGATCGACCCGCGGGAAGGGCGTCACCGCGAGGTCGGGAACGGCGGCTTCCACGGCTGGGCTCTGGCCGCGAGCGAGCAGGTCGATGGACTCGCCGCCGGGCTCGACGTTGCTGGCGATGAACCGAAAGCGCGCCTGCTCGCGAACGTCGGCGTGGAGCGGCGCGAAGGAGAGCGCGACCTGCTGCGAGGCTCCGGGAGCGAGCGTCTCTGTCGTCCAGGTGGCCAGGAACGCGTCAGCGCTGCCCGGCATGGCGACGACGCGCTCGAACACGAGCGGTCCGGGGCCCGTGTTCTCGGCGCGAACCACCCGTGTGGCCCGGCCTCCGCTGGCGACGTCTCCGAACTCGACGCGGGCAGGAGCGGCCTCGAGCGCGCGGGTCCGGTGGCTGACGCCCTGCTCGTCGTCCCAGGCGAGGGTGAGCTCGCCGCGAGGGCTGCCGCTCGGCCAGAGTTCGGTGCGGCCGCACGAGACACACAGGGACGCCATGAACAGCGCCCATCGGACGAGTGGCTGTCGCACGTGATCGCTCCGAATTCGACGCCGGCCCGGGCCACCTCGACGCAGCCGTTCGTGGCCTTAACCCGTGAAGGCTCGACCTCGAGTGCTCGAACGCGACGAGTGTCGCTGATGCGTGTTCACGCATTGCGCGGCGATGGGCGGGAGCACCTCGACGAACGCCTCGAGCACCTGCCGGTGACGTTGAGCGCCGAGCTCGAAGACCTCGGCAGCGCGGGCCTCGCGGCGTCGTTCAGCAGCCGACTCTGAGCTTCAGTGGTTGTGCCCGTCGTCGTTCTTGTTCTTCGGACCATTGCCGAGACGCTCACAGCCCTCTTCGAGCCCTCCGAAGCAGGCCAGCTTGTACAGCCGCTTCGCCGCGTCCTTGTTCGCCGCCACCAGCACGCCCTGCTCGTAGATCTGCCCCAACACCACGCACGCGCGGAGGGAAGGGTACAGCACGCCCTTCTTCACCGACTCCCCGCACGACTTCTCGAGCAGCTCCATCGCGCGCTTCTCGTCCTTCTTCACGCCCACGCCCTTGAGCACGTTGATCGCGTGGTTGGTGCACGCGGGGAAGACCTTCAGCTTGCACGCGCTCTCGTACGCGAGCGTCGCGCCCACGAAGTCGTTGGCTGCGTCCTTCACGAGCGCGAGGTGCAGACACCCCGGAGCGTTGCCGCCATCACACGCCTTCTTCGCGACCTTCTCGGCTTCGGGCAGGCTCTTCGGGGCGCCGCGCGCATCACGCAGCATCAGCGCCAGGTTGCTGCACGCCGGGAGCGCATCCTTCGCGCACGCTGCCCGGTACACCGCGACGGCCTTCTCGGGGTCTGGGTTCTCGAGGTTGAAGCCGTAGTCGGTGCAGGACACGAGGTCGCCTTTGGCGCAGGCTTTCTCGAGGTCAGCGAGGGTCACTTTCGGCGCAGCGGGAGGTGCCGGCGCAGGCTGGGCGAGGGCGGCGGTCGTGACGAGGGACAAGAGCAGCGGCAAACGCATGAGCGGACTCGTAGCGTCGCGGGAGCTTCTCGTCGAGCCGCGAACGGCTTGAAATGACGGCATCGGCGGGAAAACGAAGGGTCGACCGAAGAAATTCGCGGGTGGTGGGTAACACGATGCACTTCTCGCTGTTCTTCGGAGCCTCACCCCATGCGCCTCTCGCTTCTTCCCCTGTGTCTCGCCCTCACGCTCAGCGGTTGCCCGCTCAGCCAGTCCACCCCCGCCACTCCGGCGGCCAACCTCGTCTTGCGCACCTACGACGTGCCGGCGGGGAGCGGTCAGCGGCTGCGCTCCGTGTTGAAAGAGGTGCTGTGGTTCGGCGCCGAGGGGAAGGACGCGAGTACGTGGGTCGGTCGCGTCGACGTCGGGCCCGATGGACGGCTCATCGTGCTGGCCCCCGAGTCGGTGCACGAGGGCGTGAAGGCGCTGGTCGCCTCGGTGATGGCGAAGGGCATCAAGGAGCCCGAGACCGTGACGCTCAGCTACTGGGTCGTTTCGGGAACCCCGGGCGCCGAGCAGTCGCAGCCGATGCCCGAAGAGCTCGAGCCCGCCCTCGCCGAGGTGAAGAAGGCCGAAGGCGCGCTGGGCTTCACGCTCATCGAAAAGTTGACCGTCTCGTCCTTGTCCGGTGAACGGGGCGACTTGAACGGCCGCGACACCTCGGTGGAGCAATACGTCACGAACGTCGACGACGCGCTGACGGCCGACCTCCGGCTCGAGCGCTTCGGCCAGCGCATCCGCACGCGTGTTCGCCTCGCCTCGGGCAAGGTGGTGGTGCTCGCCTCGTCGGGCACGCCATCGAAGGAGCCGGGCGATGCCGCGAAGCGCGTCTTCTTCATCGTGAAGGCCGCGACGAGCGCCGGCGATGGGCGATGAGGCGCCGCTCGACCAACGGCAGTTCGAGGCGCTCTACACGAGGCTCGAGAAGCCTGTCTTCAACGTGGTGTACCGGTGGCTGTGGAATGGCGACGAGGCGCGCGACGTGACGCAAGAGGCGTTCATGAAGCTGTGGGATGCGCGGGCTCGCGTGCGGCTCTCGACGGTCGAGCCGTTGGTCTTCAAGAGCGCCCTCAACCTCGCCGCCAATCGTCTGCGCGTGCGACGGGTGCGGCAGTTCTTCTCGCTCGAAGCCGCGGGTGACGCCGTCGATGCGAAGGCGAACGCCGAGCAACGCCTCACCGCCGAACAGGACCGCGTCGCCGTTCGAAGAGCCATCGACGCCCTGCCCGAAAAGCTGCGCAGTGTGGTGGTGCTGTGCGAACTCTCGGGCTTGTCCACGTCGCAGATCGCCGAGACGCTGGGCATTCCCCAGGGCACCGTGGGCTCGCGTCGACATCAGGCGATGGCGCTGCTCGAACAATCGCTCGGTCCGCTGGCAGAGGAGGCGTCATGAAGCGCAAGCTGGTGTTCGAAGAACTCGAGCCGCCTCCGTTCGGACTCGAACGACTCAAGGCGCGAATGACGGAGCGGCGCCGACGCGTGTCGCCCCTGCTGCTGGTCGGCGTGATGGCCAGCGCGCTGGTGGTGCTGCTCGCCTGGCCGAAGATGCCTGGGGTCGATCTCGTCGCGCTGGCCCGTGCGTCCTCTGCAGCGCCGATGGTTGGCGTGTCTTCGCTCGACGATGTGACGGCGCTCGAGCAGACCGGTGTGCTCCGCATGCCGTCGCAGAACCCCGACGTGGTGTTGTACCGGGTCGCCTCGCTTCAGCAGGAACCCTCAGCGCCGCCGCGAGACTGATTGCGCGAGCGTCACGCCGGGTCGATCGACAACACCTCGCTGCCTCGTACCCTGAGCCGATGGGCTGCGCCGCTCGCGAAGGAGGAGAACGCCTCGAAGGAGTCGGGGTGCCAGGTCCACCGTTGCGCACCGAAGGGCCACCACAGCCGGCGCTTGAAGACGACCGTGTAGGCCGCCTTCTCGCGAGACAGCCGCACGTCATGCCCACGCGCGATGGGCAGGCGCGTCTCGAAGGTGACGCCCTGTTCGACGACGTCCTCGACGGGCACCCACCGCCACGCCTTCCAGGTGAAGTACGGCTCGCGGACGGGCTCCTCCCGCCACGCCTGGACCTTGCGCGTGCGCGTGACCAGCTTCGTCGCCGGCTCGTCGATGGTGCGCGTCACCGTGCGCGTCTTCGGAGTGCTCACGGTCCTGGTCTCGTTGCACCACTTCGGCGTGCACCGCTCGGGCCCCCTCGTGCACTCGGTCTTGCACGTCGCGAAGCCGTTGCCGTTGGGGCGGCAGGTCTCGTGGCAGCTCTCGGGGCCCGGCTCGCAGTCATCGCCACACCGCACCCGTTCGCTGACGTGGCTGACGTCGTCGCCATCCGAGACGACTTCAGTCACCGCGCGCCGTCGTGTGCCGTCGGGTACTGCTTCGTCGTACGTCTCGGTCGTCCACCCGTCGGGCACGGAGTTCGTGTGGTGAACGCGCGTGCCGGCTGATTTCAGCTCGAGCGAATCGGAGGGAACGTCGGCGCGGAAGCCCTGCTCTTCCACGAGCTCCCGCCGCTCGAGGAGCGCTGAGTGCGTCCACGCGACCTCGTCGACGACGACTTCGACGTCCGTGAAGCCGCGGCGGATCTCGAGCCCCCACCAGGCGGCGAGCGTGACGAGCGCGCCGAGCATGAGGAGGAAGGGCCCACACCCAGACGATCTCCCTACCGGGGACGGCTGTGGTCGCGCGGGAGGTGGCGACGTCGGCTCGGGCTGCGAGCGCCCCGCGCCACACTCCCGGCAGGAGCCATCGTGCGCTCGCTGGTCGCTCCCACAGAAGCCGCACCGCCAGTCGGGGCCGCCCTTCGCGAGGGCGAGCAGCGCAGGGTCGGTGACGCTCGGCGCCGACGCGGTGTCCTCTGGCAGCTCCCACGCTTCGGAGCCGTCCTTCGGGTTCGCGCACTGCTGACAGACGCCGTGACGCCCGAGGTTCCGGTGCCCGCAACTCGAACACCTCCACCACATCTCGATCTGTCGCTCGCTCATCTCGTCGCCATGCCCTCCCTGAAGACGCGCGCATGGACGCAGAAAGCGGCGCGAGATTCACCTGGAAAGAGTGCTCGGCAGGGGTTTCCCGGGTCGCTGGAACCCTCAGCGCCGCCGCGAGACTGACTCGTCACTCGAGGTGGGACTCCACGAATCTCCCAGCGCCTCGAGCATCGCGGCCAGGGCACGCAGCACCGCTGGCTGATCATCTGGCTCGATGCGGTCGATGACGAGCATGCGGGCCGTGCCCAGATGCCCCGGCGTCAATGCTGCGAGGGCACGGCGACAGCGCGGGCGTCTCCAGCGTGCTCGAGGCCGGTGACGCCCAGTGGATGACGGCCGGCCGGGGCATCATTCATCAGGAGCTCGCCGAGGGGACCGAGCAGGTGCACTCGCTCCAGCTGTGGGTCAACCTGCCCGCGGCGCGAAAGCTGACCGAGCCGCGCTTCCAGGACCTGCGTCGACGGTCGCTGCCGTCGCGAGTCGATGGCGGAGCCCGCGTGACGACCTACGCAGGACCGGGCGCTGCGACGACGGTGAACTCTCCGATGTCGCTCTTCCACGTCGAGCTCGAGCCGGGAGCCCGGACCTCGCTGGAGATCGACACCTCGTGGCGCATCATTCACTACGTCCTCGAGGGCTCCATCGACGTCGGTGGCACCGTGATTCCCGAAGGCAAGGTGGGCCTCTCGCACCCGACGACGGCCTCCACGCTCGCGGTCTCGGCGCCCACGACGGCGAAGGTGCTGATCTTCAGCGGCCTGCCATTCCAGGAGCCCATCGCCCATCGCGGCCCGTTCGTCATGAACACGGCGGCAGAGTTCGACCAGGCAATGGACGACTACCGCCGGGGTCGTCTCGCGCCGTTTCCCCGCTGAGACCCCCGCGCCTGTTGCATCGACGTCACCGAACGCGCGATGAAGGGCCCATCGTGTTTCGCCGTCTGCTGCTGCTCGCTCTGCTGCCGAACTTCGCTTTCGCGTGGGGTTTCGACGGTCACCGTCGCCTCGCGTCGATGATGCAGGAGCCACTCCCGGCCAACCACTGCCTCACCGCCTGGTTCACCGCGCGTCAGACGACGGCGCTGCAGGACCGCGCGTGCGACCCCGACCGCGACCGCAACACCGACCTGTCCGAAGCGCCGCGCCACTACCTCGAGATCGACTGGGTCAACCCGCCGTCGGCCTACCCGCGTGACTGGCAACAGGCGCTCGCCGACCTTCGCCAGAACGCCACCCGCAACGGCACCGTGCCCTGGCGGGTCGAGGACCAGTACGCCGGGCTCGTCGCTGCCTTCCGAGCGCGCGACGTCAACCTCATCCTCGACCGCGCGTTCTACATGTCTCACTACGTCACCGACTCGTTCTCGGTGCTGCACGACACGAAGAACTTCGACCCCAACGACGGCCTGCACAATCGCTGGGAGTCGGACATGTTGAACTTCACCGCGAACATCAACGCCGTTCGAGACCAGGCGCGCCTGCTGTACGGCACGCCGGGCCGCATCGACCCGCGGTACGCGACGTTCGACATCGTCCTGGTCGGCACTGGGCTCGTCGGTCAGCTCGTCGCTGCTGACGTCGCCGCGGGGGGGCTCGATGCCGGTGGTGGCGGCTATCAACGCTCCGTCCTCTTCAATCAATCGAGAGACCTCACCGCGCGTCGCTGGGCCGACGCGTTGACCGTCATGGCGTCGTTGTTGTGGATGGCGTGGGCCGACGCAGGCTCGCCCGAGCTCCCTGGCTTCACCGCTGGCTGCGGCCGCACCACGCCGATCGCGCCTGCGACGCTGCGAGGCTTTCCCGTGCCCGGAGGGTGGACGCCAGCGCCCCCTCGGCCCGATGCCGGTCCCCTGCCTGATGCAGGTCGCCCCGATGCAGGCGGCCCCGACGGAGGTCGTGCCGGTGGCTCGGCTGGCGGTGGCTCTGCCACGGGTGGCGGCACGGGCATGTTCAACGTCGGCGGCGGTGCCATCTTCCTGCCCTTCGACGCCGGGCTCGGGCCGCGCATGGA
This sequence comes from Myxococcaceae bacterium, assembly GCA_040400045.1. Lineage (GTDB taxonomy): Bacteria > Myxococcota > Myxococcia > Myxococcales > Myxococcaceae > Xiheimicrobium. The sequence goes on from JBBAQZ010000032.1 coordinate 13,175, forward strand.
GCCCGTCGGCTGTCAGTGCCAGAGCGCTCCCGGGTTCTACGTGTTGCTCGGCCTCGTTGCGTTGTTCCTCCGTCGACCGCGCGCCTCGTCATGAAGTGGCTCGGCGTCGTGGTGGTGCTCGCGCTCGCTGGGTGCCGCAAAGAGGCTCCCGACCCGTTCGCCGAGGCGAAGGCCCGACACCTCGCGCTCGTCATGAAGGGCGAGCGGCCAGACTCGAAGGCCTTCGACGAGGTGCTCGTGCTCCTCGATTCGGTTCCGGCCTCGAGCCCGAAGTCGGCTGAGGCGAAGCAGCTGAAAGCTGCCATCGAGAACGTGCGAATCCACCCGCGCCGACCGCTCGCGAAGGTGCACGGCGACGACAGCGACCTGCCCGAAGACATCAAGGCGCAGACCCGGGCGTGCGCCAGCCTGGCCGAGCTGCTCGCGCGTGACGGCGGCGCGACCCCTTCGGTGGTGAAGGCCCTCGACGACTGCCGCAAGCGCATCGAGAAGCTCGACAGGCAGTACCACGACGCGCACGAGCCGCCGGTCGACGACGTGTCGCAGCGGCTCGACGCGTTCCTCGACGCTGGAGTGCGGTGACGGGCTGTGCTTTCCACCGCCCCATGCCACGGTCTCTCGGCCTCCTCGCGCTGATCAGCACCACGGCTCTGGCGCAGGTCCCCTCGGCCGACCTCGAGCAGGTGTGGCTCGAACCTGCGGGCCGCGGCTCGCTCTGGGTCGGCAATGGCCACACCCTGCACGCGGGAGAATTCCGCGGCGGCGCCTCGCTCACCCTCGGGTACGGCGCCATGCGCTCGGCCAGTGAGTCGAATGCCCGCACGCTCGTCTCCGACCGCTTCGGCCTGCAGGTCTTTGGCGCGCTCGGCGTCTTCGACTGGCTCGAGGTGTCGGCCGTCATCCCGGCCATCCTCTACCAGCGCGGCTCCGACGTGCTCCCCGTCTCGCAGGCCGGCCTCGGCAACCCGTGGGTGAACGTCCGCATCCCCATCTGGGCGGCGCACGACAAGCCGCTGCTCCTCTCGGCGGGCCTCGGCGTGGGGGTGCCCATCGGCACCGGCGCCGCGCTGGGCAACGGCGGCGTCGCGTTCGCGCCCCGCATCACCGCGGGCCACGTGTTCCGAGAGCTGCAGTTCGGGCTCGAGCTGTCGGGCGTGCTGCGCTCCACCGTCGACTTCGCGCCGAACACCGCCGAGCGCCTCGACGTCATCGGTTCGCAGGTCTCGCTGGCCGCGATGCTCGCGTCGGTTTCGCTCAACGGGCCGCGTGGCGAGGGCTCGGTGCGGGTCTTCACTCCGCTCACGGGCGGCCGCCTTGGCCTCGAGGCCCTCATCGGCGTGCGCTGGCTGGTCGGTGACGTCGAGTTCTTCGCTGCTGCCGGCCCGGGCTTCTGGGGAGAACCCGCCACGCCGCAGGCCCGCGCGTATCTCGGCGCCGCCTTCTCGAACGCGAAGCCCACCCGGCCCGCCTGCATCGAAGGTCTGCCGTACGAGTTGGCCGAGTGCCCCGACCTCGACAAGGACGGCGACGGCGTTCCCAACGTGCGCGACGAAGCGCCGATTTCTGCCGAAGACAAGGACGGCTTCCAGGACGACGACGGCAAACCGGACCCCGACAACGACGCCGATGGCGTGGGCGACCCGAACGACCGCTGCGTGAACGAGCGAGGCCCCGTTGAAAACGACGGCTGCCCCGACCTCGACGCCGACGGTGATGGTTTCGTCGACCGCAAAGACAAGTGCCCCACGCAGGCCGGCCTGCCCGAAAACGCCGGCTGTCCGGACGTCGACGAAGACGTGGACAACGTCACCGACCGCCTCGACCGCTGCCCTGGCGTCACGGGCGCCATCGAGAACGCGGGCTGTCCGTGGCCCGACTCCGATGGCGACGGCGTGCTCGACCGCGAGGACAACTGCCCGAAGGAGTCCGGTACGCGGCTCAACCAGGGCTGCCCCGTCGAGAAGAAGCAGCTCGTCGTCCTCACGCCCGAGAAGGTCGTCATCAAAGAGAAGGTCTTCTTCGACGCGGGAAAGGCTTCGATTCAGAAGCGCTCCACGGCGCTGCTCGACAACCTCGCGGCCGTGCTCTTCGACCACCCCGAGGTCAAACACCTGCGCATCGAGGGTCACACGGACAGCGCAGGCAAGCCCGAGGTCAACAACCTGCTGTCGTCGGCGCGCGCCGTGGCCGTGAGGGACGCGCTGGTGAAGAGGGGCATCGACGCGAGCCGGCTCGAGGCCGTCGGCTTCGGCGGTGAGCAGCCGCAAGACACCAACGACACTCCTTCCGGTCGTGAGAACAACCGCCGGGTTGAGTTCATCATCGTGCCGTAAGACAGTCGGCGCTCGATGGCCGACGTCGACCTCCTCGACCGAAGCACCTTCGTCACGCGCTTCGGCGCGAACGACGCGCGAGAGCCCGTGCTGGGAAGGCTCCACCTGCTGCTGTCGACCCAACCTCACGCCGACCTCGACGCGACCATCGAGTGGCTGGAAGACGTCGTGGGCTGGGTGTTCGAGCGGGGTCACGTGCCCAGCCGACGTGAAGGAGAAGCGGAGCGCGATGCCCGGCTTCGGGTGTTGCTCGAGGTGTTCGACGAGGTCCCGAAGACGCGTGACGGCGTTCGGCACGTGCTGTCGGACCTCGTGGGCCGCCTGTCGTCGGCGCGCCTGTTGGGCTCCGTCGGGTTGCCTCGGCAGCCTGGCATCGTGCGCGAGGTGTTCGCGCGCATTGGCGACAACCTGCTGCCCTCGCCTCCGGTCGGCACCGATCTCGGCCGGCTCCTCGAGCGGCTCTTCACCCGGCGCGCGTCAGTCGAGTGGTTCCTTGGGCTGCCGCAGCCGGTCCGCAATCGCCTCGAACGCGCGCTCGGCTTCGACGGCGTGCAGGTCGACGCCATGCTGTCGCGCGGCGCAAGGGAAGCCGCGCTGAGCCTCGCGACCCAGGTCTCGGCGCTGGGTCTCCAGCCTTTCATTCAGCAGGCCTCGGGGGTGGCGCCGTCGGAGTCTCCGTTCGTGCGCCTCACCCCCGTGGTGCTGGCGCTCGTCCAAGGCACCGGCGAGGTCGGCCCCATCGACGGCTGCGTCGCCGACTGCCGTGAGGTGCTTGACCTGGTGCACGAGAGCCTCGGCGAGACAGGCATCAGCCTCGATCTCGTCTTCGACCTCGAACGCGCGCGAGCCTTCCTGACGCGGCTGTCGCGACTGGTCTCGGTGCTGTCGGGAGACGAAGCGCGCCGTGACGTGGCGTGGACGCACCTCGAACGCGAGCTCGTCAGTGGCCTCGCAGAGCAGCGCAGCCTCGTCTCGCTGTGGAAGTCCACCGCCACGCTGCTCGCCCGCCGTATCGCCGAGCGCACCAGCAGCTCGGGTGAGCAATACCTGACGCGCTCGAGCGCGGAGCAGCACGCGATGCTCGACTCGGCGGCCGGTGGCGGCGCCATCACCGCGCTGCTGGTGCTGCTCAAGTTCTTCATCTTCTGGGCGAAGCTGCCGCTGCTCCTCGACTCGGTCTTCATCGGGCTCAACTACGCGTGGGGCTTCGTGGCGATGCAGTTCGCCCACTTCTCGCTCGCCACCAAACAACCGTCGATGACCGCCGCGACGCTCGCCGGCGGCATCGAGGATCGCCAGGGCCTGGCCGAAGCGTCGCTCGTGCCGCTCGTCGACCTGGTGGCCCGCGCCTCGCGAACGCAGCTGGCCGCGCTCGTCGGGAACGTCGGCATGGTGATCCCCGTCGCGGCGCTCATCGATGTCATCGCGCAGGTGGTCGCGGGCCGGCACGTGCTCGACGCCGAGACGGCCCAACGGGTGGTGACGGTGCATCACCCCTTCGCGAGCGGAACGCTCATCTTCGCCGCCGCGACCGGCGTGTGTCTGTGGCTCGCCAGCCTCATGTCCGGCGCCGTCGAGAACTGGTTCGTGGTGAACGAACTCGCCGGCGCGCTGGCGTCGAACCGGGTGCTCCGACGGCTGGTCGGTCGCGACAAGGCCCGGGCCTTCTCGCAGCACGTGATGACGCAGGTCGCCGCCTTCGGTGGCAACGCGGGCTTCGGGCTGCTGCTCGGCTTCATGCCGCTGGGCTTCAAGCTCGTCGGCGTCCCGATGGACGTGCGGCACGTCACCTTCGTGATGGGGCAGCTCACCTACGCGGGCATGTTCCACGGCTCGGCGGTGATGGACGTATCGGGCTTCGGCTGGGCGCTGCTCGCGGTGCCGCTGGTGGCGACGGTCAACTTCGGGGTGAGCTTCGCGCTCGCCCTCGTCGTCGCGCTGCGCTCGCGAGGTCTGGGTCTGCGGGAACAGGTGTCGCTCGGGCAGGCCGTGCTGAAACGACTCGTGAGGGAACCAAAGGTGTTCTTCGTCGCTCCAACCGAAAAGGTCGTGACGCCATGAAGTTCCTCCCAACCCTCGTGATGCTCGCAGCGACGCATGCCTTCGCCGATGTGCCCGCGGCGGCTTGCCGGAGCGACGCAGACTGCGTCATCTCCGACTTCGAGGGCTGCTGTCCGGGCTGCTGCAGCCGCCCCCCAGAGGCCGTCTCGAAGGTGGAGCTCGAACGCCAGCAACGACGCTGCGCCATCGTCGATTGTGCGCTGCGTGGGGACTGCAACGTTCCGTGTGCGCTGCCAGAGAAGGTGCCGCTCGTGGCCGTGTGCGCGGGCGGTCGATGTCAGGCGCGTGAGGTGTCGCGACCGAAGGACCCAGACTTCTGCGCCAGCGACGCCGACTGCCTCTCGTCGACGTTCACCTCGTGCTGTGGCTCCTGTTGCCCTTCGGCACCCGTGGCCGTGTCGCGTCAGCGCGCGCAACTTCAGCAGCAGCAGTGCGCGAGGATGCGCTGCGAGCCGCTCGCGTGCGGGAACATTGCCTGCGCGCAGATGGTGCCCTCGCCGATTCGTCCCGTGTGTCGGGCGAACCGCTGCGTCGCCGAGCGACTGAACCTCACGCCACCACCGCCACCTCCGCCTGCGCAGCAGTGCCGGGTTGCGTCCGACTGTGGCGTCGACCTGAACCCGCCAGCGGGGAGCGCCTGCTGGTCATCGCCGTGCGGCTGTTGTCCGACGCCGCGCGCCGTGCCCATCGAGCAGGTGCGACCTCCGCCTGTCCGCCGGTCGCCGTCGACGGGGCAGGGCAGTCCGTTCGGGCTCTCGCAGGGGAACACCCAGACCGCGCCGTCGTGTGCGCCGTGCCCCGCGCCCTCGGTGCCGCTCTCGGCCGGGTGCGCGTCGGGCCGCTGCGTGCTGCAGTCCCGCTGAGCCCGGCCGGAACCTTGTTGGAGAGGCGTCTTCACTGCTAGGAGCTGGAGGCTCCTGCCCTCGGAGGCGCCGTGCCCGATCGTGTTCGAAGTCCGTCCACGCCCGTCATTCCCACCACGACGCCGAACCGCCCTGCGACGACGCCCCAGACGCCAGCCGCGACCACTGCGGCGACGGGCTGGGCTCCGAAGTCGAATGACAAGGTGCTTTTCGTCGCGATGAACAACTCCGACGCGCACCGCTCGACGCAGGAGTCCGATGCCCTCAAGGCTCGCGGCACCAACGTCACCGTCATTCAGGACACGAAGGTCAACGACACCATCACCACCCGCAGCGCCTCGGGCGACGTCGCGACGCAGAACCTCGCGACGCCGGAAGGCGCGAGGGCGGTCAGAACATGATGGAGAAGTACACGGCCATGTTCCCCGGCGCGAAGACCATCGTCGCGTACGACGGCTCGTCACCGGGCGCGGCGTCTGGCGCCACGGCGCACCAGAAGGCGTGGGAGCGCGCGACGCGCGGCAGCGGCGAGGGCATTCAGCGAGAGATTTTCCAGGGCATGCGCAAGGGCGAGAACGTCACCGTCTGGACGAAGACGCGCGGCTTCGACGACGGCAAGCCCCGCGCGACGGTCGACGAGCTCAAGCAGCGCCGTACGGCGCTCGAGTCGGGCTTCAACGACGCGTGGGCCGGCGCACCGATTCCCGACACCCAGCGCGGGCCGGTGCGTGATGACTACAACGCGACCCAGCGCCTCATCCAGCACCCCGACACCACGCCGACGGAGCGGAAGGCCCTCGAGGCGCAGCGCGATCAGACGATTCGGCTCATCTTCCACGGCCCCGTCTCCGCGCGCTTCCAGGAGACGTACAGCCCGAAGCTCGCGGCCGGCTACCAGGCGCTCGGGCTGCCCGCGCCCGACTTCAAGACGATGAACCGCGCTCAGGCGCTGGCCTCGATTCGGCAGTTCGAGGCGAAGCTCGCCGCGACGCCCGCAGCCGGTGACGCCGCGACGAAGCTCGCTCCCATTCTGCGCGACTTCGCCGAGCTCAAGTCGTCGCTCATCCCCGACACCTGGATTTGAGCGGTTTCCTCGATTCGTGGTGGGTAGGTCAACGACGTGACCATGACGAAGAAGCCGGGCCGCGCTCGTGCCGAGGTTGCCGTGCTCGCGGCGCTCGCCATCGCGGCGTGGGCGGTGCGCGTGTCTGCGTACTTCCGCAACACCGGCGTGCTCGGGTGGGCTGTCGACTTCGACGAGGGCGTCTACCTCTCGGCCTCGGCGCTGCTGTGGAAGGGCGTGCTGCCGTGGCGTGACTTCGTCTTCGTGCACCCTCCCGCCGTTCCGGTGCTGCTCTCGTTCGCGACCGCGTGGGACGTGACGGCCTCGCGTTCGCTCGAGGTGGCTCGCTGGGGCGTGTCGCTGCTGGGCGCGTTCGACGTCTTCCTCGCGGCGATGCTGGTGCGCCGGCACGCAGGCTTCGTCGGCGCGGGCGTCACCGCGGGCCTGCTGGCGGTCTGGCCTGAGGTGGTGGCGTGCGACCGAGGCGTGCACCTGGAGCCGTTCCTCACCGCGGCGTGCCTGCTGTCGATGTGGGAGCTCGACGCGGAGCGGCCACGCGTGCTCTCGGCGGGGCTCTGGTTGGCCCTTGGCCTGCTCGTGAAGTCATGGGCGGTGCTGTGGCTCGCGGCGTGGCTGGTGGCGCGAGGGCGTCGCGCGTTGCCGGGCGTGGTTGCGGCGGTGGTGCTCGCCGGGGTGGTGATGCTGCCCCTCGCCGCCCTGGTGCCTGACTTCTTCTCGCAGGTCGTCTGGTTCCATCTGGTGCGCGCGCCCGACGGAGACGAGAGCCTGCTCGTTCGCCTGCGCGAGATGTTCGTCGCCCGCTCGGTGCTCCCCCTCGGGTTGCTGGCCGTGTCAGCGGGGGCGCTGTGGCGACGTCGGGCCGACCCGTTCTTCCGGCAGCTCCTGGCCGTCTCGCTCTTGCTGGTCGCCGCGTTCCTCGGCGCCGCTGCGTTCTGGAGCCAGTACGACGCGCACCTCGCGTTCCCCGTCGCGATGCTCTGCGGGGTCGGCGTGTCGGCGCGATGGCAGCTGCTCCCCACACGCTTCATGCACCCCGCAGTGGGTCTGGTGGCGGCGCTGCTCGTCACAATCCCCGGCTTCATCTGGGTCCGCGACCGCCGGTTCGACCGCGATGACCGACAGCCGGGCCGCGTGGCGTTGATTCGGGCCGCCCCAGCCGGACCCATGTGCGCGTTCGAGCCGCATGAGCTGGTGATGGCCGACCGCTGGCCTGCGACGTTGGTCGGCACAAGGACGCTCGTCGACAGCTATGGGCAGATGTTGCTCGACTCCGCCCGAGGTGGCGCGCGGTACGCCTCAGCGACCCAGGCGTTCTCGAGTGAGGCAGCACAGACCACGATTCGCCAGCAGCTGACCGGGTGCCCTCGGTGGGTGGTGGGCTGGCGTGGGCGCTGGCAACTCAACGCCGCGAGCCAGGCGCTGCTCCTGCCCGCACAGGTCGTCGACCCCTGACGGGTTGGCGGCCCTCTCTCACGGGCGACATCCGCAGACCTGTTCTGGGCGGGCGACGTGACCCGCCGCAGTCCTCGGGCGGGCGGCGAAGGAAGTGCTCGGCGTGTGAGCTGCTACTCGCCCCAGACGAAGCGCTGCGCCCGGCCGCTGACGTAGCCCACCCTGCGCGCGATCCTCGCGAAGGCCGAGTTCGAGTCGTCGACGCGAACCGTCAGCCGCGGCAGCGACGACAGCAGGAAGCGGGAAATCTGTCCAAGGCACAACGTCGCCACGCCCTTGCCTCGTGACGCCTGGGTCGTGAACAGCCCCTCGAGCTCGGCGCCGAACTGCGAGCGGCTGCCCACGTCGAGCTTGAAGATGAGCTCGCCGTTCTCTTCCAGCACGTAGGTGCGCTTCGTCATCACGCGCTGCTTCACGCGCATCGGGAAGCCCACGGGGTCATCGAGCAGCGGGTCGCGCTCGTGCATCTCCTTCACGCACGCGGCCGCCAGCGGCACCAGACGTTCGAGGTCGGCCTCAGTGGCGACGCGCAGCAGCGGGTTGGTGAACGGCCCGAGGTCATCGGCCGAGACCGAGTACAGCCGCTGCGTCTTCGAGAACTTCAACTGGCCCCCGAGGTTCTGCACCAGCACGTCGACCAGCAGCTTCTCGCCGATGCACGCCTTCAACGTCACCGTCGTCGCGAGCGCCCTGGCGAGCTCGGTGATGGCGGTGAGTGAGCCCGCCGAGGGAATGACGAGGCCGCCCGAGCCCCCGACGAAGATGGCGGCGCCGAGCTCACCGTCGAGGAAGCGCCCGTGAAAGGCGAAGGGGGCGCGCTCCGGGTCGCAGACGATGCCGAACTCCTCGAGCACGCCGAGCAGGTACAGGTTGTGGGTCGGGTCCTTCGCGAGGAGCTGTTTGAGCGCCTCGAGGTGCTTCGGCCCGAGCTGCTCGATGGTGTGCGGCATCAGAAGGAGCTGAGAGTGTACCGTCAGACTCGGGACGGGTCGAAGACGAACTGCCTCACACCGTTACTGACGCAGCGCCCCATCGAACAGGGCCGTCACCCGCCCCAGGTAGCCGTCCGAGAAGCCGCTGTCGCAGGCGTTGCCGTTGAGCTTCGGGTTGAAGTCGTTGCACGGCAGGTTGCCGTGGTTGGCGCCGTCGACGCTCCAGAAGACCCGCGGCGAGGCGTGCCCGTCGGACAGGTCGAACACCCGTTGCCCGTACTTCGGCTGCACGAAGTCGTCGGCGGTGCCGTGCATCACCAGCAGCGAGCCGGTGTAGCGCTGAACGTTGACGTCGTTGTCCATCACCGAGTCGAAGAACCACTCGCTCGGAGCGTCGATTTGCAGCGAGTCGTTCACGAAGGACTGCAGCGCGCCGATGGGGCTCTCGAGCGCCAGGGCCTTCGGGCTGCGGTTCGCTGCCGAGCCCAGACAGAGCGCCGTGCCGAGCGAGCGCCCGTACAGGCCGACGTTGTTCGCGCCGCCCATCTGGTTCTCGAAGAAGACGCGCGCGGCGTCCACGTCTTGCGCGACGGTGACCTCGGTCGGGGTGCCTGCGGTCTTGCCGTAGCCGCGCGGGTCGAAGATGGCGACGGTGTAGCCGAGCCGCCACAACGCGTCGGCCCGGGGGTGGATGTTGCCAATCCAGCTCGATTGGCCATGGCAGTAGAGAATGCCGATGCGGTTGCGCGCCGGGTCACCCACGTCTCCAGCCGCCCCGTCGTGTCGCGCGATGGCCATCGTCACCTTGACGCCATCGGTGCTGGGAATGTCGTCGACGTACGTGCGCAGCCGCTCGGGCACGGTCGAGCCCTTGAAGGTGTCTTCATCGGGCGTCGCGCTGCGCGTCCGGAAGACGAAGAAGTCGAGGTTGAGACAGCCGCTCAAGACGAAGAGCGGCGCGACGAGCGCGAGTCGAGCGGTCCACATCACTTCGCTCCCGGGTAGATGTTGACGCCGAGCTGCACGGCGAAGGCGCCGAAGTTGCCCGGGCCGATGAAGTCGACGACGGCGAAGAGCTGGTTCTGCGTGAAGCCCATCTGCTTGAGCTCGAGCTGCAACCCCACGAGGCGACCGACGCGCCACTCGACCCCCGCGATGAGCGACGGCACGAAGATGACGCGCTCGACCTGCGCGAAGAGGTTCAAGCCTGCGTAGAGCGTGAAGCGCCCGACGTCCCAGGCGGCCGTCGCCTGCAGCTGTTCGTAGATGCGTGGCGCGAGGGTGAAGGGCGTGCCGCTGCCGCGCGGCTTGCCGGTCAGCTCCGCCAGACCCGCCCAGAGGTACACCCGGCCGTCGGCCATCACCCGCGGAATGCCGCCCTTCTGCGCGAGCAGCTCGTACGAGGCGCCGACGTCAGCGCCCAGCGCGCGAATCACCGTGGGGCTCAGCCCGAACTCGAGCGTCGCCTTCTCGGTGAGGCCGTAGCGCCCATAGACGTTGAGCAGCGGCGTGGGAATCGGAGCGCCGAGGTTGGTGAAGACGGGGCCACCGATGGAACCACCGACCTGCCACTGCTTCGCGCCGACCGGTCGAAGGGCTCTCGAGGTGGTGCACGCACCGCTCAACACCACGAGCGTCGCCAGGGGCACCCACGACCACGGCTTCAATCGTCGCCACATGGCACCGCACCCTAGGCGTTTCGCGTCGGCGCTGCGACCTCATGACAGCTCGTTCGTTGTGCGCCGCTCAAAACCGCCAGCCAGCGATGACGGTCGGTCGCATCCCGAACGTCCCCGCGAACGGGTCGGCGGCGGTGGCGCGTGAGCGCTCCGTGCAGCTTGCCTTCTGCGGCACCGTGCAGGGCGATGATTCGTCGGTCTCGCGATGGTCCCGGAGCTGTCAGTCTCTCGTCGGGTCGAAGACGAACGTGAACGCGGCCGGCTGAAACGTCTCTGCGCCGGTTGGCGTGAAGCGCAGCTCCTCGAAGACGTCTTCGATGCAGGCCGACACCCAGGGGTTGGCCGACGAGGGCACCTTCACTCCGGCGAAGCCTCCATCGGGCGTTGGCGTGAAGCGCACCTCGAGGCGTTGCACGTCCCGTTGGTGCGCGCGTTGGTCTCGGAAGCAGAGCATCACCTCGGGGGTGACGGCGGCGAGCGGTGCGGCGAGCTCCTTCGGGATGAGAAGAGGCGAGGGCGGCGATGCTCCTGCGTCCACGACGGGCACGACGATGGCTGGAGGCGAAGGTCGCACGTTCGTCCGTCGCGCTTCGGCGCTTTGGCTCGGCGAGGGGCCGTCCTTCGGAGGCGGTGGCGAAGCTCCGCGAAAGACGAAGAACGCGAGCGCCAGCAGCGCGGCGAACGGCGCCAGGACGCCGACGATGATGGCGAGCTCACGGCGCATCAGCGTCTTACCAGCGCATCGAGTTCGGCGTCGTGAACCACTGTTGGCGCGCGACGGACGTTGGCGAGGGAGAAGCCCGCGACGAGCTCCGAGGCCTTGCACGGCGCGCCGTCGCCCAGACCGCTCCACTTCGCGAGCAGACCGATGATGGCCTCTGCGGTGACGCCGCGGTCTCTCAAGCCTTTCGCAGTCGACGCGCCGTCTCGCTTCGCGAGGCGTTTGCCGTCGGGCTGGAGGAGCAGCGGCACGTGCGCGTACGCCGGCGCAGGCAACCCCATCGCCTCGAGGAGCATCAGCTGTCGTGGCGTGGAGGACAGCAGGTCGTCTCCACGAAGGACCTGCGTCACCCCGCTGGCCGCGTCGTCCACCACCACGGCGAGCTGGTAGCTGGCGACGCCGTCGGTGCGTTGCACGATGAAGTCGCCCACCGCGTGCTCCACGTCCTGACGGAAGGCCCCGTGGAGCTGGTCGACGAACGAGACGACGCCAGGCGGTACGCGGAAGCGCAGGCTCGGCGTGCGTCCCGGCTTCGGCGCCGCGCCGTCGCGACAGGTGCCCGGGTAGAGGGGCCCATCTTCTCCGACGTGCGGGGCTGAGGCGGCGCGCGCGACCTCGGCGCGGGAACAGGTGCATTCGTAGACCCGGCCGGCCCGGTGGAGCTCCTCGAGCGCTTCGCGGTACACGCCGCTCCGCTGCGACTGGTGGAGCACCTCGCCGTCCCAGTCCAACCCGAGGAACTCGAGGTCTTCGAAGATGCCGTCGACGTGCTCGGGCTTCGAGCGCTCGGGGTCGAGGTCTTCGATGCGCACCAGGAAGGTGCCCTTCGCTGCGCGAGCGTCGAGCCAGCCCACCAGCGCGCTGCGGAGGTTGCCCAGGTGCAGCCGGCCCGTCGGACTCGGCGCGAAGCGGCCGACGAACGGACGGCTCACTTCTTCTTGAGGGGCGCGCGCGGACCGAGCGGCTTGCGCGGGCCGTCGTCCTTGCCCGGCTCTTTGCCTCCCGTCTCGATCGCCTCGAGGGCCTCGGCTGCGGCGGCTTTGCCAGGCACCACGCCGTACTTCACCTCGGCGGCCTTCACGGCCTGACCCACGAGGTCGAACGACACGCTCGCCGGCACCTTCACCAGCTCACCCGTCTGGTCGCCCTTCTTCGCGACCTCACCGGCGAGGTTGTAGAACTCCATGCCGGCGTTGAGCAGCTCGGCGTCGAAGGCGGCGCGCGGCAGACGGCGCACTTCGTTCGAGGCAGCCGCGTACACGAAGCTGTCGAGCATCAGACCCTTGCCGACCTTCGTCGAGAGGCCGCCGAAGATGAGCAGCTCGGCCTGCACCGCGCCGGCGAACTCCTTCGCCGCAGCCAGCGCGTCGGCGTCGACCTTGTTCTGTGCGACGGCGGCGAGGAGCCGCGACTCTGGATCCTTCGCGGCGCTGACGGCCTTCACGAGGGCCTGCTTGCCCGCGACGACCTCGATGATGCCGCCCTGGGTCTCTCCGTTGGGCAGCGCGGCGCGCCAGAAGTGGAGGCCAGGCGGAACGTCCTTCACGGTCAGCGGCGTGGCGCCCAGGGCCAGGCCATCGATGAGCACCGTCGCGTTTCCGGGCGTCGACTCGACGACGAGCTGACCCTTCGAGGCCTCTTTCACGGTCTTGCGGGTCTCGGTGACGACGCGCGCGAACAACGCCGAGGTCGCGGCCAGCGGGAGCTCGCGATCGGGCGCGAGGCTCAGCGCGGTCGACAGGCTCTTGAGGCCCTCTTCGTCGCGGCCCGTATTGTACTGGACTGCAGAGAGCAGCGCGTACGCGTCGACCACCTCAGCGATGTCGGTGATGGCGCCGACGTTCTTCTGGAACAGGCCGAGGGCCTTCGTCAGGGCCTCGTCGGCGAGGCGGAACCTCTTCTTCGCGCGGAACTCCTTCGCCTCTTCGACCGCCTTGCGCGCTTCAGCCAGGGCATCGGCGGCCGCGTCGGCTTCCTTCTTCGCCGCGTCGACGAGCTCGAACTTCTCGGCGCTCTTGAACTCCTGGCTCAACATGCCGACGGCCTTGGTGCTGGCGCGCGGGTTGATGTCGGCCGAGAGCAGGGCGAACGGCACCACCGACAGCTTGGGCTTCGTCTCGGGCTGCTGCGCCACGACGGGCAGGGCCAGCAGGAGCGAGAGGGCGGGGAACAAGCGAGGCATGCCCCGGCTCCTACACGACTTTGCCTTCATGGTGCACGAGGTTCGGGGGGCTGAGCCATGCCGGAACGAACGCTCCATCTGGCGTCGGTGCGCACGCGCCCTGCCCGACGAATTCAGGCAGCGTCGGTCAGAGCAGGCCGTCGCACTCAGGCGGCTTCGGGGCGCCGCACGCCTGGGCGAGGAGGGCGCGCGCGCACGCGGCCTTCTTCTGTGCGCGACCCGAGTCGACCTCGACGCGCTTGCTCGTCTCCTGGCATTGCTTCGAGACGGCCATGCAGCGGTCCTTGCCGTCCTTCTGGCAGCTGGTGGCATGGCACTGTGCTCCGGCCCACAGGTCGCAGAGCCAGCGCTCGCTGTAGGTGTTGGGGCGGGTGCCGGACGACGTCGAGACCAGCAAGGAAGCGGCGAAAGCGATCAGCATGGCGCAAGCCTACCTCCGTTCGGGCCCGGGTGAAGTTCTCGGCCAACGCGACGGGCATGCTACCGTTTCATGTGTGCCGATGGACGACCTGACGCTCGAAGAGTTGAAGTCCTTGAGGGAGCTTTCCCGCACCGTCGATGACCTCCTCGAAGAGTCGCTGAAGCACCGCGAAAGCCTCGAGCAGACCTTCGCGCGGCTCTTCCCGCCCGTGATGCACCTGACGGGGGCGAGGGGCCTGGCGGTCACCACGCTCGACGAGGAGCTGGTCTCGACGACGTTCTCTCATGGTGAGTTCGACGGTGTGTTCCCCGGCACCTTGTTGACTGGCAGCCGTTGGGGCGTGCGCAAGCTCGAGACGGGCAACACGTTCGTCTCTCAGCAGCTCGACGTGGTGGGCACGGTGGTGGGCGCCATCGGCATGCTGTTCGAGGGCGACCGCACCGGTGACGCCGCGAAGCTGGCGCGCGTGCTCGAGAACGTCGCCGAAGAGCTCGACACGGTGCTGGCGTCGATTCAGACGGCCGCCGAGAAGCACCAGCTGCTCGTCACCATCAACACCTACCTCGCCAACCGCGTCTTTGAGGTGGGCATGGACGGCGCGGTGCGTGCGCTGTGCGAGAGGGTGAAGCTGCCAGGGTTCCTGCTCCTGTACCGCGACGCCGTGGAGTCGGGCGCGCTGCACTACCGCATCTACAGGTACGGCCAGCTCGAGCACGCCTCGAACGGCCGGCGCTTCCCGACGCTCGACGACGCCATTCGACAGTACGGCCCGAACCTGGTCACGCCGAACGACAAGCAGCTGAACCAGGCGCTCGGGGAGCGCAAGGCCGTCGAGACGGTGCTGATCAGCGGTATCGGCGACGCGCACGCGCTCGGGAAGATCATGGTGTGGAGCGGTGGCGACGGCTTCTCGGCGTACACCATCGACCTGCTGCGCCTGCTCGCCTCGACGTTGTCGCAGCGCCTCATCGACTACAACCGCGAGCGCATTCACCTCTCGCAGTTCTTCTCGTCTGCGGCGATCGACGAGCTGATCAAGGACCCCGACTACGAGCGCCGCTACCTCTCGGCGCGCGCGGAGCAGGTCGGCATCGTCTTCGCCGACATCAACGGCTTCACCCGTATCTGCGAGCAGGTGCTCGAGCGGCCGGAGCGCATCGGGAAGTTCGTCGACGACTGGTCGGCCGAGGCGGTGCGGATTCTCCATCGGCACGGCGGGGTCTTCGACAAGATGGTCGGCGACTGCGTCATCGGGCTGTTCGGGCCGCCGTTCTTCAAGGACGCGCCAGGCGCGCGCGCGGTGAACGCCATCAAGGCGTCCCTCGAGATTCAGGCGTTCACCCGCGACACCATGAGCGCGCACCCTGAGATCAGCCGGCTGTCCGAGATTCTCAAGATGCCGGGCCTCGGCGTGGCCGTCGGCGCCAACCTCGCCTTGAGCTTCTGCGGCCTCTTTGGCCCGAACCGCAATTACACCAGCTTCTCGACAGGCATGAACCAGACCGCGCGGCTGCAGTCGCTCGGCAGCTACCGCGAGACACTCGTGATGAAAGAAGCGTGGGAAGCGGCAGCTCAGCTCGAGGACCCGGCGCTCGCGAAGGTGACCATCGGCCCGCTCGAGGAGACGCCGGTGAAGAACGTCGCCCAGCCGCTGCGGTACTACAAGCTCACCGAGGGCTGAGCGCGCAGCTCATTTCCTGTTGAGCCTGTGCATCGTGCCGTCGTTCTCGGTGAGGATGAAGAGGTCACCCTTGTCATTGAACGTCAGACCTTCGATGCGCTCGAGCGGCTTGTCCTTCTTGTCGCGAACGGGAAACGACTGAATCAGCCGCCCGACGATCCGGTCACCCACGCGCTTGAGTTCAACCTGCGCGATGGTCGACGACTCGTCGGAAGAGATGAAGACGTTGCCCGTCTTCGGGTCGACCGCGACCGCTGAGAAGTCCTTGCAGACGCTGGTGACCTGCTCCTCGAGGTGAATCTTCTGCGGCTTTCCGCCGCCACCCCCGTCACCGAACATCATCAGGCTCTTCGGCTTCCCCTCGTGAGCCGCCAGCAGCTGCGGCCGGCCTGTCGGCGAGAATTCGCCTGCCAGGTACGCGAGGCCTTCGATGCCCTTGTTCGAGGGCGCGTCGGTCTTGACCTTGAAGGTCTTCTCGAGCTTCGGGGCCTCGTCCTTGTCGGGGTTCCACTCGTACCGGAGGAGCTGGCCGTCTTCTTCGCGTGAGACGAGCAGGTGGTGACGAACCGGGTCGTACGCGGCGCCCTCGAGTTGGCTGTTGCCGTTGGGGAGTCCGGGCAGTTTGAGCTTGGTGAGCGTGCCGTCAGCGCCGACGACGCCGACCTTGTCCGCGCGGTCGCCGACGATGAGGAACCTGCCACCCGGCAGGGACACGACGTCAGAGGCTTCCCTCACCGGGTACTTCACCTTCTCGGCGACCTCGAACTTCGCCGCCGTGGCCGCGAGGTTGCGGGTGCCGCCGCGGTTGGTGGCCGCGCCGATGTTCCATCCACCGATTCTGTTCGTCACAGGGCGCTCCAGGTCGAGAGGAAAAGCCTCAGCTCACATCCAGAAGACCGGGCGATCGGTCTTTGCGGCGAGCGCTCCAGCGCGCTCTTCCTTCGACATCTTGGTGGGCTCTTCCTTGAGGTCGAGCGCGAGCAGCTGCTTCTTCACGACCTCGACCGTCGCCTGAACGTCCTTCTGGAACGTGGCGCGGAATCCCGGTCGTGTCGAGCGACAGCGCCTTCGAAAGCTCGCTGCCTGGCCGAAGGTCGAGCGTGAGGCCCTTGTCGTCGCTGGCCGCCGCGTCGTCGATGGCGTTGAGGAAGTCGCTGAACGTGATGCCGGTCTTCTTCACGAACGCGTCGGTCTGCGCCTTGTTCGCGCAGTTCTTCTCGAGGAAGCCCTTCCAGTCGGCTGCGGTCGCCAGGGTGAGCTTGCTGTTGTACGGCCCGGACACCACCACCGAGATGTTCTGGCTGACCAGCTTGTCGGCCGCCTTCTGGAGGTACGTGCCGACTTTCCCCTTGGCGTCGAGGACCTGCACCGATGCATCGCCGACTGCGAACTGCCGACCGCGCTGAAGCTTGATGGTCATGGACTGGTCCCCGAGAGCTGCAGACTTCGTTTGGCTACAGTGTCGCCAGCTTGCCTACATTGTTGCTGGACTGTGACAAGAGTCAGTGCATTCAAGTGCTTGAGACGACACAGGTCGAGCAGCAGCACGTCCCTGTAAGGTCACAGGACAGTTCCGAATCAGTCGCGACAGCGTATCAGACCTGATTGGCTCGGAGGACGTCGATCGCGGTGGAAAGCGCGCTCACGGCACGTCGAACGTCGCGCGAAGCAGCAAGCCCCCGACGGCGCTCGCCGCGTTGACGACGAAGGCCCACTTGAGCGACTCGCCGACGCCGTTGAGGCGCAACCAGACCGTCTCACCGAGCACCGCGAACGCCTCGGCGGCGGCCAACATGCCCCAGTAGCCCCACGCGAGCGGGCACAGCGCTGGGAAGACGAACCACACGATGGGGTGGGTGAGCGTCGAGGCGAGGAACGACGTGCTCCAGCGGCCGTGCGTGACGCGCAGGTAGAGGGGCATCTCGATGGCTTGCGTGAAGGTGAAGCCGATGAGCCACGCGCCGAAGGCCGTGCCGAAGAAGCCGCTCATGTCGCTCTCCCGTGCACGAACCACCGCGCCGCGATGGCGAGCTCGAGGTAGCCGTGAAACGCCGCGAGGCGCAGGTAGCCCAGGCGGGCCGCAGTCAGACTGAAGGCGCCCCACGCAGCCACGCCGAGCCCGAGGGCCGTCAACACGAGGAGCGGGGCGAGACCAAAGTCATCGACCAGCGACGTCCAGCTTGCGCGGAACGTCCGTGGCGCAGGCCTCACGCGCTCGTCATCGGGCACCAGCCGCAGCCACACCGCGTAGTGAACGGACTGGAGAAAGCAGAAGGACAACACGAGGCGCGCTGCGAGCGTCGGGTCCATCGCTGGGGTCGTCGTCTCGACGAACTCGGTGAAGCTCGTGCCGGTGAAGGGAGCGCTCCAGCCGCCCGCGAGCGTCACGAGCGGGTCGAGCGCGCCGGCCATGATGGCGACGGCCCCGAGGAGCGTGAGCGCCGGAATCCACGCCATCGATGGGGTTCGAGACGACAGGCTCCACCAGAGCGCGACGGCGACGAGGTTGTGGCCGTGCACGAAGCCCAGCTGAAACTCGTACGGCCTGGCCCACGCGAGCCACGAGAGCGCGGCGCACCCGACGAGGGCGACGGCGAGCTTCCAGGTCCCGCGCAGCGACGATGTCACCAACACCGCCGGGAACATCGCGAGCGCGCCGACCACCGGTGGCGCTCCCAGCGACGTCGCCATCAGCGGGGCCCCCAACGAGACGACCAGCAGCGCGCGACGATGGAGCCCGGGGCGCACCACGAGGTAGCGGACGTCAGAGACGAGGTGCGGCACGCCGAGCACGACGGGCCCGAGCGCGAGGCTCCACAGGGGTACGAGGCCGGTGACCGCGAAGGCGCTGATGATGGAGACGACGCCCAACCACCAGACGCGGCGCTGCCGGTCGGCGTACAGCGGACTCAGCCAGGGGGACGCCAGCCGCAGCGCAGTGGACCGGACCGAGTCCGCCGGAGCGAGCACGGTGTCAGCCAGGCTCACGCGGTCGCGCTCCGACGCCTACGGCCGGTGAGCTTCACACCGATGAGCGCGAGCATTGCCAACAGGATGATGCCCGCAGCCAGAAAGGGAGGAGACGAACGCACCGCTGACGGTGCCGCTGCGGTCGCGACACAAATCATCATCTCGACCTGCTTCGTCTTCGGTGGAACGCCGTCGCTGTAGTCGAAGCGGCTCACCAGCTGTGCGACGCACGTGCCGCTCGCGCCGTCATCCGTCGTGCATGTGGACCCGGCCTTCGCGCCCTGGCACTGCGACGAGTTGTCGGGAGGAATGTCGGCGAGCACTGCACTCGAGAGCAGCACCGTGAACGCGAGGAGCGAAACCTTCACGGCTTCGCCTTCTTCTTCGGAGCGGCGACGCCAGCGTCCGGCTTCGCTTCGACGCACTTGAGACAGTCGACGACCTTCTGCTTCGGAGGAACGCCACCGCTGTAGTCGTTGCGGCTGCACTTCGAGGCGGTGCACACGCCCGAACCGTTCTCGGCGCGGCAGGGGTCCCGGACCTTCTTGTCCCGGCACTCGGCTTCGGGCCCCGCGATGATGTCGGCAGAGGCGACGGCGCTGAGGGACAGCGCGCACACGAAGAAGAAACGGATCATCCACATGCGACGAGTCTGCCTCAAGCCTCGAGACGTTGCTCCGTGTACTTGCGCGAGAAGTGAATCCACTTTCGCGCGTCGATCTCGACGAACCACTCCGCGTTCGGCACGTAGGTGAAGCGCTTCGAGACGAACTGCTCGAGCAGCTCCGCAGCATCCATCGGTGAGAGATCGGGCCCGCGAAACGACACTCGGATGAACGTGTCGAGTGTCGGCGTGATGTCGAGTGAGGCACACACCTGCACGGAGCCGACCTGGCAGAGGTTGTCTCTGGTGACGCGTCGGGTGGGCAAGGCCCAGCGAGAAGGGTCGAGAGCGCGCTCGAGCAGCTCGCCTCCGGCTTCGTCCATCGTCGCTGCGACGTTGACTTGAGGGCGCATCGGGTCGGCCTCCACTGCGCTGCGGTAAGGGGAATGACGAGACCGCACGCGCGCTGATGAAACAAGCCGGGCACCGCCTTGACGTCGTCGATTCCGCTGTCCTCGTCGCTCGCCATTCACTTTTCCGCGCGACCGTTCAGGAACGAGTCCCGACGCTTCGGTCAAGCGTGCAGCACGGGCCGCGCGTGCCGGTGTTCCATCTGCACATGAACTGGAACGCGTGGAGACGACACTTCGACCAGAACGCGCAGCGGCCGCTGCCGGACATCACGCCGCCTGTGCTGCCAGAGTCGCATCGGCTCGCGCTCGCCGCGTCGTTGGCGAAGTTCCAGCTCGGCGAGTCCGGGGAAGGACGCATCGCGCACGACATCGACTCGGCGCAGCTGCACGGCATCGACGACGACTACCGCGCGTCGCTCAAGCGTTTCGTCGCCGAAGAGGGGCGTCACGCGCGCGTACTGGGGTTGATGGTGAACGCGCTCGGTGGACGCTCGCTGGCTCGCCAGTGGACCGAGCGGTTGTTCGTGCGTGGCCGGCGCGCGCTGGGGGTCCGGTTCAAGTTGCTGGTGCTGCTGGCGGCCGAGGTCATCGGCATCTCGTTCTATGGCGTGCTGGCGAAGGTGCTGCCCGCCTGTGGGCTCCGCGACGCGCTGGCGCAGCTCTGCGCCGACGAAGAGCACCACCTCGCGTTTCACGCCGAGTTCTTCGGCGCCCAGCGTCCTGACTGGCTGGCGTCTCGACTCTTGTGGCTCGCCTGGTGGCCGCTTGCGCTGACCGCGGGCCTCGTCGTCTTGCTCGACCATCGCCGCACGCTGCGGGTGTTCGGGGTCTCGTCGTCCACGTTGTTCCGCCCCATGTGGAGCCGCATCGTCCGGGCCGGACGCTTCGGTCAATCATCGCTCCCGGTGCTCGCGGTGAACGAAGTGGGGTAAGCGGCGAGCCGTGAGTCCGAGACGAAAGACGGGGCGTGAGGCGCTCGCGCAGGCCCGGCGGGTCGTCGTGAAGATCGGCACCAACGCGCTGACGCACGCGACGGGGAAGTTCCATCGGCCGCACTTCGAGAAACTCGCGAGGGAATTGCTCGCGCTCGGCGAAGGTCGTCAGTTGATCGTCGTGTCGTCGGGCGCCATCGCGCTGGGCGTCGAGCGCATGGGGCTCCCCGCTCGGCCCAGAGACATGCCGGGCAAGCAGGCGTGCGCCGCCGTCGGGCAGAGCCGGTTGATGCGCGCGTGGGAAGAGGCGCTCTCACCGACGCTCGTCGCGCAGGTCCTGCTGACGCACTCGGACATGCAGGACCGGCGTCGCTACCTCAACGCCCGCCATGCCCTCGAGCGGCTCATCGAGCACGGCGTGGTGCCGATCATCAACGAGAACGACACGGTGTCGGTCGACGAGATCAAGTTCGGCGACAACGACACGCTCGCGGGCCTCGTCGCCGGGCTGGTGCAGGCCGACGCGCTCATCATCTTGTCCGATGTCGACGGGCTCTATGACGCGGACCCGCGCACCAACCCCGGCGCGAAGCGCATTCCCCTGGTCGAGCACGTGACGCCCGAGATGCTGAAGTCGGCTGGCGGCAGCGGGAGCACGGTGGGCACCGGCGGCATGGTGACGAAGCTCCGCGCTGCCGCGCGCGTGACCGAGCTCGGTCTGCGGTGCGTCATCGCCGAAGGCCACCGGAGCGGCGCGCTCACCAGCCTCTTCGCAGGCGCTGACGTGGGCACCGTGTTCGAGCCGACGTCCTCTCATCGCGATGCCCGCGCCGCGTGGATTGCTCACGCGCTGAAGCCGAAGGGCACGCTCGTCGTCGACGCTGGCGCTCGCGTGGCCCTGGTGGACAGGAAGAAGAGCCTGCTCCCGTCGGGCCTTCGCGAGGTGAAGGGCAACTTCGCGCACGGCGACCCGGTCGATCTCTGCGGGCCTGATGGCAAGGCGTTCGGTCGTGGCCTCGTCGCGTATGGCGCCGAGGACCTTCGTCGCATCGCCGGCCTCAAGAGCGGGCAGATCGAGTCGGCGCTCGGCTGGCGTGGGCTCGACGAGGCGGTGCATCGAGACGATCTCGTCGTCTTCGAGTGATCGCTGTCGGAGTCGGAAACTCAGCTCCCGAAGAAGAGCTTCATCGTCATGCCGAACGCAGTGCCCGCGAACGTCGCGTGCAACCACGGCGTGAGGAGCAGCACTTCGAGGCCGGCCAGACCAATCCACGGGCCGAATGGCAGGGAAGTCGTCCCGGGGACCCACTCGTCGACGGCGTCGTCGACCATCTCGCCTTCGACCGGCAGCGGGTCGTCGGGGATCGGCTGAAACAGCAACGTCCAAGGGAGCAGCACGAGTCGTCGGAGCGCCGAGAGCCCGGGCTTGAGGAAGTCGGGCGTGAAGGTGAAGACCTCTTCCTCTTCTTCGACGGCCTCGGTCGGCGTCGCGCCGTCGACGGGCAGCGCCTCGGTGGGGGCGGCCTTCTCTCGAGGCACCTCAGGGCCGGCGCGGCCACGGAACAGCAGGCTGAGGCCGCCAAAGATCGCGCCCTGCAACGACGAGAGCAAGATCACGCCGAACAGCGGTCGCCCCCCGAGGAAGGCTCCGAGCAGCGCGAGCAGGTACTTGTCGCCGGCACCGAGCGCTTCTTTGCGGAACAGCAGCCAGCCCAGGTACTCCATCACGCGAAAGCCAAGGAACCCGGCCGCAGCGCCGATGAGCGCGTCGCGGGTGGCGCCCCAGCCGAGCGGAATCGTCAACCCCAGGCCCAGCGCGATGCCGGGCAACGTCAGCTCGAACGGCAGAATCCAGTGCTCTGCGTCGATGAACACGAGCGGCACCACCAGCACCACCATCACGAGCGCGGGCAGCAACGGCCAGGCCCAGCCGAAGCGCACGAAGCACGCGAGGAAGAGCAGCCCGGTCATGAGCTCGACCAGCACGTAGCGAGGAGAGATGGGCGTCTTGCACGCCGAGCACCTTCCCCGCAGCGCCAGCCACGAGAAGACGGGAATGTTCTCGTACCAGGTGATGGCGTGGCCACAGTGCGGGCACTGCGAGCGTCGCGGGTTGACGAGGCTGCCGTAGCCGACCCACCAGGTGCTGGTCTCACTCTCGGCCCGTGGCAGCCGGTGAATGACGACGTTCAAGAAGCTGCCGAAGAGCAGCCCGAACGCAAAGAGGACGGCGGGGTAGAAGGACTCCAACACGACGCAGGAGAGGCTACCTCGCAATGTGCGGCAGGCCTCCAGTCGTTTTGCTCAGGATCCGGCCGAGGTGTCAGCCAGACTGAGGTCTGCAAGCACACTGGACACGAGAGTCTCGTCGTGGTCGCGGCATGGCCTGAGGCGGCGTTCCCAGGACCTCGAGCGACGCAGCTCTGGTGTGCCCGCTGCATGTGGACCCGGGGGCTCGACCCTCATCGTTTCGCGGTGCGGCCTCACGGAGCAGCCACGTGAAGGGCTCTCGGAACCTCGGCACCGCGCTCGCCCTGGCCGCTTCCGCCGCGTGGTTGGCGTCGCGCTTCATCGCCGTCGACCCTCTCGGCGACTGGGTGCTGCCGCGGCTCCTCGCGAGCGGTGCGTGTGCAGTCACGCTCGGAGGCGGCTGTGTGTTGGCGGGCCGACGGGTGCTCCAGTGGTTGTTACCCGATGAAGTCGTCGACGGCGAGCTCGCGATCGCGTTCGCCCTCGGTCTCTTGCTGTTCTTCTTCATCGTCTTCGTCGGCGGGTTGCTCCACCTGTTCGGAGCCCCATTCTTCGTCGCGGCCGTCGCGGCCCTCTTCGTCGTCGGGCTCTGGAGTCGCCAGCCCCCGTCGTTGCCCACGTTGGTGTTGCCGGCCTCGGGCCTCGAGCAGCTGCTCTTCGTCGTCGGCGTCCTGGCGTGTGTCGTGGCGACGCTGCCGGTGCTGGCCCTCGACAACCTCTCGTACGATGCGCGCTGGTACCACCTGGGCCTCGCGGAGCAGTACGCCGTGGCTGGTGGACTGGTCGACTTCCAGGAAGGCCTGGTGCAAGCGAGCATCAGTCACTCGTGCTCACGTCGCCACACTGGCTGACGAACGTCGTGCCACACGGAGCCCCGTCTAGCCGGCGCTGTGTGCGCGGCTTCGCTGCACGCCGTGGACGCCGAACTCGGCCGCCTGGGTTCTTCGCTACGTGACCGAGGCCGTCGACCTCGAGGCCGAGCCGCAGTCAATGGGCGGCGCGGCGAAGGCGATGGTCGACTACTCGTGGAGCCGGTACACCTTCTTCGACTTCCATGGCCTGCGGCCCGTCTTTGGCTCGCTGTTCACGTTGCTGCTCCCAGCGCTGGTGTTCCTGAAGGGCTCGCGGAAGACGTGGGCGCTGGTGCTCGCGCTGCACGGCTCGCTCCTGCTCTGGTACCTGCTGGCACACCAGGAGCGTTACCTCGTCCCGCTGGTGCCGCTCATGACTGGCGTCGTCGTCGTGACGCTGTCGCTCGCCTGGGCGCGTGGAACCCGGCTGCTGCGCGCGCTGGTGCTCACCCTCGTCGGGATTCAGCTCGCGGGCACGGCCGATGTGCCCTTCCTGCCGACCCATCGCGCGCATGGACAGTCGCCGCTCGCTCGCGCGGTGCACGCCCTGGGGGCCGGCTTCAAACACACCCGCGAGGAACAGCTGCGCGACTTTCGGGGCTTCGAGGCGGTGGGCGCGGCGCTCCCGGCCGAGGCGCTGGTGCTGCTGCACCGGAACGCCCTGCACCTTGGCATCGGGCGTCGCGTGATGATGGACAACGTGCCGCACACGCTTGGGCTCGACTACGCGACCCTCGGCACTCCCCGGGCGATTCGCGACGCGCTCGCGTCGGTCGGTGTCACCCACGTTGGCCTCACCGAGGCCACCGACCAGGACAGCCTCGGCGCCGAGCTGCTCTTCCGGGCCTTCGTCGTCCTGGGGACGAGGCCGATGCAGGTCGTTTCGGGGTGGCGCTTGTCGGCACTCGAAGCCGGCGTGTCCGAGACGCCCGCGCCGCTCGTGCTCGTCGCGGGGTGTGGCAAGCCGCTCGCCGATGGGCTCTATGCGCTGGCACAGCTGAGCGCTCCGTTGCCTGCCGCTGGGCTCACGCCCGAGCTGCCGTCACCACAGAATCCGGGGGGCTCCTCGGAGCTGGCCGAGCGCGCGGGCTACGTGGTGGTCGACCCTCGCTGTGCGCCGCCGCCGGACCCGTCGACCTTCGAGACGCTCGGCGTGCGCGACGGACTGTCACTGTTCCTGCGGCGCGCGACCGTGCGGTGAAGTGGCAGAAGCGCTGGCTCGCGAGCGCCATCGGTCTTCGGGCCAACGGTCAGCACGACGAACTCGTCCCGGTCAGCCGGGCCAGACTGCGCCGTCAGCAGGGCCGCCATGGTGATGTCGAGCGTCTGACGCGTCCCTGCGTTCGCCGAAGGGCCCACCCTGATGGTCGTTGCCACGGTTGCCGCGCGCAGCCCGCGACGCTATCGCCTCACCACACGGCCACATGAACGAACCCACCGGCAACACCCTGGGCCTCAAGCCCAGCGAGCTCAAGCACCTGCGCAACACGTTTCGGCGTCGCGTCTCACCTCACGACATCGTGAGCGCCGAGCTCGCCCGGCACCTCGCTGAGTTCAGCCACGAGACGAATCGACAGGTCGGCGTGCTGCTCTCGCGCAAAGGCGAGGTCGAGCACGTCATCGTCGGCAACGCGCACAAGCTCGAGCTGCCCGACATCGGCCGTACCCGCGCGGGTCAGGTGCGCTTGAGGGGGCTGCGCCTGGTGCACACGCACCTCAAGTCCGAGGAGCTCACGCGAGACGACCTCACCGACCTCGCGCTGCTGCGGCTCGACCTCGTCGCGGCCATCGGCGTTCAGCCCGACGGCGAGCCGGGCGTGCTGCACTACGGCCACCTGTTGCCAGAGAACCGTGATGGCACGTTGTGGAGGACCGAGTCGCTGCGCTCGGTGTTCGACGACCAGCCCGACTTCGCGGCGACAGTGGACGCGCTGGAAGACGAGCTCGCCTCGAAGGCCACGGCGCGACGGATCGGCGATCGCGAACGCGCCGTGCTGGTGGCGGTGTGTCTCGATGGGAAACGCGCCGACTCCGAGGCCTCGCTCTCCGAATTGAAGGAGCTCGCGCGGACCGCCGGTGTCGAGGTGGTCGATGAGCTGCTTCAGGTGCGACGTCAGGCCGACCCGAAGTACCTCATCGGGCGCGGCAAGCTCGACGAGCTCAACCTGCGCGCCATGCAACTGCACGGCGACGTGCTCATCCTCGACAAGGATCTCTCGCCCAGCCAGGCCCGAGGCATCAGCGAGGCGACCAGCATGAAGGTGCTCGATCGGACCCAGCTCATCCTCGACATCTTCGCGCAGCGGGCCCAGAGCGCCGAAGGCAAGCTGCAGGTCGAGCTCGCGCAGCTGAAGTACCTGATGCCGAGGCTCGTCGGCGCCAACGAGTCGATGTCACGACTCATGGGTGGCGGGGTCGGCGGCCGTGGACCCGGTGAGACGAAGCTCGAGCTCGATCGCCGCCGCGTGCGCGATCGCATCACCATGCTGGAGCGGAAGCTCGACCAGCTCTCTGGGGACCGTCGAACGCGCCGCCGTCAGCGCAGCCGCCGCGAGCTGCCCATCATCTCCATCGTCGGGTACACGAACGCCGGCAAGTCGACGCTCCTCAACGCGCTGACGAAGTCCGAGGTGCTCGCCGAGGACAAGCTCTTCGCCACGCTCGACCCGACCAGCCGCCGCCTGCGCTTCCCCCGAGAGCATGAGGTCATCATCACCGACACCGTGGGGTTCATTCGCGACCTCCCGAAGGACCTGGTGGCTGCGTTCCGCGCGACGCTCGAAGAGCTGGGCGACGCGTCGTTGCTCCTGCACGTCATCGACGCCGCTGACCCTGCCCGGGACGCGCAGGTCGAGGCGGTCGAGAAGATCCTCGGCGCGCTCGACCTCGGCGACCGCCCACGCCTCAAGGTGTGGAACAAGGTCGACCGGCTCTCCCCGGAGCAGGTCGAGCTGCTCATTCGCACGCACGGCGGCGTCGCCGTGAGCGCGGTGACCCGGCTCGGCTTCGACACGCTGCTCGAGAAGGCCGAGACGACGTTGTTCGCCGAGGGGCACTCTGACAAGGCTGAGGCGCTGCACGCGGCGATGAACGACGTCGAGGGTTGACGCTGCCCGCGCCCTGGAGTCGCGGGCCGACGACCAGCCTGGGGACGCCGTTCATGTCGTGTCGCTTCACTCAGGTTGAGGGCCGCGTCACCTGAACGGTCGGCGAGGCGCTGACGGCGTCGACCGCGCCTGACCTCAGCCGTTCGACGAGGCCTCACTCGAGAGAATGACGTCTCCCTTGGCCAGGTACTCCTTGCCCGAGAACGCGTTGTAGAAGTCGTCGAGCGTCGCCTCGAAGTCGGGGTAGCGCGAGTCCTTCCGGTCCTGGGTCATCTTGTCGAAGATGGGGTCGAGCTTGGTCGGGCAGTCGGAGTTGATCTCACTCGGCAGCGGCGACCGCCGGCCGGGAATCTGCCCGGTCAGCATCTCGTAGAGCAGGATGCCGAGGCCGTAGACATCGGACGACGGACCTACTTCCTTGCCTCGCGACATCAGCTCGGGGCTCATGTAGCCCATGCCGCCGGTGCCGACGAAGACCTGGGGCATGCCCTTGGTCTGGTCGACCTCGATGACGCGCGAGAGGCCGAAGTCACCGAGCTTCGCGTTCCCGTACGCGTCGAACAGCACGTTCTCGGGCTTGATGTTGTGGTGCGTGAGGCCCTGCTGGTGCGCGGCGCGCAGGCCGTAGGCGAGCTGCAGGAAGTACCGAATCGCCGTCGGCACCGCGATGCCCTTGCCATTGGCGGCGTCGAGCTTCTCGCGAAGGCTGCCCTTGCAGAGCTCCATCACGAAGTAGGGGCGGGCGACGTCGGTGTTCTGGTCGAGCACCTGCACGATGGCGGGGTGTCTCACCTGCGCCTGCGCGCAGAGTTCCTTCTTCAGGCGCTTGATCACCTCACCGCGCTGCAGGAACGAGAAGTAGCCGAAGATGTCCTTGAGCTCCTTCACGCACACGTCGAGGCCGAGGGCGTTGTGCTTGCCCTTGAAGACGGTGCCGAGTGGGCCCTGACCGATGGGGTCGTGCTTCTGGTAGCGCAGGTCGAGGTCCTGACCTTTGCCGGCGCCCGACAGGTTCGACATGCCCGAGTTCGAGACGGGTTGGTTCAGTTGCATAGGTTGTGGGGACACGACGGCCGCCGTGAGTGGAAGGGGAGCAGGAGCAAAGCCGCGCTGCGGCGGGACCTCAGGCGCGGTGACGTGGGGAATGGAAGACGGCGCGAACTCGTCAGACTGGGGCTTGCGGCTACCACGCGGCGGGGGAGGGGGCATGACGGTGGGTTCCAGGATGAGGTCGGTGGCGGGAGGATCGGGCGGCTGCATCAACGTGGAGTTGCCATCGTCGTCGGTGTCACCGGTGAGCTGATCAGCGAAGAACTCGCCGACCTCTCCGGTGAACTTGTCGAGGTAATCGCCGCCAACCACGCGCTCACCCTGATCCGTGAGCTTCAGCTGCGCCTCGCGGTCCATCGCGATGTAGTGAAACTTGCGGAGGAAGAAGAAGTAGCTGTCGAACTCGAGGGAGACGGTGCTTTCCAGCGACGTCTTGACCTCTGCCAGCTTGTTCGAGCGGCCGAGCCGCCCATTCTCCTTCAGGCTCTTCAGGATGAAGAGCGCATCCCCGCTGACCTTGTCTCTCGTCATGGCCTGGGACATTCGTTCCTTCTTCAGGTGATTCGCAGCAACTGCTTCACGGTGTCCATCACGTCGGCAAAGCGGACGGGCTTCCTGAGGTAACTCGTCACGCCGAGCTTCACCGCCCGGTCCTTCGCGTCCTCGCCACCCGCAGAGATGGCCACGACGGGCAGGCCCCTCAGCGTCGGCTCGGAGCGGATCTTCTCGATCAACTGAAACCCGTCCATCACGGGCATGTAGAGGTCGGTCATCACGAGCTGAAACGACGACTCGGTGAGCAGCGCGAGGGCGGCGTGCCCGTCAGCGGCGAAGTGCACCTCGAGCGGCGTCTCGCCCTTGAGCTCGTTGGCCGCGAGCTTCTTGAGCACGTAGCTGTACATCTCGATGATGTGCGGGTTGTCCTCGACGATGAGCACACGGTAGCCGGACGGCGCGGTGCCGGTCGCCAGCTGGCGGTGTTCCTGACCTGCGCTCAAAGAGAAGACCTCGTCACGCCCAAGGAATCCCAGAAGCCACACCGCTTCTTGCCTCGCGTCAACTCCATTGAAGGCCGAGCCGACTGATTCCATTCAGGTTCCGCACGACGGGAGACACAGTGCTACAGCGCGGCACATGCGCTCGTGGCTGGTCCCGGCCTTGCTGATGTGCTCGGGCTGTTCGTGTTCGGAGAAGAAAGGGGAGCCGGTGGTGGCTCCCGGCGAGACGGCGATCACGCCTGTGCCGCCCACCGTTGCAGCGCCCCGTGTCGTGGCGACGTGGCTGCAGCAGAAGCTGTCCCCGACCCAGATGGAGCTCGCCGCGCGGCTCGAGTACGGCCCGTCGGCGTCGGCGATCACGGTGCAGCTCGAGCTGCCGCCCGGCCTGCAGGTGACCCGTGGGCGCACGTTCTTCACGCTCGATCCGACGACCGAGGCGAAGACGCACGTCGAGTCGTTGTCGCTCGTCTCGCAGGCGCTGCCGGTCAGCGATCTGGTGATGGTGGTGACCGCTCCGGGCCTGACGGTGCGCGAGCCGTACCGCTTTGGCCGCCCGGGGCCCCCGCCGCCCACCCCGTGAGCGGAGACGCATGGCACCGATGTCGTTCTGGCCGCGCCCGCCCAGCGTGGGTGCCTGCAATCGTGCGAGATGTCGACCGGGTCGCTGGCACGTCGGGTGCTGAGCGCGGCTGCATGCGAGCGATCTTCTCGATGTTCTGGTGCGCTGTGGTGGCGAGCTGCTCATCGAGCCCCGGACCAGTGTGCGAAGGCGCCCGGAGCGACAATCGCGCCGACCTCGTGCTCTCACCCCCCATCGTAGCACCTCGGGTTGCATGCTCCGCCGAGTATGCCGGCGTGGAGTACTGCACGGCGCCGGCTTCTGGAACCTTCCTCTCCTGCGCTGCTGGGGCCGCGTGCTGGGCCGTCGTCTCGGACGGGCCATGTTTCCCTCCAGCCGCGTTCGACGGTGGCGTGAGTTGCCCGAGCGGCCAGTCATGGAAGGGGCGTGACTGCGCGGGCACCGACGCCGGCGCGCGCTCGTGTTTCGGCAGAACGCTCGCGCAGTGTGGCCAGGGCTGCTGGTACCCCGTCGGGGTCTGTCTGGCCGACGGCGGCCAGCCGTGACCCGCTGATCCACACCGAGATCATTCGATGGGCTCATGCGTGAGTCGATCGAAGTGCGCCTGACACTTGGGTTTTCGTTGACGCGAGGGGTGCGCGCTTCTACGAACCCGCCGCCATGTCGGAGCCCCTCTTCACCGCCGCAGAGCAGAAGCGATTCGACGACGAGATCGCGGTCCTGCTCTCCCACTACCCGAATGATCGCAAGAGCGCGTCGATGCTGCCCGCCTTGCGGGTGCTCCAGACCATCAAAGGCTGGCTGCCCCCCGAGGGCATGAAGCTCGTCGCCGAGCGCCTCGAGACGACCGTCGCTCACTGCTACGAGGTCGCGACGTTCTACGTGATGTTCCACACCGAAAAGCCTGGCAAGTACGTCATCGATGTCTGCACCAACCTCTCGTGTGCGCTCCGTGGCGCCGAGGGCATGCTCAAGTACCTCGAGGGCAAGCTCAACACGCCCGCCGGCACCCGCGGTGAGAAGTACTTCCTGCGTGAGACCGAGTGCCTCGCGAGCTGCGGCACGGCGCCGTGCCTGCAGATCAACGAAGACCACCACGAGAACCTCACCAAACAGAAGCTCGACGGCCTGCTGGAGAAGCTCTCATGAGCGTGCTCAACGAGAAGGTCATGACGCGTGACTGGGGCAAGCCCGGTCAGCACACGTTCAAGGGCTACCAGGAGCGCGGCGGCTACCAGCAGCTGAAGAAGGTGCTGGAGATGCAGCCGGCGCAGATCACCGACGAGGTGAAGAAGTCGAACCTGCGCGGCCGTGGCGGGGCCGGTTTCCCCACCGGCCTCAAGTGGAGCTTCGTTCCTTCCCTTGAGAAGAACACCAAGCCCCGCTACCTCGCCATCAACGCCGACGAGTCCGAGCCCGGCACCGCGAAGGACCGCTTCATCCTCGAGTACGACCCGCACCTGATGCTCGAGGGCATCGGCATCGCCTGCTACGCGCTGGGCGCGCACACTTGCTACATCTACGCGCGCGGCGAGTTCAAACACCCGTCGGCCGTGCTCGAGAACGCCATCGCCGAGGCCTATGCGAACGGCATCTTCGGCAAGAAGCTGATGGGCAAGGACTTCGAGCTCAACGTCTACCAGGTGCGCGGCGCTGGCGCGTACATCTGCGGTGAAGAGACGGCGCTCCTCGAATCGTTGGAAGGCAAGAAGGGCTGGCCCCGCCTCAAGCCGCCGTTCCCTGCCGTCGTCGGCCTCTTCGGCTGCCCCACGGTGGTGAACAACGTCGAGACCATCGCCGCGCTGCCGCGCATCTTCGAGAAGGGTGCTGACTGGTTCTCGAAGATCGGCGCCGCGAAGTCGGGTGGCACGCGCCTCGTCACGCTGTCGGGCACGGTGAAGCGCCCCGGCACGTACGAAGTGTCGATGGACACCTCGATGAAGGAGCTGATCTTCGACAAAGAGTACGGCCAGGGACTTCCTGAAGGCCGCTCCGTGAAGGCCGTGATTCCTGGCGGCAGCTCGGCGCCCGTGCTCACCGCCGACGAGCTCGACGTGAAGCTCGAGTTCGACGCCTTCAAGCCGCTGCAGTCGATGGCCGGCTCGGGCGGCATCATCGTGATGGACGACTCGACCTGCGTCGTGCGCAGCCTCTGGCGCGTCGCGCGGTTCTACGCGGAAGAGTCGTGCGGCCAGTGCACGCCGTGCCGCGAAGGCCAGCCGTGGATGGCCCGCCTCATTCGCAAGATCGAAGAAGGCCGCGGTGAGCTGGCCGACCTCGACACGCTGATGCACGTCGCGCAGTCCATCGCGCCGTGGCCGCCCATCGGTCTTGGCAACACCATCTGCGCGCTCGGAGACGCCGGCGCACTGCCCGTGCAGTCGTTCGTGCAGAAGTTCCGCAAGGACTTCGAGGACCACATCACGAAGAAGCGCTGCCCGCACGGCGACAAGCCCTGGGGCGCGTACGGAGAGTTCCAGTGATCGCCGAACAGGTTCTGTTCTGGTTGTTCGCGGTCGGCACCATCGGCGCGGCTGGTGGCGTCATCGCGCTCCGCAACCCGGTCGCCAGCGCGATGTCGCTCGTCGCGAGCTTCTTCTTCCTCGCCGGCACCTACGTGCTGCTCTGGGCGCACACCATCGCCGTCATCCAGGTGCTCGTGTACGCCGGCGCCATCATGGTGCTCTTTCTCTTCGTCATCATGCTGCTGTCGTTGACCGACAGCGGGCCCATCGTGCAGCTGTCTCCGTCGCGCGTGGCCGGTGGGCTCGCCACGCTCGCGCTCCTTGTCTCGCTCGTCGGCGTGTTCCGCAAGCTGCCCGCAAGCGACACGGTGACCTGGGCCAGCGACGCGGGCCGGCTCGCCAGTTTCGGTACGCTGAAGGAATTGGGCGCGGTCCTCTACACCCAGTGGTTGTTCCCGTTCGAAGCCGTCTCGCTGCTGCTGCTCGTCGCCATTCTCGGCGCCGTGGTGGTCGCGAAGGCCCGCGTCTGAAGCCCCCCGGAGCGAATCCATGAGCGTCGTCCCCACGGCCAACTACCTCATCCTCGCGGCGGCGCTGTTCTGCGTCGGCATGCTCGGCGTGCTCGTGCGCCGCAACGCGCTCGTCGTCTTCATGTGCATCGAGCTGATGCTGAACGCGGCCAATCTGACCTTCCTCGCGTTCGCGCGGGAGCGGGGCGACACGGTCGGTCACATCTCGCCCTTCTTCATCATCGCCGTCGCGGCTGCCGAAGCGGCCGTCGGGCTCGCCATCGTCATCGCCGTCTTCCGGAATCGCGGCACCGTGAACATCGAAGAAATCCAGTCCATGAAGCACTGACGGGAGAGCCTGAGCGCCTCACCGGCTCGGGCACGGGAAAACGCCATGCAGAAACTCGTCGAGTTCTTCCAGACTGCGCCGGTCGACCCGCAGCAGGCGGGCCAGATGTTGTGGCTCATCATCTTGCTGCCGCTCATCGGCGCCTTCATCACGGGCGTGTTCGGCAAGGTGCTCGGCCGCGCCAACACGCACCTCATCGCCGTGAGCGCGGTGTTCGGCAGCTTCCTGCTCTCGCTCCTCGTCTTCTGGACCATCAACGACTACCGCGCGATGGCCGCCACGCCCTTCGGGAGCGTCAACTACGCCGTCGGCGCCGACTACGGCACCTGGTTCTCGGCAGGCACCTTCAAGGTGACGTTCGGCCTCTTCGCCGATCACCTCTCGGGCTCGATGCTGCTCGTCATCACCGGCGTCGGCTTCCTCATCCACCTGTACTCGACCGAGTACATGAGCCACGACGACGGCTACTGGCGCTTCTTCGCGTACCTGAACCTGTTCGTCGCCGCCATGCTGACGCTGGTGCTGGGCGACTCGTTGCCGCTGCTCTTCGTCGGCTGGGAAGGCGTCGGCATGTGCAGCTACCTGCTCATCGGCTTCTGGTACACCGACCCGGCCAAGGCGTTCGCGGGCCGCAAGGCGTTCATCACCAACCGCATCGGTGACTTCGGCTTCCTCGTCGGGAGCTTCCTGATGGTGCTCGCGCTCGACGCGGCGATGAAGCTGCCGAGCGACGTCTCGAGCAAGCTCGGCCGTCCCGGTCTCGAGGGCTCGTCGGTGCTCGCGCGCCTGGCGGACGGCTCGAAGCAGAAGGGCCCGCTCGCGGTGCCGGTGCTGGAAGAGGGCTCGAAGGTGCTGGCGAGCGTGCTCGACGACCAGATTCCGCAGGGGCCGTTGATGGGTTTCACCTTCGGAGGCGTCGTCACTGCCGCGCTCCTGCTGTTCCTGCTCGGAGCGGCCGGCAAGTCGGCGCAGATTCCGCTCTACGTCTGGCTGCCTGACGCGATGGCGGGCCCGACGCCGGTCTCCGCCCTGATCCACGCCGCCACGATGGTGACGTCGGGCATCTACCTGTTCTGCCGCATCAGCTGGCTCGCGGTGCTCTCGCCGACGGCGATGGCCACCATCGCGCTCATCGGAGGCACCACCGCGCTGGTCGCCGCGCTCATCGCCTTCAGCCAGAAGGGCCTCAAGAAGGTCCTGGCGTACTCGACCGTCTCGCAGCTCGGCCTCATGTTCCTCGGCATCGGGTCTGGTGCGTTCTGGGCGGCGTTTCTGCACGTCATCACCCACGCGTTCTTCAAGGCCTGCCTCTTCCTCGGCGCCGGCAGCGTGATGCACGGCAACGGTGAAGAAGAAGACATCACCAAGCTGGGCAACCTGCGCAAAGAGATGCCGACGACGTGGATCACCTTCCTCGTCGCGACGCTCGCCATCACGGGCATCGTGCCGCTGTCGGGCTTCTTCTCGAAGGACGCGATCCTGCACGCGGCCCACACCAACTCGATCCCTGCCATCGCGTGGGCGCTGAAGACGGCGTGGATTCTCGGCGTGGTGACGGCGGGCTGCACGGCCTTCTACATGATGCGGATGTACTTCGTGGCGTTCGAGTACCCGCGCTCCGCCGAGGCGAAGACGCCGCACGCGCACGAGTCGAGCTGGCACATGACGCTGCCGCTGGTGGTGCTCGCGGTGCTGAGCGTCGTGGCGCTCGTGCACGGCCTGCCCATCATGAAGCCCGAGGGCCGCAACACGATTCAGACGCTGATGGAGAACTTCCTCGACCCGGTGTTCCGCACCACGCAGGAGAACCTCGCCAAGCGCCAGTTCGTCGTGATTCCTCCCGAAGAGCACGTGCCGTACGGCGCGTACCTGCAGGCGTGGATCATCGCCCTCATCGGTGGTGGCACGGCGTTCTTCCTCTACATGCGCTACTTCCCGTCGCGCAAAGGCCAGCCGCTCTCCGGGCCGCTCGAGGGGCTGCGCTCGTTGTCGTTCAACAAGTTCTACGTCGACGAGCTCTACACCTTCCTCATCATCCGCCCGTTCGGCATGGTGGCCCGCGCGTTGTGGCGGGTCGTCGACTCCATCCTCATCGACGGCGTGGCCGTGCGCGGCACCGCGTGGGTGACGCAACGAACAGGAGCGGTGCTGCGCTACCTGCAGACGGGTGACGCGCAAGCC
Source organism: Myxococcaceae bacterium (assembly GCA_040400045.1). Taxonomy (GTDB): domain Bacteria; phylum Myxococcota; class Myxococcia; order Myxococcales; family Myxococcaceae; genus Xiheimicrobium. The sequence continues at coordinate 47,843 of JBBAQZ010000032.1, forward strand.
TACGCCGCCATCATGGCGCTCGGCCTCGCCGGCGCTCTCGTGTGGGTCCTCCAGAGGTACGCCCTGTGACGAGTATCTACGACTCCAGAATCCTGAACCTGGTCATCTTCTCGCCGCTGCTGGTGGCGGCGCTGGTGATGTTCCTGCCCAAGACCGAGAAGCGGCAGATTCGCGCCATCACGTTCATGGGCATGCTGTTCAACCTCGCCACCTGCGTCTGGGCGTGGACGCGCTTCGTTCCGCGCAGCGGCACCGAGTTCCAGCTGGAGTACCGCCTGCGGTGGATCGACGACCTCGGCGTCAGCTTCCACGTCGGCGTCGACGGCCTGGCGATGACGCTGGTGCTCCTGACCGGCGTGTTGGGGCCCCTCGTGGTGCTGGCCAGCTGGACCTTCGTCGAAGAGCGCGTGAAGGAGTTCCACCTCGCGCTGCTGGTGCTGCAGACGGCGCTCATCGGCGCGGTGTGCTCGCTCGACGTGCTCCTCTTCTACGTCTTCTTCGAGGCGATGCTGATTCCGATGTACCTGCTCATCGGTGTCTGGGGCTCGGAAGAGCGTCAGATGGCGGCGACCAAGTTCTTCCTCTACACGCTCATCGGCTCGCTGCTGATGCTGGTCGCGCTGCTGGCCGCCTACTTCCTCGCGGCGCCGGCGGGCTCGCGCAGCTTCGACTACTCGACGCTGTACAACGGGCTCATGGCGCTCAACCGCGAGGTGGCTGCCTGCACTGCCGCGGGTGACTGCAACAACCTGTCGGCTGGAGCCGCCGCCCTGCACCGCTGGGGTCCGCTGATGTTCATCGCGTTCTCCATCGCGTTCGCCATCAAGGTGCCGATGTTCCCCGTGCACACGTGGTTGCCTGACGCGCACGTGCAGGCGCCGGTCGCCGGCTCGATGATCCTCGCTGGCGTGATGCTGAAGATGGGCACCTTCGGCTTCTGGCGCTTCGCGGTGCCGTTCTTTCCGGTGGCCGCGCGGCAGTACCAGTTCATCATCAGCCTGCTGGCCGTCATCGGCATCGTCTACGGCGCGCTGATGTGCCTGGCCCAGAAGGACATCAAGAAGCTCATCGCGTACTCGTCGGTCAGCCACCTCGGCTACTGCATGCTCGGCATGTTCGCCTTCACCAGCGAAGGCGCCAGCGGCAGCGCGTACCAGATGCTCAACCACGGCGTGTCGACCGGAGCCCTCTTCCTCCTCTTCGGCTTCCTCTACGAGCGCCGCCACGCACGGTTGATGGCCGACTACGGCGGCATCGCGAAGGTCATGCCCATCTTCACCGCGTTCTTCCTGGTGGTGACGTTCTCGAGCATCGCCGTGCCTGGCACCAATGGCTTCGTCGGCGAGTTCCTCGTGCTGCTGGGCACCTTCAAGTCGAACCTGCCGATGGTGTTCGGCGTCCTGGCCACCACCGGCGTCATCCTCGGCGCGGCGTACATGCTGTGGATGGTGCAGAAGGTCTTCTTCGGCACGGTGACGCACCAGGAGAACCTCGGCCTCAAGGACCTGAACCGTCGCGAGATCCTGGCTGCGGTGCCGCTCCTCATCCTCATCGCGGTGATGGGCCTTCGCCCGCAGCCGTTCCTCGACATGCTGAACCCGTCGACCGAGCGCTTCATCGCGCGCGCGCAGTACGCCTCGGGCAAGGCCGTCGACGCCTCGCTCGAGGACATGAAGGTGCGCGTGAAGGTGATGCAGCTGCCTCCGAAGCTGGCGGTGGTGGCCGACGCCGCGCCGATGCCCACGCCTCGCTTCCTGCCGCCGGGTCGAATCCTCCCCACGGCCGCGATGAACCCGCAGACTCCCTGACCTGGTGCCAACCGTGCTGAACACACCCACGTTCACGATGTCGGAGATGATGACGGTGGTGCCAGCGGCCGTGCTGGTCATCGGCGCCATCATCTTGATGCTCTCCGAGGTGTTCCTCTCGGCCGCGAACCGCACGTACATGGCGGTCATCGGCGTCATCGCCTCGGCCGTCGCCGGCCTGTTCGCGCTGCAGAACGCGTTCGAGCCTGCGCGCCTGGTGCTGCAGGGCTTCGCGGTGCTCGACCCGTTCTCGAGCTTCATGACGGTGATGGTGTGCCTCGGCACCGGCCTCGCGTGTCTGCTGGCGTCGGGTTTCCTGAAGCACCGCAATGCCGAGCGCGGAGAGTTCTACGCGCTGATGCTCTTCGCAGCGGCCGGCATGAGCCTGCTCGCGGCGTCGAACGAGTTCATCACGCTCTTCATCAACCTCGAGGTGCTGTCGATCGCGACGTACGCGCTGACGGCGTTCCTGCGCCGCGGCCCGCGTCCTGCCGAAGCCGGCTTCAAGTACTTCATCCTCGGCGCGTTCGCGGCGGCGCTGCTCCTCTACGGCGCGTCGCTGCTGTACGGCGCCACGGGCAGCACGCGGTTGTCTGACCTGGCGACGCTGCTCCCGGGCGCGATGGCGACGAAGTCTGGTCTCGTCTACGCGGGCTTCGGACTCGTGCTCGCGGGCTTCGCGTTCAAGGTGGCGGCGGTGCCGTTCCACATGTGGACGCCGGACGTCTACGAAGGCGCTCCGACGCCGGTCACCGCGCTGATGAGCGTCGGCGTGAAGGCCGCGGCGTTCGTCGCGATGGTGCGAACCTTCCTCGCGCTGGTGCACGGCCTCGACCCGCAGGTGCCGTTCATGCTGTTCAGCATTCTGGCGCTGCTGACGATGGTGGCGGGCAACCTGCTCGCGATGCCCCAGCGCAACGTCAAACGCATGCTGGCGTACTCGTCGATTGCCCACGCGGGCTACCTGTTGCTCGGCGTGACGGCGCTCTTCGTGCCGGCGGCTGCCAAGGCGTCGGACGCTGGTGGCGTGCTCTCGGCGACCCCGCTGCTCGCCAACGCGGCAGTCAACGCGAGCGTCTACAAGGGCATTCTCTTCTACCTGCTCGGCTACACCGTGACGTCCATCGGAGCCTTCGGCACCCTGGCCGCCATCGAGCGTCGTGAAGACGAGACGCGCGGCAACACATGGGACCTGGAGCGCTTCGCCGGTCTCGCGCAGCGTCAGCCCGGCTGGGCGGCGGCGATGGCGGCGTTCATGTTGTCGCTCGCAGGCGTGCCTCCGACGGTGGGCTTCCTCGGGAAGCTGTTCATCTTCAGCGCGGCGGTCGACGCGGGCCTCATCTGGCTGGCCGTCGTCGGCGTGCTCTCGAGCGTCGCGGGCACCTACTATTACCTGCGTGTCGTCGTTTACATGTTCATGCGGCCGGCTCCGGCCGATGCGCCTGCGCCGTTCCGTCACTGGACGACCGAAGTTGCGCTGGTGGTGTCGGCGGTGGCGACGGTGGCGCTGGGCATCGTTCCCGGGCCGATTGCCGAGTGGCTGTCGCGTGCGGGCATGGTGTTCGGCAACTGATTCACGGTCCTCGGCCTCGGTCCTGGTTGCGGCTGTGCTTCTCGAGCGGTCGCCACCGGTTGGTGCGACGTGCCTCGCGCTCGCTCCGTCGGTTCCGCTTCCGGATCGTCTGTCCCTCACCGGGCTGTCGCCAACGTGCGGACGTCAAGGCGTGGACGCTCATGAGGAGCGAGCCGCTACTGCGCGCCCACGTGAGCCAGCGTTGGTGAAGCTCAGAAAGATCGAGCGCGTGTCAGGGCCGTGACGTCAGCGCCGTGACACACGCGGTGCAGGCCCTCGACTTCACGGGGCGGCGCACGACTTGCTCCCTCTCATCGGCACGGGAGGGGTCATGCACAAGGAACTGCTGGTCTCGGTCTTGGTTTTCGGGTGCGGAGTGGAGAGGCCGGCGACGGATCCATTGAGCGCCGAGCCGTGCAATGCGTTCGAAGGTCACGGGGCCCAGTGTGATCCGCTCACTCGCGGTGCCGTGGTGGAGACCAGCGTCGAGACGGACCTCGCCATCGACGGCTCCGGGTTCTTCTCGGTGGTCAACCGAGGCCGGCTCTTTCTGACGCGCGATGGGGCTTTCACCGTCGACTTCGATGCCCACCTGGTCAGCCGCGACGGCTACACGCTGCAGGGCTTTGCGCCGGGGAGCACCGTTGCCAGTGACCTCGTCGTCGGGCCGATGCGGCGAATCGCGACACCGACCTCGCGGATCACCCTCAAGGCGAGCCTCGATCCGAACGCGCCTGTGGTGACGTTCGATCCGCTCAACCCGACGGCGACGAGCAACTTCTCGGGTTCGGTCACCGCGTACGACTCACTCGGCGCCTCCTACGACGTCACCATCTATTTCAACCGCACGGGCAGTGGAGCGTGGGACTTCCACGTCATGGTGCCCGATGGCGCGACGCTCACGGGCGGTACCGCGGGGCAGCCGGCAGAGATCGCCAGCGGCGCAATGACGTTCGACTTCCAGGGGCGCCTCGACACCGCCACGCAGTCCTCGAACTTCAACCCGCTGAACGCGGTGAGTCCCCAGCCGCTCGCCTTCGACTTCGGCGACGACCTCATCCGCGGCGGAACTGGACTCTCTGGTGTCGTGCAGTTCGTGGGAGGCAATCGCAACGAGCTCTTTTCCACTTCGCAGGACGGTTCGGCGGCGGGCTCGCTGAAGAGCGTCTCCATCGACCGCTCGGGAGAGGTCATCGCTGCGTACTCGGGCGGGCAGCACGTCGGGGTGTCCCGAGTGGCACTCGTGCGGGTCTCGTCGCCCAACCAACTCCGACACGTCGGCGGGAAGCTCTTCGCGCCGAAGGATGGAGCGAAGTTGATGACGGGACTGCCGCGGGAGGGCCTTTTCGGCTCGATTCGTTCAGGAGCCCTCGAGCGCGTGTGCGAGTAGCCGAGGGCAGTCGGCCGTGCGATCGAGTCACCCTGTCGAACTGCTCAGTGAGACCCAGTGCTGCCAGAACACGGATCACAAAGGCGTCGACGACTGCTGAATTTCCCCGGCGGCTTCAAACAACGCCAGCGGAACTCGCGGCCGAGCCCGCGGACACGGCCGTTGGCGTTCGATCTTTCCTCGTAACGAGCGTGGCCGGTCGGCGACCTGACTCAGTGGCCACAGACGGGAATGAGGAGCCAGAGTCTGAAGGCAATGACCGTCAGCAAGGTCGCCAGAAGTGCCCGCCCTGCTGCCACCCCGAAGGCTCGTCGTTGTTCTCGGCGCAAGGCGACCTCAGCCGCATCGATGAAGGGAATCGCTTCAGCGAGTGAGATCCATCGGCCTTCAAGCTCGATGAGGTCTGTCGTTCGGAGTGCTCCGCTTCGCAACGACTCGTCGACATCGTACGCCGTCATCGTCACTCGTCGTTCGGCGACGGTGAAGAGCGCTTCGATTGCGAGAGGGTTGCGGCCCTGAGGTCTGAGGATTCGCAGATGCAGTGACATGGAGCCCTCAGAGAAACGCGATGATCGCCAGAGCGGCAGAGAGACTCGCGACCAGGCCGCTGATGAGCGCGACCGCGGTGAGAATGAGCGCGTCGGACCTGACGTTGTTCGGCGAGAGGGAGTCGATGGGTTCCATGAGTGGCTCCTGCCAGCGGGTGAGCGCGGCGATTGAGCAGCTTCAGGGTCGCCCGGAAGCTCGCGAAACAGGCGCGTCAGTCGGTTGCCGGTCCCCAGGCGCGGACAACGGTCCGCTGTCAGGCTCAACAGCGCCGCGCATGGCAGGACAACGAACAGCCTCCGATCTGATCTTCTCGCTGAGCTACGCTGCGTCCCTTGATGCGTTCGCTCCCGCTGATTCTCGTGTTCTCGTTTTCGTGCGGAAGCAACTCCGTCCAGGTCGGCGGCACCGGGGGCGGATCGGCGACCGGCCGTGACGGAGGGACTGGCGGTTCCGGCGGTGCGGGCGGTTCTGGCGGTGCAGGCGGCGGCGCGACAGCCGGAGGAACCGGTGGTGGCGAATTCGACGCTGGCATTTCGTGCCCGCCGTTGCCGCAACCTCCCGACGACGCGGGCGTCGTCATGCACCCGAACTTCGCGGCCAACTACACGTTCTCGGAGCTCGGTCCCGTGCCCGGAGTCCCCGGCCCGCTCGGCGGCTGCGTCGTGCTGCAGAACGACCGAGACCACCTGCTCATCGCTGGTGCCTCGGAGCGCCCGAACGGCGGTCTCTACCGTGTGCGCGTTCGCCGCAACGCCTGCGGCCACATCATCGGGTGGGACGGCACCGCCACGAAGATCGCCGACACGCCGTACATCGACGCGAACATCCTCGAGCTGCCCGGCAACTCGTTGCTCTATACCGGGTGGAACGTCTCGCAGCTGAGCCAGCGCCGCCTCGACGCTGGGGCCCCGTTGTGGACGACCGACCTCACGACACGCGGTCAGATGGGCTCGAGCGCCGGCGGACTGGGCCGCGTCCCTCCATGGCTCACCGCGGCCGGGCAGTTCCGCATCGTCGGCTGGCCCGATGGCAAGTGGCACCGGGTCACCATGACTTCCGACGCAGGTGTCTACGGCGTGGCCGGCGTCGCCGACACCGGCGTCCCCGCGCTCTCCGGAGGACCCGGCGGCTTTGCGTACGTGCCGCTCGGCTCCGCTCAGTTCATGCGCGCCTCCATCATCCTCTCGGAGTGGACCGGCAACGAAGTGTCCGTCATCGAGGTCGATGCGCAGGGCAACCCGCAGCAGGGCACACGACGTCAGGTCTTCACGCGTTTCCCTCGCCCCTGGGGCGCGTACTTCGAGCCCGAGACTGGCGACTTCCTCTTCATGACGTGGGGCCGGCCCGGCCTGCCCGACAGCGTCTTCATCGTGCAGGGCTTCGAGAAGCCGCCGCCCGTCATGATCGAGTGAGCTGATGACGACGAAAGAGCAGCGTCGCAAGTGGGGCTTGTTCCCTTCGCAGGACGTCGACGTCACCACCGCGTTCCAACTGCTCGAGTGGAGCTGGTACCGGTTCGCGCGATCGACCGAGGCACTCGAGGCCGTCGTCGTGCGCGCGATTCTTGGCGAGCTCGAAGGGTGGGCCGCGCAAGGGCCGATCAACCCGCGCGACGTGGAATGGCGGAAGGCGGCGACACTCGCGAACCGCAAGGCCGCCGCGTCGATCTTCTTGCGCGCGGCGGTCGATGACGCCAACGATGAGACGCTCCTCACGACGTGGCGCGCGGCGGTGAACGCGCTGAAGGTGTTCGAGTCGCAGTACGCGTGGGGCTCGAAGGAGAAGGCGGCGCGGCTCAAGGACGTGCAGAGCGACGCCCGGCTGGTCGAGGCGTCGCGGGCGGCCGCCGTCGGCTCGGAGTCCGTGCCGCTCGAACTCCTCGCGGTGTTGTCGCTCGACGGCTCCGAGGCCTCGGCCGACGCATTGTTGCCGCATGTCGAGCGCGCGCTCAGCGACGAAGCCCAGCTCGAGCCGCTCTCCCGACTGGGGCGCTACGCCGCGAAGACGAAGGCGATGACGTCGTTGATGACGCTCATCACGAATCGGCTCGAGGCCGCCCGCACCGCGTCTCCAGTCATGGAGCTCGCGAAGTCGCTCGGACTCGCTTCGGGCCCCCGGTTCCGGGTCGACGTCAGAGTCGCGGGCGACGGAAACACCGGCTTCACCCTGAGCCTCGACAGCGCGCGGCCCGGCGCCCCGTTTCGTGGATGGGTGGACACGGGGCAGCGAACGAAACACCGAATGCTCAACCTCGAAGACGGCACCACGGTGTGCGCGCTCACTGAGTTGCCGACGTGGCTCAAGAGCGCCGCGAAGGACCTCGGCACCTCGTGGAAGTTCGAGACCGCGTCGGCGCAGCATCTTCGTGGCCCGAGATTGAAGGCCTTCCTGTCGTGGCTCAAAGGCGCCACAGGCTGACTGCGAGGCTGCTCGTGACCTTCCCTCATCGACTCTGAAGAGAAGCACATTGAATGTCGTTTTCTCCCGGGTCGACTCGAGCCAACCCGAGAAAGCCCCACCCTCGAGGCGCACGATGCCCGTGTCGGAGCACGCACAGCGTTTCTCCCGCTCGGGCATGCCAGTTCGTACCGATGGGCGCGGTCGTGTCACGTTGAACGTCGAGGCGCGGTGCGGGTGAGCGTTGATCCGACCGAGTCAGACCGTGAACCGTGCGCCGGGTGTGAGTCGAGTCCCCGGAACGACGCCGCCATGATGATGGCCCTCCACGAATCAGAACGAGACGAGGGCGGTCAACGCCCCACCCACGCTGAAGCGTTGCGGCCCGTTGAGCGCGATGAACCAGTCGACCGAGCCGTGAAGTCGAAGAGAGATGGACGCTCCAGTATCGAGCTCGAGGCCCGCGTGGGCGCCCGGCCCGAACAGCACGCGACTCGCGAGGGTCGACGTCGGCACGTAGAGCCCCGTCAGGTGCGCACCCAGGACGGGACGCACCAGCGAGTCCGAGAGGAACAGATACCGCACGCCCAGCTGCCCGCCGGTCAGCAACACGAGCCCAGCGCCCGAGACTGTCGGCGCTCCGAACTTCACCTGCCCGATGCCGAGCGGAATCGCGAGGAACACCTGCACCGCGTCATCTGCGAGCCAGCCACCCTCGAGCCAGAGCGCCGCGACGAGGTCGGGCGTCGTCGCGTCGTCCGAGAAGAGGCGGGTCCCTCCGGCTCCGAGGCCGAGGCTCCGTGAGGCGCCGACGGTGCTGGCCTGAAACGTCTGGGGTGGTGGGAAGTGAGGCGCGGCGAGAAGGGCGCTGATCAGCGTGGCGAACATGGAGGTCTCCTGCGTGCTCCGAAAATGGAGGACGTGCAGGGACCAGCGAGCAGCTCACGCACCAGCGGTGCGACTTCGAATCCGTCAGCCTTCGCCTCGAGGCCCACGCCCACCGTTCGCACGGGCGAGAGAATCGAGCTGAAAGACGAGACCAGGCGCACGCGGAAGTATCGGACCCGCCGTCCTGCGAGTTGCGTGACCCACCGCAAACCCCAACGAAGCGATGACCTCGCGCGCCGGTTGTGCGATGGCGCCCGCGACATGATTCGCCTCGACAACATCGGTGCGCAGCACGGCCGGCAGATCCTCTTCATCGGCGCCTCCGCCGCGCTCCACAAGGGCGAGAAGGTCGGCCTCGTCGGCCCCAACGGCTCGGGCAAGTCGACGCTCTTCCGCTACATCATGAAGGAAGAGACTCCCGACGAAGGCGGCGTCAGCATCGATCGCGGCGTCAGCATCGGCTACTTCCGCCAGGACGTCGGCGACATGGCCGGCCGGACCGTCATCGAGGAGACGATGGACGGCGCAGGCAACGTCTCGGAGGTCGCGCGAGAGCTCAAACAGCTCGAGCACGACATGGCCGACCCGGCGAAGGGCGATCAGCTCGACGAGCTCGTCACGCGCTTCGGTGAAGTGCAGGCCCGCTTCGACGAGCTCGGCGGCTACGCCCTCGAAGGCCGCGCGCGAGAGATCCTCGCTGGCCTCGGCTTCAGACCTTCGATGGTCGACGGTGACGTCGGCGCGCTCTCGGGCGGCTGGAAGATGCGGGTCGCGCTCGCGCGAATCCTCCTCATGAAGCCCGAGGCGATGCTGCTCGACGAGCCGTCGAACCACCTCGACCTCGAGTCGCTCATCTGGCTCGAGCAGTTCCTCAAACAGTACGAAGGCGCGCTGTTGATGACGTCGCACGACCGCGAGTTCCTGAACCGCGTCTGCACCCGCATTCTCGAGATCGACGGTGGCGAGCTCACCTCGTACCAGGGCGACTACGAGTTCTACGTCGGCCAGAAGGCCATCGCCGAGGCGCAGCAGCAGGCGACGTACGAGCGCCAGCAGGCGATGCTCAAGAAGGAGCTCGCCTTCATCGAGCGCTTCAAGGCCCGCGCGTCACACGCAGCCCAGGTGCAGTCGCGCGTGAAGAAGCTCGAGAAGATCGAGCGCGTCGAGCCGCCCCGTCGTGTCGAGAAGGTGCGCTTCGACTTCAAGCCGCCGCCGCGGTCGGGCGAAGACGTCGTCAAGCTCGCGCAGGTCAACAAGGCCTACGGCGACCTGGTCATCTACAAGAACTTCGACTTCCTGCTGCGCCGCCGCGAGCGCTGGTGCGTGCTGGGCGTCAACGGCGCCGGCAAGTCGACGCTGCTGAAGCTCGTCGCGCAAGAGACGAAGCCGGATGCGGGGACCGTCACCGTCGGGAACAGCATCAAGATGGGCTACTTCGCGCAGCACGCGATGGACGTGCTCGATGGCACCAAGACGGTCTGGCAGACGCTGGTTGACGCGTTCCCGCGCAGCTCGGAAGGCACCTTGCGCACGCTGGCCGGCTGCTTCGGGTTTCCCGGCGACGAGACCGAGAAGGTGGTGCGCATCCTCTCGGGTGGAGAGAAGGCCCGCCTCGTGCTCGCGCTGATGCTCTTCGACCCGCCGAACTTCCTCGTGCTCGACGAGCCCACCAACCACCTCGACCTGGCGACGAAAGAGATGCTCATCGACTCGCTCAAGGGCTTCGAGGGCAGCCTGTTGATGGTCTCTCACGACCGACACTTCCTCGCCGAGCTGTCGAGCCGCGTACTCGAGCTCACCCCCGAGGGCCCTCGCGTCTACGGAGGCGGCTACACCGAGTACGTGCAATCGACGGGGCGCGAAGCCCCCGGGCTCCACGAAGCGTGAAGCGAGGCTGGGCTTCGCGATCCTTCCACTCCAGACACAGGTCGGTTCGACGCACACTCTGTAGCCGGGGGTGTGCAAGCTCGCTTCGCTGTGGGTCAGAACGACCCTGACACGACGCTGTCGTCTTCCTATAGTCCGCGTCAGTCCTTTTCGTTCCGGGGCCGCCTTCCGTCAGTGTGTTCTCGAGGTGCCGTGGTGATCCACCAGACCCGTGTGCTGTTCACGTCGCTCGTCGTGTGCGCCTCGAGCGCGTTGGCCCAGTTCGAGCTCGATCTCTCTGCGCCCCCAGAGAAGAAGCCCGACGCGAAACCTGCCGAGACGAAGAAGGCCGCGAAGGACGAGACAGCGACGCCAGCGCCAGGTGCGAAGCCGGCCCCGGCGGTGGAACTCGATCTCTCGGCCACCGCCGACCTGAAGCCGGTGCTTCTGCTGCCGCCCATCGTTCGCGTCACCCAGAGCCAGGGCGGCTTCAGCGGCTTCGACACCAAGAAGACGTTCGAGAAGTTCGACTTCGCGGCGCACAAGCGCTTCGTCACGAGTCTCCAGAAGCCGCTCGGCGACAAGGTGCTCTCGCCCGAGGCGACCCAGGGCATCATCGTCAAGGAGGGCATCACCATCGCGATGGTGCGCACGCCTGCAGGCCTCTCGAAGCTCGCCAACGCCGCGGGGGTCGGTTTCATCGTGCTGCTCGAGTTCAGCAAGACGGCCGCGCTCGTCGCCACGGTGCACGACCCCCAGGGGACGCAGAAAGGCGCGTCGTTCTCCGTGTCGAACGCGGGGGGCCTGACGCAGAAGAACGCTGACGAGCTCGCGACGGCCCTCGGCCAGGGGCTCATCGACTTGTCGAAAGAAAAGCCTGCAGACGCCGTGGCCGTCGTCGAGGCCCCGCTCCCGCCGCCGCCGCCTGAGGAAGACGTGAACGACTCGCCGGTGGAGCTCGTCAAGGAGGCGCCGAAGACGAAGACCTGGTCGCCGGACCCAGACAAGACGCGCGCCATCGTGGCCGTAGGCGCCGGTGGTGTGCTTCGTGGACTCACGGTCGGCGGTGAGGCGGCCAGCCAGCTCGCCGAACTCCGCAACAATGGCGTGGCGGGCATCGGCGTCTATGTGCAGGTGCAGCCGCTCCAGTTCATTCCGTCACTCGCTGGAAAGCGCTGGTCGGACCTCGAGGTCGAGGTGAACTTCAGGCGCGCCTTCGTGCGTGCCACCGGCGTGGAAGGCTCGGCGCAAGGGACCAGCTGTTCGATGACGGACGACGATCTGCAGGTGCGTGGCACCTACCGCTTCAAGGTCGCCGACTCGACGTACGCGCCTTCGGTCGGCGTGGGCGGCGGTTGGAGCCAGGAGCGCACCCTCTTCGACGCCTGCACGTTGCCGCTCGTCTCGGCGACCTACCGCGGGCTCGATGCGCAGCTGCGAATTCGCCAGCCGCTCTTCCGCAACCTGCTCGCCCTCGACCTCGCCGCCGGCCCCCGCTTCCTGCAGGGCGGCGCGGGCACGTCGACGAAGCTCTCACTCTCGGGTGAGGCGTGGCTCGAGCTCAAACCCGTGTCCGTGCTCTTCGTTCGCGGTGGGGCGCGAGGCTCACGCCTCTCTGCCGAGCTGCCAGGCATCTCCATCGCCGAAAACCGATTCTTCTTCGCCCTCGAAGCCGGAGCCTTCTTCTAAGCCATGCGAACTCTCCGAGCCCTTGTCGTCTCTGGTGTCTGTGTCTTCGTCGCCCTCGGGGCACGCCCGGTCCATGCGCAGGCCTGCAATCCGCTCCCACCATTGCCACGCGGCATGTGCGTCCCCGTGGACGTCAGCGGGGAGAACGATTGCGACGGTGACGGCTGCATTGCTCGTCAAGACTGCAACGACTGTGATACCTCGATTCGCGGGCCTGCCTGCCCTGGCGGGAACGTCGGTGGCCGAATCACTCCGCCTGGCGCGGGGCCCGAGATCTGCGATGGCAAAGACAACAACTGCAACGTCACCGTCGACGACGGCCCAGGTGGTGCAGCAGGGACGGTCGATGCCGGTCTCGCCTGTATCATCGGGACCAACCAGGGCGTCTGCCGCGATGGCACCACCGCGTGTCAGGGCACGATGGGCGTGCTCTGCAACCAGAACCTGAGCGCTTCTGGCGAGGTGTGTGACGGTCTCGACAATAACTGCAACGGCGCCACCGACGAGACTGGTGGCGTTGGGAGCCCGACCTTGAGCCGGGTCTGCTTCGGGGGCCCCGCCGGATCGTTCGACGGCACCTGTGGCAACGCTCCCAATTCGTGCGTGCCCAAAGGAACATGCCGAGCGGTGACCCAGGTGTGCCCGGGTGTCGGTGGCTTTCCGGTGTGTACCAGTATGACCGCTGGCGCTGACGGTGGGAGCCAGGCGTTCCCCGTCGCCGAGTCATGTGACAACCAGGACAACGACTGCGATGGACTCGTCGACGACGGAAACCCCGGCGGTGGTGCCGCCTGCACCAATATGTCTGCCTTTGGAGTGTGTCGGGCTGGCACGTCTTCATGTCAGATGGGCGGCAACCTGGTGTGCAACTCCACGATTCTTCCTGGAACGCAGCAGGAAGTCTGCGACGGACTCGACAACGACTGCGACAACGCCGCGGATGAGACCGCCGGGCCCGGCAGCCCTGGCTTGAGCCGGGTCTGCTTCGCGGGGGCGGCTGGTACTTTCACGGGTTCCTGCGGCAGTTCCCCCAACGCATGCACCCCGGTCGGGTTGTGCCGAGCCGTCACTCAGGTGTGCCCTGGCTCAGGCGGGTTTCAGGCCTGCACGACGTCGACCGTGGGAGCGGACGGCGGCACCCAGGTCTTCGCAGGGCCCGAAGTCTGTGATGGGCAGGACAATGACTGCAATGGTACGGCTGATAACGGGAACCCGGGTGGAGGCACGGCATGCACCAACATGGCAGCCCAGGGTATCTGTCGCCCGGGCGCGTTCTCCTGCCAGGCGGGAGGCCTGGTCTGCAACTCGACCATCCTTCCCGGGACCCAGCTCGAGATCTGTGACGGCCTCGACAACGACTGTGATGGGTTCGTCGACGAAGCTGGCGCCGCCGAATTCCCCAAGCTCAAGCAGTCCTGCTTTCCGGGCCCGGGTACGGCTGGTGTCGGCCCCTGCGTCAACGGAGAACGTGCCTGCAACGCAACTCCCGGCTCTGGGGTCTCCAGCTTCACCCCGTGTGGCCAGTGCGGCACGCTCGCGACGTGTGCTTCGCCGGTCGTTGGCGTCCCGGAGGTCTGCGACACCATCGACAACGACTGCGATGGCACGGTGAACAACGGCAACCCCGGCGGCGGCGGCATGTGCACCAACACTGCTGCCTTCGGTATCTGTCAAGCCGGTACCCGGCAATGTCTCTCGGGCGGCACACTGCAATGCGTCTCGAACATCGCGCCCGGCTCGCAAACCGAGGTTTGCGACGGACTCGACAACGACTGCGACAACGCGGTGGATGAGACCGTCGGCCCCGGCAGCCCCGTCCTGAGCCGGGTCTGCTTCGCGGGCGCCGCTGGTACTTTCACCGGCACCTGCGGCAGTTCACCCAACGCCTGCAGCCCGAGCGGGCTCTGCCGAGCCGTTACTCAGGTGTGCCCCGGCGCAGGCGGGTTTCAGAGCTGCACCACGTCGACCGTAGGCGCCGATGGTGGCACGCAGGTCTTTGCGGCCGCTGAGGTCTGTGACGGCCTCGACAACGACTGCAACGGCCAGAATGACAACGGCAACCCCGGCGGCGGTGGCACGTGCACCAACGCTGCGGCGTTCGGCGTCTGCCAGGCTGGCACCCTGCAATGTCAGGCGAGCACACTGCAATGCATCTCGAATATCGCGCCCAGCACGCAGCCCGAGGTCTGCGATGGACTCGACAATGACTGTGACAATGCCGTCGATGAGACCGTCGGCCCGGGCAGCCCCACCCTCAGCCGGGTCTGCTTTGCTGGCGCGACCGGGTTCACGGGGACGTGTGGAAACAACCCCAACAACTGTGCGACCCGCGGGTTGTGCCGAGCGGTGACCCAGGTGTGCCCGGGCGGCGGTGGCTTTCCAGCGTGCACCACCGCGACCCCTGGCGCAGACGGCGGAAGCCAGGTCCTCCCGGTCGCTGAGGTCTGTGACGGTCTCGACAACGACTGCAACGGCACGAACGACAACGGCAACCCCGGCGGCGGCGGGATGTGCTCGACCCCGAACTTCGGTGTCTGTCAACCTGGCACCCTGCAATGTCAGGCGAGCACGCTCCAGTGCATCTCGAACATTGCGCCCAGCTCGCAGGCCGAGGTCTGCGATGGCCTCGACAATGACTGCGACAATGCCGTGGATGAGACCGCCGGCCCGGGCAGTCCCACCCTGAGCCGGGTCTGCTTCGCTGGCGCGACCGGGTTCACGGGGACTTGTGGAAACAACCCCAACGCGTGCAGTCCGGTGGGGCTCTGCCGAGCCGTCACGCAGGTGTGCCCGGGCCCAGGCGGGTTTCAGACCTGCTCTACGTCGACCGTGGGCGCGGACGGTGGCACCCAGGTCTTCGCAGTGCCTGAGGTCTGTGATGGGCAGGACAATGACTGTAACGGTGCGTCCGATAACGGGAACCCGGGCGGGGGCACGTCATGCACCAACATGGCAGCCCAGGGGGTGTGTCGCGCAGGCGCGCTCTCGTGCCAGGGCGGAGGCCTGGTCTGCAACTCGACCATCCTTCCCGGGACGCAGCTCGAGATCTGTGACGGCCTCGACAATGACTGTGATGGGTTCACCGACGAGGCTGGCGCCACCGAGTTCCCCAAGCTCAAGCAGTCTTGTTTCCCTGGCCCGGGGACGCCTGGTGTGGGGCCCTGCGTCAATGGAGAACGCGCTTGTAACGCGAGCGCCGGCTCTGGGGTTGCCAGCTTCACCCCGTGCGGTCAGTGCGGCACGCTCGCGACGTGTGCTTCGCCGGTCGTTGGCGTCCCCGAGGTCTGCGACACCATCGACAACGACTGCGATGGCACGTTGAACAACGGCAACCCCGGTGGCGGTGGCATGTGCACCAGCGGGAACTTCGGCATCTGTCAAGCGGGTACCCGGCAATGTCAAACGAACGGTACGCTGCAGTGCATCTCGAACATCGCCCCCAACTCGCAGGCCGAGGTCTGCGACGGCCTCGACAATGACTGTGACAATGCGGTGGACGAGACCGTCGGCCCCGGCAGCCCCACCCTGAGCCGGGTCTGCTTCGCGGGCTCGACCGGGTTCACGGGGACCTGTGGAAACAACCCCAACGCGTGCAGTCCGGTGGGGCTCTGCCGAGCCGTCACGCAGGTGTGCCCCGGAGCTGGCGGCTTCACGGCTTGTACGACCGCGACCGCCGGCGCGGACGGTGGCAGCCAGGTCTTTGCGGCCGCTGAGGTCTGTGACGGCCTCGACAACGACTGCAACGGCCAGAACGACAACGGCAACCCGGGCGGTGGCGGCGTGTGCACGGCGAGCGCTGCATTCGGGGCCTGCCGGAACGGAACGCTCCTCTGCTCGACGTCTGGGCCGACGTCCGGCACGCTCGTGTGCCAACCCAGCGCCGGCACTGCCGAGGTCTGTGACGGCATCGACAACGACTGCGACAACGACGTGGACGAGACCGGCGTCGCCGGCAGCATCAAGCTGAACCGCCTCTGCTACGCCGGTCCCGCGGGGACCTTCACCGGCGGGTGTTCGTCGATGCCGCCTGATGTCAGTTGCGCCCCGCTGGGTATCTGTCGCGGGGTTCCCCTCTTCTGCCAGGGCGCCTCGGGCTTCCCCGCGTGCAACGCAGGCACCACGAACCCTGACGGCGGCGCGCAGCGTTTCCCCGAGACCGAGGTGTGTGACACCCTCGACAACAACTGTAACGGCCAGACCAACGAGGGGCTCTCTGGGGGCATGTGCATGACCGGCGAGCTGGGGGTGTGTTCTGCCGGCACTGCGCAATGCACGATGGCTGGCACCCTGCTCTGCCTGCGTAATCAAGACGCCGGCCCTGAGCTTTGCAACAACCTGGACGACAACTGCAACGGCATCGTCGACGACGGCGTCACTCCGCGAGCCTGCTACGATGGACCGGCAGGCACCTTCACAGGGGTGTGTGGTTTGTCAGACGGTGGTGTGCAAGGCAGCGGCGTCGGCTGCGTGACCCGCGGGCTCTGTCGCAGCGCGACCCAACAGTGCAATGGCGCGGGCCGATGGCTGGCGTGTGCCTCGAGTCAGGTGCTCCCCATCCCCGAGCTCTGCAACAACCAGGACGACGACTGCAACGGCGCCGTCGACAACGGGTTGTTCGTCGACCTGGACAACGATCTCGTGCGCGCCTGTGGTTCCTGCGGCGCCAACCCGGACGGTGGCTGTGATTGTAACGACATGAACCCCAACATTCTTCCGGGTGCCGTCGAGGTGTGCAACGGCTTCGATGACAACTGTGACAACCGCCGCGACGAGGCGGCGACCGGCACCGGGAAGATCAGCCGCGCCTGCTATTCGGGCCCCATGGGTACCGCGGGACGGGGTGTCTGTGTCGGTGGGAATCAGGAATGCAACGCAGACGCAGGCAGCGGCGCGCCCAGCTTCGGCGTGTGCGTCGGTGAGCGGGTCCCCTCACCAGAGACCTGCGGGCCCACCGATGAGGACTGTGACGGCCAGCCCAACAACGGTCTGATCATCGACATGGACAACGATCTGGTGCTCGCGTGCGGTACCTGCAACGCGAGCGACGCCGGCGCGTGTGACTGCGCTGACAACAACCCGAACGTTCGGCCGGGGCGTATCGAGACCTGCAACGGGCTCGACGACAACTGCAACGGCACGACAGACGAGGCCTCGACTGGCAGCGGGAAGATCTCTCAGAACTGCTATTCGGGCCCAGCGGGCAGTGCCGGCCGCGGTGTCTGCGTTCAAGGGACCCAGGAATGCAACGCCACGCCCGATGCCGGCATGGCGACCTTCGGCGTCTGCATGAACGAGCGCGTCCCCTCGATGGAGCGGTGCAACATGTTGGACGACGACTGTGATGGCACGGTCGACAACGGCTTCGACGTCGACAACGACGGCTTCCGCGTCTGCATGGCGTGCGGGCTGTCGATGAACTGCGACTGCGACGACATGAACCCCAACATCCGCCCGGGCGCGATCGAGCTCTGCGACAACATCGACCAGAACTGCAACGGCCGGCTCGACGACGTCACGCCGCGCGGCTGCTTCGCCGACCCGATGGGCGTGATTCCTCCACCCACGACCTACACCGGCAACTGCCCCGGCCCGACCTGCATGCCCAGGGGGGTCTGTCGCACGGGCATGCAGAGCTGCACCATGGCTGGAGACTGGGGCATGTGCATGAACGTGACGCTGCCTCGCGTCGAGCAGTGTGACGGCACCGACGACGACTGCGACGGCATCGTCGACAACGGAGTCTTCGACGTCGACATGGACCAATACGTCTCCTGCGCGCTGTGCGGCAATCGCGTCGCGCCTGACGGTGGCGTCGGTTGTGACTGCAACGACAACAATGCGGCCATCAACCCTGAAGCACCTGAGACCTGTGACGGCCTCGACAACAACTGCGACCAGGTCGTCGATGGCAACGACACGGCCTGCTACTCTGGGCCGCCGCTGACTCGCGCGAAGGGCGTGTGCGCCGACGGTCTGCAGACCTGCACCAACGGCATGGGCACCGGCGTCTGCCGCATGGAGCGCCTGCCAACGGCCCTCCAGGACGGCGGCGCGCCGGCCTTCCAGCCCGACGCTGGCCTCAATGACCCCGAGTTCCGATGCGATGGCATCGACGAAGACTGCGACGGCATCGTGGACGACGGCTTCGACCAGGACGGCGACGGCGTGACGACGTGTCAGAACGACTGCGACGACACCGACCCCTTCAACAAGCCGGGCGGCAAGGAGATCTGCGACTGCAAGGACAACAACTGCAACGCGACGGTCGACGACTCGAACGTCTGTCGTGGCGCACCGTGCTTCGACTTCGACGGCGACGGCTTCACCAACTGCCAGGGTGACTGCAACGACGACCCCAACACCGGCGGCCGCACGGTGGGCCCGACGATGAGCGAGAAGGTCGGCGACGGCCTCGACAACGACTGCGATGGACAAGTCGACGAGAACACCGACGAGGACGGTGACGGCTTCGCCACGGGCGGGCCGGTGAACATGCGCGACTGCAACGACAAGCTCGCAGACGTGAACCCCGGGGCGGTCGAGCGTTGCGACGGCTTCGACAACAACTGCGATCGCCGCGTCGACGAGGGCTTCGACGTCGACAACGACTTCGTCGCAGTCTGTGCCGGTGACTGCAACGACATGAACCCGACCATCAACCCGACTCGTCGGGAGGTCTGCGGGAACACCCTCGACGACAACTGCGACGGCCGCGTCGACGAAGACACCGACGTCGACGGCGACGGCGTCAGCACCTGCGCGGGTGACTGCAACGACTTCAACCCCGGCGTGCATGGCGCTGCGGGCCCGATCTCAGCGGCGGCCGAGATTTGTGACGGCCAGGACAACAACTGCGACGGCCAGTACGACGAAGACTTCGACGCCGACAGCGACGGCGTGGCGTCGTGCTTCGGCGACTGCAACGACATGAACCCGAACGTCGGCCCGCAGACCTTCGAGGTGCCCAACAACTCCGTCGACGACGACTGTGACGGGCAGACCGACGAAGGCCAGGTGGACCGCGACATGGACGGCTTCTCGCCCGTCTGCGGCGACTGCAATGACTTCGACCCGCGAATCAACCCGCACGCCGCCGAGGCCTGCAACCGCGTCGACGACAACTGCGACTCGTACGTCGACTCGGCGCCAGGCCGCTTCAACCTCTGCTCGGTCTGCTTCGATGCCGACGGCGATGGCCAGACGAACTGCGACGGTGACTGCAACGACGCAGACCGTGCCATCTTCCGCGGCGCACCCGAGGTCTGCGACCTCAAGGACAACGACTGCGACATGCAGGTCGACATCGACCGGAGCACCGGCCGTCGCGTCTGCACCGGCATGGACGCCGGCGCGCCCGACGGTGGGGAAGGTGGCCCCGACGGCGGAGATGGTGGCGCCGACGGTGACGGCGGCACGATGATGGGCGAAGGCGATGCAGGCCTGATTGACCCGATGACGCCGGGCGTGGTGACGACAGGCTGTGGCTGCGGCGCGACCGATGGCAGCGCCGTGCTCCTCGCCATGGGCGTCCTGACGGTCTTCGCGCGTCGGCGTCGTCACCTGCGTCGAGCGGCGGTCGCGCGTGGGGGCACGTTCTTCACGCTCGCCCTCGTCGCGCTGCTCACCAGCGGTTGTCCCTCGTCGCTCACGACGCCGATGTTCGGCACCGGTGGTGGGAGCGGCGGCGGAGCCGGTGGGGGCGCAGGCGGTGGTGGAATGGACCCCGATGCAGGCTTCGACGCGGGCTTCATCGAGCCTGAGAACTGGCCGTGCCCGGGCCTCGCGCCGCTGACACAGGCGGTGCTCAACGTGCCGGGCACCACCAACCTCCTGGCGCTCTCCCCGCGCTTCTCGGTCGTCGAGAACGCGGCCGCGAAGGCCCTCGTCTACGGTGACGACTCGGCAGACCTCGCCGGCTTCGTGCTCCAGCGCGACATTCCCAGCTCGGTCGACCCGCTCAACCCGAGCAGTCTCGAGACCGTCGCCACCGCCGAGGTCGACGCGCTCATTCAGCTCAGCGGCTCACCGTTGGTCCGCGACCGCCTCGAGCGCTCGAGCCGCATCTTCGTCAACGCCGACCGGCCCCTGCGCGTGTTGCGCACGCTGTCGACGTCACAGCTGCTCACGTTCGGCACGCCGACCTCTGCGTTTGCGGTTCGCAACCGGCTCCTCGGGGTGCTCGCGGGGAAGGACCCGGGCATGCTTGGCATGGTGCCGATGGGGCCTGCCAGCGCGACTCAGGAGGTCGAGCAGGTCGTCAACCTCTTCTTCCGCTTCGGCAGCGGGAAGCTCTTCATTGGCGTCGTCGTCTCGCCGTCGTCGAGGCTGCGTGAGAACCTGGCCCCGTTGAACGACTTCTCGAATGGCTCGAACCTGGCTGACGAGAGCGCCTCGCTGGCCACGCGCTGTGAGACGCGCACCACGCCTGCGCTCAAGACCGACTTCCTCTTCGTCATCGACAACACCATCTCGATGGTCGAGGAGCAGCAGGCGCTGCAGGACGCGTCGGACGGCCTGTTCGCCGCGTTCGAGCGCGCCGGCCTCAACTTCCGCCTCGGCGTGGTGTCGACCGACAGCGACATTCTTCGCGGCAACGGCTTCGTCACGACGCTCAACGACTTCAGGGCGGCGGCGAGCGTCGGCCTCAACGGCAACACCACCGAGATGGGCATCGAGTTCGGCTTGAGGGCGCTGCGCCGCGCCCGCATGTCGACGGTTCCCAACCTCACGCTGCGTGACCCGATGACCACCGGCCTCGTCGTCATCTTCATGTCGGACGAAGACAACAAGAGCACTCGTCCGGGCATGTTCGGCTCGTACATCGTCGACTACCGAATGGAGGGCGCGGTGGCCTTTGCCATCGTGGGCCCGAAGCCGACCGGGTGCATTCGTGTCGGCCGGGGTGAGGCGCAGCGGGGCGACCAGTACATCGACCTCGCCAACGGCACTGGTGGCAGCTCGGGCAGCATCTGCAACCCGAACCTCACCGAGGTCATCGAAGAGGTCGTCATCGGCGCGCTCGGTGCGTCGAGCCGCACGGCCCTCGAGCGCCGCCCCATCTCAGGTTCGCTCACCGCGCGAACGACGATCGAGCTGAAGCGCAACCGCTCGCGGGGCTTCGACTACGAGCCTGCGGCGAACTCGATTCTCTTCTTTGGCGACATCGCTCCGAGGGTGGGCGGGATGTCCGACGCCGCGTACCAGTTCTTCAACTACATCGACTGAGCAGGTGTGTGGGCGCCTGCCGTGATTCTGACCGCGAAGGACCGCATTCGTGCAGACGGCGGCGAAGGTGGCGTTGTGGCCCGGGCGCAGGGAGTCTGTCGATGAAGCACTGGGCCTGCACCGACTGCGCCCCATCCTCTCCCGAAGCGGTGCATGCTGCATCGCGAAGTCCCACCCGTAGGCCGTGCGGGAATCCCGCACGCATGGTTTGAAAGGAGGAGGGGACACCCATGGCGCGAGTCCTGGTCATCGACGACAACGACACCATGCGCGAGGGCATGGCCGTCACGCTCAAGAAGGCAGGGCACGAGGTGCTCGCGTTCCGCAACGGCCTCGAAGGGGTCGCGGGCTTCCAGGCGAAGGGTGCCGACATCGTGGTGACCGACCTCAAGATGGAGGCGATGGATGGCCTCGAGGTCGTCAAGCAGGTGAAGGCCCACGAGTCGTCGGTGGTGGTGCTCGTCGTCACCGCGTTCGGCACCATCGAGACCGCCGTCGAGGCGATGCGCAACGGGGCGCACGACTTCATCCAGAAGCCGTTCCCGCCAGAGCTGCTCCGCGCGAAGGTCGACTCCGCGCTCGAGCTGTCTCGCACCCGCCAACGGGTCACCCGCCTCGAGGCCGTGGCCGAAGCGCTGTCGAGCGACCTCGCCGAGCGCAACGGCACCCACCTGCTCGGCGAGTCCGAGCCGATGCAGAAGCTGAATGTCGCCATCAAGCGTTCCGCGGCGACCGACGCGACCGTCATCATCCACGGCGAGTCGGGCACCGGGAAGGAGCTCGTCGCGCGCATGCTCCACGAGCAGTCGCCCCGGAGGAGCAAGCCGTTCGTCAGTACGCACTGCGCGGCGCTCGCCGAGACGCTGCTCGAGAGTGAACTGTTCGGCCACGAGCGCGGCAGCTTCACCGGCGCCGTCAAGCGGAAGCTCGGCCGTTTCGAGTTGGCGGACGGGGGCACGTTGTTCCTCGATGAGATTGGTGAGATCAACGCGTCGGTGCAGACCAAGCTCCTGCGCGTCTTGCAGGAGCGTGAGATTCAGCGCGTCGGTGGCGAAGAGACGGTGAAGGTCGACGTGCGCGTCGTCTGCGCGACCCATCGTGACTTGAAGGCCGAGGTGGCTGCGGGCCGCTTCCGCGAAGACCTCTACTATCGCCTCGCCGTGGTGCCCCTGGTGGTGCCGCCGCTGCGGGAGCACCCGGAGGATCTCACGTTGCTCGCGAAGCACTTCGTCGCCAAGCACGGCCCGCGCATCAACCCTGCAGTGAAGGGCCTCACGCCCGATGCGCTCTCGGCGCTGCAGCGGTACGCGTGGCCGGGGAACGTGCGCGAGCTCGAGAACGCCATCGAGCAGGGGCTCGTCTTCTCAGAGGGCACGATGCTGGAAGAGAAGGAGCTGCCGGCTTTTCTCCAGAGCGCATCGACGCGCGTGGCACAGACGCCTGGCGGGCTGCCGATTCCCCAGGGCGATCGTCCGCTCCCCGACATCCTCGAGGATCTCGAGCGGCAGCTCATTCAGCGAGCCTACGAAAAGGCGAGGGGCGTGAAGACCGAGACCGCCCGGCTGCTCGGCATCAAGACGAGCGCGCTGTACTACAAGCTCGAAAAGTACGGGTTCATTCAGAAGGGTGAAACGCCCGTGGCGTAGCTGGGCTCCAGGTCTTCCTCATGCGCACGATTCTCTTCGTCGTCCTTCTCGTTGCGACCACGGTCCCGGCGCGTCCGAGGTCGACCTTCATCGAGATCAAGACGCTGCCCGGCTCGGTGAAGGGCCTCGCGGCGGTCGTCGAGAAGGAGAAGCCCGGCGACTTCCGCAAGCAGGCCATCTGGGCGATGGAGGCGAAGCTGCGCGAGAGCGGCGAAGAGCTGACCGACGCCGACGCCATCGACTCGCTCGCCGACGAGATGCTCAAGCGGGTGCTCGAGGACATGGCCGGCAACACCGAGATCTACAAATGGGAAGGTGACGACGCGCCGCGCGGTGACCTGCTCATCCGCGAGACGCTGTACGTGCTCCCAGGCCGCACGACGTCGGGCTTCTCGAAGAAGTACACCGTGCGCCCGATGGGCAAGCGCATCGATCGCGCCTACCGCAACACCGACCAGACGCTGAAGGTGGTGGTCGCCAAGAGCCCGGCCGAGTGGTTCACCCACGTCGAGTCGAAGGGCTGGGGCGTGGCGCTCGACTCCATCAAGGTCACCGATAGCGTGGCGCGCGTGGTGATGCGCTTCCTCTCGAGGGGTGGCCCGGACCAGGTCTACGCGCGGCATGAGCGGCCGGTGTGGGTCGCGTTCTTCAAGCAGGAAGCCGTCGGAGGGCCGTGGAGCCCGGTGCTGTTCAACCCTGCCGGCGCGCAGCTGCAGCGCGACCAGGAGACGACGCTGTTGCCGGCGGACCCGAAGGAGAAGATGACCGACGCGATGAAGCAGCACCTCTTCGCGATTCGCGTCGGCGACCTCGGGCTCATCAACCAGAGCCGCTCGACCCTGCACGAGTCCGAGGCGCGGTGGACGTCACTGAACGGCCTGTCGGGTTCGGTGGTCGACGCGAAGACGATGGGGTGGCTCGACGTGCTCCGCATGAACGACGACGCGCTGGTGCGGGCCGCAGGCGCGCTGAAGATCGTCTCGCTCGGAGGCGCCGTCACCACCGACGAGCTGCTCGACGTGCTCACCAACGTGAAGGTCGCGAGGGTGCAGGCCGAGGCGCTGCTCGCGCTCAACAAGCTGCTCGACGCGAGCGCCGAGACGCCGGCGTCAGAAGACTCGGCGGTGATCACCAGGCTGGGCGGCGCAGGCGAGCTCAAGGTCGTCGGCACCGTTGGGCGGCTCAAGGGGGCCGCCACCACGAAGTACTTCAAGAAGGGCGCGAAGGGCTGGGACCCGGTGGTGTTCAAGAAATGAGCGAAGCCGGCTTCCTCTGGCTGCCGTTCGATCGCCTCACCCCGCGGCAACTGCACGACGTCCTCCAGCTGCGGCAGCGCGTCTTCGTGGTGGAGCAGCGCTGCGCCTACCTCGACGCCGATGGGCTCGACCCGCTCTGTTGGCATGGCCTGGGCATGCTTGCCGATGGAACGCTGGTGGCCACCGCGCGCCTCGTCCCTCCCGGCGTCGCGTACGAGGAGCCCGCCATCGGCCGCGTCGTCTCGTCGCCCGACTTCCGCAAACACGGCTTCGGCCGGCAGTTGATGAATGAAGCGATTCGCGAGGTGCGCCGACTCTACCCGGGGCAGGGCACGCGCATCGGCGCGCAGCGCTACCTCGAGAAGTTCTACGGCAGCCTCGGCTTCGTTCCCGTGGGCGAGCCGTACCTCGAAGACGACATTCCGCACCTTCACATGCTGAGGGAATGGTGACGCTCAGGGCTTGGCACCGGCCGCAGCAGCAGGTCTTGAAAGTCGAAGCTGACGTCGGTCTCGGGTAACACCGCGCGCAGCTTCGCCCGCTCCGCCTTGCCGTCGGGGCCGAGCGCGAGGGGGATGAACGCATCGGCGCGGAGTTCGGTCAGCCAGCTGGCGACCGACCAGCCGCTCCTCCAACACCGGCCCGCGCGCGTCGCAGGTGCGCGGCTCGAGACGTGGGTCGTCTCGTCGTTTTCATGGTCTGCTCCCATGGCATGAGTCTCACGCTGAAGTACCGCGCCATCGCCTTCCTCTCGGGCGTCGCCGCGCCTGCCACCGAGTCGGTCAGCCCTGCTATCGCGCGCAAGAACATGAGCGCGCCGCTCCCGGGGTTCCTCGCGGGTCCGAAGGCGTCGGGGGTCACCGTTCGCGACGAGGTGCTCGCCGGCGTCAAGGTGCGACGTTACGTCCCCGCGAGCGCGAGGCCCGGCGTGCTCGTCTACTTCCACGGCGGTGGTTGGGTCATCGGCGACGTCGATTCGCACGACGTACCCACGCGCGCACTCGCTGCGGCGCTGGGCCGCGACGTGGTGTCCGTCGACTATCGGCTCGCGCCCGAGCACCGTTACCCCGCAGCCTTCGACGACTGCCTCGCGGTGACGCGCGCGCTCGGCGGGCAGCCGGTGGTGGTGGCCGGAGACAGTGCAGGCGGGAACCTCGCGGCCTGCGTGGCGAACGCGCTGGGCGCCGCCGTCACCGCGCAGGTGTTGATCTACCCGGTGACCGACCTCACCTCAGAGACCGCGTCGTATGGCGAGTTCGCCACTGGGCACCTGCTCTCACGTGAAACCATGCGCTACTTCGTGCGCGAGTACGTGCCCAACCCGGACCTGCGCCGCGAGCCGTCGTGCTCTCCGCTCTACGCGCCGTCGTTGAAGGGCGTGTCGCCGGCCTACGTGCTGCTCGCCGGCTGCGACGTGCTGCGCGACGAGGGCCGCGCCTACGCCGACAAGCTCAAGCGCGACGGGGTGGACACGCAGCTCGACGAGGTGCCCGGCGTGGTGCACGGGTTCTTCAACCTGCAGGGGCTGTGCGAAGGCCGCGAGGCAGTTCAGCGCGTGGTGCGGTGGCTCGAGCCGCGCTGGTGAGGCTCGGCGGCGGGCGCCTGCTCGAGGCGTCGGACGACGGCCTGCTTCGGGACGGACGACGGACGCAGCGCGCGAGCCGGGCCACGAGTCATTGCTGATGAAGACGAGTACCCTCTGAGGGGTGGAATCGGTCATCACCTGGCTCGTGCCGCAGCCCCCGCCGGGAGAGCGGCCACGGCGCCTCAACAGCCCGTTCGACGTGGGTGAGCCCGGCCCGCTGGTCCGTCTCGCCGTCGACGCGGTGACGGCACACCTCCGTGGAGGCACCCTCGGGCCCGGCCTTCCCATCGAGGTGCTCCATGGCCCCGACGGTGGAAAGATGTTCGGCGTGCTCGTCGTCGAGGCGCCCGATGGGCGCGTCGGTTTCCTGAAGGCGTTCTCGGGGCAGCTGCGGCAGTCGTGGGAGGTCGAAGGGTGGGTGCCGCCCGTCTTCGACCGTGCGGCGAGGCTCGCGGTCGAGCCACCCGCAGAGCGCGTGGTGAAGTCGCTCACCGCGCGAGTGGAGGCGTACCGCCAGTCGTCGCAGCGGCTCGAGCTGCTCGCCGCGAAACAGGAGCTGACCGCAGCGCACGACGCAGAGCGCGCCTCGATTCGGCAGCAGCACGAGCTCCGCAAGAGCGCGCGCCATCAGGAGCGTGAACGACTGCGCGCCGCCGGCCTCGACAGCCCTGAAGCGCTGCGGGTGTTCGATCGCCAGAGTCAGGCCGACGACGTCGAGCTTCAGAGGCGCAAACGGGAGTGGCGCGCGGAACGGGAAGCGCTCGCCGAGCTGCTCCGCCGTGATGCCCGTCACCTCGCGGCCCTGGAACGGCTGCGCCGCATCGTCTCGCGGGTGGTGTCGTGGCAGATCTACGACACGTACCTGTTCGAGAACGCGCGCGGGCAGCAGCGCTCGGTGCGGGCCCTCTTCGCACCGAACGTTCCGTCGTCGGGCACTGGCGACTGCGCGGCTCCGAAGCTCATCGTCTTCGCGATTCGTCACGGCCTGCGCCCGCTCGGGCTCGCCGAGTTCTGGTGGGGCGCGCCTCCCCCTGGCGGTGCCCGTGTCGAGGGCTCGTTCTTTCCTGCCTGCAAGGACAAGTGTGGGCCGCTGCTCCCGTTCCTGCTCGAGGGCCTCGACGTTTCGCCGTCGCGACGGTTTCAACCGAAGGACCTGCGCGCCCACGAACTCGAGGTCGTGCTCGCAGACGAGCGCTTCATCGTCATTCACAAACCAGAGGGGCTGCTCTCGGTGCCTGGCACGGACGCCTCGGTGACCGACTCGGTGCTCGCGCGAGTTCGCCTGCGGTACCCGTACGCCACCGGTCCGCTCATCGTCCACCGGCTCGACGTCGAGACCTCGGGGTTGATGCTGGTGGCGCTGGACGAGGCGGCGTACGTCACGCTGCAGGCGCAGTTTGTCGAGCGCACGGTGCAGAAGCGGTATCAGGCCGTCCTCGATGGCGTGCTGGAGCAGGACTCCGGCGTCATCTCGCTCCCGCTCCGCGTCGACCTCGAGCAGCGCCCGCGTCAACTGGTCGACTTCGAGCACGGGAAGGCAGCTGAGACGTTCTTCGAGGTGCTGGAGCGCGCGAACGGGCGAACGCGCGTCGCCTTCTTTCCGAAGACTGGGCGAACGCATCAACTTCGTGTGCACGCGGCGCATGCGCAGGGGCTGGGGATGCCCATCGTCGGCGATCGCCTGTACGGCCGGCCCGATCGACGCCTGCTCCTGCACGCAGAGCGGCTGACCTTCGCGCACCCGACGACTGGTGCGGTGGTCATCGTCGAGGCGCCGACGCCATTCTGACGGGTCGTTGGTTCGCAGGGCGCGCGCAGCTGATCAATACTGTTCACGTCGATGCCGCTCCTCGCCACAGGCCTGTTGCTGATGACGCTGGCCGCCGCGCCAGCGCCGCAGCGAGTCACCCTGGTCTTCGGTGGCGACGTCATTCCCCACGAGCCGATCAAGAAGGTCGCCCAGAAGCACGCGCGCTTCGCGAAGGACGGCACCTCGCTCAATGACTCCGGTTGGGGCCACGTCTTCGGCCCGCTGTCGCCCGTCTTTCGCGGCTACGACTTCGCCATCGTCAATCTCGAGACCCCGGTGACGCGGCGCGAGCAGAAGGAAGTCAAAGAGCTGCTCTTCAACGCTCCGCCCGAGTTGCTCGCGGGGCTGAAGTCGTCGGGCGTCGACGTCGCCACCTTCGCCAACAACCACTGCCTCGACATGCACCCCGAGGGCATCACCAACACCCGCGACGCGCTCGACGAGGCGGGGCTGCTCACGGCCGGCGCCGGGCGAACCGAGGCCGAAGCGTGGACGCCGCTCATCCTCGAGAAGAACGGCGTGCGCATCGCGCTCATCGCCGTCAGCCGCTGGCTCAACAAGTTCCAGAACAAAGGTGGCCCTGGCGCTCCCCACGTGCCCGTCGTGCCGTACCTCGAGGAGCCCATCGGCGGCGGCCGGACCTTCGAGGCGTTCTTCGCCCACATTCGCGAGACCGCGAAGACCGTCGATGCCGTCATCGTCGCCATCCACTGGGGCGCCGAGTACGAGCACGAGCCGATGCGCTACGACCGCGAGCTCGCGCGCGGCATGCTCGACGCGGGCGCCATCGCCGTCATCGGTCATCACCCGCACGTGCTGCAGCCGGTGACACCTCAACGCCTTCGCGACGGCCGCACCGGGCTCGTCGCCTTTTCGCTCGGCAACCTCGTCTCGAACCAGGACTACAACGTCGCCGACGGCACCAAGCGCGATGGGCTGCTGCTGGGGGTCGAGCTGACGCGGATCAAGCCGGGTGGCCCGATGCTCATCACGAAGGTGACGCCCGTGGGCATCGGCACCGAGAACCGCACCGGGACAGAGAGGCGCAACGTGCAGCCTGTGGTGCTCGACGACGAAGTGCTCGCAGTGAAGGAGCGCCTCGAGGCCCTCGAGGAACGCGCAGGCCACGTCACCACGAAGGAGCGCGTGCACCTGACGCAGCGGCTCGAGATCCTCGAGACCCGTCGCCGGCGCGTGCGCGAGATGGTCGGCGCGCTCCCGGGGCTTCGGTCGCCCGCCGTGCAGCCTGGCGCGGTGCCCATGGGCGCGATGCCCGTTCGCTGACGGGGTGTAGGTGCAGACCCTCCCGTCCCCGCAGACCCGAAGTGGGCGTGTCCAACCGAGCGACACTCCGGGCTCGTCTCCCGGCATCGGCTGTGCATTCCAGGCAGGCATGTCCCGGCTGAACCAGCTCTTCGACTACCTCTTCGTGAACGCCGGCAGCGCGCTCGTGCTGGACTCGGGCACGACGGGCGAGTTCCAGCAGGCGGGCGCGGCGTCCTTCCCCGTCTTCCGCACGCCGTTGTCGAGCGGCCAGATTCTGCTCCTGTTCGCAGATGTGGTTCCGAAGGCGCTCTCGACGCAGTTGCTCGCGGGCGTGCCGGTGGAGTTCCAGTACGACAGCGGTTCCGGTGCGGTGAACATTCACATGACCCTCAGCGGCGACGACCTGCGGGTGACCGCGACGGCCACCAGGAAAGCGCCCCTCATGCTGGTGCCCACCGCCGCCACTTCGCCAGCGCAGCTCGGCCCGCCGCCTCCCGACGTGAAGCCGAGGCAGGCGCTCAAGGGGCTGATGCTCGAGATGGGCGCGCGGCGCGCGACGCATCTGCACCTGGGGTCGGGTGGCGCGGCGCTGCTGCGCGTGGACGGTCACCTCGTGCCGGTTCCGTCGACGGCGTTCTCGGAGCAGGAGCTCTTCGAGGAACTCAAGTCGCTTGCGCCGGCACCGCTTCGTGAGACGCTCCATCAGCACGCGCGCGTCGACTTCTCGCACGTCTCGGACCAGGCGGTGTTTCACGTCTCGGCCCAGCACTCGCGCACCGGGCTGTCGTTGGTGGTGCGTCACCTGCCGCGGCTCGTTCCTTCCGTCTCGTCGCTCGGGCTTCCGCCAGACCTGGTGCATCATCTGACGGGGACTGGCCTGTGGGTGCTCGCTGGTCCGCCCGGGCACGGCGTCACCACGTCGCTCGCGAGCGTCGTACAGACCGTCGTCACCCAGCGCGCCCTCTCGGTCCGCTGCCTCGAGTCGCCCATCGAGTACGTGCTCGCGCCGGGCGCAGGGCCCATCTGCCAACTCGAGGTCGGCTCCCACGTCTCTTCGTTCGCGGAAGGCCTGCGTGACGCGCGGCGCGACGACGTCGACGTGGTGATGGTGAGCGAGCTGGATGATGCCGAGGTGCTGGCCGAGGCGTTGTGCCTCGCCGAGCGCGGCAAGCTGGTGGTCGGCTCGCTCCACGCCAGGAACGCCGCGCAGGCCGCGGAGAAGCTGGTGCACCTGACCCGGGGGAACCCCGCTTCCCGATGGCAGCTGGGGCAGACGCTCCGCGGGGTCTTCGCGCAGGTGCTGTGTCGCAACACCCAGGGCAGCAAGAGCCTGGCGTGGGAGCTGCTGCCCGGCGTTCCCGCCCTCCGCTCGGCCGTCGTCGATGGACAGACTGCCAGCTTTCCGTCGTTGCGGACGAGGGCCCTCGAGCCTGGCCTCGCGGAGCTCGTCGCCGCTGGTGTGCTCGCTCGGGACGAGGCCCTCGCGGTCGCGCCTGACCGCGCGCTGCTCGAGAGTCTGCTCGCCGGCGCGCGTGTCGTCCCGTCCGCCGGTCGCAGCGCGGCGTGAACGACGTCCGCTCCTGAGTGACTCGACGCCACGCTTCTGCTGCAGCGGAGGGGCCGTTTGACTGCCGGCCACGTCCTCGAGCGTCGTGGGCTAGGGTGCCGCCGCCATGCCCACCACGCTCAACCCTCCGTTGACTCCCGTCGAACTCATCGGCAACACGCCGATGCTGAAGGTCACCCGCCTCGACACGGGCCCCTGCGAGCTCTTCCTGAAGCTCGAGGCGAACAACCCTGGCGGGAGCATCAAGGACCGCATCGGCCTGTCGATGATTCGCGCCGCCGAAGAGGCGGGACTCGTGGGGCCGACCCAGAAGAAGCTCGTCGAGGCGACGGCTGGCAACACCGGCCTCGGCCTCGCGTTGGTGGCCGCCGTCAAAGGCTACGAGCTGACCCTCGTCATCCCCGACAAGATGAGCCAGGAGAAGATTGCCCACCTCAGGGCGATGGGCGCGAACGTGGTGATGACCCGCTCCGACGTCGGCAAGGGCCACCCGCAGTACTACCAGGACGTCGCGCAGCGGCTCGCGAAGGAGACCGGCGCCTTCTACGTCAACCAGTTCGAGAACCCGGCGAACGTGAAGGCCCACGAAGAGGGCACGGGCCCTGAGATCGCGAAGCAGCTCGACAACGATCTCGACGCGATGGTGGTCGGCGTCGGCTCGGGTGGGACGCTGACGGGCCTCGCGAGGGCGTTCAAGAAGTCGATCCCGAAGTGCGAGATGGTGCTCGCCGACCCGAAGGGCTCGGTGCTCGCCGACTACATCGCCACCGGCGTGATGGGGCAGGCAGGGAGTTGGGTCGTCGAAGGCATCGGCGAGGACTTCATTCCGAAGATCTGCGACCTCTCGAGCGTGAAGAAGGCCTACACCATCACCGACGCGGAGAGCCTCGACACCGCCCGCGAGCTCCTGCGCAAGGAGGGCATCCTGGCCGGCTCGTCCTCGGGCACCCTGTTGGCCGCCGCGCTCAAGTACTGCCGCGAGCAGACGACGAAGAAGCGCGTGTGCACGTTCGTCTGCGACTCAGGCAACAAGTACCTGTCGAAGATGTTCAACGACTACTGGATGCTGGACCAGGGCTTCATCAAGCGAGAGACGAAGGGCGACCTGCGCGACGTCATCTCACGCCGCTTCGCCGACAACGCCGTGGTGACGGCCGCGCCCGACGACACCCTGCTGACGGCGCTCGCGCGCATGAAGCTCTACGACATCTCGCAGCTGCCCGTCATGAAGGATGGCCGCCTCGCCGGCATCGTGGACGAGTCCGACCTGCTGTTCGCCACCGTCGACGACGAGAAGAAGCTGACGCTGCCCGTGAGTGAGGTGATGGTCCCTCGCCTGCGCCTGAAGACGGTGCAGGTGAACACGCCGGTCCGCGAGCTGATGCCCATGCTCGACTCGGGCCTGGTCGCCATCGTGATGGACGGTGACGCCTTCGCCGGGCTCATCACCCGAATGGACGTGCTGAACTACCTGCGCCGCCGCCTGCGAGCCTGAGACCGCTGGCCATCGGGCTCGAACTCGCGCTCTGATGCCGCTGGGTGGAAGCGACACGCGTCTCTCAATCGGTAACGTCTTCCCTCGACGGGTGGGTGGCACGGTGCCCGAAGTGCGCGTCCTTCACCCATGACGTCTTCCTTGAAGGGCAGGGCGCACGCGAGGCCGAACGAAACGCAGCGGACCTCGCGCCCAACGCGGACGGCGCGGATGCCCAGGCTCCCGAGAACGAGGCCGACCCAGGTCGCCACTTGGCGAGCGAGCGGGTACCGCTCCCCGACTTCGATGAACGGGGCGATCCCGTCACTGGCGAAGGCGCCTTGGTCGTCGACGTTCACCTCGCGGACGTCACGACTTCCTGGAGCACGCAGGAGCTGCGCCCCGGTCAGATGGTCGAGACCCTCGAGACGCAGCTCGAGCCCGTGCGCCGCTGTTACGGCCAGGCGTTGAACGTCAATCGTTCCTACCGCGGAACCCTGACGACGCATCTGAGCGTGGGGAAGGACGGGAGCGTCTCACGCGTGTACGTGCCGCCCCGCACCAACACGGTGGCGAACGCGCGGCTGCAGCAGTGCGTGGAGGGCGCGTTGAAAGGGCTGCGCTTCGGGCGTCGCTCGACCGGCACGGTCTCATTCCGTCTGGTCTTCGCCGGAGTCCATGAGCCCCATGTTCCACCCTGATGGCCCCAGCTTCTTCGAGCTCACCCGTCAGGCGTTGTCGTCGACCGAGCGCGGGTACGACCTGCTCGCGCGCAAGTTCGACGTCACGCCGTTCCGCACGCCCGACGGGTTGCTCGCGCCGTTCTTCACGCACGTGTTCGCAGCGGGCGCGGTGGCGCGGGCCCTCGACGTCGCGTGCGGCACCGGCGCCCAGCTCTCGCACCTGGCGCCGTTCGTGACCGGCAGGCTCACGGGGGTCGACTTCTCGCAAGGCATGCTTGACGAGGCGCGGACCCGGCTCGGACCGCGGCCCGAGCTGCTCAAGCTCGACGCGCGTGCGCTGCCCTTCGAGCGCGAGTTCGACCTCGTCACCAGCGCTGGCGCCTTCGGTCACTTCGTCGGCGCCGACGAAGACGCGCTGCTCTCCGGGGTCGCCCGCGCGCTGGTGCCGGGCGGCCGCTTCGTCTTCCTCACCACGCCGATGCCGAAGGCGACGTCGCCGGCGAATTGGATGGCGCGTGGCTTCAACGCGGTGATGCACGTGCGCAACGCTCTGGTGACACCGCCGTTCATCATGTTCTACCTGACGTTCACCTGGCCCGAGGTGAAGCCCACCCTGGAGCGGCACGGGTTCGACGTGTCGGCCCGTGATGGTCTGCTGCCGGGGCGCCTGTCGAAGGTGGTGGCCGTCACGGCGACCCGGCGTGCATGACCGCGGCGGCGAGCACGGCAGGCCTCCTGCGACGACGCGCCGGTCTCGGGCCTCGCGCGCACGGTGGAAGCCGTGAGGCGACTGCGTGACGCTCGTCGCGCACGCGGCGACCGACACCGACTGAGCGGGGCTACTCGACGACGAGCAGCTTCGCGCCGTTCTCGACGGCCTGACCTTCACTCGCGACGACCTCGAGCACCGTGCCGGCCTTGGGTGACTTGAGCTCGTTCTCCATCTTCATGGCCTCGACCACGACGAGCCCCTGGCCCTCGGTCACCACGTCGCCCGCCTTCACGAAGATTCTCACGACCTTCCCCGGCATCGGCGAGACGATGGTCTGCCGGCCTTCGACCTCGAAGACGGCGTTGGCAGCGCGCAGCAACTTCTGCCGCTCGTCCACCACATCGAAGCGCGTCACCTGGCCCTTCAGCAGCACGCCGACCTCGTCGCCCTTCTCTTCGAACTCGGCGACCGAGGTGCCGAGGCCGAAGCGGAGCGTCATCGCCAGCCCGGGGAGCGCCTGCGCTTCGACCTCGAGGCGTTGGCCGTCGAGCGTGACGGCGTAGAGGTCTCCTCCGAGCGCCTCGATGTCGAGCGCCGTCGCGTCGGTTCTGGGCTTCGAGAGGTCCTTCGCGAAGTAGCGGGTCGGACGTGCCATGGCGGTCAGCTCCTCTTCCAGCTGGCGGGGCGGCGGCCAGCGGTGCGCCAGCCTGACGTGGCGGCCACGGCGCCGGTCGCGGCCGGTCCCTGTTTCGCGCGGGCTTCGGCGCGTTGGTGCGCCCTCAGGGCTGCGGCGATCATCGAGAGCTTCGAGAGGTCGGGCTTCGCGTCTCCCAACAACGTCTGGTGCGCGCGGCCGAGGAAGCCGGTGTCGTAGTCGCCGCGCTGGAACTCCGCGTGCGCGAGGATGCCCTTGAGGTACGCGATGTTGGTGGTGATGCCTTTGACGACGTACTCGTCGAGCGCGCGCTGCATGCGGCGAATGGCCTCGGCGCGCGTCGGTGCCCAGACCGAGAGCTTGCTGATCATCGGATCGTAGGTGTTCGGCACGGTGTAGCCGGCGTAGACGCCCGAGTCGTCGCGCATGAACGGCCCGCTCGGTACGCGCAGCGCTTCGATCTTCCCCGGAGACGGCATGAAGTTCGTCGCTGGATCCTCCGCGTAGACGCGCACCTCGATGGAGTGGCCGCGCGGCGGAATCGGCTCGAGCAGCGGGAGCACGCCACCCTGCGCCACGTGGACCTGCCACGCGACGAGGTCGATGCCCGTCACCCACTCAGTCACCGGGTGCTCGACCTGCAGGCGGGTGTTCATCTCGAGGAAGTAGAAGTTGCGCGAGCTGTCGACGAGGAACTCGACGGTGCCCGCGCCGACGTAGTTGACGGCCTTGGCGGCCTTCACTGCGACCTCACCCATGGCGGCGCGCATCTGCGGCGTGAGGATGGGGGAGGGCGTCTCTTCGACGACCTTCTGGTTGCGACGCTGGGCGCTGCACTCGCGCTCGTTGAGGTGAATGCAGTTGCCGTGCATGTCGGCGAAGACCTGGATCTCGACGTGGTGGGGCTGGTCGAGGAACTTCTCCATGTAGACGGAGTCGTTGCCGAACGCGCTCATGGCCTCGCTGCGGGCCGTGCGCCAGGCCGCGTCGAGATCCTCCTGGCGGTCGACGCGCCGCATGCCCTTCCCGCCGCCGCCACCCGCCGCCTTCAGCATGACGGGGAAGCCGATTTTCTTCGCGTAGGCGTGCGCTTCCTGCGCGTCCTTGAAGGGCTCGGTGGAGCCAGGCACCACGGGCACGCCGGCCTTCATCATGTTGGAGCGCGCGCGCGTCTTCTCGCCCATCGCGTCCATCGCCGACGCTGGCGGGCCGATGAAGGTGACGCCCGCCTTGTCGCAGGCGCGTACGAACGACGCGTTCTCCGAGAGGAAGCCGTAGCCCGGGTGAATCGCGTCGGCGCCGGTCTGCTTCGCTGCCGAGAGGATGTTGTCGGCCACCAGGTAGCTCTGCCGTGACGGCGCAGGCCCGATGCAGACGGCCTCGTCGGCGAAGCGCGCGTGCAGCGCGGTGCGGTCGGCCTCGGAGTAGACGGCGACGGTCTTCAGCCCCAGCTCCTTGCAGGTGCGCATGACGCGGACTGCAATCTCTCCGCGGTTCGCCACCAGCACCTTCGCAATGCGCGCCATGACGGCGGCCTCTAGCGCTGACGGTGACTTGAGTCGATGCGCTTGTGGCGACGACATGCGCTTGTGGCGACGAGGTGGTTCGAAACGACTCCCGTGCCTATGGCCAGAGTCCTGTTGCTGTGTGTGGTGGCGACCGCGTCGTGGGCAGAGCCGCTGATCGTGAAGGGCCCGAAGAAGACGCAGATCGTCTTCCCGCTGGGCGCCGCGTCGTTCGCCGACCATGTGGTGGCGACGAAGCCCGGCGCGAAGCTCGACGTGAAGAAGGAGTTCGGCGCGGAGCGCGCGCTCGGGGTTCCGGACAAACAGGCCGTGACGCTGGGCTGTGCGGGCAGCGTCACCTTTCGCTTCATCGACAACGCCGTCGTCGACCTGCCGGGTGCAGACCTCTACGTCTTTGAAGACGGGCCGAACGTCGAGCCGACGAGGCTGGAGCTCTCGGTCGATGGCGTGAGCTGGCTCGACGTGGGCCGCATCGAAGGTGGCACCCGCCAGGTCGAGCTGGCCGGCAAGGTGCCCGAGGACGAGGTGTTCCACTTCGTGCGCCTGACTGACCTCGACGACCCGAAGTGTGGTGGCCGGTTTCCGGGGGCCGATGTCGACGCCGTCGGCGCGATGGGCTCGGCGTTTCAGGTGCAGTTGTCGACCGAGGTGCTGTTCGACACGGGGAAGTCCGAGCTCACGAGCGAAGGCAGGGACGCGCTCCACGAGGTGGTGGGCAAGGTGAAGGCCGCGGGGAAGGCGAAGCTGCGCGTTCTCGGGCACACCGACTCGCAGGGCGCCGGTGCGTTCAACGCGAAGCTGTCAGAGGCCCGCGCGCAGGCCGTGGTGACGTCCCTGCGGACGCTCGAAGGGCTGAAGGACGTCGCGGTCGATGGGAAGGGCTACGGCGAGTCGCGGCCTGTGGCGCCGAATGACACGGTCGAGGGGCGGCAGAAGAACCGTCGGGTCGATGTGCTGGTGATGCCGTTGCCGTGAGGAAGTCATGAAGCGGCGCCTGACCTGGGCGGTGGTGGTGGCGCTGGTGGTGCTCCCGCTGCTGGTGCACTGGGCGCGGCGATGGGCGGCGGGTGAGCAGTTGGTCGCCGAGGCGAACGCGCGCGCGAGAGAGGCATTCGTGCGACCGAGTCACGGGCCCGGGTCGATGGATGGTGGCGTGGCCGAGTGCCTGGCGAGTGGCTGAAGCGGTGGGCGTCGTGGCGGCCGTACTGGGACACGATGAAGGCGCTCGAGGCGGTCGAACGGTTTGGCGACTCAGTCGCGTTCTCAGAGGTCGAGGCTCGGGGCGACGCGATTGTGGGGTTGTTCGCCGACGAGGAGCCTCGCGCGATGACCCGTTACAAACGGAGGTACGAGGCCGTGGATGACCCTCGAGGTGACGCCGCAGCGGGTGCTGATGACCGTCATCCTCGAACGAGACCCTGTCACGGTCGACATCACGCGCGAGTGAGGGCAGCTCCCAGCTGCGGGTGACGGGCTGGCTGGGACGGGGAGCCGAGGGCGGGCGGCATTCCGAACACGTCTCCTCGGGGACGCGTGGCGCATCGCGGTTGACGCATTTTCACGTCAACCGCGAGCTCTCTGGAGTCCGCGAGGAGACGGGTTCCAAACGTCGCGCCCGCCGGTCCGGCCGCGATGTGCGTCGAGTCGTCGTTGCGGTGCGGCCGTGCTGGGCGGGATCGCGCATGGGGGAGTTCTCGATGCCGCGTCCGAGGAACTCGCAATCCACAGAGCCGCATGAAGAGCCATGGTCCGAGGCGTGCCAGTCGTCGCGGTCCACGCGAGTTCGAGTAAGGGGCACCACGAGAACCGTCAACGTCGGGGTCGAGCGCGAAGGCCACGACGTCCCGCGTCGCCGAGCCGCGTCCAGAGTGAGGCTGGGACTGCGCCAGGAACGATGTCTTCGAGTGGACTCCGGCGTGAGTCTTCAAGGCCGCGCACCGCTCAGTGCCGGATTCTCCTCGTTCATCCCTTGAGGTGCCTGCCGGCGAAGAGACCGGAGCGGTCGTGTGGCCAGGGCGACCCGAAGGGCGTGTGCAGCGCACGCGCGGCGAAGCCGTCGAACGGAGCAGGCCACAGGCCTCGTTCGGGTCGAATTCGCTGAGCGACCGATGCCTCCTCGTGTCGACGGCAACCAGCCTCGCGTCCCGAGCGCCTTGGCTCAGTCATCGAACAGGTCCGGGCTGGTCGCCCACAACCTGAGCGCCACTTCGACCTGTCTCAGCAGCGTCGTCAGCGCGGCCTGATGTTGCACGCCGAAGCGCCGGAGGATCCCCGAGCGCAGCCGCGAGCTGGCGTCGTCGGCCTCCGAGAGGACGCGCTTCCCCTCGTCCGTCAGCATGACCCGAACATCGCGGCGCTCCGGGTCGCTCCAGGTCTCGACGAGTTTGTGCCGCTCGAGGACTCGAACGACCCTGTGCATGCGCTGGCGGCTCACGCAGCACTGATCGGCCAGGCGCGCCTGACGTAGATGCCCCGCGCGTCGAACGCCGCTGAGCGCCTGATGTTCCCGGAGCCCCAGCCCGATCTCGCGGAGCGACTGCTGCATGCGGCGTTGGTACTCCCAGACGACCCGCTCCATCAGCGCGAACGACGTCGCCTGTGCTTCGAGCGTGGCTTCGACCTCCTGCAGATCTTCTTCCATGAGATCCCCCTCACCCGTGGAGCGTGAGGTCTCTCACAGAGGGCTGACACTGCGGTGCGTCCGGCTATGGCGCTTCACGGCTCTTCTTCGTTCTCCTCGTCTTCTTCCGGCACGTCATCGCTCGAGATGAAGAACGCACCGTCATGGTGCTGCACCAGCTCATGCTCTCCGCGCTCGAGTGAATCGACCCAGCCCTCGAGCCACTTCGGCACCGAGTCGCCGACGAGCTTCAGGAACGGCGCCTCAGCGACGCTCTCGAACACCCGCCCCGAGCTCGCGTTCACGATGACGCAGTGTTCGTCGTTGCTGGCGATGGGGAGCCAGTGCGTCGAGCTGAGCTCCTCGAGCGTGAGCCCGGCCGCGCGTTCGTGATCGCCGCTGCGCACCTTCGCGAGCACCTTCGTCGCCACGGGCAGCCGGTTGACGACCCACGCGACTGGCAGCAGGTGCAGGTCGCCGACGAGACAATCGTTCGGCTTTCGTTGCCCGTCATGGAGCAGCCACAACGTGCGCTGGCCAGCGGGAAGCGAGAACCCGAGCTTCTGCTCGAGCTT
The DNA here is from genome assembly GCA_040400045.1 of Myxococcaceae bacterium. Lineage (GTDB taxonomy): Bacteria > Myxococcota > Myxococcia > Myxococcales > Myxococcaceae > Xiheimicrobium. The sequence continues at coordinate 86,603 of JBBAQZ010000032.1, forward strand.
CGACAGGTGCAGCGGCTTCGCGCCAGCCGACAACGTCTGCATCAACGCGACGGCGTCGTGCTCGCGCAGCCACGCAGCGAGGCGCTTGAAGGAATCAACCAGCGAGACCTGATCGCCTTTCGGGCGAGGGGGAGGCGAGGAGGTCATGACGGCCCGCCTAGCGCACTCGCGCCTGCCGCACCCGCCAACAGTGCGCGGCCGCGCTGGTGCCCCGCTGCGTCAGAGCCACTCACGAGTCGCCTTGCGGGGCCTGAGGGCCGGGGGGAGGATCTCTCCCCGATGCACACCGTTGCTGCGTGGGACCCCGGGCAGGCGCGAAAGTTGATCGCGAACGAAGTGTCGAACTCGCGCGCGTTCCTGGGCGACGACGGCCCCGACGCGACGGCGCTGTTGCCGATTCTCCACGTGCTCCAGCGAACGTTCGGTTTCATCCACGCCGACGCGCTCAACCTCTCGAAGGCCGAGGTGAAGGGCGTCATCTCGTTCTACCGGGACTTCCGGACCTCTCCGCCCGGCCGGCACGTCGTCGCGTTGTGCCGGGCCGAGGCGTGTCAGGCCCGCGGCTCCGAGGCGCTGGCGTCGCATCTCGAACGGGCGCATGGCCTGAGCGCAGGGGCCACGAAGCACGGTGTCACGCTCGAGAGCACGTACTGCCTGGGCAACTGCGCGCTCGGCCCCGCGGCCCTGGTGGACGAAGAGACGCTGGTCGGGCGCCTCGATCTGCGCTCGGCCGACCAGCTCATCGCGTCGCTGAAGGAGCGTGCGTCGTGAAGGTCTTCGTCCCGGCAGACGCGTCTGCGCAGTCCGTCGGCGCTGATGACGTCGCAGCAGCGTTCCGCAGGGAAGCCGCCACCCGGGGCTTTGAGCTCGACCTGGTCCGAACGGGCTCCCGAGGCCTCTTCTGGCTCGAGCCGCTGGTGGAGGTCGGCGTCGCGGGCGGTCGGCAGGGCTACGGAGCGGTTCGCGCTGACGACGTCCCCGCGTTGAACGACGCCATCCTCGGCGGCCGGGCGCACCCGTCGTCGCTCGGTCTGGTCGACGAACTCCCCGCGATGAAGCGTCAGCGCCGGCTCACCTTCGCGCGCATCGGCGTCGTCGACCCTTCCTCCTTCGAGGACTTCACCGGGAACGGCGGCCTGCGTGGCTGGACTCGCGCCCAGTCGATGACGCCCGAATCCATCATGGCGGAGGTGACTGCGTCGGGCCTCCGGGGGCGCGGCGGCGCGGGCTTTCCCGCGGGCCTCAAGTGGAAGACGGTCGCCGAGGCGAAGGGCGCGCGGAAGTACGTCGTGTGCAACGCCGATGAGGGCGACAGCGGCACCTTCGCCGACCGCATGGTGATGGAAGGCGACCCGTTCATGCTGCTCGAGGGCCTGCGCATCACTGCGCGCGCCGTCGGAGCCACTCACGGCTTCATCTATGTCCGCTCCGAGTACCCGAGGGCCGTCGCGGTGCTGCGTGGCGCCATCGTGACCGCGCGGAGCGCTGGCCTGCTCGGCAACGGCTTCGACGTCGAGGTGCGCGTCGGCGCCGGCGCGTACGTCTGCGGCGAAGAGACGTCGTTGCTCGAGAGCCTCGAAGGCAAACGGGGCCAGGTGCGCGCGAAGCCACCGCTGCCTGCGCACGAGGGGCTGTTCGGCAAACCGACCGTCGTGAACAACGTACTGACCCTCGCGGCCGTGCCGTGGATTCTCGAGAACGGTGGCGCCGCGTACGCCGCCCTGGGCATGGGCCGCTCGCGCGGGACGATGCCGATTCAGCTCGGCGGCAACGTGAAGTTCGGCGGCCTGTACGAGCTTCCACTGGGCGTGACGCTGCGAGAGCTCATCGTGGACATCGGCGGAGGCACGGCGTCGGGACGACCACTCCGTGCGGTGCAGGTCGGTGGGCCGCTCGGCGCCTACTTCCCCGAAAAGCTGCTCGACACGCCGCTCGACTACGAAGCCATGGCGCAGGCCGGCGGCATTCTCGGCCACGCCGGCGTGGTGGTGTTCGACGACACGGTCGACCTCGCGAAGCAGGCGCGCTTCGCCTTCGAGTTCTGCGCGCTCGAGAGCTGCGGCAAGTGCACGCCCTGTCGCATCGGCTCGACCCGCGGCGTCGAGGTGCTCGACCAGGTCGCCCGTGGCCTCGAGCCTGAGAAGAACCTCGCGCTGGTGAAGGACCTCTGCACCGTGCTCACCGACGCGTCGCTCTGTGCGCTCGGCGGCCTCACGCCGCTGCCGGTGATGAGCGCGCTCGAGCACTTCCACGAAGACTTCACGCGTCGTCGCAGCTGAGGAGCCGGCATGGCGTTCACTCGAGACTTCGACCAGGGCACGCCGAAGGTCGCCAACGAGACGCAGGTGCGTCTGACCATCGACGGCAAGCCCGTGAGCGTGCCGCGCGGAACGTCGGTGATGGCGGCGGCGTCGGGAACAGGCACGGCGATTCCGAAGCTCTGCGCGACCGACAGCGTGAAGGCGTTCGGCTCGTGCCGGTTGTGCCTGGTCGAGATCGACGGTCGTCGTGGAACGCCTGCCTCGTGCACCACGCCCGCCGAAGAGGGCATGGTCGTGCACACGCAGACGGACCGGCTCCAGAAGCTCAGGCGTGGCGTGATGGAGTTGTACGTCTCGGACCACCCGCTCGACTGCCTCACGTGCTCCGCGAACGGCGACTGCGAGCTGCAGGACATGGCGGGCGCCGTGGGCCTGCGCGACGTGCGCTACGGACAAGACGGCGAGAAGCACCGCACCGCGCCGAGGGACGAGTCGAACCCGTACTTCACGTTCGATTCCTCGAAGTGCATCGTCTGTTCCCGCTGCGTGCGCGCGTGTGAAGAGGTGCAGGGCACGTTCGCGCTCACCATCGAAGGCCGGGGTCTGAGCAGCAAGGTCGCGACGGGCACCTCCGACTTCCTCTCGAGCGAGTGCGTCTCGTGCGGCGCGTGCGTGCAGGCGTGCCCGACGGCGACGTTGAACGAGAAGTCCGTCATTCAGCTCGGCACGCCCACGGGTGTCGTCGAGACGACGTGCGCCTACTGCGGCGTGGGCTGTGGCTTCCGCGCCGAGACGCAAGGAGACCGCGTGGTGCGCATGGTGCCCTCGAAGAAGGGCAAGGCGAACGAAGGCCACTCGTGCGTGAAGGGCCGGTTCGCGTGGGGCTACGCCTCGCATCAGGACCGCATCACGAAGCCGATGATCCGCGCGCGCATCACCGACCCGTGGCGCGAGGTGACATGGGAGGAGGCCTTTACGCACACCGCCAGGGAGCTGCGGCGGCTGCAGGCGAAGTACGGCACCGACTCCATCGGCGGCATCACCTCGTCGCGCTGCACGAACGAGGAAGTCTTCCTCGTGCAGAAGCTGGTTCGCGGCGGCTTCAGGAACAACAACGTCGATACCTGCGCGCGCGTCTGTCACTCGCCGACCGGCTACGGCCTCAAGCAGACCTTCGGCACTTCGGCCGGCACGCAGGACTTCCGGTCGGTCGCGAAGTCCGACGTCGTGCTCCTCATCGGCGCGAACCCGACCGAGGCGCACCCCGTGTTCGCGTCACGACTCAAGCGCCGGCTGCGGGAAGGCGCGAAGCTGATCATCGCCGACCCGCGACGCATCGAGCTCGTCCGCACCCCGCACATCGAAGCGTCCCACCACCTCGCGCTGAAGCCGGGCACCAACGTGGCGCTCATCAACGCGCTGGCGCACGTCGTGGTGACCGAGGGGCTGGTCAATCAAGCGGCGGTGCGGGAGCGTTGCGAGCCCGCCGACTTCGAGAGCTGGGCGCGCTTCATCGCTGACCCCATCAATTCTCCAGAGATGATGGAGGCGCACACCGGCGTGCCTGCGACGGAGGTCCGCGCCGCGGCGAGGCTGTTTGCGACCGCGAAGAACGCGGCCATCTACTACGGCCTCGGCGTCACCGAGCACAGCCAGGGCTCGACGATGGTGATGGGCATGGCCAACCTCGCGATGGCGACCGGCAACCTCGGCCGAGACGGGGTCGGCGTGAATCCCCTGCGCGGACAGAACAACGTGCAGGGTTCCTGCGACATGGGCAGCTTCCCGCACGAGCTGTCCGGCTATCGCCACGTGTCTGACGACGCGACGCGCGAGCTGTTCGAAGGGCTGTGGGGCGTGCCGCTCTCCAGGGACCCCGGGCTGCGCATTCCCAACATGCTCGATGAGGCGGTCAGTGGCTCGTTCAAGGGCCTCTACGTGCAGGGTGAAGACATCGCTCAGTCGGACCCGAACACGCAGCACGTGGTGAAGGGCCTCGAGGCGATGGAGTGCGTCATCGTGCACGACCTCTTCCTGAACGAGACGGCGAAGTACGCACACGTCTTCCTCCCGGGCAGCTCGTTCCTCGAGAAGGACGGCACCTTCACCAACGCCGAGCGCCGCATCAGCCGCGTGCGAAAGGTGATGCAGCCGCTGGCGGGCCTCGCCGACTGGGAGGTGACGCTCGGGCTCGCCAACGCGCTCGACATGAACCTGCGCTACTCGCACCCGAGCGAGGTGATGGACGAGATCGCCCGCCTCACGCCGACCTTCACCGGCGTGTCGTACGCGAAGCTCGATGAGCTCGGCAGCGTGCAGTGGCCGTGCAACGAGAAGGCGCCGACGGGCACGCCCATCATGCACGTTGACCGCTTCGTGCGTGGCAAGGGCCGCTTCATGTTGACGGAGTTCATTCCCACCCTCGAGCGCACGGGGCCACGCTTCCCACTGCTGCTGACGACGGGACGAATCTTGAGCCAGTACAACGTCGGCGCGCAGACGGCGCGAACGCCGAACACGGTCTGGCACGACGAAGACGTGCTTGAGGTGCACCCCTTCGACGCCGAGAACCGCGGCCTGAAGACCGGCGATCTCGTGCTGCTCCACAGCCGCGCGGGGGAGACGACCCTGCGTGCCGTGGTGACGGAGCGCGTTCAGCCCGGCGTCGTCTACACGACGTTCCACCACGCGAAGACGAACGCCAACGTGGTGACGACCGAGTTCTCCGACTGGGCGACCAACTGCCCCGAGTACAAGGTGACGGCGGTGCAGGTGTCGAAGGCGTCGGGCCCCAGCGCGTTCCAGACGGAAGACCGGCGGCGTGACGTCGCGCTCCGGCACATCATTCACGGAGGCCCCGATGTCGCGCGTTGAACTCGCTGCCGTCGCGTTCTCGTTCGATGGGCTCGACGTGCCGCAGCCGAGAGATGTCGCGATCGAGACGCCGGTGAACGTGCTGTACGGCTCGCGTCCGTACGCGGTGATGATGACGACACCGACCGACCTCGAAGACTTCGCGTACGGCTTCACGTTGACCGAAGGCGTCGTCGCAGACGCCGCGTTCATCAAGGGCGTCGAGGTCCGCGAACGCGCGAAGGGGCTCGAGCTCGCGGTGACCCTGTTGGCCGATGCGCCGCGGCACCCGATGCGTGAGCGGAGCCTGTCGGGTCGAACCGGTTGCGGGCTCTGTGGCGTCACCTCGCTCGAGCAGTTCCCGATGGCGAAGGTGCAGACGCGCGCAGCGATGGACGTCTCCCTCGCAGCGGTGCGTCGGGCGCTGGGAGCCCTGGGGGCTGCACAGCCACTCAATGGTCTGACCCGCGCGGTGCATGCCGCGGCCTGGTGCTCGGCAGACGGCACGCTCCAGCAGGTGCGCGAGGACGTCGGCCGCCACAACGCGCTCGACAAGCTCATCGGCGCGAGACTTCGGGCGGGGCAGGCACCCGCTGATGGGTTTCTGCTGCTGACGAGCCGTTGCTCCTACGAGCTGGTCGACAAGGCCGCCGTCTACGGAGCGCGCACCATCGTCACCATCTCGGCGCCGACGTCGTTCGCCGTCGAGCGCGCACGGTCCCACGACATGACGCTGCTCGCGGTGGCGCGTCGCGACTCGGTGCTGGCGTTTCACGGGGCCGAGCGCGTGCGGAGGGCATGATGGACTCGATGAAGCTCGTGCACATGGTGAATCAGATCGCGCTGAACTTCCGGCTCCAGCCGAAGGACCAGGCCGTGAAGCTCACCGCTGAACACCTCAAGGCGTTCTGGAGCCCCGCCATGCGCAACGCGCTCGCCGCGCATGTGGCGTCGGGTGGAGAAGGGCTCGAGCCGCTCGCGCACGAGGCGCTCACCGTCCTGACTTCCGAAACGCGCGCCACATCGTGACGAAGAAGATCGCGATGGCCACTGGAGGCGATGGGAGACGCTCGTACAGCGCCGGCGCCCGGTCACCCGTCACGTTCATCAGCGTGATGGAGAAGAAGTACGGGCCGAACAGCGCGAAGGCGAACGCGAAGAACGAGCAGACGTTGCCGAAGCGTGGCGCGCCGACCCCCAACTTCCGAACGAACTCGCCGAACGACGCCGCCGAGGCGGGGAACAGCGATGCCCGATGCGCCAGGTACCAGGCGAAGAGCTGGAAGCTCAGCACCGAGAGCAGCACCTTGCCGGTGAAGCCGTAGGCCTTCGGGCTCGCAGGAAGTGACGTCTCGTTGCGCGCGGACCTCCGCGGTCGCATGAGAGGCCTGTGCGCGTCTGGTATTCCGATCCCTACGTCGTGCCGTTGCCCGAGGGGCACCGTTTTCCGATGGGCAAGTACCGCCGCGTGCGTGAGCTGCTGCTCGAACGTGGCGTGGTGAGGGACGAGCAGCTCGAGCTGTCGCAGCCCATCGAACGAGCGCCGCTTCTGCGAGTGCACACCGCAGACTATGTGCGAGCTTGTTTCGACGGCACGCTCGACGAGGCGGCGCTGCGGAGAGTCGGCTTTCCCTGGTCGCACGAGCTCCTGCAACGGTCGCTCGCGTCGGCAGGTGGAACGCTGTCCGCTGCGCGCTGGGCGTTGAAACACGGTGTCGCGGGCAACCTCGCCGGTGGCACACACCACGCGCACGCCGACTTCGGCTCGGGCTACTGCGTCTTCAACGATCTCGCCGTCACCTCTGCCACGCTCCTCGACGAGCGCCTCGTGGAGTGCGTGCTCATCGTCGATCTCGACGTGCACCAGGGCGACGGCACCGCCGCCATCTTCAAGACCGAGCCGCGGGTCTGCACCTTCTCGATGCACGGCGCGAAGAACTTCCCGTTCCGGAAGCAGGTGTCGACTCGTGACGTCGAGCTGCCCGACGGGTGCGACGACGCGCACTATCTCTCGCTGCTCGATGAGCATCTGCCCGAGGTCTTCGAGTCGTCGGCGCCGTCGCTCGTGCTGTACCAGGCGGGCGTCGATGCGCTGAAAGAAGACGCGCTCGGTCGGCTCCACCTCTCGCACGCCGGTCTCAGGGAGCGCGACCGTCGCGTGTTCGACCTCTGCTGGAGCCGCGCCGTGCCGGTCGTCGTCACGCTTGGGGGTGGCTACGCGAAGCCCATCGAGGCGAGCGTCGAGGCGAGCGTGGGTACCTACCTGGAGCTGCGGCGTCGATACGGCTGACGAACGGTCGCGCGCGGTGGGTCACTCCGGTCTGCGTGCGTTGGACAGCAGGTCCTTCACGACACGGCGGGGCCTTCAGTCGAAAGACGAGACCGAGCTCACGTCGGTGAGCCGCTCCGATTCGTTCATCTGTGAATCCTCAGACTCCGTCACGAACGCTGGCACCCGCGGGACCGATTGATGAAGCTTGGAGCGCCTTCGAAGGCCCACCCATGCGCGCGCTCCTGACCGTCTCCCTGCTTGCCGTCCTCACCACCGCCTGCGTGAAGCGAGTCGTCACGTCACCTCCCGAGATGCCCGCCCCACCGGCCGGTGCACCGGCGAACGTCGTCGGCGTGCACTTCGACTCCGACCGCGATGGACGACAGTGGCAGGTGCTCGCAGGCACGCAGCAGCCGTGTTTGACGCCGTGTTCGCTGTGGGTCGACCCATCGCAGACCGTCAACCTCCGCTCCTCCGCGGGCGACGGGCTCTTCATCGACACGCTCGACTTCGAGCTCCAGGGCGCGCGGCACGCAGTCGTCGTCGTCGAAGGAAGGCACCAGGGAGAACAGGTCAACGGCATCGTCTTCACCGCGCTGGGCGGCACGGGGCTGCTGACGGGCATCACGCTCTCGGCCGTCGGGTGCACCGACGTGCAACGCCGTGGAGGCTTGTGCACCGCCGGCCTCATCACCGCCGGCATCACCTCGTTGCTCACCGCGGTCTCGATCTGGATGATCATCGACTCGGCTCCGAAGGCGCACTTCTTCCCTGTGTTCAAGACGACGCCACCGGGTGGTCAGCCAGTCAGCGTCGCGCTCACGCCTGCTGGACTCGCTGGTCGGTTCTGAAGCACGCGCTATGAGGCGGTATGCTCGCGCTCTTCACCGTTTTCGTCCTCGCTGCGCCGTGTGATCCGCTCGTCACGGCGCCGCTCTCCGAACCCGCCGACGCCGACAAGGCCTTCAAGGAGAACTACACGAAGTACGAGTACCGCATCCCCATGCGGGACGGCGCGAAGCTCTACACCGTCGCGTACGTGCCGAGAGATCGCACCCGCACCTGGCCCGTGCTGATGATGCGCACGCCCTACGGCGTCACGCCCGGCGTCGACGTCTACCCGGACTTCAAGACCGCTCGCATGCTGGGCCGCTACGCGATGTCTGCCGCGGCGATTCGTGACGGCTTCATCTTCGTGAACCAGGACGTGCGCGGAAAGCTGCTCTCCGAGGGCACCTTCGTCGACGTGCGCCCCAAAGCCACCGTCGACGAGGCAACCGATGCCTTCGACACCATCGACTTCCTCGTGAAGCACCTGCCGGCCAACAACGGCAAGGTGGGCGCGTGGGGTATCTCGTACCCCGGCTTCTACGCCGCGCAGGCCGCCATCGACGCGCACCCGGCGCTCAAGGCCGTTTCTCCGCAGGCGCCCGTCACCGATTGGTACCTGGGTGACGACTTCCACCACAACGGCGCGCTCTTCCTCATGGACACGTTCAACTTCTTCTCGGGCTTCGGCAAAGCGAGGCCAGGCCCGACTCGCAAGTCGACGTGGGGCTTCGATCACGACACCGGCGACGCGTACGAGTTCTTCCTCAACCTCGGGCCGCTGAAGAACGCGAACGAGAAGTACTTCAAGGGTGAGATCGCCTTCTGGAACGAGGCGCTCGCCCACCCGAACCGCGACGAGTACTGGAAGGCGAGGGACCCGCGGCCGCGCTACGCGAAGGTGAAGCCGGCGGTGCTCGTCGTTGGAGGCCTGTTCGACGCGGAAGATCTCTGGGGCACCGTCGCGACGTATCGGGCGTTCGACTCTCAGAGTCCGGGCGCCGACGTTCGCCTCGTGCTCGGGCCGTGGCGGCACGGCGGGTGGGCGCGCACCGATGGAGACGCGCTCGGCGAGATGTCGTTCGGGTGGAAGACGTCACGGCACTACCAGGAGACCATCGAGCTCCCGTTCTTCAAGAAGGCGCTCAAGGGGTGTGGTGACGAGAAGGCGGTCGAGGCGACCGTCTTCGAGACCGGCACCAACGTGTTCGTCACCTCTGACGTCTGGCCGCCGAAGAGCACGTCGACGGCGTTGTTCCTCGGCGCGGATGGCCAGTTGGTGAAGAGCGCTCCGAAGTCGAAGGAGGCGTTCGACGAGTGGGTGTCGGACCCGAAGAAGCCCGTGCCGCATCGCGCGGGCTTCACGCTCGAGAACGAGGCCGAGTACATGGTGGAGGATCAGCGCTTCGCGTCGCGCCGGCCCGACGTGCTCTCGTACCAGACGCCCGTGTTGACCGAAGACGTGACGGTCGTCGGCTCCATTTCGGTCGATGCGTGGCTCTCGACCACCGGCACCGACGCCGACCTCGTCGTCAAGCTCATCGACGTGCAGCCCTTCGACAAACCCAACGGACCGAACGGCACCCGGCTGGCCGGAGCGCACAGCCTCATCCGTGCCGAGGTGATGCGCGGCCGGTTCCGCGACGGCTTCGAGACGCCGAAGTCCTTCACCCCCGGAGCGCCGGAGCGCGTGCGATTCACCCTGCCCGACGTCAACCACACCTTCCGAACGGGCCACCGCCTCATCGTGCAGGTGCAGAGCAGCTGGTTCCCGCTCGTCGACTTGAACCCCCAGACCTTCGTCGACCCGGCGAAGGCCACCGAGGCTGACTTCAAGGCGCAGACCCACCGGCTGTTCCGAGACGCGGCCCACCCCTCGACGGTGACGCTGGGCGTGAGCCGAGGTGCGTTGCCGTGAGGTAACGGAATGAGCAGGTGATACACCTGCTCCGGAGTGCTCTCGACGTTGCTCATCGCCAGCGTGGCTGCGGCCAGCCCGGACCCGGTCGGCATCGCCATCACGCCGCTGCAGGTCATTCAGATGCCCCCTGAGATGGCGGGGTACGCCGAAGACCGGCTCGCCAACCGCCTCGCCGAGCGCGGGTTCAAGGTCACCACGTCGGCTGACCTTCAGGCGTTGCTGGGAATGGAGCGACAGCGCCAGTTGCTCGGCTGCTCCGACGAGTCGATGTGCTCGACCGAGATTGGCGCGGCGCTCGGCGTTCCCCTGATGGTCGTTGGGCGCGTGTCGAAGATTGAGGAGCGGTTCGACCTCGACCTGCGCGTCATTCGCCAGCGTGATGGGCTCGTCATCGCGCGTGACGCGCGCGGCATCGAAGGCCTCAAGCGCCTCGCGGAGCTGATGGAGGCTGCCGCCGATTCGCTCGCGAAGCAGCTCGAGCCAAAGACGCCGTTCGCTTGGAGGCTCTGGGTGCCGCTGTCACTCGGGGTTCTCGCAGGTGGCGCCGGTGCCGGGCTCTGGGTGTACGCCGACACCGAGCACACTGGCTGGATCACCAGGGACCCGACCCGAACCCGGAAGCTCAACGGCCTCACGGCGATCGACGCTGAGCTGCAGCGCCTCAACACCTTCAGGGTCGCCGGCATGGTCGCGGTCAGCGTGGGTATCACCCTGGTGGTTGTGGGCGTGGTCTGGAACGCAGTGGTTCCTTCGCTCCCGGTCTCGGTCGTCATGGTGCCAACCACAGGCGGAGCGACGGTCTCGGTAGGAGTTCGCTTCTGATGCGCGCCGCGCTCCTGGCCGTGCTGGTGCTTCTGGCTGGTTGCTGGAACACCGGAGACTTTCGGTCGATGTGTGTGTTCGCCGAAAACTGCCAGGTGGACGAGGTTGACGCCGGGGTCGACGCTGGGCTCGAGCCAGCTCGGTGGGCCGAAACAGCGAGCCTGTTGTTCGACGTCGCGACGGACGCGGGCGCCGACTTCGACGTGCAGTTCACGTCGAACCTCTCGGGTTCCAGCGACACCATGGGCCAGTGTCGCTACGCGGGAGGCGTCCTCACACAGCAGGGCTCGGTGATGTGCATCCCCTTCGCCGTCAACCGCGCGGTCGAGTTCCTCGCTGATGGTGGTGTCACGGCGACGACCATCAACCAACCTGTTGGTGACAGCTGGGCTGGCGGCGTGATGCTCGAGGACGGCACGGTCGTCGGGCTGCCCGTCGGCGCAAAGACCTTGCTCGTCTTGCCGAACCCGAAGCCTCCGTTCCCGAATCGCAACCCCGACTTCCTGCCCATCGGGTTCCTGGCGTCCGCCGAGTTCACGGGCGGCGCTCGAACCCTCGATGGCACCGTCATCGCGGGAGCGTCGACGAGCGCGACCTTCATTCGTCGCGATGGAGGAACGCCTCTGCTGACCGGAAGTACCGGCGCGTACGCTGGCGCCGTGCTGACGGAGTCGGGGCGCTCGGTGCTCCTCGTCCCGCGCACTGCGACGCGGCTCGTCGAAGCGACGCCTCGCTCGGAGATCAACCCAGACCGCGTCACGGCCCGCGGCACCCAGGCCATCTCGGGCCTTGCTGGAGGCTTGCTGCTGGCGAGCGGCGATGCGCTCCTGATGCCGTCGGCTGCGGGCGGCTCGTTCGTGCGCGTACCTGCTGACGGTGGAGCACCCACGTCGACGACCCAGGTGGCCCGCGCGGGCCTGTTCTCGGCGGCCTGGTCGACGAACGGCTACGCGTACTCCCTGGAAGTCGATGGCGGCACCGGCCATGTGGCGGTCATCAACCGCAACGGCGACCTCACGTGGGCACGGCTGCCGGCCAGCGCAACGGCCCCCGACGCCGGGCTCTTCTTCGCAGGCTCGCACCTTGGGCTCACCGCCATGGCCGATGGCCGCCTCGTCTCGTGTGGATGCCTGAGCCCGACGCTCCTCATCCTCACACCGCGCGTGCGCCGCACGCTGCCCATCGAGGTGATGACGTCGCCGTGGCTCAACAAGTGGTGAGCCGCCTCACTGAATCATCGGCTCGCACGTGAAGCGCACCGCGACCCGCGCCATCGCGTCCATGCGCACCGACGAACACGTCTGCGGGCAGAAGATGACGCGGCCGTTCTGCACGGAGAAGCTGTTCGACGCGCACGCGCCTGAGTTGGCGACCTGCGAGAACTCGGTGGGAGCGCCTCCCGCGCCCGGTGTGTACGCCACGGAGATGCGGTTCGAGAGCGAGATGCCCTGCGGCGGCGCCGGCACCGCGAAGTCGCACGCCACCTGCGCGCTCGCGATGACACCCTGGGCCACGGCCTGGAACACGGTGCCGTACAGGTTCGGCTGGCACATCTGGAAGCGCAGGCCCTTCGTCGCCCTCGAGCCGCCGCCAGTCCCGTTGGCGCCGCCGGTTCCGCCCAGCCCTCCCCCGGACGCGCGACCACCGTCGGGGAGCACCGTGCCCACTCCGCACTGACACCCTGCAAGAGACAGGACCAGACCGGCCGTCAAAGCGCGCATGAGGGCGAGTGTTCACGCCGCGTCTGGTTTGACACCCGGCCCACGTCTCTGCGAGGTGACCCCCGCC
>JBBAQZ010000033.1:0-26461 GCA_040400045.1 Myxococcaceae bacterium
GCATTGCGGGGGCAGGATTTGAACCTGCGACCTTCGGGTTATGAGCCCGACGAGCTACCTGGCTGCTCCACCCCGCGATGTACGGAACTCCCTACGTGAGTCGCGCCTGCGCCGTCAAGGAAGGAAATCATGACGGTTTCCTGACGACGCGCGCGCTACCCTGACTCAATGACCGGGAGCACACGGGCCATCGGCCTCGCAGGCCTCGTCGGCGTCGCCCTCAACGTGGTGGCGGTGGTGGCGCTGCAGCCTTTCACCTCGCCCTACTCACCCGCCGACATCCCTGGCTGGCTCACGAGCTGCGCGCAGTACCCGATCCGCACCGCCGTCTCCTCGTTCGCCTTCACCTTCGGCCTCGTCGCCATCGCCGCCTTTGCGGCGGGGTTCGCCGCGAAGCTCCGCACGGGCCCGGCCCTCGTCGCCGGGGTCTTCATCGGCTTCGGCGCGCTCCTCGACGCCGCCGGCACGCCCGCGCCCCTCGTCGCCATCGCCGCCCCGGCCGCCATCGGTGAGGCCTTTCTTCGCTTCACGCTGTTGCTCGACGCCACCTTCAACGGCTGCATCGCCATCGGCCTCATCGCGGCCTTCTTCGCGCAGCCCGGCAAGCTGCGCTGGCTCGCGCTCGCCGCGGGAATCAGCTCGCTCCCCGTCGCCTTCCAGTGGATGTCCGCTGACGCCGCGAAACTGCTCGCCATCGCCGGTCCCGCCTGGCTCGCGTGGATGACTGCAACTTCCATCGGCATGCTCCGTACGGAGCAGTGATGCCCGGCCTCGCGACCCCTGAGCCCCTGTTCCGTCGTCTCCGTCGACGCGCGGTCACCATTCCCGCGGTGACGCTCGGCTTCGTCGTCGCCCTGACGATTTCGCCGGTCGCCTTCACCTTCGTGCTCCTCTTCGACCTGCTCCGCCAGAAGCGCACGCTCCCCACCACGCGCCTGTTCGGGTTCTTTCTCTCGTACCTCTTCACCGAGACCTTCGGCCTGTTGCAGCTGCTGACGCTCTGGATCGTCTGCCTCGGCAGGCACGACCAACTCGCCCGCCGCACCTGGACCGTCCAACGCCGCTACGTCGCGATGCACTTCTTCTTCGTGCGCACCCTCTACGGCCTGCGCTTCGAGGTCGAAGGCGACGAGCTCGCGCGCAAAGGCCCGCTGCTCGTCTTCATCCGCCACTCCAGCATCGTCGACACCATCATCCCCGGCGTCTTCCTCGCGAACCGGCACCTCCTCGAGCTGCGCTACGTGCTCAAGAAGGAGCTCCTCGGCGACCCGTGCCTCGACGTCGCCGGCCACTGGCTGCCCAACCACTTCGTCTCTCGCGACGGCACCGACACCGCAAAGGAGCTCGACGCGGTCGCCAGGCTCAAGGCAGGCCTCAGCGCCACCGACGGCGTGCTCCTCTACCCAGAGGGCACCCGCTTCTCGAAGAGCAAGCGCGCGCGCACCCTCGAGCGGCTCAAGGACGACGAAGTCGCCTTCCAGCGCGCCACCCGTCTCGTCCACCTGCTCCCGCCACGACCCGGCGGCGCGCTCGCCCTCCTCGACGCCGCGCCGGCGTGCGACGTGCTCTTCGTCGGCCACACCGGCCTCGAGGGCTTCTCCAGCTTCAAGGAGATCTGGAACGGCGACCTCGTCAACCGCACCGTCCGCATCCGCTTCTGGCGCGAAGCCGCCGCCACCATTCCCTCCACCCGCGACGAACGACTCGACTGGCTGCAGCAGCACTGGGAGCGCATGGACGACTGGCTCACCACCACCGAGCCCGTCGCCGTTCCCCTGCGAGCCGCGGGATGAACGTCTTCCTCCTCAGCGCGGCCGCCATCGGAGCGTGTGTCTTCCTCCTCTGGCTCCTCTCGCTCCGCCTCAAAGACGCCAGCATCGTCGATCTCTTCTGGGGCACCGGCTTCGTGATCATCGCGTGGCTCGCGCTTGGCCTGACCGGCCCATCGCCGCGAGGCTGGCTCGTCACCGGGCTCGTCACGCTCTGGGGCGTTCGACTCTCCGTCTACCTCACCTGGCGAAACCACGGCCGCGGCGAAGACCCGCGCTACGTCGCCATGCGCACCCGCCACCCGCACACGTGGACCTTCCGTTCTCTGCTGCAGGTCTTCGTGCTGCAAGGCGTGTTGATGTGCCTCATCTCGTTGCCGGTGCAGTTCGCCATCAGGTCGATGGCAGACCTCGGCCCGCTCGATTGGCTCGGAGCGACCCTCGTCCTCGTCGGCGTCACCTTCGAGACCATCGGAGATCTTCAGCTCGCGCGCTTCAAGGCCGACCCTTCGAACAAGGGCAAGGTGATGACGCTGGGCCTCTGGCGCTACACCCGGCACCCCAACTACTTCGGTGACGCGGTCGTCTGGTGGGGCCTGGCCTGCTTCGGCGTCGCCAGCGGCGCCTGGTACACCCTCGCCTCTTCGGCGTTCATGACGTTCCTGCTGTTGCGCGTCTCGGGCGTCGCGTTGCTCGAGTCGACGATGAAGAAACGCCCCGGCTACACGGAGTACGTGGGATCGACGAGCTCGTTCTTCCCGCTTCCGCCCCGCAAGACCGGCTGAAGACCTTGCGCGGCGCTCGTGCCTGGCACGTTCGGCACGCAGCCGATGCGCGCGAGGCTGGCCCCGCCCGCCGAGGCGCCACTGGCTCGCACGGTGCAACCCGCTCGACCCGGGGACACCATGCACGCACAGCTCGCCGCTCTGGTTCTGTTCGCCGCGCCACCACCTGACGCCGGCACGACGTTGACCCCCTCGATGCAGGCTGCGCTCAGCGCCGTCATCGGGCTCCAGCCGCTCATCGCCAGCCCCGTGGCCTTCCGTGATCCCGAAAACGCGCCCCAGATCCGCGCGAGCCTCGACCGCCTCGCTCCGCTCGATCACTTCTTCTCGAAGCCTGCAGGGCCCACCGTGCCGGCCACCGGGGTCGCCACGCTCTTCGCCCGGGAAGTCGTGCAGGCCCGCGCCGAATTCGATGCGACGAAGACGGAAGCCGCGCGCGCTCGGCTCCGCTCCATCACGGGCCTGTGCTTCGGCTGTCACGTTCGGCAGCCCACCCCGAAAGACGTCGCCAGCGCCGCGCCGATGGTCGACGCGCTCAAGCTCTCCGCCCTCGAGAAGGCCGCGCTCTTCGCCACCACCCGTCAGTTCGACCGCGCGCTCACCGAGTGGAACGCCGCGCTCGCCATGCCTCCGAAGAACGACGTCGAGGCGTACGAGCAGACCCAGGCCATCCGCTTCGCGCTCTCGGTCGCCATTCAGGGCAAGGACGACCCCGCGCTCGCCGTCACGCTCCTCGCGAAGCATAAGGACCGCAAGGAGCTCCCCCGCTTCGCCACCCGTCAGATGGCGTTCTGGCTCGTCGAAGCCAGGGCCTGGCAGGCCGAGAAGCTCGTCGCCGCGAAACAGTCGCCTGCGCAGCTGGTCGCAAAGGCGAAGGCCCTCGTCGAGCGGGCCGGCGTCGCGAGGGACGTCACCCCCGACGACGCTCGCCTCGTCAGTCACCTGCGCGCGGCGGCGTATCTCCAGGACGCCCTGCGTCGAGAACCGGCAGGCGCGTTCCGGCCCGAGGCCCTGTACCTGCTCGGCGTCGTCAGCGCGGCCAACGCCGATCCGCTCCTGTGGCGCCTGGAGTGGATCAGCCTCGAGTCCTGCATTCGTGAGAACCCGAAGACCGACGTCGCGAAAAGGTGTGCCGAGCGCCTCACCGAGCGTACCTTCTTCGCCTACACGGGCCGTGACGGCCTCGAGCTGCCCGGCAGCGTCGGCGACGAGCTGGGTGAGCTGAACGCCATGGCGAAGTGACGGCTACTCGAAGGTGACTTTCACCTTCAGCGGTTCGGTGCCGGGCTCGACGTGGATGGTCTTCGTGACCGTCTTCCCGAGTTCCGGATTCGTAAACGTGCACTTGTAGTCACCGGCCGCCATCCGCATCTCGCCGAAGGGCAACTGACCGAAGTTGTACGGAGGGCACTCGACGTTCGCGTACGTGTCGCCTGGCGCGAAGAAACGCACGGTGCCCAGGCCGGCTGGACGCACGTCAGGCTCCTTCTTCACCACGACGGCCGGATCCCTCTTCGTGCCGACGCCTGGGTCGTTCTTCACGGCCTCGACCTGCTTGAGCGTGAACGCCTTCCTGAACTCGGGCTGGTCCCTGGGGAGCTCGACCCGCTCCGAGACACCCTGATGGCCCGCGAGCTCCAACGTGATGGCTTGAGACGAGCCCGCCGGCAGCTTCACCGTCAGCGGCGTGAGGCCCCGCTTCGACTCATCGATCGTCACGGTCGCGCCGGCCGGCTCGGTGGTGATCGTCACCGCGACGTCCACCACGGCGGCGGAAGGTTGCACGTCGTCCTCCTTCCTCAACGGCACCTCGAAGTTGGCCTCCCCCGAAGACGGCACCGAGATCTCCCTGGTGTCCACCGTGTACCCTGCCTTCGTCAGCTCGACGGCGTGATTCCCCGCCGGCAGCGACGGCAGCGTGCAGGGCGTGCGGCAATCGATCGACTTCCCATCGACCCGCACCGACGCACCCGACGGCGTCGACGTGATGACGACATGCGATCGTGTCGGACGAAACGCGACGTAGCTCCCGAGCCCCAGCGCGACCGCGAGCACCAGCCCCAGCGCGATCAACGGCCCCCGAGACGAAGGCCCCTGCTGCGTCGGCAGGCTGTTCTCGGTCGGCGGCGGCTTCACGTCGGCGCCCAGCGGCAGGTCGTTCGCCCGCGAGATCGGCCCTGAGCCCCCGCCTTCGGCGCGCGTCGCCTCCTTGCGTCCCGACTTCGTGGCCGGTGACTGCCTCGAGATCGTCGGCGTCTTCAGCGACCTCGTCGGCCGATGGGGCGTCGCTTTGTCGAGCTCGCTGTGCGACTGATCGCCATGCGACTCGGTGAACTGCAGGCGGCCCTCTTCCGCTTCGCGCGCCAGGCGCTCTGCGTAGATGTCCTGCATGAAGGCCGCGAGGTGCACCGAGCCCGACGGCAGCTTGTTCTTCAGCACCCAGTCCTCGAGCGCCTGCTGCATCGCGCGCGCATCGGGGTAGCGATCTTCGCGGTTCTTCGCGAGCGCCCGCATCACGATCGGGTCCAGGTCCTTCGGGAGCCGCGAGTCGACGTTCGAGGGCGGCTCGACCTGGCATTCCGTGACCGCGTTCAGCGTCTGAATGTCGTTGGCGCGTTTGAAGAGGCGAGCGCCGGTGAGCAGTTCGTAGAGCACCACGCCCAGCGCGAAGACGTCGGTGCGCGCGTCGACGCTCTTGCCCTGCGCCTGCTCCGGCGACATGTACGAGTACTTGCCCTTGAGCACGCCTGACTTGGTGACGGTCGCCTGATCGGCCGCCTTGGCGATGCCGAAGTCCACCACCTTCACGCCGCCCTCGAAGGACACGAGGATGTTCTGCGGTGAGATGTCGCGGTGGACGATGTTCAGCGGCCGCCCGCCCGGGTCGGCCTTCTTGTGCGCGTAGTCCAGGCCCGAGCACGACTCGATGATGATGCGGCAGATCAGCGGGATTGGAATCGGCGTGCCCTGCCGCTCGGCCTGCTTCCAGACTTTGCGAACGTCTTCGCCGTGGATGTACTCCATGGCGATGTAGAACGTGTCGTCCTGCTGCCCGAGGTCGAAGATCTGCACCACGTTCGGGTGGTTGAGGCGCGCCGCGATGCGGGCCTCGTCGAGGAACATGGTGATGAAGTCTTCGTTCTCAGCGAGGTGAGGCAGAATGCGCTTCACCACCAGCAGCTTCTCGAAGCCCTGCACGCCGAGCTGACGCGCCAGGTAGATCTGCGCCATGCCACCGGTGGCGAGCTTCTTCAGCAGCTGGTAGCGGCCGTAGGTCTCGAGGGACACGCAGGTCTTCCTTCAGCAAACCTCGATGGTAGGCCCCACGCTCTGGCTGATCAAACGAGCGATGGGAAGAGTTCCCTTCAGCGACGGCGACGCTGCTGCCTCTTCTCACGGGTCTCGCGGACCAGGCTCTCGAGCTCGTCGAGCTTGCGCTTGAGCACCGGCATCAGAATCGGGTTCTGATCGACGCGATCGAACAGTGACAGGATCTCGTCGACCTCCTTCTCGATGGCCTCGGCGCGCTCGGGGCTGATGCGGCGCAGGAGCATGTCAGCGCCCGCTTCGATCAACACCCGCGCGACCGCGTCACGATCGGCGAGCGGCTCTTCCTGCTTCAGGCCCAGGCCGTTGATGACCCGGAGCTTCGGAGCGGCGTGCAGCGGCAACTGGAGCTGTCGATCGTCCTTCTTCATGACGAACCACCTTACGGGCTCGGGCTGACAGGGGAATTTTCCCTCCCTCGTGCTGCACGCCTGTAGCAGTCGTCGCGCAGCCCCCGACACCGCTGACCGGCCGCTGGCGAATCCCGGTGAAGGGCGACGCGACGCCCGGCTGCACGGGGATTCCCATCGTCATCCTGGATGGTCCGATCTCCTGAAGCAGGCCAGCGAAGGCGGCGTCGCGGTAGGGGAAGCAGCCACGGCCGCATTCGAATCGATGCGCTGCCCGGGCTATACCCTCACCCAGACGCTGAATCTCTCTCGCGAGTTGAACGTCGACGGCCCCGACCCCAGCGGCCTGCGGAACTGACGACAGGACTCATGGCCGCGCCGATTCGAATCCTCATCGTCGATGACTCTGCGCTGATGCGCGAGACGTTGCGCCGCACGCTCGAGCTCGATCTGCACCTGAAGGTGGTCGGCGAAGCGAAGAGCGGTGAAGAGTCGATCGAGCTGGTGCGCGCGCTGGCGCCCGATCTCGTGACGATGGATCTGCAGATGCCCGGCATGGGCGGCCTCAAGGCGATCGAGGTCATCATGCGGGACCGGCCGACGCCGATCGTGGTGATCAGCGAGCGCAGCTCGGCCGGGGTCGTCGACTACAACTATGAAGCCCTGAGCCGCGGGGCGCTCGAGCTGGTGCCGAAGTCGTCGGTGTTCGGCCAGGGGCCCGACGACGTGCGGCGCTTCGCCGAGCGCATCCGGCGTCTGGGCGAAGAGGGGCTCACCGCCGACACCCCAGCGCGGCTGGGCTCGACCCCTTCGATCCCCATCACGACAGAGCCGCCGCTGCTGCTCGGCGTCGGAGCCTCGACTGGCGGCCCGCGCGCGCTCGCGAAGTTCTTCACCGAGCTGCCCGCCGACTTCCCGCTGCCGATCGTCGTCGTGCAGCACATGGCCGAGGACTTCTTCGAGAGCTTCGTGCGCTTCCTCGCGGACTCCACCCGGCGTCGCGTCATCGCCGGCACCGTCGACATGCCGCTCGTGGCCGGCACCATCTGCGTCGCGGCGCCCCGCAAGGAGCTCTTCGTTCGAGAGAACCTGACCGTGAAGCTGCGCAACCCTCCGCCGGGCCAGCTCATCTCTCCGTCGGTGGACAGCCTGTTCTTCTCGATGGCCACGTCGTTGAAGGGCCGCGGCGTCGGCGTGCTGCTCACCGGCATGGGCGACGACGGGGCGCAGGGGCTGCTGCGCATGCGGCGCATGGGGGCGCGAACGGCAGTGCAGGACCGGCAGAGCTGCATCGTCTGGGGCATGCCCCGCGCCGCGCTCGAGGTCGGCGCCACCGACGTCGCGTTGTCAGTCGAGAAGCTCGTCGCCTGGACCTCGGAGGTCTGCCGGGGAGCAACCGCCGCTCCCCCCTTTGTCGTGAGCCGGAAGCGGCGCATCCTGATCGTCGACGACGATCATGCCTCGCTCGAGTTCACCCGAGCACAGCTGGAGCGCAGCGGTTACGAGGCTCACCTGCTCGACAACCCCATGCTCGTCGCGGCCACGCTGCGCCGCGTGCCCGCCGACCTCATCCTGCTCGAGAGTGAGCTCGTCTCGGTGTCGGGTCAGGTGATCGTCGAGGCCCTGCGCAAGAACGGCCTTGGGCACATTCCCCTGGTGCTCCATTCGAAGCTCGAGGGCGAGAAGCTGAAGACGCGGGCGACCGAGTGTGGCGTGCTCGGCTTCGTGCATAAGGGAGACCCGGGCACGATCGAGCTGATCAAGGGCCTCATCGGCGGGCCCTCGGCCACGGAGCGCTACTCGGCGCGATCGAGCGCGAGGTAGAGCTCGTCGAACTGCCGTTTGAGGCCCAGCGAGCGCCACGCCAACACGGCCGCGAGGCCGAGCCGCACCAGCGCCATCCACCACGGCTCGCCGCCAAGCATCGGCACCGTCACTCCCAACAGCACAACGCCCGTGCACGCGATGGCGAGCCCGAAGTGACGGCGGTTCCAGACGGCCGGCCCGAACAGCAGGTGCAGCGCGCCCAGCAGCACGGCGACCGCAGCCCGGCGGGGGTCGGTGTCCAGCACCGTGACGTCGAGCACGTCCCAGGCGGCGAAGGCGAACAGGCTGCCCCCCGCCAGCAGGGTGAAGAGGCCGATGTCGCGAGAGCGCTCGACGATCTGCGCGGGCGCACGCTGGCGGCGGCAGGCGGGGCACACGCCCCCATGCGACAGACAGATCTCACAGGCCGGCTGGCGACAGCCCGAGCACTCGCCCCTCGAGGGCGCGCGCGGGTGGATCGCACAGCGCACGGCCTCATCGGGCGCCATCGCCATCGACTGGAGCACCGGGGCCTGGCCGTCGGTCGACCGATCGGAGAAGTCGAGCCTCTTCTTCGGAGGCGTCGAGAAAGGCGAGCTCGTCGTCGAGCGGCCCGCAGCCTTCACCGGGAGCGCCTGCGGCAGCGTGCCCATGCACGAGGGACAGAGCTCGTCCTCAGGGCGCACCGTGGAGCCACAGAAAGGACAGGCCGTCACGGCGTTGACGATATCAGGCCGCCTTCATCGCGTCGGTCACCAGCTGCTCCAATCGACCGAGCGCCATCTCGATCGTCGCCATCGAGGGCCCGAAGCTGAAGCGCACGTACTGGCGAAACCGGCTGGCGCGGGCGGCGCGGCGCTTGCCGGGGTTCACGTCGAAGAACTCACCGGGCACGGTGATGACCTTCTTCTCGAGGGCGGCGCGGAAGAAGCCCATGCCGTCGTTGAGCGGCGCGGGGAGCTGAGCGACGTTTCCCCAGACATAGAAGGTGCCATCAGGAACGCGATCGGCGCGAATGCCCAGGCGCATGAGGCCCGACAACAACCGATCGCGCTTCTCGAGGAACGCCTTGTGGAGCGCCATCGTCTCTTGCACCACGAAGGCCTCGTCGAGGAGCGGAATGGCCGCGCGCTGCACCGGCTTGTTGCCGCCACCGTCGAGGAAGCTGCCAGCCGAGGCGACCGCGTCGATCACCTGCCGCGGCCCGATCGTCCACGTCACGCGCCAGCCCGGGTAGCGCCAGTTCTTGGTGAGCCCATCGAAGAGGACGATGGGCTCACGGTTCACGTCTTCGACGTAGCGGGCGGCGCTCTCGACTGGCAGCACGCCCGGTGGGCTGTTCCAGATGTAGTGCGAGTAGAACTCGTCCATCAGCAACGTGCAGTCGAGTTCACGCGAGACCTCGACCCACTTCTCGAGGTCCTTGCCCTGCACCACCTTGCCCGTCGGGTTACAGGGGTTCGAGAGCAACACCGCCGACAGACCGCGGCCCAGCACCTCTCGACGCAGATCGTCGGCCGAGAACGCGTAGCC
This sequence comes from Myxococcaceae bacterium, assembly GCA_040400045.1. Classification (GTDB taxonomy): domain Bacteria; phylum Myxococcota; class Myxococcia; order Myxococcales; family Myxococcaceae; genus Xiheimicrobium. The sequence continues at coordinate 9,571 of JBBAQZ010000033.1, forward strand.
GCGATCGCCCTCGAGGAGAATGGGGATGGGGGTGAACGCCTTGAAGATGTCGAGCAGCTCTTCGTACGCGGTGTAGTCGGGGAGGAAATGGCCGAGGTTGATGTGGCCCAGCGCCGCCGCTGCGCGCGTGAGCGAAGCGCGACCACCGCCAGAGACGCTCACGTTCTCGGGCCCGTACTGGGACTTCTTCCCCTTGCGGTAGAGCCGGTTGTAGAGCTTCGCGATCGCCTCGCGCAGCTCGAACAGCCCCTGCACCGGCGCGTACTCCTGATCGTCGACATCGACGGGGATCGTGTGGATTCGCGGCGGTGCGCCCGGCAGCTCTCCCGTTTCAGGCTGGCCCTGGCCCAGGTTGCACCAGTCAGGGTTCTTCGCGCTGAAGCCGAGGCGCTGGGCCTCGGTGGTGACGAAGATGACGCCGGTGCGGGGCACCTGGCGAAACGCGGTGATGGGGGCATCGTCGACGGCACTCACGAATGCGACTCCTGTGCGGCGCTCAACGCCGCGTCCAACGCGCCTGACGAGAACCTCAGCTCGAGGCGCTCGATTCCATTCACCACCACCACCGGCACCCGGTAGCGGTACTGCTCGAACCACTCGTCTCGCTCGAGGATGTTCCGCGCTTCCAGGCTGTAGCGCCACTTCTCGCGCGCGTCGTGGAGCAGCTCCTCCGCCTCGTCACACAGCGGGCAGCCGGGCTTCCGGTACACCACCAGGCTCAGGCGCGGCGCCGTCGACATGACGACCTGCTATCACATGGCCATGCGCCCGCAGGGAAGGTGACGGGGCCTTCGCGGCGTCAACCTCGTCCCCTCCTTCGCGTTGCAGGGTGCCGCTGTGGGTTTCGCTCCTCCAATGGCCGTCATCGCGCCGAGCGCTGTCGTGAACCAACCATTGAGCGGCGCGCGCCTTTCGCGTGAAATCGTCGCTGTGAGCCACCGCGGGCTGTCGGGCGACTTCGAGACGATGTCGCTGAAGGATCTCATCGTCTATCTCGCCAATCGCCTCGCGACAGGAGTGCTCACGCTCGAGCGAGAGGGCGTGAAGAAGCAGGTGCAGCTCGAGGGCGGGCGCATCATCAACGCGTCGTCGAACCTGCCTCGCGAATACCTCGGCCAGTTCCTCATCAACCTGGGCCACATCACCGAGGAGCAGTTCAACAAGGCCTGGCAGACCCAGCAGGAGACGAAGGTCTTCCTCGGGCGCATTCTGGTGATGATCGGCCTGGTGAAGGAAGACGTCGTCGTCGCGGCGCTCGCCACGAAGTTCCGCGAGACGCTGCACGAGGCCTGCGAGTGGAAGAATGGAGTGTTCGACTTCGTGCCCCAGCTGCCGAAGCTGCCGGCCGATGGCCTCGACGTGCGCGTCTCGCTGATGGACGTGCACAAGGAAGCCGACTTTCGCGCGCAGGCCTGGCAGCAGATTCGAACCGTCTTCCCGTCGCCCCGTTGCACCCTCGAGGTGAAGAACGAGCTGCTCGAGATGACGCCACGCGAAGGCTCGCTCGACCTGAAGCTCCTCAAGGGCATCGAGTCGGGCCGCACCCTCGAGGAGCTCGCCCTCGGCCTGCACGCGACCGACTTCTTCCTCTACCAGCGGCTGTACGCCCTGCACGCGATGGGGGCGATCGTGGTGAGGCCTCCGCGCGCCGAGCCTGACGTGGACTTCGCCATCGACGTCGACCTCGGCCTGGGTGACAGCCCGTCGCCGGAGCAGCTGCTCCAGAACGCCCGCGCCTTCTTCACGCAGTCCAACTTCCGCGACGCGTACTCGGTGGCGAAGCGGTCGAACCTGCTGGTGCCGACGCTGGACGCAACCCTGCTGCTCAAGCAGATCGAGGCGGCCTGGTACCCGCAGCTCCGCGCCGATCTGATGGCGCAGCGGCTGGTCCCGTCGCCCGCCATCACCGCCGCCCAGCTCGGGACGCTCAACCTCTCGGCACCGGAGCGCTACCTGCTCTCCCGGGTCGACGGGAAACGGGAACTCGAGGCGATCGTCCGCGTGGCGCCCCTGCGCGAGTTCGAGGCCCTCACCTCGTTCGATCGTTTCCGCGCGCAGGGCTGGGTGTTGCTCTGAGCCAGCTTCAGCGCGACTTCGTCAGGAACAACCGCATCGCCTCACGGCCGAGCCAGGTGGCGCGGATTCGCCAGTGCGGATCGTTGACGATGACGGCAGCGACGGCCACGCGCGGGTTCTCGCGGGGCGCAAAACCCACGAACCACGTGTAGTCGCGGAACGGCCGTTTGTCGGCGAGCGAGCCCGTCTTGCCCACCGCGCCCGGCACGCCCATGCCGCGCTCGTGGAAGATGCGCCGGGCCGTGCCGCCGGTGATGGTCTCTTCCATCATCGAGGTGAGCGCCGCAGCGACGTCTTCCGAGATGGCGCGCTCGGCGGGCACCACGGCCGGCTCGCCCTCGAACAACACGGGTGGGCGCCACAGGCCCTTGTTCGCCGCGATCGACGCCAGCGACGCGCCGTGGAGCGGGGACAAGTAGACGTCTCCGAACCCGGCGCCCGTCAGCGCGAGCTGCACCGTGTCCTGCGGCACTGCAGCGAGTGACATGTCGGTGGGGATGGGGAAGCGGAGCGCGACGTTGAAGTGGAACGCACGCGCGGCCAGCTTGAGCTTCTCGGCGTCGAGGTAGCGCGAGGTGAACTTCGCGAAGATCACGTTGGCGCTGACGGCGAGCGCGCGCGCCATGGTGAGGCAGCGGGTGTCTTTGTCGGAGTCGAGCAGCTGCGATTCGGTCACCTTGCGCTTGCCACCGAAGGCACACAGTTCCTCTCCCGGTGACACGCCGACGTCGAGGAGCGCCGCCGCGGTGACGAGCTTGAAGATGCTCGCCGCCGGGTAGAGCGCGCGCGTCGTGAGCCCGCGCAAGCCCGGGTCGACCTCGCTGTGTTCTGCCATCGCCAGCACCCGGCCCGTCGACGGCTCGATGGCCACCACGGCGGCGTACGGCGTCTGGTAGGTCTGGAGCACCTCGGTGAGCTGCCTCTGCAGCGTGGTGTCGATGGTGAGCTGGCGCTGGTGGCCCTCGTGCTCGACGAAGAGGACGCCACCGACGAGCACGGCACGGCTGAGCAGATCGCGCTCGGGCGGAATCGTCGAGACCTTCGACAGCGGCGGCGCCGACAGCCGGCTGGGGACTTCGAGCTCGAGCTCGGCGCTCTCGTCTTCACCGTCCGCTGCGAACGCTGACGCGCCGAGGAGCATCGCCACCACGAACCATTTCACCCCGGGAGCTTTCCCCCAGCGGGACGCCGATCACAAGGGCAGCGCGAATGTGCAGCACATCGACGGCCCTGCGGGCTATGCAGCCGCGCGTGACGGACCTTCAAGAGATTGGCGCAGTCTGGCGGGGCGAGACGGTTCGCGCGACCCGTTCCGGGCGCGTGGTGGTGCTCCTGCTGTTGTTCATGATGTTCGTCGGTCTTGCGTTGAGCGTCGTCGGCTTCTTCAACCGGCAGATCAACGCCAAGGTCGAAGAGCAGGCGAAGACGGCCGGCGTCGATCTCGAGGATCCCAAAGCGAAGGAGCAGTTCAACGAGGGCAAGAAGCAGTTCCTCTCGGTCTTCATCAGCGACGACGAAGAGATGCTCGAGTCGTTGCTCACCCTGCCAGTGGTGCTGTTGGTCGTCTTCAAGCTGACCCTGCGCTTCGTGCCGCTGTTCATCGCGCTGATGGGGTTCGACCAGCTCGCCGGCGAGATGGGGCCCAAATCCATCCGGTTCCTCGTGGTGCGGCTCAAGCGCAACAACCTCATCCTGGGGAAGTTCGTCTCGCAGGTGACGATCTTCACGGCGCTGTTGTTCGTGTGCACGCTGATGATGGTGCTGGTGGCGCGCCTGCTCAACGCCGACTTCGGCGCCAAAGACATGGCCGTCTGGACGCTGCGGCTCCTCGTCTCGTCTTTCGTGCTCGCCCTCGCGTACCTCGCGCTCACCACCCTCTGCAGCGCGATCGTGAAGAACGGAGCGGTGAGCCTGGTACTGAACATCATGGTGCTCTTCGGCATCTGGTTCGTCGCGCTCATCGGCGAGTGGTACCGGCTTCCGGGAGAAGTCGCCGCCGAGTCGACGCTCACCTCGCTCATCAAGGACGAGAGCGCGCTGGCGTACTCTCGCTACTTCTCGGTGTGGCACTTCGGGCAGGACCTGCTGCACCCCGACTGGGTGCGCTTCTCCACTGCTGCGCTGATGCACGTCGGCTACGCGCTGGTGTTCCTCGGCCTCGCGCAGCTCGCGCTGAAGAAGAGGGATTTGTGAGCCAGCCCGCGATTCGCCTCGAGAAGCTCTCGAAGCACTTCGGCCCCAAACGCGCCGTCGACGAGGTGACGTTCGAAGTGCAGGAGGGCCACACCTACGGCCTCATCGGCCCCAACGGCGCCGGCAAGACGACGACGTTCTCGATGATGTGCGGCTACCTGTTCCCCACTGGCGGGAGCATCCGCATCCTCGGGGCCGACCCGTTCGAGCCCGGAGCGCTCAAGGGCAAGGTGGGAGTCCTTCCTCAGGACGCCATTCTCCCGCCGTCGTGGCCGGTCGGCGCGCTGCTCACGTACTACGGCCAGCTCTCGGGCCTGCCGAACGCCGAGCAGGAAGCGAAGCGGGTGCTCGAGAAGGTGCAGCTGCCCGAGACGTGGAGCCTCTTCGCCAACCAGCTCTCGCACGGCATGGCCAAGCGCGTGTCGATGGCGCAGGCGTTGATGGGCAGTCCTCCGGTCATCTTCCTCGACGAGCCGACCGCCGGCCTCGACCCGAAGATCGCCGCGTCGGTGCGCGGAATCATTCGCGAGCTGAAGGGCCAGCACACGGTGGTCGTGTCGAGCCACAACCTGCAGGAGCTCGAGGAGCTCTGCGACGCGAGCGCCATTCTCGACAAGGGCAAGCTGATCAGCGCCATGTCGATGTCGGAGCTGACCGGCCAGCTCGCCGAGTTCCGCGTGCAGATCGCGAAGGGCGAGGTGCCGCTGCTGGAGGTGAAGGCGCAGTCAGGTGTGAAGGACGCGCGGCTCGAGGCGAACAAGGTGTTGTGCGTGACGTTCGATGGGCAGGCGGTGCAGCCCGAAGAGATCATCACGCGCGTGGTGGGCCTGCTCGCGCAGCGCAACGTGCTGTTCCTCACGGTGTGGCGCGGCAAGAAGCTGGAAGAGAAGGTCTTGCAGCTGACCTAGCGAGAGGCAGCGGCCGCTGCCGGCGCTCGTGACGCGCGTCACTCCACGTAGAACATCGGCTCGCGCTGCTGAATGAAGCTCTCGATCGCCTGAGCTCCGCGCTCGTCGAGATCGACGAACTGCACGCCCATGCCCGGGAAGACGTCGGGCTGCTTGTCGTCGATCTCACGCACCCAGCGCACGACGCCCTTGCACTCGATGCGCTCGCCGGTCGGCAGCGTGAAGCCGATGTCCACGCTCGTCCCGAGCGCCAGTACGTTCACGGTCGCGACGAAGACCCCGCCGTCCGAGATGTTCGCCGAGAAGCCGTTGAAGAAGTTGTCTTCGCTCTCGAAGTCCACCTGGGCCTGCATGCGCACGCGAGGTGACTGACGCTTCGAAGCGGACTGCTCGGCGGGCTTCGCTTGCTCGGGGGCCGGCGGTTGACTGGCGGCGCGCTGCCTCAACCCTGGCGGAGCCACCGCAGAGATCGTCGTCGCGCCGAGCGACTCTTCGCTCGCGGCGGCCTGGACCTGTGCCTGTGCCTGTGCCTGCTCCTGGGCCGCGGCGGCTGCCTGCTTCGCCTGTGTCGCTGCCCGCTGCACGAGCTTCTCGTCAGTGGTGAGGGACTGCCCCAGCGTGGCGATCTGTGCACGGAACTCGGTGATGCGCTGGCGGACCTCGGCGAGCGCCTGGTGCCTCGACGCGAGCGCCTGAGCCCGCTGCTCCCGTGCCGGCGAGAACGCGCCCTCGACGTCGATCGTCGGAACCGCCAGCGATCGAACGCGCTCCGCCAGGTGCCCGTCACTCGCGCCCTGAAGCTCGGCTTCGGCGGCGGCGCTCTTGAGTTGCTTCACCCGTCGCTCGTAGTCGAGCGTCGCGGCCATGATGCGGGTGAGCTCGGCGTGCAGGTTGGCCTCTTCCTGTGCCTGCGCAGCCTCGCGCCGGGTGAGCTCGACATCCTGATCGGTCATCAATGCGAAACCTTTCGATGAACCCCCGTCACCCATGCGCGGACCTCCTTCAACAAGCGGAAGCCACGCGGTTTTGCAGCAGTCACGCCAACTCTACCGACACAGGGAAAGGAAGCCAGCCTCGCGGGGTCTTGCGAGCCCGATGGGTCACACTAGCCCCGGACGACAGCCCGGAGAAAGCCAGCCTGATCGACCTGCTCCGTCACCCGTTTCGTCGCCTCGCAGAAGGTCTTCAGATCGCCCTCGGCCGCAGGGTCGTCGGCCCACAGCTCCACGAGGGCGTGCCGACGCAGCGCCTTCGCCAGCTCGATGATGGGCACGGGACACGGTGTGCCCCTGGCGTCGACCAGGAAGGCTGAAACTTCCAACCGGGCAGCGTCATGAGCACTTGGCATTGCACCTCACGTCGCGCGTTTGCTAGAGGACGCGCGCGTTTACACCACCCAGGGGAGTCCAAGCACCCATGAAGCCCTCAGTCATCATCGCCCTCATCGTCGGCGGCGTCGTTGGTTTCGCCGTCGGTTCGATGTTCAAGAGTTCATCCGGCAGCGGCGGCAACACGATCGCCGCGGTTGCGCCGTCGCCGTCCAACCCGTCACCCTCGCGTCCTTCTGGTGCACCGGCAGCCGGCGAAGAGACGACCTTCCGTGTTCCTCTCGAGGAGTCTGCCAGCAAGGGCGCGTCGTCGGCGCTCGTCACCCTCGTCGAGTTCTCCGACTACCAGTGCCCGTTCTGCAGCCGCGGCCACAACACGGTGGTGCAGCTCCAGAAGGACTACGGCGAGAAGCTCCGCGTCGTGATGAAGCAGAATCCGCTCTCGTTCCACAACCGCGCCAAGCCGGCGGCCCTCGCGGCGCTCTCGGCCGGTGAGCAGGGCAAGTACTGGGAGATGCACGACAAGATGTTCGCCAATCAGCAGGGCCTCGAGGACTCGAACCTTGAGCAGTACGCCCGCGAGCTCGGCCTGAACGTCGACAAGTGGAAGGCCGACCTGCAGAGCCCGAAGTTCGCCGCGCAGATCGACAAGGAGCAGGCGCTCGCCACCTCGCTCGGCGCGACCGGGACCCCGGCGTTCTTCATCAACGGTAAGAAGCTCTCGGGCGCGCAGCCCATCGACGCCTTCAAGCGCATCATCGACGCCGAGCTCGGCAAGGCCCAGGAAATGGTGAAGTCGGGCACCCCGGCCGACCAGGTCTACGCGCGCATCATCGAGAAGGGCGTCACCGCACCTCCCGCCGCGCCCCAGCCGTCGCAGCCCTCGGCTCCGCCGCCGTCCGCCATTCGCAAGGTCGACGTGCCTGACGACACGCCGGTTCGCGGCGCCAAGTTCGCCAAGGTCACGATCGTCGCCTGGTCGGACTTCCAGTGCCCGTTCTGCTCGCGCGTCGTCCCCACGATGAAGCAGATCGAAGACACCTACGCGAAGGACGTTCGCATCGCCTTCCGTCACCAGCCGCTGCCGTTCCACAACAACGCCAAGATCGCCGCCGAGGCGTCCATGGCCGCCCACGATCAGGGCAAGTTCTGGCCGATGCACGACAAGCTCTTCGCCAATCAGCAGGCGCTCGATCGCGCCAGCATCGAGCGCTACGCGCAGGAGCTCGGCCTCGACATGGGCAAGTTCAAGTCGGCGCTGGACTCGAACAAGTTCGCCAAGAAGGTCGAGGCGGACAGCGCTGACGGCATGGCGGTCGGCGCCAATGGCACCCCGACGTTCTTCATCAACGGCCGCGAGTTCGTCGGTGCGCAGCCCTTCGAGGCGTTCAAGGGCATGATCGACGAAGAGATCAAGAAGGCCGACGCGGTACTCGCGCGCGGCGTGAAGCTCGAGAACGTGTACGCCGAGCTGCAGAAGGAAGCCGGCAAGGCCCCTCCTCCGGCGGCGCCGGGAGCTCCCGAGCCCCAGAAGGTCGTCAGCGACATCAACATCAACGGCGCGCCGGCCAGCGGCCCGAAGAACGCCCCCGTCACGATCGTCGCGTTCTCGGACTTCCAGTGTCCGTTCTGCTCGCGCGTGGTCCCCACGATTCACGACCTCGAGAAGCAGTACCCGGGCAAGCTGAAGATCGTCTTCAAGCACCAGCCCCTGCCCTTCCACAACAACGCCAAGCCGGCCGCCATGGCGTCGATGGCCGCCAACGAGCAGGGCAAGTTCTGGGAGATGCACGACAAGCTGTTCGCCAACCAGCAGGCCCTCGATCGCCCGTCGCTGGAGCGCTACGCCGAGGAGCTCAAGCTGGACATGGGCAAGTTCCGCGCAGCCCTCGACTCGAACAAGTTCGACAAGTACGTCACCGACGACTCGAACGAAGGCATGCGCGTTGGCGCCAACGGCACCCCGACGTTCTTCATCAACGGCCGCCAGCTCGTCGGCGCCCAGCCGATCGACGCCTTCAAGTCCGTCATCGATGAAGAGCTGAAGAAGAAGTAAGCCCTTCTTCGAAGTGATGCTTGACGCGGCCGGTGCCTTCCCCTTCAGGAAGCACCGGCCGTCGTCTTTTCGCCTCAGGGATGACAGCCCGCGCCTCGCGCGTTACGGACGACGGCCCCACGATGAAGACCCTCGCCGCGCCAGACTCTGCCTGGGAAGCTCGTCTGCGCTGGGGCAGCAGACGCCTCACGGCCGAGGTGCTCGATGGCCGTGGCCGCACCACGCTCAAGCTCGGTGACGGCCCTGAAGACGACGTCGCCATCGGCTCCACGGCGCGCGCAGTGCTGACGTGGACGCCCAACGGTCTCGAGCTGCGCTTCACGCCCGGCGTCGAGGGCGAGCTCTCGTCGCGCGGCGATCGCGCGAAGACGTTCAGCGAGCTGGTTCAGGAGGGCCGCGTGAAGGAGTCCCCCGAGGGCTTCTCGCTCGTCTTGAAGCCCGACGACGCCGCGACCCTGCGCATCGGGACGTTGATCGCCGAGATTCAGAAGGCCCGCGGCCGCTTCCCCCGGCTGCCCATCGATGGGCGCGCGCTCGTCTTCCTGGTGCTCGCGGTGATCGCCATCGGGTTGATGGTCGCCTCCATCATGGCGCCGGCAGAGCAGCCCAGAGCGGAGTGGCTCCACAAGGCGCCGGTGAAGCAGCCGGCTCGGCCACCACCGCCAGAGACACCCACGCCAACGGGCCAGCCCGCAGTCGTCGAACCCTCGCCGCCCTGACGCAAAGCACGAACGGTCTGCCACGCCCACGGCAGGTCGTCACCCAGGCGCATGGAGCTCCACGCCATCGATGGATGGGATCGGCGGCTCGGAGGGGCGTATCTGGTGCTCGGCGTCAGCTCCCGCGACTTCAGGGAGCAGCTGCTTCGTGAGCGCACACCCCTCGTCACCATCGCGCACCAGGCTGGCGGGTACGCCTGTCTCCACGACGAGGTGACTGGCGTGGTGATGCGTCTCATCGACGCCCGCCACCTCGCGCTCCAACCGCTCGACCGACTGCTGAACGGGTTCGGCCTGATCGCCGAGTCGAACACACCGAGCGGAGACGCCGACGACGAGCGCCTGCTCTCGTTCGGGTTCACACGGGGCGACGCCATCGATACCGAAGCCTTGTCCCGGATCGTGTCCGAGTCTCTTCCGGTGCCGCACTTCGACGAGGGTGTCGAGGCCTTCGTCTCGGGACCCGTGGACGACCCGCGGATCTTCACGGGGTGGAGCGGCTGGCACCCCGACCTGGGTTGCTTCCCGATCGACGAGACCGTGAACGATCACCTGGTGGCCGCCGTTGCGATCAGCGGTCAGCCGCTCCGCGCGTTCCTTTTGTGGGAGAACAGCGACTGACGCGAATCAGCTTGGAGCCCAGGGTGCTTGAAGCGAGAGTCTCGGACTCATCGTTCTGAGAGGGAGGGCGCATGCGCATTCAGGTCCACTTGCTCCTGCTATTCGGGCTCAGCGCCTGTACGGCGGTGAGCTTCGCGCCACTCCCGAGCCAACAGGCTCAGGGCCAGATCTTCGTGAGCGCCGAGGGTCTCAAGGAGCCGTACGATAGCGTCGGCATCGTGCAGGTCACCCGCCGCGGGGTGCTGCTCTTCGGCTTCGCAGATCCCGCGGGTACGGATCTTCAGGCGGCGGTGAGCGAAGTCGAAGGCCAGGTGCGTCGCGCCGGCGCCGACGGGCTCATCAACACCAGGGTCGAGCAGACCAATTACACGACCGCCGCGCGTATCCTGGGGCTCATCTTCTTCTTCGCCCCCCTCCCCTCCGAGGTCACCATCACGGGCGAGTTGGTGCGAGTGCGACGAGGTGTCGCGCCGACCCTCGCCCCGCCCATCACGCCACCCACGACAGGAGCGCCGCTATGAAGCGCCTCCTGCTGGTCCTCACGGTGTTCAGCGCCCTGTCGGGCTGCAATGCCGTCGTTCGCGGGGTGAAGCTCTCGAGCGTTCCGCAAGTCGACAACACGATGTTCCTGTCGACCGGTGGTACGCCGCGGAAGTTCCGCACCGTCGGCTTCGTGCAGATTCGCGGCTACGGCCAGGAATGGGGCGGCTACGGCGACCTGGGCGATGCCCAGCTCGACGGCACCATCCACAACGCGCTCCAGAAGGAAGCGGCGCGAATGGGCGGTCAGGGAGTCATCAACATCGAGTTCCTCGACGAGAACCCGTCGACCGACATCGAGAAGGCCCAGCGCGCCTACAACACCGTCACCTCGGTGCTCTCTGGCAATGGGCAGGTCCAGACCAAAGAGCGCTACGTCACTGTCACTGGCGAAGTCATCGTCTTCACGGAGTAACCCATGCGAACCACGCTCCTCTGCTTCGCCCTCGCGGCGTCGTCGTGCACCGTCGTCAACTCCGTCGCCCTGCCTTCCGTGCCGGGTGCTCCCGGACAGCCGGGGGAGATCTTCGTCACCGCGGGCGACATCACCCAACCGCACGAGGTGCTCGGCCTCGTGCAGGTGCACCGTGCCGGCGTGCTGCTGTTCGGCCTCGTCGACATCATCGGCACCGATCTCGAGGCGGGCTTCCGCGAGACGCTCATGCCCGAGGTGAAGCGGCTCGGTGGCGATGGCGTCGTTCGCGTGCGCTACCACATGACCCAGTACACGCCCTGGGCGAAGGCCCTCGGGGTGATCTTCTTCATCTTCCCGCTGCCCTCGCAGGTGACGATCACCGGGCAGGTCGTGAAGCTGAAGGCCGGTTGAAGCCGAACACGACCCCTCCGCAACACTGAACACCGGACGCACGCCCCCTTCTCGGGCCTCGAGCTCGCACGAGATGCTCCGAAGCCCGACGACTTCGTGAGTACTTCGCCCCGGGGACGATCGACGCCCACAGCGCGGGAACGAGCTGCAGTCAGCGCGTCAACCTGCGACGGAACGCTTCCGCTTCGCCTCGCGCATGGGGGCGATGCTCAACACCAGAATCGCGCAGACGACGAGCGAAGCGCCGAGGCCTTCCGCGAGGTCGAGCGGCTTTCCGAGGCCGAGCGCGAACATCGTCAACGTCGCCAACACGCCGGCGAGCACGCTCGACGCGCGGTTGACCGGCACTGAGAACGAGTTCTCGGACTTGTCGAGCAGCACCAGCGCCCCGAACACGCCCGTTCCCTGTGACAGCACGCCGATCACCACGGCCCAGCCCACCTGCGAGGTGAACGGGAACTCGGTGAACCCCTGCCGGAACTCCGACAGGCTTCCCTGGCCGATGAGCGCGAAGACGCCCAGGGCCAGCAGGGCAGCCGGCGTGGAGATCAGCTGCTCCTCGACGAAGTAGCGTCTGGTGACGTCCGGCGCGTCGCTCTTGGCGAGCCGGCTCATGAAGCGCAGGCGAATGAAGTAGGCCGTCAGGTACAGCGCGACGTTCAGGATCGCGAGGCCCGAGAACTTGAGCTCGGCGCGACCGAGCGTCGCGACTGCCAGCGACAGCAGCGTCAGGCCCAGCGCGACCCACGAGTACCAGCGCACCTTGCGGCCCGAGAGCGCGTCGACGAGCGGCGCCATCAACAGCACCCCGCCGCGCATCAGCAGCATCATGAAGACGATCGAGACACCCTCGATCGTGTACGCGAGCGTCGTGGTGGTGAGGATCGTCGCGCCGCAGAGGCCCGAGAGCGCCGTCCACCGGGTCGGCGTGGGCATCTGGAAGCTGCCGACCTTGCGCCGCGTCGCGAACCGCCACCACCCGGTGGCGAGGACGAAGATCACCATCGCGATGAAGCTCGAGGTCGTCGACACCGGCAGAATGGTGTTGCCCGAGACCTTGTCGCCCAGGCGCCCATCACTCAGCGCCTTGGTGAGCGCGCTGTACGGTGCGTACGCGGCGAAGTACCCGAAGGCCCACACCCAGATGCTCGGCCCTGAACGCGGCCGCTCCCCGTTGTTCACGGGGACAGCATCGCCGCTTGTGACGGCGATGTCACAAAGCCCGTCTGGCTGAGCATCGGGGCGTGGGGGGGGCCGACGCTCCCGATGATGGCTGGCTGGGGAACCGTCGACTGCGCAGAGCCGCACGTCGAGGCGCTCGCTGCGCTCCGGAGGCCGGCCATGCGGCGACCGTCGCGGACAGACACTCAGGGAGGCCGACATTGTTCTGCGCGCGATGCGAACGGCTGCTCCAGCGGGACGCCGGACGTCGCGCGTGTCCAGCGCGTCAGGCCTGAAGGAGCGACTTCGCGGCCTCGACCACCTTCGCCGACGTGAGAGCGTGACGTCGTTCGAGTCGTACCGGCAGGTGTCTGGCGAGCGACGCAGCCTCCATCACGACGCCTTCCATCAACTCGCCATCGCCGACGAGGCAGTGCGTGAAGTGCCCGACGATGGTGTGGGTCGGCATCGGAGACCGGCTGAGGCTCAGCGGCCCCCGTCGGGCGCGCCGCCGCGGAGCGCATCGGCGAACGCGAGCACCCCTTGTACGTACGCGTCTTCGTGGTTGTACCCCCACACCGCCTTCGTCCGGTCTTCCTTGAAGCCGTGCGCCTGAAGGTACTTGCCGATCGACGCGATCGAGTCGTCCATGTTGAAGAGATCGATCTGCCCGTCGCCGTTGCCATCGTCGGCCCACCGCAGCGACGCAGGCATGAACTGCGGGAACCCCAGCGCGCCCGCCCAGCTGCCCTTCACCTCGAGCGCGTCGATGCCGCGCGTCTTGCCCTGACGCAACAGCGCCAAGAGGTTGCCGCGCGCACGGTTTCGAATCGACTCCACGCGCTTCGCCTGGGCCGCGGGACTGGCCTTCTTCTTCTCATCGAGGTTGCTCAAGGCGACCGTGCTCGCGTCGTCGATGAAGAACGTCTGCGAGGTGAAGACGTTGAAGGCGCGGTAGTCGCCGGTGATGGTGCCCAGCTTCGACTCCCACATGAGGATGCCGATGATCACGTTGCGATCGACGCCGGTCTTCTTCTCGGTCGTCTCGAGCCGTTCGGCGTGCTCCTTCGCGAACGCCTTGCCCGCGTCGACACGCTCGGGCTTGAGGAAGAGCTTCATCAAGTCGAGGTGCTCCTGGCGGTGCCGCGACACCATCGACGGCGCGACGATCGAGACGGTCTTGTCGCCGTAGATCAGCTGCGCGCGGGGGTCGTCGAAGATCGCCTCGGCTTCTTCCGCCGTGAGCGCCGTCTCGCCAGCCCCACCGCCCTTCGAGGAGAGCTCCTTCAGGAGCGCCTTGCGTGCCGGCGAGTCCTTCCCGAGGCGGGCCGCGAGCGTCCACGAAGCAGGGACGGACGGGTCGAAGCCGCCGTCCCACCGCGCGCCCGCGACAGCCGTGACGACAACACCGCCATCCGACCGGCTCCCAGCATCGCGCGTGGGTCGGACACCAGCGTCAGGGACAGCACCCTCCGCAACCGCAAGCGCGAGCAGGGGCGCCACGAGGCACACCGACACGATCAGCTTCCGCCTTCGCCCGCGAGGTAGCTCAAGATCACCTCGTCGAGGCTCTTCTCGCTGATGAGATCTTCCCCGAAGAGCGTCTCGACGCCGATGTTGTTCTCGCGTGGCGCTTCCTTCAACTGGCGGGCGGCGAGCACTTCGGGCGGCAGCGGCGGCGGCGTGAGCGTCGCTTCGATCAACGGCATCGGCTCGGGCTCGGGCTCGGGCTCGGGCTTCTTCGGCTGCGTGTGGATCTCGCCAGGCTGGTAGGAGGTCGAGTTCCGGTTCCCGACGTTGTCGTAGACGCCGTTGATCAGGTTCCGCAGCATCTCCTTGTGCTGCTCTTCCATCATCTCGCGCACGAGCTCGGAGATGTTCGGCGTCTGGGTGATGTCTGCGTACGAGTTCTTCTTCGTCGCGAGGATGTTCCCGCCCACGAAGAGGTGCGTGATGATGTGGGGGTTGTTCACGCCAGAGTCCTCCGTCTGGACGTGGTAGACCTTCCCCTTGTGCTTGATGTTGTGGTTGAAGCCGGTGACGGCTTTCTCGAACGTCTTGGCCATGGCTTGGAACCTGACTGCAAGGTAGCAGAAGCGAAAGCCGACCGAGAGTTTTCAGCGCGCGCCGAGACGAAGCAGGTCCTCTGGCGTGTTGACGCTCTGCAGTGCGACCTCGGGCATAGCGACTCGAACGTGCGGAACCCGAGCGATCAGCGCACGCAGGGACGGGTCCTCGTCCAGCGCAGGCCACCAGGGCCTCACGAGGCTCCGACGGTAGAGCGCGCACAGCGGCTCGAGCGCGCCGTCTCGGGTCGCGACCACCGCGTCGATCCCCGCCTTGACCTCACGCACGAGCGCGTCGACATGCGCGCGCTCCAGCAGGGGCATGTCTGAGGCAACGGCGAACACCCACTCGGTGCGTGCGTGGAACAGCGCCGTCACGACGCCGCCAGGCGCGCCCTTGTCGGGAACGACGTCGCGCACCATGCGCCTGCCAAACTGCGCGAAGGCCTCGGGGGTCTGCGTCACGATCAGCACCTCGTCGGTTGGGGCCGCGAGTTCGAGCAAACGGGCCATGATGGGCCGGCCACCGACCTCGAGCAGCCCCTTCACGCGACCGCCCAGACGTCGCCCGGCCCCCCCCGCGATGACCGCTACCGTCAGCCCCATGGGCTCGAGTCTCGCGCAACCCATCGAAATCAGAAATCACCAGCCGGCACCTTGACGGGAAGTCGTTGACTTCCGTACACCTGCGCCCACTTTCGTTCACACCTCACCCGGGAAACCCGACTCCATGCCCGACCACCTGCCTCCGCTCGCCTCTCGTGAAGTTCGCTCGCGTGTGGCGGTGCCAGTGCAGCCTCCGGTGTTGAAGCCCTCGCTGATTCCCTACGACGTGATGCAGGACATGGAGCGCGAGACGCGCGTCGTGCCTGATCAGGAGCCGAGCACCTCACCGCTCGCGATGCCTGACGATCTGCCGATCTTCACCGAGGTCGAGGCGGACCCCGAGCTCGCCCTCTTCGCGCTGTCGCAGGTCCACATGTTCAAGGACCTGCCGACGCGCTCGATGGAGCAGCTGATCCTCGGCGCGAAGCAGCTCGAGATTCCCGACGGCGAGTTCCTCTTCCTCGAAGGCGACGAGGCGAGCAGCTTCTATGTGGTCGTCGAGGGCACCATCGAGTTGCTGCGCCAGAAAGACGGCCGTGAGGTGGCGCTGCGGCACGCGAACCACGGCGAGTCGCTGGGGCTCTTCGGGCTCTTCTCCGCCCAGCTGCGCGCCGCGTCGGGCCGAGCGATCGGCGACTGCGTCGTCATCGAGGTCTCGGGCGGCCGCCTGCAGCAGCTGCTGGATGAAGACGACGGGCTCCACACGCGCGTGCTTCAGATGCACCGGGAGCGCCTGCTCGAGAGCTTCATGTCGAGCAAGCTGTTCAACGACATCGACTCGATCGCCAGAGCGCGTCTCATCGGCCGCTTCGCCAACCGCAACGTCGAGACCAACGAGCAGCTGATGATGCCGGGTGAGGTGACAAACCTGATAGCCGTCGTCACGCACGGCTCGCTCGTGCTCGAGGAGCGGTCGCGCCCGGGTGAGATGCCGCGCAAGTTCGAGGTCACCCCTGGCCAGTTCGTGATGGTGACGGCTGCGATGACGGGCACGCCGTCTCGCCTGCGCATCTACGTGCCCGAGTTCGCCACGCTGTCGGTGCTCAAGCACAAGGATCTGAACGAGCTGCTCACCGACTACCCGGCGCTGCGCACCCTGCCCCAGCGGCTGCCGAACTTCGCGCGCCAGCTCGACAAGACGGTCTTCTGCGGCACGGTCGGCGTGCCTGGCCTCTGAGAGCTCACTCGTCGCCAGTCCCAGAGGCGCCGGCGTCGACGCTCCACGAGAAGTCGTCAATCAGCACGAGGCTGTCCAGCGCTGAGTCGCCGACGTCCCAGACCGCCGCTCGAAGCTCGAAAACGCGCCCGGGTTCACGTTGCCACGGGTCGTCATCCAGCGCGTGCCTCCTCCCTCCGAGCACCCACCATCGAGCGTGGCTGCGAACTGAGTCAGGGCGAGCTCAGCCGTCCCCTCACCACACGAGCCGGGGTGGCATCGGGCTCGCAGAAGACGATGCGTCGGCAGCGCCACGGGTGCTCGCGCTCGGCTGCTTCGGGCTGCTCTACGTGGTCGTCTTCATCGCCGCGGTGGTGATGTTCAGCCGGTGGTTCCACCTGCTCGTTCGCCACGCGAAGGCCCGCGGGACGCCGCTCGACGTGACGCCCGCCGGCGCCGTGGGCTCGTTCTTCATTCCCTTCGTCAACCTCGTGCGCCCCTACGCGACCGCCAAGCAGATCGCCTCGACCGACGCCGGCGTGAAAGCCGTCGGGTCCTGGCCGGCGCTCTGGCTCGTCGCCAACATCATCACCAACGTCGGCTCACGGATGGAGGGCAAGGCCGGGATGGCGGGC
>JBBAQZ010000033.1:26561-70690 GCA_040400045.1 Myxococcaceae bacterium
GCGGGCAGGTGGTGAACGAGCTGACGGGCTCGACGGAGTTCACGCCTGAAGCGGCAGTGGCTTCGCCGAAGGCTCACCCGGCTGAACCTTCCGGTCCTTGAGCGCGAACCAGCCGCCCATCACCAGAATCGCGACGCTGAGGAGTGTCCACAGGAACGCCCAGGCGATCGCGGGCACGATGGTGACGTTCGCGAGCAGCTGCGCGTCGCTCATCGCCCGCACCTGACTCGTCCAGAGGTCGTCCTTGAGATCCATCGCGGCGTGGAGCGCGGTGAAGGTCGCGATGAAGAGGTTGAAGGCGCCCACCAACTCGACGGGCAGCCACTTCGCGCCGGTGGCGAACAACACCGCCATGCCGACGCAGAAGCCGAACGTGAAGAGGTCGCGCGCGTAGAACAGGGCCATCACGGTGAGCCACGCGGCCGCTGCGCCGAGCATGATTCGCCGCGCGTTGAAGCGGAACGTGAGGACGAGGAGCAACACCGCGATGACGGCGCTCCCCACGTAGCCTCCGGAATAGACGAGCACGCGCGCAAAGAACCCGTCGGGAATCGACGACAGACACTCGCCAGACTGGTTGAGGCGCACCGTCACCTGGTTCACGTCGCCGCCGACCAGCTTCGCCGCGAGCGCATGGCCGGTCTCGTGCCCCATCACCGCGAGCAGCTTGAACGGGGTGAGCACCGGCGTGTCCCACAGAAACACCGAGCCCACGACGATGGCGATCAGCGTGACGAGGCGACCGACGTGGAGCTCGCTCCGAAGCATTTCGGGAACTTCAACACACCCCGGCGGTGACGTGTTCCGCGTTCAGCCACGGGGCCGGTTGCGGTGCGCGACGAAGGCCTCGAGGTGCCCCAGCTGAAAGTACGGGTTCTGCGCGCGCTCGCGCGACAGCGACGACACCGGCACGTCACCGTAGTCGTGCCCCGGGTACAACAGCGTCTCGGCGGGCAAGGCTCCCAACACCCGCTGCAGCGAGTCGAACATCTGGCTCGCGTCGCCACCCGACAGATCGCAGCGCCCGCAGGCGTTGACGAACACGGTGTCTCCAGACACGAGCGCACCGCGACACCACAGACACTGGGAGCCCGGGGTGTGCCCCGGCGTGTGCACGCACGTCACCTCGAGCGGCCCGACCGAAATGACCTCTCCCGGAGCGACCCGTCGCACCGCGCTCCCGAGCTTCTGCACCGCCTCGGCGAAGTCGACCTCGGACGCCTGCACGTAGACCGGCACGTCGCACGTCTTCAGCAGCTCGGGCACGCCGTTGAGATGATCGAAGTGATGGTGAGTCAGGAACACCGCCGACAAGCGCTTCTCGTCTCGGGCCGCAGCCTCGAGAATCGCGGGCACGTCCCAGGCGGGGTCGACGACGGCGACCTCTTTCGCGCCGCTCGCCCCCAGCAGGTAGACGAAGTTCTTCATCGGCCCGAGCCCCAACTGGCGCACGTGGAGCCCTTCTGCTTTCGTTGGAGCCATGTCTCGCTCGGTCCTCGTCGTCGTCGCGCTGTCTGCCGCTGCTTCGTTCGCTCAGAAGCCTGCCATCACCTTCAAGGCACCGCCTGCTTTGGAGGACGACCGGCCGCTGATCACCGAGATCGTCGTGGGCCCTCAGGGCAGCGACTACGCGTTCAAGATCGAGTTCAACAAGGAGCCCTGGGGCGACAGCTGCTCCACGCGCTGCGCGAACGCGACCATCTTCCTCGACACCGACAACAACAAGGCGACGGGACTCAAGCTGAAGAATCTCAAGGCGCTCGAGAGCGGCGCCGATCTGTCCATCACCATCCAGGGCACCAAGGTCTACAGAGAGGCATCGAGCCGCTCCAACTTGAAGGTGCTCGTGAGGCAATACGCGGAGGACGCCACGGACGTCGAGCAGGGCCGGCAGCTGGCGGAGCTCGACCCGGTTCAGGACTCCGACCGCGTGCTCGCCCAGGGCACCAGCGTCTACCTGCTCATCGACGCCAACATCGGAGACCTGCCGACCGCCACCAAGGCCCGCGTCATCTACCACCCGCCAGAGTCCAAGGCGCTCGTCGGCAACGTGCAGGGGCTGCTCGCCGGCGGCGGGAATCACGTCGAGCTCTTCAAAGACGGCAAGCTGTCGAACCCGGTGAAGAAGAAGAAGACTGATTACGAGAAGCTCTGACAAGGGCCTGGCCTCGGCAGGACGGCACGTCGCGCGCCGGCGCGTTCGCTGCGTCGAGCTTCTGGAGCTGCAGGTGGAAGAGCCCGCTGACAGTGGAACACCCGCGGAGCCTCGAACGAGCCTCCTATCCCCCCGTGATGACACGCAGGTGACAAAACCGGTTCAGACTGGCAGACGTAGAATTTGAGTACGCCGGGGGTGAAAGTTCCGATGCGAAAAGACAACCTGAAGCTCGAGATGCAGGACGCGAAGACCCTCGCTGCCGGGTACCACTCCTGGTACCGCTCCGTGGAGATCTTCGGGATCGTCGCCTTCGCGCTCGAGATCGCCTTGATCGTTCGTCGCACGTACCAGTTCGGCGAAGGGCGAGGCTTCCTCGTCGCCTCGGCCGTGATGACTGGCTACATCATGGCCGACTTCATCTCGGGCTTCGTCCACTGGCTCGCCGACACGTGGGGTTCGGCGAAGATGAAGGGCATCGGGCCTGCGCTGGTTCGCCCGTTCAGAGAACACCACGTCGACCCCAAAGCCATCACCCGACACGACTTCATCGAGACCAACGGCAACAACTGCCTCATCTCGCTGTGGGTCGGCTGCATCTGCATCTTCATGCCGCTGCAGGTCGAGGGCTACGAGTCGGTCCTGCTCTTCATGATGGTGTCGCTGGGTTCGATGATCTTCTGGGTCATGATGACCAACCAGTTCCACAAGTGGTCGCACGAAGACGAGAACAAGCTCTCGGGGTTCGTGAAGTTCCTCCAGCGCAGCCACCTGATTCTGCCGATCGCGCACCACGGTGTGCACCACACCCCGCCGTTCGATCGCTACTACAACATCACGACGGGCTGGCTGAATTGGCCGCTGGCGAAGATCGGCTTCTACCGGAACCTCGAGAAGCTCGTGACGCTGACGACGGGTCTCATTCCCCGGGCCGACGACATCGGGCTCGACGCGGCCATCAAGATCGCGCCGGTTGTCGCAGCTCCCGAGACGCAGCCGCACCCGAACCCGACGCGCAGCTGAAGAGTCAGCTCAACCCTTCAGCTTCAGATCGATCTGCCGGGCCCCCGAGATGGAGCGCCCGAGGAATCGCGCTCCGACTTCGATGAACCGGTTGGGCGTGTCCGTAACGAGATAGTGGCGCTCGGTCGCGAGGCGCTCTTTCTTCAGCAGGTCTCGCTCCTGCAGCACCTCGGCGACCCGATCGGCGGTCGCGCGCGCCGAGTCGACGAGCGTCACGGCTGGACCAACGACGCGCCGGATGACATCCGAGAGCAGCGGGTAGTGCGTGCAGCCCAGCACCAGCGTGTCGACCCCGGGCCCGAGCAAACCATGCGAGAGGTACTGCTCCGCGACGAGGCTCGGAACCTGGCCTTCGGTCCACCCCTCCTCGGCCAGTGGGACGAAGAGCGGGCAGGCCTGCACGTGCACCTCGAGGCCGGTGCGAATCGAAGCGAGCGCCTGCTGGTAAGCCCCTGAGGCGATCGTCCCTGGGGTTCCGATGACGGCGATCTTGCCGGTCTTCGTGGTGTGGGCTGCGAGCGCCGCGCCGGGAGCGATCACCCCCACGACAGGAATCGGGAGCGCCTCGCGCAAGGCCGGCAGCGCGACGGCCGAAGCGGTGTTGCACGCCACCACCAGCAGCTTGATGCCGTACTCGAGCAGTACGTCGGCGTTCGCGAGGCTGTACTTCGTCACCACCTCGCCCGACTTGGTGCCGTACGGCACGCGCGCCGTGTCTCCCAGGTACACCGTCGACTCGAGCGGGAGCCGCTCGATGAGGGCCTTCAACACCGTGAGGCCACCAACGCCTGAATCGAAGACGCCGATGGGGCTGTGTCTGTCGAACCGCATGCGCTGAGCGTTAGCACACGCCGAGCCAGTCGAAACGGCACGGGCGCGAGATCCCACCAGGGGAGCTCGCGCCCGAGGGACGACGCCTGGCCGTTCGTGTCGCTGCGTTACTGGAGGACCAGCTGCTGCCCCATCGCCTCGGATTGAGCGAAGACGCCGGCCTGCACCTGAATCGCAGGTGCGGTGGCCCGGTAGATGTACGCGTTGCCGCTGACCGGAGCCTGCAGTGAGATCTCGTACGTACCGGCCTCGAAGTAAGGAAAGAACGTGCCCTGGAGGTTGTTCGCGCTGACGCACGGGACCTGCTGGCCGGCCGTCGGGTTGCCCGAGCCATCGACGAAGACGTAGCGCTGCGTCTGGGTGTTCTTCGCGTTGACGAACACGCTGGTGACCTGGGCCTGCGCGCAGGTGATCGTCACGCCGTTGTTCAGGAACGACCAGCGCATGGGCAGGCTGCCGACGATCCACTGCATCTGGAACTGGCCGGCGATCGAGCCACCGGGGTTGATCGTCACGCCATTGGTCGCGCGCAGGTAGTTGAAGCCCGAGCTGTCCTGAGCGAGCAGATCGATGGTGTGAGCGACGCCGCCGGTGAGGTTGTCGATGGTGACCGCCGCCGACGGGTTGGCCGCAGTCGCGTTGCCGCGCGCGCAGTCGATGGGCGTGGCCGTCGCGTTGTCGATGCTGATCAACATGCGGGAGACCGGGCGGCCGCCGCCCACGTCACCAATCTGCGCGCACGCCAGGTTGCCGGGGAAGACCCACGAGATGAGCGCGGTGCCGGTCGCGCCTTGAATCGGCGTGAGGTTCACGCTCGCCGAGACGTTCCCGTTCACCAGCACCGAGGACGAGCCCTGGTAGATGACGCGGCCTGCCGAATCGAGGCCCTCGACCGTCACCTGGTAGGTGCCGCCGCGGAAGTTCAGCAGCGTGATGCCCGCGACGTTGTTCGTCATGCACGGGAAGACGCCGTTGTTCTGCAGCTGCGCACCGGGGATGATCACCCGCACGCTCTGGATCTGCGGAACGAACATGCAGGTCTGGCCGTTGAAGGACCACAGCAGCGTGATGTCACCGGACCGGTTGTTTCCAGCGACGATGATGCAGCCCGACGCCATCAAGGACATGAGGGCTGCTGCCGCGACACTCAGGATTGAACGGTTCATGGGTTCTCCAGACGGGGCCTGGGAGAGCGTATTCACCGACAATGTGGCAAATCCATGATTCTTCAGCGTTTCTTGCCGCATCTCGTCGGCTCTGGTAGCCCGTGCCCGTGATGCTGGCATCGATGAACTACGTGGACGTGCTCAAGAGCGCCTCGGCCATCGAGCTGATGGTGCTGCTCGTGTTGGCGATTGCGTCGGCCTACTCGTGGGCGCTCATCGCGATGAAGTGGCTGCAGCTGCGCAAGGCCCGCGCGGAGTCGGTCACCTTCCTCGACACGTTCTGGAAGTCGAACCGCCTCGACGCGATCTACACGACGGCGCAGAAGCTCGAGACCAGCCCGCTCTCTCGCGTCTTCCGCGCCGGGTACGAGGAGCTCAGCAAGCTCGCCCAGCACAAGCAGACCGCCGAGGGCGCGATGAGCGAGCGGCTGGGCGGCATCGAGAACATCGAGCGCTCGTTGCAGCGCGCGTCACTGCAGGAGATCACCACCCTCGAGGCGCACGTGCCGTTCCTCGGCACCGTCGGCAGCACCGGCCCGTTCATCGGCCTCTTCGGCACGGTGATGGGCATTCTGGGCGCGTTCAACGAGATCGCCGAGAAGGGCAACGCTACCATCACCACCGTCGCCGCGCCCATTGGCAACGCGCTGCTGGCGACCGCCGCGGGCCTGTTCGCCGCGATCCCGGCCGTCGTCGCCTACAACTCCTTCGTCTCGAAGATCAAAATCTTCGACACCGAGATGGCGAACTTCTCGAACGACTTCCTCAACATCGTGAAGCGCCACTTCTTCAAGTGAGGCAACCGCCATGGGCATGAGCTCGGGAAAAGGTGGCGGCCGCACGACGATGGCCGAGATCAACGTCACGCCGATGGTCGACGTGATGCTCGTGCTCCTCATCATCTTCATGGTGACGGCGCCGCTCATCCAACAGGGCGTGAAGGTGAACCTGCCGACGACGAAGGCACAGGCGGTCGAGGCGGCCGACAAGAAGATCGTGCTGTCGATCGACGTGACGAAGAAGGTCTTCATCGGCGAGGTCGAGGTTCCGTTCGCCGAGCTCGAAGAGAAGCTCAAGTCGAACGCCAAACTGCAGGCCGAGAAGGAGCTGTACCTGCACGCCGATCGCGACCTGCCCTACGGCATCGTGGTCGACGTGATGGCGATGGCTCAGCGCGCCGGCGTCACCTCTGTGGGCATGGTGACGGACCCGATGGGCACTCCGAAGGTGTCCAACGAGAAGGACCCCAAGAAGTGACATGAACGCCCGTTCCGAGAGCCTGCTCGAGCCCCGCCCGACCCCCATCGTGCCCTTCGTGGCCGTGTCGGTCGTCGCGCACGTCGTGGCGGTGGTGCTGCTCTCGGTGTTCTCGTGGCTGTTCGCGCCTCCGAAGCTGAGCCTCGACCCCGAGCCCATCAAGGCTTCGCTTGTGCGGCTCGGCAAGAAGCGTGACGAGAAGCTGCTGCCTCGCAAAGACGAGCCCCCGCCTCCGCCCGCCGAGTCGAAGGCCGCTCCAACGCCGCTCCCCGTGCCTGCCGAGAAGGCCGTCGCGTTGCCCTCGAAGGACGCGAAGCCCGAGCCGAAGAAAGACGCCGCCAGGGACACGAAGGACGGCAAGAAGAGCCTGTTCGACGCGTTCAACAAGACGGCGCGCGCGTCGCCACCCGAAGAGGTCGAGGGCGCCGAAGATGGCGACAAGGACGGAGACTCGGCGCAGCAGGAAGGTGAGCGGTACTTCGGCCTCCTGACCGCCGTGGTGAAGCGCAACTACGACGTGTCCGACACGATTCCCGAGGCCGAGCGGCGCACGCTCCGCGCGACGGTGAAGTTCAAGCTGGGCGCAGCTGGAGAGTTGCTCGACGTCGATCTCAGCAAGAGCTCAGGAAACGAGCTGTTCGATCAGGCGGTGATCGGCGCCATTCGCAAGGCGGCTCCATTCGGCCCGCCCCCCGAGCACCTTCGCGATTCCCTGAAGAAGACCGGTGTCGCGCTCGTCTTCTCGCCGTAACCTGCGCCTCGTCGCCGTTTTTTTCGACTGGAGCCCCCGTGATGAAGCCGTTCCTCGCCGCGTTGGTGATCGCCCTCCCCGCCTTCGCGCAGCAGCCCGTCATCGAGATCTCCGGAGCGAACTTCCGGCCCATGCCGCTGGCCCTTCCAGCGCCGGTGACCCAGGACGAGGCCGCGAAGGCCTCGGTCGCCGACGTCGACGCGGCGCTGCTGTTCGATCTGCAGGCGTGCGGGCTCTTCCAGGTGCTCGATCGCAAGTCGTACCTCGCGGACTCGAAGGAAGGCGTGACGGCCAGCTCCATCACGTTCCAGAACTGGATGAACGTCGGCGCCGAGACGCTCGTGAAGACCCAGCTGTCCCGTGACGGCGACACGCTGCGGGGTGACTTGAGGCTCTTCAGCGTCAACGCGGGTCGCGAAGAGCTCAAGGCGAGCGAGTCGGTGCCCGTGAAGGACGCGCGCCGCCTCGCGCACAAGCTCGCCAACGCCGTCTACAAGCACTTCACGAAGGAGACCGGCCCGTTCGAGTCGCGCATCTCGTTCGTGCGCAAGACGGCCGGAGGCAAAGACGTCTACCTCTCTGACTGGGACGGGAAGAACGCGGGGGCGGTGTCGACGGGCAACATCAACGTGCTGCCGGCGGTCGCACCTGATCGCAGCGTCGCGTTCACGTCGTACAAGCGCGGCAAGCCAGAGCTCTTCCTCGGTCGCGTCGGCCAGGAGCCGACGCCGCTGGTCGCCAACGGCCGCATGGTGGCGGGGGTCGACTTCTCGCCGGACGGCAAGCGCATCGCGTACTCGGTGTCCGACGGTGAGAACGCCGAGATCCATCTCGCCAACGCCGACGGCACGGGCGCGCAGAAGCTCACCGACACGAAGTACTTCCTGAACTCGTCACCCGCGTTCTCTCCTGACGGGAAGAAGCTCGCGTTCGTCTCGAACCGCGGCGGCTCACCCCAGATCTACGTGATGAACGTCGATGGCAGCGAGGTGAAGCGCCTCACGTTCCAGGGCAACTACAACCAGACGCCGGCGTGGAGCCCGCGCGGAGACCTCATCGCCTTCACGGCCCGTGACGAGCGCAACGCCTTCGATCTCTTCACCGTCGAGGTCGCGAGCGGCAAGGTGAAGCGCCTGACGCAGGACTCGAAGAACAACGAAGAGCCGTCGTTCTCACCGAACGGCCGCCTGATCCTGTTCTCCTCGACGCGCGGCGGGACCAAGTCGCTCTACGTGATGACCTTCGACGGCAACAACCAGGTCGCGCTGCCGATGGACAAGGGCGACTTCACGACGCCCGACTGGGGCCCCTGATCACGTGCGGTGCGGCGCGAAGAAGCGCCACAGCTCGGCCGAGGCATCGAGGTCGCGTGACGTCTTCCCGATGACGCCTTCGGGCAGGTAGCGATCGCCGCGCGGCCAGGTGTGTCCTCCGCCCTTCACCACGTCGAGCCGCACCCGGCTTCCATCGCGGCAGCCTGAGACTTCATGGCGCTCGACGCGCGTTCCGTCGTTCGGGTCTTCGTCAGGCAACGTGGTGATCGTGGGCTCTGTGTGGCAACCATCGAGGCGACGCCAGAGCGCGAAGGACTCCTCGGCGCCAGTCGTCGTGCCCCGCCCGCCCTGCAGCTCACCCCCTGAGAACGGAACGAGCGGATCAGCGTCTCCCGCGATGATGGCGACAGGAATCGCCCGCGACGGAGCGCATGACCTCGCGAGCTCGACGCCGAGAAAGCCGGTAACCGAGCCGACCGCCGTCACCTTGTCCGCCGCTCGACACGCGAAGGTGAGGGCCATGAACCCGCCGTTCGACATGCCCAGCACGTAGACACGCGACGAATCGGCGCCCCGCTTCGTCACGAACTCGTCGATCAGCGCGCTCAAGAACGCCACGTCGTCGATGCCCTGCCTCGAGGCCGGCGTCGTGTCGCGCCCATCGGCCCAGGAACGATCGATGCCGTCGGGGTACACGACGATGAAGTGCTCCTGCTCGGCGATGGCGGTCAGCCCCGAGAGCTTGAGCATCTGAGCGCCTGTCCCGAGCCGGCCGTGCAGCGCGACGACGAGTGGAAACGGACCTGCACCTTCAGGCGACCAGGAGATGAACGTTCGGGTGCGACCGCCGTGCTCGAGGCGCCCCTCGAGGTGGCCTTTCGCTGTCGAGGGAAGATGCGCGCACGTCCACGTCACGACGCCGCACGCACCGGCGGCGATGATCAGCGTCAGGAGCCGAGCCCTCGTCATCACTCGCGCATCAGCGTGGCGCCCCAGTGGAAGCCGGCGCCGAGGCCGACGAAGCACACGAGGTCGCCCTTCTTGATCCGGCCCGAGGCCTTGCACTCGTCGTACGCGATGGGAATCGTCGCGGCCGTCGTGTTCCCGTACTTCTGGATGTTGTTGTACACGCGGCTGTCGGGCAGCTTCAGCGCCTTCTGCACGCCCTCTGAGATGCGCAGGTTGGCCTGGTGCGGAATCAGCAGGTTGATGTCGTCGACGGTGACGCCGGCCTTCGCACAGACCTCATGCACGGCCTCGGGCATCTTCGTCACGGCCATCTTGAAGACGGTGCGGCCGTCCATCACGGGCACGCCGCGACCTTCCTTGAAGTGCTCGTCGGAGAAGTAGGGGCGGTACGCGAAGCCAGCCGACGGCACGTACAGCGCTTCGACGTTCTTGCCTTCGGAGTGGAGCGCGAAGCTCAGCAGACCGCGGTTGGGATCTTCCGAAGGACCCATGACCACGGCCCCGGCGGCGTCACCGAACAGCACGACGAGGTGACGGAACTTCGAGTTCCAGTCCTTCTCGGCCTGGGGAATCTCGGCGTCGGAGCGCCCCATCACCACGTCCCAGCCCTGCTTCGAGAAGGGCATGAAGCCGGTGTGAATCTCGGCGCCGATGAAGAGCAGCTTCTTCGCCTGGCCGGAGCGGATGAGCGCGTCGGCGACCGACAAGCCGTACACGAAGCCCGAGCACTGCTGCCGGATGTCGAGCGCGGGGATGTTGGCGAGGCCCAGCTTGGCCTGCACGAGGCTCCCGACGCCCGGGAAGTAGTAGTCGGGCGTCATGGTGGCGACGATGATGTAGTCGATCTCTTCGGCCTTCGTGCCCGCGTTCTCGAGCGCCTTCTTCGCCGCGCCGACCGCGAGATCGCTCGTCCCGGTGCCTTCGTTGACGAAGTACCGTTGCTCGATGCCGGAGCGCTCCCGAATCCACTCGTCCGAGGTGTCACAGACCCTCGCCATGCGTTCGTTCGGGACGACGACCTCACCGGTCACGAAGCCCGAGCCAAAAATACGGGAAAACGCCTGCATGGGACCCTCACGGCCAAGAGTGAATTTCGCGGCTTATGAAGTGGCCTTGGTCACTGCGCAAGCACGCGAGACGACACGTTGCGTCACCTTGGTTTGCTGGCCTGCGACCTGCACACACACGAAGGATGAAGGCGAAGCGCGTCGTGCAGACCACGGTCGAAGAGAGCGGGCCTGGTGTTGGAGAACAGACCGAGGCGCTGTTGGCGATGGGCGGCGTGAGGCCAGGTGACGGGCTGGTGCTGGTGGTTCAGCGAGAAGGCCAGGTGCTCGGCGCTGGAGTCGTTCGGCTGCTCGCACCTGACGCCGAGATCGTCGCGCTGGTGACCGAGCCCAACCATCGGCATCGCGGCGTCGGGCGGCTGTTGATTCGTGAGATGGCCAGACGCGCGCGCATCGCCGGGTGTTCGCGGCTTCGGGTGCACCTGCCGCGCCGCGACGACGCGCCGCTCTCGTTCTTCGCGCGCCTGGGCTTCGAAGACACGCACCTCGCGTTTGATCTGCGGCTCTGACGGCGTCGCTTGCTGGTACCCGGGCATCGCGTACGCGCCTCCGTCGATCAACGTGGGGCGCGTCCTTGAGAAGGTCTGGTTCGTCCCCGTCGCGGTGCAGCTGCTGTCGCTCGCGGCGCACGCCGTCTACACGCTGCCGGGTGGGCCCAACAGCCGAACGGCCCAGCCGCGCGACCTCACCTGGGACGAAGGCACGGTGCTCTACGACTCGCTGCGCGTGGCGAATGGCGAAGTGCTGTACCGCGACTTCTTCGAGTTTCAGAGGCCGGTCTTCTTCGAGCTCTTCGCGACGCTGTTTCGCTGGTTCGGGGCCTCGCTGACGCCAGCCCAGGGGCTCCAGGTGCTGCTCAATGCGTTGAGCGCGATGTTCCTGGCCATCGTCGTGGGGCGACTCGCTGGCCCGATCGTCGCGTTCGCGGCGTCGGTCATCTTCGTCACGCTGATCGTGCCCATCTGGCCCTACGCGTACCCGCATTGGGTGGCGCTGCTGTTCGTTCACGCCGCGCTCGCGCTGCTGCCGCAGAGGCACCCCGTCTGGTGGCGAACCGTCATGGCCGGAGCGTGTCTGGGTCTGTCGATGGCCACCATTCAGTCGCTGGGGCTCGTCGCGCTGGTGTCGTGCGGAGCGACCCTGCTGGCGTCCGCGGCTGCCGAACGGCGATGGCGGGCCGGCACGATCGCCGCGCTCCAGCTCTTCGGTGGCGCTGCGGCCGTGGTCCTCGCTTTCGCGGCCAGCGCCGCCAGCAAGGACGCGCTCGGCGACCTGTGGTGGTCGATGTTCGAGTGGACCTTCACGCACTACCGGGGCATCAACTCCACCACCTACGCGGCGTTTCTGAGCGACCACCTCGAGTCGAACCGGGCTCAACCGCATGTGTGGAGGATCGTCTCGCAGGGCGGCATCGTCGTGATCGCGGCGCTCCCGCTGCTGGCGCTCGTGAGCGGGGTCGCGGTGCTGATGAACGCCACGCTGGCTGCGCTCCGCAAGCAACCGCAGCAACGCGTCGAGGCGGCTGGTGTCGCGGTGGCGGTGGTGCTGCCGTTGTTCGTCGCCCATACGCGCAGAGACGTGGTGCACCTGGGGTTCCTCTCGAGCCTCGGCTTCGTGGGGCTTGGCGCCGTCTGCGCGCAGTGGGCGTCGACCCGTCGACCGACCGCCATCGTGCTCGGCATCCTGGCGTGCTCGTTCGCGCTCAACTTCTCGTGGAAGACCTACCGCTCGCAGACGCACCCGGAGCGCCCGCTCACCTTCAAGCAGGACTGGCTGCAGCGCTTCTGGTGGGCGAGCGACTTCGAGGCCCACGTCACGGCCGGCGACACGGCGGTGATCGGCTACGAGGGCAGTGGCGGCTACGGCCACCTCTTCACGAACACGAGGAGCGCGAGCTCGTACACTTACCTGCCGTTCGACTGGCGGGCGGGCTCCGACTCCTCCTCCGCCGCGCAGTGGGATCGCGCCGCGCGACAGATCGTGGAGCGCCGCCCGAAGGTCCCCGCGGTGGACGAGGAGGAGTTCGCACGCCTCGTGAAGTCCGCCCCCGGTGCTGGCCACGATGTATGAGCAGCAAGCCGCTTTGCGCCTGTTGCGTCCCACTCCCTGAAGGCTCCGCTTGAAGCACCTCTTCGCGCTCGACCCCGACGTCACCTTCCTCAACCACGGCAGCTTCGGCGCCTGTCCGAGAACCGTCCTCGCCGAGCAACAGCACCTGAGGGAACGCCTCGAAGCGGAGCCGGTGCGGTTCTTCATGCGCGAGTACGAGCCGCTGCTCGACGCCGCCCGGCGTGCGCTCGGCCGCTTCGTGGGGTGCAGCGGCGACGAGCTCGCCTTCGTCACCAACGCCACGACCGCCGTCAACGCCGTGCTCCGCAGCCTCGACTTCTCGCCAGGCGACGAGGTGCTGATCACCTCGCACGGCTACAACGCCTGCAACAACGTGGTGCGCTTCGTCGCTGAGCGAAGTGGAGCGCGGGTCGTGGTGGCGAAGGTGCCCTTTCCGCTCGAGTCGGCGGAGCAGATCGTCGAGGCGATCACCGCCGCGGTCACTCCGCGCACGAAGCTGGCGCTGATCGATCACCTCACCAGCCCGACCGCCATCGTCTTTCCCATCGCACCGCTCGTCGGAGCGCTCGAGGCGCGCGGCGTTCAGGTGCTCGTCGACGGCGCGCATGCACCCGGTCAGGAACCGCTCGAGCTCGACGCCCTCGGCGCCTCGTACTTCACGGGCAACCTGCACAAGTGGACGTGCGCCCCCAAAGGCGCCGCGTTTCTTTACGTGCGCGCTGATCGTCAGGCGAAGATCCGCCCGACGACGATCAGCCACGGCGCGAACGCACAAAGGACCGACCGGTCCCGATTCCGCGTGGAGTTCGACTGGCAAGGGACCCACGACCCGACGCCCTTCCTCACCGTTCCGTTCGCGATCGACGCGGTGGCCGCGATGGTGCCCGGCGGCTGGGAAGAGGTGCGCGCCCGTGGTCGAACGCTGGTGAAGCAGATGCGCGACGTCGTGCTGCAGGCGATCGGCGGGATCCCGGCAGTCCCTGATTCGCTGCTCGGCATGATGGCGACGATCGTGTTGCCGAACGCCACGACAGGGCAAGGCGCGCTGCCTGGCATGGGGGCGCTCGACCCGCTTCAGGACGCCCTGTGGCACCAACACCGCATCGAGGTCCCCCTCTTCACCTTCGAGGGCCGAAGGTGTCTTCGCGTCTCGGCCCACCTGCACTCGACCCTCGCAGACGCCCAGAAGCTCGCGGCGGCCCTGCCCTCGTTGCTCTGAGCAATCCCGCGGGCATTGCGAGGAACGTGCGGTAGTCTGCGAAGCCCGTGAGCCGCTACGCGTCCATCGACATCGGCACCAATTCCGTCCTGCTGCTCGTCGCCGAGCGCGACGGCACCGGCCGCTGGCACGCCGTCGCCGAGCGCGCCGAGATCACCCGGCTGGGCAAGGGCGTCGACCAGAGCAAGACGTTGTCGGCCGAATCGATGGAGACGACCCTCGACGCGGTGGCCCGCTTCGCCACCGAAGCGCGGAGCCTGGGCGTCAAAGGCCTCGCCATCAGCGCCACCTCGGCCGCGAGAGACGCGAGCAACGGGAAGGTCTTCCTCGAGGGCGTGAAGCAGCGCGCAGGCGTCGCGGCGGAGATCCTCTCGGGTGATGAAGAGGCCCGGCTCTCGTTCGCCTCGGCGTACGCGGACTTCGGCGGCAGCGGGCCGATGGTGGCCATCGACATCGGCGGTGGCTCGACCGAGTTCATCTTCGGCGATGCGGCGGGCGTCATCTCGTTCCGCAAGAGCTTCGACGTCGGCTCCGTTCGAATGACCGAGCGGTTCCTCGCCGGCGATCCACCAGAGCCCGACGAGCTCGCCCGGCTCGAGGCGTTCCTGCGCGAGACCTTCAAGCCCCTGCCTCGCCCGCCGATGGGATTCCGCTTCGTCGGCGTCGCCGGGACCGTGACGACGGTGTGCGCCGTGGCGAAGAAGATCGAGCCGTACGACGCGACCCTGGTGCACGGCGCCGAGCTGAGCCGGGCTGAGATCGACAGCACCGTTCAACGGCTGGCGCACCTTCCCGTCATGCTCCGCCGCACCCTGCCGGGCCTGCAGCCCAAACGTGCCGACGTCATCGTCGCCGGTGGCCTCATCTTGCGCACGGCGATCGACTGCCTCGACGCGACCAGCGTCACCGTGAGCGATCGCGGTCTGCGCTGGGGCCTGCTCGCCGACCGGTTCGGGGCTGCGTCCTCGTGAGCGGAGCTCCTGCTGCGGCCGCGCCTCGCGCCGGTCCTCCACGTGCCGCGGCGCCCGGCGCCATCTTCGCGCTCGTCATTCTCACGTCGATGAACATGCTGAACTACGTCGACCGATGGGTGCCGTCGGCGGTGAAGTCGCTGTTCAAGAAGGACCTCGATCTCACCGACGCCGAGACGAGCTGGCCGCTCACCGCGTTCGTGCTCGTCTACATGATCGCGAGCCCGATCTTCGGAGCCCTCGCCGAGACGAAGAACCGTCGCGTGCTCATCGCCGTTGGCGTCGCCGCCTGGTCGCTCGCGACGGCGGCTGCCGGTCTCGCCACCGGCTTCTGGTCGCTCCTCGCCGCCCGCGCCCTCGTCGGCATCGGTGAGGCCGCCTACGCCACGCTTGCGCCGTCGCTCCTCGCAGACTTCTTCCCGCCCGAGCGCCGCAACCGCGTCTTCACCGTCTTCTACGTCGCGATTCCAGTCGGTTCAGCGCTCGGCTTCGCGGTCGGCGGCGCGCTGGGAGCAGCCTATGGCTGGCGCAACGCGTTCTACGCCGTCGGCTTGCCGGGCCTGGCGATCGCGGCGCTCGCGCTGTTGATGAAGGACCCCGTGCGCGGCGCCTTCGATGACGCTCCGCCGAGGCAGGTGTCGTTCATCGAGGCCCTGAAGCTGCTCGCGCGCAACAAGGTCTTCGTCGTCACCGTCGCGGGCTACACGCTGGTGACGTTCGCGACCGGCGGCATCGGCGACTGGTTCGCCGAGTTCCTCCACCGCGTGCGCGGCATGGAGCTCGAGAAGGCGACCCTCGCGATCGGCGCTTCAGCCATCGTGGGCGGCCTGCTCGGAACGTCACTGGGCGGCGTCGTCGCCGATCGCCTCGTCGGCGTGACGCGCCAGCCGTACCTCGCCGTCTCGGGCCTCTTCATGGTGCCGGCGACCGTGCTGGTCTGCCTGGCGCTCTTCGTCTTCACCGACCCCACCACCATCATCGCCAGCATCATCGCAGCGCAGGTCTTCGTCTGGGCCTACAACGCGCCGATCAACGCCCTGTTGGTGAACAGCGTCGAGCCCAGCCTGAGGGCCCGCGCGTTCGGCATCTCGATTCTCTGCATTCACGCCCTGGGCGACGCCATCTCCCCCCCGATCATCGGCACCATCTCGGACTCGAGCGGCAGTCTGCTGGGCGCGCTCGTGCTGGTGCCCATCACCCTCGGCATCGGCGCGGTCATCTGGCTGATCGGCTGGCGGAAGCTCGCGGAGCCTGTGACGAAAGGCTGACCGCGTCGTTCACGCGCTCGCGTCGTCGAGGCGCGGCTTGAGCTCGCCCACGAGCGTCTGGATCTCTTCCTGAAGGCGCTCGCCGTGGAAGAGCAGATGCTGACGCAGGACCGAACGATTGCCCAAGCGAAAGAAGGCCAGCGCGTCGTTGATCGCCGCGCGGCGGCGCTCGAGGAAGTACCGCGTGAAGAGCGCGAGCGGGAGGGCGCCCACGAGCGCAACCGTGAGCCCCACCATGCCGCCGACGGCCCAGCCGGCGACGGTGAGCAGGGTCCACCAGGCTGGCACCATGATCAGCGCCGACACGAGCTTCAGCGTCGCCACGCGGTCGCGTGAGACGGGCGCCACCATCGCGAGCGTGCGCAGCATCATGAAGGGCGCCGCGTAGAGCACGACGCCGAGCGCGAAGAGCGGAAACCCCAGCAGCAGCGCGCCGAGGTTGCGCAACACGAACGTCATCACCTGCGGGCCGCGGTACTTCACGTTGAGATCACCCGGGGCGGCGTTGAGCAGCTCGAGGCGCGCCCGGAAAGACAGGATGTCTTCCTTCAGATCGTCGAAACGATCCGGCTGTTCGTTGCGCAAGAGCGACGCGCCCTTCGAGAACAGGCGCAGCCGATCGGAGTCCTTTTCCCGAAACCCGTTGCGCAGGGCGAAGAGCTGATCGGCCGTCTCGATGAGGCCCAGGTCCTCCCAGTTCTCGAGGTTCAACGTGACCGAGCGCATGGCCTCGTCGACCCGATCGGTCAGCGATCGCACCCACTCCTGCTCTGCCTCGGGCGTGAGGGCGCCCACGGCCTCGACCAGGATTCCCTGGCCGACCTCGATGTGCACGCGGCTCTTGAAGCGGTGCTTCTGCTCGTAGGTCAGCCCGATGGGGATGATTCGCAGCGCTTTGCCCAGCTTCGCCACCTTGAGCGCGATGCGAGCGCAGCCGGTCTTGATCTCCGAGAGCTGCGGCGCAGAGTGCGACTTCCCCTCGGGGAAGATGGTGATGGCTCGGGACGAGGCGAGCGCGTTGGCGGCGGTGTCGAGCGTGCCCTCGTTCTTCTCCATCAGGCCCTGGTGATCCTGCTTGCGGTACACCGGCAACGCGTCGAGCCCCCGCAGGATCCACCCCATCACCGGCACGCGAAACAACGGCTCACGCGCGAGAAAGGTGACCTGTCGATCGGTGATCACGAAGACCAGCGAGGGATCGATGAGGCTGTTCGGGTGATTGCCCACGAACATCACGGGGCCCGACAGGTCTTCGGTCTGCCGCACCACCTCGACGCGATAGAAGAGGCGCAGCGCAAAC
The DNA here is from genome assembly GCA_040400045.1 of Myxococcaceae bacterium. GTDB lineage: Bacteria > Myxococcota > Myxococcia > Myxococcales > Myxococcaceae > Xiheimicrobium. The sequence goes on from JBBAQZ010000033.1 coordinate 43,883, forward strand.
GCGACGATCCCTCTGATGAGCCGGTAGGACACACCCGAGAGTGTAGCGCGGGCTCAGAAGACGCCGATGTTGAAGTGGGCGACGACGCGAGGCTCGTTGATGATGAGATCTGGCGCCAGGTTGACGCCCACGTCGAGCGCCAGTGGGCCGATCGGCGTCACGTACCGAACCCCGGTCCCGAGCACGTAGCGCAAGCGGGTGAAGTCGTTGAACTCGGTGGGCATGCCCAGCCACAGGTTGCCGGTCTCGAAGAAGAGGCCGAGGTCGAAGACGCTGAAGCCCGGAAACCGGACCTCGGCCTTCGCGAGTCCGAAGAACTCGCCACCTTCCGAGGGAATCTGCCGGCCGGCCGCGACGGTGCTCGCGGCCGACGTGCACCCCGACTTCGTCGCGAGCACCTGACACGCCGCGATCTCTCCCTGGTACTGGGCCCGCCGGTCCTGGGCGATGAGCTGATCTTCATTGAAGCCGCGCATCGAGGTCGCGCCGCCGAGGAAGAACCGCTTCACGGGAGGCGTGACGGCGTCGCTCACCAGCGGGACGATGCGCCCACCCCGAAGCGACAGCGCCAACACGATGCGCGGCGTCAGGGGGATGTAGCCGGTCGCGAGGACCGACGTCTTGAAGAACGACACGGGCACCGAGCGCTCCTCGGTGCTGCCCGGCGCGATGGGGGTGCCGGCGTAGATCGCCCCGGTGAACTCGGCCGAGCCCTGCAGCAGCACGCCCTGATGTGGCGCCAGCGCGTTGTCGCGAAGATCGAGCGTCGGCTGGAACCGAACGCTCTGCAGCGCGAACGTGCCGAAGAGGAAGCGCAACCGCTCTTGATCGATGAAGGTGAGCGGCACCGAGGTGCTCTGCGCGCTGGTCGCCTGAACGCGGGCCCACTCGACCTCGTACTGCAGCGCCATCGACACCTTGAGCCGGGTGTCGATGCGGGGGATCTCGAAGCTCCGCGTCCAATCGAGGCTGGGAATCGCGGCCCACCGGGTGAACCGGAACTGCGGGCGAAACACCCGCTCGCCGACGGCGTCGATGCGCCACCCGATGTCGAACGGCAACAACCCGCGATTCTGGATCGAAAGGTTGCCGCGCCCGCCAAGTTGGGTGACGGCGTCGAGATCGCTCACGTCGACGGCCTTGTTCAACGCAGGGAACGACAGCGCGAACCAGTTGATCTGCGCTCGGAGCGCGAGGTTCACGGCCTTGCCAGCGAGGTTCGGCGCCGAGGCGTCGAGCACGACGCGAGGACCTTCGGCGAGGAAGTACCCGAGGCCCACCTCACCCGAGATGCGAGGGCGCTCCTTCACCTTGAGGAGCACCGTCTTCAACGGCTCGGGGCGCTCGGGCGCCAGCGTCTCCACCTCGACCGTGCGGAAGATGCCGGCGCCCAGCAGGTTGCTCTGCGTGGTGAACAGGCTCTCGCTGTCGAGCGGCTGCCCCTCGACCATCGTGGCCTGGCGCAGAATCACCTCTTCATCGGTGCGCAGCGCCCCGACCGGGAGCACGGTTCGCACCCGAACCTGCGGCCCTGCCTTCACGTTGATCACGCAGTCGGCGTGGCGCCCCGTGAGATCGAGCGCGAACGTCGCGTCGACGTCGGCATAGAGGTGGCCACGACGCGAGAGTTCACGAATGACGCCCTGGCGAATCTGCTCCAGCGCCGCCACGCTGAAGGGGGTGCTCGTCTTCACCAGCTCGACCGTCTCGGAGCGGAACCCACGCGGCACGCCCTGCATCTGCACCAGCCGGAACCTGGCCTGTGCGCCCTCGGTCACCGCGAACCTCGAGATGGCCTGCCCCCCCGTCCGCTCGACGCCGACCAGCGTCACCGCAGCCTTGAGGTACCCCCGTTCGCGGTACAGCGCAGTCATCGCCTTGAGCGCTTCGACGTACGCGTCCTCGTCGAAGACGGAAACGGGCGGCGGGCTCGGGAAGTCGGCCGCGAAGGGTGGCGCGGTGCGACCTTCGAGCGCGAGCGGGTCTCCCGTCCCATGTGCGTCGGTGATACCGGAGGGCGTCGCGCTCTCGATGACCCGGCTCAACACGTCTCGAAGCTCGAGCTCGTTGATCGCAGCCGCGCCTGAGAATGACACCTGCACCACCCGGAGTGGATCTCCCTCTTCAATCGAGAACCCGAGGGCCGCGCGCTTCAGCTCGGGCCCCGTGAACTCGGTCCCCGTCACCCGCACGTCGTGAAACCCACGGAATCGATAGAACCGCTCGAGGCGCCGGGCGAGCCGGCTCTCGAGCATCGCGTCGAGCGTCTCTTCACCGTCATAGGACAGCACTGCGAGGAGCGCCGCGTCGGTGACCCGCCGGTTGCCGGAGAACACGAGATCGTAGCGCGGGCCCGCGCGCACCGGCACCACCACCCGGCCTCCCTCGAAGACGACGGGCGGCTCGACTCGCGCCCGGAAGTAGCGCTGCCCACGCAGCAGCGCCCTCAGCGACTCGCCCCCCCGCTGGACGACGTCGAGATCGAGCACCTGCCCCGTCGAGACGCCCATCGCGCGGAGCAGCCGATCGGCGTCGAGCCCGGGGTCCCCCGAGATGGTGACGGAGCGGATCAACGTCGGGGCGCCCGCCGCCACGGTGAAGCCGACGGCCAGCCCGAGCTCGGCGTCGATGGCAGCGTGCGTGACCCGAGCGTCCCGGAAACCGCGTCGCCGGAGCAGCTCCGTCATCGCCTCGGCCGCCTGGTCGCCTCGCTCAGGCCAGTATTCGCCGCCCTCGGTGAGCCGCCCCGCCGCGAGCAGGTCGCTCTTGAGTGGCGCCGTCAGCAACCCGGCGCCGGACGGGGCCTCGAAGAAGACCTCTGCGACGACGCGCTTCGGAAACAGCTCGAACACGATCGCGACGCCGTTGTCTTCCGACTCGACACGCACCACCACGTCGCTGAAGCGGCGTGACTCGAAGAGCCCCTCGATCGAGCGCCGTACGGCCCGACGCGAAAGCCGCTGTCCCCGACGAACCGTGACGAGCTCGGTGATGCGATCGAGCAGCTTCTCGTCGACACCGGCCGGCAGACGCAGCTCGACGCGCACGACCTCGGGCCGCTCGCCGTCGAGCGGGGCCTGGGCCAGCAGCGCGCACAGGAGCAGCGTCATTCCCATTCGAAGCGGAACCGCAAGTCGACGCCGAGGTTCCCGACGGTCGTGTTCTGGTTCTGGTTGTCCCACTGCCCCCGGGCCGAGACGCTCTGGTTGAAGCGATACTCTGCCTGGGCGCTCGTCCCCTTCCCCGTCACGGGCTGGGTCACCCCGATCTTCAGATTGTCGAGCACCTTCGATTCCCACGTGACCGAGGGCTCGGCCGTTCCGGTCGCCTGGTTGAACGTCGTGGTGAGGCGCACCTGCTGATCCTTCAAGCCGACGTTCTGCGAGAGGAACTTCTGCACCTGACGGTCGAGGCCGGTCGTGGACAGCAGCGCCTCTCCTGCGATGCCGAGGCCGGCCTGCCCTGCGAGCTGTTCGCGCGTCGTCACCCCAAGCGTCAGCAGCGACACGACGTCGGCCTCCGACAGCGCCGGCTCAGCCGTCAGCGAGACCCGGGGATCTTCGAAGCGCCCGAACGCCTTCACGTTGACGAGGAACTCACGCACGATCGTCTGCGCCGAGAAGTCGAAGGTGGGCCACAGGCCGTTGAACTGGAGCACGGCGCGCCCGACGGTGAACACGTTGTTCCGGAAGAACGCCTGCGCGCCCTCAGCCGCCTCGACCGAACCGACCAGCACCGGCTTCACGTTGGTGCCCGCGAGCTTCAGCTTCCCGAGGAACCGCGCGCGCGCGAGGTTGTTCTCGACGCGCACGTCATTCCCACACGCGATGTCGACGTCGAGGCGAAGCCACTCCGAGGGCTGCTCGTCGGAAGGCACCGGGCGTTTGCGGGCTGTCTCGAGCAGCGTCTCGAGCGAGAGCGGCTCGGTGTAGCGGAGCTTCACGACGTCGACGTTGCCCGAGAGCTGGAAGGGTGCGGCCGCCCCTCCCCGAGTCGCGAAGAGGAGTGCGCCCGACAGCGTCGCGGGCACCTGCGGGCGAACCTGCACGGTGACGTCTTCGAGATCGATCTGGAGCTCCATGGCGCCCAGCGAGAGCTTGTCGAGTCGCACGTCGCCGCGAGCCTTGAGGCGGCCATCGTTCAAGAACCCCGTGACGTCCTGAATGACGACGCGCGACTCCGAGAAGTCCGCGTGGCCAGACAAGGAGCGCACCGACAGATCCTGCCCCTTCACGGCGAGGCGCGCATCGACGAGGTCGGCGCTGCCGATGACGGTCGGCGCCGACACCGGGCCGCCAAACGCCGCAGTGAAGTCGAGCCGGCCCGAGGTGCGCTCGACGGCGGGCACGAAGGTGCTCAGCAGCCGCAGGTCGACGGCGCCCTGGGTGCGGAGGTTGACGCGCGCCGGGCCCCACGAGCCCTCGGCGCTGACCTCGGTGGTGGCCCCCTTCATCGCGAGCGACTTCACCTGAAACGCGCCCGCGTTCCAGGCCAACTCGGCGGGCCCGACGTTCGAAGCCGACACGTCGCCACGCGACACCACCAGCTTCTCGAGGTACGCCACGGCGCGCGTCTGCGCGAAGTCACGCATCGGGCCGACCGCCGTCACCGCTCCCGCCAGAGCGACCTGCAGCCCCTTGGCGGAGGGTGGGAGGAACGGTGAGAGATCGGGCAGGTCCACCTGGAAGCTCGAGTCGTAGGGCCACTCGTTGCGCATCTTCAGGCCCAGACGCCCGCTCACGCCGCTGACGACCTGCCCCGTGACGGTGAGTTCCCGGCCCAACAGATGGGGCGCGAGCGACAGGGGGCCCAGCCGCTGGTTCTTCCACTTCACCTCGTCCGAAGTGAGCGTTCCTTTCAGTTCATACACGTCGGTGGTTCCGCCCAGCACAAAACGCCCTGTCAACGCGCCGCTCACACCGAGCGCCTTGGCGCCGGCGGGATCCACCGACTCCGCGAGCGAGCCTTCGTCCCAGCCGATGCGGTAGTCGAGCGGCCCGTCGAAGTCCCACGCGCCGTCGACCGACACACGCCCCATCGGGCCCTCGAAGGCCGTCGGGTCGAGCACCAACCGCTGGCCGTCTTCGAACCGCAGAATGAGGTTGGCGGCTCCAAGGCGCCGGTCGAAGTAGGCCACGTCGCTGACGCGAAGGGCGAGCAGCCCTGCCAGCTGCCTCGCGGGCGAGTCGATCACAGCCACCATCGACACGCGACCGACCAGCACCTCCTGCAGGTTCTGCATTCCCGGAGAGAGATCGACCAGCAGCTCGACGACGTCTTCCACGCGACCGTCGGGCAGCTGCATCGACGCCCGTGCGTGGAGACCGGAGTCGAGAAAGTCGAGGCCGATGTCCCCGAAGAGCTGCGTGCGGCCCTTCTGCGCGACGAGCCCATCGAACGTCAACGTGTCGCCTTCGTAACGAACCGGGCTCTGCACCACGCCCAATGAATAGCCCGCGAACTTGAAGTCCCGCAGCGAGGTCTGTCCGGTGATCACCACCCGGCCGGCGGGGCCTTTCACCTTCACGGTCGCGCTGCCCGTCCCGGACCAGGGTAGCTCCGAGATGCTGCCGAAGTCGGACAGATCGATCGCCGTGGCGATGGCTTCGATGTCCAGATCGGGCGGGCCCTTCGCCGCGATGCCGAGGCGAACCGTGCCGCCGATCTGGGTGTGCCCCCGCGCGCCCACCGCAAGCGAGATGTCGTCGAAGGTGACGGCCCTCGGCGTGACCCCGAGCGTGAAGGTGCCCTTCGACGCCGAGAACGCGAGAATGTCGGTGCCCGAGGCCCGCGGGGCGTCATACGCGCGCGACGCCAACAGGAACGGCCCCGAGGCGAAATCGATGGGGCCGCTCAACGCCACCGTCGGGAGGAGATGCCCCGTCACTTCGCCGCTGATGGTCGCGGGGAAGTCGACCCACGCCCCGGTGACGCTCGCCCTCGCCAGCACGCGCGCCAGCGAGGCCTCCTTCGTCTCGATCTTCGCCTTGAGCGGGTAGCCCTCGCTCAGCTTCAGCTCGCCGCTGAGGTGAAGCTCGCCGTCGCCCGCAGAGGTCGAGAAGTCGTCGAGGTGCACGACGCCGTCCGCGAACGAGAGCTGCGCCGAGAAGTCGCCGGGCGTGAACGGCCCCAGCACGACCTGGCTCGCCCTCGCCTCGGCCCTCACCGACGGTGCCGTGAGCGGCCCGGCAACCGAGACGCGCGCCCAGATCTGCCCGGACGGCGCGGGCAGCTCGACCCCCAGCCGAGCGATGGCGTCGATCGGCAGGTAGACTTGGCCGTTGGCGTCGATCTCCGGGGTCGGCTTGCAGAGTTCTCGCAGCTCGCCCGAGCCGCTGAAGCTGATGCCCGCCGCGGAGAGCTCGGCCTTCTGAACCTCGAGCACCTGCTCCTCGCGATCGAGAGTGGCTTCTGCCACGACCCTGCCGATCGAGATGGTCCTGGTGCCATCGAGCGTGACCGAGCCGTGCCGCAACGAGGCCTCGACCTCGCTGTTGCGACGGCTCACCTTCGCGTGCACGTCGAGGCCGTCGAGCCGCAGCTCGCGACCGCCCGGCAGCCGGAGCGCCACCGTCCCATCCTGAATCTCGAGGCGGCCGATGCGCACCCTGGCGAGCACGTCGAGCGGACAGCCCGGCGGGGTGCTCGCGTCACCTCCGGGGACTTCGAGATCGACGTGCGGGCGAATCACCGTCACGTCCTGGAGCGATACCCCAGAGGGAAACAGGCCCGCGAGTGAGACGGACGCGAGATCAGCCTTCGCCACCGGCCGCGACTCGGGCCCCACCGAGACGCCGTGGAGCTCGACCGACGCGGTGAGGGGATCGATCACGCAGCGCTCGATGCGTACCGGCAGGCCAACCACGTCTGGCGCGCGCAGGCGAACCTGGGCGCAGACCTTCTGACCCGCCCAGTCGGAGCGAAGCACGAGGGCAAGGCCAAGGAGGCCCAACGCCGCGATGGCGAGCACCACCCGTCCTCGTCGCCAACGAGCCATCGACTCCACCCCTTCGCACCACGGCCCCGCTACAGCTTGCCGAGGCCCTCGAGATACCGGTCGATCTCGGCGAGGTCGACGCCAGTCCTGGGCTTCGACGCGGTCGCCGCGCCAGGGTTCGCGTCAGCAGGAGGGGGCGTCGGCTGCTCTTCGAGACCCTGAACGACGGGCGACGGAAGTGGCAATGCGGCCACCGACTGCATGGGCGGGGCCGCGGGCACCGGGCTTCCGCCCGCGGGACTGGAAGGACGAGGCACGAACGAGCGGGTGCCCGACGGGGACGAAGCGATCACAGGCGGCGTGCCGACTGCGACGGAGCCACCCTGCACCGTGGCCGTCACCCGCAGGCCTCCGTCGGCAGGCTCGCTGGCCAGCTCGGGGTCGCGCCGGTTCGCACTCGGGCTTCCCGGAACGACCTGCAGTAAGCCCGCGCTCGACACGGTGCCGGGCGCCACGGCAGGCTCCACGATCGGGGCCAACGGCTGCGCGACGGCCGGGGCGACGGGTTGCGGTGCTGCGCCCACCTCGAGCCCGAGGTTGTCGGCGATCTGCTCGATGAGCGCGGCGTTGATGTCCTGGCTGCGCGCAAGGAAGGCCTCGAACAGCGCGTTGTCGCAGAGCGTGTTGATGACACGTGGCGTCCCCGAAGCGCGACGGTGAACGGCCTGCATCGCGTCAACCGTGAAGGGAGAGCGCGCGCTGCCCGCCAGGCGCATTCGATGCTTGATGTACGCCTCGGTCGAGTTGGCGTTGAAGGACTCGAGCCGGTACCGCATGGCCACGCGCTGGGCGAGCGGCGGGTCGAGCTTCAGGTTCTTCTCGATCTCGGGCAGGCCGAAGAACACGAAGCTGATCAGCTTCCGCTCGGGCACCTCGAGGTTGAGCAGCCCGCGGAACTCCTCCATCAGCTCGCGGGTCTCGAGCATCTGCGCTTCGTCGATCAACACGACGGCCTTGCGCCCCTGCTCGTAGATCTGAAGCAGCCGCTGGTAGAGCTGCGACAGGAGCGCGAGCTTTTCCTGGGCCGGGTTCTCGACGCCGAGCTGAAGGGCGATGCGCCTCAAGATCCAGCTGGCGGTGATGCCCGAGTGAATGATGACGAGGAGCGCAGCCTCGTAGTCCTCCTCCGGCAGCGAATCGAGCATGCGCCGGGCGAGCGTCGTCTTGCCCGCGCCGATGTCGCCCACGAGCACGGCGAGGCCCTTCATCGAGCTGACCGCGTAGAGCAGCCGGGTCAACGCCTGCTGGTGCTGGGGAGCGTTGAAATAGAACCGGCTGACCGGCGCGTTGCTGAAGGGCTCAGCGGTCAAACCGAAGTGGTCGAGGTAACTCATGCGCTGGCCTCAGACGTAGCCGACCTTGCGTGACGTCCCACCAGAGGGTGGGCCGCCCTTCTTCGGCGGGCCACCGCCGCTCGGCGGGTCTTCTTCGGGCACGGCGATCGCTGAGAGCCGATCGACCATCGCGCCGACCTCCCGGTAGGACGCATCGCTCGCCTGCACCTTGAGGTACTGCGCGAGCGCGCGGCCGGGCCGCCCTGCACCCTCGTACGCCATGGCCAACTCGAACCGTGTGGCCTTTTCGACCTCACCGCTCGAGTGCTCGCTGGTGAGCGCCTGCATGAAGGCATCCACCGCGAGGGGGTAGTCGCCCTTCATCACCTGAAGCATTCCCACCATCGTCAGACAGTCGATCTCCTTCTTCTTCCCGACACAGCCTTTGCGCGCGATCGTGAACTCGCTGATCGCGTCGTCCATCAGGCCCATCTCCTTGTAGGCGATGCCGAGATCGTAGTGCGTGTCGACGTCTTCGGGCTTCACCACCTTCTCGAGGCCCTTCTTGAACTCGGCGAACACCTCTTCGACCGAGACCTGGTAGTCGTCCTGGCCGCTCGCCGGAGCTGCTGCCGCCTGCTCACCACCGAAGTCGCCCAGCTCGTCGGCCAGCTCCTGGGCGAGATCGAACGCGTCGCGCGACTCCCCGCTCCCAACGGCGACCGTCTCGCCGGTCGACTGCTCCGGCGGCGCACCCCTGGCCACGACCTGAGCCAGCAGCTGCGCCGCGCGCTGATGATCGGGGTACGCGATCATCACGGTCTCGAGGATCTCGCGCGCCTCTTCGTACAGGCCCTGCTCGAGGAAGAACGTGGCCTCGTCGCACTCCTCCGACGCGGGCTCGTCAGCGGGAGGCGCTTCGACGGGCTCGTCCGCCTGCGGTGGCGGACTCTCGAGCAGCTCTGCTGGCGCGGCCGCCTCTTCCGCCATCGTCGACCCCGGGCTGTACGCGGGGATGTCTTCGACCTCGAGCGGCGCCGCCTGAAGGTCCGCGACCGTTGGCGACTTGGAGCCGGCCATGGCCTTGATCAGCGTCGGGTCGACGGCCTTCATCGCCCGGGTCGGCATCTCGTGCGCGTCATCGCCGAGCGCCGCCGGTGGAATGTACGCAGGAGCCTGTCGGGTGGCCGCCGTCGTCGCGACCGAGGCCAGCTCCGTCGCAGCGCGATTCACCGGAATCCCGGTGCCAAGGGTGGGCCCCTCGTCTTGCTCCGCGAAGGGGTCGTCGGCCGGCTCGAGCGGCTGAGGCGGTGCCGAGTCGAACTCACCAGTCCGAGGTTCCTCGTCGAGCATCATGCCGCTCGTGGGCGGCTCGTCGAGCTCCTGATCCGCGACGATCGGCGCTTCGGCCATCGGGTCATCGGCGACCGGCGGCGGGTCGACGTCGATCGAGCCCGCATTGGCCGCGTCGTCGGGCAAGAGCGCCAGGTCATCAGGCACGTCATTGGCCGCGTCGTCCGCCAAGAGCGCCAGGTCATCAGGCGCCTCATTGACCACGTCGTCGGGCAAGAGCGCCAGGTCATCAGGCTCGTCATTGGCCACGTCGTCGGGCAGGAGCGCCAGGTCATCAGGCACGTCATCGGCCACGTCCATCGGCGCTTCCGACGAGATCGCGACCTCGGCGCTGAGCGGCTCATCGGCTGACTCGTCCGCGACGATGACCTCGTCATCGCTCGAGTCGACGAGAATCGCGTCTTCGGGCACCTCGCCGCGCGAGAGTTGGGCGTCGACGGCGGCCGTACCGCCTTCGAGCCGGAGCGCCTGCAGGAAGACCGGCACCTCGGGGTGGCCGGGGTTCTGCTGCAGAATGGTCGTGAGGTACGGCTGCGCACGCTCGCGATCCCCAACACGCGTCTGGAGCCGCAACACGTTCAGCAGCTGCTCCGCCGCCTGCGCGTGGTTGTTCGAGGCGACGTAGATCGCGTACGCCCTCTCGTGCGCGTCGAGGTTCTCGGGCTCAGCCGCGAAGATCTTCCGAAGGTGCTCGAGCGCTTTGTCGTGAAGCCCGTACTTCACGTACACGTCGGTTTCGGTCAGCAGCTTGCCGAGGGAGTCTGCCCGTGGTTTCGCGGCCGGCGTCGTCGTGGTCGCCGCAGGCTGGAACGCGGGCTGCTGCCCTGTCGCTGGCCGCGGCTGGTACGCCGTCGTGAGTGCGGTCGGCTGCTGCCCACCCTGAGCCGCGTAGGCGCCGCCGACGCCGATGCCGGAGTTGCCCGAGCGCCGTGGCGGAGCGACCGGCATCGCCATGGCCGGCTCCTGCTCGTGTGGTTGCGCTCGCGCCTGCACGTCGGGATCATTCGGATCCAGCTGAGCGACCTGCGCCCAGGTCTGCTCCGATTCCCGCGCCTGGCCGCGTTCGGCGTAGGCGCGCGCGAGTTCCTTGTAGACGCTGATCGTCTTGGACGTCTGCCCGAGCCCCTGAAACGCCACCGACAGCAGCCGCAGGGTGTCGATGTCACGCGGATCGGCCTTGAAGCAGACCTGCAGCCTCGCCAGCGCCCGCTTCTGATCGTTGCGCTGGAGATAGAGCTCGGCGATCTCGCGGGCGAGCACCAGATCGTCAGGCTTGAGCGAGGCGATCTTCTCCGCGACCCGCAGGTAGTCGTCGATGCGGTTCTGACGCTTGAGGTGCTCCGCCGCGCGCTGCAGCTCGGCGCTCGCGTCGTCGGGCATGCGCTCGCGAATGTAGAGATCAGCCAGCTTCACCCGCGACTGAACGTTGTCCGGGTCGAGGTCGACCATCTTCCGCAAGACCTCGAGCGACTTCTTCACGTCGCCCTGCTTGTCGTAGTGGTTGGCGACGAGCTGATAGTAGGCCATCGCTTCGCCCATCAGCTGGAGCTGCTGGTGGAGCTCGGCGAGCTGCAGGTTGACGTCGATGAGCGTCGGGTCGAGCTTCTGCACCTGCTTGTACTGAGCGACTGCCCTGAGGAAGAAGCCGTCTTTCGCGTAGCTCTCGGCCACCCTCATGATGAACGTGGCGGCCTGTGCGTTGTCGTTCTTCTTCTGGTACAGCTCTCCCATCTTCTGGAGGATCCGCACGTCCTTCGGATCGACCTCCAGGATCTTCTGGTACTCCTTGATCGCTTTGTCGTAGGCGCCTTTGGCGACGAGCTTGCCGGCGGCCTCGATGATCTTGTTCTTGTCCAAGAAGGGCTGGGGGAACCGGGTTTCGCGAAGAAAAACAACAGACTAAGGACGCCAAAACCTACCAGACGGTCCACTCCCCGTCCAAGAAGCTTACGGGGTCTCTTCGATTGCCCATTTCAGTCGGGCGGTACCGCTCTCGGAAGCCTGCATCTGCTCGACGAACCGGGTGTCGTAGACGCCCTTCACGAAGGCCTCTTCGTCGAGCGCGGCGCGATGGAAGGGGATGTTCGTTCGAACGCCCTGCACCACATACTCGGCCAGCGCCCGCTTCATCCGTCGAATCGCAGTCGGACGATCTTCGGCCGTGACGATGAGCTTGGCGATCAACGAGTCGTAGTGGGGTTGCACGACGTAGTTCTCGTAGGCGGCCGAATCGACCCGCACCCCGAGGCCACCGGGCGCGCTGTAGGCCGTGATCTTCCCCGGCCAGGGCGCGAAGGTGACGGGGTCTTCGGCGTTGACGCGGCACTCGATCGACGCGCCCTTCATCACGACCTGCTCTTGCGTGAAGGGCAGCTTCTCGCCAGCCGCGAGCAGAATCTGGGTGCGCAGCAGGTCGACGCCGGTCACCTGCTCGGTGACGGGGTGCTCGACCTGAATGCGCGTGTTCATCTCCATGAAATAGAAGCGGCCGGTCTCGTCCATCAGGTATTCGATGGTGCCGACGTTGGAATAGTTGATGCGCTTCATCGCCTCGACCGAGACGCGGCCCATCTCTTCGCGCAGCGCGGGGCTGACCCCGGGAGACGGGCTCTCTTCGATGAGCTTCTGGTGCCGCCGCTGCACCGAGCACTCACGCTCGCCCAGGTGCACCACGTTGCCGTGCGTGTCGGCCACGATCTGGATCTCGATGTGACGCGGCTTCTCGACGTACCGCTCGAGGTACATGTCACCGTTCGAGAAGGCGGACACGGCTTCGGCCGACGCGGTCGCGAAGGCCGACGCGATGGCTTTGGACTCGCGCACGATCTTCATTCCGCGCCCGCCGCCACCGGCCGCGGCCTTCATGATGATCGGGTAGCCGATCTGCTCCGCCACCTCGATCGCCTCTTCCGCGCTCTTGAGGACGCCGGCCGATCCAGGGAGCAGCGGCAGGCCCGCGTCCTTGGCGGCCTCCTTGGCGCGCACCTTGTTTCCCATCAGGCGAATCACGTCGGCGCGAGGGCCGATGAAGCCGATGCTGCACTTCGCGCACACCTCGGCGAACTCGGCGTTCTCTGACAGAAAGCCGTAGCCGGGGTGAATCGCGTCGGCGCGGGTGATCTCGGCCGCCGACAGCAGCGCTGGCACGTTGAGGTAGCTGTCCTTCGAAGGCGGCGGGCCGATGCAGACCGCCTCGTCGGCGAAGCGCACGTGCAGTGAGTTGGCGTCGGCGGTCGAGTGGACGGCGACGGTCGCGATGCCCAGCTCGCGGCACGCCCGAATGATGCGCAGGGCGATCTCGCCACGGTTCGCGATGAGGACCTTCTTGAACACGGTACCCTCCCGGAGAAAACGGCGCGGGAGCCGACCTGTCCCGGCTCCTCAGCAGCGAGCGTGGTGCGCCCTGTTACGGCTCGACGCGGAAGAGGGCCTGACCGAATTCGACCGGCTGACCGTTCTGCGCGAGCACCTCGGTGACCTTCCCGGCCACTTCGGACTCGATCTCGTTCATCAGCTTCATCGCCTCGATGATGCAGAGGGTCTGCCCCTTCTTCACCGACGAGCCGACCTCGCAGTAGACGGGCTGATCGGGCGCTGGTGACCGATAGAAAGTCCCGACGAAGGGAGAGGTGATGACGTGACCCTTCTTCTCTTCGCGAACCTCGGCAGGCGTGCGCGGCGCCGAGGGGCGAGGAGCCATCGTCACGGCCGGCGCAGGGGCCGGCGGCGCGTGGGGGATCACCTGCACGGCCGGCGACACTGGCATCGGCATCGACTGCACGACGTTCGCCGGAGGTGGACCGCGGCGAATGCTGAGCCGCTCGCCACTGCGACGCCAGTCGAGGCTCGTCACTTCAGAGGCCTCGAGGAGCTCGACGATCTGACGAAGCGCTTCGAGGTCGAACGACGTGCCCGGCGTCACCTCGACGGCCGAGCCTGCGATCACGGTCTTCTTCTTCTTGTCGGCCATGGCGGAAACGATCGTCTCAGGCGGTCTGGGTGCGGGTGAGGTACTTGCCGTCGCGGGTGTCAATCTTCAGCACGTCACCCTCGTTGATGAAGAGGGGAACGTTGACGACGTAGCCCGACTCGAGCGTCGCCGGCTTCTGGGCGCCCGACACGGTATCGCCTCGGACGCCAGGGTCGCACTTGACGACCTTCAGCTCGACCGAGTTCGGCAGCGAGACTCCGATCGCCTTGCCGTTGAAGAAGAGCACCTGCGTGGGCAGGTTCTCTTTCAGGAAGTTCTTGCCCTCGCCGACCACCTTCTCGAGCACGAACGTCTGCTCGAAGGTCTTGTTCTCCATGAAGTGGTACTCGTCGCCCTGCTTGTACAGGTACTGCATGTCCTTCTCTTCGATGTCGGGCCGACCGACCTTGTCACCGCTCTTGAAGTTCTTCTCGAGCTGACGGCCCGAGATGAGGCTGCGGTAGACGGTGCGGCAGAAAGCGGAGCCCTTGCCAGGCTTCACGTGTTGGAACTCAACGATCTCGAACGGTTCCCCGTCCATCTCGATCTTGAGGCCCTTCTTAAAGTCTGCGGTGTCAATGACTCCGGCCATGTGCCCCTCGTGAAAGAAAAAAAGGTGGCGGGCTCTTACCGCCACCTCTCCACCTGCACAAGCAATGGCTGTGGCCCTTCGAGAGCCTTCCGTCAGAGCTCTTTGGCGACTTTGGGCGCGGTGATGCGGAGCACATAGCGGGCCTTGCCGTAGTTCCCCGACGGCAACAGCCCGACGACCAGGAAGTAGTCCTGGTTCACCGTGCGAAGAAGGGTGATCACGTTCTCTGAGTTGATCGACAGCTCGCTGACCTTGCCTGTCTTCAGCGTCTCGGCGGTCACCTTCGCCTGCGACATCAGATTGGCGAACTCGATCCACGCCGCCTGCAGGTCGAGCTGCACCGCCGACTCAGGCAGATCCTTCGGGAGCGTCTCGACCGCGATGCCATCGAAGCCCATCACGCTGCACGCGATGGCGCCGTCGACGCCGTCCATGATCGCCTTGAGGTGTTCCGTGAACATCAGGGAAGCACGTCGCAGCCGGGTTGGCTCAAGTCGAGGGCGGGGTTCCCCATGGCGTCGACGGTGAGGCAGCAGTCGCCGCTACTGAAGCGTTTATTGAGGCCGTTGAAGGAACACCCGCGAACCTGCGGGGTCGCACTCGAGAATCGCTTGAGCCGCTGGTCGTTCATGGTGGAGCAGGTGACCTCGGTCTTGACGAGGGTCATCGGCATCGAGAACGGCGGGGTGCTGAACTCCGCCCCACTGGGCTGGGTGACGCCTTGAATCTCGAACGTCGAGGTGAACGCGAACGAGTCTGTGTTGCTCGCCGCCAGGGCTTGGAACTTCTTCAGAACATTCGGACCGAAGAGCGGGACCTGAAGCGGCACCTCGACGGGTGACGTAGGCGGGAGGGCCAGCGTCCTCACGACCGTATCGGTGACGGAACTCAACCCTGGGATCGTGGGCTTCGCGGAGTAACGCAGGAAGACGCGCTGCACCAACAGCCGTTCGCGACTGGCCGGCGCGAGCTGCTGGCTCCCGGTGACGAGTTTGGGCTGCGCTTCAGGATTGTAGAAGTCCGTCATGCCGGTGATGAACGCGGTGACCTCGACCTCGGGGTCCGCCGCGACATCGACCAGGCCGATCGACGTGACGGGGTCCTTCGCCGCGCTGCAGGCACCCGGTCCCGGGACGCTCGACCTGACGCTGCTCAGGTACAGAGGGCCGTTCCCCGCGCTACAGGCGCTGCAGAGTGCGATCAGGGTGAAGAGCAGCAGAAGAGAGGTTCTCATATTCGGGCGCCTTTCAGAGGTTCTGCGCGATCGTCTGCCGGTTCAGGATTCGCGGCGAGATGAAGATGAGGAGCTCGTCCTTCGCCTCGAGCTCGCGGTAGTTGCGAAAGAAGAAGCCGATGATGGGAATCTCACTCAGCAGCGGCAGTCCGTTGGTGGTGGACGATCCGCGGCGCACATAGATGCCACCGATGACAGTGGTGTCGCCGTCCTTCACGAGGACGTTGGTGTTCGCCTCTTTGCGGGTGATTGCCGGCTGGCCGTTGGCGCCCCCGTTGGCAGGGTCGGGCTGGTTGTTGCTGGCGAGGATCGTCATCAGCACGCTCCCATCCTGGGTCACATGCGGCGTCACGGCGAGTGACAGAATCGCGTCGACGAACACGGTGTTGGCGCCGGCCGCAGACACCTGGCTGAACGGAATCGACGTACCCTGTGAGATGCGCGCCTGTTTGTTGTCGAGCGTGGTGACGCGAGGCGCCGAGAGGGTCTTGATCGAACCCGAAGACTCGAGTGCAGACAGGCGGAGGTTGAGGGTGGCGGCGCTGCCGGCGCTCCCGAAAACGAGACCGATGGCACCACCTGAGCCGTTCTGGGCGCCGACGGGCAGGCTGACCGCGTAGTTCGGCGTGTTCTGGACACCAGTGGGGTCACCGCCGGTCACGCCACCCGTGACAGCGACGTTGTTCGGGAACTGGAGCCCCGTCGGGTTGCCGGTCGCCTGGCTGAGCACCGACTGCCCACCCCATTGAACACCGATTTCACGCTGGTGGCGAATGTTCGCTTCCACGATTCGCGCCTCGATAAGGACCTGCGGCGTCTGCAGGTCGAGGCTGGCGACGAGCGAGCGGACCCGCTGCATGTTCTCGGGCAGGTCGCGCACGATGAGCGTGTTGGTGCGGATGTCGACGGTGACGTTGCCTCGCTCGCTCAAGACCTCTTTCACGCGCAACGACATTTCATCCGCCGTCGCGTAGTTCACGGGAACCAGTTGGACCGAGAGTTCGCGAGAGCGCTTGTCGGCTGCCTTTCGATCTTCGCGGCTCTTCGCCTCCTGCGCGAGCTTGTCGAGAGGGGCAACTCGCAAGATGCTGCCGAGATCCTCCATGCCGAGGCTCTTCGAACGCAGAATCAGCTCGAGCGCCTGGTCCCAGGGAACGTTGCGCAGGCGAATGGTGACTTTGCCCGTGACGTCGTCGGCGACCACGATGTTCTTCTTCGAGATCTCCGCGATGATTCGCAACAGGTTGTGAATCTCGATGTCCTTGAACTCGAACGAGACCTTCTTGCCCACGTAGCGCGTACGCTTGGGAGCGCCTTCGACCGCGAAGGTCGAAGACTCGACCGCGACGCCTGCAGTGCCACGACCATCCGTGCTCGCGAGGTCGACGGCTTTTTCCGCCTGCTTGAAGGACCACGACAACGTGCCCGGCCGCGTGCTCACCGCGTCTTCCAGATCAGCCGCGCCGGCGATCACGATGCGCACCTTGTTGTCAGCTCCCGGCACCGCGAAGGTGCTCACCATCTTCACCGTGGACTGGAGGTCGGAGGTGTCGAGGCTTCGTTCGAGTTTCCGCGGGAGTCGCGCCGAGTCGAGCGTCAGGACGGCACTGCGGCGATCGGGGCGATCGACCTTCCACCCGCAGCGACCCGAGAGAGACACATCGACGCGGCCTCCTGTCCCCTCTTCCTTGAACACCACGTTCTCGACGGTCGCGCTCTCTGCGGCGTCGTCGACGACGGGCACACTCTTGCCGTCGATGACGACCTCCTGCCCCTCGGTGGTCGACGAGACCTTCGGCGCCGTGAGGCGAACCGAGACCCCCGACCCGATGCGCTTGATGTCGTACGACGGGAGGCGCGCGGTGCCCTCGACGACGACCCGGAACCGACGCTCGTCGCTCCCGACACGGAGGTCACGCACGAGACCGTCCGAGACGCGGGGTCCCCGGGCAGGGCCGGCAAAGCCAACCAGGTCGATGGCGAGGCGGTCGGGGCCGTGCAACTCGAGCGTCTCGATTCGCGCGATGGGGCCGTCCGTCTTTACGGTGAGCACGCCCTTCGAATACGACAGGCCGGTGACCTTCGAGCCGCGACGCGCCACGGCGATCTCGTCGACTTTCGGCGTCAGTTCGTCAGACATCGCAAGCGGCGCAGCGCTCGGCGGCTGCTCGGTCACCGCGACGGCCTTCTCGGCTGGAACGACGGGGTCAGCCGCCGTTGGGGCCGCCTCGGCGTCAACCGTCACGACGAGGGTCGACCCCTCGGCGCGAACATCATACCGGCTGGCGTGGTCGAGGCCGACCAACAGCCGCGCGACCTGACTCCTGCCGTCGGCGAACTGCGAGACGACGACCCCCGTCACGGGGCCATTGCCGTCGTAGTGGCCTGACAGCGCCCCCTTCTGGGCGTTGGCGACGTCGACCACCAATCGGTCTGGGTCCTGGAGCCTGAAGACCGTGAAAACCGGTGGCGCCGAGGCGTCGACGCGAATGATCGCGCCCTGAGGCGACGAAGCGACGCGAAGCGACGCGAGGTCGTTCCGGTCTGCCGCGAACGCCGAGGCCACAAGAACGCTGAAGGCTGCCGTGACAAGTCGATTCATCGACCGGGACTCCGTTGCAAATGCACGCATGATCACTCTCGCGTCCTTCCGTTCATGAGGTCGAGAACCTGGTCCGAGCCCTGTCCTTCGGTGCTGACACACAGGCTCTGGCGGTTCGGTTGTGCACGGCCATCGGGACCGACGACGAATGAGGTCACGACGATGCAGTCTCGGAGGATGGCTGTCACTTTTCCTGCCTGCCTGCCGACTTTGGTGTTGCGCCGCACCACGTGGCCGACGCCGATCCGGTCTTCCACCATCGCGACGGGGTTGGCGTCCCCGCTGACCACGGCGACCAATCTCAGGTCGTCGAGGTCGACCTGACACAGCGGCTCGTCGCAGGCTTCGCCATCCCTCGCGTTGTTCGTCTGGGTCGTGGGCTCGTTGCTCGCGCTCGAGCTGCGGAAGGGGTCGCGCTTGCCCATCGAGACGTATGAATAGAGGTACGGCTCTGCGGCGCTGGTGACGCCCCCGTCGGGCCCAGCAGCCCGTCTGGGCGGCGCGACCGCGACGGCCGCGGTCGTCGTCGCCGAACCAGAGTCCGCCCCACAGGCTGCTCCCACGAGGGCGAGCGCACCCAGACCCACCGCGACCACTCGACGAGCGGTCATTGGCCACCTCCGGGCGTGCCTGGCTGTTTGGGCTTCTGCGTGACGAAGCGGAACGTCGTCGCGAGGAACTCGGAGGACAAGATCACCTTCTCGTTGCGGAGTGACGGCGTCCCGAGCTTGAGGTTGTTCACGTTCACGATGCGCTTCATCTGCGAGATCTCCTGCAGAAAGACGGCGATCTCGTGGTAATTCCCCTTCACCGCCATCACGATTGGAATGCGCGCGAAGAACGACTCCTGGGCCTCGGCGCCAGGCACGACGCGGGTGATCTCGAGGCCAGCCTTCTTCCCGAGGTCGTTGAGAGCAGCGAGCAGCTCGTCGAGGTCCTTCTTCTCGGGCAACTCGGTCAGTGCATCCTGGAGCTTCTGCTCGAGCTGATCCATTTCGCGGCGACGCTCGAGCAGGTTGTCTGCGATCTCCTTCTTCTCGGCATTCGTCTGGTCGAGACCGACCTGCTGCGCCTTGAGCGATTCGATCGCGGCCTCGGTGTCCTGGATCACCAGGAACCACGTGCCCGCGGTTATCAGCACGACGACGCCGACGACGAGGCCCGCCTTCGCGGCCAACGGCAGTTTATTGACTCGTTCGAGGAGCTGTTCCATGGGTCACGTCGCGTAGTTGGCGGTCATGCCGAGCTCGAACTTGACGTTCGGCTTGCCTTTGTTGTCGTACTGCTCGCTTGTCTTCAGCTCGACGCCCGTGAAGAAGTTCGAGAGGTCCTTCACCTCGAAGTCTTCAATCGCTCCTTCGGCCGAGAGCAGCTCGACTCGAACGTTGCGTGCGTCACGCTTGTGCTCGACGACCCGGCCGATGCCCTTCGGGGTCCATACGATGTTCGCGAGGCCGCGCATGAACTCCGACACGTCTTCGTGGCTCTCTCCCGTTCCGCTGACCTTGACGACGTTCGCCTTCTCGTCGAACTCCGCGACGAAGACCTTCTTGGGAACGGCCGAGGAGAGCGCGTCGAGCAGCTTCACCGGGCCGCTACGCTGCTTCTTGAGCTTCTCGAGAATGGCGAGCTTGTCCTCGACCTCTTTCTTGCGCTTCTTGAGGTCGTTGACTTCGCCGATCTGCTTCTCGAGCGCGTCGATGCGGCGCTGCGTCTCCGTGACCTGCTCCTGCAGGCGACTGCGCTCAGCGTCTCGGGTCGAGTAGTAGTAATAGTTGCCCGCACCGGCGAAGAGGACGGCCCCCGCGACCAGCACGAGGAACTGCCGCCCCATCTCCCGCTTCTGCACCTGCCGAACCGGCAGGAGGTTGATTCTGATTACTGTCATCGTCGTCGTCCTCCTTTCAGCCCAGCTTGTCGCCGGGTTTGCGCAGTGCCAGCCCCACGGCGACGGCGGCCTGGGGTGCGACGTCCATGATGAACGCCGGGTCAAACTTGCGGTTGTCGATCTCGATCCGCTTGAAGGGCTGCAGAATCTCCACGGGCACTCCGACTCGTGACTCGATCGTCTTGAAGAGAGCAGGCACCTTCGCCGTACCGCCCGACAGGAAGACCTTGGAGAAGGTCGCGTCAGCCGCGGTGCCTGCGTAGAAGTCGAGGCTGCGCTGAATCTCGCCGGCCACCTGCTCGGCGACCTGACTCATCACCTTCTCGACCTCTTGCGGGACGACGGCGTCGGCGTCACCACGACCACCACCGACCTTGAGCGCCTCGGCCTCTTCGTAGGAAACGTTCAGCTGTTTCTGGATCTCTTCGGTGAACTGGTTCCCGCCGATGGTGACGTCGCGCGTGAAGACGGTGACTCCACCCGAGAGAATGTTGATGTTCACCACGGCCGCGCCCGCGTTGATGAGCACGACGGTCTCTTTCTGCGGGACCTCGTAGTTCGCGGCGAAGGCGTTCTGCACGGCGAAGGCGTCGACGTCGACGACCACGGGAATCAGGCCGGCCTCGGTGACGACCTGCGTGTAGTCGTTGATCATGTCCTTCTTGGCGGCGACGAGCAGCACGTCCATCTGACCGGTCTGGTCGTTGGCGTCGGCCTTGAGGATCTGGGTATCGATGTTGACGTCTTTGATGTCGAAAGGAATGTGCTGCTCGGCTTCCCACTGAATCGCTTCCTCGAGCTCGTCTTGCGACATGCGCGGCATCGAGATCTTCTTGATGATCACCGAGTGGCCGCCGACGCCGATGGCGACTTCCTTGTGGCGAAGCTTGAGCTCGCCGACGAGTTCCTGCACCGCCTGGACGATCGCCGTCGAGTTCATCAGCGCGCCGTCGACGATCGCTTCCGGAGGCAAGGGCTTCATGCCGAAACTCTGCAACGAATAGACGACCTCACCGCGACGGCGGTTTTCCTTGAGCGAGATGAGCTTCACACCGGAAGAACCGATGTCGAGCCCCAGTGCCAGCTTCCCTTTGGCCATCGCGTCCTGGCTCCTTCACCGTGCAGCGTGCTTCGGAAGACTACGGCCGGAATCGGCTTGCTCCAAAAAATGAGGCTGATCAGTCTTCGAAGACCTGATCCTTGTCCGTGACCTTCAGGCCCAGCGCGAGGATGATCTTGCGCTTGGTGTCGAGGCGGCACGGCGCGCCCTTCTCGACTCGATCGATCGTCAGCACCGAGACGCCAGCACGACGCGCGAGCTCCGCCTTCGACAGCAGGCGCTCCTGACGCAGGTGCGCGACGTGGTTCTTTCGCTCGCCTTCTTCTTCATCGCCGTTCGAACTCATCGGATCACCAGTGTGACGGCACCTGCTGCGGCTGTCAAACAAACTGATCCGCCTTTGACCGTATAATTAGATGTCAAAGATGTGTAGGTATACATAGAAATGTGTGTGTGCGGTCGCGTACCCCCAGCCCTTGGGGTGGTCGCGCGGATCAGGCGAAGCCGTTCGGGGTCAGGACAGGGGCGTCTCGGGGTCGAGCGCGCCCTCGGCGTCGGGGTCGATCCCGTAGTCCTTGATCTTGTAGAGCAGCGCGCGGTGGCTGATCTCGAGCAGGTCGGCCGCGTGCGTGCGGTTGCCGCGAGTCTTGCGGAGCGCCGCGCGAATGAACCGCTCCTCGAGCTGCACCATGGCGCGCTTGAGCGAGTACTCCACCTCGAGGGGCGTCGGCGGCTTCACGACGGCGGGTGACGCAGCCACGGCCTTCCGGGCGATGACTCGCTCGGGCAACGCATCGAACTCGATGGTCGAGCCGTCCGAGAGCAACACCGCGCGTTCGAGCGCGTTCTCGAGTTCACGAACATTGCCGGGCCATTCGTAGGCGATCAGGGCCGACTGTGCCTCGGCGGAGAGCCCGGTGATGGGCTCCTGTCGATTGAAGGCGCGATTGAAGCGGGTCACGAACGTCGTCACGAGCGAAAGAATGTCGTCCCTGCGCTCTCGGAGCGGTGGCACGCGGAGCTGCACGACGTTCAGGCGGAAGAACAGATCTTCACGGAACTCGCCACGCTCGACCAGACGGGTGAGATCGCGCAGCGTCGCGGCGATCACCCGCACGTCGACCTTCTCCACCCTGTTCTCGCCGACGGGTCGCACCTCGCCCTCCTGGAGCACGCGCAGCAACTTCACCTGCGCGGCGGGCGGCAGCTCGGCCACTTCGTCGAGCAGAATGGTGCCCTTGTGGGCGTCGGTGAAGAGGCCTCGCTTCGCGGTGCGGGCGTCGGTGAAGGCCCCGCGCGCGTGGCCGAACAGCTCGGACTCGATCAGCCCCGCGGGAATCGCGCCGCAGTTGACCGTCACGAACGACTCGTTCGCGCGCGGTGAGAGCTCATGGAGCGTTCGCGCGACGAGCTCCTTGCCGGTGCCCGACTCTCCGGTGATCAGCACGGTGCTGTTGACCGGCCCGACCCGCTGCATCTGCTTCTTGAGCGCCTTCATCGGCTCGCTGCCGCCGAGCATCTGCTCGAGCGTCGCGCTGCCAGCCGGAGCGCGCAGGCGCCGATTCTCCCGGACGAGTCGGGTGCGTTCCTCGACCTTGCGCAGCGTGAAGACCATCTCTTCCGGCTTGAAAGGCTTCTGGACGAAGTCGTACGCGCCGGCGCTGACGGCCTCGAGGGCCTGGTCCTTCGAACCGTAGGCGCTCATCACCAACACCGTCAGCTCGGGCTGGACCACCAGGGCCTGCTTGAGCAGCGCCATGCCGTCGAGCTTCGGCATGCGCACGTCCGAGATCATCACGTCGTAGGGCCGCGCTTGAAGTTCCTTGAGCGCCTCTTCCCCGTCCGACACCGCGCGCACCTCGTAGCCGTGCTCGCTGAGCACCAGCGTCAGCACATGGCGAATCGAGGCCTCGTCATCGACGACGAGGATGGAGCGGAGCGAACCCATGCCTCACTCATACGCGAGGTCGGCCGAGCAATCGACCTGAGAGGGGCGTCACGGCGCCGGCAGCGCGACCGTGAAGCGCGCGCCACCATCGGTCCGGTTCTCGGCAGTGAGCCGACCGTCGAACTGTCCCAGCAGGTGTCTCGAGACCGCGAGGCCCAGGCCTGTCCCCTGCCCCGGCGCTTTGGTCGTGAAGAACGGCGTGAACAACCGTGGCAGCACCTCGGCAGGAATGCCGGGCCCATCGTCCTCGACGACGATCTGCGCGCCGCCGGGGCTCACCGCCACACGGACCCAGACGTGGCCACGTCCGCTCACCGCCTGGCAGCCGTTGAGCAAGAGGTTCACGAGCACTTGCGCGAGCGGCCCCGGCTCGGCGCGCAGCCACGCCGACTCGGGGCAGTCGAGGCTGATCGTCACCTGCGCGTTCTCCCGCATCGACGTCACCATCTTCACGCACCCATCGAGCAATGGCTTGACGTCGATGGGCTGAGCCTTGCCGCGAGACGGACGCCCCATTTCGAGCAGGCCGCGCACGATACCGTCGATGCGTTTGACCTCCTCTTCGATGCGGTCGACCACCTGGAGCGTCGACGTGCTGCCCTCGGCCCTCATCCTCAGCACCGAGAGGTACCCGAGAATGCCCGAGAGGGGATTGCCCACCTCGTGGGCGACGCCAGCGGCCAGCTTTCCGATGGTCGCGAGGCGATCGGCGGCGACGAGCTCGGCCTGCAACCGTGCCTTCTGCTCCGCGTTGACCGAAAGCTCCGAGAGCCGTCGCGCGCTCGTCGTTCGTTCGGCCACCAGCGAGTCGCCGAGGTGCTGCACGGCCTGCGCGAGATTCCCACCTGGCGCGCCGTCGCTCGGCAACCTGCTCCCTTCACGCTCCAGCACGCTCCCGGCCCGTCGCTCGGCCTCGCGCAGCGGGCGCCCGATGGTCAGGTTCAAGATCAGGAACGCCATGACGGCCGAGAGCGCGACATCGAGGAGCCCCAGCAGGGCGACCACGACTTCGATGCCCCTCGCGCTCCGGACGTCACCGGTGAGGGCCCGAACGGCGTCGACCTGCGCAGCGACGATGGGCTGAAGGCTCAGCCACGTGCCGCCGGCCGCAGCGAGGGCGAGCACCACCGAGACGGCAAGGAAGCGCGCCCGCATCGGGTCGATTGTGACGTGAGAAACGGTCGCTGACTACTTGAAGTCCCGGCGCTCGAAGATTTGCGTCGCGAGCACCAGCACCAACACCGTGTAGGCGAGCGCGTACGCCGTCGTCGACAGCAGCTCGCCGTTGGAGGTCGGATCGAAGTACGTCGCCCTGGCCTTGAAGTCGAGTCGATCGAAATTCGGCAGAATGTAATACAGCCCCCTCCCGATGATGCGAAGGGCTTCGAACCTCGACCGACCCGCGAACGTGTAGAGATCTTCGGCCATGTGCCCAATGAAATACAGGCACGTCACTGACAGACTCGAGATGTACTGAGAAGACGCTGAGGCAAACAGGAAACACACCGCAGTCAACAGGACCACCTCGAGGAGCAGTCCGTAGAGAGCGACCAGGTGCTCACGGTGAATGCCAGTACTGTACGTCTCGGACGCACCAGCGAACTGGAGTTGCAGCAGGAACAGCCCGCCCATGATCATCACGAGGAAGGCGACCGTGAGCACGTTGCCGAGGTAGCGGCCCACCAGGAAAGCAGAACGGCTGACCGGGCGCGCGACCACCATGAAGATCGTTCGTCGCTCGATCTCGCGAGGGATGAGCGCCGTGCCGAGGAACAACGTCAGCGCAGGCGAAATGAGGCCGATCACGCCCAGGCCGAAGTCGGTCATCACCCGATCGAAGGTGGCCACCGTGAACTCGACCGAGACCGTCGTCGAGAACACCATCACGAACGCGAACACGAACAGCACCGAGGTGACCCGGTTCCGTCGAGCCTCGCGAAAGCCGTTCAACGCGATGACGAGAACGCCGTTCACTCGATGGTACTCCCGACCTTGTTCTGGGAACTGCGGACTGCCTCGAGGAAGGTGTCCTCGAGTGAGTTCCGGATGGGCTGCATCGAGATCAGCTGCCCTTGGGCCTGATGCGCAACTTCGATGAGCGCGCGCGCGTCAGCGGCCGCGGTGCGCAAGATGAGCCGGCGCCCGGCTTGAATCACTTCGGGCTTCAGGGCGGCCAGCCGCTCGGCGTCGACGCCTTCGAAGACGAGCTCGACATGCGACCCTTCGGCCGACAGCATCTCGCTCACGGGCCCCGCGCGAACGAGCTTGCCCCCGATCAGAATCGCCACGTCTTCAGCCAGCGCTTCGACGTCTGGAATGATGTGGCTGCACAGGAGCACGGTGGTGCCCTTCTTCTTCTCGGCGACGATGATGTCGCGAATCAGCTGGCGCCCGAGCACGTCGAGGCCCGAGGTGGGCTCGTCGAGAATGAGCAGCCGTGGGCTCGAGACGAGCGCCTGCGCCAGCGCGATGCGTTGAGTCATGCCCTTCGAGAAGCGTCGAATCTGCACGCCAGTGAAGCGGTCCATTTGAACCTGCTCCAGAACCGCCCGCACCCGGCGGGTGAGCTCTGGTCCAACGAGCCCCGAGAGCGAGCCGGCGAAGCGCACGAATTCCTCGCCCGTGAGGTACTCGTAGGGCGCAGGGTTCTCGGGCAGGTAACCGACGTGCCGCCGCGCCTCGGCCGACGAGGGGTCGAGCCCAAAGACACGCGCCGTGCCCGACGAGGGCCGAATCAGATTCAACAGCAGCTTGATGGCGGTCGACTTCCCCGCGCCGTTGGGGCCCAGGACGCCCATCACGTGCCCCTCGCCGATCGACAGCGTGAGGCCCTCGAGCGCCACCACCCGCCGACGCCCCTTGAGCAGGTCGAGGGTGTAGATCTTGGTCAGATTCTCTACCGACACTGCCGACGTCACTGAGGTAGCCCCTGGAGGCGCCCAACGAGCCACGACGAGCGCCCGCGCCCGTTTTCGACACGCAGTTCACCACCGTGTTGATCATGCGTCTTCTCGGCCGGCCATTCACCCGCAGCGACGACCTCTTCGAGTGACTCCGGCGTGCGCCCGATCTTCGCTCGGGCCGCGACGATCGCGGCATCGAGCTCCCGCAGCAGCCGCTCGATCTCGAGCTGCTTTTTCCGATCAGACAGCAGCGCCATGCTGCCGTGACCACCTTCATCCATTGCCGTCGAGATTGTCGCGATCGCCGCGTCGAAGTCGTTGTTCTCCACAAACTTCGCCGTCGCGGCGGCAATCGATGCTGCGGGCGCGTTGGGGAACCTGGAGATCTCGACGAACTCTTCGAGGGCCGCGCGCTGGTCGTGCTGAACGTACGTCAACAAGAAGGCGCTCAACGTTCGAAGCCGGTAGTCCGTAGGGAACTGTTTGATCCCCTTCCGTACGAGCTTGAGCGCGAGGTCGCCGTTCAGATACTGGTCCTTGCCGACTGAGTACACGGTGCAAAGCGCGAGGAAATAGTAGGCGTGAAAAAACCGTCGATCGAGGTCGGTCAGGAACTCTCCGTAGGCGTACAGGTTCTTGTTCCGAAGTTCAGACTCCGGCTCAGAAATCCCGATCAGCGTTCGAAGAAAATAGAGGTCGATCAACAGGGGCAGGTGAGGCTTCGAGAGCGTCGAAGCGACCACACCACGAAGCAAGAGGGGCCTCAGTTCACCCTCGTGTCGCGCCTCGAGCGGCAGCGGCGCCACCCGAGTCGACACGAGAACTGCAACCGAGAGCGCTCCAAGCACCAGACGAATCAAGCGAAGAACCTGAGCAGGCGATTGCTCACGAAAGCGATTCAGTCGGAACAGACATCGTCGTTGGTGATGGCTGGGGTGCCCGACGTGTAGGCGTTCATGAGAGCGACCGTCATGACCGTCGAGCAGC
>JBBAQZ010000033.1:70790-99044 GCA_040400045.1 Myxococcaceae bacterium
TTCCGATGATCGCGACGACGATCATGAGCTCGATCAACGTAAAACCCTTCTTCTTCGCAGTCATGTTGTCTCCGAACCGTGGTGGACGAGTAAGTTCGCCGATTCTGCATCATGCAGGAACGGCGCCAAGAGGCGCATCAGGCCTCTCGCAGAGGGTACCCGAAGAATTCGGGCCGGGCCAGTTTCTTCCCAAACGCCCAAACGCGGCACCTGGGCTGACGAACATTGTCAGTCGATGCCCCACGATTGTCTGGCAGGGTGCGGCCCTTTCGACTGGAGGTCGCTTGCGCCGCGCCTGGTTTCTTCCTCTATTGTTGCTGTCCGGCTTCTGCGGTCTCTCGTACGAACTGCTGTGGGTGCGTTTGCTCACGTTGAGCCTGGGCGCGACGACGGCTTCGTTTTCCATCGTGCTGGCTGTCTTCTTCGGAGGGCTGGCGCTCGGCTCGCGATGGGCGGGGAAGCGGAGCGTCGGCGCGAAGCGGCCGCTCGCGACCTACGCAGCCCTCGAGGCGCTGACAGGCGTCCTCGGCGTAGCGCTCTACCCGGTCCTCAAGCACCTGGGCCTGCTCGTTGCCGCCATTGACCCGGGAGCTGGCTCGGCGGGACTGATGCTCCGCGTCGTGGTGTCGGCGGTCCTGCTCCTTCCTCCGACCTTCTTGATGGGCGCCACCCTGCCCTTCATGTCGGTCGGCACCATCGAGCGAGACGACGCGACGGGCCCCGGCACCGCGCTCATCTACGGCCTCAATACCCTCGGCGCCTGCCTCGGCGCGTTCTGTGTCACGTTCATCCTGCTGCCTCGGCTGGGCGTGTTCGCCTCGACGATGATCACCGCGGTGCTCAACCTGACGGTGGCCTCGATTGCCTTTGCGCTCAGCCGCCGGGTCGGCGGTGATGGCGCGGCGGCGGCGGCTTCCGAGACGCCCGAGGCGGCTCCTGATCAACGAAGGCGACTCGCGGTCATCGTCGCTGCCGGCCTCGGTGGCCTGGTCGCCACCGGTGCACAGGTCGTCTGGGCACGGCTCTTCACGATCTCACTCCGCGGCACCTCCTACGGCGTGGGCTCCGTGTTGGTGGTCGTCCTCGTCGGTATCGCGCTTGGCAGCCTCATCGCCTCGGCCGTGAGCCGCCGCGTGAAGCACAGCGCCTCGGCAGCCGTGGGCTTCCAGTTGCTGCTCTTGATCGGGTTGGCGGTGTTTGCAGCCACGACACCGATGATGAACTGGGTCGTCGGAACACTCGGCAACACAGGCCTGGTCGGAACGGGCCGACACCTGGCCGAGCTGCTCACGGTCCTCTTGTTCCTTGGCCTCCCAACGGTGGCGGCCGGAGCCGTTCTCCCCTCGCTCGTCGCGGTCGCCGAGGGCTCGGCGAGGAACGCAGGCAAGACACTGGCGGAGCTCTATTCGGCCAACACCGTCGGCTGCATCATCGGCTCGCTGGCCACGGGGTTCTTCCTGCTCCCCGGCATCGGCTCGTCGGCGACGCTCTACCTCGTGTTCCTCGTGCTCGCCGCGACGACCGTCATCTTCGCAGTGGCGACGTGTGCCGACCGACGCGTCGTGACGGTCGGCGCGACGATCGTCGCGCTCTCGGCGGCCGCGCTCTTCCCTCAGGCAGATCCGCGCCTCGTGTCACCCCGCCCCAATTCGTCGGACTATTTCTCGTTCATGGCGGCGCAGCGCCGGTCGCTCTCGAGCATCAGCACCTACTACGAGGGCGACGTCGCGACCGTCACCGTCACCTCGGCCGCCGAGATCAAGGGCATCTCGCTCAACGGGCTCGGGCAGGGCTCGAAGGCCAGCCTACCGCCCTTCATAATGCACGAGTCGGTGTTGGTCGGAACGACGCCGTGGCTCCACGCGAAGAACCAACGACGAGGGCTTGTCGTCGGGCTCGGGGCGGGCGGAACCGTCGACGTGCTCCTGAAGCTCGGGCTCGAGCAGCTCGAGGTCGCCGAGTTGGAGCGCGGCGTCGTCGACGCGGTGGCCGAAATCTGGGGCGACGAGTCGCCCCTGAAGAGCCCGCGCGTCACCTTGATCAACAATGACGCCCGGCACCACCTGCTCACGTCGAGTCGGCGCGCTCCGGGTGGGTATGATCTGATCACCTCGATGCCGGCGCACCCCTGGGTCGCTGCGCCGCTGTTCACGCGCGAGTTCTTCGAGCTGGCACGAGCGAACCTCGCCGACGGCGGCGTCTTCTCGACCTGGTTCGGCCCCGCAGAGATGCCCGACGAGTCCATCGAGGGGCTCTTCGGAGCCTTCACCGCGGTCTTCCCCTACGCGCTCGTGTACTGGGTCCCCGAGGCGGCCGCGTTCTATCTCGTCGGAGGGAAGCAGCCGCTGACGTTCGACGTCGCCAGGGCCGAGTCGCTGATGAATCACTCCGTCATGGCCGGCCGCCCTCGCGATCAGACACGCGCGCTCTTCATGGCGAGCCGGGTGACGGGGCTGTCGACTCCCGAGCGGCCCGCCACGGCGCGCCTGATCAGCACCGACGACAATGGCCTCATCGAGTTCGGCGCACAGAGGCCCAGAACGTCTGGGGTGCTCGCGTCGTTGACGTACTTTCCCGTGCGGGCCCTCCCCGCATCGCTCTTGGTGAACACCCCGAACCCGACCACCTTCGCGCTCGAGGTACTCGAGAACGGGCTGTCGACCCGCGGCGGCTGGTTGCCCTTCACGGGCGCTGACGCCGCCGCGACCTCGCGCGCCGTCTCAGCGATCGACAGCACGTCTCCGCTCAGCGCCTACGCGGCGTTCCGAAAGACCCTCGCCGAGCCGGGCAAGCGCGCAGAAGCCATCACGCTGGCAGGCGCAATCACGGACCCCGAACTCGCGGCTCGTGCCCGCGGAATCATCGCCGCGTCCGAGCCCGACAGGATCGCACGGATCGAGGGGCTCAAGCCAATGGGCGCGCGCGCTGACGTTCGAGCGTTGCTCCTCTCGCTCGACCAGCCCGACGATGGCACGCCCCTCCCAGCGCCCGGCCTCGACGACGACCCTCTCGGGTGGTTGTTCGTCGCGCCCGAGACCCTTCTGGGGGTCGACGGCGAAGCCCGGGCGCGCGTGACCAGATCGCTCACCCAGCGCATCGCAGCCTTCGAGAGCCCCGTGCTGGCGAAGAAGGCTCAGCGACTCTTCTCGGCCGCCGGGTGGTCCGAGAGCGCTTCGTGGGCTACCGCGCTGATCCTCGACGTGGAACGCTCCGCGAGCGGAGCGCTCGTCAGGCGCGCCCTCGAGGCCGGCACGAAGGAACGCTACGCTGACGCCGTTCAGTTGCTGCTCGAGGCCTCACGGCTGGCGCCGCTGCGGGAGCCCCAGGTTCGAACGCTCCTGCAAGCGGCACTGCGACTCGACGATGCACCAGCGATCAGTGCGGCGCGGGACATGCTGCTGATGCGCGGGTTCGAGCGGGTGACGATCGACGGGCTCGAAGCGAAGCTGCGGGCCGCGAACGCGAAAGAGGCCACGAAGCTTCCGGCGCCGTAGCGTCACACGTCGTCGGGCGGCATGCCGTGCTTGGCCAGACGGTATCGGAACGATCGAAATGACAGCCCCAGCAACTCGGCAGCCTTCGTCTTGGCACCGCCAGCGCGACGCAGGGCCTCGTGCAGGTAGCGTTGTTCGAGCGTGTCGAGGTGCAGCTCGAGCGAGAACCCGGGAGCGAGCGACACCTCGGGGCCCCCATTGGGCTCTCCCTGCGCCCCGCGTACCATTGGCGGGAGCGAGACCGTTCCGAGGTCATCGGAGTCGCTCAGGGTCGCCGCGCGCTCGATGACGTTCTGCATCTGACGGACGTTGCCAGGGAAGGCGTAGTCCTGGAGGACGGCGATGGCCTCGGGCGTGAAGTGCAGGCCGGGGCGACCGAGCTCAGTGGCCATGCGTTCGAGGAAGAACTCGGCCAGCTGGGGAATGTCCTCACGTCTGAGGCGCAGCGGCGGGACATCGACCACGATCACGTTCAGACGAAACCAGAGGTCCTCGCGAAAACGGCCCGCCTTGACCTCGTCCTCCAGTTTCCGATTTGTGGCGGCGAGGATTCGTGCGTCGAACGGCACCTCGCGGCTGCTGCCCACCGGTTTGACCTTCCGCTCCTGCAGCACGCGCAGCAGCTTGACCTGCGTTCCCAACGGCAGCTCTCCGACCTCGTCGAGCAGGACGGTTCCCTCACCGGCCGCAGCGAGAATGCCCTGCCGATCAGATGAGGCACCCGTGAATGCACCCTTCACGTGGCCGAAGAGCTCACTCTCGAGCACGCCCTCAGCGAGGGCTCCGCAGTTGACCGGTACGAACGGTTGGCTGGCGCGCGGGCTCTCGAGGTGAATGGCGCGGGCGACGACCTCTTTCCCCGTCCCACTCTCGCCAGCGATCAAGACGGTTGCACGCGTCGGGGCCACCTTCTGGACGACAGACCACACCTGCTGCATGGCAGGGCTCTGCCCGACGAAGACACCTGAGCGCGAGGCGCGGAGGCGACGGTTCTCCACGCGCAGGCCGCGCTTCTCGATCGCGCGCTCGACGAGGAGCATCAGCTCGTCGTTGTCGAAGGGCTTGGTGACGTAGTCGTAGGCGCCCTGGCGCATCGCCTCGACCGCCGACGCTGGCGTGCCGTAGGCCGTCACCACGATCACCTCGGGCGGCATCGTCACCGCGCGCGCAGCCTTCACCACGTCGAGGCCCGACTGCTTGCCCAACCGGAAGTCGGTGATCACCAGGTCGGGCACCGACGCCGCCAGCGCCCTGGTGGCGAGGTCGAGCGAGCCCGCGGTGCGAACCCGGTGCCCATGTTTCGACAACAGCACCTCGAGGTACTCGAGGATCGACGGCTCGTCGTCTACGACCAGAATCTCAGGCATGAGCCCTTTCGGCAGGCGACTGTGCCGTCGTCTGCATGGCGAAGCGAAACGTGGTGCCCTGTGCGGGGCTCGACTCGACGCTCAACCGCGCGCCGTGCGCGTGCGCGATGGACTGCGCGGTCGACAAGCCCAGGCCCGTTCCGTCGGGCTCTCGGCTGTAGAACGGCTCGAACAGGTGCGGCAGCTCGTCTGGACGGACCGCGCCGGCGCTGTCCCAGACCTCGAAGAGCGTGGTGGCCGGTGACGCCAGCACACTCACCCTGACGCGCCCCTTCGGCCCGACGGCGCGGAAGGCGTTGCGCAAGAGGTTGATGAGGACCTGCTTGACCTGCGCGGGGTCGAGCGACTCTTCACGAAAGGCGAGCTGCTCTTCGATGGTGATGCCGCGCGCAGCGGGGTCTGCGCGCAGCACCTCGATGGTCTCAGAGACGAGCAGGTCGAGACGAACCCAGGTTCGCTGGGGCGCCTTCGGTCGGGCCAGCTCGAGGTAGTGGTCGACGAGGTACGCGAGCCGATCGGCCTCGCGAACGATGATGCGGCTCAACCGCTGCTGCGACGACCCCTCGGTCGAGTCGGCAAGGAGCATCTGCGCCGAGCCCCGCATCGACGCGAGCGGGTTTCGAACCTCGTGAGCCAGCGTCGCCGAGACCTTCCCGAGCTCGGCGAGAGCGTCGAGCCGTGCCATCTCGTCTTCTTTGCGGCGAACGTCCGTCAGGTCCTGGAAGACGATGAGCACCGTCTCATCGTCGAGGCTGCTCGTCGACACGCCGAGAATCCGATCTCCGTGCTCGGTGGACGAGAGGAGTTCCCAGCGCCGTCCCACCGCGACGGACAAGACACCGGGAAACACCGCCTCGACCGGCGGAAACGCAGTCTCGACCAGACCGAGGATGGCGAGACCCGCGGGGTTCACGTACCGGATTCGGCCTGGCACCACCTCGACCACCGCGAGCCCCGACGGAATCGCCGTCACGATGCGATCTCTGAGTTCCTTGGTGCGGGCAAGGTCCTCTTCACTCTCGATCAGCCGACCCCGCGTGCGAATGAGCTGCTGGGCGACGTAGCCGCTGAGGCCGGCCACCAGAAACTGGGCGAGCACCTGGGTGAGGGTCTCGACCAGCGGCCGGGTAGCGCTCTGATTCACGACGGCGCCCCACACCGTGACGCCCAACGACGACGCCGCCGCGACGACCGCACCACCGAGCGCGCCACGCAACCCGAGCACCACCGCCCCGCCGATGATGGCCAGCAGGTAGGTGAACCAGAACGGGGAATCGCGCCCGTCCGTCAACAGGACGATCGAGGTCGCGAAGGCGACTGCTCCGAGCACCTGCGCCCACGCGAGCCAGGGTTTCGCGGGCCCGCGCCTCAGGAAGAGCGCAGACACCAGGGTGAGCAGGTAGTCCACCGCGACGACCCCGAACCAGGCGACGTGAGACGCCGAGACGCTCTCGAGCGGCCTTCGGGCGCCCATTTGCGCGCCCGCCACGATCAGGATCAGCGTGGTGGCGATGGTCCGGAAGAAGACCAGCGCAGTCAGGCGACGGCTGAGATCATCTCCACTGACAGCACTGTGGCTGGGAGCGGACTCGACAGCGCTACTTGATGGCACTGGCGATGGTGAAGATCGGCATGTACATCGCGATGAGGAAGCCGCCGACGACGCCGCCCAGGAAGACCATCATCAGCGGCTCGATCATGGCGGTGAGGCTGCCGACCGCCGTGTCGACTTCGTCGTCGTAGAAATCGGCGATCTTGGTGAGCATCTGGTCCATCGCGCCCGTCGCTTCGCCGACCCCAATCATCTGGACGACCATGGGGGGGAACACCTTGGTGTCCGAGAGGGGGCCAGCGATGTTCTTTCCTTCCGAGATCTTCGTCCGGACGAAGAGGATCGCGTTCTCGATCGTCCGATTGCCGGCAGTCTTCGCGGTCACGTCCAACGCGTCCAGAATCGGAACGCCCGAGCTGATCATCGTGCCCAGCGTGCGGGTGAAACGAGCTACGGCGACCTTCGTCAGCAGCGACCCCACCAGGGGCATCATGAGCGTGACCTTGTCGAAGATCCGCCTCCCGCGCGGGTTGCGGTAGAACGTCACGAAGGCAACCGCAAAGGCGATACCGCCACCGATCATGTAGCCGATGTACGCCTGAAGGACCTTCGACAGATCGACGACGAACTGGGTCGGCGCCGGGAGCGCGGACCCGAAGTCAGCGAACATCTTTTCGAAGACCGGGGTCACCTTGAGGAGCAGCAGCGCGGTGACGCCGATACCGACGGTCAACACGATGATGGGGTAGGTGAGCGCACCCTTGATCTTGCTCTTCAGCTTCTCGGCCTTCTCTCGGTAGACAGCGAGGCGATTGAGAATGGTGTCGAGAATACCGCCGACCTCGCCGGCCGCGCAGAGCTGAACGAAGAGCTCGTCGAACACCTTGGGGTGATCTTTGAGCGCGTCGGAGAACGTCGAGCCCCCCTCGACGCGCGTCTTGATGGCAAAGATGACCTTCCGGAAGCTCGGGTTCGGCGTCTGTGAGCCCAGAATCTCGAGGCACTGCACGAGCGGAAGACCAGCGTCGATCATCGTGGCGAACTGGCGAACGAAGATGAGCAGGTCCTTTCCGTTGACGCCCCCGGAGCCCGGCAGCGAGAGACCTGAGTCAAGGATCGTCTTCTTGCGAACCTTGCTCGGGGTCAGGCCGAGCGACTTGAGACGAGCATCGACGGCGCCGGCGTCGCTCGCCTCCATTTCTCCCTTCTTCACCTCGCCCGATTTTGTCTTCGCTTCCCACAAGAACACCGGGACTGAAGACTTCTTGGCTTTGGGAGCGGCAGGTTGGGTTCGAGCAGCGGCTGCGGGCATGGAATAATCCTCCGAACGTCTGGCGATGCTAGCCCAACCGGGGCCACAAGAAAGGAAGCGACTGGCCTACCCCTACCTACCCATCGGACCTTGACGGCCGGGCAAGTTGCCGGAGTAACCCGGCAGCGTCGAAGCGCCGCCGCCACCCGACGCGAGGATGTTCTTGAGTTCGTCGGCATCGGAGGTTCGGGCGAAGGCCTCGTCCATCGAGATCAGCTTGCGCGACAGCAGTTGGCCGAGCGACTGGTTGAAGGTCTGCATGCCGAACTTCGACTGACCGACCTGCATCGACGAGTAGATCTGGTGCACCTTGTCCTCGCGAATGAGGTTTCTGATCGCCGCGTTGGGGATCAGCACCTCGAGGCACAGGACGCGCCCATTGCCCGTGGCCCTGGCCAGCAGCGACTGCGACATGATGCCCTCGAGCACGAACGACATCTGCGCGCGCACCTGGGGCTGTTGGTACGGAGGGAACACGTCGAGGATTCGGTTGATGGTCTGGACGGCGCTGTTGGTGTGCAGGGTCGCGAACGCGATGTGGCCAGTCTCGGCGATGACGAGGGCCGCCTCGATCGTCTCGAGGTCGCGCATCTCACCGACGAGCACCACGTCCGGGTCCTGCCGGAGGATGTACTTGAGCGCCGTCTTGAAAGACTTGGTGTCGGCCCCCACTTCGCGCTGGTTCACCAGGCAGTTCTTGTGCGGGTGCAGGTACTCGATCGGGTCCTCGATCGTCATGATGTGCTCGTGACGCTCGGTGTTGATCTTGTCGATGATCGACGCGAGCGTGGTCGACTTCCCCGAGCCGGTCGGCCCCGTGACGAGGATCAGACCGCGGGGCTTCTTCGTGAGATCGGCGACGACCGGCGGCAGCCCGAGCTCCTGGAACGTGAGGATCTTGAAGGGAATCGTGCGGAATGCGCCCGCGACGGCGCCGCGCTGCATGAAGATGTTCGCCCGGAACCGCGACAACCCCTTCACGCCGAACGAGAGGTCGAGCTCGTTGTTCTCTTCGAACGCGTGCTTCTGGGCGTCCGTGAGAATCGAGTAGCACAGCTGCTTGGTCTCGACCGGCGTGAGCGGCGCCATCTTGAGCGGCACGAGCTCGCCGTCGACACGAAGCTGGGGCGGAGACCCCGTCGTGACGTGAAGATCGCTCGCGCCCTTCTCGACCATCGCCTTGAGCAACTGATGCAGGTTCGCCACGAGTGTGAGTTCCTTTCGGCGAGAAGATCAGAAGCGGTCAGGCGCAGTGTTGCCGACGGCTTCTTCGAGCGTGCTGTCACCACGCATGACTTTGTTGAGCGCCGACATGCGCAGCGACTGCATGCCGAGCCGAATCGCCTCTTGTTTGATCTCGGCCGCCGAGGCGCCGTTGATCACGACTTCCTTGAGACCATCCCAGAAAGGCATGACCTCGTAGACGGCGACGCGCCCGCGGTAGCCGCGATCGTTGCACTCCTTGCAACCGACCTTCTCGTACGCGGTGAAGGTGCCGATCTTGTCCTGCGGAATGCCAGCGTCAGTGTAGGCCTTCTCGTCGAACTCGGCGACGGGCCGCTTGCAGCTCGCGCAGAGGCGGCGGCACAGACGCTGGGCGAGAATCAGGTTCAACGACGCGGTCACGTTGAAGGGCTCGATGCCCATGTTCAGCAGACGGGTCACGGTCGAAGGCGCGTCGTTGGTGTGCAGCGTCGAGAGCACGAGGTGGCCGGTGAGCGCGGCCTTGACCGCGATTTCCGCCGTCTCGAAGTCGCGGACCTCGCCGATCATGATCGTGTCAGGGTCCTGCCGGAGGAAGCTGCGAAGCGCCGAGGCGAAGGTGAGGCCAATGCTCTCGGACACCTGCACCTGGTTGATGCCAGAGAAGTTGAACTCGACGGGGTCTTCAGCGGTCGACACGTTGGTGGTCGGGTCGTTGAGCGCGGCGAGCGCCGAGTAGAGCGTCGTCGTCTTCCCGGACCCCGTCGGGCCGGTGACGAGCACCATGCCGTACGGACGATCGATCGCCTCCTTGAACCACTTGAGGGGCTCAGGCTCGAAGCCCAGCTTCGTCATGTCGAGCTGCAGGTTCGACTTGTCGAGCAGACGCATGACGATCTTCTCGCCGAAGAGCGTCGGGCAGACGCTCACGCGGAAGTCCATCTCCTTGCCGCCGCCCAGCTTGATCTTGATGCGCCCGTCCTGCGGGAGCCGGCGCTCGCTGATGTCGAGCTGCGCCATGATCTTCAAACGCGAGGTGATCGCGTTGCGCAGCTTCATCGGCGGCTTCATCACCTCGTACATGACGCCGTCGATACGGAAGCGAACCCGGAAGTCCTTCTCGTACGGCTCGATGTGAATGTCCGAGGCCCGCTTGCCGATCGCGTCCTTCAGGATCAGGTTCACCAACTTGATGACCGGCGCATCGTCGGCTGCCTTGGCCATCTCTTCGACGTTGCCGCCCTCGTCTTGCCCCTCGGCGACCTCGACGTCGTCTTCCATCGTGTTGATGATGTCTTCGAGGTTCGGCCCCTTCTCTGCGTAGTGCTTCTCGATCGCCTCACGCAGCGCAGGCTCGCTCGTGACGACCGGCTCGATGTTGTAGCCGGTGAGGAACTTGAGATCGTCGACCGCGTAGATGTTCGACGGGTCGCACATCGCGACGATGAGCGAGCTGCCCGCGCGATTGACCGGAATCACCAGGTGCTTCTGAGCCACGTCCTTCGGCACGAGCTTGATGATCTCGGGGTCGACATCGAACTCCTTGAGGTTGATGGCCGGAACCCCGTACTGCTTCGACAAGAAGTCGGTGAGCTTCGACTCCTCGATCGCGCCGACCTTGATCAGGGCGGTGCTGATACGGGTCCCGTTCTTCTGCTGATCTTCTTGCGCTTTTCTCAGCTGCTGAACCGAGATCAGATTCTCGCGGACGAGCAGCTCACCCAGACGGCCTGACATGTATGATTGCCTCTCGCGTGCGGCGAAGGTCGACGTCGACGTCGAGGCACGAAATGGAAGTACCTGCGACCCACCGAGTCAAGCTTCACGATGACCGAACAGGTCGCTGAGCGCCGTGTGCGACAGTGTACGACTCAGGTCGGCGCGAGCGCACGGTTGACGATGGCTCTCGCCGCGACGACGTCTCGCTCGATCTGCGCCTTGAGCGCGTCGAGGCCCGAGAAACGTTGCTCGGGCCGCAACTGCTCGAGGAAGGCGACGCGCACGCGCTGCCCGTAGAGGTCGCCGGAGAAGTCGAACAGGTTGCATTCGATGGTGACCTCGGTTCCGCCGAAGGTCGGCTTCGTTCCGATGTTGCAAGCACCTCCGAACGTTCGGTCGTCCGCCAGGCGCACCGTGATCGCGTACACCCCTGCCGCCGGCCGGAGCTCGTTGAGCGTGTCGACGTTCGCCGTCGGAAACCCGATCGTGCGACCGCGTTGCGCGCCCTTCACCACCACGCCATCGAGGTCGAACGGCCTGCCGAGCAATCGGGCGGCGGCCGCGACCCGGCCCTCGAGCACATACTCGCGGACGCGGCTCGACGAGACCACGACGCCCTCGACCGTCACCGGCGCGACGACCGCGACCTGAGCGCCCCTCGTGGTCGCCGCGAGCGCCAGCGTCTCGACCGTGCCGGCGCGCGCGCTGCCGTAGGTGAAGTCGGACCCGACGACGACGGCGCGCGCACCGAGGGTCTCGAAGAGCAGCGCCTCGAAGGCCGCAGGCGTGGTGCGGGCAAATTCCCGCGAGAACGGCTGCACCACACAGGCGTGCACCCCCGCAGCCCCGAGCAACTCGACCTTGCGATCGAAGGTGGCGATGAGTCTGGGGGCGAGGTCGGGCTGCAGCACCTTGCCCGGGTGTGGATCGAAGGTGACGGCGACGACCGGGCCGAGCGTCGCAGCGCGCGCGAACAGCGCCTGGTGCCCCAGATGCACGCCATCGAAGTTCCCGAGGCAGGCTGCACAGCCGCGAAGGGCGCCCGCCGTCTGGCTGAGTGACGAGAAGGTCTGCATCGCCTCGGGGTCCTATTCCCCGGCCTTCCCTGAGTCGATCGCCATTCGCGCCTGTCGAAACGGGCCGAGTTGTGGTTGAGCCCCCGCCTCGCCATGCCTCGCATTCCGCTCCGCCCCGAAAAAGCTGGAGAAGCACTCAGTGCGCTCACCTCACCGCCCGAGTGGGCCGAAGTCTTCGGCAGCAGCGGCTCGCTGGAGCTCGAGATCGGCTGCGGCGCCGGGGGCTTCGCGCTCGAGCACTGCCGGCGTGATCCCTCGATTCGGTACGTCGCCTTCGAGTGGCGCAAGAAGTACGCACGCGAGGTGGCGTTCCGGGCGGAGAAGCACGGGCTGAAGAACCTCAAGGTCATCGAGGGTGATGCGCGCGCGGTGGTGCCGAAGATCTTCGCGCCCGAGTCGCTCGACGTCATCCACCTGCAGTTCCCCGACCCCTGGTGGAAACGCGCTCACTTCAGGCGCGCCATCCTGACGCCTGAGTTCACGAAGCTGCTGCTCGGGTTGCTCAAGCCAGGCGGCCGCTTCGACTTCCGCACCGACGTCGAGGAGCGCGCGCTGCAGGGGCTGAGCGTTCTCGAGAAGACGGGCTTCCACAACCCACTCGGCGCCGGCGTGTTCCACCCCTACGATCCCGAAGAGGCCCCCTCGACGCGCGAGCGCCGCTATCTCGTGTCAGGCCAACCGGTGTACCGGGCGAGGCTGGTCAAGCTGCCTTCCGGCACGAGTGCGGTAAGGTCCTGACCTGCCCCGATGCCCCAGGCCCGCCGCAAGACACTCGAGGTCGCGCGTAGAGATGAAGGCGCGCTGAAGCTCGAGGGGCGGCTCTTGCTGCTCGTCGACGATGATCATGGCGTGATCGAGCTGCTCCGTCGAGGGCTCGCGCCCTTCGGCTATCGCTTCGTCGAAGCCGAAGATGGAACGCAGGCGCTGACGGCGATTCGCAAGCACCAGCCCGACCTCATCTTGATGGATGTCGAGATGCCGGGCCTCGGAGGCGTCGAGGTGTGCCGCATCGTCAAGGCAAACCAGGGCGCGGGCTTCGCGTTCACGCCCGTCATCCTCATGACGGCCGGGCGCAGCAGCGGAAAGGTCGAGGGGCTCGAGTTGGGCGCCGACGACTATCTCGTCAAGCCCTTCGACATGCTCGAGGTGTCGGCGCGCGTGAAGTCGATGCTCCGCCTCAAGGCGCTCCAGGACACCCTCGTCGAGAAGAACAAGGAGCTCGACCGGATCAACCGCGAGCTCGAAGAAAAGCGCTCGGCGCTCGAGCTCCTCTCGCGCACCGACGGGCTCACCCAGCTCATCAACCGTCGTCACTTCGAAGAGCTGTTGCAGAGCGAGTGGCAGCGGAGCCTGCGCTACCGCACTTCGCTGTCCTGCCTGCTGCTCGACATCGATCACTTCAAGAAGGTCAACGACACCTGGGGCCACCCGTTCGGCGACACCGTGCTGCGCGAGGTGGCCGGCGTGGCCAGGCGCGCGTTGCGCGACGTCGACGTGCTGGCCCGCTACGGCGGCGAAGAGCTGATCGCGCTCCTCCCCGAGACGTC
This sequence comes from Myxococcaceae bacterium, assembly GCA_040400045.1. Classification (GTDB taxonomy): domain Bacteria; phylum Myxococcota; class Myxococcia; order Myxococcales; family Myxococcaceae; genus Xiheimicrobium. Next base: position 84,061 of record JBBAQZ010000033.1, read on the forward strand.
ACCGGAGGAAGCCTGGCGGGCAGCCGAGCGCGTGCGCATGGGCGTCGAGGCGATGCGGTTGACGTGCCGCACCGTCAACCCGCCGGAGCAGGTGCGCTGCACGGCGAGCATCGGGGTGTCGACGGCGCCCGGGCCAGGCATCGAGACTCCGGAGCAGCTCGTGCAGCTGGCCGACGAGTGCCTGTACGAGGCCAAGCAGGGCGGTCGAAACCAGGTCCGGCAGGCCCTGACCGAATGAGCGCGGACTGCGTCGCGAACGTGCACCCGGCGCGAGCGGGTATATGAAGCCTCTGCGTATGCGCACGCTGCTCGTCATCGCCGTGGTGTTGTCAGGGTGTGAGAAGGCGCCTCCCACGACGCCTGACGGCACCTTCAGGGTCTTCACCGAGGCCCTGAAGAAACAGGACGCGAAGACCGCGTTCTCGATGCTGACGCAGAAAAGCCGCGCGGCCCTCGAGGCCCAGTCGAAGGCGCTGGCCGAGGCCTCGAAAGGCACCGTCAAGGACGAGCCGGCCCTGTTGGCGTTCCGAACGCCGAGCCAGGCGTCTCCGCTGATCTCGATCAGCGTGTCGCAATCGGACGACACGAAGGCCGTGCTCGACGTGAAGACCTGCCGCCTGGGGCTCGACGCAGGCGGCGCGTGCCCGGCGGGCGCAGACGTGCAAGAACGCGTGACCATGATGAAGGAAGCGCAGCGCTGGGCGGTTGAGCTGCCAGAGCTGGTGACGCCGTGACAGACCCGACCGACAAGAACAAGAAGCCCGTCCCGCGGGTCGAGGTGATTCGCAAAGGCCCGACTCCCGGAGTGGTCGCGGTCGCCCCCCGCCCTGCCCCTCGTCCGCTCGCGCCGACCCCGTCGCGCACGCCCGGCTCGACGTCGAACCCCATCGTCCCGACGGCGGCCCCTGGCGCTGCTGCTCGAACGATCAGCAGCGCGGGTATTCCTGCCGCGCGCGCCTCAGGCCCACCGGGCCGCAGCCCTCCACGCAGCGGAGGCTTTCGAAGCGGCCCCTCGACCCCCCGCCCCCCGCCGACGGCCGAGGCGATCACGCTGCTGGCCCGCAAGGAGCGCGTGCCCTTCCGCATCGCCCGCGGCGAGCTCGAAGGGAAGATGAAGTGCCGCATCTGGAAGAAGCTGCACGCCGAAGAGGCGAAGCGCTTCGACCAGGCCTTCACGCTCATGGAGCAGCACCCGAGCCTCGAGATCACCGAGGCCTTTGGCGTCGTGCAGAGCGGGCTCTCGGTCGAGGACTTCATGGCGCGGCGTGCGCGCGCGAAGCGCCGTGACGAGGTGAAGAAGGCCCGAGGGTCGGTCGACGGCACAGCCATCGACGCCCTCATCAATTCGTTCATCGAAGCGAAGACCGAGCTGTGTCTGGTGCTGGGTGAACGCACGGTGCTCGATGTGATCACCGCAGTGCAGCCGGTCTCGTTCGAGTGCGAGCGGTCGGGGCGCATCGAGAAGCTGCAGCTCGTGGTGCTCGCGACGCGTCAGACGTGGGACGAGATCGCGAACGCCGTCGAGCGCGATCCGAAGCTCGCGCAGAAGCCGACTCCGGTGGCGCGCCAACCGTCACGGCGGCCGGTGAGCGACCCGCGGCCGCTGCTCGAGCACCTGGGCAAGCCCGTGAAGTTCGTGCTGCGCAATGGCATCACCCTGACCCAGCCCCTCGTGGCGGTCGGCCCGTTCGACGCGCTCCTCGGCGCCGAGAAGTCGCCGCTCTTCGTGCCGCTCCACGCGATGCTCAGCTGGGAGCCTGCCGCCTGAGCGTCAGCGCTTCTGTCTGTAGTTCTGGATCGGAATGACCTGGCTGACGTTGGTGCCCGCGCGCGCGGCCTGCGCCCGGCGAATGAGCAACGGAATGTCGCCTTCGCCACGCTCGACGGCCGAGCGGAGATCGGCCAGTCGCTCGAGGTGACGGCGCACGGCGATCCCCTCAGGCGCCATGGCGACGATCGCGCGGAGCGAGGTCTCGGCGGCCTCGAGCTGGGTCTCGGCGCGGGTGGTGTCCTTGCGCGCGAGCGAGAGCCAGGCCGCGGTCTCGTCACCGACGAGGTTCAGCTCGTGACTCAAGCCGACGATCAACCGGCCCCGGGCGGACTCGGGCGTCGTGAACTCGACCTCGACCTTCTGGTGCTTCACGTCGCCCCGTTCGCGGCCCGAGCCATGAACGATGGCGCTCCAGGTGTCGCTCCGGAGCGGCCCCGTCAGGAGCACGCGGCGTGAGTAGCCACGCGAGACGTCTCCCAGGGTGATGACGAGCGCGTCAGCCTCGAGCGTCGTGGGGAAGCTATGCCGGCACGAGATGGCGCCGAACCCCTCGGGCTGCACGCGGACCTGCACCTCGGCGGCGACCTGACCGAAGAGGTGCGCGACGATGGCGCCCATCGCCTCGGAGAGCCCCTCGGGCCCGTCCACGTGCTCGAAGCCGTTCCCTGAAGGCCGGGTCAGCGCCTCGAGCACTTCGGCCACGTAATGACGGGCAAGCCCAAGCGCGTGCACGGCGAGGTTCTGCCCGGCCAGTCGCAGGCCAAGCTCGTCGAAGGCGTCCTGCGTGTCGGGGCCGACCGAGGGCTCGCCATCGGTGAGGAGGAGCAACCGCGGGCGACGGCCGGGCACCAGCGTGCGTTGCAGCCCCTTCGCGGCGACCTCGATGGCTTGATGGAGTGCGGTACCCCGCCCCGTCGTGACGTGCGCAAACGCTTCCGTCATCGCCTGCTTGCCACGCACATCCATCGAGCAGACCGGCACGCGTTGTTCGGCGACGCCGTCGAACAGGACGAGGCCGACGAAGTCGTCGGGGCCGGCCAGATCGATGAACGACTGGGCCGCCTCGACGGCCGCGGCCAGCGGAGCCCCTTTCATGGAACCGCTGCGATCGAGCACCAGATTCACCATCACGGGCGCGCGCGGCTCGTCCTCGGCGCCGCGCGCCTGGATCAGAATGTGCCCTTCGCGCTGATCGGCAGCGCGCGTCTCGACTGCCCAGGCCGTCCACAACATGGCTCACCTCAAGAAAGAGACTCGAAGACAGTAGCAAATCGGGGTCGCGCAACGCAGATGCAGTGGCGGGGCCAGCGCGATAGAGCCAGCCCCCACAGGAGCCGACATGCGCACGACCCTCATCATCCTCACCGTTCTCGCCCTCACCGCCTGCAGGAAGGAAGAGGCGAAGCCCGCGGTGGTCGCGCCGCCGCCCGTCGCGGCTCCAGTCGTCGCGGCGCCCGTCGCTGCGGCCAGCCCTCGGACGATCGAGATCAAGGTGACCGAAGACGGGTTCCAGCCCGGCAACGTCACCCTCAAGAAGGGCGAGCCGGTCACGTTCGTGGTCACTCGCATCACCGACGCGACGTGCGCGACCGAGCTGCTCATCGCCGACACCGACATCAAGGCCGACCTGCCGCTCAACAAGCCGGTGGAAATCGCGTGGACGCCGACGAAGGCCGGCCAGGTGAAGTTCGGCTGCGCGATGGACATGATGGTGAGCGGCCTGCTGCTGGTGGAGTGAGTTTTCGCGCGCGTCGCGAGGCGCATTCGTTACGATCCGCCCGGAGGTCGAACGGAGGGGTTTCGTGAGCCGCGTCGTCGCACACAAGTTTGGTGGCACCAGCATGGGCACGGCGGCGCGAATCCGCGGCGTCGCCGACATCTTGATCGCGCGCAAAGGCGAGCGGCAGGTGGTCGTCGTGTCCGCGATGTCGAAGGTGACGGACGCGCTGATCGACGTCACGAAGAAGGCCGCGGCGCGCGACCCGGGCTGGCAGTCCGACGCCCGGGCCCTGGCCGACAAGCACCGGGCCGTCGCGCGCGAGCTGTTGGGCGACAACGCCACCGCCGTGCTGGAGCGCTTCGATCGCGAGCTCGCGGGGCTCACGGAGTTGCTCAGCGCGCAGGTCTTCCTGAACTCGCTCTCGGACGACCTGCTCGACTTCATTCAGGGGCTCGGTGAGGTGTGGAGCTCGATGCTGCTCGACGCGCACCTCGCGTCGCGGGGCGAACGAACGGCCTGGCTCGACGCGCGTGAAGTGCTGGTCGTCGACAAGACACCGCTGGGCGCGATGGTCGACTGGTTGGTCTCGAAGGAAAGGCTGGGCGCGTGGAAGGCGGCGCAACCGGCTCCGCTCGACCGGGTGATCATCACGGGCTTCGTCACCCGCGACCGGCAGGGCCGCGTCACCACGCTGGGCCGCAACGGCAGCGACTACTCGGGCGCCATCTTCGGAGCGCTCTTCGACGCCGAAGAGATCCACATCTGGACCGACGTCGATGGAGTGCTCTCGGCCGACCCACGGCTGGTGCCCGAGGCGGTGCTGCTCGATCGCATGTCGTACTCCGAGGCATGCGAGCTCGCGTACTTCGGCGCGAAGGTGATTCACCCACAGACCATGGCGCCGGCGTTCGAGCGTGGGCTACCGCTGATCATCCGCAACACGTTCGCGCCCCAGAAGCCGGGCACCCGCATCGAGAAGACGACGGACACCTCGGTGCCGGTGAAGGGCATCACGGCGTTCTCGGGCCTGGCGCTGCTGAACGTCGAAGGCGCGGGGATGATCGGCGTGCCTGGAACGGCCGAGCGGGCCTTTGGAGCGCTCAAGCAGGCGGGCGTGTCGGTGGTGATGATCAGCCAGGGTTCCAGCGAGCACTCGATCTGCTCGGTGGTGCAGGAAAAAGAGGCCGGCGCCGCGCGCAAGGCGCTCGAAGACGCGTTCCGCCGCGAGCTCGACTCGAAGTTGATCGAGGCAATCTCCATCACACCAGGCATCGCGGTGCTCGCAGTGGTCGGTGACGGCATGGCCGGCACGCCGGGGGTCGCGGCGCGGTTGTTCAACGCGCTGGCCCGCACCGGCATCAACGTTCGCGCGATCGCCCAGGGCAGCTCGGAGCGGAACATCTCGGTCGCCATCGCCGCCGCCGACGCCACGCGTGCGCTCAAGGCCGTCCACGCAGGGTTCTACCTCTCGGCGCTCACCGTCTCGGTCGGCGTCATCGGCCCCGGCAACGTCGGGAAGACGTTCTTGAAGCAACTGTCAGCCGCGCGAGAACGACTGCTCAAGAGCAACGGGCTCGACCTGCGCGTGCGGGCGACCGCCACCACCTCGAAGATGGCGCTCTCGGAACAGCACCTCGACGCGCCGACGCTCGATCAACCGGTCGATCTCGATCGCTTCGCGGCGCACGTCCACGCAGACCACCTGCCGCACGCGATCATCGTCGACTGCAGCGCGAGCGATGCCGTGGCGAGTCGCTACGCCGACTGGCTCTCGAAGGGCATCCACGTCGTCACGCCGAACAAGCACGCGGGCTCGGGGCCACTCCCGAGGTACGAGGCGATCCGCAAGGCCTCGGCGCGCGCAAGGTTCCGGGCGGAGTCCACGGTTGGCGCAGGGCTTCCCGTCATCTCGACGTTGCGAGATCTGCTCGATACCGGCGACGAGGTGCTCGCGATCGAGGGCATCTTCTCGGGCACGCTCGCGTGGCTCTTCAACTCCTACGACGGCTCGACGCCCTTCTCTGCCCTGGTTCTGCAGGCCAAAGCGCTCGGCTACACCGAGCCGGACCCACGAGACGACCTCTCGGGCATGGACGTGGCTCGCAAGCTGGTGATCCTCGCGCGCGAGTGCGGGTGGAAGACGACGCTCGACGCGGTGCAGGTGGAGTCGCTGGTGCCCGCTTCACTCCAGGGACTGCCGCCGGCCGACTTCCTCTCGCGCCTGACGGAGCTGGACGCACCGATGCAGGAGCGCCTGGCGAAGGCGAAGGAGAGCGGCGCCGTCTTGCGCTACGTCGCCAAGCTCGATGGCGCAGGCACGGCGAAGGTCGGGCTGATGGAGCTGCCGACGAGCCACGCCTTCGCGCACATCAAGCTCACCGACAACGTCGTGCAGTTCACGACGGCGCGGTACCGCAACAACCCGCTCGTGGTGCAAGGGCCTGGCGCTGGTCCCGAAGTCACCGCTGCCGGGATCTTCGCCGACGTGTTGCGCATCGCAGGCTCACTCGGAGCGAAGCTGTGAAGGAAGCGAGGGCGTTCGCACCGGCATCCATCGGCAACGTCGCGGTCGGCTTCGACATGTTGGGGCACGCACTCGTGGGCGCGGGCGACACGGCCACGGTGCGCCTGACGACGAGCGGCATGGTTCGGGTCACTGCGATTCGCGGCGTGGTGGCCGATCTGCCGACGCGGGCGCAGGACAACACGGCGGGGCGTGCGCTCCTGGGACTGGCAAAGCTCCGGCCGGGCCTGGGCTTCGAGGTCGAGCTCGACAAGGGCATTCCCCTCGGCAGCGGCATGGGCGGGTCGGCAGCGTCTGCGGTGGCGGCCCTGGTGGCGGCGAATTCGTTGCTCACGAAGCCGGTGCCGCTCGAGACGATCTACGCACTCGCGATGCAGGGCGAAGCCGTCGCGAGCGGCTCGATGCATGGAGACAACGTCGCGCCGATGCTGCTGGGTGGACTCGTCATCGCCCCCTCGAGCGGAGTGCCCGTTCGCGTACCGGTGCCGTCGAACCTCTTCTGTGTGCTGGTACACCCGCACTTCGTGCTCGAGACGCGACGGGCACGCGCGGCATTGAAGGGCGCGTACGAGCTGCACGACTTCGTGGTGCAGAGCGAAGGACTCGCGTTGCTGCTCGCTGGTTGCTGGCACAAGGACTTCGAGCTGATTCGGCGCGGCTTCCGTGACGTGCTCGTCGAGCCTCGAAGAGCCCGCCTGATTCCCGGGTTCGCGCGGGTGAAAGAAGCAGCGCTCGACTGCGGAGCCCTGGGGAGCTCGATCTCTGGTGGCGGGCCGAGCGTGTTCGCGTGGTTCGACTCGAAGGCGAAAGCACAGACAGCAGGCGACGCGATGGCGCAGGCGTTTCACAGCGTGAAGCTCGGCGCCGACGTGCTCGTCTCGAAGGTCGCTGCTCCCGGCGCGAGGGTGCTCTGACATGCAGTGCACGAGCACGCGCGGTGCTGGGCCCGTGGCGCTGACGAAGGCGCTCGCAGAGGGGCTCGCTCCCGACGGCGGGCTGTACGTCTTCCCGCTCGACGCGCGCCCGACGGTGACGCTGGGGACGACGCTCGCGGAGACGGCGGCGACATTGCTCGCTCCCCTCTTTCGCGGTGAGTCGCTCGACGCGCAGGCGCTCTGTCAGTCAGCGTTCACCTTCGACGCGCCGCTGCTGCCGATCGACGAAGAGTCGTTCCTGATCGAGCTCTTTCACGGGCCGACCGCGGCGTTCAAAGACTTCGGAGCGCGGTTTCTCGCCGAGGCGTTGTCACGGCTCGCGCTCCCGCCGACGACGATTCTGGTCGCGACGTCCGGGGACACCGGAGCCGCTGTCGCGGCGGCCTTTCATCGACGCTCGGGCTTTCGCGTCGTCATCCTCTACCCCGACGGTCGCGTCTCGGCCCGGCAGGCACATCAGCTCGGCGCATTCGGCGACAACGTGCGCACCTACAAGGTGAGCGGCTCGTTCGACGACTGCCAGCGCATGGTGAAGGAAGCGTTCGCCGACAAGGCGCTCGTCGCGAAGCATGGGCTGTCGTCGGCCAACAGCATCTCGCTCGGCCGGTTGTTGCCGCAGATGGCGTACTACGCGCACTCCGCCCTGCTGATGCAGCAGCGGGGACATGCGCCGGTCGACGTGATCGTCCCCACCGGGAATCTCGGCAACGCGCTGGCATGCCTGATGGCCAAGCGGCTCGGGCTGCCGATCGGGCACGTGTTCCTCGCGACGAACGCGAACAAAGTGCTGCCCGATTTCTTCGAGACGGGTCGATCGAGCCCGCGCTCGAGCGTGCCGACCCTGGCCAACGCGATGGACGTCGGCGTGCCGAGCAACCTGGAACGGCTGACGTCGTGGTGGCCCGAGCTGGACTCGCTCCGCCGTGATGTGAGCGCCGACTGGGTCGATGACGAGACGATTCGCCGAACGATCGGAACCGTGTGGCGCGCGACGCGGACGGCGATCTGTCCGCACACGGCGTGCGGCGTGGCAGTGCGAGATCGGCTTCGCGCGAAGGGACACCAGGCCCCGCTGCTGATCGCCGCGACCGCGCACCCGGCGAAGTTCGAGACGATCGTCGAGCCGATCATCGGAGAGCCAGTCGAGCTCCCGCGCGCACTCGCCGAGTTGCTCAAGAAGCCAGCGACCGCAAGGGTACTCGAGCCGACCGTCGGAGCGCTCACGGCGACTTTGGGCTGAGAGGCGAACTCTGAAGCCGTCGGCGCAAATCCTGTGCCCCAGCGTTGGACGTGGCGGCGGCCGCGCGCGAGTCTCAGGCGGCGCGCTGGTTTGCCACTTCCGAAGAACTCGGTGAGCTCGCCGACCACGCGGCCGAGCTGGCGGAGGAGTTGTCGTTCGAAGGTCCGGCGCTGCGCCGTCGGCCGAGGTGAGCTCACTGGCTGCTCGGGAAACGCGCGAAGAGCTCTTCGGTCGCCTGCTTGACGCAGCGCATTGATGCCTCTGCCCCGAGGCTCTATCGTCACCTGATGCATCGCGTCGAACCCCGTTCTGCCCTGTACGAGCCCAGCACCGAGAAAGACAGCTGCGGCGTTGGCTTCGTCGCGCACATCAAGGGCCACCGCTCTCGGGGCATCGTCGAGCAGGCGCTCGAGGTGCTCAACCGCATGCGGCACCGCGCGGCGACGGGAGCCGACCCCCTGACGGGCGACGGCGCCGGCATTCTCGTGCAGGTCCCTGATCGTTTCTTCGCGCGTGAAGGCACCCGCCTCGGCTTCACGATTCCGGCGCGCGGAGCGTTCGGCGTCGCGCAGGTCTTCCTCCCGACCGACACGTTCGCGCGCGCCGAGTGTGAGCGCATGCTGGCCGACGTCGTCGAGCAGGAAGGCCAGCGCGTCATCGGGTGGCGAGACGTTCCCGTCGACCCTTCCGTCCTCGGTCACGTCGCGCGCGGCGTTCTTCCTACGATGCGGCAGCTCTTCATCGCGCGCCGCCGCACGGTGCCGTCGGCCTTCGAGCGGAAGCTCTTCATCATTCGCAAGCTCGCCGAGAACCGCGTGCGCGCGAGCGGCGTCGACGGTGACGGCCGTTTCCACATCGCGAGCTGCTCGGCCGAGACGCTCATCTACAAAGGCCTGCTGCTCCCCGCGACGCTGCCGGGCTTCTTCCCCGACTTGCGAGATCCTCTCTTCGAGAGCGCGATCGCCGTCGTGCACTCCCGCTTCTCGACCAACACCTTTCCCACGTGGGATCTCGCGCAGCCGTTCAGGTTCATTGCGCACAACGGCGAGATCAACACCGTGCAGGGCAACCGGAACTCGATGCAGGCGCGGCGCACGCTGCTCCAGTCGGCGAAGTTCGGCGGTGGCCTCGAGCGGCTCGCGCCGATCATCGTGCCGGGCAAGAGCGACTCGGCGCAGTTCGACAACATGCTCGAGCTGCTGGTGCTGGGCGGGCGATCTCTCCCGAACGCGATGATGTTGATGATCCCCGAGGCGTGGGAGCGCAACCCGCAGATGGACGACGCGCGGCGCGCCTTCTACCAATACTCCAGCTCGCTCATGGAGCCGTGGGATGGCCCGGCCGCGATCACCTTCACCGACGGCCGGCTCGTCGGCGCGACGCTCGATCGCAACGGCCTTCGCCCAGCCCGCTACGTCATCACCGAAGACGATCGCGTCATCCTCGCCTCCGAAGCTGGCGTCATCGACGTGCCCGCCGCGCAGGTGAAGCGCAAAGGCCGACTCCAGCCCGGCAAGATGTTCATCGTCGACACCGACGAGGGGCGCATCGTCGAAGACGACGAGGTGAAGAAGGAGATCACCAGCCGCTGGCCGTACCGGAAATGGCTCGACCGCAACGTCTTCACCTGGGCTGACGTACCTGAAGCCCCACCGCCGGCTGCGCTCACCGGAGAAGAGCTCGCGCGGGAGCAGCGCGCGTTCGGGTGGACCGATGAAGATCTGCGCATCGTCGTGGGCCCGATGGCTGAGACTGGAAAGGAGCCCACGGGTTCCATGGGCACCGACACGCCGCTCGCCGTGTTGAGCGATCGCGCGCCGTCGCTGTTCGACTACTTCCACCAGCTCTTCGCCCAGGTGACGAACCCGCCGATCGATCCCATCCGTGAGTCGCTCGTGATGTCGCTCTCGGTCGGCCTCGGCCCAGACGGCAACACCTTCGAAGAGACCCCGGAGCAGTGCGCCAAGCTCACCCTGCCCGGCCCGGTGCTCACCAACCATCAGCTCGCGCGCATCAAGGCGCTGGCGGGCAAAGGCGACTTCGACCCCCGCGTGCTCGACGCGACGTACGAGCCGGGCGCCGAAGGAGCCCTCGATCGCGCGGTCGAAGATCTCTGCGAAGCGGCGGTGAAGGCCGTCGACGAAGGCCACGACATCCTCATCGTGTCGGATCGCAACGTCGACGCGCGGCGGGCTCCGATTCCGGCGCTGCTGGCGTTGTCGGCCGTCCATCAGCGGCTCGTGCGAGACGGCATTCGACGCCACACCGGCCTGGTGGTCGAGACGGGTGAAGTGCGCGAGGTGCATCACGTCGCGTTGCTGATCGGCTACGGCGCCGCGGCGGTGAACCCCTGGCTGTGCTTCGACTCGGTGAAGGAGTTGGTCGCGCGCGGCGAAGTCCCTGCCGACAAGGCGGAGTCGAACCTCGTGCATGCCTTCGACGAAGGCCTGCTCAAGGTGATGTCCAAGATGGGCATCTCGACGGTGCAGTCGTACCGGGGCGCGCAGATCTTCGAGTGCGTCGGCCTCAACCGAGCGCTGATCGACCGCCACTTCTCGGGCACGCCGACGCGGCTCCAGGGCATCGGGCTCGACGATCTCGATCGTGAGGTCGTCACCCGCCACGCACGTGGCTTCGGCGTCACCACGTCCTCGGACGAGGTGTCCGTTCCTTTCACGGGTGGGCAGTACCAATGGCGGCGTCGTGGAGAGCTCCACAAGTGGAACCCGGGCACCATCGCGGCGCTCCAGCACGCGTCGCGCTCCAACGACGCGAAGGTCTTCGCGCGCTACGAGCAGCTCGCCGACGACGAGTCGGACGGGCTCGTCACGCTGCGTGGGTTGCTGGAGTTCGATCACGCCGTGGCGCCCGTTCCGCTCGACGAGGTCGAGAGCGCGGCAACGCTGGCCCGCCGTTTCGTCACGGGGGCGATGAGCTTCGGCTCCATCTCGGCCGAGGCCCACGAGACGTTGGCGATCGCGATGAACCGCATTGGCGGCAAGTCGAACTCCGGTGAAGGCGGCGAAGAGCCCCGACGCTTCGTGAAGGACCCGAACGGCGACTGGCGCCGCAGCGCGATCAAACAGGTCGCCAGCGCGCGCTTCGGCGTCACCACCGAGTACCTCGTCAACGCCGCCGAGCTGCAGATCAAGGTCGCGCAGGGCGCCAAGCCCGGTGAAGGCGGTCAGCTCCCCGGCCACAAGGTCGACGAGCGCATCGCGAAGGTCCGCTGGTCGACGCCGGGGGTGACGCTCATCTCTCCGCCGCCGCACCACGACATCTACTCCATCGAAGATCTCGCGCAGCTCATCTACGACCTGCAGTCGGTCAACCGCGACGCGCGCGTGACGGTGAAGCTGGTGAGCGAAGTCGGCGTCGGCACCATCGCGGCGGGTGTCGCGAAGGCCGGCGCGGGCGGCGTGACGATCTCTGGCTACGAAGGCGGCACGGGCGCCTCGCCGCTCTCGTCCATCAAGCGCGCGGGACTTCCCTGGGAGCTCGGGCTCGCCGAGACGCAACAGGTGCTGGTGCAGAACGGTCTCCGCGATCGCATTCGGGTGCAGGTCGACGGCGGCTTCCGCACCTCGCGCGACGTGGTGCTGGCCGGACTCCTCGGCGCTGAAGAGTTCGGCGTCGCCACCGCGGCGTTGATCGTCGAGGGCTGTGTGATGTTGCGGAAGTGCCACCTCAACACCTGCAGCGTCGGCATCGCCACGCAGGACCCGAAGCTCCGCGCGCAGTTCACCGGCGACCCGCAGCACGTCGTGAACTTCTTCATGATGCTGGCAGAGGGCGTGCGTCGGCACCTGGCGGCGCTCGGCTTCCGCACGTTCGACGAGCTGGTCGGACGCGTCGATCGCCTCAAGGCCCGCACCGACGTCGCCCACTGGAAGGCGGCCAAGCTCGATCTCTCGCCGATCTTTTCGCTCCCAAATGCTCCGGACTCGGCCATGCGGCACTGTCTCACTCCTCAGAAGAAGGACGTGAGCGACTCGCTCGACCACCAGCTCCTCGAGGCAGCGAAGCGCACGCTCGAGACCTCGGCTCCCGTCACGATCGCCCTGCCCGTTGCCAACGCGCACCGAGCAGTCGGCGCGATGCTGTCGGGAGAGATCACGAAGAAGCTGGGCGGTCAGGGCCTCCCCGACGACACGGTCCGCATCAAGCTCCAGGGCGCTGCTGGCCAGAGCTTCGGTGCGTTCCTCGTCAGCGGCGTCACGCTCGAGCTCGAAGGCGAAGCGAACGACTACGTCGGCAAGGGCCTCTCGGGCGGGCGCATCGTGGTGCGGCCTCCCACCGGAGCGCGCTTCGTATCGGAGGAGAACGTGATCGTCGGCAACACGGTGCTCTATGGCGCGACGGCGGGCGAGGCGTACTTCGCTGGCGTCGCAGGCGAGCGCTTCGCCGTGCGCAACTCGGGCGCGAGGTGCGTCGTCGAGGGCGTGGGCGATCACGCGTGCGAGTACATGACGGGCGGCGTGGTGGTGGTGCTGGGGACGACGGGCCGGAACTTCGCGGCGGGAATGAGCGGCGGCACCGCGTACGTGTTCGATCGCAACCGCACCTTCCGCGAGCGCTGCAACCTCGAGATGGTCGAGCTCGAGTCGCTCGTCGACGAGTCGGAGATCTGGCTGGTCTACGGCCTCATCGAAAACCACCTCCGCCTGACCGGCAGCGCGCAGGCCCGGCGCATCCTCGACAACTGGGAGCACCTGGTGGGCTCGTTCGTGAAGGTGATGCCGACGGATTACAAGCGCGTGTTGCAGGCGCGACGAGCGCAGCTGCGGCCTCGCGCGAGTCCTCCACGCCTTCGCGCCGTCGGCGGAAGGGAGGGCTGAGTCATGGGAAAGCCCACTGGCTTCATGGAATGGAATCGCGAGCCCGCTCCCAAACGCGAGAAGAAGGACCGGCTGCATGACTCGCGGGAGTTCACGCTCCCCATGGTGCCGGAGCAGGCGAAGCATCAGGCCGGCCGTTGCATGGACTGCGGCGTGCCCGTCTGTCAGCAGGGCTGCCCGCTCGGAAACCCGATCCCCGACTTCAACGACCACGTGTGGAAGGGGCGTTGGCGCGAGGCGTACCTGTCGCTGACGTCGACGAACAACTTCCCCGAGTTCACCGGCCGGCTCTGCCCTGCGCCGTGTGAGGCGGCCTGTGTTCTCTCGGTGAATCAGGATCCCGTCACCATCGAACAGCTCGAGAAGGAGATCATCGAGCGCGCGTTCGCCGAAGGCTGGGTGAAGGCGAGCCCTCCCCTTTTCCGCACGGGCAAGGCCGTCGCCGTCGTCGGGAGCGGGCCTGCAGGCCTCGCCGCCGCCGCACAGTTGAACCACGCAGGGCACACGGTGACGGTGTTCGAGAAAGACGAAGCGCTCGGTGGGCTGCTGCGCTTCGGCATTCCCGACTTCAAGATGGAGAAGTCGGTCATCGATCGCCGCGTGAAGTTGCTCGAAGCCGAGGGCATCACGTTCAAGACGGGCGTGACGGTGCCGTGGCACGAGCTGAAGGCGACGCATGACGCCGTGGTGCTGGGCATCGGCGCGCGTGCGGCGAGGGAGCTGAACCTGCCCGGCCGCGAGCTCTCAGGCGTGGTGCAGTCGATGGACTATCTCGAGGCCGCGAATCGCCGCGCGGTGAAGAACGAGGGCCCGGCGACCGGGAAGCGGGTCGTGATTCTTGGTGGTGGTGACACCGGCTCCGACTGCCTGGGCACCGCCCTGCGTGAAGGCGCGACGGACGTCTCGCAGATCGAGCTGATGCCGCTGCCGCCGAACGCACGGCCGACGTCGAATCCGTGGCCGCAGTGGCCGCTCGTGTTCCGCACGTCGTCGAGCCAGGAAGAAGGTGGCCTGCGGTCGTTCGGCTTCATGACGAAGAAGCTCATCGGTGACGGCGGCAAGCTGATCGCCATCGAAGGCGTCGAGGTGACGCTCGAGAACGGCGCGCTGGTCGAGCATCCGCAAAGCACGCGGCGTATCGAGGTCGACCTGCTGATCCTCGCGCTCGGCTTCACCGGGCCTGACACGAGCACGCTGACGAAGGAGCTCGGCATCGCGCTCGACGCGCGCGGCAACGTGAAGGTCGATCGTGACTTCGCGACGAACGTGAGTGGCGTCTACGCAGCCGGCGACGCGATGCGCGGAGCGAGCCTGATCGTCTGGGCGATCTCCGATGGTCGCGAAGCCGCGCGCGCGGTCGACTCGTTCCTCTCCGGGGCGCCGTCGTCGTTGCCGACCCGAGGTCGAGACGCTCCGTTCGGCGGGCGGTAGTCAGCCCAGCAGCAGCCACCTACCCATCGCTTCCAAATCGGGTGTTCAGCAACTGAACGAGGCGTCGAGAGGTACGGGCGAACCGACGACGACGGCGACCTCACGAGACACGTGTCATGGCGCTTTCGGCTGCGACGCCGGTGAGGTTCGAGCCCGATCGTCCTTGTCGTCCTCTGGAGCAAGTCGTAGGGGACGCTCGCATGCGGCCCTCAAGCCCCTCGCGGTCGCTCGGCCTCGCCATGCGCGTCTACGGCGTCGCGCTCGCGCTCGTGACCTCAACGTTCGTCTGGTGGCCCGAGGTGGGGCGCTGGCCCCCGTACCACCCGGCTTACGAGCGTATGTTCGTCGCGATCTTCTTCGCGTGGGGCCTGGCGCTGTACCGCGGCGCGAAGCACCCGGAGGCGAGCCTCGCGCTCGTCGACTTCACCGCGCTCCAGGGGCTGCTCCACGGCGGCGTGATGCTCGCCGATACGCTCCAGGGCAACGCGGGGCACCACGGCCTCTGGCACCTTGCTGGCGACGTGC
>JBBAQZ010000034.1:0-98584 GCA_040400045.1 Myxococcaceae bacterium
TCGACGCGGGAGCGGGAGCTGGCGCTGACGCTGGAGTCGACGGGGGAGCTGGCGCCGACGCAGGGGTCGACGCGGGCACCGGCGCTGACGCAGGGGTCGACGCGGGCGCCAGAACTGACGGCGGCCTCGACGCGGGAGTCAGCGCTGACGCTGGAGCCGATGTCGACGCCGGCGTCGATGGCGGCCAGCAGCGGCTCTCGCTGCGCGTCGGCTGCGGCTGTTCGCCAGACGCCTCCGCCCCGGGAGTCTGGTGGATGGTGGCCATCGGGCTGTTGGCGCTCGCCCGTCGGCGCAGGCCACCTCGCATAGCCCTGGCGAGCGTTGACGTTCTGAAGGCCCTCGTGAGCCCCGACGCTCACTCGAAGTGACGCTTCGTCCCCGGGAACGACGCCGCCCGAACTCCGGAGGACCAGACGCAACCCTGAGGCGGTTCCGCGAACGCTCGAGCGACTGCCCCGTCGTACGCGGCGAGGAAGGCCGCGGGTCGCCTCGAACTCCGGCCACAGCTGAGCAGTGACGAGCGAGTGATGGTCGCGGTCACCGGCGACCTCGACGCCTCCACGATGACCCGACGACACCACGGAGTGCCTCGCCAGGCCGTCACCAGTGTGAAGCAGGCCGCGACGAGCGCGCCGGTGGCTCAACCGACGTGTGGTTCCTGGCGCGGGCGGCGACGGCTTGCGCGCCGGCGCGTCGGCTACTGCGCGATGACCTTCACCGTCTGGCCAATCATGTTCAGCATCCCTCGCAGCGTGTCGTAGTCGGGGTGCTTGAGCCGCATCCACGCGTTGGCCATGTAGCCCGCGTCGACCGGCTGGGTCGGCGTGCCGGGCGCCGGAATGTGCTCGTCGATGAACCACTTCCCGAAGCGTCGGTGCACCTCATCGAGCCCGTGGTAGCCGACGATGCGACCGTCTTGCGTGGGGCGCAGCGCGATGACGCCGGCCGAGTACTGCCGCGAGAGGCGCTGGGCCTTCTTCCCGTGAACCACCGCCATCGCCCACTCGGTGTAGATGTCGAAGTCGTTGCCCGCGGCGTAGAGGTCCCACGCGCGCACGCCGGGCGGCCGGCAGCCGATTTCGCTGAACTTCAGCCCCCTGGGCCCAGCGAACCACTCCATGTGCGTGGCGGTCGTCTCGAGGCCGAGCGCGGTGATGACCTGCTGGCCCATGGCGCGCACCTCGGCGTACGCGGGCGCGGCGTCGATGCGGTTGGTGCTGATGAACTGCGGGCTGATCCACCGCGTGCGCATCGCCTCGAGCACGTTCGGGTAGTAGTGCGTGACGAAGTCGTGCACCACGCGGCCGCCGATGCTGATGGTGTCGTAGAAGCCCTCGTGGCCTTCGATGAACTCTTCGACGGCGACGCTGCGCTGCGGAACCCCGAAGCGCGCCAGGGCCCGGTCGAGCTCAGGGCCGTTGTCGACGCGCTCGGTGCCCGAGGCGCCGGCGGCGTCACGCGGCTTCACGATGAGGGGAAAGCCCACCCGCGCGGCGAAGTGCTTGATGTCGTCGGGTGAGCTCGAGCCGATGGACTGCGCGCACGCCACGCCCGCCTGCCGGAGCGCCTCTTTCATCGCCGGCTTGTCGCGACAGAGGAACGTCGAGCGCACGCTGGTGCCCGGAATGCCGCAGCGCTCGCGCACCTTCGCGGCCGCCATCACGTGCGCCTCGACGACGGCCTCGAGCCGGTCGACCTTCACCTTCGATTGAACGAACCGCACCGCGCGCTCGAGCTGGGCCTCGTCGGTGACGTTGCCAATCTGCTCGTAGTGCGTGAGCCAGTGCCGCAGCCCTTCGTCGAGGGCCTCTTTGGGGCGCTCCCCGATGCCGACGATGCGCGCGCCGACGGCGTGCAGCGCTCGGACGAACTCACGTTGATTCGACGGGAAGACGGGCTCGACGAAGATGACATCGACAGGCATGCGGCGCAGCGTAGGTCAGCCCTTCGAAACGCCGATGACGAATCGACGATGGGCCTCAGCTCCCTGGCGAGAGTCGCAGTCGAGCGCCCGCTCCCGCTTCTGGTTAGGAGCACTGACTGCATGCGTTCGACGCTCTTCATTCTGATGCTGCTCGGGTGTGGCCCCTCAGGCACCGCTCCGGCACCTGCGACGCCCGGCGCCGTCTTCGTCAGCCGTGGAGACCCCTTCGTACCCGGGCCGCTCGAGGTCATGCAACGAGACCTCCGCGAAGGCGAGCTTGGGGCGCCCAGACCCGTTCGGCTCACCGCACCCGTGGTGAGCGGCACGTACCCGGTGGTGCAGTTCCAGCACGGCTTCCTGTCGGACCGGCGCACGTACGATGAAATCCTCACGCACCTCGCGTCGCACGGCTTCGTGGTGGTCGCTCCGCAGATGTACCCGCCTGATGGTGTTCCCCTCGGGAAGGAAGGCGCACCTGAGGAAGCCCGAAACGCGCGCCGGGTGGCGGAGTGGGCGCAGCTTGCGGCCGCGACCCTCATGGGCAGCGCTGCGGATCCGCGGCCCATCGGCGTCGCCGGTCATTCCCGGGGTGGAAAGGTCACGTGGTGGCTGACCGCGCAGGAGAAGTTCCCGACGCGCGCCATCGTCGGGGTCGACCCGGTCGATGGCAAAGGAGGACCGCTGCTCGGCGCCCAGCCCGAAGCGCTCCCGTCGAACGTCGAGACAGCGCCGCCTTCGCTCATCATCGGGATGGAGCTCGGCGGCTCGTGCGCTCCCGTGGGAGACAACTTTCAACACTTCTTCGACCGGACCACCGCGCCGACGACGTTGCTGCTCGTGAAGGGCCAGGGGCACGCCGACATGCTCGACGCCGACGTGAACTCCGGCGGCCTGTGCGCCGAAGGCCCCAACCGCGCAGAGACGCGCCGCGTGACGGGTGGCGCGATGGCCGCGTTCTTCCGATGGAAGCTGCAAGACGACGACGTCGCGCGTGGCTTCCTGCAGTCCGACCTGCTGACGACCCTCGAGGTGACCCGTGCCTCGCGCTGACGTGCTGGTGGTGTTGATCGCCCTTGCAGTCCCCGGCCTGTCGTTCGCCGCGTCCGAGGCCCGCGCCGCGCGGTTGCTCGTCGAGGCACCGACGTCGACGGCGACGCCGGCGCCCCTGACGCCTTCACGCTCGACGCGGCTGCTCGCAGAAGGTGGAGTCGGGGCTGGCCTCGGGCTGGTGCTCCCGTTCGTCGCGTACGGTGGCTTCACGGCGCTGCAGTCCTTCGTCGGCTTCTTCGCCGGCTTCCTCTCGGCGACGGTGCTCGGCGTCATCCTCGCGCCCATCGGCATCATCCTCGCGGGGCGGATGCTGGGGGCCGAGGGCGGGGTCGGCCGCGGCGTCGTGGGCGCGTTCCTCGGCCTGCTCGCAGGGCTGCTCATCGGCTTGCCGCTCGCGACGATTCCGGGCGCAGGCTACCTCGTCGGCCTCGGGCTGCTGTGGGCGCTCCCGTCCGTGGGCACGCTCATCGCGTTCGAGTGGGGCCGCGACGCGGAACCTCCGCCGACAGGAGCCGTGGTCCTCCGGTTCTGAAGCAGAGGGCCATCGAGCGCCGCTCGCCCCGCGAGGCGCGCAGCACACCGCTGAAGCTTCCGTTCGAGGAGTCCCTGCGCTCAATCGGCGTTTGAGCGGTGTGGAGCAGTGACGACGTCGCCGTGTTTCACTTCGGCGAACGTGATGGAGGCGTCGCCTTCGACTCGACGCGCTTCCGCCATGACGCGCAGCCCGACGGCACGTCGAGCAGCACGGGCCGCATCGGCGGTGCGCGAACCTTCACCGGCGTGGACCGGCTGCGGCTCTCGGCGACACCGGCCCTCAACACCACCGCGCTCACCCTCGAGGTCCACTCCGCGCCCGGCGGCCTGTCAGGGCCCGGCTTCGGAGGCAACCGCATCGTCGACCGGAGCTGGACTGCTCAGCCCGGTGGCTGGTCGGTGTTCGTCTGGGAAGCGCGCGAGGTTGGGTTCAACGGCATGAACGACGCTGGCCAACGCGTGGGGTTCGTGGCCTCGACCATCTTCGGCCTGAACCGGTGGTTCTCGACGGCCGTGGTGCTCGACGACGTGAGCGGCCGCACCTGGGTCGACGGCGTCGCTTCGGGCCCAGTCCCGCTCATGCTCGATGGCGGCTCGGTCCTCGACACCAACACGTCATTCTGTCTGAGCAGCTGTTACTCGTGGGACCCCTGGGTGGGGAGTCTCGACGAGCTTCGCCTGAGCCGGGTGGCGCGGAGCGATGAGTGGGTGCGGTATTCGTCTCAGCTGGTGGTGTCTCCACCGGTTCCTTCACCGCCGGGCGCCCATGTCTTCGACCTCGCGACGGGGGCGGTTTGCCGAGCCGAAGCACCCTGTCGGAGCGGAACCTGCAGTGACGGCCGCTGCTGCCAGCGCTCCTGCGGGCCCTGCGAGCGCTGCGATGCGCCGGGTCAGGAGGGCGTCTGCGTCCCGGTCCGAGCCGCAGCTGACCCCGATTCCTGCGCACAGTGCGACGCGAATGGGGTGTGCGTGGTGACGCTCGATGCCGGAAGCCCGGCCGATGCAGGCTTGACCGACGCGGGGTCGACCGACGACGCAGGGTCAGGTCCGCTCGGTGTCGCACCGGATGGCGGCCTGGTCGGTCGACGATTCGCCGTCGGCTGCCAGAGCGGCGCCACCGGGACGAGCCTGGCCGCGGTCGCGGTGCTGTTGATGCTCGACACCCTTCGAAGGAAGGCGCAGCGGGGGCGGTCCCGAGGCCAGGCCACGCAGCCACGCCGAGGTCAAGACGCGCGCCGCGTTCGCCGTCGGATGATGTGTGACACGCCGCGCTCGTCGACGGGCCCTGTTCGTTGGCCAGCGAAGCTGGACGACTGAGGCTACGCTCCGTCGCGAAATGAACATCTTGTTTGCTTCGTCCGAGGTCGCTCCCTTCGCCAAGACGGGAGGCCTGGGCGACGTTGGTTCGGCGCTCCCCCGCGCGCTCGCAGCGGAAGGGCACGACGTTCGCGTCATCATGCCGATGTATTCGCGCGTTCATGGGCCGGGTCGGCAGTTCACCGAGGTCATCCCCGAGCTGTGGCTCGACCTCGGCCGGACAAGGGTCAAGGTGTCGCTCTTCGAGAGCGCGCTGCCCGGCACGAAGGTGCCCGTGTACTTCGTGCGCTGTCCGCCGCTGTATGACCGGCCCTCGCTCTACGGAAATTCGGACGACGAGCACCTTCGCTTCGCGGTGCTGAACTGGGCCGCGCTCAAGGCGTGTCAGCACTTGCGCTTCGCGCCCGACGTCATTCACTGCAACGACTGGCAGACCTCGCTCATCCCGCTGCTGTTGCGCGCCCGCTTCTCGTGGGACCGGCTCTTCGCCAACACGCGCACGGTGCTCACGATTCACAACCTGGGGCACCAGGGCACCTTCCCCGCGAGCGTGATGCCTGAGACGGGCCTCGCTGACAGCTGGTATCTCTTTCATCAGGACGAGCTGCGCGCGGGCCGGCTCGGCTTCTTGATGACGGGCCTGCTGTACGCGAACGCCATCACCACGGTGAGCCCGACCTACGCGAAGGAGATTCAGACCCCGTCGCAGGGCGTCGGGCTCGACGGAGTTCTGCGGCAGCGCGCCGACGTGCTGCACGGCATTTTGAACGGCATCGACGAAGACGAGTGGAACCCGAGCGCCGACAAGCACCTGCCCGTCGGGTTCTCGGCCGAGTCACTCACCGGGAAGGACACCTGCAAACGCGCCCTGCTCGCCGCGGCTCGCTTGCCCTACCGTCGCGAGGTGCCGGTGTTTTCGCTCGTCGCGCGGCTCGTCTGGCAGAAGGGCATCGACCTCGCCGAGAGCGTGCTGCCGAACCTGCTTCGTCATCACAAGTTCCAGCTCGTGGTGCTGGGCAAGGGCGAGCACAAGTACGAGGAGTTCTTCCGGCTGCTCCAGCGCGCGTTCCCGCAGAAGGTGGCGTACGAGTCGGCGTTCTCGGAGCCGCGTGCCCATCTCGTCGAGGCGGGCAGCGACGTCTTCCTGATGCCGTCGCGCTACGAGCCGTGCGGCCTCAACCAGATGTACAGCCTGCGCTACGGCACCATTCCAATCGTACACAAGACGGGCGGCCTGGCCGACACCGTGTGGCAGTACAACCCCCGCAACGGTCGCGGCACCGGCTTCGTCTTCGAGCACTTCGACGAGAGCGGCTTCGCCTGGGCCATTCGTCGCGCGCTCGAGGTGTGGGGCAGCGGCAGCGGCGAGTACCGCACGCGGTGGGAAGCGCTCATGCGCAACGGCATGTCACTGCCGCTCGCGTGGAAGCACCGCGTGGGGCGCTACGTCGACGTGTACCAGAAGCTCAGGTGAGCAAATGAGCCACGAGGCCGCACGTCTTCGTCCCTGATCATTCGACCGCGGCCTGCGCCGTCAGGGCTGCGCCGTGTAGTCAACGGACCTCCGTTGACGCGCGCGTGAAGAAGGGGAGATGCTCTTTCCTGTCATCACGAAAGGAGCTCCTGAACGTCTCCTCGATTCCGCTCCACGAAGGTCCTGGCCGGAGGAATTCCATGAAGTGACCGTCGCGCTCGGCGCCCGTTGGTGAACGAGGCACTCCCGAGACGACCTGCGCCGATGCAGTGTCCCGGTTCGAGCAGACCGGAGCGCTGATGGCCGCAACGCTGCTCGACATACGCACCGCGACGCGGGCATGAGACCGGCGAAAGCCTGGCCCCCGCAACGGCAGTGCAACTCAAGGTGAATTCGCTTTGAAGGTCCCCGGGGAACAATCTCCCGAGGGACAACCTTGTTCGTCGGCCGTCACCGCGACGAGCGCTTCGTCTTCGCGCCTTCGCGTTCGTGGCTAGCCTGGCCGATGCCCCGAGTACGCCGGGTCGTTGAGGTACTTGCTGGCCGACACCACGTGCACGCCGCCCGGCACCGACTCGATCATCTTCCCGTCGCCGACGTACATCGCGACGTGACCGTTCTTCACGAGCAGGTCACCCGGCTGGAGCTGATCCTTCGGCACCTCGGGCAGGTTCGCCTTCATCGCCCTGCTGCTCGCGAGTTTGCTGAGGTCGATGCCGGCCTTCTTGAGCATCGTCACCATCAGGCCCGAGCAGTCGTAGCCGACGACGCCGTTGGGCGAGACGTGGGCCTTCTGTCCTTCCATCTGGTAGGTCTGCCCGTTGCCCGGTTTGCCGAAGCGGAAGGGACTGGCGCCGCCGACGTACGGCGCCCCCAGCTGCGAGAGCCCGAAGTCGATGGCGGCCTGGATTCCGGATGAAGCCTGCGTCGGGCTCGAGCCCACGGGCGCTGCGGAGCTGGCCGAGCCTGGCGCTGCAGGAGACGCTCCTTTCGTGCCGGGCTTGTTGGCGTCGACGAAGCGCTTGAAGGCCTCGGGGTCCTCTTTCGCGAGCTTGAAGAAGTTCTCCAGGTCCCGACGCTGCTTCGGGTTCATCATCGAGACCTTGACGCCGAAGTCTTTCAGGTCGCTCAGCTGCTTCTTCAGCTGCGCGCGGGTGTCGGCCTGCTCGGCCTGTGCACGGCTGCGGGGGGTGACCTTCGCCCAGGTCTCCGGGTTCTCGTTGGCAGCGAGCTTCTGCTCGACGTCCGAGATGGCGGCCTGCACGCCGTCGCGGTCACGCACGACTGCGGCGAGCTCTTCCTTCGCGCCGGGGACTCCGTTCGCGGCGGCGCGGGTCAGCGTGGCAATCCTCCGTTCGAACGCGCTCTGAACGTCCTTTCCCGACGAGGCTGCGGCACCGCTGCCCACGGCCCGTTGCGCTGAGCTGCGATGCGCACGGCCTCGGCCAGTCGACAGCTCGTCCCGCAGGAAGCCGGCGGGCTTCGCGACCTTCGCGGAAGGCGTCTTGGCCGTGGTGCTGCGCGAAGGGGCCGTCGCGTGGCGGCTGGTGGAGACTCGGGTTGACATGGTGGTCCTCAGGGTGCTGCCCCATTGTCACCCACGCGCCCGGAGGAATTCGCCTCGATTCAGCAAGGAAGCTTGTCAGGTCGATCTATCTGTTCGGTTTTATTGATGAAAAATGCGCCATGCGACGAGCGTTTCGTCGTCGAGCGAGGAATCACAGGCTTCAACTCGTGGATCGCCCCACACAACTGGGAAGGCTTCGTCCTCAACTTCGGCGACCTGTCCGGCCTCGACGGACTGCAAGCCCGCTTCGCCGAAGCCACGGTCTGCGAACCTGAGCTTCCAGGCGTTCGAGCGGTCGATGGGCGCAATCCCTCGAACCGTCGTCACGACGTCACGACGGCCTCGACGAAGCCCTGCGGCGCGCTGAGCAACATGATGCCCGCGCCGCTCGGCTGAGCGCGCTTGAGTGGCTCACCGTCGGCGTTCACGAGGTCCACACGGAAGACCGAGCCCAGCGCGACGCGTGCGTGGTCAGCGGCCGGCGCTTTCAGATGGTCCCATCTTTCTTGCTCGTGGTGACTGGCGCGCCTGGAGACTTCGACGCAAGGGGCGCCATGGAACGAATTGCCGCCGCGACCATCGAGGTGAACGGGCGCTCACACGAAGTTGACGCGCGCATCGAGCTGCTGCGCGACCGGGCGACGATTCACGTCGACGGCGTCGCCACGCCGTCCACCCTCGTCCGTCGGCCGTTCTCTTCGGTGTTCCGCTACCGCTTCGACGTCGACGCGACGCCGTGGGAGGTGCGGGTGTCGCCCGACGGGCTCCGGAGCGTCCAGGTGGTCATCGTTCCATCGGCGTTCGCAGTCGAGGCGTCGGGGCTGTCCGTCGGCGCCATCGCCGTCGGGTCTGGGGTCCCCGGGGCGGTCGGGGCGTTGGGGTTGGCTGGCGCCGGGGTCGTCCCAGTCGGGCCTTCGCTCGTGATTGGGCTGGGTGCCGCGCTGGGCACGTTCGCCATCATGTGGTTCGTGTACGGCAAGCGACAGCAGGCCTGATGTTCGCGCGCGGAGCGAGCGCGCGTGGCGTCAGGCCGTTAGCAAGCGGCGCATGGTGGACGTCCTCATCGTCGGCGCGGGGCCCATCGGCTTGTTCCTCGCGCTGCTGCTCAAGCGGCAGGGCCTCGACATCGCCATCATCGACAAGCGGGAAGGCGCCGTGTTCGACCCGCGCGCCGCCGTCATCTGGCCACGCACCGCCGAGGTGCTGGCCGCGCAGGGCCTGGCGCCCGTGTTCACCCGGGAACGACGATTGCTCGAGGGGGTCGAACTCAACGTGCGTGGCGTCAACCGAGGTGTGCTCCGCCTGCGCGGGCTCGACGGGCCTGAGTCGGTGCCGTGGATCATCGAGCAGCACCGCACCGAGGCGTTGTTGCGTGAAGCGTTGGGGGACCTCGTCGTGCGCGGCAATCACGCGCTGACTGGGCTTTCCCAGGACGCCCACTCCGTCACCGCGCGCATCGAGACTCCAGCCGGACAGACGTCGCTCGAGGCCCGCTACGTCGTGGGCTGTGACGGCGCGCACAGCGCCGTTCGGAAACTGCTCGGCATCGAGTTCGAGGGCCGGGCGCACGACGGGCTCGAGTGTCTGCAGGTGAACGCCGAATGCGACTGGGAGCGCCCGCCGACGCCGGGCTTCTGTCGGTTCGACCTCATTCCGAACGCCACGCTGCTGGCGGTGCCGTTGCCAGACCGTGGCTTCCGGTTCATCTCGTTCCAGCACAAGCGGGACGCGCTCCGGCAACCCACCCTCGACGAGGCGCAGGCCCAGCTGTCCACCATCGCCAATCAGTCGTTGAAGCTCAGCTTGACCAGTCCGCAGTGGCTCACGCGCGCGAGGTTCCAGGACCGCCTCGCGAAACGGCTCCGGCACGGACGCGTGCTGTTGTGCGGTGACGCAGCGGCCGTCTGGGCGCCCATCGGTGGGCGCGGAATGAACGTCGGGCTGCTCGCGGCGCACCACCTCGGCCGCAAGCTCGCGCTGGTCGCGCACGGTGAGGCCGACGCGTCGCTCCTCGACCAGTTCAACGACGAGGTGCGCTCGATGGTGCGCCGCGTGATGAGGACGTTGAAGTTCAACCGGCTCGAGTACCCATCGAGCGCCCTCGCGCTCTGGTTCATCGACCGCGCGCTGCACACCGCCTCGGCCCAGCGCGTGGTGCCTCGTCCCATCGAGCGGCTGTTGTCGCTGACGAACCTCGACCGCGGTCCCGAGCGGAAGTTCCTCGCGACCCACGCAGACGCGCGACGACGTTTTGGGCCAGTGCCGTCGTAGGGCCGCCTCGCACACTCCTCGACACTGCCGGAAACGCTGTGGACGTCGACCGGCGGGGTGCTCGACGCTGACGTGTCGACGGCTCCTGCACCGTCGCGAAGGACCGAGCGGACCTGCATCAGCTCGCGTGCGTCCCTTCATGATGAAGGAGTACGGTTCGTCACCATGTCCGAGAACCTGTACCTCGTTGGTGAGCACGCGCCGGTGCATCAGGAAGTGTCGGCCGAGGACCTGAAGACGACGGGCGCGCTTCCGATGGCGCTGCGCGGCCTCTACGTGCGCAACTCACCGGCTCCGCAATTCCCGCCCATCGGCCGCTATCACTGGTTCGACGGCGACGGCATGGTGCACGGGCTGTGGCTGGGGGAGGGCCAGGCGCGCTACGCGAACCGGTGGATCCGCACGGCCGGCTTCGAGCGTGAGCGCGCCGAGGGCCAGGCGATGTGGACGGGCATTCTCGAGGCGCCGCGCCGCAAGGACCTGCCGGGTGGCCCGCTGAAGGACACCGCCAACACCGACCTCGTCTTCCATCAAGGCCGGCTGCTCGCGCTGTGGTGGTTGTCGGGAACGCCGTACGAGCTCGACGTCACCACGCTCGCGACGAAGGGCCCCGAGAACTTTCAGGGTCGGCTCACCGGCGGCTTCTCGGCGCACCCGAAGGTCGACCCGCGCACGAACGAGCTCGTCTTCTTCGACTACTCCATCGTGAAGAAGCCGTTCCTCCGCTACGGCCTGGTGAGCCCGACCGGAGAGCTGATCCGCTACGAGGCCATCGAGACGCCCGCTCCGCACATCCTCCACGACATGGCCATCACCGAGCGCTTCTCCATTCTCATGGACTTCCCGCTCGGGTGGGACGTGGCGAAGCTCAAAGAGGGCAAGCGGCGCATCGCGTTCGACCAGGGCACGCCGAGCCGCTTCGGCATCCTCCCGCGCCACGGCACCGCCGCCGACGTGAAGTGGTTCGAGGCCCAGCCCTGTTACATGTACCACACGGTCAACGCCTACGAGGCGGGCGACGAGGTGGTGCTGCTCGGCTGCCGCGTGAAGAACCTCATCCCTGAGAACCAGGACACCACTGGCACCGTGGCGCGGCTCGACACCATCGAGCTGGTACCGCACCTTTACGAGTGGCGCTTCAACCTGAAGACCGGCGCCACCACCGAGCGCCAGCTCGACGACGTCGCGACCGAGTTCCCCCGCATCAACGACTCCATTCAGGGGCGGCGCGCTGCGTTCGGCTACCACCCACGCGTGGCGAAGCGCGCCGACCTCATGTTCGACGGGCTGATCAAGTACGCGTTCGGTGACTCCTCCGCGAAGGCCGTCGAGACGTGGAACGCACCGGCAGGGTGGTTCGTCGGTGAAGCGTCGTTCGCGCCGAATGAGACGAAGCGCTCGGAAGACGACGGCTTCCTCGTCACCTTCGGCACCAACGCCCGTGAGAATCGGTCGGCCGCGTTCGTCATCGACGCGAAGTCGATGCAGTTGATCAGCACCGTGCACCTGCCGCAGCGCATGCAGCTCGGCTTCCACTCGTACTGGTGCCCTGGCGTCTGAGGCGTGCTCGACCTCACCGAGACCGTCGAGGTCACGACGCGCGCGCAGTGGCGGAAGTGGCTCGAGCAACACCACGCGACGAAGACCGGAATCTGGCTGGTCGCCGGGCTGCGAGAAAAGGCCGACGGGCTCTCGTACCTGGACGCCGTGGAAGAGGCGCTCTGCTTCGGTTGGATTGACGGGCTCGCGAAGAAGTTCGACGCGACCCGCACCGCCCAGCGCTTCACGCCGCGTCGCCCGAAGAGCAACTGGACAGAGCTGAACAAGGAGCGCGCGCGCCGGTTGATTCGGGAAGGTCGCATGACGAGCGCTGGAGAAGCCGTCTTGCCTGAGCTGTCGCCCTCGGCGTTCGTCATCGCGAAGGACATTCTTGCGGCGCTCGATGCTTCGCCCGGAGCGCGCGCGTTCTTCGAGTCGTGTCTACCGCTCTACCAGCGCGTGCGCATTGGCTCCGTCGAAGAGCAGCGCAAGGTGCCACGAGAGTTCGCGACCCGGCTCCAGAACCTGGTGAGGCAGTGCGCGGAGAAGAAACTGCTCGGCAACTGGGATGACCGCGGGCTGCGTCGCACGAGGTGAGCCGCGTTCTCGACCGGTGAGAGCCACCAGGGACGTCGCCACTCCAGTCTCGTGCGCGAGATGCGCTCGAGCGCCAACCAGGCGTCTCACATGGGGCGTGCGCGCGGCATCGTTCGTGCTTTTCCGACTCCGCATTTCCGGGGGAGGGCGGCGTGACGAAGCGGAGCTCGAGGTACCTGTCGCACCACGACAGTCTGTTCCGCGCGGCGTTCTCGAGCCCTGAGTCGCTCCGGAGCGAAGCCACGGCGTTGCTGCAGCCGGCGCTCGTTCGGAGCCTCGACTTCTCGAAGGTCGAGGTGCTTCAAACGCGCTTCGTTGACGAGTCGCTGGGCGCCTCCGAGAGCGACGCCACGTTCCGGTTGCCACAGCATGGACGGCCGACGTTCTTCTACGTTTTGCTCGAGCACCAACGTCGCAACGACGCGCTGATGCCGTGGCGGTTGCTTCGGTACATGACGAACATCTGGATGACGCTGCTGGGGAAGGTGCCAGGCACCACGCGGCTGCCAATGCTGATTCCGATGGTGCTCTCGAACGTGCCTGGTGGGTGGAAGGGCCCGCGCCGGCTGCTCGACGTGCTGGAGGTCGAGCCCCACGAGCATGCCTTCGTCGCGCACCTCATTCCTGACTTCGAGTTCGCGCTCGATGATCTCTCGTCGCGCACGACTGATGAGCTGTTTCATCGCGAAGGCCCGGAGTTCACCCGGTTTGCGCTGTGGCTGCTGGCGTCGTCGTCCAACCCTGAGCGGGTGCTCGACGAAGCGCCAAGGTGGAGCGACCTCGCCGCTCAGCTGCGCGAGGCGGCCCCCGATGACCACCACAGAGCACTGGTGTATCTTCGCCGCACTGTGACGATGAACATGACTGAGAAGCAGTGGAAGAGGATCAGAAGGCTCTTCTGGATGGGGCCAGAGACGCGAGTCGTGACTGTCGAAGACATCGCGTACGCAGGGCTCGATGAAGAGCGCGCAGTCGCCCGCCAGAAGGGCCTCGAAGAAGGACGAGAAGAAGGACGAGAAGAAGGGCGAGAAGAAGGGCGTGCACAGGGGCGTGAAGAGGGCCTCGAGAAGGGCCTCGCGAGGGCTCGAGAGGAAGCGCTGGCGGCGCAGCGGGCGTTGCTGAAAGAACTCTGGAGCGCGAGGTTCGGAAAAGTCCCTCGCACGGTTTCGACGAAGCTGGCCAAGGCCGACGCGCGCACGCTCATCCGGTGGGGGAAACGTCTCGTCACCGCGAAGGACGCCCGCGACGTCTTCTCTTGAACCGGGGAGCCGGACGCTGCGTGAGTGTGGTCCGCGCATGAACACGACGCGCGTGGCGCCGGGGTGCGTGGGCTTGGTGCTCGGTGGAGGTGGCGAACTCCCGGTGGGAGCGCGCTCGTCGTACGCGCTCGCCGGGCTCGTCACCTCCTGGCGTGAGACGCAGGCGTCCCTGATGGTCCTCATCGTGCCCGCCGTCGCCTTCATCGGAGGCCTCACGGTCGGGGCAACGCTGGCATGGCTCGCGACGCGCTCGGGCCCGCTGCTCGCCATCTCAGCGCCAGGCTGGGTGGTGTTGATAGGGGTGCTCGCGCTGGGACTCTCGTGGACTCACGGCGGCCGCGCCGGCACCGACTTTCGCTGGAACACATGTATCGGAGATCTCGAGCCGGCCACCTTCGATGCCTTCGAGGGGCGCGCGGGAGATGGCTCCGTGCGCCATCGCCTCACGAAAGAAGAGAGCAGGGCCGTGACGGACGGTGAGCACGCGTGGCTCGTCGGACAAGAAGACGGTTCGCTCACCTGCGAGTTCCGCTGAGCGTGTTGCCTTCGCTCGTCGTCGCGCTGGTGTTGCTCATGGTGGCGCCCGGGCTCGAGTCGGCGTTCCACACGCCGAAGACCCTCGCCCTCGCGCTGGGGCTCGTCGCGGTGCTGCCCGTCGTGGTGTCGCGATGGAGAATGCTCCCGCCGTTGCCCTTCGTGTTCGTCGCCGCCGTCAGCGTGAGTGCGACCTGGAATGACGCGTGGCGCGCGCCGTCGACGTCGGTCCTGCTCCTCGGTGGACTGACGGTCGGCGCCTGGCAGGTGCTCGCGTCGGAGCCACTCCGCGTCGCGAAGGTGATCAGCGTGGCCCTGGTGTTCGTCTGTGGGCTCGCGCTGTTGCAGGTGCTCGGCCTCTTCACCTTCGGCGCGACGGGCCGCATGGCGTGCTCGTCGACGCTGGGAAACCCCGACTTCGTGGCGTCGGTCGTCGGCGTTCTCGGGTGGTTGATGTTCCCGCTCGGCCGTCGCTGGCTGTTCCCAATCCTCGCGCTCGTGACAGGCGCGTTGCTCGTCGCGCAGTCCTTCGCGTCGCTCGCCGCGCTCGGCCTCTCGGCGTCATTCGTCGTCGTTCATCCGTCGATGCGATCGAAACGCCTCACGTTCATCGTCGGAGCATTCCTGGGCCTGGCCCTGGTGGGCGTCGGGGTGATGGGCCGCTCGCTCGAGCGGTCCGGGCGAGGGCGGTGGTACCTCACGCAGGTGGCGCTCCCACACGTGACGGACGCGCCGGTGTTCGGTCTGGGGCCCGGCGCGCTCGAGCTGCACTGGCCGCAGTGGGAGCTGGAGTCGTGGACGAAGCGCTGTGGCGAGGACGCTGGGTGTGTGCGCGCGCATCCCGACTTCGAGTTCAACGGGCTCCAACGTCATCTGCACGATGATTGGCTCGAGCTGTTCATCGAAGTCGGCGCGCTGGGTGTGCTCTCGATGTCGTTCCTGCTGATCAGCGCGTTGCGTCGGTCGTGGAGCGCGGCGAGTCCCTTCATCGGCGCAGCGCTCGTCTCGTTCCTGACGCGTGGCTTCTTCGACTTCCCGCTCCATCGCCCTGCTGACTGGGCGGTGCTGGCGCTGGTGCTCTCACTCGCTGCGTCAGAACGCCGCGGCTGAGTCTGCTCCGAGCGCCTCGGGCCGATGCTCTTCGAGCCTCAGGTCCAGCGGTTCGCGGAGAGGTCGACGGCTTCGATGCATCGCGGCTGGACGAGGTCACGGCGACCGAGCCGGTCGGTCCGACGGCGTGAGGGATGCCATCGTCTTCGAGGTGACCGCGGGGTGGTCCGTCAGGGACAGACAGTCCGGTACGAGATGGTGATTGGCGGCGGGTCGAGCCCGAAGAGCGAGGGCGCGAAGGTGATGGCGTTGGTGCGGCTGTCATAGGTCCAGTTCGTCTGCCCAGCCGTGCGTGGGGGAATCACCGTGCCATTTACCGTGACGACCAGCGTCGCGACGTCCGGCGTGCCGGTGAGGAAGAAGTTCGTTCGTGGAGGCGGGGGCAGGCCGGTCAGCCCGTAGATTTCCCACGGTCGACAGACATCGCTGGCAACGCCATTGAACGCCCTGATGCTCGCGAGATGACTTCCACCGACGTCGAGCGCGTCGACCGGGCACGCAGAGCCGAACGGCCCCATGACGGAGTAGCTGAGCCGGGTTCCGGCATCGAGCCCTTCGAGGGCGCTGCGCCACAGGCCAGGGTTCGCCGTGTTCTCGACGTCGTCCGTCACGCAGAGAAAGCTCAGCGAAGCGTTCGGTCTCGAGAAGCCGGCGTTGGCTTGTGGGTCGCTGGCGAGCGGCCCTGTCACGGCGCGTGCGGCGGCTTCCAGACACGATTGGTGCTCGGCGCCAGCGGTGGACAAGGTGCTCAGCGCGGCGAAGGTCGAGAGGAACGACGGATCATCGGCCGAGGCCCAGCGTTGCCCACCATCGGTCGACCGGAAGCGGCCCTGCGGCCCCGACGCGCTCACATCGGTCGTCGTGAACGCCACCCTGCTGTTCGAGACATGCTTGATGGCGTTCGAATACAGCGCCAGGCGGTCGAGCTCAGCTCGCGTGTTGGCGTGCTGTCGGGCGAACGACGGCGAATCGTCGAGGATGATGACGATGTCGTTGAGGAATCGGGCATCGGACTGGAACGTGTCCGTGTTCAGGCCGCTCGGGTCGGACCGGCCCTGGAGGACGACCAGATCCGTGACGCCGAGGCCAGAGATGATGCGCAGCGCCCCCGACGTGGAGCCGATGGTGCCCCCGGGCGTATAGCGAATCTGCAGAACCGTCGGCGGTCCTCCCAAAGACAGCATCACTCCCGCAGCGGGGAGCGGCTGGACGATGCTGAACGGCAGCTCTGTCGAGGCTGAGGCGACGAAGAGCGGCTCGGCGCAGGTGTTGTACAGCATGAAGCTCCGGTCCTGACCCCTGCAGTCGGCTCGAACGGTGCCGAAGTCGAGGGCCAACGGCGACACCGCGAGACAGGGCAACGGAGGCGCCGTCTCGAGCCTCACCTCGAGCTCCGTGGGTTGCTGAGGGTCGCTCGGCGCGAGCTCGAAGGTGAGGGTCGACAGCACCTCGGGAGGCTTGTTCGCAACCGCATCGATGTCGACGCGTTGCGACTCACGAGGGAGAACCGTTCGTTGCGGACTCATCACCTCGAAGCGGCGGGTGTCATTCGTTCGGGTCGCCGTGACGACACACGAGGTCGAGCCGGTGTTGCGCAGCGTCACCGAGCGCCTCACCCGCTGGCCTCCAGGCACGAGCCCGAAGTTGAGGACGGCGGGTGAGGCGCTGAGCTCGCAGTCCGTCGTGTCCACCACCACCGCGCTGACACGCGTGGTCCACCGCGTGTCACCCGCGCGGAGCTCGACTGTCCACGACTTCGGTCCCGTCGAGGTCGGCACCACGACCAACGCGAACGAGGCGTCACGGCGAACCGTCACGCGGCTCGACGCCTGACATTGGCCGAGCTCGACGGACCCAACGCACAGCTCGTCTGGAGAGGTCGTCGCGTTTGCTGCCGTCACGGAGACGACCTCGACCCAGAGGCTCGTGTCCACGGTTCCGACGTTCCGCACCGCGAGCGGACGAGGCAGCGAGGGCAGGAGCCCCGTCAGTCCGAAGCTCACTACGCTCGCGGCGCTCAAGCGTGGTCCGGTGGCCATCGCGCTCAAGTTGACGACTCGCGGAGCTCCATCCGCCAGCATCGTCAGGTCTGCGCGCTGAAGCCCGAAGGCCGTTGGCGAGAACCCGAGCACCACCCCGACCTCGCCCGGCGCCTCACACGTTCCTTCGCCGATGGAGAACTTGCTCGTCCCGTCGCGGAAGGAGAACGGTGGAGAGACGGAGAGCTCGCTGACCTGTATCGCCTTCGACGTCGGGTTGAAGAAGCGCACCGTGAAGTCGGTCGACGAGCCGACCGCCACGTTCAGCTTCTCTGGAACGTCGATGCGCAGCTCGCACTGCGGCGAGACCGGCTGCCCTGGACACCCGAGGCACAGCACGACGGCGAGGAGCGTGAAGCGCACCAGGGCGCCTGACCAGCCGTGGACCTGCTCCGTCAACCCGGCCCACACACGGTGCCGGCTGCGCACGACGATGCGCAGGCCACCCGTTCGGAATGCACTCCGGTGCGGAGCCGTTCAGGGCGTGATGAAATTCCTTCCCTCATGGCTCGAATGACTCGACGCACGATGCTCTCAGCGATGTCCGCCGCGGTGCTCGCGCCTGCTGCCGTGCGTGCCGAGCGCCGTCAGGGCAAACGGGAGTCCTTCGAAGTCGCCCGCGTCGAGGTCTTCCTCGAGAGCCTCGACCCGGCGCACGACGGCGTCACGCTCGCGCAGCTGTCCGACCTGCACATCGGCTCGGGCGTGCCCGACGGGCGCATCATCGCCGCCGTCAA
Source organism: Myxococcaceae bacterium (assembly GCA_040400045.1). Lineage (GTDB taxonomy): Bacteria > Myxococcota > Myxococcia > Myxococcales > Myxococcaceae > Xiheimicrobium. Next base: position 17,953 of record JBBAQZ010000034.1, read on the forward strand.
CGCGCTCAACGACGAGAAGCCAGACTTCGCCGTGTTGACGGGAGACTTCGTCACCACCCGCTTCGACCCGTACGAGCGCGTGCCGCAGTTACTGGAGCGCATCGAGCCGCAGGCCTGGGCCGTGCTCGGCAACCACGACCACTGGAGCGACGCGAGCGCCGTGTCCCTCGGCCTCGAACGCGCCGACATCGGCGTGCTGCAGAACCAGCACACGAAGGTGAACGTGCGCGGGGTCGACCTGTCCATCATCGGCATCGACGACAGCACCACGAAGAACGACGACGTCGCGGCCGCGTTCAAGGGCACGAAGCAGAACACCTCGCGCCTGGTGCTGACGCACACGCCGAACTGCGCGTCGAAGCTGCCCGCCTGGGAAGACGTGCTCTGCCTCTCGGGCCACACGCACGGCGGCCAGTGGGACGTGCCGCGCCTCACCGAAGGCGTCTTCAAGCGCGCCGGCCAGCCCTGGTATCGCGGCCACTACAACGTGCGCGGCAACCAGCTCTACGTGAACCGCGGCATCGGGTTCGGCCGGGGCACGCGCCTGCCCCGCCTCAACTCCGAGCCTGAGCTGACGCTCATCACCCTGCGACGCGCCGAGCCACGGTGACTACTTCTTCGCAGGCGGAGTGGGCGGCTCGTCGACCTCGGTCAGCAGGCCCTTCTCCTTCAGGAAGGTTCGGAACCAGTCCTTGTCGATGGCCTTGTCGAGCGCGTCGGCGCTCTCGACCAGCTCGTCTTCAACGAAGCCCTTGAGCGTGTCGTCCATCGAGATCATCCCGTCCTTCCTGCCCTGCGCGATGGCGCCACCAATCTGGTGCGTCTTGCCCTCGCGAATCATCGAGCTCACCGCGAAGTTCGAGAACATCACCTCGACCGCAGCGATGCGACCGCCGACCTTCTTGCGGAGCAGTTGCTGCGCCAGCACCCCGCGCAGCACGCTCGACAAGGTGTTGCGAACGCCGGGCTGACGGTCGCTGGGGAAGGCGCTGATGAGGCGGTCGATGGTCTTCGCCGCCGAGTTGGTGTGGAGCGTTCCGAACACCAGCGTGCCGGTCTCTGCTGCCGACAGCGCTGCGTCGATGGTCTCGAGGTCTCGCATTTCGCCGACGAGAATGACGTCGGGGTTCTCACGCATCGCAGCCTTGAGCGCCGCCGCGAAGCCCTCGGCGTGAGTCCCCACCTCGCGCTGCGACACGATGGACTTCTTGTTCTCGTGGACGAACTCCACCGGGTCTTCGATGGTGATGAAGTGAAGCGGCCGCTTCGTGTTCATCTCGTTGATGATGGCGGCGAGCGTCGTCGACTTGCCTGAGCCCGTCGGGCCCGTCACCAGCACCAGGCCTGCGCGCATGTCGACGAAGCGATGCACCTGCTCCGGCAGGTTCAGGCGGTCGATGCTGACGAGGTTCGATGAGAGGTTTCGAAACACGGCCGCCATGCCGCGCTGTTGACGAAACAGATTCACCCGGTAGCGCGAGACCCCGGGAAGGTCGTACGCGAAGTCGACGTCGCCCGACTTCTCGTACTGGTTCCACAGGTGCGGCGGCGTGATGGGCTCGATGAGCGTGCGGAAGTCTCCGTCGCTGAGGCTTCGGTAGCGCACCTCGCTGATGACGCCGTCGACGCGGAAGAGCGGCGGCCTGCCGACCGACAGGTGAAGGTCGCTCGCGCCCCAGTCCTTCATCAACTTCAAGAAGCGGCCGATGCGGTCGTTCACGCGCGACTGACGATCCGCAGGCTGCTGTCGAGACAGGCCAGGGCCTGGTGCGCTCGTCATGTCGGCCTCCGGGTGGTGGCGGCGGCTGCAGGCGCAGCGGGCCGAGCGGGACCAGCAGGCGCGGCGGGTCCAGCAGGCGTCGAGGCGCGAGCGCCTTGAGCAGCCGCGGCGGGTCCAGCAGGCGTCGGGGAACGAGCGGCTTGAGCAGCCGCAGTCGCTGGCCCGGGCTTGCCGGCAGGCTGCGCGCTCGCCGGCGGCAGGTTCGCGAGCTTCGCGAAGTTCTCTTTGTTCTGCGCATACTGCATGGCCACCTCGAAGCTGATTTCTCCGGCGCGAAGGCGCTCTTCCAGCGAGCCGTCGATGGTTTGCATGCCGACGCCACGGCCGATGAGCATCGCGCTGGCGAGCTGCAGCGTGCGGCCGTCTCGAATCAATGCGCGCACCGAGGACGTGCTCGCGAGCACCTCGAAGATTCCGACGCGGCTGTTCCCGTTCGCGTGGGGCACCAGCACCTGCGACACGATGAGCTTGAGGCTCTCAGAGAGGCTCGTGCGCACCTGCTGGTGTTCTTCGGCAGGGAAGGACTCGACGAGCTTGTCGATGGTGGCTGCGGCGCCGGTCGTCTGCATCGTGGCCACCACCAGGTGGCCCGTCTCGGACGCCAGCAGCGCGAGACGAATCGTCTCGGGGTCGCGCATGTCGCCGACGACGATGATGTCGGGGTCTTCCCGGAGCGCGCCGCGCATCGCCGACGCGTACGTCGCCGAGTCCTTGCCAATCTCGCGCTGGTTGATGAGCGCCTTCTTCGAGACGTGGACGAACTCCACCGGGTCCTCGAAGGTGAGCACATGCGCGTGACGAGACTCGTTGATGAGGTTGATGAGCGAGGTCAGCGTCGTCGTCTTGCCGCAGCCTGCGGGGCCTGAGACGAGCACGATGCCCTGATGGAGCGTTCCGATGTCCGCCAGACGCTTCGGCACGCCGAGCTGTTGCAGCGTCGGCGCCATGTTGGGAATGCACCGGAACGCGCTCGCGTAGCCGCGCTTCATCTTGTACACGTTGGCGCGGTATCGGCCGACGCCGGCAATGGGGTAGCAGAAGTCGACCGAGCCCGTCTTCTCGAGCTGGGGTGCGCGGACCGGGTCCAGCAGCTCGACGATCATCACCCGCACCTGCTCGCTGTCGAGCTTCTCTCCCTCGAGCCTCACGAGCGAGCCGTTCACGCGGATGACCGGAGGCTCTCCAGGCGTGAGGTGCAGGTCGCTCGCGCCCCGCTCCCTTGCGTACGCGAGCAGCTTCTCGATGGGCTTGACGAGGTCCTTCGACGAGACGACGGCGCCTGAGCCCGGGCCCGAACCCTTGAGCTCCCGCAGCACCTCGACGGCCTTCAGCTTCACGTCGACCGCGGTGTCCGTCTTCGCCACCTCGGTGAGCGCCGCTTCGACGCGCGGGTCCGTCACGCGCTTGAGCGCCGTCACGGTCGCGCCACGCACCTCGGGCATCGGGTCCTTCAACAGCGGCATCAACGCGGCTGCGGCTTCGGGCCCGCCGATGGTGGCGACCGCGTCGATGGCGGCCCAGCGCGCATCGCTGTCGGTCAGCATGCGGGCCAGCGCACTCACCGTCTTCGGCTCCTTCAGTCGGCCCATCGTCTCGCAGGCGACGATGCGCACCCACCAGTCAGGGTCGTTCAGCATCTGCAACATGGGCCCGATGGTGGCCGGGTCTTCGTACGCTTCGAGCAGGTAGACGGCCTGCACGCGCAGGTCGGCGTCGGAGTTGCTGAGCAACTGCACGGCGTGCGGCACGAGCGATTTCCCGACGGTCTGCAGCGACTCCATGACGGTGCGGTGCTGCTGGCCCGTGAGCGTCTTGCAGAAGGCGAGCACGCCGTGCAGCAGGTCGCCGGGGTTGCCTTGCGAGAACATGCTCTTGACGAGCGTCGCGCGCTGCTCAGGCGAGCCTGCGAGGAGCAACTTGCCCAGCACCCGCGGGCGGACCTCGGGTGGGGCCTTGGCGATGTAGCGCTGGAGCCACGCGCCGGCCATTTCACGCAGGTCCTTGCTGTCATCGGCGCCGAGGCGCTCGAGCATCGCCGCGAAGATGTCGTCGCCTTCGAGCGTCGACAGATGCGTCAGGGCCTCCTTGCGCACCGCCACTTCGCGGTTCTCGACGGCCTCGAGGAGGGTCGGCTTGAGCGCTGCAGCGCCCTTCGCTTTCATCAGCCTTCGAATCGAGATGACGCGCTGGGGGCCCGGAGCTTCCTTCACCGCGCGCTCGAGCAACGCGTCGCTCACCGTGGACTGCAGGTCGAGCGCGAGCTCCCAGACTTTGCGGGCCTGCTCAGCCCGGGTCCGTCCCAGCGCATGGTTGATGGTGGCGAGCACGAGGTCGTCGCGCACCTTCTGGAACACCTTGGTGATGGTGGTGATGGCGTTGCGGCTCAGGCCCTCGTCGACGAGCGCCGCCATCGCAGGAGGCGTGGCTTTCGCGATGAAGAGCTGCGCGCCGCGCTGAGCGATGGTGGCGTCATCACAGAAGACGAGCGGGATGACTTCTTCCGGCGCCGGTTGCCCCAGGCCCTGGAGCAGCTGTGCCTTCTCCTGCTCGTTCTTCACCTTCCCCGAGGCGAGCCGCTCGATGGGGGTCTCTTTGTTTCCGAACAGTCCGAAGGCCATGAGTGCTCCTCAGCAAGACCCTTCCACCGTAGCAGCACGGGCGGAAAAGAACGCGCCAGGTGGAAACCTGCTGCGGGCGGACTACTCCCACCAGAAGCGATACTCGGCGCGCTCGTTCTCGTACCTGGTCAGCTCGACCTGGCTGTTGCGGGTGCCGATGAGGCGTCCGACCTCTCTGAGCACGCCCAGATACAGGTGTGGCCTCACGACGGGCTGAATCCACACGCCGATGACCTTCTCGTCGCTGCTGGTGGTGCCACCCTCGGCGAAGTTATTGGCGGTGCGCAGACTGCGGGTCAGCCGTGCGATGGCGCGATGGGGCCCGACGACGCGCGCCAGGCCAAGCGTCGCTGCGCCGACGAGCGACTTGCTGAAGCTGCGAAGGAAAGTCGCTCCCGTCTCGGCCTCCCGTTCGCGCACAGGCAGCGACGGGAAGAGCACCTCACCCACGTACGCCATCAAGGCAACGTAGACGTCTTGCGGGTAGGCCGGCAGCAGCGCATCAGGGTCGACGCCGAGCGCCAACAGCCGTTTGCGAACATCGGGAGTCAGGGCCGGCAGGGTCGCCAGTAAACCCTCCACCGCCGACTGAAAGAAGAGCCGCTCCGCCATTCGCAGCACAGCATTCACGAACAGCAGCCCCGGAGCGAGGACTCGTTGGTCAGGAACCACGACGGCAGCCGCCGAACCCTTGCGCGGAGAGACCCGGTCAGCGAGCCTTGGTCAAACGCACAACAGGAGTTTCAAGTGTCTCCATCGCTCAAGTCGGCCCTCGAGGCCCCCGCAGTAGCAGTCCCGACGGTCGCGCTGGCGCTGGCGGCGGGCGTTGCGTCTGCGACTGGAGCGCTGCTGGTGGCCGGCGGCGCGTTCTTCGCGGGGTTGGCGCTGATGACGCTCGGTGCGTACCTCGCGTTTACGCCGCTGCATGACGCCACGCACGGCGCGGTCGCGAAGTCTGCGTGGTTCAACGAGCTCATCGGTCGTTTGTCGGTGGTGCCGCTGTTCGGGCCGTACGCCGCGTTCCGCTACGTGCACCTCGAACACCACCTGCACACCAACGACCCTGAGCGGGACCCGGACTTCTGGAGTTCGCGGGGGCCCAGGGCGCTGCTCCCCTTGCGGTGGATGACGCAGGACCTCCACTACTACGTCACCTACCTGCGGGCGGGCCGCGCGCGCGCAGAGGTCGTCGAGGTCGTCTGCTCCCTGGCGTTGCTGCTGGCGCTCGTCGCTGCGTTGGTGGTGACGGGCTTCGGACTCGTCGCGCTCGCGTGGCTCGTCAGCTCACGGCTCGCGCTGGGCGTGCTGGCGTGTGCGTTCGACTACCTGCCGCACGCGCCGCACCTCGTGCTCGGTCGGGAGGACCGCTTCCGCGCGACCACCGTCCGCGCCGGGTTGCTCTGGCAGGTGTTGCTGCTCAACCAGAGCCTTCACCTCGTGCACCACCTGCAGCCGCACGTGCCCTTCTACAAGTACGGCGACCTCTGGCGCGCTCAGGAAGTCGAGCTGCGGGCCCGAGGCGCCGTCGTGGTGAATGAGCCGGCCCAGCAACCGCTGCTGGCCTGACGTCCCTATCGCCTCGACCCCGAGCGCGGAACGATGGCCCGCATGGAGAAAGTCCTCGCGCAGCTCCAGAAGCTCTCGGCCGAGCTGGGCAAGGTGAACGCCGCGTAGCTCGTGCGGGACCTCACATACGACGTCGGCGTCGACGCGGCGCACCTCGCGACCATCGACCTCAGCTCGTACTCGAAGGACCTCCCAGAATGGGACTTCCGGAGCCTGACGAAGATGCTGGCCGCGGACATGTCGGCAGGTCGGGTGCTGGCATGGGGCTGTCCCGAGGGTCCCGTGGCGGAGTTCCCCGACGGCGATGCGTCTGTCGTGAACTTCGAGCCGACTGAAGAGCAGTTGGTCACCGTCAGCCGGGTTCCAGCGCCGGAGCAGGACCTCGGCCGTCCGGCAGCAGGCTCCGTCTGCACTCTGACGAACCGAACGCCCTCGACTACGGCAGCGCGAACTCGACGCGGCCGTTGACGTGCAGCTCGGGCCTCACGAAGCCACCGTCCGTCTGCGCGTTGAGGTGACAGGCGCCGCAGTCGGTCCGTGCCGGGTGTGGGAGCGGAGGCGGGGCTCCATGACACGAGTCGCACTGCCGTTGCGAGCCGTCGACGACCGTCCATCTCGGTGACGTGCGCTGGCCGCCACCCGAACCCGGAGCACCGATGAGCTGCGAGACGTCGTGACAGGCGTTGGTGCAGCTCGCGTTGGCGTACGTCGCGGTCGCGAGGTTGGAGCGCGCGACGCCCTGGAAACGCACCTGCGTCACGCCGTCGAGGTGCGTGCCTGCGTCCACCGTCGCCGGCACCAGGTGGCACTCGTCACACGAGACGACGCGCGCGAGGCCACGGCCCACGAGGTGCGACTGATGCGCGCCGACGCCGATTCGAGACGTGTCCTGGCTGCCCGAGAGGTCTCTCGGCGGAGCGTCATTCATGGCGCTGCCGTGGCACCCGTTGCACGTCGTCGGCTGCATCACGTCGACGCGGCCGTTCACGTGCGTCGCGCGGGCGACCTGGCCCGACGCCTCGGCGGGATGGCACAGCGCGCACGTGGTGACCTGAGGGTGAGGCGCGGCCGGCTGGGCGGAGTGACAGCTCGCGCACGTGAGCCCCGCGTCGGCCGTCGTCCACGCCGGAGAGCGCACGCCGTGACATGCGGTGGTGCAGGAACCTGCGGCGCTGTCGTAGCCGACGGTCGCGAGCACTTCGGCGCGACCTCCGTTCGGGTGCGTCGTCGTCACCACCTTCTCGGGAACGGCGTGACACGTGGCGCACGCGACGGGACTGCTGGACGAGCCTCCTGACAGGTGCGCCGCGTGCGCGCCGACGCCGACCTGCGTGACGTTGGTGCCGCCATCGAGCGACCGCGGAGGCGCACCCGCGTCGGTGCTGCCGTGGCACGAGGAACACGACGCCTCGTTCACCTGCACCACGCCATCGACGTGGAGCTGCGCGGCGCGAATGCCCTGCGCGTTCACCACCGCCGAGTGACAGACCTCACATGCGGCGTATTGCGGGTGCGGCGCGAGTGGCGGCAGCGCGTGACACGAGCCACACGCCTCGTCCGAAGTCTTCGGGCGCGTCCACTTTCCAGAGGCGGGGCCGTGACAGCCCGAGTTCGTGCACTGCCGGGTGCCGAGGTCCCATGTGGGCGACACGCCGCCGTCCTTCGTCGCGAGGGTCCCGAACACCAGCTGGGTCGTGCCGTCGTTGTGGCCGACGGACTCGGTCGTCTCGGGCACGCGGTGACACTCGCGACACGCCACCACGCCGTGCGTCTTGCTCGCGGTGAGGTGCTCGGCGTGCGCGCCGACGCCCGGGTACGAGACCGCCGTGTTGCCGAACGTGTCACTCGGCGGAGCGGCCTTCCGCACGGCATCGCCATCACGCGAGTCGTCGCCGTGACAGCGCACGCACTGCGTGTCGGGTCGAGGGCCAGGCTCGCGCGGCACGAAGCAGCCGGTGACCACGAGCGCGAGCAACACCACCGCGACCTGCGCCAGGTTCACCGGCGCGTCGCTCCCGGGTGAGGCTCGGCTCGCGTCGTTCAGCGCAGGCCCAACGCGCGTCGCGTTCACGACGGCGTCGTTCCGATTCCGCGCCCGATTGGCATCACCGCGTGGAGCACTGGACTGCGTCGTGCCGAGCGGCGCCGCGCCCATGGTCGTGTCGTCCTGATTCGGCGTTGGGCGCGCGTCGTTCCGCTGGGGCTGAGCGCACCTCTCCCCCGGTGGCGTTCGGCCTCGCGCGCCTCTCGTGTCGGGCGGAGTGCAGCGCCGGTCCGTCTTCATCGTGCTCCTCACGGCGCTCACAGCGAGCCTCCATGACAGGCTGAGCACTCGGCGTTGGTGATGGGGGCGGTGCTTCTCCAACCAGGGGGATGAGGTGTTCCACCCGTGCCGCCGACCTTGTGACAGCGCACGCAGTTGCTGACCGGGCCCTGGTCGTGACACGCGGCGCACGAGGCGATGTTGCGCCGCGCCGCGAGGCCGTGCGTGTTGCGCGCTGCTCCGAGCCCGCTCGCCCACATCGCCGGGTGTGGACCCTCAGCCCCCCGGCGAACCGCCGACACGCCGCGCGCGACGTGGCAGGCGTCACACTCCGTCTTCGCGTGGCAGGTGCCGCACGAGCCGGGCTCCGACTCGCTCTCGATGCCGTGTCGGCTGACGAAGTCGAAGCGGTGTACGAGCTCGCGCTCGATGGCCTCGGGGTTGCGAACCGCGGGAGTGCCCGGCCTCGTGGCGTCGTGACAGCTGTCGCAGCTGGTCTGCGAGTGGCACGTCTCACACGCCTGTGGCTGCGAGCGCGCCTGGAAACCGTGCCGCTTCGTCCATGCCGCGTCGTGCCTCAGGAACGATGCAGGAATCAGCTGGCGAAGGTCGTTCTGCTGATGGCAATTCGTACACACGCCGGTGTCGAATTGGTTCTGGTGCTCATGGCAGGAAAGACACGTCGCCATCGGCGGGAAGAGCGGTTCTCCACCTTCCACCGTCACGGCGCCCTGGTGACAGCCCACGCACTGGCCCTTCACGGCCGGGAGCTTCAGGTGCGGGTCGTGCGCGAAGGTGATGGCCTTGCCTGCGGGCTGCGTCGCGATGGCGGGCCGAATCGAGCGCGTGAAGGCCTCGGGCGCGTCCTGGTGACACGAGGAGCAGCTCTCGACGCGGGGTTGGTGCCACGTGCCCTGTTTCTCTGCGCTGCCCTGGTGACAGCTCGCGCACGACAGACACGCCTTCTGTCCCGGGCCTCCACATTCCAGCGCTGCGAGGTGCTGGCGATGCGGAAACCGCGTGAGGAGCCCGCGCGTGCACGCCGATACGAGCAGGAGCGCGCTGAGCGCCACGACCGCGCGCCGCTTCATGGCCGGCCTCCCGCCGAGCCCGGCTCCCACTCGATGAGGAAGCGGCCGAGGCCCTGCACCTCGAACGCCGCGAACGGCGTCTGCATCACCGTCGTCGAGAGCATCACGCGCATCCACGGTTGAAGGGCCCACTCGGCGCTGGCGATGCCGGTGACTGACGTCGACGCTCCGCGCACCGGCGCGTCATAGAGGTACACGGCGCCATCGAGGGTCGCGTTGACGCTCTGGAACGCCCGCCATCGCGCCGAGGCACGCACCTGCGTGTACCCCGTCGTCGACACCAGCACGCGCGCGAGCTCGCCTTGCACCAACCAACGGCCGTCGAGGTCCGGCTGCCACTTCACGCGGCCGAGGCCTCGACCGCCGGGCCGGTTCCCTTCGTAGACCTGCCCGGCGCCGCGACCGGTGAGCGCCATTCTCCACGGCAACTGCACCGTCAGCTCGCCGCCGAGCTCGTGCCACGACGAGCCGCCGAACGCCGCGAGGATGGACGTCTGCGGCAACAGCAGCGACGGGCTCTGGTACGAGTAGTCGACGGACGCGGTGGCGTCTCTCCAGCCCGTGGCGTCGGCCCACACGCGCGCCTCCGAGAAGCCGAGCGACTTGAGGTCGAACGACGCGCGCCCGCCGAGGCCGAGCCACTCGAGGGGCTGGGCGCCGACGTCTGCGCTCACCGTACGGTACGCGACGCCGATGGCGTCGTGCTGCTCGTGGAAGGCGAGCGCGGCGCGGGTGTTCGAGGAGAAGCGGGCTCCGACGCGCGCGCCGAGGAGGAACTGCCCCGCGCGGTTCTGCGCCTCACGCAGCCGTGGGTCTTCCAGCGCGTCGCCGATGGACCCGAGCACCCACGCACCCCGAGGCAGATTCCAACGCGGCAGCGCCACGAAGCCTGCGTACGCGTCGACGTCGATGAGGCCGAAGGTCGCCCCGCCTGAGGCGCCGTCGAAGCGCACGTAGCGGGCCGAGCCCGGGTACGTCACCTGCCGACCAAGCTTCACGCGCCACGGCCCGTTCCGGTACTGCGCCCACGCCGACGTCACGTCCCCATCACCGAGCCATCCGTCTCGCGGGCCCAGGCGGCCCCAGGCGGCGACCTCTCCGCTCACCGAGTCGGCGGCGCCGGGGAGGTCGATGGCTCCGAAGCGGAGGAAGGCGGTGGTGGTGAACGGGAGCGCAAGCTCGACCGGCGCAACCACTCCGGGAACGCCCGGAAGGAGCGCTTGCTGGAAGGCCTGGACCGTCACGGTCGCGCGCGTGTCCACCCACGTCGGGGTCTCGGCCCGAGCGAACGCGGCCATGAGGCCGACTGCTGCGGCTGTGAGCGGAGGTTTGTGGAGCCGACGAATCACGAGGTGCCCTCAGTCCTGAAGGGACCCTTGCAGACAAGAACCGTACTCAGCCGACGGAGGGCGAGCGCGGGTCGATTCGAATGCAAAGACTGCGCGAGTCGCTCGGGAGGCGCAGGAAATGCGAATTGTCAGCGCGAAGTCATGAGGAAGCCGGGTTGGTACGGGTCACGCACGGGCCTGGGTCCACCCCGCGCGGTGGAGAGGTTTCAGATGATCAGCTCGACCCGTCTTCGACTCACTTCATCCCTCGTGGTCGTCGCGCTGACCGCCGCATGCAACGGCCCCTCAGGACCGGCTGGCCCACAAGGCCCGGCTGGTGAGACCGGCGCAAATGGGACGGGGACTCCCGGCGCCACAGGACCGCAGGGCCAACCCGGTCAGAACGGCCAACCCGGCCAGCCCGGAATGAACGGGCAGAACGGCATGAACGGCCAGCAGGGGCCGGCTGGGGACGCAGGGCTCAACGGCCGTGACTTCCGTTTCACGGGCAACGGCCTCGTGGTGACGGTGTTGGACGCCGGCATCGTCGACGGCGGTGCGTCGGTCGACCTGCGCCTGGCGGATCAATCAGGTCGCGCGCTCGACCGAACGGGGACGCTCACGGAAGGCGCCATCTCCGTCTCGCTCGTCGCCGGGTACCTCGAAGAGCGCAGTGACGGGTTGCCGCTCCAGTACGTCAGCTACACGCGCCGCAACGTCAGCTTCGACGGCGGCACCTTCGCGCAGAACGCCAGCGACTCCAACGGCACGTGGACCGAGCTCGAGCCGCTCGGCGCGGGCGTGTACCGCTACCGCTTCGCCACCCCGATGGCCGTGGGCAGCAACGCAGGGAAGACGCACACCATCGGCCTCTACGCGACGCGCACCGTCCAGGGCGTGCGCGCGGTCGACAACACCGTCTTCCACTTCCGCCCCGACGGTCAGCCCGTCAACAAGACGCGCGAGCTCGTCACTGACCAGGCCTGTCACAGCTGCCACACGCGCCTCGAGGCGCACGGCGGTGCGCGTCGCGAGGTCGCGCTCTGCATCATGTGCCACACCGACACGGCCGACATCGACCCTGACACGGGCAACTCGTACGACTTCAAGAAGATGGTGCACGCGATTCACCGCGGCGCGCGCCTGCCCAGCGTCGACGCCGGCACGCCGTACCGCTTCGTCGGCTTCAACAACGTGGTGAGCGACTTCTCGAAGGTGCAGTACCCCGGTGACCTCGACACCTGCGAGGCGTGCCACCAGGGCCCGCAAGGCGACCGCTGGAAGACGAACCCCTCGCGCCAGAACTGCTCGGGCTGTCACGACCGCACCTGGTTCACCGACAACTTCCCGCCGCCTGGCTACACGATGCACTTCGCGGGTCCACGCACCGACCCCCAGTGCATCATCTGCCATGAAGACGGCTCGGTGGCGCCGACGTCCACGAAGCACGTGAGCGCGTTGCGAGACCCGTCGCGCATCGCGGTGACGGCCAACATCATCTCGGTGCCGGCGACGCCTCCCGGCGCGAGACCCACCGTCACCTTCGGCGTGAACGTGAACGGGAGGCCGCGTGAGGTCCTGACTGCGCGAATGAGCCGGCTGCGCTTCGTCTTCGGCGGTCCCAACACAGACATCGCGAGGTACACGTCGGAGACGGCCGAGAACGCGGCCGACTGCACGGCGGTCACCGATGGAGGTGCGTGCCTCGAGCGCCTCGACGCCGGCGTCTTCCGCTACCGCGCGTCCACTCCGCTGGCGCCGACCGACACCGGCAGCTTCACGGTGGGCATGGAGGTCTGCTCCACCACCGACGCGGGCGTGCGCTGGTGTGCCGTCAACCCGGTCGCGCCGTTCGCCGTGACCGACCCGACGCCGCTTCGTCGTCGCCAGGGCGTCACGCTCGCGCAGTGCAATTCCTGCCACCAGAACCTCTCGGCGCACGGCGGCTCGAGAAACAACACCGAGCACTGCATCGTCTGCCACGGTGGCAACCTGGTGGAGAACGCGGTGACGCCGGTCGACGGCGGTTCCATCACCGCGCCAGCGGCCAACTTCAAGGACCTCGTGCACCGCGTTCACGCGACCGCCGAGTACCCGTCACCGCTCAACCACTGCCAGAAGTGCCACACCGCGACGGCGTCTTCGTTGCCGCTCCCCGCGGGCCTGTTGCCTTCGCGGAGTGAAGTCCGCACCTGCAGCAGCGCGCCACCCGATGGTGGGCTCTCGTGTCTGCCGGGCTCCACCGTGGCCACGCCCGTCTTCGAGCCGCCCACCTCGGCCGCCTGCACGGGCTGCCACTTCAGCGTCGCCGCGTCGGCGCACGCGATGTTGAACACCACCCCTGCCGGCGTCGAAGCCTGTGCGGTCTGCCACGCGGCGGGCCGGACGGCTGGGGTCGACTCGGTGCACGCGGTCTCGCCCTGACACCATGGGAAGCGCACTCACACCCTTCGGAGCGCTCGCCCTCGGCGCCGCAGCCATCGCCGCTGGCATTCTCTTGCAGTTCCTCATCGCGAGGCCGGTCCTCACGCCGACGGTGCGCATGCGGTTGTTGTTGGGGTTGGCGGTGTTTCCCTTCATCGCGGCGGTCGCCAGCACCGGCTCGGGCATGCACCGGACGACCGAGCCGACCTTCTGTGGCTCCTGTCATGTGATGGAGACGCACCTGTCGGACCTGGAAGACCCGAAGAGCCTGGGGCTCGCCGCGCGGCACTCCCGCAGCCCCATCATCGGCCCGACGGCCTGCTACACCTGCCACGCCGACTACGGAATGCTCGGGTACCCGCTCACCAAGCTGACCGGCATGGCGCACGTGTACCACTATTACCTCGGTGGTTACCGGAACTGGTCGCTCGAGAAGTTCCACGCCGAGGTGCGCACGGCAAAGCCGTACCCCAACCTCAACTGTCAACAGTGTCACTCGGGCACGTTGTCGTCCTTCACCAACGTGAAGGAGCACCTGTCGCTGGCTGACGAGCTTCAACAAAACACCGTGTCGTGTGCTTCGGCCGGGTGTCACGGCGTCGCGCACCCGTTCAGCAAGACCGCGAAGGAGCTCGGGCGATGACGCGCAGGTTCATGAAGCTGCTCTCGAAGTGGCCCATCGAGCGCGCCTTGCGGGTCGCCGCCGTGCTCGGGTTGTTGGCGCTGGGCCTCATGGTGGCCGGTGTGTTGGCCGGCACTCCGATTCCTGTCGTGTTGTCGATGTCGCTCGCCCAGGGCATCGGCGTCTTCGCGTGTCTGTTGTTCGGCCTCTCCATCGCTGCTGACGTCGCTGCCCGACGCTCGTGACCTCCCGGTTCGCCATGGTGGTGCTCTCGGTCGCCGTCTCGGCGTGCGGGGTGCTGCCCGTTCCCCAGGACGGAGGGCTCGTCACGGTGCCGCTCCAGTATCGGCTCGCGAAGAACGCGCCCGGGCACGAGCAGCACCTGAACCTCAAGGGCAAAGACCAGGTGCGGTGCCGTGACTGTCACGCGGTGAGTGACGCCGGCTTCTCCACGCCTCCTGCCGACCTCTGTCTGTCCTGTCACAAGGATCAGATGAAGCAGCACCACCCGCTCGATGCGGGCGTCGACCTGACCTGCCTCACCTGTCATCCCTTCATGGCGAAGACGCTGCCGCAGCGCTTCGAGAAGTGGATGTGTTTTGATTGTCATCAAAAGCCGCAGGGCGAGGTGGCGGCGGTGACGGTGCACAAGTCAGAGTGCCAGCAGTGCCACCGGCCGCACCTGCAGCCTTTCACGCAAGCGGCGGAGTGTTCGCAGTGTCACGAGGTCGCGCTCAAGCACGGCGCGAAGGGCGACACGCTCGCCCAGAAGTGCATGAACTGCCACGAGCACCACGCCGAGGCCTCGGCCGCGAGCGGCATGTGCGCGACGTGTCACCTCAAGCTGACGATGATGGCGTCAGCCCGCGTCGCGAAGGAGGCGCTCTTCAAACCGGGCCACGTCGGCTGTGGCAGTTGTCACCTCGCGCACCAGTTCGACCGCCACCAGGTGAAGCCGTGCCGCCAGTGTCACCAGGACACGAAGGTGATGGGCGCGTCGGAGCACGACCAATGCACGGACTGTCACCGTCCGCATGAGGGCCGCTCGGCCCCCGTTGCCTGCCAGAGTTGCCACAGGGATGAAGTCGTCAAGCACCCGAAGTCGGCCGAGGGGAAGACCTGTATCGGCTGCCACCCGGTGCACGACGCAAAGCACGTGGGGGAGTTGGCGGTCTCATGTGTGAGTTGCCACGACAAGGCACCGTTCACCGCCGCCATCGTCCACGGCGAGAAGGTCCAGTGTCTCGACTGTCACGAGGCACACGACGGGAAGCTGCAGACCCAACGCGAGTGCAAGAGCTGTCATAACGAGCGCTTCGTCGAGGTGGCGCGCATCAAGGACGTGAAGGGCCACAAGGACTGCACCGGCTGTCATCTCAACCAGCCGCACGGAGCGCCCGCCGAGCCGAAACCCTGTCTGTCGTGTCACGAGAAGCAGAAGCCGCTGCAGGCCGGCCACGCCGAGTGCAAGAGTTGTCACGAGCATCACTCCGGTACGGTGGAGAAGACGTGTACCGAGTGTCACGCGGTGCCGAAACTACCCGCGCTCCATGCCGTGAAGGAGCACCGGGAATGCGCGAGGTGTCACGCGCCTCATGCGCCAGACCCCGGCCGTGGGCCGGCGACGTGCAAGTCGTGTCATCAGGCGCTGAAGAAAGAGACGCACGAGACGCCGCCGACGCAGTGCGCGGGGTGTCACCTCTTCACGAACGTGAGTCCAGGTCGCGACGCGGGCCGGTAGACCGGCTCGCGGCGAGCACTCACGGGAAGAGCCACCGCCGAAGCGCCCGCGTCATGGCTGGCATCGCGAGGTACGTCATGACCACCACCATGGCCGCCCCCATCACCGCGCCACGGAGCAGCGCTGGCCACGACGTCAGCACCGGGCCCAGCGTCACCTGCAGCACCTGAATCAACGGGAACGCCACCAACCACGTCACGACCGCCATCTTCCACCGCGGCGGTAGCGGCGCTCCTGGCAACGCAAAGAAGGGCTCGAGGCCCGAGAGGCGCTGCGCCGTGATGCCTGCGGTCAACGGCGCGACCTCTTCGAGCAGCGCGGCGCGTTCTCCAGACGATTCCCACGCCATCAGGCGGTCGAGCGACGCGAAGCGGAAGACGAGCGAGAAGCGCCCGGGTGCCTGTCGAATGACGAACCCACCGAGGTGCCCCGGCCAGCGGCTCGCGACCTCGATGGCGCGCGCAGCCCACGATTCTGCGGCCTGCTCCAGGCCCGGCTTGATGGAGCGCGTCACCACCACCGTCACCGGCTCGTCGGTCGACATCGCTCACCAGGTGCTGCGCGCTGGCGACTTCACGTGGCCGAGCTGCTCGAGCATGCCGAAGTTGTCGATGACCGCGTGGTGCTCGAGCGTCTTGTCGTCGACGATGCGGCAGTAGCGCATCTCTTTCCACGTCGCGCGTTTGCCCGACGCCGGCCAGCCGAAGAGCGCGCCGGTCTGCGTGCCCGAGAACTCGAGCCGCACCGCGAGCCACTCACCGTCGGCGACGACGTGCTCCACCTTGTAGAGGCCGTCTGGAAACGCGGCGCGGACCGCATCGAGCACCCCCTTCACCTGCGCGCGGCCCTTGAGGTTGCCGCCGGCGTCATGCACGTGCTCGTCGATCATCTCGTAGAAGGCGTTCATGTTGCCCGAGTTCCAGTGGGCGTACAGGCGGTGCGGGTAGCTGCGAATCGACTCGAGGGACATGGCGTTCTCCGTAAGCGGATCCCCGAACGCTATCGTGGTCGGTGACGAGCCGCCACTGGAAGGACGACATAGACACCATGAGCGGGGCGCATGGACTCGCGCGACTCCGCTCAGATGGTTCATGGTCGGTTTGTCGAGTCAGAGGCGGCGGCGACGCCACATTGATCGCCCGGCGTTCCGCGGTCAGTCTGGCACATCAACAACGCGTCAGCGGCCGGCGTCTGCCATCTCTTCGAGCCAGGCCCGCACCGTGCGCACCCGAAGTGGCAGATCATCGCGCGTCATCATCCACCTGAAGTGACGGGTGTTGCCGGTGAGCAGCACGTCGGCGTGGCTCGCCACCGCAGCGGCCACCACCCACGCGTCGTCTTCGGGGAGCTTCCCTTCCGCCCACGGCAACGCGGCCAGCGGCGGGTCGACGAGCTCGATGTCGAGGAAGACCACCTCGAGCCGCGCCAGCGCGTGAGGCTTCTTGAGCGTCAGGTTGCGGCGCGCCTCGTCGACACATTGAGGGCTGGTGCAGAAGGTGGCCAGCCCGGCGGTGCGGGTGCTCCACAGCAGCGTGAAGCTCTCGCCACCGAGCGCCGCAGAGAAGATGACGTTCGCGTCGAGGAAGAGGCGGACGGGTGGTATCGAGGACGCCATGAAGGACGAGCTGGGAAACAGGATGAAGGAGTACGAGCTGGCCGAGGCCGGAGCCCGCCTCATGCCACGGCTTCCCATCTGTGCGCGCATCGATGGCAAGCGGTTCTCGAAGTTCACCGACGGCCTCGCGCGGCCCTTCGACGTGCGGCTCTCGAGGCTGATGGTCGAGACCACGAAGCACCTCGTCGACGAGACCGTGGCGCGCATCGGCTACACCCAGTCAGACGAGATCAGCCTGGTGTGGTTCGACGAGGACGCGAAGGCGCAGAGCTTTCTCGATCGCCGCGTGCAGAAGCTGACCTCGGTGCTCGCGTCGATGACGACGGCCTTCTTCAACAAGCACCTGGCGACCGCCATCCCCGAGCGGGCCGAGGCGATGGCCCTCTTCGACTGTCGCGTGTGGGCGGTGCCCTCGAAGGAAGAGGCCGCGAACGTGCTGCTGTGGCGCGAGCTCGACGCGACCAAGAACTCGGTCGGCATGGCGACGCGCGCGTACTACCCGCACGGCGACGTCGTCGACCAGGGCAACGCCGCGATGCACGAGATGTTGTTCAAGAAGGGCGTGAACTGGAACGACTACCCGGCGTTCTTCAAGCGCGGCACGTTCGTTCGCAGGCAGTCGGTCGAGCGCGCCTTCACCGCGAGCGAACTCGACGCCTTGCCGCCGATGCACGCCGCGAGGAGCAACCCTGGCCTCGTCGTCACACGCACGGCGCTGGTGGAACTCGAGATGCCGCCGTTCGCCAGGGTCATCAATCGCGTCGGGGTCATCTTCGACGGCGAAACCCCGCAGACCGCGTGAGTCGTTTCTGTGGCGGAATCGTCACTCATGCCCACCAAGGTCGGCCGTCAGGAGTTCAACACCGCGCTGCAGCACACGGACCTCGACGTTCGTAAAGCCGAGCAGGACCCGTCGCTCCGGAGCGTGCTCCCCGCGAAGGCCAACCTCAACCACGACGGAAAAATCTCTGGAGCCACCGAGGTCGACCAGCTCTTCACGCAAATCGACTCGTTCGGGCGCAACGCCACCGCGCAAGACACCTCGCTGCTCGACCCCTCGGGCCACGGCACGCAGCAGGCGCGTGCGATGCGGGCGCTCGGTCAGCTGACCCAGAACGCCGAGGTCACGGGCTGGACGGCGAGCGTCAACTTCGACCGCGCCGACTTCTCGACCATCACCGCGCCGGCGGGCACGCCACCCGGAGGCCAGACGATGGTCGCCGCCGCGGCCACGCTGATCCGCGAGCGCAAGGACAACTCCGGCACGCACCAGCCCTGGTACAACCTGGACCCGAACCACGCGCCGCAGGCTCCCGTCGTCGCCACGCCGTCGACGCCAGCGTCGAACTCCACTGGCGCGTACACGGTGAAGCCGGGAGACACGTTCACGAAGATTGCGAAGACGCAGTTCGGCGATGGCAACCGGTGGCGCGAGCTCCAGGCGCTCAACCCCGGTATCGACCCACGCATGCTGAAGGTCGGCATGACGCTGAAGCTGCCGAGCTGAGTCGTCAGCGCCATCGCTTCTGTGCGCTGAGAAACCAACCGGCGGGAACGGCGTTCACGCTTCCGACCTGTCCGAGGGCATGGCCGCTCCCTCGTCGTCTACGGCGCCAGCACGTCGGCGACGTTCGCGATGCCCGACGCGTTCACCGGACACACCGCGAGGCCGTCGTTGCGCGCAGGGCCACGGCGCTCCACGAGGCCACCATCGGCGAAGTCGAGCACCACGAGCCGGCCCGCGTTCTGGTCACCGAGGAACACGCTCGAGCCCTTCACCGCGAAGCGACCGGGCAGGAAGAGCGGACAGACTCCCGCGTCACCACACGACGGAGCCGCCGGCGCCCACGTCGCCACGCGCCGGTCCGTTGCGTCGAGCACCACCACGCCTGCCTGCGAGACCGACGTCAGCACGAAGTCCTGGCCGGTGTAGTTCGCGCGGCCTCCGCACGAGACGACGAGCGCGTCGCCCATCGTCGCCACCCACTGCGGGTTGAGGCACGCGTCGGCGCCGAGGTCGATGACGGTGACGGCCCTCGTCGTCGGGTCAATCTTCGCGAGCAGGCCGGGCCCACCGGGGACGCAGATGGGGTTGCACTCGGCGTTGAAGTTGTTGAGCGCGACGTAGAGCTGCCCGCGCTGCGCGACGATGGCGAAGGGCCGTGCGACGGGCGTGCCGCCATCGAACGCCTTGAGGTCGAGGTTCTTCAGCGACACCTCGGCCGTCGCGCGCGGGCTCGTCGGGTTCTCGACGTTCACCTCGATGACGCGCTGGCCGGCGTCGGCGGTGTTGGCGCCGTAGCCTCCGTACAGCGGCACCCACAACGAGCGGCCGACCTTCGCCGCACCTTGAGGGAACGTGTTGGCGCCGAAGACGAACTCCTGCACGGTGGTGAGCACGAGGCCGGCGTCACCATCACCGACGCCGCGTCGGGCGACCTGCAGCGTGCTGCTCTGCGCGTTCACCACGTAGACGAAGTCTCCGTCGACGAGCACCTGGTTGGGCACCGCGCCAGTCGCGATGGCGCGGCCGCTGAGCTCCCGATACGACGCGCTCCCTGCGGGCAGGTCTGCCTGGTTCAGCTTGCGGTCGATGCCGTCGGCGGCGAGCAACACGCCGTTCATCGTCGCGAGCGCGGCAGGCCCGGTGCCGAGGTCTGCGAGCGGCCCACGCTGGAGCGACGACGCCGACAGTCCCGTCACCTGCCCCGACGAGAAGCACGCCACCACCACGTCTGACGTGCAGCCGCCCGCCACGCACTTCTGGCCGGCCTGACACGCCAGGGCGCAGCCGCCGCAGTTGCCGACGTCATTCGCGGTGTCGACACAGGAATCTCCACACCGCGTGCTGACGCCGAGCGTGCACGACGACTTGCACTGGCTCAGCTCGCAGACCTGGCCCGCCGCGCAGGCGATGCCACAGCCGCCACACGCCGTCGGGTTGGTGGCCGTGGTGACGCAGCGGCCGTCGCACAACGTCGAGCCCGCCTGACACACGCACGCACTCGCGGAGCAGACCTGGCCCTCGGCGCACGCCTGGCCACAGCCTCCGCAGTTGCGCCGGTCTGACGTGTAGTCGGCGCAGCCCGTGCCGCACCGGTTGGTGCCCATGCGACAGACGATGCCCGTGTCGGGACACCCCGTGAGCGCGAAGACGCCCGCCACCAACACCATCACCACCGCCCGATTCGAAGACGTCATCACTGCTCCTTACGCCCTGCGTCCCACGCCACCGCGAGAGACAAAAACGCTGCGCGCGGCGGCAGCGGGTAGCCGTCGAGGTCCTGGCTGTGCACGTCGAGCAGGTTCTTCACGTCGAAGGCCATCGTCACGCGCGGGTTCTTCCACGGCGTCGTCGCAATGCCCACATTCACGAACGCGCGGGCGGGCAGGGCGACGGCTTCGGTGCGGTTGGTGAATTGCTCCGACTGCACCAGGACCTCGGCGCGTGCCTTGAGCCAGTCGGGTCCGGCGACGACGCGGCCGGTGACGCGATGACGGGGACGGTAGGGAAGCGCCTTCAAGTAGTAGCGCGGGTCGTCTTTGAGGTTCTGCGTCGCGAGGTACGTGTAGCTGGCCTGCGCCTCGAGCCAGGAAGCGGGAGAGACAGCGCCTTCGACCTCGAGACCAGCCGTTTGCGCGGCGGCGAAGTTGTACGGCTTGGCGAGGACCGGCGGGTAGTACTCGTACGCGATGAGGTTCTCGTAGAGGCCGTAGAAGCCGGTCACCTGCGCGGACGCCTTCTCATGTCGCCAGCCCGCGCTCACGTCGGCGAGCAGGCCGCGCTCGGGCTTCAAGTCGGGGTTCGGGAGCAGGGTGCCCTGCATCACGTACAGCTCCTGGAAGCCGGGAGGCCGTGAGGACTGTCCGCCCGAGGCGCGCAGCTCGAAGCCGGCGGGGAGGTAGACGGTGCCGCTCACCTTGGGAGAGAAGACGACGAAGGGTCCAGCGACGTCGACGCGCGCGGTGCCGTCCACGATGAGACGTCCATCGAAGAGAGACACCTCGTCACCGAGCATCGCGCTGAAGCGGCCCCAGGATGGATTCTTGCCGGATGGCTCGCGGAGGAAGTCGCCGCCACCCGAGAGGAGTCCGGTGAAGCGGTGCCGGGAAAAGGCCTTGCGGGAGTAGACGGCCTCGGCGCCGAAGGAACTCTCGAGCTGGCCGAACGGGCCCGTGCCGAAGGGACTGCCTCGGAGCACCGTTGAGTCGACGCGCCCGAAGCCGAGCACCTGCAGCTCTGCGCCGTCGTCGAAGGCGGTGGTGACGCGCGTCGAGAGCGTGCCGCGACCGGTGGCCTGGGAGGCGTCTGCGCTGGGGTTCTGGACGGGGCCCGCGAGTCCGCGGGTCTCGTAGAGGCCTTCACCCACCACGTCGACGCGGGAGTTGCCGATGGTGCGCCGCCAACGCAGCAGTCCTCCGCCGAGGAGCGCCTGGTTGTTCTGTCGAACGGCAGACGGCCAATCATTGCCATCGAGTGCAGGTTTGTCGTCCCACCGGTAGCTGAAATTGCCGTCGCTGCGCAGGCCGTGGACGAGCGCGAGGCCTTCTCCGCCGAGCACCTGCGTGGAGCCACCGAGTGACGCCGTCGTCGTCCAGAAGCTGCCTTGCGAGACGTCGGCGAAGGCGCGCTGGCCGTCGGGAGCCTTGGTGACGAGGTTGACGACGCCGCCCATGGCGCCCGGGCCGTAGCGGCTGCCGGCGCCGCGCATGACCTCGAGGCGCTCCAGCATGGCGACCGGGAGTCGTGACAAGTCGACCGCGTTGCCGGGGCCGTTGAGTGGCACACCGTCGAGGAGGACGAGCACGGCGTTGGGCGACGCGCCGCGGAGTGACAGCGTCTTGCGTTGGCCCGCGCCGCCCTGGTCCTGCAGCACGGCTCCGGGAGACGCGGCGATGAGCTCGGCGGCGTCCTTCGCTTCAGCGACGCGCGACCTGGTCTCGATGACGGTGGTGGTGGCCGACGGGTCGCGCTGCGTTGGAGACGACGCGTTGGGAACGTCGGCTGCGCCGAGCGGAACGACGACGGGTGGGAGCGGAATCACTCCACCGTCGCTGACGTCAGCGGCGAGCGCGGAGGCGCTCCACACGGCCACACTGGCGACGACGAACCACCGCATGCAGCGCCCTCTGCTCTCTTCCGCGAAGAGAGAAGGCCACGCGGTGACTCTCGTGGAATCACCGCACCCTCAGGCAGGTTTCCTGGCTCGCCGGGACAGTGCGTGCCGACTCCCGTCTTCCCCTGCGAGACGTCCGCAGAGTGACGTGGGGCGAAGAGGCTCCCCGACTTCGAGACGACGCGTGCTCCATCATCGATGTGGAGCGTTCCCGGTCACAGTGGCGCGACCGCGCCGGATTCTCACCGGCTTCCCTCTTTGAGAGTGCCCAACGCGGGCACCTGAAGGCAGAGGTCTCGTAGGGGGAGTGGGCGGACGGGTCAAGCGGCGTCAGGGCGAGGCGCCCGTCGGCATCGTGTGCGGTGCAGCTCGATGGCTGGCGGTAGCGCGATGTGCAAGGCCGCCGGAGTCGCCTGCGCTGGCGACGCTGAGTGCTGCAGCACCTCGTGCGACACGATCAGCGACACCTGCGACTGAATCAGCTTCGACCTGACGCTCCGGTGGAGAGCGAGGGGGCGCGCGTGCCGGCAGCGGCTCCCTGCTCACCGTCGCGGAGCACCTCTTGGGCGGCGGCCGTCGACAGGGCTCGATCGGTGCTTCTTCTTCGTCGCGACCTCCGACGAGGCGCGTACTCCGGTGTTCCGGGTCGAGCTGTGGCGATGGCCCCTGGCCGCGCTGGCCTGGCTCCGACGGGCTTGAGTTCACGGTGCCCGTGCGTGGTGTACGGCGTGGAAGTCGTCAGGTCCGAGAGGGCATGCGCGTCTCAGCTCGCGCGACGCCACCTGCCCGGACATGCCCCACACGCTCCTGGAAGAACGTCTTCAAGACGTTCGGGTTCGACTCCCGGTCCGCCCAGACCTCTGGGCACCACTCGCGGCTTTTCCACTCGGGTGGCGTCGCAGTCCTTTCTTCAGCCGACAGCCCGGCTACCGTCGGGCGATGCGATTGCTTCACGAAGCTGGCCTGGTCCGGCTGCGAGCGTGCCGTCACGGCGTGATGGCGTACCTGACGTCTGACGCCCACGTCGGCCACTCGCTCGACACGTATGGAGAGTGGGCCGAGGGCGAGGTCGAACTCCTCAGCGCCTTCGTGAAGGCCGGTGACGTCGTCGTCGACGTCGGCGCGAACGTGGGGACGCACGCCGTTCCGCTCGCGGCGAAGGTCGGGCCGACAGGGCTGGTCCTCGCGTTCGAACCACAGCGTGTCGTCCACGCGCTGCTCACCAGCAACCTCGTCACGAACGGTCACCTCCACGCGCGCGCGCTCCACGCCGCTGTGGGAGCGGCGCCCGGAAGTCTGCTCGTTCCAACCATCGACTACGCGGCGACTGGCAACTTCGGTGGCGTCGGGCTCGGTGCTTCCACGC
This sequence comes from Myxococcaceae bacterium, assembly GCA_040400045.1. Taxonomy (GTDB): domain Bacteria; phylum Myxococcota; class Myxococcia; order Myxococcales; family Myxococcaceae; genus Xiheimicrobium. The sequence goes on from JBBAQZ010000034.1 coordinate 41,484, forward strand.
AAGGTGAGCCGGTCGACGTCGTGCCCCTCGATGCGGTGGGGCTCGAGAAGCTCACGCTGCTCAAGATCGACGTCGAAGGCATGGAAGGCCAGGTGCTCGCCGGCGCCATGCAGACGCTGAAGCAGTGTCAGCCCGTCATCTATCTGGAGCACAACGCTCCCAACGGCGCGCCCGACGTGCTGCAGCGGCTGCTCGCGCTCGGCTATTCGCTACGCTGGCACTTCTCGCCATTCTTCCGCACGACGAACTTCGCGGGCTCGACCGAGAACGTCTTCGGGCCGACGGTGGACGCGAACGTGCTCGCGTTGCCCCCCTCGTTGGCGGCCGTCGGAGCCGCGTTCCCTGAAGTGCAGGGCGCCGACGACACCGCTGCGCGGGCGCTCAGGCGAGCCACCCGGACAGCGACTCCCGTCTGACATCGACGTCGTGGCGCACACGTCGTGCTCGCCGTGGTGTTCCGGTACCAGCGTCCGCGTTCTTCGGCATTTGGAGCTGGCCCGGCATTTGCGGACGGCCCGGTCGAACGCGCCAACCCGGCCGGACCGAGGCGCGAAAACGGGGAGCACCACATGACGGGGTTTGGGAAAGCAGCGCTGGCGCTGGGGACGGTCTTTGCCTTCGTCGGCTGTGCCGATGGCGGGAATGGCGACAAGGGCATCGTGCGGTACTCGCAGGTGGTGAACTTCGTCGAGACCGACGACTTCACGCCGCCGCTGGTGATGGGGCGCACGGTGTTGATCAGGTTGGAGCACGCTCCCGTCGGTGAGCGCGGCTTCCCGGAGCTGGGGCTCGAGGTGACGGGCGGGGCGGCGCAGGTGTTGCCGCTGGGCTTCGCGCAGTTCGCGGTGCGGCTCGACGAAGAGAAGGACTACCGGTTCCGCGCGAAGGAAGGCACGCGCGAGCTCGACGCCATCACGGTGAAGGCGAAGAAGGGCGCGTCGATTCGCTTCCACGCGAAGGCGAACGTGACGACCCTCGGACGCACGGGCACGAAGTCGTGCGCGAAGGGCTCGATGGTCGACCTGGCGGACCTGGTGCTCGCTCCGAATCAGGAAGCCACGCTGTTCGTGGTGCCGGTCGACGGCGCGGCCAGGCCGATGCTGGGCATGTTGCAGCTGACGGGGAAGATGAGCCGCGCCGACGTGGTGCTCGACACGCCGCTGTTCTTCGAAGGCGGGAGCGCGAACGCGTTGATGGTGAAGCCGACGCTCGCGTCAGGGCCGCTCGGTGATGCGCAGCTCGAGGTGACGGAGCCGGGGTTCGCGAGCCTCAACCAGACGATTCGGGTGGTGGCGAAGGACGCCGCCATCACCTGCGAGTGAGCGTGGCTGGAGTCAGCGGATCACACCGCAGGCAGTGTCAATGAGACCGCTCTGAACGATTCGGATGGTCCCATTGGCCTTGATGCTCCGGTCGCTGGCGCCATCGCGGCTCAGGTCGGCGATCGCGATCGAATCCAGTTCGGCGCTTCGGTCTGCTGGCCGTCGTCTCGCTGGCGTCCGTCGTGACTGACACTTCTGTTGCGGCGCGGGTTCGCTGTGGCTGTCGGCACGTCTCGCGTGTGGAGGGACCCGGCTCAAGGGCGTGCCGCGCATGGAGATGGTGCCCAGCGCCGAGCCCATCGGCTTCCAGGCCGAGTCGAGCATCGGCGTTGGCCCCGGTTTCAGCGTGGGCGGTTGAGAGTGCGACCCCCGGCGGAGCAGGGCGTCGCGTTCGCTGCGCCCAGCGCTGAAGGGGCGGAAGGCGAACACCACGCTCGGAGCCGGGCTTCACGCCGGCCTGGTAGCGGCTCAGCCGCCGTCGGGTGCGCCGAGGTCGAAGCGCTGAGAGACCTGCGCTGGCTCGGTCACCACGTTCGACCAGTCGAGGCCGTACACCGCGTTCGAGATGCAGCTGCGCGGGCCGAACGGAACGTCGGCGGCACTGTCGAGCCACGTCTTCTGGAGGCCCTTCGCGTCGAGCTGGAAGACGAGCATCACCTCGCCGGTCGCGCCGGCGTCCAGCGCATCCCACTGGGAGAGGCACTCGCGCACGTCTTCCTCGAGGGCCTCGAAGGCGTAGCCGAGAATCTCGAGCTCCTGAGGGGCGCGTGCACCGGGAGCCGCTCGTTTGTCAGTCGGCGGCTTCGGCGGAGCCAGCCCTCGAACGGCACGGAGCCCGCCATCACGGGTCGCCGTCGGCGTGGTGAACCCGAGCTCGACCTGCCTCCGCGTCGGAGCGGCTGTGGGCCCAGCGTCGACTCCCCCGAGGGCCTGGTGCGGCGAGGCCCCCTTCGGGGCCGACGGCGGCGTCGGAGTCGACGTCGGAGTGGCCGACCCGGTCGTCACCGAGGCCTTCGTCGACGGACTGAGCATGACGAAGGCCAGCCCCGCCACGACGCCGACGACAAGCACCATCGGCACGGCACGCCTGAGGGTCGGACGCATGGTCGCTCCCCTAACAGCCCGTTGAAGAAGAGGCCGCAGCCATCGTGTCCGCGTGCCCTTGGGCCCTCGCTTCCATCGAAGGTCCACCGTCTCGGTCGTCAGGCCCCTCGCAGAACACCTCGACGCAGCCCGCGGCAGACCGGCGCCCCGCTGATGGCGAGATGACCCGGCGTGCTCCCGGGCGCTGGGCTACACTCTCTCATCTGCGATGGCTGAGCCGCGCGACGCCCTCATCGACTCTCGCAACCGACCGGCGGCCTTCGGCGCCTACGTCGTCGAAGGCGTGCTCGGCAGGGGCTCGATGGGCACCGTCTATCGCGCCCGCCACCGCGCGCTGGGCCGCCCGGTGGCCATCAAGCACCTCCACGCAGCGCTGGTGTCCGATGCGGCGGTCGTGAAGCGCTTTCTCCAGGAGGCGACCCTCGTCAACACCATCAACCACCCGCACATCGTCGAGGTGTTCGACTTCGTCGAGGGGCCTGACCTCGTCTACGCGGTGATGGAGCTGCTCGAGGGAGAGACCCTCTCGGCTCGCCTCGCGCGCCAGCCGCTACCCTTCGCCTCGTCCCTGCGCATCGCGACGCGGCTCGGGCAGGCGCTGGTGGCCGCGCACTCGGTCTCGGTCGTCCACCGCGACGTCAAGCCCGACAATGTCTTCCTCTGCGCGAGAGCCGACCCCGACTGGGTCAAGGTGCTCGACTTCGGCATCGCCAAGCGAATGGCTGGCGCCGGGCCGCGGGTGGTGGAGACGCAGCTGGGTGACGTCCTGGGCACGCCCCGCTACATGTCGCCCGAGCAGGCCGCCGGCCTCGACGTCGACGCCCGCACCGACATCTACTCCTTCGGCACCTTGTTGTTCGAGCTGCTCACCGGGGCCCCGCCGTTCGACGCGGCCGTGTACGGCCAGCTCGCCGCCGATGTCATCACCCGGCCGCCGCCGCCGCTCTCTCCGACGACGCGCCTCGACGAGCCCATCCCCGAAGTGCTGCGCCGGCTGGTGATGGCGTGCCTCGCGAAGCAGCCAGGCGAGCGCCCCCAGACGATGCGCGAGGTGGTCGCCCAGCTCGAGGCGCTGCCCGTCAGCGGGGTGGCCCCGACGACCGCGCAGGGCCCCGAGGCCCTCTTGTCACCGAGCCTGCTGGCCCACCTCGCCACCCTGCCGCGCTCCGTCGTCTCGACCGAAAGGCGGCTCCTCACCGTCGCCTACGCCGAGCTGTCGGGCCAGGCGAGCCTCACCGAAGTGATGGGCGCGCCCGCTGCCAAGGCGCAGACCGCGGCCGTGGCCGAGGCCTTCGCCGAGGCGGTGCGCCACAGAGAGGGCCAGCTCGAGCGCCTGCCCGGCGTCGGCTTCCTCGTCGTCTTCGGGCTGCTGAACGCCCACGAGGACGACCCCCGGCGCGCCGTCGAGACGTGCCTCGACTTCGCCCGCATCGTCGAGCAGGCGAACCGCCGTCTGCCGCGGCCGCTCCAGCTGCGCAGTGGCCTGCACGGCGCGACGGTGACGAGCGCCTACGACGAGTCGAGCCTGTCGGACTCCCTCGGCGTCGCCGAGGTGGCCGCCGTGGCGCGGCGCCTGCTCAGCACTGTCCCTACCGGCCTCGTCATCGCCAGCAAGGCCCTCGAGGCGCTGGTGCGGGGCGCCGTGCAGACCGCCGCCCGCGACGTCATCGTCGGCGGCCAGAAGCAGGAGCCCGTCTACGAGCTCCTCGGCCTCGCCGAGCGCGAGGCGCAGGGCCGCCCCCTCGTCGGGCGGGAGGTCGAGCTCAGCCTGCTGGGCAAGCTGGTCGAGGTGGTGCGCGCGCGGAAAGTCGGCGGCGCGGTGCTGGTGGGCGGGCCCGGCATCGGGAAGAGCCGGTTGCTGGCCGAGGGCGTCTCTCTGGCCCGGCGCGCCGGTGTGCAGGTGCTCTCGGCCCGGAGCGCCACCTCGGCCTCCTACGGCGTCGCCCGGCAGCTCGTGCTGTCGCTCCTCGACGGGAGCGACGCCGGGAACTCGCCCCTGGCCGGCCTGGTGGCTCTCGGGGCCACACCCCACGACGTCGGGCGGGTCGAGCGCCTCTTTGGCCTCGAGCGCTCCGGCGACGCCCCCTCACCCCGAGACGACGACGCGGCGCGCGACCGGGCGGCGCTGCTGCTCGTCTTCGATGCGGCGGCCGCCCACCGGCCGCTGCTGCTCGCCATCGACGACCTGCACCTCGTCGACCGCGAGTCGCTCGAGCTGCTCGAGGAGCTCCAGCGGCGCGCGGCGCGGCACCCCTTCGGCCTGCTGGCGGCCGCCCGCCCGGGCGACCTGTCCGGCCTGGCGCCCCGCCTGCGCCGCGTCGACGTCGGTCCGCTCGACCTCGCGACGACGAGCGCCCTCGTGTCGAGGCTGCTCGACGGCGAGCCCTCAGAGGCGCTCCTCGACTTCGTGGGCCAGCGCGCCGAGGGGAACCCCTTCTTCGTCGAGACCCTCGTCAACAGCCTCGTCGAGCTCGGCGTCGCGCGGCGCGAGGGGCACCAATGGGTGCTGGGGGACACGGCCCGGGCCCCTCTCCCCGACGCGCTGAGCCTCGTCGTCGCCGCGCGCCTGTCACGGTTGAGCGCCCAGGCGCGGGCGCTGCTGCGGGTGGGGGCCGTCATCGGCCGCGTCTTCCCTCTCTCCCTGGCCGGCGAGGCTTCGCCCGACCGGCTCGACCTGCCGGCGGCCGCCGCCGAGTGCGTGCAGCGCGGCGCGCTGGCTCGAGGTGACGGCGACGAGCTGCGCTTCGAGCAGAGCCTGACCCACGAGGCGCTCCTCCAGCGCCTCACCCCCGTCGACCTCACCTTCCTGCACGGGCGCATCGCCGAGGCCCTCGAACGGCGGCCGGCCGCGGAGCAACCCCTCGAGGTCCTCGCGCGGCACTTCCTCGAGGCCGGGCAGCCGCGCAAGGCCATCCACGCGCTCCGCCGGTCGGGCGACCGGGCGCTCGAGCGCGGCGCCTTCGCCGCGGCTGCCGACGCCTTCACCCAGTGCCTCGGCTTGATGCAGCGAGAGGCGAGCCAGGCCGGCTCGATGACGGAGCAGGCGGCGGTGGCGCTGCTCGACGTGGCCGGCCGCGCGATGGGGGCGCTGGTGCACCAGGCGCCGGACCGCGCCCTCGCCCTGTTCGACGGGCTCACCACCTCCATCCCACCGTCGATGGGGGGCCTCGCGCGAGTCGAGGTGTTCCGGCAGCGCGGGCTGTCGCTCCAGCGGCTCTCGCGGCTGCCCGAGGCGACGACCAGCCTGCGAGAGGCGCAGGCGCGCCTGCCGGCCCAGGGCTCCGAGACGCTCCAGGCCACCCTCAAGGTGGACCTCGCCGGGGTCCTCGAGGCCCGCGGCGACCTCGCCGCCGCGACGGCGATGCTGCTCGATGGCCTGCCGCTGGTGTCGTCGCCGCGACTGAAGGACCCGAACTTGCCGTGGCAGTACCTCAACGCCCTGGGCCGCCTCCACCTGCGCGCCGGCAAGGGCCCGCCCGCCGAAGAGTTCTTCGAGTCGGCGCGGCTGCGCGCGAAGCTGGCTGGCAGCGGCGCCGGCGAGGCGAAGGCGGTGACGAACCTGGCGGTGGCGCGGGCCCAGCGGGGTGACGCGGCCGCGGCCCTGACGCTGCTCGCCGAGGCGATGGCGCTGGCAGAGCAGGCCGGCGACCGCGTCGGGGTGTTGCGGGTGCGCTTCAACCGCGCGCGGGTGGTGCTGGCGTCGAGCCCGGCGACGGCCATGGCCGACCTCGACGCGGTGCTGGAGCAGGCCCGCGACCTCGGTTGGCGCGAGGGCGAGGCGCTGGCGGCCCGGGCCATGGATGAGCTGAAGGGCGCGCGCTCGCCACCGCCGCGCTGACGGGAGGGCTCGCGCGTCACCGTGACGCCCACCGCCGCCGGCGCTCAGGCGAGCAGGAACGGCACCGGGTTCGCGGCCTCGGCGGCGTCGACGGACTCCAGGGCGGCGCGGCGCATCGGGTCGGTGGCGAGGTCGACGACGGCGTCAGCCGGGCCGCCCCCGGCATCGCGAAACACCTTCACCACCGGGCGCGAGCCGTTCGCCGGGTCCTTCGGCACTTCGAGCACGACGGCGAGCTCTCCCGACGAGAGGCGTACGGTGGTGCCCACCGGGAACAGGCCGACGGTGCAGATGAAGAGCGCGACGGCGTCGGCGTCGAGGCTGGCGCCGGCCCGGCGCCGGAGCAGCCGCAGCGCCTGGTCGGCCGCCAGCGCCTTCCGCGGTGGCAGCGGCGTGGTGAGGCGGCTGAAGAGCGACGGCACGGCGACGAGCCGCGCGGCGGCGCCCGGGTGGAGCAGCGAGTCGTCGCCGTTCGCCGGCAACCCGCTCTCGAAGGCGATGGAGGCTGCCAGCAGCGCGTCGCGCGCGACGCTCAGCGAGACGACGGCCAGCAGCGACCGCGCCGGCTGCTCGCGCGAGGCCGCCTTGCGGAGCTCGAGGTCGGCGCTGGCGAGCTCGAGGCGCGCGAGGTCGTGCAGCAGCGCCACCAGGGCGAGGTCGACGAGCGCCCCGCGCGGCAGGCCCAGCCGCCGACCCATCAGCAGCGAGAAGGCCGCCGTGGCCGCCAGGTTGAAGTGCAGGTCCCCCTGCAGGTTGGGGAAGCGCGTGAGCCCGGCGAGGAGCGCCTCGGAGCCGGTGCTGGCCTCGGCGAGCCGCTGCACCGCGCGCCGCACGACGCCGAGCTGGAAGCGCTGGCGCGTCGAGACGTGGTCGACCACCACCTTCGCCAGCACCGTGAGCCGCGCGTAGCTCTGCAGCAGGCGCTGCCGCCGGTCCAGAGCGCCGACGGCCGCCGCCTCGAGCTCGTCCTCGCCCAGCTTGCGGAAGCGGACGGGCCCGGGCTCGTCGACGATGGCGCGGGGTGACGTGCTGTGCCAGTGCTTCTGGAAGGTCGCGATGAACGCGAGCAGTTGCTCGTGCGTCACCTCGGCGTCGAAGCGCAGCTCGTGCACGCCGAGGCGCTCGAAGAGCCGGGTGAGCGCCTCGAGCGTTTGCGCCAGGCCCGGCCCCGGCGTGACGAGGGCGCCGTTGACGAACATCGCGTCGACCGCCCAGAGCAGGGTGAGGGGCGTGCCGTCGAGGCCCTGGATGAGCTCGTGAACCTGCTGCACGCTCGATGTCAGCAGCTGGTTCGACAGCGCATGCACCTGCGCAGCCTTCAGTGTCTGCGCCACCCGCTGCAGGAGCGTCGCGCGGGTCGCGCCGGCCGTCGTCACCGGACCTGTCCCTCGTCGAGCTTCTCGAGGGCCTTGGTGGCGGCGTTCCGCACCTTCCAGTGGACGAGCAGCTTGCCCGCGAGCCTCTCGAGCGCCTTCACCACCCGCGGGGTCGGGGACCTCGCGAGCCCCTCGATGCAAGCGACGCGCACCTCCACGTCATCTTCGTTCAGCGCGCCCTCGAGGAGCAGCGACTGTGCCTGGCGTGCGTGCATTTCGGTGAGCGCCGTGTAGATGGTGATGCGCTCTTCGGCCTGGATCGGCCTGCTCAGGCGCACCTTGAGCAGCGGCACCGCCGAGACGTCTTCGATGAGGCCCAGCACCCGAATGACGAGGCGGCGGACGAGGGCGTCGGTATCGGCGATGCGGCTGTGGAGGTGGGCTCTGCGGACGAGCAGGGCGTTGTTCTCGTCAAGAAACTGCGCGGCGGCCCTTCGCTGTTGCACGTCGGGCTGCGTGAGGGCGAGGCCGATGAGCGCGGCGGCCTCTGCGGGGGCCAGCCCGGAAAGGTTGGCGAGGAGGCCGTCGGGGGCGGCCTCGCCAGACCGCTGCGAGGCGCTCTTCGTCCCCACCAGGGCGTCGAGCCGGGCCTGGCCTGCCTCGGTCTTCAGGGCGCTCCCCAGCTCACGAAGCTTCGGCGCAAACGCGCTGCCCAGCTTTCGAAGGGACCGCTCGGCGCCCTGGGCCGCGAGCTCGTCGTCGAGCGCCGCCACCAGCCAGGCGAGTACCTCGTCGACGGTGATGGCCTTGCGCAGCTCGGCGAGCACTTCGACGCGCCCGGGGTCTTGGCGTGGGCTGGCGCGGACGGCATCGAGCGTGCGCTGGAAGGCCTCGATGGCCTGCTCGAAGCCCCCCTGGTTGGTGAGCCGGGTGGCCGCCCGGGTGCCGGCGGCGACGAACCCGGGTCGGGCCGCGGGCAGCGCGAGGGCGCCGTTGAGCAGCGCCTGGAAGAACCGTGGCTCGGGCTCGGGCAGCTCCGAGGTGATGGTCGCCATCATCGAGGCGAGCACCTCGGGGGTGACCTCGTCGAGGCGCTGGCCCGCGACGTCTTGCCGGGCGAGGTCATCGGCGGTGATGTCGCGAATGCCCTCGCTCTCGAGGAGCACGAGCGTGTCGTTGAGGGCCGTGGCGCTGCCTGCCTCCATGACGGCGACCGGCTGTGAGTCGACCTGCATCAGCGAGACGAGCATCTCGACGTCGTCGTGGAAGGTGCTGCGCCAGTCCGAGTCGGCGCCGGCACGCTCTTCGCCCTCGCCCTCGTGGTCGTCGAGGTTGAGCGTGTCGAGGATGACGAGCTGAATGAACTTGAAGTCGGCCTCCCAGAGGCGGCTCGACAGGCTCTCGTCGGCTGGCTGGCCCGGGCCGCGGCTCTTCGTCCACAGCTCGAGGAGCGTCCGCACCTCCTCCACGGGCGCGCCCGGGAGGATGGCGACCCGGCGGATGCCCTCTGCGAAGAGCCTCCGCGTGAGGAAGTCGCGGACCCCGGGGCGGGGCGTCACCGGCTCGCCATCGAAGACGATGCCGGCGGTCGTGAGCTCGAACTCGAGATCCCCGAATGTCTCGAGCGTCGCCGTCAGGCGCTCCTGCAGCCTGTCGATGGACTGGGACACGCTGGGGTGCTCCGGCGTGTAGTTGCGGGCGCTCTCGGCCGCGCGCTGGAGCGCGAGTGCGACCTCGCGAAAGGTCTCGAAGCGGCCCCGGCGAGCCGGGTCGTCGGGCTCCGGTGTGAGCGCGTCGGAGGGACTCACCGGTCTCGACGCTCCGTTCTCGAGCCGGGGGAGCGAAAGGCTCGCGCCGGATGACGGACGACGTCGGGCTTGATCAACGCCATGTGAACCCCCCCTGCCAGTCAACGCTAACGACGCACCGACAGCCCAGGCAACGAAGCAACACGAAGTGAAACTTCGATTTTATCGTGGTGTCAGAGCAAACCCGCCTGGTGGTCGGGAGCCACCAAGGGTCGTGACCCGCGGGCCGCACGTGAACAACCGGGCCTGGTTCGGTTGCTGATCAAGAAGCAAGTCTCACTGGAACAGCAGCGCCGGAAGCGCACCTCGAAGAGGTTGGCTCCGGCGATGGGATTCAACGCGGGAAACGGGGAGTGGGCCAGGTCACCGAGGGCAGGTTCGACGTGAGGAGGTGAGGGGCGACCCGCTGTTGGGCGCGCTGAGGCCAACCGACGTCGAGTGAGGCCTCGGTTCACTTCCTGCGCTGTGGCGGCCTGGGCACCGCGAGCGGCTGCTGCGCGTCGCTGCCCTGTGCCTCCAGCCAGGACACCACCGCCGTCGGCACCAACAGGTCCGAGTCGACCGGGTTCGCGTCGACGACGTCGAGGCCGATGCCGGTGCGGTAGAGGAACTCCGTCGTCGCCAACACGTAGCTGCCGTTCGGGTCGACCTTCGCGGGCAACGAGAGGAACGCGTCGGGGTGCGAGACGAGCTTGGTGAGGACTTCTCCCGGGACGTCGACGAGGAACACGCGCTCGAAGGCAGGCAGCGCGTCGAGCACGCCGCCTCGCGTGAGCGCGCCCGTCTGCAGCGGCGCCTTCAGGCTTCTCGTGCTGAACAGCCCCGCGTCGACCTTCGCCGTCACCTTCAGCGCCGTCGCGACCAGCAAGGCCGTCTCGTCGGGCGCTGGGGCTTTCGCGAGCACGGCGATGGTCTTCGAGCGTTCGCCCTCGAGCCGCTGGAGCCAGGTCTCTCGAAGCTTCGCCGCGCCCGGGTCTTCATGGCCCGTCGTGGCGACGTCGACGACCTTCGCGGAGAGCGCGCGAACGTCGCCGAGCTCCGCGCGGAGCGAGGCGTACTGGCCAGCCTTCACGTGCAGCAGCGTGGAGGTGCCGATGCGTCCGTCCACGGCGCCGTCGCAGGCGGACGCCACGACGAGGTCGATGGTCCAATCGCGGTGCGCTTCGAGGATCGGCCGGAGGTTCGTCGAGCAGCCGCTCACCATCACGACGATGACCTGTGCACCCTGCGACTTCGCGGCCTCGAGCGTCGTCTGCAGCGCGCCTTCGAGGGGGACCGCCTCGAAGGGTCCATCGGCCTTCGTGAGGCCCGAGACACCGAGCACGCCAAGCTTGACGCCGCTGCGCTCGAACATCGCGAAGGTGGGTGGCGCGAGCAGTGGGGGCGCCTCAGCCGTGGGCCGCACGTTCGTCATCAACAGCATCGCGCCGCTGGTGTTGCGCAAGGTCAGCAGCGACTGAACGCCGAAGTCGACGTCTCGCGGACCCGCGGTGAACGCCGCCACGTTCGCTGCCGTCATCATCGCCGCGGTCGGAGCGCCTTCGAACAGCGCCGGCACCACGTCGAGTGACGGCGACGCACCAGTCATCAACACGAGCGCGTTGGGCCATTGCTCCTGCGTGCGCCACTGTTCGATGAGGCGCGGCCCTTCGCGCACGAACCAGCCTTCGGCCGGGCCCGTGACGAGCACGTGCACGAGCTTCGGTGGGAGCGAGCTCGCGTCGAAGGATGACGCGGGCGAGCGCTCGCGGCATGAGAGCAGGCCCAGCACGACGATGACGAAGGGACGCATGCGAGCCTGATACACGAAGACCTCGGCGACAGGTCACGCTCGAAGCCGAGGTCCGTGGACACAGTGCTCGACTCCACGCCGGGTCCTGGGCTCTTCTCGAAGGTGGCGCCCATTCATGAGACCTCCGCTGAGGAAACACCTTCGACTCCCGCTCGCGCTGACCCTCTCGTGCGCCCTCGTCGTGCCGTCGCTCGAGGCGTGCGCGGTGCAGGTCTGCTCGACTGCGACCTGCCGCGGCTGTTGCGTCGACAACGTCTGTTACGAGGGCGGTTGTGGGCGTGGCGGCGAAGTCGATGCAGGCGAGCGGTGCATCTCCGAGGACTTCAGCTGCGCGACCGGCAAGTGCTGCGCGACCGGCTCGCTGGGTGACCCACTCGTTTGCAAGAATGGTGGCTGCTTCCCCGACTGCAAGACCGACGGCGCGTGCAGCTCGAATCGCGAGTGTTGTGCTTCTCCGAGGAGTGGTGCCGGTTCCTTCTGCGACCTCGCTCGCAACCGGTGCAGCTTCTGTTGGAACAAGGGCAAGGAGTGCATTCCGCGGACGAGCGACTGTTGTCCCGGGCTCACGTGTGGCTCGAAGCAGGCCACCCCCAACTTCTCCGAGTGCCTGTGAGGGTCCGCTTCGTTCTGCTGCTCGTCCTGTTGGCCCCCGCTGCGCGCGCCGCGCCGACGTGGGGACTGACGTGGCGGGCCCCTGCTGTCTGCATGCAGGCTCCTGAGTTGGCCGAACGCGTCGAGCGGCGAATGGGTCAGCCGCTCTTCGTCGCCACTGCGCCTCGCTCGGTCGAGGGCCGGCTGGAGCAGACGTCGGATCAGTGGCGCGCGCGCTTCACCATCGTCGACCTCAACGGGAAGATTCTGGGCACGCGGGAACTCGAACAGTCCGCGGCCTCGTGCAGGGACCTCGACGAGCGCCTGGTGTTCCTCGTCGTGCTGCTCATTCAACCGATGGTCGAGCTCGAAGCCCGGCCGCCTGCGCCGCGACCCGGGCCTCCGCCACCACTGCCCGTTCGACTGCCACCGGCGCGAGCGCGGCTCGAAGTGCGAGGCGACGAGCGGCTCGTCGATGGTCGGGTGGTGACGCGGCCCCTGTTCTACCAGCGGCTCCAGCGGTTCGACCTCGTCGACGCCTACTGGGGCCGAGTGGGCCTGAAGAGCGGCTCGGGAGCCGTCGCGGGCGTGCTGGTGCTGACGGCGGTGGTGGTGTTCTCCGCGAGCGCCCTTGGCGCCGACTGCGCCAGCTGGAGCGGCACCCCACAAGCTCGAGGCGTGTGCGTCGACCGGCCACCAGGGCTGCTGATCAGCGGCGTCATCACTGCCGTCCTCGGCGCAGCTGGGCTGATCACCGCCCTGGCGCTTCCGGTCGCGCCCACGTCGCAGTCAGACGACGAGCAGTTGGTGAAGGTGTACGACGCGCGCCGCTGACGTCGCTCTTCGGGAGCGTCGAAGGACGTCTCTCCGCGTGGGTGACAGCGGCGACGCTGCGAAGGTTCCTCAGCCCAGCTGCACGACGTGTTTTCCCATCGAGGCGCGTGACTCGAGCGAGCGATGCGCTTCGGCGACGCCGCTCATCGGAGAGACGTGCACGTCCATCACGGCCTGCTTCTGGACCAACGCGTCCACCACCGCCGAGACGCCGCGGGCCCAGACCTCGGGCGCCATCGGCGTTCGCAACCACCAGCCCGACACCTTCAATGAACGCTCCAGCAGGCGCGCCGATGGGAAGGCCGGGGCGGCGCCGCTCGCGTCTCCGAAGCAGACCCAACGGCCGTACGGCTTGAGCACCTGCCAGCCGAAGTCGAACGCGTCACGGCCCACGGAGTCGAGCAACACGTCGACCTGGCCGCGCAGGGCGTCTGACTCGTGGCCGATGACGACCTCGTCTGCGCCGCGGGCGAGCGCGATGGCTCGTTTCGCTTTCGACGACACCACCCCGACGACCGTCGCGCCGGCTGCGCGCGCCAGCTGAATCGCGAACTGTCCCACGCCACCCGCGGCGGCCGTCACGCACACGGTCTCTCCAGCGCGCACCGACGCCATCGTGTGCAACACGTGCCACGCGGTGAGGCCCTGCACGGGGAACGCGGCGCCGTCCTCCATCGACAGCGTGTCGGGCAGGTGGATGAGCCGTGAGATGTGAACGAGGCAGCTGTCGGCCGTGCTCGCCGGGCTGACGAAGGCGACACGTTTGCCCACCCAGGCCGCGTCGAACTTCGAGCCGACGTCGCTCACCACTCCCGCGCCTTCGAAGCCGGTGATGGCCGGGAGCGGCTCGTCGGCGAGGTACAGCCCACGCCGTCGCTCGGTGTCGGCGAAGTTCACGCCGGCCGTGACGACGTCGACGAGCGCATGGCCCGGCGTGACGATGGGCGTTGGAACGCGCTCGACCTGCAACACCTCGGGGCCGCCGAAGCGGTGGAAGCGGACGGCGCGCATCATGCCCAGAGCCCCTGCGAGATGTTCGTCCAGCGCGCCGCGCCTCCATCGAGGGCGCGCAGCATCGGGAGCTCATCGTTCCTCTCGACGCGCGCGGCGCCGACTGGCGTTGGCATGGGCTGAGTCTCCCACACCCGCACGGCGGGAAGGCCCCACCGCTGCGCCCTCACGCCACAGGCCTCGAGGAGCGCCAGGGCATCGACGTCGTCGTGAAAGTCCGTCCACAACACGTGCAGCTCGTTGCGCTGAAACGACGCGGCGACGGCCAGTGACGAGGCGTTCACTCTCGCGACGTGCGCCGACGGGGCAGCGCGGTGCAGGGCCGAGGCGTAGAAGCGCTCCCGTTCGACGTGCCAGTCGCACTGCTGCGCCGACAGCACGAGCGTGACGGCGTCTGGCTCACCTCGGTGTGGGGGAGCCTCCATGTCCGGCGTCCAGCGCACGGCCGACGGGGTGGGTGTCGAGGCGCTGCGCTCCAGTCGTCGCGCACTCCTCGGCTCACGGTGCGGGGGCATCTGGCTGGACGCAGCTGGCTGCGGGGTGGCTCCGGTGTGCAGCCCCGTCTCCTCAGGTCTCGGAGCCGGGGTGTCGGGGACAGACACCTCGGCGCGCGCAGGGAACACGAGGTCGACACCCGGTTGGCCGACGAAGCCGCTGCGCTCGTAGAGGCTGGGGCCGACCTCTGAGAACAGCACCATCGCCAGCGCGTCAGGCGTCGAGAGCCGAAGGGCGAGCGCGTTCAGCATCGCCACCGCGTGGCCTCTGCCTCGGAGCGCGGGCTCGGTGAAGACGGACGCGACGATGAAGGCCCGGCCCGACGTCGCCCCACGCGTCGCAGCGACCTCGAACGTCTCGCACGACGAGAGAATGGAGTCGGCAGCCCACAACCACGTGCGCATCGACGTCTTCGCGAACGGGTGACTGCGGAGCGCGGCTTCTCGCGCGAGGAACTGTTGCGTCGACAGTTGCCGACCCCAGGCGGTTGCCGTCAGTGCGTCGCGGGCCACCTTCTCACTGAGGGTCGCCTCGAGCAGTCGCATGCGAGCGCTACTTCACCTGCAGCGTCACCACGCCGTCGTCATCGGCCGTGAGCAGCCACGTCTTCTCACCCGTCCACGCCAGGCCCTTCACGACCCCCTTGATGGCCGCGAGCTCGACGCCGGCTTCGTCATCGGGTTTCGACTCGAACAGGCGCGGCGCGATGCCGGTCGTCGTGTAGCGCACCACGCCGTTCTGCACGGCGAGCCACTCCACGTCGACGCGGGCGACCGTCTTCAATGAGCCACCACTGCGGCCACCACGCTTGAGCTCGGGGCTGCTGGCCTGCGGAAACCGGTACGTGATGGCACCGGGCTCGAGCGCGACGGGTCCATCGGCGCGCTCGGCGATGCGCGCGGTGAACGAGCCGTCGAGCGCGACGCGGGTCAGCCCCGAGGGATAGCCGGCCACGAAGAACGCTTCGTCTTTGCCGTCGTAGAGTACCTCCCGAGGACGAATCTGCTCGGTCGCGATGAGCTTCGCCTCCCCGTCCTCGATGCTCACCACGGCGCCGTTCGGGTCGGCAGCGAACGGGTCCCCATCACGGGGCACGAGCGCCGCGACGACCTTCGAGCCGTGCGACGCGACCGACGTCACCAGGGCGCGCGTGAAGGCGATGTGGGTCTTGAGCTCGCCACCGGTCGCAGCCATCGACTTCACGGTGCCGCCTTCTCCCCAGACGAGCCGTTGGGCCTTCGGGTCGAAGCTCACCGTCGAGATGGCCGTGGAGCGCACCGTGAGCACCGTCGGAGCGCCCCCCGCTGGGATTCGCACCAGCGCCGTCGAGCCGCCCTTCTCGAGCACCATCACCGCGCCGTCCGCCGTGCCGTGGAGTTCCCGCGCCTTCACCGCGCCACGAAGCACCGGCGCAAAGCCCGGCGCCGCGTCTCCCGTCGAGGTGAGCAGGCTCGCGAGGTCGAAGCTGTCAGCTGGTGAAGCGGCGTCGGGAGCCGCTGCGACCGTCTCGATGAGCGCAGTCATCGTCGGCGGCGCCGTCGGAGCGTTCTTCACCTTCTTCGCCTTCTCGGCGCCCGCCTTCTTGTCTTCGGACGGGTGCCGACGCGTGTACTCGGTGAGGCCGATGCCGACGACGATGAGCACGAGACCCGCGACCAGGAAGCGCATGGCGCGCTCTCTAGCCTCTCATCTCGTCGTCGTCGCGCTTCAGGACGCGACACCACCTTGAATCGAGGCGCGGACCAGGGCCCGGGGCCCGCCTCCGGAAGACGCCGTTGCCGTCAGCGATGTCGAGGCGCGCGACCGGGCAGGTCCACCGCCAGCCCACGTCACGGCGCGAGGGTGGCGCGGTCGAGCGCGACAGGCCACTTCGTGCCCATGCCGCTCTCCTTGTCGAGCACCACGGTGCCCTGGAGCGACACCCGTTGATCAACCGTCAACGGCTGCGTGCTGATGACGACGAGGTCGTCGTTCTGCGACGCGGTGCTGCCGCTGCCATCCGAGAGGTGGCCGTAGTGCACGCCGGCGACCGCCGTGGCGCGGCTCACGGTGCCCGACACCTTCACCATGCGGCCCTGGAGCAGCTGTCGCTCCGAGAAGACGTCGGCGACGCGCATCGCGAGCGCGGGCTCGGCGGCGCGGGTGGCGTCGAGGGCTTTGGCGACGGTGTCCTGCGGAGCAGCGGCCACGGCGCCGACGGGTGGGTGGCCGGCGGGCAGCGCGGCGCCTTCGTTCACGGGGGCCGGGCCGGGACCTGCAGCGCCCAGCTCGCCGAAGATGATGCTGTCGAAGGTGCGGCCGAGCGACTTGCTCGCGAAGTTCTGCATGCGCGTCGAGATCCGCACGGTGACGCGCTGACCGGCCGTGATGGAAGTCGTGGTGCCGACGGCGGCCCAGTCGTCTCCGGCCTGCGTCGAGAGGTGCAGGTACGTGTAGTTCGGCACCTGGAGCACTTCGGCGACGACACCTGTCACCGTCGAGTCGTCATCAGCAGACGCCGACGGAGGCCCGACCGGCGGTGGCGCGACCGGCGCTGCGGCGACGGGCGCATTCGTCGATGCCGCGGGCACAGGCGCCGACAGGCGACCCGTGAAGAAACCGCCGGCGAAGACCACGACGACCACCACGGGCAGGAGCGGAAACTTCATGAAGGCGGGATACACGACTCGTGCTCGCCGAGGAATCGTCACTTCGGCGAGGGGGAGCGCGCTCGTTCTGCGGACGAAGGCCCTCAGCTTCCGGAGGCTGTCGGGCCCGTCGCGTTCGGCGTCGTCACCAGCCCACGTCGAAGCGCGAAGACGAGCAGCGTGCCGGCGACGAGGCCCACCAGGTAGCCGTAGGGCAGGCCCACCACGGCCGCAGCGACCGCGAGCGCGACCCACCAGGTGCGCTGGTCCGTCGTCACGTCGGCGACCAGCGTCATCAGCGCGATGGCTTCGAACAACAGCACCACGCCCAGCACCGGCATCGGGAAGACACGCACCACGTCCGAGAAGCCTGCGGAGAAGAAGAGGCCGAGCACGAGGTACATCGAGCCGTAGAGGACGGGCGCTCCGCCGGTTCGTGCGCCGAAGCCGTGGAAGCCCACGAGGCCTCCGCAGCCGTGACAGACCGGCACCCCGCCGAACCACGGCGCGACCAGGTTCATCAGCGCGTAGGTCAAGCCAATCTTCCGGACCGACACCCCGCGGCCGGGGAAGAGGTCGGCAGACGCCTGGCTCGTCGCGATGACCGAGTTGCCCAGGGACAAGGGGAGCTGCGGCAACGCCAGCAACAGCGCGCCGCTCATCAACTGCTCGCGCGTGGGGCTGACCAACGTCGGCAGCCGAACGCCGAACGCCGAGCTGAGCGTCGAGAGGTCGAGCTTCACGGCGACGGCGTAGAGCACTCCCAGGGCCATCACCGCGAGCGGCGCGGGCACGCGGTGTGGTCGTCGCAGCGCGAGGAGCAGCACCACCGAGAGCCCCGCCAGCACGTAGCCCGCCGCGCCGTCCGAGCCGGCGTAGTCCTTGAGCGCGAGGGTCGCGAGCGTGATGCCGAGGCCCAGCTGCATGCCCCGCACGACCTCCTTCGGCACCACGCGCGCGAGCAGGTCGAGCAGGCCCGTCAGGGTGAGCAGCAGCATCACGACGCCGATGACGAGCCCGCCGCCGGCGAGGGTGCCCGCCGAGAGCTTCTGCGTCAGCATGATGGCCGCCATCGCCTTCAGCGGCTGCACCGGCATCGGCATGCCGTACGCGAGCCCCGTCGCGACCTGCATCAGCCCGAAGACGATGCACACGCTCGCGGCGTCGAGGCCACACGTCGACACCAGCGCGATGAGGAGCGGCAGATCCGTCCCGATGTCGCCGAAGGCGCCCGCCAGCTCGTGCCGGTCGAAGCGGAGCCAGGGGGCTCGAAGTGCAGGGGAGTGCGTCATCTCGAGTGGGTGCTCCCTACCGCATCATGAAGCCCGGCGCTGTGCGATGCTTGGCGCGCTCATGCGCATGCGTTCACGCGCGCTCGCGGGCTTTCTCGTCTCTGTCGCGCTCCAGTCGGGCGTGTGCGTCGGCCCATCGAAGGTTCGGGTCGGCGAGCTGTGAGGTGAACCATGCCGCGCCTCTTCCACCTTTCGACCGGCGCCGCCGTCACCTTCGGCGCGCCAGGCTTCGGCTGCACGCTCGAGGGGGAAGCGCTCGAGCCCTTCGCCTCACTCCATTCCCTCAAGGACATGCTTTGGGCCGTCTACGAGCAGGATGGCGCGTGGCGGCTGCACGTCTCGAGCGGCTTCGAGGTTCGCCTCAACGGGCGCGTGACGGGCGGTGGCTCGCTCCAGACGGGGGACGTCCTCGACGGGGGACAGGCCCTGTTTCGCTTCGTCGATGCTGACTGGCCAGGAGAGCGACTCGCGCGCCTCGATGCGCAGACGCTCGCGACGGCCGACGATGACTCCCTCGCGCTCGTGTACCGCGATTGGGCGCTCGAGCATGGCGCGCCCATCGCCGAGGCGCTGCGACGGCCCGTGCCTCGCGCGGAGCAGGCCCGCCACCTCTTCGCCCTCGCCCGCGAAGTCGCTGCTGGCGTCGTCGACGCCCACTTCGCCGGGCCCTTCGTTCGTCGCGTCCTCGCCAGGGACCCCGACCTCGAGCTCACCGGCTTCGTCGACGCGCTCAGCCGCTGTGCACCGGCCACCCCGCACCTTCACACCGTGCGCACCCTCGGGCTCTCGAACGACGACGGCGCGCAGCTGGCGTTGCTCCTGGCCCGCGCGCCTGCGCTCGTTGGCCTCACGCACCTCGAAGCGGGGCACCGCGGCGCGTGGGCGCTCGACGACTTCCGGGCCGCAGACGCCCTCGGGGCCCAGCCTCGCCGCGTCACGACCGTCGCCAGCCCACGCGAAGGGCCGGCCCGCCCGGTCATGCTCGAGGTGGTGGTGTGGGACGGGTGGACCCCGGTCGAGCCGCTGACCCGCCAGCGAGGGCTCGTGCTCGAAGCCGACACGAGCCTCGTTCCGCTCGACGACGGAGGCGCGTTGAGTGCCTTCGACGCCACCGCGGCGGTTTCGCTCCTTCGTCGTGATGACTGGGTGCTGCAGGTTCAGCCGTCGGTGCCGAAGGCGCTTCAGCCGTCGTGGAACGGTGAGCCCTTGTTCGGCAAGCGAGGCGTCGGCCTCGAAGAGGTGTTCGAGCTGATCCCCGGGTTGCAGTGCCGGCTGCGCCCCGCCCGGTGACGCAAGTCACGACTGGCTGCGAGCGTGCGCGGGGGCACGACGCCGTCTGCCTTGACGACGGCCGTTCCGCCACCTGAAGCGCCCCATCGACGCGCGCTTCGCCTGGGCCCCGTTGTGGGTGAGACTGTCGGCGTGAGCGGGTCTCTCATCGGGCAGCGCGTTGGTGACTACGAGGTCGTCTCGCGGATCGGCTCCGGCGGCATGGGCGCCATCTTCGAGGCGAAGCACCCCGTCATCGGCAAACGCGTCGCGGTGAAGGTGCTGCACCCTGCGTTCGCGTCGGACCCGAAGGTCATCGAGCGGTTCATCAACGAAGCGCGCGTCGTCAACGCCATCGGCCACCCTGCGGTCGTCGACATCTTCTCGTTTGGCCAGACGCCCGACGGCCTGCACTACTTCGTGATGGAGTTCCTCAAGGGCCGCTCGGTCGCCGACCTGGTCAAGGCCGAGGGTGCGCTGCCGATGGGCGTGGCGTTGGGGCTCATCGTGCAGTTGCTCGAGGTGCTCGACCACGCGCACGCGGCCGGCGTCGTGCACCGGGACCTCAAACCGCAGAACCTCTTCGTCGAGCAGGGGCCTTCAGGGCTGCGCCTGCGCGTGCTCGACTTCGGCATCGCCAAGTCGCTGACGCCAGAGCTTCGCCAGCAGCTCACCGGGAGCGCGATGCTCGGAACGCCCGGGTACATGGCGCCGGAGCAGATCAACTCCGAGCCGGTGACGCCGCGCACCGACCTCTTCGCCACTGGCGCCGTGCTGTTCGAGCTCCTCACCGGGCGGCCCATCTTCACGGGCAACAACATCGGTCAGCTGTTGATCAAGGCGCTCCACGAGGACGCGCCGCGGGCGGCCTCGGTGAAGCCCGACGTTCCGGTCGAGCTGGACGCGATGGTGGCCCGCCTGCTGTCGAGGGACCCGTCGCGCCGCCCTGCCTCGGCGAAGGACGCGCTCGACGAGGTGCGTGCCGTTCAGGCGAAGCTCGACGCGCAGGGTTCGTCGCCCACCCGTGGTGAGGTCCCCGTGGCCATCGAGCCGACCCGGAAGGCGCCGCTGCCCGGCGTCGGTGACCGCATGGCGAGCCAGTCGAAGACGCAGAAACCGAAGTTCGACATGCACGAGGCGGGGCAGCGCACCGAGCCGGCCTTCGCTCCAGAGGCCACCGACGACGACGCCACCCGGCCGCTGCCGAAGTTGAAGAGCAACCAGGCTCGGCCGGCTCCCGTGGTGCACGAGGGGGTGGCCACGGCCATCGACCGGCAGATGGTCGACCGCATGAAGGTCGAGGCCGGGGCCGCTCCGAAGTCGAGCGGCACGAAGTGGGTGGTGGTGCTGGTGTTGCTCGCGGGCGCGCTGACGCTCGGGTGGTTCGCGCTCCACTGAGCGATGAGGCCACCCACCGAGACGAGCATGAGGAGCAGCCACCAGGTCATCGCGTCCTGGTGCTGCGAGTGCCACGCGTCGCTCGGCGTGCGAACCACAGCGTCGGCTCCAGCTGGGACCAGGTCGTCTTCGGGGGGGACGGCGACGGCTCGGGAGTGTCGCGCCGTCAGTCGCGAACGCAGAAGCTCTGCGTGAGGCAGGGGTAGGGGAGGCCAGGACCCGGGTTGCTGCAGTCGCGAGTGACGTCGCGCGCCGTCGAGCCGGCCGGGCAATTGATGCGGGTGCCAGGGTTGCAGGACGAGCCAAAGAGAGGGCAGGTGGCGCTACCGAAAGTGGCCCCGCAGCTGGTGACGATGTTGCTGGAGTTGAGAAGGCACGTGAGCGTGCCGCCGCCCGAGATGGTGCCCGCGACGTTGCCGCCCGAGAGGCTGCCGCTGACGGTGAGGTTCCCGCCCACCGAGGTGTTGCCGGAGATGGCTGTGGTTCCGTTGACGCTCAGGTCGCTGGTGACGACGAGGTCGTCGCGCACGGTGACGCGGCGGTTGGGCGCCGTGCCCTGGCCGACGAGGAGCAGCGCTTGCGAGCTGGTGTCGTTGACGATGACGGGTGACGGCGAGCCACCATCGAAGGCCGTCGCGGCGAACGTGGCGCGCGTGGCCGAGACGCCACCGGCGCTGAGCGTGACGTCGGGGGAGCTCAGGAGCCCGAGTTTCGCTTCGAAGAGGCTGATGAGCGCCCGGTAATTCTGGTTGACGTCAGCCGACCGCGCGGGCTCGTCGGGACAGAACGGCTGCAGCGTGCCGGGCAGCGTCTCCCCACATGAGGAGCCGCTCGCGAAGGACACCCGCGACGCGAGACCCGCCACCACGAAGCAGCCGAGGAGGACCGCGGGCCAGCGCTGCTTGCGGAGCGAGCGGCTCCCGGCCACGGCGCCCTCGAGGCCTGCGAGGTAGGTCTGCGCCCACAGCTCGACGTCGGCGGTGCTGACCTGGTGACGCTCGGCCACCTGCGCGGCAGTCAGCTTCCCTGCAATCACCTGAACGACGTCGACGATTCGTTGATCAGCCACGGTACCCCCAGAGTGGTTCTCGAAAGCCCGGCAGTGCCTGGTGGCACGCGGCGTCGCTTTCCTTACCGACCTTGCGCCCGGGGCGCCATCACGGTGGCCGTGGAGAAACGGTTCGATCACTTCAGTTTCGGGCACGACACCAGCTCGGCGAACACCGTGCTCTGGAACGATTCGCCACTCTTGTTCACCCAGCCCGAGATCGAGGTCAGGGTCGCGCGGTCGAACACCACGTACTCGGGGTCGTCCTGGTCTTCCTTGAGGTTCGAGACGCGCCAGTCTCCACGCAGCTGGAAACACGCGGCGACGCGCGGGGCCCTGATGACGACCATGGTTCGTTGCGTGGTGCCCGACGCCTCGCGGACCATCCGACAGGGCGCTGCCAGGCGCCTCAGCGCACCAGGTCGACGTTGATCAACATCTGGGCGATGGCGACGCAGTAGCAGCTGAAGCCGACGATGAAGAGGATGAGCGCAGCCGACAGGAAGCGTGACTTCGCATCGCGGATCTCCAGCATGCGACCGAGCGTGTCGGTGATGTCGTCGCGCAGTTCCTGAGTCAGCCAGCGCAGCCGCAGTACGCCTCCGATGGCGGTGGCGGCAGCGGCGAGCACGATGACGATGCCCGCTGACACCAGCACTCGCGCCAGCTCGTTGGTCTGCGCGATGGCTCTGCCCGAGAAGCCGGTGACGGTGACGACGATGCCCGAGAGCGACAGCATCACCTGTGTTCGGAGGACCAGCACCGAGAGCTGGCGCTCCACGAGCTCGAACGCGCGCTCGGAGTTGCCCTTCGTCAACGCGAGGATTCGCGTGACCTCGTCTCGACGCGCTGCGCTCGCCACGCGTTCACTCACAGGGCGCTCTCAACGAGCCCGGGCGCCGCCGAGCCCGCGCCCCCTGCGTCCGCGCTGAGCCACCCGCCGACTGGCTCGAAGCCGCCGTCTGCGAAGCGCTCACCACCTCGCTCCGTCCGGCGGACGTCATGCTGCCCGCCGAGCCGACGGCTGACGAGCCTCCCGTACGACCATCGTCCGAGCACTCGGAGCGCTGCCGTCAATCGGTGTCGTCGTCGGTCCGCAGGCCACCGGCGTCTTCATTGCTGCGATCAGCATGGGTCGGTCCATGAGCTCCCCGGGCGAAGCGCACAGCCTACGTCGCGCCCCGCTTCGCGCCGAGATTCACGCTGGGCTGTGCCGGCGCATGGTCGTCGGCCTCGGCGGCTCCGACGTGATTCCCCGGGGAGCCCTCGTGGGTCGGCCTCGACGCCGCGCGGGACCAGGTCGTCGAGATGGTGACGACGTCGCCGTGCATCGGAGCGTTGCGCTCGGGTGCGCTGCTCGTCGCTGCGGCGAAGGCCGTGCGGACGCGCATGACCGCCGAAGAGTCGGTTCACGGTCAGTCAGGCTTTCACTTGCTCACGTCGTTGATGCTCGCGGTCCCCCAACGAAGACGCCGCTGGCTCGAGCAGCGCGCCACCGAGGCAGGGGGCGCAGCCGTTCGCTCGCTGCCTCGAGCCTGACGACGACGTGACGCACCCGTTCGGAGCGCGGCCCTCTTCGACGCTCGAGCCGCTCCTGCGCGCGGCGTGGAAGCGGTCGATCGCGCCGGGGTTCGTGAAGCTCGGGCTGTCGGTGCGCGAGCCCGGCCGGACCTGAACCGCCCGTCGCGTGACGGATTCCATCCAGCCCACCCAATCACCAGTCATGCGAACGATGCTGAGCGGGGTGCTGTTGATTCTTGGCGGTCTGTCGGGAACCCGGGTGCTGGTCGGAACGAACAGCTCCGGTGCCCTCGTCCTCGTGGGCGCCGTGGTGTTCGTCGTGGGGCTCCTGTCCCTGGGCTCGCAGGTCGACGAGGGGCTCGCCGAGTCGAGTGACGCCGCTCGAGAGCGGGACGAGGAGCAGTACGCGGAGTACGAGCGGGCGAAGGCGGCGCTCCAGGCGAAGAACCTCGCGCTGCAACGAGCCGCCGACCTCGAAGCCGCGTTCGCCGAGGCGCCGGAAGCCCGCCAGCAGGTCGACGCCCTGCTGGCCCGCGCCGGTGACGACCTGACCGCGGCCCAGCGCCACGAGCTCGCGATCGACCTCGCGAGGCGACTGCGCCCCGGCGGTATGGCTCAGACCTGAGGCGCCCTGACGGCGGCGCTTCGGGTCGAGTCACACGAGTGCCGAGCGGCGGGTTCGACGGCACACCGCTCGTGCACACCTCATTGGCGCACGGTGTCGCGGCAGCGTTCAGAGTGACGACGCGACGCGCGCTACCATCGCGTCGACGCCGGGCTCGTTCGTGAGGTCGAGCATCGCGTGTGGCGGCCTGGGGTGGCCCCACTGGTCGACCGGCATCTTCCAGAACAGCGCCACCGTCTTCGCGCCGACCGCGACGGACAGGTGCATCGGACCGGTGTTGTTGCAGACGACGACCTTCGACCGCGCCATCAAGGCCGCGAGCTCGTCGAGCGACGTCGGCGGCGCGAGCACGCCCGACCCGGCGCTGAGCACCTCGTTCGCGAGCGCTTCTTCTCCCGGGCCCCACGTGATGACGGGCGTGATGCCGCGCTCGGCCAGCGCCTTCGTCACGCCCGAGAAGACCGCCGTGGGTACGCGCCGGGCGCCCAGACGCCCCCCGGGGTTCACCACCGCGAACGAGGGGTGCGTGCGCATCACCGCGTCGACGGTCGACGTCGTGCGCGGCGTCCGGAAGCACATGGCTCCGACCGGCTTCGCGACGAGCGGCGAGAGCAGATGGAGTCGCTGCTCCACTTCGTTGCACGTGTCGGTGCGGGCCGGAACCCCGACGTCCATCAAGAGCCGCGCCGGTCCGAGGGGCGGGCCGACCACGCAGCCGTGAGCGCCGAGGAGTCGACTGACGAGGGCCGGCGTGCCCGAGTACTCGACCCAGCTCGCAGCGTTCACCACCACCGCGTCGCGACACAGTGAGCGCAGGCGGCGCACGTCGCGCGAGAAGACGCCGAGCCAGAGCCACTTCCGATGGGACGCGTGCAGCCCCGCGAGGCCCGGCAGCCCCTCCATCACGCGCACGCACTTCGGGTGAACGACGAGGTGCACCTCGTGCGTCTTGGCGAGCGCCTGCACCAGCGGCGTCGTCAGCAGCACTTCACCGACGCGGTTGTCGATGCGCACGACGATGACGCGCTTCGCGCTCGAGAGGAGCGGACGTCGGTTTCGCCCCGGCCGCCACCACAGCACCGCCAGCCACCAGCCGGCGAGGTGCCGCAGGAAGACCTCGACGCGGTGGCGCATCACGTCACGGGTTCTGCGCGGTCTGCGACTTCCCGAACCAGCGCCACGGCCAGCCTGGCTTCACGAAGGCGTCGGCGGGCATCGCGTGCTTCAGCTCTTCATGCAGCGCCGGCAGCTCGCTCCAGTGAACGCCCGGGCGCGTGTGGTGCGCGGTGTGGAGCCCGAGGTTGCCGGTCCACCAGTTGTAGAAGGGCTGCACCATGTTGTTCGAGGCGACCGAGTGCGTCGCCGTGCTGCGGCCTGCGTGGTGCGCGTAGGTGGCCCACGCGGTGCCGAAGAGCGAGAACGCCGGCCCGAGCACGAAGATGATGAGCCCCGGAATCGGCCGGTACGCCACCAGCCCGGCGATGACGGCGATGGTGAGCACGCCCATCCACGCAAAGGTGAAGCGCAGCTTCGGGTACTTCTCACTGACCTTCCACGCCCGCGGGTAGGCCGTCAGCGTCGTCTTGAGCGAGTACTCGAGCTCGCCCATCAGGGTGCCGTCGTCACGCTGCCACCGCGACTCGTCCTTCTTCTGGTCGAGGTAGTTGAGGTGGTGGCCGATGGAATGGTGCAGCACCCACGCGTGGCTCGCGACGCCGGTCTGCAGGGCGTACATGAGCTCGAGCAACCGGTTGAGCGGCTCCGAGGTGAAGGTCGTCACGTGCTGGTGGTGGTGGTTGAACGCGCAGACCGGCGCTTTCGGCAGAATGCCCAGGCCGAACACCAGCAGCAGCGCCAACGGGTGGTCGATGAACAGGTACGCGCAGACGTCGAGCATGAAGAGCAGCGTGAAGGCGGCGACGCGGGGCCGGTCCGCGGCGTAGCGGAACACCGACGTCCGGCTCTGCGGGACGGCAGCGGCGGTCGAGATTTCGGAAGGCGACACGTTCACGAGCGCTTCTCCAGATGCACGATGACTTCACCCGTCAGCGATGGGGCCTTCTGCCCGACCCATCGTGACAATTTCCAGAACCATTCCCAATCTTCGAACGGCACCCATTGGCGAGCCGAGAAGAAGCGAAAACCCCACACTCGTGTCACCGGCGCGTCACGGAAGAACGCGCGGAGGGTGCGCATCGAGAAGAACAGGCAATGGGCCCGGGGTTTACGGCCGAACACGCGGAAGCGCAGGCGGCCGAGAAACGCCAGCCAGCCCGGGTGCATGGGGACTCCGATGAGCAGGTGACCGCCGGGCTTGAGCACGCGCAGCCAGTCCTTCCAGGCCTCGGAGGCGTTGGCGAGGTGCTCGAGCACGTGGCTGGCGATGATGACGTCGTAGGTGCCCTCGGCCATGGGGAGTGGTTGCCGCTCGAGGTCGACGCCTTCGACGATGGTGCCGTAGCCGACCTTCTTGCAGGCCTCGATATAGCGCGGCACGACCTCGACGGCGGTCCACTCGGCGGGGCCGGCGAGCGCGTCGACGAACTTCTTCGCGTCACCGTTGCCGGGCCCGATGTCGAGCACCTGCAGCGGGGCGCCCTTCGCCTTCATCGCCTGCGCCACGACTGGAACCAGCTCGTGGTACCGCGCCTGGTACAGCTCGTACCTGCGGTAGGCGGGGACGACCCCGAAGGCGAGCTGGTCTTGCGAGGTCTTGATCATCACCGCGGCGGGCGCCTGTAGCTGGCGCACGCTCGGGGCACAACCCTCGGGGTGGCCGTCACGGCTACGCGTCGCAGCCACAGACGTCGGGAACGGACGCGCACGTTCTGGCAGCTGGACCGCACGCGCTCGACAGCAGCACCGCCGACCGGGCGAACCAACGAAGCACGGGGTCACCCCTCGCGAATGACGAAGACGGCGTCGGCGGGCTCGAGCCGGACGACGCGCGGTGCGTTGGGGCCGACCATGAGGAAGACACACAACGCGATGCCATCTTCCATCGCGAAGCCGCGCGCTGGCGTGCCCCACGAGGGTCGGTGGACCTCGAGCCACAGGTCCGGAAAGAGCCGAACGGTGCGCGTGCCGTAGGTGCGCCGCTGCACCCGCTGGCTGGCGTCCATCGCCTCGCTCAGCTGTCTGGGCGAACAGGTGACGCGGTGCTGGCTGTCGACGGTCTTGTGTTGGTACTGCGCGGCGAAGCGCTCTTCACGCTGCGGCGCCTGCGCCGTTGGAGCGATGGCCGGCTCCTCAGGGGCGCGACGGAAGGTGTCGCAGGCGATGCGGTCGAGCTCGTCGGCATCGAACGACGGGAACACGGGTTTGCCGTCGACCTCGATGACGATGAGCTCGCTCCCGTGAAGGCCCATGAGGCTGACTTTCCCGCCCGGCTGCTGCACGACGTAGCCGAAGCCACCTCGCGTCATCTCGACCAGGCGGACCGGCTCGACGGCCGCGTGGGGGGAGCGTTTGAGGAACACGTCCTGGGTCAGCACTCGAGCCACGGTGCGACGCGCGAACTCGAGGACGTTCGGCGTGGCCTTCGCGAAGGCCGACACCTCGGGTGGCTCGCTCGGGTGTTTCTCGAAGACGATGCGGTAGGCCTCGCCGTTCTCCCCCACCATGTGCAGGCGCATCACTCCCGGTGGCTCGCTGGCGTCGGGCGCTGGCTTCTTGTCGCCGCCGAGGCGACGGAAGAGGATTCCCAGTGGGCCCCTCTCGAGCACTGACCGCGCGGCCTCGGCGGCTTCTCCCGAGCTGGTTGCGTAGCGGCCGATCATCCGCCACACCCCGCCGCTCGCCTCTTCCTGCTGCACGAACGCTTCCCAGACCGCTTGCTGCGCCGGAGAAAACTCGCACGAGAAGCCGGCCGAGCCCCCGGGTGCCAGCCGCATCGCGCAGGCCGTTCCGGTGACGAGCACGCCATCGGGCAGGTGGATGACGAAGCCGAAGCTCGTGCCGACCTCGGGGAGCGTCGGCGCGGGAGCGCTGAAACCAGCCAGGGAGATCTCGTCGGTGGTGGTCTCGAGCTCACCGGTCGTGAGCTGCAGCCGCAAGCGCAGATTGGCCGGGTACCTCGGGAACCGTCGCTCGCTGGTCATGACTGAAGGAAAACCCTAACGCGGTCTGCGCCGCCGGCGTCAACCAACGACCGGGGCGTTCCGTTCGTTTTCTGGCTGGTCGTCGAGGAGTGAAGAACGCCGAGGCTCCTCATCGGTGCGTCTGGAGGCAGCGCGCGCACGGCGGCCTCGAGCTGCGCGAGCGCCTCGTGGGAGCTGAGGCCGTGAATGACGAAAGCCACGAACGAGCCGACCAGCGAAGTGCTGGTATGAGAAGGGCGTGCTCGAGTCGGTCGAGGCGTATGAGCAAGACCGGCTGACCGCGAACACGACGTGCTCTCCGGATGGGGCGTCGCGTCCGATGAGGCGTTCGAGGCCGATGGCTCGCGAAAGGTGAAGCGCTGACGACGCAGGCTTTGCGCGGGACGACGCGAACCACCAACCGTAGGATTCCGCGCATGGACAGCTCGTGGAAACCCCGCGCCGTGAGCGCCGACGACGCCGTGAAGGTCATCAAGAGCGGCGACACCGTCTTCCTCCACGGCGCTTCGGCCACGCCGACGCCGCTCCTCGACGCGCTCTGCCGGCGCACGGACCTCGAAGACGTGACGCTGTACCACCTGCACACCACCGGCCCTGCGAGCTTCGTCGAGCCCCAGCACGCCGGCCGCTTCTTCTCGGTCTCCCTCTTCACCGGCGGAGCGCTGCGCGGCCCCATCTCGGAGGGGCGGGCCGACTTCATGCCCATCTTCCTCTCTGACATTCCGTCGATGTTCAGCTCGGGTGCGATTGAGCTCGACGTCGCGCTGGTGCAGCTCTCCACGCCCAACGCGCACCTCGACTGCACGCTCGGCACGTCGGTGGACGCCGCGCTGTCCGCGGCCTGGAACGCGAAGGCCGTCGTCGCCGAAATCAACGCCCAGATGCCGCGCACGCTCGGGAACTCGGTGCTACCGCTCGAAAAGGTGACGGCGTTCACGACGACGGACCGGCCGCTCGCTGAGATGGCTCCGGGTGAGTCGAGCGACGTCGAGGCGCGCATTGGAGAGCTCATCGCCGGGCTCGTCGAAGACGGCAGCTGCCTGCAGCTGGGCATCGGCGGCATTCCCGACGCGGTCCTCGCGAGGCTCGGCAACAAACACGAGCTCGGCGTGCACACCGAGATGTTCTCCGACGGCCTCATTCCCCTCGTCGAAGGCGGGGTCATCACCAACCGGCAGAAGAAGGTGCACGCGGGCCGCAGCGTGGTGTCCTTCGTCACGGGCACCCGAAAGCTCTTCGACTTCGTGGATGACAACCAGCAGGTGGAGTTCCACCCCTGCGACCGCACCAACGACACCGCGCTCATCGCGAAGAACGACAAGGTCGTCGCCATCAACTCGGCCATCGAGGTCGACCTCTCGGGCCAGGTGTGCGCCGACTCGATGGGTCACCGCATCTACTCAGGCATCGGCGGGCAGATGGACTTCATTCGCGGCGCGGCGCGCTCGGCGGGAGGCAAGCCCATCATCGCGCTCCCCTCGACGGCGGCGGGAGGCAAGGTGAGCCGCATCGTCATGCAGCTGAAGGACGGCGCTGGCGTCGTCACCACGCGCGGCCACACGCATTGGGTCGTCACCGAGTTCGGCGCCGTCAACCTGCACGGCAAGACGCTGCGTCAACGCGCCGAGCTGCTCATCGGCATCTCGCACCCGGACTTCCGCGCCGAGCTGACGAAGGACTTCGCTCGCCTGCGCCACGTCACGCTCTGACGAGGGGCGGCGACCTCACGCCGCAGCTGAGGTTTCGCGCGCGCTCCTCTGGTTCGACGAGAGCTACATCCTGGTGAAGGTGAAGGTGATGCTGATCAGCGCCGAAATCGGCCCCCGCATCATGCTGCCAGTCATCAGGTTCGGCTCGGTCACCGTCACCGTCGTCTTCGGGGCGATCTCGTCGTCAGCGCCGCCGAAGAATCCATCCGCATCGTAGACCGAGAAGGCAAACCCGCTCGAGGCGAGGGCCGCCGCAGTCATGGTGCACTCGCTGTCGGTCCACGAGGGCGTGTACGAGTTGCTCACCTCGGAGCTCACGTCGGTGATGGTGGTGCTGCTCGCGGGGCAGGAGAGGTTGACGTACGGGTCGGGGTCTCCGAGCGTGTCCCAGCCTGCGCCGCCGATCTTCGTGGGCGAGATGCGCGCCGAGGTGGCTCGAACTCGCCACCTCGACTGTGGGTCGAGCCCGCACCGCTGGCTGTTGCACGCCTGGTCGGTCATGCAGGTGTCACACGCCATGCCGGCGGTGCCGCAGGCGAGCGGTTGGGTGCCGGGCTGACAGGTTCCGTTGAGGCAGCAGCCCGTCGCGCAGTTTGACGCCGAACAACCCGCGCTCCCGCCACCTGCAGAGCCCCCTGCGCTGCTCCCGCCTGCGCTCCCACCGCCGGACGAGCCGCCGCCTGCAACGCCACCCGCGAAGGCGCCACTGCTGCCACCGCCCACCACCGAGCCGCCGGCCTGGCCACCGCTCGCGCCACCGGCAGCGCCGCCGGCTGATCCGCCACCGGCTGATCCGCCCGCGCGCGCGCCACCGTCACCTGGCGCCGAGCCTCCACCACCTCCGCCGGTCATCAATTGAGCGCTGCCGCAGCCGACGAAGAGAAGCGCAGCGACGAGGGGGAGCGTCCGCATGGGCAACTCCCTACACCGGCACCGGGGCTGCCGGCCATACGACGCGTCGTCCTGCAACGCGCGGCGTCCTTCGTGGCGCCACGGCGTTCCTCCCTCGAAGACCGAGGGCTCCATCGTCTTCGAGGCGCAGAGACCGTCAGCGGACGGTGACGACCGTCGGCCCCTGCGACAGCCCGACGCCCGAGAGAATCGAGAGCGCCGCGCCGATGAGGGAGCCAGTCACCGAGAGCGCCGTGAGCGAAGGATTGCCGCTCGAGGACACGGCCAGTCCAATGAGGCCGACAGTGCCCAGCGTGACGCCGAAGGTGAGGCCGAGCACGCTCCAGACCTGACGCGAGAGGCTCGACGCCTTCACCGAGACGGTGGCGGAGTCTCCACGCGCGCCGGAAAGCGTGAAGGTGGCAGGGAGGACGTCGGGGCCGGTGACGAAGAGCTTCGCGCCGCGCGGCACCGGGGCTCCACACGGAACGCCGCAGACGTCGATGGTGCCCGTCCACGGCTGCCGCGCGCCCGACGCCCGGCCCGAGCGCTCCTCGACGATGCGCACGTGGTCGTCGTTGCTCTCGAGGCCCAGCCGAACGAGGTCTTCTGGTGTCAGCGCGCGCGGCGCTTCGCTCGGAGCTGCAGGCAATCGCGGCGTTGGTGCAGGCGTCGTCTGCATCGGTCGCGCGCGCAGGCTCCCCGACGGGTCGATCAGCAGTGACAGCACCAGCGTGAGGCGTGCATCGAGCGACGCACAGCCGGGCTCCGTGGTGACGACCTCTCTCTGGCCGAGCGGAGCGCCCTTCGCGTCCGTCACCACCAGGCGCGCGAGCCACCCGCCGTTCTGCGCGGTGACGTCACCTTCGATGAAGCGGTCGGCGGGTTCGCGGAAGACGGCTTGCCCGACGCGTGCCTCGACGGCACGACCGAGCTGCTCAGCGGGTGTGCACGGCTGGGGCGCGCGCCACGTCATCCGCCACGCCTCGGGGCTCTGGCTCAGCAGGGACACGGCGATGAGCGACCACACGGGAACGCTGCGTGCCACGAGTCCGGGTCCCGACGCCATCGCCAGGCGCGCCCGGTTCGTCCCCCTGCGGGAGGGCGTCGAGAACAACCCTGGCCGCCGTCGGGGTGGTGGAAGTTGTCCTCGGCGTTGCCCCGCCAGCGTGAGACAACCCGTGGCGAATGCGTCGACTCGTCCTGGGAGCCCTCGCGATTGGCTTCGCGTGCGGCGCGATCGTCGGAGAGCCCCTCGAGGGGCCTCAGCCCGCAGGCCTGCCCTGTGGAACGTGTCAGAGCGGGCTGACGTGCATCGAGCCGGCGGGCTCCGCGCTCGGACTGCCGGTCTGCGTGCGCGCCTGTGATGCCGGTTGCGCGACGACCGAGGTCTGCCTCGAGGGGTCGTGCCGCCGTCCGTGCGCGGTGGTGAACGACTGCGGCTTTCCCGCCATCGTCGACCAGCGGTGTGTCCTCGTGGGTGACGCGGGCGTCTGTGTGGTGCGCCCGTGCGCTGGGAATGATCAGTGTGTCGGCAGCGCCTTGTGCACGAAAGAGAGGAGCGCAGCCGGCTGCGGCCCCATCTTCTCCCTCCCGGGCTACTGCCGTCGGACGCCATGAGCGCCGCTTCCTTTCTGGAAGAAGACGGTGACATTCGCCCGACAGGTCATAGAGGAGGCCCATGACGACCCTCGTGGTGTCGGCGATAGCGAGCTGCATGGTGTTGGCCACCGAGGCCCCGCAAGCCCCCGCGCCTGAGCGGTTCAACGTGCTGGCGGAGCGCACCGTCTTCGAGCCGCCGCTGGCACACCCCAGGTCTCCCGAGTTCGCGCTCGTCGTCATCCTCAACCCCGGCTCGGACCGCGTCACGGGCGTGATGGGCTCGCGAATTCCATTCCTGAACCTGCACCACGGCGACCTTCACCTGCAGCTCGGGTTCGACGCTGGCGTCTGGACGGACCTTCGAATGGTGACCAACGTCTTCGGCTTCCCGTTGACGGCGGTCGACTACCTCTTCGGGGTGCCCATCATGGCCTCGGTCGGCCCGTTCTCGGCCTCGTTCGAGCTGAGCCACATCTCGGCGCACCTCGGCGACGGCGTGCTGATGCCCCGCGACGCCATCAAGTACACGCGTGAGTTCGCCCGGCTCCTCGTGGCGTGGGCGCCCACCTGGCAGGAGGTCGCGTTTCGTTTCTACGCGGGTGGGCAGCTCCTGCTCCACACGGTGCCCCAGGTGCCGCTCGGGAGCGGCGAGGTCGGTGTCGAAGCACGCCTCGACCGCTGGTCCGCCGTGCAGCCCTACGTGGCGGTGACTGGCATGTACCAGGGAGACACCGGCACGTTCGACCTCAGCAGTCAGCTCGGCGCGTATCTCGCCCGGCCGAGCTCGCGTTCGTTGTCCTTCAGGGTGGCGCTCGCCGGCTACTGGGGCAGCGACCGCCGGGGCCAGTTCCTCGGAGAGTCCCTCGCTCGCATCACGGCCGGAATCTACGGGCGCTACTGAGAAGCTCGTTTCTGGTCTCGCGTCCTGCGTTGCACGGGAGCGTGGTAGGCCGAGTCCGTGCGTCACGTGCTTCCCCTCCTCGTGTTGACCTGCCTGGGCTGCGTGTCGGCGCGCGTCCGTCGAGGGGAAGAGGCGCTCACCGAGGGGAAACCGGCTGAGGCCCTGGCGTCGTTCGAGGCCGCCCTCGACGAGACGCCCGATGATGCGCGGGCGGTCGAGGGACGGCGGGTCGCCCTCGCGGCGCTGACGCGACAGCTCCTCGAGCGCGCTGCGAAGGCCCGCGCCGATGGTGAGTGGCGCACCGCCGCCCGAACGCTCGGCATGGCGTCGGAGCTCGTCACCCGAGGCGCTGAGCCGAAGACGCTCGTCGAGCAGGAACGAAGTCAGCTCGGTCCCGCCATCGCCGCGTGGCTGCGCGAGCCGCTCGCCCTGGGCCAGCCGCTCGAAGCCGAGTCGCGCGTGGGCTCGGTGGCGGCCGACCTCGAGCGGGTCGGTCTCGCTGAGGTCGCGCGCGCGGCGAGCCTGGAGACGAACGCCGTCGGCGCCCGCCGTTGCGCCGTGGTGAGCCCGCTCGCGAAGACGCCGTGGCTCGCGACGATGATGGCGAGGTACTGCGCGCACTTCGCCGCCTCCGGGCCGACACTCCCGCCGATGCCTGAGCGCCGCTCGAGGCTCACCGTTCGCCTCGAGATGGTGAGAGGCCGGCCCGAGTTGTCGTCGACGCTGGCCACGGCGCTCGATGAGCGCTTCAGGAATTCCGTCTGGTGGGCAGCCAACGCGACGGACGGTCTACCGGTCCAGGTCACTGGCGCGGTCGAGAGCCAGCGGACCGAGACACCCCTGAAGACGTTCGTCACGTGGAGTGAGACCGAGAGCTACTCCGTCAACGAGACGCAGACCGAGAGCTACCAGGAGTCGTACCTGGCCACGGAGTCGCGCCCGTACCAGGTGGCGTACACCACCACCGAGTCGTACACGTACAGCTGCGGTTCAGGCACGAGGTACCAGACGTGCACCGGGACCCGCTCCGTCACCCGCTACCGCACCGACTACCGCACCGAGACGGTGACGAAGACGCGGCCCGCGACGCGCCAGGTGACGCGAACGGTGTACAAGACCCGTCCTGTGACCCGGCGCTTCGACTTCGCAGCCACACAAGTGACGGCTCGCCACGCGGCGACGCTGTCCATCGCGCTCGCGCTCCCTGGCACAGCGCAGCCGCTCGTCGTCGACGTGAAGGACGAAACCACCGCCGACGACCTCGACCATGACGTCATGCACCCGCCGGCGAAGCTCGCGCCGCACCGCGCGCAGGTGTTGACGGAGGCTGGCTTCGAGACGCGCGTCGTCGAGGCCGCCGCCCGTCGGGTCTCGGAGTCGCTGGAGCGCGCCTGGGTGACGTCGTTCTGCACCACCGTCGACCCGCCCGAAGCCGCGGCGCGCTGTATCGCCTCGTCGAGCGCGCCGGCCGAAGCCTGGCTGCCGTTGGCGCGGTTCACTGGCGAGCGCGTCGAAGACCTGCGCCTGCTACTCGCGGTGGGGCGCTGACATGGAAGCCCAGCGCTCGCGCGCCGCGCCACCAGACTTCAAGTCCATCTACACGTCGAAGGCGCCGACGGTGTGGCGTTCGCTGCGTCGCTTCGGCGTGCGGGAGTCGGAGCTTGAAGACGTCGCGCAAGAGGTCTTCGTCGTCGTGCACCGCCGGCTGGGAGAATTCGAAGGGCGCTCGTCGCTCGACACGTGGCTGTACGGCATCTGTCTTCGGGTGGCGTCCGACTGGCGGCGCAAGGCGTACGTGAAGCGCGAGACGAACCTGGAAGAGGCGCCCGAGCGCAGCCACAGCGGCGAGACGGCGACGCGGCACATCGCGATGCGGCAGGCGCGCGTGAAGCTGGATGAGGCGCTCGCGCAGCTCGACGACGACAAGCGCGCCGTCTTCGTGCTCTTCGAGTTGGAGCAGGTGCCCATGCAGGAGGTCGCCGACATCGTGGGTGCTCCGGTGCAGACCGCGTACGCGAGGCTCTACGCCGCGCGCCGCCACATCGAGGGCTTCGTCGCCCAGCAACGGCAGGTGAGCGCATGACGACCGAGACGAAGCCGTGGTTGCTCGATGCATCGGCCGACCCGGGCCTGCGGGAGCTGCTCGAGAGCGCCGAGGTCGACGCGCCGTCGGACCGTCAGCTGGAGCGCCTCACCTCGAAGGTGGCGTTCCTCTTCGACCTGCCGCCGGGTGGTGGTGGTGGTGGTGACGGCGGCGCGGGTGGTGGAGGACCGCCGGCTCCCACGGCTCCGGTTGGTGGGGCGGCTGCGGCGGCAGGTGGGCTCGGCGTGAAGGCGCTCGTCGCTGCGGGCGTGGTGGCGATTGGTGGAGTCATCGGCGTGGTGGCGCTGCGCCAGCCCGCTCCGGCGCCACTCATCGAACGTCAAACACCCATCGCGCCCGTCGCCGCTGCACCGAAGGTCGAGCTGCGGCCGGAGCCAGAACCTCTGAAGGCCGAGGAGCCGCCGACGAAGCCGCCGCCGCCGGTGAAGCCGGTGGTGAAGGTCGCTCCGACGGTCGCGCCGACGCCCGTGGAGCCGACGAAAGCGGCACCACCGCCGCCGCCCGCGAATCCCGATGAAGAGCTCGCCGGACTCGACGACGCCATCACTGCCGCGCGTGCGGGACGGTCTGCGCAGGCCCTCGCTGCCGTCGACGCACACCTCGCGAAGTTTCCGCAGAGCGCCCTGGCGCAAGAGCGTGAGGTCATCGCCATCGAAGCGCTGGTGACGCTGGGACGACGGGACGATGCGCGTGAGCGGCTGAAGTCCTTCCGTGCGAAGTGGCCGACGTCGACGCACCTCGTGCGGCTCGAAGCGCTGCTGCCCTGAGAGGATGCAAGGTCGCCGACAGCGCCGCTGTCGCTCATTCACCCTGTTCGAGAGCGGCGAGGGAAACGGTTCCCCCTCCTTCTGCCCCGCCCACTCAACTCCGGCCACTCTCGGCACCTCGACGCCTCTCCCATCTTCAGCCTTGATTCGCTTCTTCTTCGCCGCAGGAGGAGCAGGATGGCGAAGGTATGTCGGTGACGGGCGGGCTTCATTGAAGTCGACGCGAAGCAGTTCTTGCTCAGCGCCTCACCGGTCGACGCACGTCAAGATTCGACCACGCGTGAGGCACACGGTCGACAGCGGGCCACACAGCGCGATGGTCGTCACGCCCGGGCTCACGTCGTAGCTCGACGCCGCCAGACACTGTTGCCCGACTGAGGTGCATGGAGAGCCCATGGCCATGAAGCCCACGGAGGCACACGTCGGCAACGAGATGCCGCTGCAAGGGCCAGAATTGGAGTAACCGCACTGCCCGACACCCGGCCCCGGCGACACCCACACGCGGCCACCCGGCGTGCAGCGGTAGATGTCCCGATATTGGTCGGCAGCCCCACCCGTGATGCATCGGTCGTTGAGGGTCGAGCACGCCCCGAGCCCCCGCGGACAGCTCGCGAGTCCCTGCGCCGCGCAATCGAACTCCGTATTGTTCTGGACTGGCGGTTGCTGAGTTCCGCAGACGCCGTTGTACTGCCATTGTGGATTGGTCAGGCACGTGGCTCCGGGCTGACAGGTCCCCGCTCCGCTGACGCTGGTGCACGCCGTCCCAATCGGGGCGACGAAGTCACCTGGACAGCTCGTGCTGTTCCCCGGGCACACTTCGGCGGGGTCGCAGTGCAAGCGTTGACGCCGCCATCGCCGTCACAGAAGGCCATCGGGCCGACCTGGGTCCCGGGAGCAACGAATCCCGAGAAGGTGCACGCCGAAGCGCCGGTGCCACAGCTCACCGCGCCGACGCGAAGCGGCAGGGCAGGCAGTCTCATCGTTGCTCCGAGGCACAAGGGGTGATGACGAACTCGACGCGACGGTTGCGCTCACGCCCTTCGTCGTTGGCGTTCGACGCGAGCGGGAGCGTCGGGCCGTAGCCCTTCGCGGTGAGGTTGGCTCGAGGCAGGCGTCAACCTCGTCGAGGACTCCGTCAGCGTCACGGTCGGCGCGGGTCTCGCTTCGGAGATTCCAACGATGCGCCGCCGACCGGGTGAGTCGGCGCTAGCGCTTGAGCGCTTCTGTGATGGCGGTGATCAACTCCCCGTCCGGCCGCGCGCCGACGAACTCGACGCCGCTCACGTACCAGGTGGGCACCGCCTTCGCGCCGATGCGCCTGGCCTCGTCGAGGTCGTCCTGGAGCAGCTTCTCGGTCGCCGGCGCCGAGACGGCTGCGTGGAATCGCGGCAGGTCGAGCGTCAGTCCGAGGGCGACGTTCTCCAGCCCGTCCTTCGTTCGCGCCTGCTGCTCGCGCGCACGTTCGAGGAAGTCCCAGAACCGACCCTGCTCGTGCGCGGCGATGAGGCGCAGTGACGCGTCACGTGCGAACGGGTGCGACTCGAGCGGCAGGTGTTTGTAGACGAAGCGCACCGACTTGTTCGCGGCCCAGCTGCGCAGGCGCTTCAGGGTGTCGTGGGAGCGCGCGCAGAACGGACACTCGAGCTCGGTGAACAGCACGACCGTCACCCTCGCGTCAGCGGGGCCGCTGGTTGGCGAACTCCCGACCTGCACGTCGACCACGTCAGAGCGCGCGGGGAGCAGGCCGACCTTCTTGCCGCCGGGCACCGCGGGGAGCGACAGCATGGAGCTGCCCTCACCGCGTTTCTCGAACTCGATGGGATACTTCATCTGCACGACGTCGCTGCCGACGGGCCGCGGAAAGTCGACGCGCTGGAGGATGCCGAGCACACAGCTCGCGACGAGTGGATCGACCGGCACCTCTGGCGACACCGTGGCCTCGGAGAGCCGCGTACGCCCGTCTTCGACCGAGAGCGTGAGCAACGCGACGACCTGGCCGCGGTCACCCACGGGTCGGCCCGTCAGGCACTTCATCAGCGCGTTCTCGTGCCTCATGACGCCTGCGTTGACGCGCGCGAGGTCGACCATCTCGAACGGCTTCGGCGTCTTCTCGGTGAGCGGCGCAGAGGCCTTCACGATTTCGGCGACGGGCGCGGGCTTCGGCGCTTCGACGACTGGCGCAGCGGGCTGCTTCGACACCCACGCCTGTCCCGTCGACAGCACCTCTCGCACGTCGGCCGCGTTCACCTGCGCGCTGCCGGTCAACACCAGCGCCACGAGTCCAGCCTTCGCCCACGACTTCGATTGCTCCTGCCACGTCGTCATCATCACGGTGTCTCCAGCGTTCAGCGGGTGGAGCACCGTCACATCCGCGAGCGCACGTGAAGGTTCCGTCGACACGACGAGCGTGCCATCGACGATGGCCGAGAGCTGATCAGGCCCGGCACCGACTGAGCCAGGTTGAGCTGCCAGCACACGCGCGGTGCCGCGAACGAGCACGCTCCCCGAGGTGAGGCGAACCGTGGAGCCGTCTTCGATGATGACGTGTGAGAACGGCGCGACGACGACCTGGGCTCCAGCGAGCTCTGCGCGCAGCGTGGCGACTCCGGCGGTGAGCACGTCACCCATCGACAACAGCCTGGGCATGTGGACCGTCGGCGGGGTCGGTTCCTTCGGCTGGCTCAGGACGATGAAGGCTGCAACAGCGGCCACTGAGACGAGGGCCACGGGCACGAGCCATCGGAGCCGTCGTGACGTGGACGGCATCGCGTCCGCCGCCGCGCGAACGTCAGCGGGTGCAATCGCCTCCTGCTCCGAGACCAGGTCGTCGAGGCGCTCCAGTCGCGAGAGCGCCTGCGCCAGTTCGGCGTTCGTCGACAGCTCGAGCTTCAGCGCGCGCGCCTCGTCCTCCGACAGCTCGCCAGCCCGTAAGCGCGAGAGCCGCTCAACGTCGTCCAGCTGCAGCATGGGCCCCTCGCGGTTCATCGAGAAAATCGCCGAGCAACAACACCAGCGCCGCACGTGCGCGGTGCAGTCGAGACTTGATGGTCCCCAGCGGCACCTGCTCCGCGTCCGCGACGGCCTCGAGCGAGTGCCCGTGGAGCTGGGTGAGGACGAAGACGCGGCGTTGGTCGTCGGGCAACTTCGGGAGCGCAGCTTCGAGCCGTGCGTTCAGCTGGGCGCCACGAGCGGTCGCCTCGGGGTCCAGCTGGGTCGTCGAGAGCCCTCCGTCGAGTGGAACGAGGGCGACCTGCGGGCCGCGCCTCGTCTTCAGCAGCCAGCGGTGCGCGACGGTGTACGTCCAGGTCGAGAACGTGGCCGGGCCGCTCGGGTCGAAGCGGGGCAGCACGGCGAGCAGATGCGTGAAGAGGGCCTGGAGTTGATCCGCCGACTCCCGTCGTTCCCCGAGTCGACGCACGAGCGACGCCAGCAGCGGCCCGACGGACTCGAGCACTGCGCGCTGGGCGGCGTCATTGCCAGACTGGGCTGCGCGAATCGTCGCCGGGTCCACCAGCCCATCTCATCCCACGCGCGAAAGAAGGTTCCACCAGGACGACGAATTCAGAAGCTCCAGCCCTGGTCGACCCGTCCCGAGAACGTCGCCCTCCGACGGGCCAGCAAGCTCGCCCTCGAGTGTCACTGCGCGTTGCGGGGACTGGCCCAGTCAGCCTGTGGGGCAGGAGATGGAACCTTCTTCCGCCGCGTTCGTGTGACATCGTGAAGCCATGGAGTTGGACCGCCTCACCGTCGAACGACTCCGACGGGGTGACCGCGGCGCGCAGGAGCTCTTTCTGCGTCGCTACGCGCCCGTCGTGCACTCGTTCGTTC
Organism: Myxococcaceae bacterium; assembly: GCA_040400045.1. Taxonomy (GTDB): domain Bacteria; phylum Myxococcota; class Myxococcia; order Myxococcales; family Myxococcaceae; genus Xiheimicrobium. The sequence goes on from JBBAQZ010000034.1 coordinate 81,277, forward strand.
GGCGTGCGGGGCCTCCCGGCGACGCAGACGACCTCACCCAGGAGTTGCTCGGCAAGCTGCTCACTGTCGTCTCGCGTTTCACGCCCGATGGGCCGGCGACGCTCACCACCTGGGTCTTCACCATCGCCCACCGCTGGCTGCTCGATGAGAAGAAGCGGCGGCACCTGCAGTTGGCGCCCATGGACGACGGCCTCGAGGTGCAGGACCCCGCGCCGGGTCCAGACGCCCACGTCCTCAGCCGTCAGCTCGACGCCGCGCTCGAGCAGGCCCTGCAGCAACTGCCCGAGGCGCAGCGCCGCGTCTTCGTGCTGACCCAGGTGCACGGCCAGCCGCTCGAGGCCGTCGCCGAAGTCGAAGGCGTCCCAGTCGGGACCTTGAAGTCACGGCTGCACCGGGCGCGCGGCGCGCTGGCGACCATGCTGCAACCGCTGCTGAGCGAGGCCACCGCCTCGAGACGGGTCACTCCATGAGCGAAGACTTCGAACGGCTCTCGCGGTACCGCGCTGGAGAGCTCTCCTCCGACGAGGCGAAGGCCCTCGAAGCCGAGCCGGGCTTCGCCGACCAGCTGCGCCAGCTCGATCTGCTCGACGCCGCGACACGGCAGCTGTCGACGGAGCTGTCCTCCGAGAAGGTCGCCGACCTGCTCGCGAAGGTGAAGCGGCCCCCCACGCGCGCCCCCGCTCGCGTCGACTTCCGGGTCGGGCTCGCGGTGGTCGCCGCCGTCATCGCGCTGATGGTGTGGAGGGGCGTGAGCGCGGAGGACCCTGAGTGGGCGTTGCTCACCTCGGGCGAGGTGACGGTCGACGGCGCTCGGGCCGCGACGACGCAGCGCCTGCAGCGCGGCAGCACCGTGCGTACGGCGCCCAACGCCACCGCCCAGCTCGTCAGCGCCACCGGGTGGATTGGACTGCCCGGCGGCAGCACGCTGGCCGACGCTCCCGGGCGGGGCAGGCTCATCCAGGGCAACGCCGTGGTGTCGGCAGAGGCCCAGGCGCTGTGGGCTGGCGACGTCATGGTCGAGGTTCACGGGCTCGCGGTGCTTTCGATGGAACCCTCGGAAGGGGTCGCTCGTGTCACCGACACGTTGGCTCACCTTTCTTCCGGAGACCTCATGAAGACCCAATGGATGAAGCTGTCGACCGTCGCGATGACCGCCGCTGCCGTGGGCGGAGGCCTGACCCTCTTCGTCGTCGACGGCCACGCGAGCGTGCGCCCGGCCGACGCCGCGCCAATCGAAGTGAAGGCCGGGGAACGGTGGACGCCTGCCCAGACGCAGGGCTCACCAACTCGTCCAGCTGCGCTGGTCGCGGAGGCCGTGCAGCCCAAAGAGAGCCCCTCGGTGAAGGTGACCGAGTCCAACGGCCCGGCGGACCTGTCGCAGCTCACCCGCCCCGAGCTCGTGGCGATGGTCGAGCGCCTGCGCGACGAACGCGAGTCGCTGCTGAGCCAGCGCGAGCAGCTGAAGAAGAAGCTCGACGGCAATGACCAACCCCGGCGCAACTACTACCGCTTCTCGCCTGAAGAGCTGACCGACCTGGCGAAGCAGGGCGAGTTCCGGCTGCGCGGCCCGCAGCTGTCTGGCAACGAGACGAAGATAGACGACAAGGTGAAGGACGAGCTGCGGCTCACGCCGGAAGAGGTGGCGGGCGTGAAGGCGATCTTCGAGAGCTCCACGGAGCGCGCGCACGAGGGCCTGCTGGGGTTCTACAAGGAGCTCGGCGGTGACCCGTCCCTCGGCAGCACGCTGGGCAGCGACCCGCTGTTCAATGAGCTCCGCAACAAGTCGCTCAAGGGAGACTGGGAGGACGCCGTGCGCCTGGTCGCCAACGAGCGCGCGGGCCTCGTGGAGCCGACGGCCGGTGGAACGCCGGTGCTGAAGGCGCTGCGCCTGTTGTTGGCCGAGGAAGAGCGCACGTTGAACGAACTCGATGCCCTGCTCGGTCCCGCGCGCGCTGAGCGGCTGCTCTCTCATGACAGCACTGCGCACCACACTCATGGCTTCGGGGTCGGGCCTGCCGGGGCTCGCAAGCCTTGAGCTTCAAGCGGCTCGGTGTCCGACACCGCGACGTCAGCTCGAGCGCTGCACGGTCTCGCGCAGGAACTCGTCCTGCGGGCCAAGCTCGCGAAGGAAGCGTTGGTTCCCAGAGACGCGCGCCACGACGCGGACCACGGGCACCAGCTCGCCCTTCGTGTTCCTGGCGAATTGCAGGTCCTGGGGGACCTCGGCGATGGGGACGACCTGCTCGGTCTTCGAGTCGGCGTCGACGTAGGTGATGGTGCCAGGGTGAGTCATCGTCACGGTCGTGGCCTCGATCGCGGCTCAGTTGTCGCCGGCTGGTGGATCATGACTGGTTGACCACGGAGTCGATGATGGCAAAGCGGGCCGGGAAGAGGCGCCGGGCATCGGCTTCCTGCCGGGTGCCGCGCACCTGTTGATAGAGCTGCAGCGTCTCAGCGAAGTCCTCGTCGTTGCTCGAGCGGGCGTACTGCGAGGGGTGCAAACCGTCGCTGGCTGCAGCGGCGCCCCAGTCCTTCCACTTCGCGCCCTTCGTCGAGTCTTCGCCGAACCGGCGCTTGGAAAGCGTGTGGCCGGTCTCGTGAATGAGGGTGCCGGAGAGGACCGACTGGGCCTGTGGCGTCGCAGCGGGGTAGATCTGCACATCGCCCGTTGCCCCCGCCGTCATGTACGAGCGGAAGTTGGGGCGTCCGTAGACCCGCGCCCAGTGCGCGTCACTGGGGTTGACGTTGGGCTCCAGAGTCACGGTGTTCACCACGGCCAGGCTGGCCGGGGGCAGCGACGCGATGGCTCGCGCCACCTCGTCGACCGTGTGCTGAGAAGTTCCGGCAGGGTGCGTGCCCGCCGCCATGACTTTGATGGCTCGGCCGCTGACGTTGACGGTGTATTGCTGACCGTCTGCAGCGCCACTCCGAAAGGGGTAGCTCGACACCGCGGTCGGCTCGCTGACGCTGAAGGCGGGAATGTCGGTGCGCTCAGTGAAATGGTTGGCCACGAGGTCAGGGGTCCCACGCTCGTTGCTCAGAAAGTTTCGCAGGGCTGTGGCCTGCTCCCCGGGGGGCGAGCGGGTGAACGCCGGGTCTCGCATCGCAGTGGTCAGCGCGGCACCAATGGAGCGCGACATGGGCAGGGTGGTCGTCACCCGTTGGCTCAACTGCCTTTGCTCGGCGTCGTTGAGCAGCCGATAGCCCTGGTTGGTGGTCAGACTGTTCATCGCGCTCGCCGTGGTCCTGAAGTCCACCAGCGGCGCCGCGGAGGCAGGAGGAGGACCGTCCGCGGACCCTCGCTGAGGGCTGCTGCGCCGCGTCGGGCCGGGAGTCCAGCCCCTGCTTTGAACACCTGCCGTTGCGGTCGCGGTGCTCGGCGACCCTCCTGTGGGCGCTGGCGCGGCAGATGCGCCCACCGTCTTGAGTGGTAGCGCGGGGGGCATCGAGCCAGTACGGAGTCTGCTCATGGGTGTTCCAGGGTGAGCGCGAACTTCACAGGACGGAGTGGACACGAGCTGGCAGGAAAAGACAACCGAGGAGTCCCCGTCACTGCACTGCCGACGGCGGGCTGTTGGAATCCGGCGACGCTCTCAGCGCGGGGCTGGCGCGCTCGCATAGCGCTTGCTCGCAGCGACCAGCTCGCGCGATTGACGGTCGATGCGGGCGAAGGCCTTGTTGGCTTCCTCCGCGAAGCCGAGCAACTGCAAGAGTCGGCCTCGAGCCAACCACTGGGCGTCGTCGACGTCCGTGTCGTTGCGTTGCGCTCGACGCGTCAGCAGGGTCGCGGCGTCGTCGAGGCGGCCGCGTTCCATCAGCACGTGCGCGGCCGTCGAGAGGTTGGCGGCCGACACGTCTTTCGAGGACGTGAGGGCCGCGGCCTCACGCTCGGCCGCTTCGTCGACGACCCCCGCCATCACCATCGCCCACAGCAGGTTGTTCTGCACGTTGACGGCGTCGCTCTTCTCGGCTCGGAGCCGACGCAGCACCTCGAGGGCGTCTTTCCAGCGCGCCTGCTCGAGCAGAAGGAAGCCCTGATGCACGCGCCAGCTCGCGTCGTCAGGTGAGCGTTGAAGCGCCGTGCGCACGAGCTCGTCAGCGGCGGCGTCATTCCCCGCCGCGACCTCGAGTGAGGCCAGCCGCTGCCACAGCTCGGGTTCGTTCTCGGACTCGGCGAGAGGCCTCAGCGCCTCGGCGGCACGGACGGGCTGACGTCGCGCGGACAGCACCGAGACGAGCACCCGGGTCGCGTCACGCTTCGAGCTGCCCGATAGACCCGTGAGCCCCTTTCGGAACGCCTCCACGGCTTCCGGTGGAGCTTCGGCCATCACGTCCGAGAAGAAGAAGAACGTCGAGGCAGCCGCGAACGTGAGCGCCGCCGGGTCTTCCCGACGGGCGCGCGTCCACGTGTTCTTCAGGAGCGCGAGCGTCAAGGAGTTGCCCGTGTGGCCATCGTTCGCCTGGCGTGCCTGCATTTCGTCGAGGGTCCAGTCGACCCACAGCGCCGCCTCTGTCGGCTGCCGCTCGCGCGCCGTCCATGCGCACGTCGCGAGCTGGCTCGGCTTGCCCAGCGACTCCAGCTGCCAGGTCGAGCCGCTCTTGCTCCAATACGAGGTGACGGTGAGGGCCCGGTTCTCGGGGACGACGCACTTCACCCGGGCCACGCTGCCCTTCGCGGCCACTGTGCACTCGCCTCGGTGAAAGAGGTACTCGTAGCTGAAGGTGCTGTCGTGCATCGACGGAACCCGCGCGAACCGGAAGACCGACGCGCTGCCGCCGAACTCGGTGGTGGCCGACTTCGACGCGAGCTGTGCCAGGCGTTGGGCTGCCTCGGCCTCGGAGCCCGCGTTCGCCATGACGGCGAGCACTGACCTCGCTCCCGCCTCGGGGGTGGACAGGTCGACGCGGTCGGGCACCGGCTTCAACATCTGCCGAAGCACTTGCAAGGCCTTGAACTGTTGCTGCATCGCACCCGGCTCGTAGCCGTCCAGCAAGGCGACCGCGTCGGCGTGACGGCGGAAGTGGGCAAAGGCCGCGATCACGAAGGCCAGCTGCTCGAAGCGAACCTTCGGGTCGGTGATGCGCGCGAGCCGCTGAAGGGTCTGCGCTGGGGTCGAGGTCACACTGTCCCTGAGCGCGATGGCCGTTGGTTCGGTCTTCTCACGCAGCGCCTTCGACTTCTCGAACAGCTGCTTGAGGTCGTCTCGGCGACGCGCCCGGGAATACAGGTCGACGAGTGAATCGAGGTCCTCGTTTCCGGCGCGGTTGTGGGCCACCTGCTCCTCGAGCAGCCCGGCGGCCTTGACGACCTCGGGCGTCCAGCGCGTCTCCAGCGAGCCGTCCGCCGTGGTGCGCAGCGTGCGAACGAGCGCCTTCGTGATCCACGAATGGGTCGGCAGCAGCTCGTGCGCCTTCGAGAACGACGCCAGCGCGGTCGCTCGATCGAAGGGCTCGGTGTAGAGCAGGCCGTGGGGGTTCGAGCGGGCCGTGTCGCCTCTGACCGCCAGCACGAAGGGCTCGTTCGGCGCATCGCGGAAGGCGCGCTCGGCCTCGACGTCGGCGAGGTCGCCCAGGCCGATGGTGAGCAGCAGCCGTGCGTAGCGGGCGCGCGTGACGGCGTCAGAGGGCCGTTGCTCGAGCAGCTTTCGCGCGAGCGTCATCGCCTCGGCGCCATGGTTCTCGCTGAGCAGCCTTGCAGGCTCGAAGACGAACTTGAGAGACGGCATCGGCTCTTGGAAGCGCTTCCAAAAGGCGGCGCGGAAGGCCGCCACGTCGTCGGCCGACCAGTCCACCTTCGCGCTGTGGAACTGGAACCGCACCTCGGCCTCTCCTGGTTTGACCTCGCGCACCTCTTCGGTCCATCGCGCGGGGCCCATGGTCTGTTCCCGGCGCGGAGGGAGGTTCACGACGGCGAAATGGGCAGGCAGGCGAACGCGGTAGACCCGCTCGACCGTCACGGCGCTGTCCAACGACTTCGTCGCCCGCTCCAACTCCTGGTCGGTCCTCCCGAAGGTCTCGAGCTGGCGTTTGCGCGCTTCTTCGCGTTGCTCAGGCGTGCGTTCGTCCGAGTTGGGCGCGGCACCGATGATGCTGCGGTCGAGCAGGAGACCCGCAATCATCGACGGGAACTTGACCGTCACCGACTGATCGCCGGTGTCGAGCGTCTCGGCTCGTGACGCGGTCGCGCTGATCAGCACCGGGCCTTCACCTGGTTTGCAGTGAGCGAGGGTCGCCTCGAACGTCGACTCTCCGAAGACATTTCCCATCGTCGGGCCCGCCAGGGCGTGGGCCGCCGCGTCGTCGCAGGCTTTGCTCTGGGCGCGCATGATGGCCTCTGCTTCTCCGAAGTACTCGGCCGAGAGCTTCGCGGCACCCACTCCAAAGGGAGCGAACTCATAGGTGAGGGTCTCGAGAATGCGAGAGGTCGTCTCGGCGCGGGTCGGCGTGGCGACGAGCCCGCCTCGAGCGTTCACGACCAGGGCCCGTTGGTCGCGCACCGACTCGGGCACCGTGCCGACGGGGAACTCGGGCGCGGTCGGGTCGACCCACAGCGGCTTCTGCTGCCCGGGCAGCTTCACGGCGACGATGGCGTGGTTGAAGTTCTCGATGCCTGCGATCTCATCGAGCGGGCGCGCCGAGCTGGTCGACACCAGCGCGACGTCGGCGTCGACGCCGGCGCTCCGAAGCACGGCCGTGAGCAGCACCGACAAATCCTTGCAGTCACCGTAGCCACGCGCGAGCACCGCTGAGGGCCTGGTGGGCGTGAGCGCGCCTTTACCGAGGTGCACCGCCGTATAGCGGACACGCTCGGACACCCAGCGCATCGCCAGCTGTGTCTTCGCCTCCACCGATGGCGCGGCCTTGAGCTTCGAGTCCAGGCCGGCGAGGTCGAACGGGTCAGAGAGGCCTTCGTTCAGCAACGGGGCGTAGGTCTTGACGACCTCGTTCCAGCCGGGGACGGTCGACCAGGCGAACGATGGGCGCCTGGCCTGCACCTCGTCGCGCGTGAGCAGGAATGGCTTGAAGTCCAGCTCCTTCACCTCGAGGTCGACTCGCTTGCTGCCGTTGCCTCGCGTCACTTCGGGCTTCGGCACGCCGATGACGTGCACGGCCAGCGGCGAGGCTTCGGGCACCTCGACGGAGAAGCGCTGGTGCCGAACCGGGAAGGGCGACGACAGCCACCATCGGCCGCTGACGCCAAGGCCCTCGAGCGGAGCCCGCGTGGCGACGACCACCGACTCGTACTCGACGACCGAGCCGCGTCGAGCGCCGGGCAACGGAACCTGCAGCTTGCGCACGTCGGAGAGCATGACGCCCCCGCCCGAGCCCTGCTCCTCGACGATGGTGGAGACGTCGAGCCAGCGCTCCTGACCAGCCGCGCTGACGACCCTGGCGCGCACCTGGGGGCGCTCCTGTCGCCAGGGCGACCACTGCTCGGTCTCGGTCTGGTCCGGGGAGTCATTCAACACTCGCCAGATGGCTCGGCGCGTCGTTCGTGACCGGCCGGCCTGGTCCACCTGCACGCGCACGTCGACGGAGAGGAGCTCTTGCCGGAAGACCGAGCCCACCCGTCCGCCAGAGGCGACCGAGAGGTCGTGTGGCGTTGCTCCGAAGGCAGCCGCCGAAAGGACACGCTCGAGGGCTTCACCCGCGCCCGTTTCGGGGACCCACTGCCTGGCGTCAGCTCCGGCCGACGCTTCTGGCTCGATTCTCAGGCTCTTCTGCCCTCGTGGGGCACAACCGACCGCCACCAACGCCATCATCAACCACGGGTACTTCGAGACCATGATGTTGCCTCCGCCCGCATGAGTGGGGTCACGTTGGGCAGATTTTGAAGGGAGCTCGTCACGACTCTGAAACGCCCTCAACCTCTCCTCGACGCAACCGCCGCCGCGGGTGGTACACGGGCTGGGCATGCTCCCGTTCGGCCGACTCTCAGGCATTCTCCAGCCGCTGTTCTCTTTCCGCTCCGAGGCTGATTGCGGCGTCGGTGACTTCGCGGCGCTCGACCCCTTCTTCGCGTGGATGCAGCGCGCGCAGCAGCGCATGTTGATGGTGCTGCCGTTGCTCCCGACGACGCCTGGCGACCCCAGCCCGTACTCGACGCGCAGCGCCTTCGGCCTCAACCCGCTCTTCATTCACCTCGAGTGGATGCCCGAGGGCGTGGCCTGGACCGACGCCGAGAAGAAGCAGCTCGCCGAAGCGAAGGCCTCACCCACCATTCGGTACGACCTCGTCTTTCCGCTCAAGACCGCCGCCCTCGAGCGCGCCTTCGCCACCTTCGAAGGGCAGGGCGCCACCGCCCGACGCGCCGAGTTCGAGCGCTTCTGCGCCGAGCAGGCGTTCTGGCTCGAGAACTACGCGCTCTACTCCTCGCTCTCCGAGGCCTTCGACGCGAAGCCCTGGTGGGAATGGCCGAAGGGACTCGCGACGCGCGACCCGAAGGTCCTCGACGTCGCCCGCAAGGAGCACGCGAAGCGCACGCGCTACCACCAGTGGCTGCAGTGGGTCTGCGACTCGCAGTGGAAGCGCGTTCGTCAGCAGGCGAAGGCGCGCCAGGTGCTCCTGTGTGGCGACGAGCCGTTCATCATCGGGCAGGACAGCGCCGACTGCTGGGCCAACGCGAAGCACCTGCGCCGTGACGCGCGCCTCGGCGTGCCGCCGGACGACTTCTCCGCCGACGGCCAGGACTGGGGCCTGCCCTGGTTCGACTTCGAGGCGATGGAGCAGGATGGAGACACGTGGATCAAGGCGCGCGCGAAGGCTGCCGCCGCCACCTACGACACGCGCCGCATCGACCACGCCATCGGGTATTTCCGTCAATACGTCCGCGACGCGCAGACGCCGAAGGGCCGCTTCGTGCCGGCCGATGAGCCCGCGCAGCAGCGGCGTGGCGAGCGCAACTTCCGCATCCTCTCCGACGGCACCAGCATCGTGGCCGAAGACCTCGGCGTGATTCCGCGCTTCGCCAAAGACACGCTCGCCCAGCTCGGCCTGCCTGGCTACCAGGTGATGCGCTGGAGCCGGGAAGACGGCGTGTACCGCGACCCGCGCCACTACCCCGAGGTGTCGCTCGTCACCACGGGCACGCACGACACCGAGATGATGCGCACGTGGTGGGAAACGGCGCAGCCGTGGGAACGCGAGACGGTGTGCCGCGTGTGGCCCGAGCTGTTCCGCTTCAACCCGGCGCCCTCGGAGTTCAGCCCCGAGGTGCACGAGGCGCTGGTGCAGGCGTGCCTCAACGCCCAGAGCGCGTGGAGCATCATTCCCTGGGGTGACGTCTTCGGTGAGTCGGAGCGCGTCAACACGCCCGGCACGGTCGGCCCGCACAACTGGGCGTACCGCATGCGGCCCTGCGTCGAGGCGCTCACCACGCGCGAAGACACCGTGCGCGCGGCGGACTGGCTCGCGAGGTTGACGCGAGAAGCCCACCGGAGCTGAGGGCTACAGCGTCGTCAGGTAGTCCACCAGGGCCTCGAGCTCGGTGGCGCTCAGCCGCGCCACGTCACCGTGCTTCGTCCCGCCGCAGCCCGGCTTGCTGAAGCGCTCCCCCATCGTCGTGGCGCACCCGTCATGCATGTAGGGCGCGCGGGCGCCGAGCCCGACCAACGAGGGCACCTGGAAGGCCGCTCCCGTGCCCACGTCGACGGTCGCGTTGTTGGTGAGGAGCGGGCCCGAGTGGCACGAGGCGCAGCCGGCGTTGGTGAACGCCGTCTTCCCCAGGGCGAGCCGGTCGACGGAGACGGGCGATGACGCTCGCGCCGGGAGCGCATCGAGGAACGCGGTGAGGTCCGCGATGACGCGCGCGTCTTGCGGCGTACCACCCATGCGGTCCACGAACGTGTCGGTCATGATGGCGGCCATGTCGGCGCGGTCTCCGGCCCAGTGGTAGGGCGCCGTGCGCGCGATGCCGCCGGTCAGTGGCTGCGTTCGACGAACCTCGCCCGAGAACGTCCACACGTGGCCGTCGTCGCCGCCTTCGGGATGACAGGAGGCGCAGGCGACGGCTTTGGGCGCGGCGTGAAACAGCCCGTGGCCGGGCGTGTCGGAAGGGCCGTCTTCAGGCAACCAGAACGCCTCGCGCACGCCGTTGTCGGGCTCGAGCACCAGCAGCCTCGCCGGCTGTCGCGAGTGGACGAGCAACGCGCCGTCGGGCAGGTACGCCACGCCGGTCGGTTGACCCATCGGGTCTTCCGTTGGACTTGGCGCGGGCTTCTGAACGAGGCCACACGCGCGGCCCTCGACCGAGGTGACGTCGCGCAGGTCGACGCGGGTCACCTGATGATTGCCCGCTGAGACGATGGCGAGCTCGAGGCCGCCAGGTGACGCCGCGGCGTCGATGGGCAGAATCCCCAACACCTCGCGCGAGCCCACCACGGCGCCCTCGGGGCTGAAGACGGTGACGGCCGAGCGCACCACGCCGGTCGTGCAGACCGGGCGCTCCGTCGTGTGGTTGACCGGGTCCATCACGATGATGTCACCGCCGTAATAGGCCCTGCCCACGACGCGCGGCACGTACGTCGTCGTCGTCTCGAGGACGTACTCGGGGCCGGCGAGCTCGGTGGTGGAGCGCACGTCCCCATCGACCGACCGCTGGTGCACCATCGCGACCGCACCCCCGGCGAGCGCGAGCGTCTTCCACGCCGTACCGGGGACGAAGGCCACTGGCGCGTTCTCGAAGACGCCGAAGGGGACGCGTGGAGGAGCGCCGAAGGCTCGAACGACGCCGTTGGCGCCGACCGTCGACAGCCGCGACGCGCGGAAGGTCGAGACCACCACGTCGGAGCGTCGCACCATCACGTCGCGCAGCTCGCCACCCGGCCGCAGCACCGTGGGGGGGCCCTCGAGCGGGCGGCTGACCAACTCGCCGGTGGCGCAGGCGACGAGCGTTCGTCGCTGCCGCCCGTCCCAGGTGATGCCCCGGGGCTCGGCACAGACTCGCTCGAGTGCTTCGACCGACAGGTTCTTCGGTGACAGCGTGGCCACCTCGCCGGTGCCGCGCAGGATGACCTGGAGGTTGCCGGCGCCGTCTTCCGTCGAGCGCGTGGGCTGGCTGCCCGGAGGCAAGCGCACCGCCCCGCGGACGCGGTGCCTGGCGAGGTCGACGAACACCACCAACGAACGGTCCGGGTCGGAGACGGCCGCGACGTCGTTCGTCATCAGCGTCAACGTTCCACCCGTCAGCGGAGCCAGACCCTTCGACGGCAGGACCAGCTCACCCGTTCGTTCGGTCGCGCTCCGCCGGGGACGGGGCACGGTTGGCGACACTGCTTCTTCTGGCGGCGCACAGGCTGCTGCCATCACCACGAGCGCCGTCAGCGCCGGTACCAGTCGTCGAAACACCTTCATGGCGTGTCCCCTTCCGCGAGTGCGTGTGGTGGTTGACCCGCGGCGCGCCAGAAACAGGTCACCAGTGAACAACTTCGGCGTGGTGCGCCACTTTCAGGGGCCTGAGGGTCTCGTGTGGGAATGACACCGTCTTCTGTTTCGTCAGCGCCGAACGTGCTCCAGCTGGCCGAAGGCGTGCCGACCGAGGCCCTCGTGCTGCGCGCCCGCACCGAGATTCTTTGCAGCCTCACGGAACGTCGAGGCCCACCCACTTCAGCAGACGCTCCCGGGCGCAGCCGCTTGCTCGAGAGGCTCACCACGATGCTCAACAACCACGGGCGGAACTGCTTCAGTGAACGGAGAGCTCTCGGCGGCACGGTCCCCAGTCCCGCAACGCGCTACCGGCTGACGCCAGTTGAGTGCGTCTGCGCGAGCGAACTGACTGGCTGCACCCCATTGGCTTTTCTCCGAGGTGCTGCATATGCCGCGCCGATGACTCCAGCCGAGCCGCGAATGTTTCGGACCAAGACAGGCACTTGCACCATCACCGAAGATCGCATTGTGCTGGCGCGCGAGGGCCTGCGCGGTGTCGCGGCCCACGGCTTGGTCGGCTCGTCGGTGAGTCGGCCGTTGATCGTCTACAGTGCACTCGCGGCGTTTCTCGCCTTCGGCGGCGTGAAGCTCATTCTTCAGAACCAAGCCGTCGAGGGCACGTTGCTCTGCGTGGGCTCCCTGTTGCTCGCGCGAGCGGTATTCAACAGCCGGGGGCTTTCGGCGACTCCCGAAATACCGCTCGCGTCGGTTCAGCGCGTGGAAGCGAAACGACCTCGGCCCCCGCTGACGCGGGGTCACTTCGTGGTCCACTTTACAGAGGTGGGGCAGCCACGAAGGCGCCTGATCATCCTTCCCGGCAGCCTGAGCGGGGGGGCCGCGGAGTTCGCGCGCGCCTCTGGCGTACTGACAGAGTGCGGGTTGCTCAAGAAAGGCGTCGCGTAGTCGGCGGCTGGCCCAGGCGCGGCAGCAGATCTCGACGCGGGCGCGCCTCGGGCAGCTCGCCCGGAAGGTGCTGACCCGCCTCTCACCGTAGCGAGAGCAGCCGCTTCAACGTCGCCTTGAGCTGGGGGCTGGCGTCCTTCGCCACGGCCAGCTGTCGCGCCATCGACTGGATGGTCGGCCCCAGCGCATCCCACTCACGACCGAGGAGGATCTGCCGGGCGTGCTCGGCGCGGATGAAGCGATCGTTCACGTTCGCCGGCCACTTCAGCCGCTCGAGCAGGGCCGCGTCCTCGTCGCGCACGTAGAAGCGGTTGAGCGTGTCGTCGAGACCCATCTGGTAGCCGAACGACAGCACCAGCTCGTGCCAGGCCTCGGGGACCCAGCCGCTCTCGATCAGCAGCACCCGCGGACGGAAGCGGTTCCAGTCTCCGCCCTTCAGCACCTGGGTCTCGTGCCCCTCGACGTCGATCTTCAGGAAGTCGATGGCGACCTCGGAGCAGTGCTGGCCGCAGAGCTCAGCCAGGGTGACGCAGGGCACCTCGCGCTTGATCAGCGTCCTGCCCTGGTCGCGGTGGGCCTGGGCGAGCGCCTCCGTCGCGGTGGACAGCCCGTGGGCGCCCTCGACCTCCTCGAGCACGAGCTTGCCGGGGCGATCCGAGACCGCCACGCAGAGGTTGATGTCCCGGGGCCGATCCTCGACGAGCCGCTGGTGCAGCGACGTCAGCGGCTCGACGTTCACCCCGCGCCAGCCCAGCAGCGAGAAGTGCTTGGTGACCGAATCGACCACGGGATCGTTGGCGCCCAGGTCGACGTAGAAGCCCGTCGTCCGCCCATCGAAGAGCCGCTGCAGCACCACGTCTTCGCCGTGCTGGGCGTACGAGATCATCAGGTCATCGAGGCGGAGCGGGTCCACCGTGACCTTCTGCCCCGCGTGCAGACGTCCAGCAAGCGCCGTCCCTCAGCCGCCCAGCGACGCGACGAGCTGCCGCGCCTCGACGATGTTGTCCTCGATGGCGCGTGCACTGGTGAGCGCGCAGTCCGCTCAGGCGATCGGCAAGGTCACCGAGAACACCGCGCCGCTCGCCGCAGGAGACTCTGCTGTCACGCGAACCTGATGGGCCTCGACGATGGCGCGGGTCAGCGCAAGCCCGAGCCCCGTGCTGGGGACCGCGCCGCCGAGAGCCTGTTGTACCGGTGGGCAGCGTGTCGGCCGGTGAAGACGTCGTTCAAGACGCCTTCCTCCTCTGTCTGGGCCGCCTCGGTCAGTTGAGGAACCCGGCTCAGTTCCACCCGTGGTTGTTGAGCATCGTGGTGAGCCTCTCGAGCAAGCGGCTGCTGAAGTGGGTGGGCCTCGACGCGGTGGCCGACGCGCAGTTGGCGGTTCCAGAGCGGACCGAGCTGCAGCACGCCTGGATGTCGACATGGGCGCGGTCGGGCCGGAGCTGGGCAGAGCCGGAATTCGCTACACGGCCGCACCTCCGCCTGCTCGAGCGCTTCACCCCAACTCTCCGTTCACTGAAGCTGTAAGAGTTCCGTGAGGCTGCAAAGAATCTCGGTGCCGCGTGAGGCGGTAAGTGCCCGAACTCAGGGCTTGATGCGGGGTCTGCAGTCGCCTTCGCCGTCATCGGGGCGATCCTCGTCGAGGTGTCGAAGCGAGAGAGGACTCTTTCGCTCGTTGAACCCGTAGCACGCGCGCGACCAACCAATGAGCAACGTCAGCGAGCGCGCTCCTCAGCACCTCTGGACAGCACCTCACCTCCGGGCTTTGTCAAAACCATGTCCTTCGTCTTCCGCTCGCTGTTCGTGTCTGCGCTCATCGGGTGCTGTGCCTGTTCGCCACCTCCCCTTCCGACCGATTGCACCGCTGGCCTGATCTGTCCCGTCGGACAGGCATGCAACAGCGTGAGCCGACGGTGTGAGTTCATGTTCACCCCGAACACTGGCGGTTCGGGAGCAGGGACCGTCACGGCGGGTGGGTCAACCGCTGGAGGCTCGGCGGGCGGCGCCGGCGGAGGGGACACCACGACGGTGAGCCCCTGGAGCATGGCGATTGATGTCTCCGCGCTGAATCGAGCGCTCCCCGCCAGTTGCTACGTCAACAACGTCGTGCCGAGCACCTTTCCGACCGGCCCGCTCACGCTGACGCTCCAGGCGGTGTCGTTCGAACGACTCGGGTTCGATTTGATCCTCGAGCCCTCCAGCAGCGTCCTTCGGCTCGGACAGGCGCCCGAGTACCGCTTTCCCGAGGCCATCGTCGGCGGTACCCGAACAGGCTCGGGGTGGGGCCTGACCGGCGAACTGCAGGTCGCCGGGCTCGGTCCCGTCACCCTTGCCCGCAGCGCCATCGAGACCCGCACTCACTCGACGCGAGTCACCTTCACCCGCAATGGCAATCAGGCGAGCGGGACGCTGACCATCGCGGCGAGCTACCGCTGTGTTGACAACGGACCTGCCCTGGCCGACCAGTGCCCGAGGAGCGCTCCCTTCGCGCCTGACGCGGCAGAGTGCTCCGTGACCTTCCCCTTCACCGCACAACAGCTCACTCAGATTCCTGCATGGGCGCTGCCATCGTCTCCGACGACCGCCGAGGCCTTCGTGCTGCTCCACGACGAGCCGTTGGTCGACAATGCTTCTTGCTACGTGGGCAATCGTGTCCCGCAGGCGCGTTTCGCGTCCTCGAACCTCAGACGCGTGCAGCGGATTCAACGCGTCACCTTGCCGTCGGGGCAGGGGCTGAGTACCAGCTTCGCGTCTTTCGCTCTCGGAGACGCTCCGGTGATCAGGGTCGGGGAGCCATTCCGGGCCCTGAATGCGGCAAATCAATTCGGGTTGACCCAGTCCACGACGTCGGTCGGGCCCCTCGGGCGCACGTCGATGGAGAGGCGCTCGACCAGCATCACCATGCCGTTCGCGCCACAAGGTGGCTTTCTCGAAGCTGACCTGAGCTTGAGTTCGACCTATTCGTGTACCGACACCGGCGCGCAGACCTCTCAACGATGCCCGCTTCCAGGCGAGCAACCGGCCTTCGACTCGGCCAGCTGCAGCGTCCGGATGCCCTTCGTCGCCTACCGTCTCCCCTGAGCTTCTCAACCGGCCGGTTCGACCATGCGACGGTGGTGCGACGGCCTGACCTCGAGTGCTGGCCTACCGCGCGGCCACGCCCACCGCCTATGGACACACGCTCGCCGGCGCCCACGGGTGTCTCCTCGTTCGCGGATTCGCATGACCCGGCCCGGCGCATGGGCTTCGGGCGAACGGTTTTTCGACCTCGATGGTTACCAACAGGCAGGGCCACAGCGGCCCCCATCGCATGTGCCCCGGCACCGAGAACTCGGGCTGCAGGGCGACCCTTCGGGCAACAGCCGCACACAGAGTCCCTGCTCGCAGAAGAGGTCGCGCCCGCCGCAGACCCCCTCGCAGGCGTCCCCCTCGCGCCCGGGGGGCCGACACGTGCCGTCGCTCCAACAGCGGAGGTCGACCTGACACGGCACCTGGGAGCTGCGGCAGGAGGCCCCAAGGGCCAGGCCCCGATTGCACGTCCCATTGATGCAGAACAGACCCTCCTGGCACCTGCGCATCGCATCGCAGCCCTCGCCTTCCGCCGGCCGGTCGTGAACACATTGACCGGCCTCGCATCGGAGCCCTGCCGCACACGGGGCCGTCTGGCTGCAGGTCGCGCTGAGCGACTGGCCCGCAGCAGCCGGCGTCACGGGGAGCGCCTCACAGCCACCGTCGGAAACCGGCGAGTTCCCCGGGGCGCAGGGTGGCGGCACGCACGTTCGTGGGCACGTCGCGCCCCGGCACTCGAGGCCCTCGATGCAGTCAGCCGTGTCGCTGCAGGTCCCGCCCATCGTGACGAGCCCCTCGACGACCGAGCTGCATTCCCCCGGAAACGAGATGCGGCATTGCGATGACCGGGTACCGACACAGCGGGCGGCCCGCTCACCGTTGAACCGCACGCGGCCGGCGTCCAGGCTGGCCTCGAGGTCGGGCGGACAGCCGCCGTACGTGAGCCCGCCGCTCGCAGTCCATCCAGGCCGGCACTCGAGATGCGCGCTGGTGGAGCGACACGCCTGTTGGTCTTCGCAGGCCGCCGTCTCGAGGCGCGCGCAATAGGCCGCTGGGGAGAGCACGCCAGCGTCGACGGGCCCGCACTGGCAGGCACAGGCAACGACGACGGGCACGAGGATGACGAAGCGCATGGCGCGCAGACGATCGGCCGGCCCTGGTATTTACGACCGACAGCAAGACCAACCGCCGCGCCGAGCGGCTCGAGCTTCGAGAGCAGCCGCTCCGCTCGCACCGGCTTGGCGAGGAAGTCGTTCATCTCGCCGGGGCGTGCAACCCCTCGGGCTGCGCATGCCTGCCAGGCTCCGAACTGGGCCCCACGGGCCGGTGTCGGCCGCAGGCAAGTGCCCCAGGCGCCGCAGGAACCAGCTCTTCGAAGTGATTGAGACGGCCGTGCGCGACGTCTCCGAGCAGCTCGTGATGCAGTCACACGCGCTGAGGTCCTTCATTGACTCGCGGGCCGCCGTGGAAAAGCGCCTCGACGACCACGAAGCGCGCCCCGTGAGGTCGAGCTTCACGGTCGCCTGCACCGTTGGAACGAACTCGTCGCGCATGAACGAGGGCGCCGGCATCGGTAGCGGAGGCGGCGCGAGGGCCTCGTCGAGTTCGTCCTGCGTGGGGAGGGTGCGGAGCTCCGAAGGGCGGAGCGAATCGAGACGTCGAAGAAGACGAAGTTCGGACCTGGGACCTCCAGGTGAGCGCCACCCGGGTTGTCGGAACGACGTCGTCCGACGTCCGCTTCGCTGTTCGCAGCACCACCTTCGGTTTCGCCTCATACTTCGACGGAACGCACTGCTCCCTTCGGTCGCGCCGCGCGAGGCCGACCGCCTCACGACGACAAAGCGGGCGCTGAAGGGGAGACTCAGATGGGATGAGAAGGCCGCTCGCTCCGGCTCGGCCGTAATGTCCGAGT
>JBBAQZ010000035.1:0-91351 GCA_040400045.1 Myxococcaceae bacterium
CCGACGCTGGGACACCCGACGCTGGGACACCCGACGCTGGGACACCCGACGCTGGAACTCCCGACGGCGGCCCACCTGACACAGGGCCTCGCGACTACCGGGTCGGCTGCGGCTGCGGCGCCGCCCCTTCCTCCCTGCACCTCGTACTCGCCGTCGCGTGGCTCTCCCGGCGCAGGAGACGGCGGTCCCCCTGAAAGCGCGGCGAGCTGGGCGACCGCGAGGGCCACCGGGCGTCGAGCGCCACTCACGGCGTCAGCGCCACGTCGACCGACTTCTGCACCACGCCGATGAGATGCCGATGAG
Source organism: Myxococcaceae bacterium (assembly GCA_040400045.1). Taxonomy (GTDB): domain Bacteria; phylum Myxococcota; class Myxococcia; order Myxococcales; family Myxococcaceae; genus Xiheimicrobium. The sequence continues at coordinate 304 of JBBAQZ010000035.1, forward strand.
CGCCGCGTTTCACCGCGCTCACGCTGATGGTGACGACGCCCTCGACGTCGAGTGCAGGCACCGTGGCCGACGTGCCCAACAGCGCCTCGAAGTGCAGCTGCCGGCCTGCCGCGTCACCGACATACACGCGGTACTCCGAGACGCCAGGCGAGGAACTCCACGTGAGCACCAGCGGCGTGCGCGTGGGGTGCGACGGCGGCGGCGTGGTCAACGTGAAGTCGTCAGGAAGCTCGACCTGAAACGTCTTCCGCGGCTGGGTCGACGACGAGATGGCGAGGGTGACGGTGTCGAGAGGCTGCACGGCCACCGCGCCAACGTAGGCCTTCGTGCTGCTCGACCACGGCATCACCTCTCCATCGGCCGTCACGAGCGCGTCGGACCGCAGCGTCAGCCCATCGAAGCCCTGCACGTAGACCGACGTGCCGACCTGCCCCTGATACGTGCCGATGGTGACGGCGCCCTCGAGCCACAGCCCGATGTCGGCGGGAAGGACGTCGACATACTCGGAGCGGCTGGTCGAGATGTTCACCAGCGAGCCGCCGCGGCCATGCGAGAGATAGCGGCGCGCGAAGGCCGTCACCGCGACCTCGTACGTGTCGTCCATCGTGAGGCCAGTGAGGGTCGAGCTGAACGACGTCTCGCCCCGGCTCGTCACCAGCACCGGCGTCGTGCCTTCGTCGGGCGGCGTCAGCGGGTACGCCTGCACCTGGTAGAACGACGCGCGCGCGGCCGGCGTCCACTGCGTCGAGAGCGAGCTGCCCGCGAGCAACCGTCGGCCCTCCGTCGGCGCCTGGAGTGCAAAGCCGCCAGGCGCTTCGAGCGCGAACACGAGCGGCGGCTGCCCGACAGGACGCACCGTCACCGAGTTGAGGCCCGGGCTCACGACCAAGAAGCCGCTGCCGCCGTAGAGCCCTGACGGCCCGTCGAACGAGACGCCTGCGTCATTGAGCTCCACCTGGAGGCCAGGCAGCACGCGCACGCCGTCGGTGATGCGCAGCGACAGTCCAGCGAGGCCGTTGCGCTCGTAGACGTTCCCGATGACACGCACCCCACCAGTCGGCGCGAGGTTGCAGGGCAGGTCGAAGCCGTAGCTCGAGCCCGAGATGAATTCTTCGCAGACGAAGAAGTTCAGCTCGTTCGTCGCGTCGAGCTCGATGGGCACGCTCGTCGCCTCGGGCACCACCTCGAAGTTGCGCCACAGGTTGTAGCCAGGCGAGTAGCCGACCCACTCGGGCCCGGGCGTGCCTTCGACGTACGCGACGTAGACGGGTTTCGGTGACGGCTTGCCGTTGTACATGTCGCCGATGCTGGTGCCGAGCACGCGGTCGATGGCACTCCCGCCCATCGGAATCGAGTCGAGCTGGCCGTTGCCGTTCACGTCTTCGTACGCCATCAACACGCCGAAGGCCGCGCGGGTGACACGTTCGCCATGGGGGTAGTCGATGAGCACGCCCGGCGGAGGAACCGAGAAGAAGCTGAAGGTGTAGTTGAGCGGAAAGCTCCCTTCGTACGCGATGTCTTGCGTGACGATGGCGCGCGGCGCCGAAGGGCTCTGCTCATCGGGGTACCACGCGAGCGCGAGTCGAATCGGGGTCGTCGGCGCCGCACCCGACGTGATGACCTGCCCTTTCACGGTGAAGAGCGGCTGACCGCGATAGCCCGGGCCGACCGCGCCAGGCGAACACGACATCAGCAGCAGGAGCACTGCTGCACGCCTCACAGCCGCACTCCCAACCCGAGCTCGACGTCACCACCGAGCGTCCAGAGCGGTACGCCTTCGACTGGCAACGCGCGCACGCGCCCGCTCACCCCCGCAGTGCCGAAGAGCGGACCCACGAGTGGCACCTCCACCAGCACCTGAGGACCAATGGCTCCACCGGGCGTCACCCGAACCGGGAGCGCGGGATACGACTTGCGAATCTCGTCTTCCCGTTCGCGTGTGAAGCTCTGGCGCAGCAGCGACAGCTCTCCCACGACGCCGGCCATCACGATGACGGGCCCGAGCCAGAAGCGTGCCCCACCCGACACGCACGTCGTGATGCGGTGGTCGATGATGCCGAGCGCCGCGCCGCGGTAGCTCGTCGTGCCCCACCCGGCCGCCAGGAGCGCCCACCACCCACCGAGCGACAGCCGATACGAGAGCCCCACGCTCCAGCGCGCCGGCGTCTCGATGATGGGTGAGGACAGCAGCAACCCGGTGAGCCGCAGCGCGTGTGGATGAAACTCGAGCTCGCCACCTTTCAGCGCCACCTCACCGAAGTCGCGCGTGACGAAGCGCCGCGCGTCGACGTTGGCGACGCCACCGAAGGGGAGCTCGACCTCCTGCATGGCCACCGAGAAGCCGCGCGTCTGTCGAAGCACGTAGCGACCTGGCGGCACCGCGACGGACATCACCCTGCCCCGCGACTTGTTCACCTCGACCACGACGTCGGGCCGCGGCTGGCTGACCAGGACGTAGCGACCTTCCAGCGACTCGTCGAAGGTGACGCGCGCGCGGGCCTTGCTGGGCTCCGTCAACGTCACGTCGGAGCTCCCCGAGAGGCCCAGGTCGAACTGCGGGTGCTGGCCGACGTCGACGCTCTCGGCCACCGTGCGGCGCTCTGCGTAGCCGTACGCCTCCATCAACGAGACGCGGCCATCGGCATCTGCGTCCGCATCACCGCGCAACGCCGAGAGCAGGTGGTGCGTGAAGAGCGAGCCGGCCAGCGCATCCCACTCCTGGGCCGCCTCGTGCGCGCCGCTCGAGGACACGAAGACATCGCCGCTGACGGTCGGCTTCGCGAGCGCCAGCGCGTACGACGGCCCCTTCTTCGCGCCCTTCATCCGCAGCCCCGACTCACACGCATCGACGATGACGACGCGCAGCTCGGCGCCTGTGCGGGTGGCGAGCTCGCGCAGCTCGGAGACGGGAAGGTCGCTGCCGGTGAGGTGGAGCACACCGTTCTTCCCGTGCGACGTCGCGAACACCAGCAACTGCACGACGCGGCCTGAGGCCTTGAGCTCGACGACACGACCGGTGACTTCAGCGAACTTCTCGCGCACCTGCGTCGCGGTCGGCCGGGTGAGCACGACTGCGCGGCCCGGGTCCACGCCGCCGAGTTCGACGAAGACGTCCTTCACCCGGCGGGCGTCGTCCTCGGCGTGCTGCAGCACCACGTCGTCGGGACGGCCGTAGTTGCTGCCGAGGCTCACGACGAGGCGCACCGGCTCGGCGGCGAACGCTCCGATCGACGACAGCATGAGCAGCGCCAGGAGGAAACGCATCACGAGCTGCCGCCGGGAAGTTCCGCGAGACGCACCTGCGCCCCGGTGCACGCAAGCGACGACGACACGCGGAGGAGTCGTTCTCCGGAAACACCACACGACCCACTCGCCCCGCAGCGAAAGCCACCGACGACGGCACCAGGAGGAGCCATCAAGAGCAGTCGTTTCCCAGAAACGCGCGATGCACTCGCGCTGCGGCGAAGGCCACCAACGACGACACCGGCACGAACGCAACACGGAGAGCGCATCACGGCTTGTCGTACGTCGACACCTCCACCACGCAGCCGCTGCACGTCACGGGCTGGCCTGCCTGGAGCTGTCTGGCGACCGACGCGACGTCGAAGGCGGTTGGCGCGAAGACCGTCACGAACGTCTCTTTCCCTCTCGTGGCGTCGAGCACCGCCGAATCATCGAGCACCGTCGTGCCTTCCGGTACCCCCTGAGGCGCCTTCGCGTTGAAGGGCGCGACGACCGTCACCTTTCCCTGCCCGTCCCGGTTGAGCACCAACGCATGGCCCGCGCGCTCCGTCTTCACCGAGAAGCGCAGCGCATCGCCCTCGCGGAGCGCGTCTCCGTCACGCAGTGACGTCACCTGGTCTCCGCGTTTGACTGAGATGGAGACGAGGGAACCCTTGAAGAGCACGGCGGGGCCACTCGGGGTGCGCGGCAGCAGGAGCACGAGGAGCAGCGCCGCGACGGACGCGAGCGACACCACGAGGATTCCGCGAGATCTCTTCGGTGCTGGCGTCGTGGCGCGGGTCTGGAGCTGGGAGAGGAAGCGCTCCGCGGGTCTCGCGCTGACGAAGGCGGAGGACTCGTGCGTGAGGCGCTCGACGTACGTCCGGCACGCCTCACACGTCGAAACGTGCGCGCTGACGGCCGGCACGTCTTCTCCTGCCGACACGCGCTCGAGATCGACCGCGGGAGGACACGAGGCGCTCCGCGTTGGCAACGACGGCAGTGGCGTCACGAGGCACCTCCAACCGCTCCGTCGCCGAAGGCAGCGCGGAGCATCGTCTCTGCAGTCTTCAACTTCACGCCCACCGTCTTGCGCGAGTACCCCGTGCGCTGGGCGACCTCTTCCTGCGTCAGTCCATCGAGCCAGTGCAGCAGCGCCATCTCTCGCGTGGTGTCGTCGAGCCGCGCCAGCTCGGAGCCCAGGCACAGCTTCTCTTCAGCCGAATCGCGCGTCACGGCGCCCATCAACTCCTTCAACCGGCCGAGCACCCGCGAGGCGGTCGGCCGCGAACGCTTCCGGAGCGCGAGCTGGTCGAAGCAGACCCGCGAGGCGACGCCGTAGAGCCACGGCAGCAGCGCGGCGACGTCGGTGGGTGGGTAGCGCTGAACTCGCATGAACGTCTCCTGCAGCGCATCGTTGGCGTCCGTCTCGCTCCCCAGCAGGGTACGGCAGCGCCGATGCACCAGCGCGCCGTACTGCGTGTAGAGCTTCGCGAGCGCCTCGTTCGTCACGTCAGGTAACGCAGGTTCTAGACCCGAGCTGCCGCATCACTGGACCTGAATCGGACTGGTGACGACGACCGACCCGCGCACGGCCGTGATGGTCGCCATGCCCGCAGAGAGGCCCTTCACTTCGCCGTTCGACGGCCAGGCATTGCTGACGCTCGCGATGGCGGGCGTGTTCGACAGCCACGTCACGTATGGCGTCACGTCCATCATCGAGCCGTCGGAGAACGTGCCGCGCGCGGTCAGCTGTCGCGTGGCCTGCACGGCGAGGGGCGTCGACGAGGGCGTTCCAATCACCACGCTGCTCAAGGTCGCGCTGGTGACGGTGACGAGCGTCGTGCCCTGCACCGCGCCGGACGTGGCCGTGATGGTGACCGCGCCCGCCTGAATCGGCTGCAGGTCGGCGTACAGGCCGATGCTCGCAGTGGCCGGCGCGCTCGAGGTCCACGACACGCTGTAGGTGAGGTCGCGCGTGGAGTTGTCGCTGTAGAGCCCCGTCGCGCGAAGGTTCGTGGCGAAGCCGATGGGCAGGCGCGGCGAGAACGGCGTCACCTGAATCTGGGTCAGCGTCGCGCTCGTGACCGTCAGCACCGTCGTCGACGAGACGCCGTTGTACGTCGCGGTGATGGTGGTGGTGCCCGCGCGCAGCGCCGTGATGAAGCCCTTGTCCTGGTACGTATTGCCCACCGTCGCGACCGACGGGTCCGACGACGTCCACGAGACGGCGTAGCGCAGGTACTGGGTGGTGAAGTCGCTGTAGATGCCCGAGGCGTTGAGCTCGACGTACGCACCGGCGGGAAGCATCGGCCGCGCCGGCGTCACGTCGATGCGGCTGAGCGTCGCCGTGGTGATCGTCACCGTCGCCCGCGCAGGCGCCACGCCATCCATCGTCGCGGTGATGACGACCGTGCCCGCCCGCTTGCTGTCGAGGTACGCGTAGCCCTGGGAGACCAACACCTCGGCCACCGCGGGGTTCGAGGACGTCCACGAGACCTGTTCCGTCACGGGAATCGCCGAGCCATCGGAATACGCCGCCGTCGCCGCGAAGCCGGCGGGCAGCCCGAGCGGCACCGACATCGCACCGGGGCTGATGGAGAGCTGCGTCAGCATGGGCGGTTGCACGTTCACCGTGCCCGTCGCGATTTGCCCCTGCACCGCCGCCTGAATCGACACCGTGCCGTTCACCAGCGCACGCACGAGGCCCTTCGAGCCCGACGTGTTCGACACCGTCGCCACCATCGGCGTGAGGCTCGTCCACACCGCCTGCGTGGTGACGTCGCGTGTGGTGTTGTCGGAGTACCAGGCGATGACGCGCAGCTGGGTGGTACGGCCTGCCTCGACGCTCACCATGGCGGGCGCGAGCTCGATGGACGTCAGCGTCGCCGCCTGCACCGTGATGTCAGCCTGCGCGCGAAGGCCGTGGAGGAGCGCTGACACCACCGTGCTGCCACCGTTGAGGCCGCGCACCTGGCCACGCGCGCCGGCCGCGTTGGAGACGAACGCGATGGCGGCGTCTGCGCTCGACCAGATGGCCTGGTCAGTCACGTCGGACTGCGAGCCGTCGGTGTACGTGCCGCGTGCGCGCAGCAACACGACGCCGCTGCCGGAGATGGTGACGGTGCGAGGCGTGAGCTCCACCGCCTGAAGCGCCGCGGCAGTCACGGTGACTGGAGCCGTCGCCGACGCCGTGCCGAATCGCGCCGTGATGTCGGCCGAGCCCGCCGAGAGCGCCGAGACGACGCCACGCACACCCGAGGTCGAGATCGACGCCACCGCGGGCCGCGAAGAGGTGAACGAGGCCTGCGCCGTCACGTCAGCCGACGAGCCGTCGGAGAACGCCGCCACCACGCGAAACGGCGCCGACGCCCTGACGCCGAGGTTCAAAGAGCCCGGCATGAACCTCAGCTGCGTCGCAGTCGCGTCGGTCGCCGTCAGCATCGCCGTCGCCGTCTGGCCGTCCAACGTCGCCGTCAAGGTCGCGGAGCCCGCTGACTTCGCGAGCGCGACTCCACTGGAGTCGATGGTGAAGGTCGGCGCGCTCGAGGTCCACTGTGCAGCGCGCGTGACGTCGACGTCGGTGCCATCGGAGTACCGCGCCATCAGCGAGAGCTGCAGGGAGCTGCTCAGCGGCACCTGCGCCATACCCGGCGTCAGCATCAGCGAGACGACGCGCACGTCACGAACGATGACCTCGGCGAGGCCCGTCAGCGCTCCGACCGTGGCCTTCACCCGAGCCGTGCCGCCGTTGCGCGCGAGCACCAACCCGGGGCCCATGAGCCGCAACACTTCTTCGACGTCTTGCGGGTTCTCGACCGACCACTGCGCGGTATTGCTGACGTCGAGCAACGAGCCGTCGGTGAGCGTGGCGAGCGCCACCGCGGTGAAGAGCGAGCCCTTTGCGACGGTGGGCTCGGTGACCGACACCTCGATGGACCGCACCGAGGCCTGCGGCACCACCACCGACGCGCGCGCTTCGAGCTGGTTGAGCTTCGCGATGAGAATGACCGAGCCGGCCGCGACCGCGCGCACCGTGCCTTGAGAGATGGTGACGACGCCTTCGGGCTCGGCGCGCAGCTCAGCCGTGGCGGTCACGTCTTGCGAGACACCGTCGGGCAGCACCTGGGTGAGGCGCACCGTGGCGCTCGAGCCCAGTGGAATGGTGAGCGTGCCCGGAGTGAGCTCGAGCGTGACGGCGATGGCAGCGCCTCCACCTGAGCCACCACCCGCGTCGGGCTTGCCGTCATCAGCCGGGCGAAGACACCCGCTCACCGCGACCATCGCCAGGAGTACCGCCGTCATCGTCGTTCGAACGTTCATGAAATGCCTCGTGGGAAGCCGGCCGCTTCCGTTCGAGGACAAGACCGGCCGAGGCGTGAGAGGTGGGAAGTGGGGCGCGACGATTCCTCGCGTGCTGGCCCAAGTCACCGGAACGACTGCGGTGCGGGCAGCGTATGGTCGACGTCACGAAGCAGCCACCTCACCATTGCTTCACGAGCGCAGCGCAGCGATCGCCTTCGCGTAGTCGGGCGCCTTGAAGACCGCGTTGCCCGCGACCAGCACCGACGCGCCAGCCGCCACCACGCGCTTCGCGGTGTCGGGGTTGATGCCGCCGTCGACCTCGATGTCCACGGCGCTCAGGCCTTTCGCGTCGAGCATCGCGCGCAGCCGCTTCACCTTGTCGACGGTCGCCTCGATGAAGGCCTGCCCGCCAAAGCCCGGGTTCACGCTCATCAGCAGCACCTGGTCGACCTCGGTGAGCACCTCCTCGAGGGTGTTCAGCGGGGTCGACGGGTTCAGCACCACCGAGGGCTTCGCGCCCGCCGCGCGGATCTGCTGCAGCGTGCGGTGCAGGTGTGGGCAGGTCTCCTGGTGCACCGTGATGATGTGGGCGCCCGCCTTCGCGAAATCGCCGATGTACTTCTCGGGCTCGACGATCATGAGGTGCACGTCGAGCGGCAGCGACGTCGCCTTCCGCACGGCCTCGACGACCAGAGGCCCGATGGTGAGGTTGGGCACGAACCGCCCATCCATCACGTCGACGTGCACGGAGTCGGCGCCGGCCTGCTCGATGGCGCGCACCTCGTCAGCCAGCCGCCCGAAGTCGGCCGAGAGAATCGAGGGAGCCACCTTCACGGTCTTCGCCATCGCTCACTCCTTCGTCGAACGTCGAGCGCGCAGCGCGCGGTCCATCAGTCGAACGGTCTTCTCACGGTTCGCGGCGAACGGCACGGGCTCGAGCGCCGGCGCGCCACCGAGTGAGACCTTCGCCACCACGTCGTCTTCGGACAAGTCCTGGCGCTGCGCCGCAGCGACCTCGCGCTCGACCTGTCTGAGGGTGTCGCGCAGGCGAACGAGCGTCTCGCGCCCGACGGGAGCGCCGTGCCCGGGCAACGCGGTGACGAAGTCGAGCTCGAGGAGCCGGTCCAGGGTGTTTGCCCAGGCCAGTACGTCGCCACCCGCCTCGACGTCGATGACCGGCTCGAAGTCCGCGGTGACGAGATCGCCCGTCACGAGCAGCTTGCGATGCACGAGGTACGCGACGAGGTCGCCATCGGTATGGCCCCGGCCAGGGTGCCACACCCGCACCACTTCGTCCTCCAGCTGGAGCTCGAGCGGCCCCTCGACGTCGATCCACTGCGCTCGCGACCCTTCGGCTTCGAGGCGCTTGCGAGCGTTGGGGTGCACCAGCACCGGCCCGAGGTGACGGAACTCGTCGAGCCCGCCGGCGTGGTCGAAGTGGGAGTGCGTCACCATCGCGCGACGCACGGAGCGCTCCAGCTCGGTCTCGATTCGATGACGCAACGACTTCGAGGCCCCTGCGAACTTCACGTCGACGACGAAGGCCTGCTTCCCGTGCGTGAGCACCAGGGAGTTGCCGCCGCCGCCGAGGAAGAACCGGAGCCGGGCGTCGATCTGTCGCTCCTCGACGCGCAGAAAACGCCGCACCGCACACCCGCTGGCGACCGCCAGGACGCACACCGCGACGGTGAAGCGGTTGCGGAGGCTCAGTCTCCGGAGGAACATCGACACGTGTTTAACAGCCCCTCCGACAAACCCTCAGACGAAACCACCGCCCCGTCCCTCTCTCCGATGGGGATCGCGCTCAGGCGCATGGGAAAGCTGTCCTCGATTCTCGAGGTCGCGAAGGCGATGACCGCCCAGCGCAACCTCGACACGCTGCTGCCGCTCATCCTCAGAGAGGCGACCCGCGTCGTCGAGGCCGATCGCTGCAGCCTCTTCATCGTCGACCGCGCCCGCAACGAGCTGTGGAGCCGCGTCGCTCAGGGGGCCAATCAGGAGATCCGGCTCCCGATGGGCCAGGGCATCGCCGGCACCGTCGCGGTCAGCGGCGAGCTCGTCAACATCAAGGACGCCTACGACGACGCGCGGTTCAACCGAGAGTTCGACGTCAAGAACGAGTACCGCACCAGGAGCATTCTGTGCGTCCCCATGCGCGACACACACGGCGAGATCACCGGCGTCATTCAGGCCCTCAACGCGCTCGACGGTGTCTTCGACGCAGAGGACGAAGAGCTGCTGCTCGCGCTCGGCGGTCAGGCGGCGCAAGCCATCGAGAACGCCATGCTCCACGAGGAAATCAGCCGGCTCTTCGAGGGCTTCGTGCAGGCCTCGGTGATGGCCATCGAGTCGCGAGACCCGACGACCGCGGGTCATTCGGGCCGGGTGGCCTCGCTCACGGTGGGGCTCGCGCAGGCGACCGAGCTGGTCACCTCGGGCCCGTGGCGCGGCAGCAGCTTCACGCACGAGCAGATCCAGGAGATCCGCTACGCGTCGCTGCTCCACGACTTCGGGAAGATCGGCGTGCGGGAGCCGGTGCTGGTGAAGGCCGAGAAGCTCTACCCGCACGAGTTCGATCAGATTCGTCTGCGCTTCGAGCTCGGCCGCAAGGACCGACAGCTCGCCTCGATGCGGCGACGGCTCGAGATGGTCAAGCTGCGCGGCGATCGCGAGATGGAGGCCATCGACCACGAAGAAGACGCGCGCCTGGTGAAGGAGCTCAAGGAGCTCGACGACGCGCTCGAGTTCATTCTCGCCTGCAACAAGCCCACGGTGCTCGCGCAGGGAGGCTTCGAGCGGCTGGCGGGCCTCGGTGAGGTGGCGTTCGCCGACTCCCGCGATCGCCCGATGACGGTGCTCTCGGCGCACGAGATTCAGGTGCTGTCGATTCCCCGCGGTTCCCTGTCGGCGACCGAGCGACGCGAGATCGAGTCGCACGTCACGCACACCTTCAAGTTCCTCTCGCAGATTCCGTGGACACGAATGCTCAAGCGCGTGCCCGAGATCGCCTACGCCCATCACGAGAAGCTCGACGGCAAGGGGTACCCGCGCGCGCTGGCCGCAGAGCGCATTCCTCCACAGTCGAAGATGATGGCCATCTCGGACATCTACGACGCGCTCACGGCGAGCGACCGCCCGTACAAGAAGGCCGTGCCCCACGAGAAGGCGCTCGACATCCTCCACATGGAAGCGAAGGGCGGGCAGCTCGACGCCGAGCTCCTTCGTATCTTCGTCGAGGCCGATGTCCCCAGGCGCGCGCTCAAGAGCTCGTGAGTCGCGGCTCAGCCCGGACCACCAGCCCCGACCCGACGCGGACGGCCAGCCTCACGGGAGCTGCCGGGGCAACTGCGCTTCGAGCGCTGCCTTCGTCTCTGGCTGAACCATGCGCATGGCGCGCTCGAGCCCTTCCACGGTGAGGCGCCTCCGCTCGTCGATGGCGGCGCTCGCGTCGAGGGCGCAGAGCAGAGGTCGAGGCTCGCTCCGGCAGAGCGCGCTCTCTTTGAGCGCAGTGCCCAGCGCGTCCAGCCGCTGGGTCGCAGGCAGCGAGTCGAGCCGGCGAACGCCAGCGGCGAGCGACACGTCACCGATGAGGACACTACAGGCGGTGAAGGGTGCCTCGGTCAGCAGCGCTTGCTGACAGCGCGTCTCGGCGGCCAGCTCGCGCACCGGGTCTCCGCCCAGCACGATGAGCGCCAGCGGCGCGACCAGGCCGAGGTAGCCAAGCCCAGCGCCGACCGTCGCGAGCCGACGCCCCTCGACGCCCGGAGGCAGCGTGCGACGCGCGAGGTGACCCGCGATGATCGCCACCACGGCCCCGACGAGCGGAATGAGCGTGAGGCCCAGCGCTCCGGAAACGATGCTGATGGTCGCGGCCTTCTGGCCATCCTGCTGGGTCGCCACGGGTCGCGCTGGTAGCAGCCTTGCGCCGACTTCCCAAACGGGTTTGAAGTCTCTCGACGTGCGCAGCAGCGCGGTGCTCATCGTCACGATGTCGATTGGGTGCCAGCGCCCGGCCGCGACGACCGTGACCGTCGAACCCACCACCAGCGTCCAGCCCCGCTGCGTGAGCGCTCCGCCTGCGACGCGCCTGAGGCGGCTGACCCGGCTCGAGTGGCAGGCGACCGTGAGTCAGGTGCTGGGCGTCGACGCAGTGTTCGCCGTGCCGGACGACGAAGGCCTCGGCTTCTCGACCGTCGCCGAGGCCCAGGCCGCGTCGGTGACGCTGAGCGAGAAGCTCCTCGAGGCCGCTGAGACGGCGACCGCGTCGATGAACGTGACGGCGCTCAGCCCCTGCCCGCCTTCCGACGCGTGCGCCCCACGGGTCATCGAGCGGCTCGGTGAGAAGCTCTTTCGTCGGGCGATGACCGCCGACGAGCGTGACCGGCTGGGCGAGACGTGGAAGCGCGTTCGAACGACGGAGGACGTGGACACCGCCTCGCGCCTCGTCACCCAGGTGATGCTGCAGTCGCCGTCCTTCCTCTTCAAGCTCGAGCAGCCGCGGGCCGACGAGCCGGCGCTCCTCGACGACGGCTCGCTCGCGGCCCGGCTGGCCTTTGCGCTCACCGGCACGGGTCCCGACGAGGCGTTGCGGGTGGCGGCGAACGCCGGCTCGCTCCGGACGCGAGAGGGCCTTCGGGCCGAAGCCGAGCGCCTGCTCTCGACCCCCGCCGCCCGGCGCACGATCGGCCGGTTTCACGTCGAGTGGCTGGGCCTTTCGGCCCTGACACGGCTCTCGCGAGGCGCGCCCCCAGCCTCCTTCCTCGCTCTGGGAGCGCTGCAGACCGATCTGCTCGCCCTCGCGCTGGCCTGCGACGTGACGCGGGTCGCGAGCCTGCAGTGGACACGCTCCGCCAGCCCGATGGTCTTCTCGTGGGAACGGGTGACCATCGAGCGTCACGAGCTCTCGCATCACGCTGATGACGACGCGTCGGCGCGCGCCGACCTCACGACGATTCACCGGTGGTACGCGCAGCAGTTCGCGCGGCTGCTCGGCCGGCTCGAAGCGACGGTCGCGGGCCCGGGCGTCACGCTGCTCGATCAGAGCGTCATCGTCTGGGGCAACGAGCTCGGCCAGGGCAACACGCACTCGCATCGATCGGTGCCGTTCGTCGTCGCGGGTGGTGGTGGCGGAACCCTTGAGTCGGGCCTGCTGGAGACGCGAGGAGGCTCGCACGCAGAGCTGTTGCTGGCGTGCGCCCAGGCGGCTGGCGCGCCGCTGACGACCTTCGGCGACCCGGCGTTCTGTCAGCAGCCGATGCCGGGGGTGCTGCGCTGACCCCCACCCGGGGGACTCACAGCGGAGGCAGCAGCAACTGACTGACGCCGAAGCCGCCCTCATGACGCTCGAGCAGGGCCACCACCCGCCCCAGGTGTGAAGCGACGATCAGCTCCTTTGGCGCCGGGAAGCCATCGGGCACCGTCCACCGGGCCGGGCGCACCTTGCCGCGAATCGAGACCGTGCCCGTCGCGTTCTTCAGCACGCCCCAGTCGTCGTCGTGCAGTTCGATGGTCGGCAGCCACGGCAGCGCGTCGGCGCCGACGACCTCGGAGCGCTGGCCGATCGCGGGATCGCTCCACGGGCCGATGTGCGTTCGCCGCAGCTCGCTCACGTGTGCTCCGCAGCCCAGCGCCTGCCCGAGGTCGCGCGCCAGGCTGCGCACGTAGAAGCCCCCCCGACAGGTGAGGCGGAGCACGCTCGAGGTCGGCAGCGCGTGGCTCACCCAGTGGGCGCGATGGAGGAAGACGTCGCTGGGCGGCAACTCGACCGTCTCGCCCCGGTGCGCCCTCTCGTACGCGCGCTCTCCGTCGACGCGCTTGTTGCTGGTGGCCGGAGGCACCTGCTTCGTCCACCCGAGGAAGGGGGTCAGCGCCCCGGTCAGCGCCGCCTCGGTCAACACGCTCGCGTCGCCGGTGCGTACCACCACACCACCACCATCACCCGTGTCGGTCTCGGTGCCCCAGACGACCGTCGCCTCGTACGTCTTCGGAACTTCGTGGAGCCGCTCGAACAACTTCGTCGCGGGCCCGATGAGGATGGGCAAGAGCCCGCTGGCGAAGGGGTCGAGCACGCCGCCGTGGCACACCTTCCACGGCTTGCCGGGGCTCGCCGCGAGCGCCGTCTGCACCTCGTGAACCAGGGAGAAGCTGGTCGCACCGACAGGCTTGTGGAGGAGGAGGACTCCGGGCAGAGGGCGGCGTGGGTTCTCGATCGGCACACCAAGCCCTTACCCCCAATTCCCACGGCGCGTTCCGCTCTCACTGCGTTTCCCTTGCTTCACCACGGAAAACTGTCGATCGCTGGCTTTCCGGGGCCTTCCGACTTCTGCCCACCTTTTCAACCAGCTGAATTCAATGCTTTTTTCACGTGGCTTTCTGGCACCGGGGTTGCTCTGGAGGACCCTCGTCATGAACCTTCGCGCGGCCATCCTTGCCTTCACCCTCCTTGCCAGCCAGGCGTGGGCGGCGACCGGCGTCGAGGTGATGCGCGCGAACGCGGCGGGCCTGCGCAGCCAGGTGAGCCAACTGCGAGGCGAGCAGCTGTCGAAGCGCAACGAGCTGAGCCAGGTCTCCAGCCGCATCGAAGCGCTCAAGTCGCAGTCGAAGGGCGCGCTGCTGGCGGGCTCCGAGCTCGACCAGGCGCTCAAGCGCTCGCAGGAGCTGTCGGGCACGCTGACGGACCTCGCCCAGAAGGTGTCGACGCGTGAAGCCGAGCTCGAGAGCGCGAACATGGCGTTGCTCGATGGCCTCTCGGCCGAGCTGACCCGGCTGCGTGGAGAGTTCGATCGCCAGACCGACCGCGCCGCCCGCAAGGGCCTCATCGAGCAGCTGCGCCGGTTGCGCGCCGAGCGTGAGTCGGTGCGCGCCGCGCTGCCTGCCGCGAAGCTGCCCAGCCTCGACACCCTGCGCCCGACGGATGACCCGGAAGAGCTCCTCGAGCAGGCCGACCTGCTGCGCGACAACGAAGAGAAGCTGCGCCGTGAGCTCAAGACCCTCGACGCCCGCATCACGCAGCGACGTGAAGAGCTCGAGCTCGACCGCCGCGTGCAGCGCTTCATGGGTGAAGAGTCGATGTTCGACGACCAGGACCGTCGGCTGCGCCTGCAAAGGAAGGACGCGGTCGCGGGAGAGGCTCCGGCCTCGACGAGCTCGTCGCGCGCCAACCCCGAGTCCAACTTCTCCTCGGGCACCTCCTCGGACTCGTCCCTTGCCCCACCGATGGCCGGGCCCGTGACGGCTGGCAGTGCCCCTCCGGCGCCTGCGTCACCCGCGTTCCCCTCGTTGGGTGGCTTCGCGCCGAGTGCGCGTGGAGCGGCCGACAACGTCCAGGGGGGGGCTCCCGCCGAGAAATCCTCTGCTCCGGGCACGGCGGCTGGCGGTCTGGATTCGCGTGGCTTGTCCATCACCAGCAGCTCCGACGCACGCCCGCAGATTGGGAGCGGCACGAAGAGCATCGCGACCGGCGACGAGGACGAGATGGACGACCTCGACATCCAGCGCCGCAAGGTGCAGAGCCTCGCCGATGAGCTCAAGCGCAAGGCGCAGGAGCTCGAGAAGAAGGCCAGCCAGCTGCGCTGAAGCTCGGCGCCGATGGTGTCGGAAGCCCGGCTCAGTGCCCCGCGAACCACACGGCCGTGGGAACGCCTCGCCCGTAGGCGATGACGGCCACGGCCTGCCCCTCTTCGAGGTGTTTGAGGAACGCCGCCTGCCCGGCTTCGATGGCCTTCTTCGGCGGGTGCTTCGAGCCGAAGTGGTGATGGAGCTCGTCCGCTGACAGGACCCAGATTCGACCGAGGAGCTGACGGTCCGTCAAGGTGTCGACGGTGAGAATGCCACCTTCGCCAGCCTTCGCGGCCCGTTTGCGGGCCTCGGCGATCGTCGCTTCACCCGCGGCCTCGTGCTGCCCGTCGATGAGGGTCTGCTCGATGGTGCCGTTCCACTTCACCCACGTGCTCCATGCCGCAGCGGTCATGTCGTGCTCCTGTCGTCGTTGAGGGGCACTTCACCCGAGCGGGGAGAAGACGAGAAGGAAGAACGCACGCGGCGCTCAGGGTGCGCGCAGACGCAGCCGGTTCCTTGTGCGCACCGCCTTGAAGTGACGAAGAGGTCCCCATACCCTGCGGCGGCTGTCGCTGCGGGTGGCGCGTCGCCCTCGGCCAGAAACCAGCGCACGAGCCCGCGAAAAGGCCGAGCGCCGGGCCTCAGCTCCGTCTGCGGCGCAGGCCGAGCAGCGCGACGAACAGGAACGACGCGGCCCCTTCGACAGAGGAGCAGCCGCAGCCCTTCGGCTTCTCGGTCGTCCCGCCGCCACCGGCCGCGCCACCAGCCGTCATCACGTCGCCACCGCCCTGCCCGCCCGTGCCACCCGCAGCAGAGCCACCAGCCATCGCCGTGCCGCCACCGGCGCCAGCGCTGCCACCGCCCATACCGACGCAGAGGTCGTCGACGGTGCCATCGCAGTCGTCATCGACGCCGTTGCAGAGCTCGAGCGACGGCTTCACTTCGCCCGTGCAGCGCGTGTAGCTGCCGTTGGTGCAGGTGCGCATTCCGCCACGACACGCGCCGACACCACGCGTCTCGGACGGGCCCGTGTAGCAGAGCCGAGGCTCGTCGATGCGGCAGCTGCACGCGTCGTCGATGGTGCCGTTGCAGTCGTCGTCGAGCCCGTTGCATGTCTCGGCCATCGGCATCATCGGCGTACAGCTGCGCATGGAGCCCGCGACACACCGGGCCTGACCCTTCATCGCGCAGGCGCCTGCGCCGCAGCGGTCGTACCCGATGAGGGCCTGGGTCTCGCGCGCGACCTCCTGCAGGCCGTCGCAGTCGTCGTCCTGGTTGTTGCAGATCTCCGGCGTCGGAATCTTCCCGGCAAAGGCGACCGTCCACCCACCGTCGGCGCGGTTGCATTGCAGCACGCCTTCCGCGCACGGCCGCGTCGGCACCGTGCCGGGCCCGGCGTAGAACGAGCGTGACGGGCGCGGACCGCCATCGGGAAAGCGGCAGTCGAAGTCCTCGTCGTAGAGCCCATCGCAGTCGTTGTCCTTCGAGTCGTCGACCTCGGCCGACGGCGTGCCAGCGTCACAGCTTTGCGGGGCGCCGTTGAAACAGTTGCTGACCAGCCGGTAGCAGTTGCCGAGGCCACAGGCCGTCTGACCCAGCCCGTCGTCCACCACGCCGTCACAATCGTCGTCGGCGCCGTTGCACACTTCCGTCCCGGGCTGACGAAGACCGATGCAGGTGAGGCGACCCGACTGACAGCGGCGCTCGCCGGTCTGACACACCCCGAACTCGCCCGTGACGGAGCAGCTCGCTCCGCCGCCCGGGTTGTCTTCGTCGATCATTCCATCGCAGTCGTTGTCGAGGCCGTCACAGACTTCGAGGAAGGGAGCGATCTGATCGCGACAGGCGCCCCAGAAGCCATTGCGGCAGATCTGCGTTCCCTGACGGCACTCACCCGCGCGCAGGGTGTTCGTGTCGGCCGTGTAGCAGGCCCGACGTTCCCCCTCGGGGCACTGCGGCTCGTTCGTCTCGCAATCAGCACCGAGCTGCGGTCCCGGGTCGTACGGCGTGGGGCAGGTCTGCTCCATGCCAAGCGCCACCTGCAGGCTCCCGACGCTGGGGTACGTGTACCGGGCTCCCTGCGCGTCGGTGAAGAGGAAGTAGTACGGGTGGCACCCGTTCGGCAGCACGTCAGGGTCCGGGAACCGCGTCTCCCACGTGCCGTTGCCTGCGGTGCCCCAGGCGCGGTCCATGTCGAAGCAGTGGCCCGCGACGACGACGGTGGACCGCTGCGGGCCCCGGCTGGAGGGATCGAAGTAGTTGGCGGCGAAGTACAGCTGCGAGGTGTTGCCGGGGTTCGGCGGCGGGTGCATCGCGCTCGCGGCGGGAATGCGGGGAACCTGAACCGGGCCACGCCCGAACGCGACGGCCCAGTAGGGCATCGAGCACTGGCCGCCCTCGGCGCGGAAGAGGCCAGCGCCGAACTCGGTGCCCGCGTCGGCGTAGATGAGCGCGCGGTTCTGGCCTGACTGCATCAGGTTGCACCAGAGGTCGGCGGCGCTCGGCACGTTGCGCGCGATGGTGGTCGCCGAGAGCGTCGCGAAGCCGAACTGCCCGTAGCGCTGCTGCGCCGTCTGGCCGACGCCGGCGTCGCACGTCTGGCCGCACATCGCGCCGGTGCACGCGCCGGGGCCGATGCAGCCGGGCCCAGTGCCCGCGTCGCCGATCTCACAGCAGCTCTCGTTCTGGAAGCAGCCGACCTCGGCCATATGACGCGCCGAGAAGCGGGCGCCCGTGTTCGCGTCGCGGTTGTAGACGAGAGGTGCCTTGCTCACGTTCGCGCCGACCTCGGCCGTGTGGTCGCCACACATGTTGTTGTTCGGCGTCTTCCCGGACACGCGCGCCTGGTTCATCAAGACGTGGAGCATGCGCTCCTGGTCGGACGGGTACCCGTTCGCCGGTTCGCCGAGCGCCTGGGCGACGCTCGCGATGGACTCGGAGGCCGTCTCGACGGCGCTGGTGCCGCTGCACGACGTGAGGGCGACGACGCCGACGAGCGCAAGGAGCTGGCCCGCCCTCACCGTGAGCGCGCCGCGCCTTTCCCGCCTCCGGCGCACCGCGAGGAGCGCGAAGAGCGGCAGCACCATCGCCACGTCACCCGAGCCCGAGCAGCCACAGCCCTTCGGCTTCTCGGTCGTCCCTCCGCCGGCGCTGCCACCGCCCATCCCGCCTGCGCCTCCGCCCGCGCCCATCGAGGTGTCGACCACGGTCACGGCCGCGGAGCTCACGAAGAGCCCGCACGTCGCGGTGATGGTGACGTTCCCCGCCGTCGCCGGCGCGGTGAAAGCACCCGTGGCGTCGACGCTGCCCGCAGACGCGCTCCACGTGCACGCAGGCGGCTGGGCGTCGGCGCCTGTGAAGTCCTTCCCCGCCACCGAGAAGGCCTTCGTGCCATTCACGGCGACGTCCGCGGTCGCTGGCGATACCTCGACCTTCGCGAGGCCCGGCTGCACCGTCACCGTCACGAAGCCCGTCACGGTGAGCTCGCGCTCGTCCTTCACGTCGACGCGCAACGTGTACTGACCCGGCCCGGCGAAGGTGATGGTGGTCGCCTTCGCCGCGTTGGTGCCGTTGGGCGAGAAGGTGACGAGCGCCGGCGGGTTGGCCGCGGCCCACGTGTAGGTGAGCTTGCTCTCGTCTTGATCGTCGGTCGCGGTGATGGCGCCGGTCGCTGCACCGCCCACGACGGGGCTCGGCGTGACGGTCGGCCCCATGGTGATGCGCGGCACGGGGCCGATGTCGGTGCGCACGGTCGCGGTGGCGTTGCGGCCGCCGACGCTCGCCGTCACCGTGCACATGCCGGTGGAGGTCGCGCTGAAACGACCGGTGGGGCTGATGGTGCCGCAGCCGCTCACCATCCACTCGATGTCCTCGGCGGTGTCGAGCGCCTGGCCGAACTGATCGGTGGCCGACGCGGTGAACTGCCGCGAGTCGCCGACGTTGATGATGCCGGCGGGCACTCCGAAGATGCTGACGCTGGTGGCGGTCGGAACCACCACGACGGACAGGTCGGCGCTGACCGTCAGCCCACCGAGGTCGGTCGCCACCACGCGGAAGGCGTAGGCGCCCGCGCGCTGGAAGGTCACCGTCACGTTCTTCGCGCCGTTGGTGTTGTTGTTGCTGAACATGACCGTCTGCGGGCCGAACGAGCGCGTCCACGCATAGGTGAGGTCGGCCTCGCTGCCCGGCGCGGGGTCGTCGGCGAGCACGAACAGGTCGGCCGTGGTGCCGATGATGGGAATCGGGGTCGCGCTGGGCGGCACGATGATGATGGGCCGTGCGTTGGCGCCGAGCACGCCGAAGTCCTGCCCGGTCACGTCACCACCATCGAGCGTCACGCTGCGGGTGGTGGGAGAAAACGTGAAGCCAGGCTTGAAGGGCGCCACCGTCCACGTGCCTTCGGGCACGTTGGCCAGCACGTAGCGGCCGAGCCCGTCGGTGATGCCCGAGGACAGCACGCCACCATCACCCAGCGTCGCGCGCACTTCAGTGGACAGGAGCGGAGCACCGGCCTCGTCGACGGTTCCCCGCACGAGCCACAGCGGCTCAGGTGAAGCGACGGCGTTGAAGATGAGGTTGTTGATGGGCATCGAGCCGACCGTCACCGGGTTCATGAACATCGGCACGATGCGCTGGTTGGGGGCGGTGGCGACGAAGTTGTACGAGCCGGCCGGCACGCGCGGGAAGCTGAAGGCCCAGCTCGCGCCCATCAGCGTCGTCTGCACGCTGCGCACGCCATCACTGACGGTGTGCGGCCCCATCGTCCCATTGACGATGCCCGACACCGGCACCACCTCTTCGAGGAAGTTGCAGCCCGACACCGCGTTGCCGTTCACCACGACGGGGTTGGTGCAGTTGACGAGGCGGAAGCGCTGCCCGGGCATGGCGCGCGCCGTGAGCGTGTACTGGCCGTTGGGCACGTTGGTGAGCTGGTAGTTGCCCTGCGCGTTCGACACGGTGGTGTAGGGGCCCGCCGAGATGGTGACGCCCGCGAGCGGCTGACCGACCGACGTGACGTTGCCGAAGATGCCGAAGCCCGCGCGAATCGCGTTGAAGTTGAGGTTCTGCACGCCCATCGCCGGCACCGTCACGGGGTTGGTGAAGGCGGGAGACAACGTCCACCCCGGCTTCGAGGCCGTCACCGTCGTCGAGGTGGGGGTGACCCCGACGAGCACATAGTCGCCGTTGGAATCGGTCAGCGTGGTGCGCATGCCCGAGGTGACGCGCACGCCGTCGACGCCCAGCATGGTGGTGACGTCGGTGACACGGCCCGAGATGCGCGTGGTGGTAGGACTGCCAACGCGCACGATGACGTTGGCCGAGGCGAGGCCGCCCTTCATGTCGCTCACCGTCACGCGCATCACCGCGTCGCGCGTCGTGGTGAAGCGGTTGGTGACGACCGCCGTGTTGGTCGAGATGAAGCTCTCTCCCGTCGGGGCCTGCAGCGATTCCCACCAGTACGCGAGCGCGTCGCCGTCGGGGTCGGTCGCCATCGCCGTGAAGGTGACGGTCTGGTTGACGGTGGCCTGCGTGGCCGAGGGCGTCACGAGCACGGTGGGGTTCCGGTTGCCGCTGAAGGCGCCCCGGTTGACCGTGACGTTGATCGACGAGGGCATCGTGGGTGCGACGCTGACGGGGGTGATGTGAATGCCGGCCGCAGGGTCCGAGAAGGTGCGGCCCACCTGGAGCGGCGCGTCGCTGGCGCTCGGCGTCGAGGGGTTCATGTCGAGCAGGTTCGACTCGTCGGAGCTCGGGTAGCCCCAGAAGATGACGGCGCTGCGGGTCAGCTGCCCACCTTCAGTCGGGCGGAACTCGACCCAGTAGTCACGCGCGCCGCTGATCGGCACCCGCAGGCCGTGTTGGCCGCCGAGGCTGGGCTGCTCGAGATCGTAGATTTGAAAGGTGCCCGATTGGGCCGGCTGCGAGACGACCTGAATCTGCGCGTTGGTGAACCAGTCGAGGTCCCACTTGTACCAGGCGTTGAAGTGCCCCTGCAGGCCGGTGGCATCGACGATGTTGCCACCGCCCATGGTGTCGAACGGGTTGCCGTACTCCTGGCTCGAGCCGGCGCCGATGATGCTCTCGTTCGAGGCCTGCCAGAAGTTGGCGTGGCGCAGGCCAACGTTGTGGCCAAGCTCGTGCGCGATGACGCCCAGCCCGAAGCTGCCGTTGAGCCAGGTGCCGCGCGCGCCGACGAAGCCGAGGCCCGCCCAGCTCCACGCGGGAACCCGGCGGAAGGCGACGACCTCGAACTCGAAGTTCGACTGCGGGAAACCGGCCGTGGCCGCCGCGGCGCGCGCGTCGTTGAGCAGCTGGGACGTCGCGTTCATCGAGCCGTACGAGGCCTTGGTGCGCGGCATGCGCAGGACCGTGGGCGTGACGGTCCCGGTGAAGCTGGTCTGATTGAAGCTGGCGGCGCGGTAGTAGCGGTCGAGGTTCACCACGGCGGCCTGGGCGTTGGCGACCGAGATGGGCTCGCCGGGGTCGTCGCTGAAGTCGACCCGGATGTAGAGCAGCCGCTTCATCCCCACCGTGAAGGGCGAAGGCTCGGGCAGCTCGAGGTCCTGGGAGTACGGCACCGCCGTGTCGTCCAGCGCCATCACGTCGTCGAGCGACGAGCCTGCCAGGCGCATCACGGACCGGGTCTTGAGCCGCCTGAGCTCTCCGTAGGGCACGACGTCGAAGCGCTTGTCGCCGAGCCAGGCCTGGACGGACAGCGGCTTGCCGTACTCGCAGAGCACCTCGTAGCGGCCCTGCGCGTCGACGGGCAGCTCGAGCTGGCTCGCCACCGGGGGAGGCAGGCCCAGGCGCGACTCGAACACCTGCAGCGCGTGTCGCGGGTCGTCGTGCATCAGCGCCTTCAGCGCCACCCGTCGCGCCTTTGCGAGGGCCACGCCGTCGGCTTCGAGGCGGGTGCGATCGAGCTCAGCGTCGGCGGCGCGGTACTGCCGGGCCCAGGTCGAGAAGCGCGTGAAGACGGCGTCGTCGCCCGCGGCGCTCGCGGTCATCGAAGCGAGCAGCGTCAGGACGAGCAGGAAAGCGCGCGGCATGGAGACTCCAGCAGGTGCGCAGGCCGGCCGCCCGCGACGAGGGCCGGTCATAGCCTCTGCTGGCGCGAGGTTTCCACCCGATGTCGCGAATCGACGCCCCGGGGCCCGCGTTCCATCAGGCGGAAGGCGTCAACACGCGCTTGAGCGTCGCCACGGCCTCGTCGAGCCGCCACGGCTTGAGCAGCACGGCAGCGACGCCAAGCCGGCTGAGCTCGCCTCCATCGAGGTGACCGGCCAGACCACTCGAGATGATGATGGGGAGCGACGGCCGCACCTCGCGCAGTGAGCGGGTGAAGTCCTGCCCGCTCATTTGAGGCATCGAGAGGTCGGTCAGCACCGCGTCGAAGCCCTGCGGCCTCAACCGGAACGCCTTGAGCGCCTCGCGTGGGTCGTCGAACACCGTGGTGCGGTAGCCGAGCGTCTCGAGCAGCTTCGCGCTCACTCGAGCCATGCCAGGGTGGTCGTCGACGAGCATGAGGTGCTGGCCATGCCCGGGCTGATCGTCGGCGAGGTCGAGGGCAGGCAGGTACACCTCGAAGGTCGAGCCAGCGCCTGGCGTACTCGAGATGAACACCGCGCCCTCGTGTCCCACGACGACCGACTGCACCACGGCCAGGCCGAGGTCGGTGCGGTCCTCGGTCGTCGAGTAATAGGGCTCGAAGATGCGTCGACGGGTGGCCTCGTCCATGCCTTCGCCGGTGTCGGTGATGGCGAGCCGCGCCCACGTTCCTGCGCGGAGCGGTGGCCGGGCCGCGGCGTCGGCGAACGACAGGGCTTTCAGCTCGAGCGCCACGGTCAGCTTCCCTCCGTCAGGCATCGACTGGAGCGCGTTGCCACACAGGTTGAGCAGGGCCTGGTGGAGCTGCGCGACGTCGCCGGGCACGCGAACCGCGCCGCTGGGCTGAAACGCGATCTCGACCTTCGGAGCCGTCGCCGAGAGCTGGCGAAGCACCTCGTGCACCAGCGGCTCGAGATCGACGGGCCGTTTCTCATCAGGGCGGCGCCGGCCGTAGGTGGCGATCCGCTGGGTGAGCTCCCGGCCCCGGGCGGTGGCCTCGAGAATGGCGCGCTTCGCGTCGGGCGCACCGTCTCCCAGGGTGGAGGCGTGCGCGTCGACGGCGGCGAGGAGGCTGCCGATGTCGTGGGCGAGATGGGTCGCGAGCCGCGAGAGCGCCTCGGTCTTCTGCGCTTCGGCGACCTGCGCCTCGAGCTGGCGTGAGAGCCGCTCGGACAAGCGCTGGGTGGTGACGTCGCGCGCGACCGAAGCCAGGCGCTGCACGCGCCCCGTGTCGTCCAACATGGGGATGATGGCCGTGTTGTAGACGCGAGGCCCGCTGGGCAGCGGCAGCTCGTGCTCGTAGACGATGGGGACCTTCGCCCGAATCGCCTGCTGGTAGCGCTCGTTCAGCCTCGCAGCCGCGATGGGCGGCACCACCTCGGACGCCTCGCGACCCACCACGTCGTCGCGTCGGTAGCCGGTCGACTGTTCTACGGCTGGGTTGATGTCTTCGCAGAAGACACGCCCGTCGATGGCGACCCGGTAGAGCAGGATGTTGTCCGACGAGTACTTGAAGATGTCGTGGAAGCGACGCTCCGACACGGCGAGGGCGGCCTCGATGCGGCGCCGCTCACTCGTCTCGAGCGCCAGGGAAACGACGTCGGCGAGGGCGCTCGAGAAGACCTCCTCGGCAGCGCTCCAGCGTCGAGGTGGACCGCGGTGCTCGATGCACAGCGCGCCGACCAGCTCGCTGCGCAGCCGCAGCGCCACGTCGAGCGTCGAGGTGATGCCTTCGGGCTCGAGGGAGCTGACCGCGAACTCGCGCGTGCGCGGGTCGGACTGGGCGTTGGCCGAGGCCAGCACCCGTCTGGTGCCGAGCGTCTCGAAGTACACCGGGTGCTCGACTCTCGACAGCCGCGTGCCCTGCGAATGCGCCGCAGTCTTCGCGTCGTACAGGTCGAGCAGCCGCAACGACGCACGATCGTCGGCGTAGAGCCAGACCCCGCAACGATCGACGCCCATGCTCCTGGTGCAGCGCCGGGTGATCTCCTGCAGCATCGCAGTCAGATCGTCACCGCTGAACACCGGGCTTCGCGCGAGCTCGACGAGCGCCGCGGTCGCCTCACGCAGCTGCCGTTCCTTCTCTTCTTCTGCTGCCTCTTCACGCGCCTCACGTTGCAGGCGCGCGAGCACGGCTGACAGCCCGAGCAGGCCGGGGCGGAACACCCAGTCCGACGCGCCGGTGGCCAGCCACGTGACGACCTCGCCTTCCTGCCTCGCGTCGGCGACGACCACGAGCGGCGCCCGCTGGCCGACGTCGTCCAGCAAGGCGACCCACCCTGCCGCGTCGAGCCTCGAGGAAAAGAGGTCGATGAGAATCGCGTCGAAGCGCATCGCCGACAGCAGCGCCCTCGGATTCTCGTCGGCGCCGAGCCGCTCGAGCCTGACGGTGCCGTTGTCGGACGCGAGGGCGCGGTGCACCCAACCGGCGTCGTCGTCGGTACCGCCGATCAGCAGCAGCTGTGGCGTCACTTTCTTCATGCCGAAGCCCCCGACGACGCGCGACCGCTCTCCGCGTGTCGCGCAGCGCTGACCTTGCCCCAGAGCCGCAGGGTGCGAAAGCCGCGCCATGACGATCGTCGGGCCTCGAGCGACCGCGACCACGCGCATCCTGGTTCGAGCCCGCGACGCATGGTGCGCTACTCTTTCGGCTGTTCTGCCTGCAGCCTGGAGAGCTCAGGCGAAGCCTTCAGCGCCTCGGACGCGGAGAGCACCAGCTGTCGTCGAGAGGCAGGCTGGGCCTCGAGGCTGCGCGCGAGATCGACGAGGCCAGCGACGCCGTTGGGCCCCGAGGTGCCCGCGGCGACCTGGTACGTCGCACCGGGAATCGTGTCTTCGGTCGGGAGAATGCGAACGCGGCGCACACCGCCAGCGCCAGCCTCGAGCGGAATGACCTGCGGGAGGCCCTTCACCAGCACCGGCTGCGGCGCGGGCGGCGTCGGCTTCGTGGGAGACGATTGCGCACGGCGTACCCGCCACGCCTCGAGCTTCGCCTCGTCGACGACGTGGAGCGCGCCCCGCTCTGGCGGCACCACCGCGATGACGACCTGGTCGCCGACGGGCACGTCATCGACGCGCCAGACGTCGACCGACGAGAAAGGTCCGTCGGGGCGCAGCGCGAGCAGCTTCTCGATGTCGTCGAGCCTCGCGCCCGCCCAGCCAGTCACCGCGCGGGTCAACGGCAGTGAGCCGGCCGTGAGCGCGGTGTCGTTCGGCTCCGACTCGCTCAGCCCGCCCAGCGGCGGCATCGCCTCGAGCTTCAGTTCGTACGGCACGAGGCTCTTCTCGCGAGGGGGCCGGTTGGGCTCGGTGCAGAACGGGCGCTCCTCGACACGCAGGTAGACCGAGCCCGCCGCGAGCTCGAGCCCGTCGATGCGTTCGCCCTCGCCGACGCCCAGGTCATCGACGAACACCTTGCGCCGGAGCTTCTCCGAAGGCTTGTCGCCTTCCGCCGCGTCGTCGGCCTTCTTCGACTCGAGCTGGAGCACTTCGAACGTCAGGTTGAGGTCCGGCACGCCCGAGAGCGTCGCCCGGTAACGACCGGCCTGCGCGAGTTGGACGACGAAGAGATCGCGGTCGCCCTGGCCTTCGCCGGCCGCCCCCATCGCGCCCTTCACGGTCGAGCCGAGGGCGATGACGGTCGCCCGCTGCACGAGATCGTTCGGCTCGAGCTCGACGTCGGCGGGGCCGGTGTTCGCCCGGGCGTGCTGAACGCCGCGGTACCCACCAAACCCCAGGGCGGCGAGGATCAGGAGCACCGCCAGCGGCCACAGCACGCGGTCGGCCTTCAGCTTTCGCTCGTAGCGATCGAAGTCTTCGCGCGAGAGCATCTTCGCAGCCAGCTCGTCTGGCATCGGCGTGAAGTCGCTCGTGACGTTCTTCGTCGTCTTCCGGAGCGCCTCGAGCGCGCGGCGCATGGCCTCGGCGTCGGCGAAACGATCGTCGACCTTCTTGGCCAGCGCGGTGCCGATGATGTTCTCGAAGGCCGGCGACACCGGCGCCTGCGGCGCGAGGTCGGCCACCCTGGGAATCGGCGTCTCGAGGTGCTGCTTGACGATGCTGACCGCCGTGGGCCCCGTGTAGAGCTGATGGCCGGTGACGAGCTCGAACAACAGGGCGCCCAGCGAATAGAGGTCGCTCCGGGGGTCGACCACGGAGTCACCACGGACCTGCTCGGGCGACATGTAGGCCGGCGTGCCGACGAACTCTCCGGTGGTGGAGTTGCGGCTGTCGCCCTCGGCCAGCTTGGCGATACCGAAGTCGAGCAGCTTCACCTGGTCATCGCCGCCCTTGCGCCGTCGCAGCAGCATGACGTTCGCGGGCTTGATGTCGCGATGAATGATGCCGTGCTCGTGCGCCTCGGCGAGCGAGGCCAGCACCTGCACGCCGATGCTGATGGCCTTCTCCTCGCTCATCGGGCCGTGGGCCTTGAGGTGCCACGCGAGGTCTTTCCCCGGCACGTACTCCATGGCCATGAAGAGCGAGCCATCGTCGAGCTCGCCTGCGTCGAAGACCTGCACGGTGTTGGCGTGCGACAGCCTGGCGACGACGCGCGACTCCTGGAGGAACCGCCCCTTCATGCTCTGGTCGACGGCGGCATCAGGGCGCATCACCTTGAGCGCGGCGATCTTCCCCATGCGGACGTGCTCGACCTTGTAGACCGTACCCATGCCCCCTTCGCCGAGCTTCTCGAGGATGCGGTAGCGGCCATCGATGACCTTGTCGCGTTCGGGGCCTGAGAGCGTATCCGAGCCGCCGCCGAGGCCGCGCAGATCGCTCCCGCACGCGACACAGAAGTTGGGCTCGCCTTCGAGCACCTTGGCGCACGCAGGGCAGAGCACGGTGCCCACAGAGCCAGGCGTCGCCGAGAGGCGTCCGCGCGCAGTGGTGTCTGAAGACCCCGACATGAAGGCGAGACGGTAACACGCGCCTCTCTCGGTGCACGCTCAGGCTCGATCAGCGAGGGCTCCAGCCCGGACGCGACGATTACCCCGCGGCCTTCGGCTGCGCCGGCGAGGCGGCACGGTCGGCTCGGTCCAGCACCGAGTTGGGTACCGGAGTCGTGCCGGTAATCAACCGCGCCCCTCTGCCGTACGTCACCCACGCCCAGACCCACTGGAGCATGACGAGCAGTCGATTGCGGAACCCGATCAGGTACAGCACATGAATGAAGAGCCAGGCCAACCACCCGATCATGCCTGAGAGCCGAAGGGCACCGGTCTGCGCGATGCCCGACGCTCTGCCCACGGTCGCCATGATGCCCTTGTCGACGTACTTGAACGGCTTCCTGGGCTTGCCGTCGAGGGCCGCCTCGATGTTCTTCGCGACGCGTCGGCCCTGCTGCAACGCGACGGGAGCGAGCCCGGGGAGCGACGAGCCATCGGGCAGCGGAAAACAGGCCAGGTCGCCGATGACGTAGACGTCGGGGTGGTTCGGCAGCGAGAGATCGGGGAGCACCTTGATCCGGCCCGAGCGATCGAGCTCGACCCCGAGGGACTTCGACAAGGCCGGAGCCTCGACTCCCGCTGCCCACATCACCGTGCGCGACTGCAGGAAGGCATCTGGCAGCTGAACGCCCTGACCGTTCACGTTCAGCACGCGCGTCTGCAGCCTGACGTCGACGTGGTGCTCCTGCAGCGAGAGGTACGCCTTCCGGGACAACTCAGGGTGGAAGCCCGACAGCACGCGATCGCCAGCCTCGACGAGGACGATCTTCGCAGACCGCGGATCGAAGTGACGAAAGTCTCTGGCGACGGTGAAGCGCGCGAGCTCGCTGATCGCCCCGGCCAGCTCGACCCCCGTGGGCCCGGCTCCCACCACGACGAAGGTCAGCCACGCGGCTCGGAGCTGCTCGTCCTCGGTCCGCTCGGCGTTCTCGAAGGCCAACAGCACCCGCCGCCGGATCTCGAGGGCGTCGTCGAGCGTCTTCAGACCTGGAGCATCACCTTCCCACTCGGGGTTGCCGAAGTAGCTGTGCCTGACGCCCGCCGCGAGCACCAGAGAATCGAAGCCCAGCTCGCCGTTCGAGAGCTTCACGCGTCGACCAGCGAGGTCGACCGAGAGCACCTCGGCCATGCGCACTTCGACGTTCTCGAAGCCTGCGACCAGGTTGCGGATCGGCGAGGCGATGTCTGCCGGGGAGAGACCCGCGGTGGCCACCTGGTACAGGAGCGGCTGGAACAGGTGATAGTTCTGTCGATCGATCAGCGTGACCTGAAGACCCGGCCGGGTCAGCCGACGGGCCGTCTCGAGGCCCCCGAAACCACCCCCAACGATGACAACGCGGTGCGCCATGATGCAGCCTATATGGCGGGGCGCCTTCTCGAACGCTGCCTTTTCTGACGTTCGGTTCAGCGTTGGCCAGGCAGCAGCTCGAGTGATGCGTGAACCCCGCGGCGCACCTCCTCGACGTCGAAGAGCATCGGCACGAGCTCGCCCCGCTGCCAGGCCTCGTACTGATCGCCATAGTGCTCCGACCCTGGCCAGCCGCTCGCGCCGGTGTCGATGACCCACCAGCCGTGCGCGACGTCAGCGAGGTCGACGACGCTCCGGTACACCGGGCCGGCGACCACCTTGAACGGGTTGGAATCGTTGCCGAGATCGAAGTGCGTCTTCCACACCGAGTCCATCTCGCCGCCGGTCTCGATGCGCGCGAGGTTGACGGTGCCATCGAGCACCGCCTTACCGCCGAACGCGTGGGTCGGCCGGTGCCAGTGCAGCCGCCCCCACCGCCAGGCGCTGACGTCTGCGCCCTGCTGCTCGACGAGCTCTGCGACGGCGCGTTGAAACGCCGCGCGCACCACCTCGTCTCGCGTCTCGAGGGCAGGCGTCTGTCGGTCGTCCCACACCACGTGCTTCACGTCTTCGAACCAGAGGTCCGCCGTGTTGGTGGAATAGCGCTGCCCGAGGAAGAACTTCACCGCCGGGGCGGGCAGCTCGTCGCTGACGGCCGTGACCACGGCGTGACGGTAGGTGAGGAAGAAGATGGCGGCCTCGGGGCCATCGGCCTTCGCGTCGAAGGTCCACGCGCTCAGGCGAGCCAGGGCCGTGCGCGCGGCGTCCGAGAAGCCATCGCCCGCGCCGAGCGACCGCTTCATGAAGGGCCACACCTGCGCGGCCCGAAGCGAGAACGTGTCTGCGAGCATCGCGCGGTACGAGCCAAGGTCGTGCTTCGGCGTCGCCTTCGCGAGGTCGACGATGCGCTGGTGTCGAAACGCGGGCGCCGCGTCGACGTGAATGCGGCTGAAGTCGGTCGCGCCGGGCTCTGTCATCAGGTTGTTGGCGTGCGCGATGACGCCGTCTGGCGGGTCGATGACCTGAGCGAGCTGCTGGCCGTACGCGAAGTCGTTCCAGTCGTACTTCTTCGTCCAGCCCGGGACCGGGAAGGTGCCCCGGTGATTGGGCCGAACAGGAACCTGGCCGGACGGGAACTGGCCGATGTGCCCCGCGACGTCGGCGACCGTCCACGTGTTCCAGGTCGAGGGGAGCTGTGCGGCCGCCACCCCGAAGTCCGCGACGCTGGTCGACTGGTCCATCCGGAGGATCGCGCCCATCGTCGTCTCGAGGCCCGTCACCCGCCACCGCACGGCCAGCAACGGCGAGCCCGGTGGGAACAGGTACGGGAGCAGATCGTTCATCAACGGCCCGTTGCAGGTCGCCCGGAACCGCACCGTGCGTTCGAGCAGCTCACGGCCATCGCGCACGCGCACGAGTTCGTCTCGCGTCGTGATGGGGCACGCGCCCGCTTCGTTCTTCACGAAGCCCGGCCGCGTCGGGTCCTCCTGCTCGAGGACGAGATCGATCACGTCCGACATCGTCGACGTCATGCCCCACGCCACCTTCGCGTTGTGGCCCGACAGCACCCACGGCACCCCGGGGATCGTGACGCCGATGACGTCGAGGCCGGGCGCCTTGAGGTGCTGCTGCACCATGAGCCCGGGGAGGAAGTGCGCCAGGTGCGGATCATTCGCCACCATCGGCTTGCCCGACTTCGTGCGCGCGCCCGAGACGACCCAGGCGTTCGAGGCGCCTTCGACCGGCATCATCGACAGCCACGCCGACGGAGCGCTCGGCACTGCCGGCTCGAGCGTGACGGGAAAGAAGCCCGCGAGCTCGTCGGCGACCGCGGGTGGCAACGGCTGGGGCGACGAAGAAGAGGCGATGCTGCGTCCTCCGCGAACCGGCTCGTTCGGATACAGCGCCTCCATGCGCTCCACACCCTGGTGCATCGCGAAGAGGAAACGCGCGAGCTCCTGCTGGTAGTTGTGGGTGACGCTCCAGACGTTGAGCAGACCAACCGCGAGCGAGTCCGACGCCTTCCACGGCTCTGACTCGAGCCCCAGCAAGCGGTACTCGACGGGCTGCCACCTCACGCGCGCGGCGTTGACGCCATCGGCGAAGGCTTCGAGGAGCGCCCGCTCGTCTGCCGGCATCTTGCCGAAGTCGGCCAGGGCCCGGCCTTCGATGTCCCAGCCGCGCATGGTCTTGTCGTATTCGACGGTGGTGCTCGACACGAGGGGCTGCTCGCCGACGATCTCGGAAACGCGGCCACGGGCCAGCCGGCGCATCATGTCCATCTGGAAGAAGCGCTGACGGCCCTGCATGAAGCCGGTGGCGCGGGCGAGATCGGCGAGGTTCTTCGCCTCGAGGTGGGGCACGCCCTGCGCGTCGAGCGTGACGCTGACAGATTCCTTCAGCCCCGGCACCTGCAGCGACTCGTCACGATCCTTCGGCGCGTTGGGCGCGACCTGGTACCCGACGAGCGACAGCAGCGCACAACCGGCGCTGCACCAGGCCACGAAGATCACCACGAGGAGTCGACGCATGGGTCACCAGAACTTCACGACGGCGCGAAGGCCACCGGTGAAGACGTTCGCGGGCCGCGTGAAGCGCCCGGGGATGAGGTCTTGAGTGCGGTACGAGGCGTAGAGCTGCACGGGGACGCCGAGCCGGAACAAGCTGATGGTGCCGGTGAACTTGAAGATGTTCTTCTCGCCGGCCTGCCACAGCTTCTCGCGGTCCCAGTCCCAGAGCTTGCTGTTGGACTGCCAGTCGCTCTGCATCGTGGCGATGTACGAGTAGCTCGCGCTGAGCGTCAGCATCGGCGGCAACGCCTGAGCCTTCTCGAGGCTCCCACCCGACACGATGGAGGCGATGGTCGGCCCGATGAACGGCACGACGTCGACGCTCACGGTGCCGGCGACCCAGTCACCGGGGTCGATCCAGTACGTGTCGCCGACGTAGAACGCGTTGTTGTTGAGCAACGGGTTCTTCAGGCCCTTGCCCGCGGTGTACAGACGTGGCCGGAAGAACGCGTAGAAGACGTCGGCGCCGACGTTGAGGCGATAGACGCCGTGCTCGTCGACGAAGAAGTGTTTGTCGGCCGACAGGTGCGCTTCGACGTCGCCGGCCGCGTGGAGTTCCCACAGGTTGGTGCCGACCGAGACAGCCTCTTCGGGGTCGGCGTTGGTGCCGGTCGGCAGCGCGACGTTGAGCTGCGCGGCCCAGCGAAAGTGGTTCTCCTTCATCCACGTCGAGCGCGGCAGCAGGTACTTCGCGCCGAGCACGATGTCAGCGAGACGGAACTGGGTGTTGACGACCTTGTCGGCCACGCGCGGCTGACCCATCGAGTCGGCCCACGACCAGAAGTCGTCGAAGGAATACGAGCGGCCCAGCTGCGGCTGGTAGTCGCCCGGGTCCCACGCGAGGTTCGTGGTGATGGTCGACCGCATCAGGATGGGAATGTTCACGCCCACCGAGAGCGAGTCAGTGACGCCGTAGAGCGCCGAGACCAGCAGGAAGTCGAACTCTGCGACGGGCTTCGCGCGCAAGATGCCCTGCAGTCCTCCTCCCGGCTCGTAGCGGGGAAGATCATCGATGAGAGAGAGCGCGCGACGGTCGCCACTCCACTGCTTGTCGAGGGCGGTGCGCAGGTAGCCGACGTCGACCGAGAGAGCGCCTTGCGGCAACACCTGGGTCTCCATGGCCATGGCGAGCGACGGCACCACCAGAATCAGGAGCGCGCGCTTCATCGGCCGAGCTCCGTCGAGATGAACGGGGACGCCGTCGCGGGGATGGTACCCATCGCCGAGTGCACCGTGCGGTTCTTCAGATCGAGCACCACCGCGTTCATGCTGTCGGAGCGATCGATCACCTCGGGCTCGGCCAGCAGGGCCTCGAGCCACGGCACGTCGACCGGCTGGGTGCGCGCCGCGAGCCGGCGGGTGACGTTGTCGATGACGCGGCGGCTCCGGAAGAAGAAGCCCGACCAGAAGCGCTGCGGCACCACGCGCTGGCCCGCGAGGTTGAGCGTGATGCTGTCGTCGACGTTGCGCGTGTACGAGGAGCCGCTGATGACGTCGTCGTCGGAGAGGCTCGAGTACCGGCGCATCGAGAGGTCTCGATCGGTGGGCCCGTACCGGTATACCCCACCCTGCCCCTGCTTGAAGACGTCGGAGTCGAGCTCGACGACCTCGAGGCCGCCCTGGTCGTCGGCGATGGTGCAGTTCCACCCGTAGACAGGTTTGATCTCGGTGAGCGCGTCGATGCCTTCGGCGACGGTGCTGGCCCGCTCGAGCACGCGCTTGACGAGGAAGCCGACGGGCAGACCGCTCGCGAGCAGCTTCGCTTTCGAGAGATCGGCGGCCTGATCGAGCACCGAGCCCACGACCGAGTTGTCGAGCGTGTCGGACGGGTTGCAGGCGATGCCGACGCCTCGCTCGTTGAGGCCAGAGATGCCGTACACGATGCCCGCCCAACCGACGGTCGTGTACGCCGGGCCCGTGTCGGGGCGGTGCACCAGGAGCACGGTGTGCTTGTGTGCGGTGTTGGCGTCGAGCAGCGCGAAGCTGTGCGCGAGGAGCGGCCCCGCAGCCGCGCGGGAACCACGCACCCCGACGGTGAACGGCGGCGGCCGCGTGCGGTTGTCGGTCAACGCGGGCCGGCTGATGTCATGTGGCGCGAGGTTGGCGCCTTTGGTGGTGACGACGAACTCCTCGTCGCGGCGGAAGCTGGCGCGCGGCGGCCCGGGGATCTCGATGATGCGTTGGTCTCCGGCTGAGACGACGAAGGTGATGGTGCTGGCGGCGGGGAGCGGCTCGCGCGGCGTGAAGGTCAACTGCACGCGCGTGGCGTCGAGTTCGACGATCTCGAGCGCAGGGTCGCCGAAGGTGAACAGGCCCTCGTTCACGCGCACGCGGACGGTCTGAGGGTCGACCCCATCGGGGTCCGTGAAGATCACCCGCAGCTGCGTGCGCACGTCGATCTCCACCGCTGCCGCGAAGAACGGCGGCACGAACGGCTTGATGACGCCTTCGTCGGTCTCGTCGATGGCGCCTTCACCCGAGTTGTCGACGCGATCGGTGGCCAGCCCGAGGAACTCGACCGACTCGATCACCGGCGCGCGCCCCTGCCGAATCGCCAGCCCGATGCCTCGAACCGCCAGCGTCGTGTCGACGAAGGTGTTGAGGATGAGCACCTCTTCGTAGGTCAGGCCCGAGCCGTCGGCGATGCCGCGCAGTTCGTCACGCCCGCTGCGGCCGAGGTTTCGCTCGAGGTTCTTCGCGCTCTCGAGCAGCAACTCCCGCGCGAAGCCGCCGTTCCTGTAGCGATCGGCGTCGTAGTCCTTCAGCAGCGTCGCGATGTCGGGCTGCTCGCGCGAGAGGAAGGGGAACAACGAGTTCGTCATCAGCGTCGTGTAGAAGCTGCGGATCTTCGAGCGGAGCTGCGTGCCGTGCTGCAGGCCGCGGTCGTACGCCGTGCCAGTCAGCACGATCGTCTCTCGGGTAGTCGGAGGCGTCGCTGGCGCGCAGGCCACGACGAACGACACGAGCAGGATCAGGGATGACGTCTTCAAGAAGCCCGCACCCTATCGGGCCACGTTGACAGTGCAAACCACGTCGGTGACGAACATCCATTCGCGATGGAACGGAGCGTCAGGTCACGTCGCGGCCGGTGCGCTGGTGGCCTCTGGCGCCAGGGCGAGCCACAGCCGCTCGAACTCGGCCTTGAAGGCCCTCACCGGCACGGGTTCCGAGGTGACGACGACGTTCTCTTCGTTCACCCGGGTCGCGCTCCGGGTCCAATTGAAGCTGCCGTTGAGCAGCGTGGTGCCGTCGGCGATCGCGAACTTGTGGTGCATGTGGGCGTCGGTTCGATCGATGCGCGTCGGGACCCCTGCGCGAACGAGCTGATCGACGTCGCTCCCGGTGTCGTTGCGTTTGTCGTTGTCGGTGATCAGCCGAATGGCCACCTGACGTCGGTGCGCGTCGACGATCGCGCGGGTGATGTCGTCGTCCGAGATGGTGAAGACGCAGAGTTCGAGCGAGGCGCGCGCAGAACCGAGGAGCGAGAGGATCGCCACCTTGCAATCGGGCCCCGGGCTGAAGAAGACCCCGGTCGGCTTCGCCACCGGAGCGGGGCGCGCGTGATCGATCGCCCTCGCGACGCCCTCGAGCCAGGAGAGCAGGGGCGCGGTGCTCGGGTCGAGACGCGCACGGAGCAGTTCGAACGCTTGATTGCGCAACGACGACAACTGATCGGTTCTCCATGGGGACTGGGCGAGCGCTGCCGACAGCTCGCGTTTTTCCTCCGATGACAGGCGCCCATCGGCGAGCGTCGTTTCGAGGAGCCGAACCAGGTCGGAGAGATCGGTCATGCGCCGATCGTAGCTGGCTCGGACCAGCCTGCGCGTTGGTCAATCATCAACATCGCGCACGCGGAATTGGTTGGTTGATCATCAAAAGGCGCGACGTGGAGCGGCGTCGCTCCATTGGAGTGGAGGCGCGCACACGCTGGACGCGTCGTCACTTTCCAACGCGGCTCAGTTCTTCGCCTCACGTCGCGGCCCGAGGATTGCTCTCTCGCTTCGTGTCGTCTCCCCCCATCTCACTGAGGCACCCCCTAATGAGCTCGTCAATCTCCCGCACCGTCTCGTCCCCGAAGCCAGCGACCAACAAGCCCGTCGCCGTCGACGGCGCAGAGATGCAACGCAAGGCGCTGCTGGCCGGGTTGCAGGGGCTCAACCCCGACACGTCTTCGCGCTCGAAGACCGTCTCTGCCGTTCCGACGAACGTGATGCGGTCGAATCGCGCGAGCGAGCTGACGATCAAGTCCGCGACGCGCGGAGAGCCGGTCAACGGGCGCGAGATTCCCGTGGCCACGAAGCTCACGCTCACGGCGCCCGACTACGCCGGAAACGCCGTGATCAAGGGCAAGCTCCAGCTGCCAGCGGGCGTGCGACTGATCGAGGGTGATCCCTCGAACATCGTCCTCAAGCGCCGGGTCACCACCGACGGCAGGCCGTTCTACGAAGCCAACCTCGCGTTCGCGATCGACCCTGCGGCCCAGGGCGGGCAGGCCGGTGGGGGCTGGAGCGCGGTGAAGAACGATCGCCTCGGCATCACCTTCGATTCCTACCCGCCCGGCTCCGAGGCGAAGACGGTGGGCCCGTACCCCCAGGGGCCGCTCGCGTTTTCCAACTTGCCGCTGGTGCCCTGAGAAGCAGCACGTCGCACGAAAGCATGGCTTGTGCCACGACCAACGAGAAGCGGGCCGCGCGCTTCTCACGGTGTGCGTGGGGAGCGACAGTCGACGCTCGCTCATCGTCTGGGGTCAGAACGTGCACCGCATCGTCGTGATGGTGTTGGGGTTGTTCCTCGTCGCGTGCGGTGCGGTCCTTCCACCTGCGCCCCAGCAACGAGATGCATCGATTGACGCCGACGCCGCGCTGGACGCGGGGACGACGGTCGTCGGAGATTCCGGCGGACCGAGTGATGCCGGCGCGGCGTCTGCTATTGACGCCGGCTTCGACGCCGGCTTCGCGCCTGCTGACGCGGGAGCAACCAACCCGCTTCGGCTCCAGGTCCGCGACCTCGAGTGGGCGTTTGCACCAATCCCCGAGTCGCGCTGCGCCAACGCGTCGGTGACGGGCATCGGCGTCAACGTGAACCCGGCCTCGGACGAGCTGCTCGTCTACTTCGTCGGTGGCGGGGCCTGCTGGAATCTCGCGACCTGCGGCGTGGGGACCTCGGCGAACCTTCGACGAGGGTACGGGGCCGCCGACTTCGCGGCTGACGGCATTCGCCGCTGGTCGATGTTCTCGCGGCAGGAGCCCCGCAATCCCTTCCGCGCCATGAGCCACGTGGTGGTGCCGTACTGCACCGCTGACGTCCACGCCGGCACTCGAGTGACGACCTACGACGGCGTCGTCACCGTGACGCACCACGGAGCACGCAACGTCGACGCGATGCTCCCGAGACTGGTGGCCACGTTTCCGCAGGTTCGGCGCATCGTGCTGGTGGGCTCGAGCGCTGGCGGCTTCGGCGCGCAGCTGAACTTCCCGAAGTTCGTCGCGTCGTTTCCGAACGTCACCGTCGACGTGATCGCCGACAGCGCGCAGCTGGTGAACCCGTCGGGGACCCTGGTGACCGAGTGGGGTGCTGCGTGGGGCCTCACGGTGCCAGCCTCGTGCATCGGGTGCGCGACCGACTTCCCGCGCTACCTCGAGCACCTGTTGGCGACGTCACCGTCGTCTCGATTTGCGCTCCTGGCGTCGATGCGCGACTCGACGCTCACGCCGTTCTTCAACTACGGCCTCAACGTTCAAGCCTTCAACGACGCCACCGCGAGCGTGCTGGACCGCTACGATCGCTCGTCCAATGGCACCTACTTCGCGCGACCGGGCCTTCGACACACGTACCTCGAGTTCGTCACGCAGCTCTCGAGTGGCGAAGACGCCACGACCTTCGACTGGGTGTCTGGCTTCCTGGTGGGAGTGACCGATCGTCGTCGTCCGTGACGTGCGCTCAGGGCAGCGTCCGGCCCTCACGCCCGAACTTCAACCGCGTCGCCCACAGTGAGTCGATCTGCCGAGCGGCGTCCTTCACCGGATCGAGCCCAAGCGCGTCCGCGACGAGCACCGCGCCCTGATGACAGACGCCGTTGGTCGAGTAGGCCCCCGGCTGCTTCGTGTACATCGCGTCGATGGCCGCGTGCACCTTGCCAGGCGTGGTGACCGCGAGGCCTTCGACCTGACGCGTGTCGTAGCGATGGCCACCCACCTCGGCGTAGTCGGGGACCTTCGTGTACATGCCCGAGCCCGCAGTGCCGTAGTTGAGGCGGCCGAGGAAGAGGGGGTTGTCGCTCGAGCGCAGAAACGCCGAACCCTCGCTCTTCACGCCCTGTGACTGCACCCACTCGGTGAGCTTCTTCTCGTCAAGCAGTCCAGGCTGCGAGGTCTTCGAGGCGCCACGCTGCAGCAGGCCATTCGCCTCGGGCTTCCACGTTTCGCCTCCAGCTTTGGGAACGAGGAAGAACTGCCACTCGGCATGCTCGACAGGGCTCATCCCGGCCACGTTGACGATGTCGGCCGTGACGAGCTTGGCGACGACCTCGCCCTTCAGGCCCCTGGCTGCGAGGAACTTCTGCGCTTCGTCGAGGCGCTGGTCGAAGTGCGCTTTCGCCTCGCCCTTGTCCTTCAAGTAGGCCGTCTTGTCGGCGTTCGTGGTCGGGCTGGCGTTGTCCATGCCGACGCGGAAGAGGCCGAGCTCTGCCGCCACCTGCTGGGCCTGCTTCATCGCCTGGCCTGCGACGGCGCGCGCCCCACGCAGGAGCGAGGCCGGCTTCCAGCCACCAGACTTTTGCGTCGTCTCGGCACTCGACGCCACGCTCGGCTTGGCGTCGTTCCTGGCCCGGGCGGGAGCAGCAGTGGGAGTCGTTCGTGTCGTTCGGGTCGTGCGCATGAAGTCATTATCGCTGCGAAAAGTGGCGGGGTCCACAGGGGGGTTTGTCAGGGATTCTGCCGTTTTGACCGTCGCCCAAAACCGCCGAGCCTTCCAACCACCTGATCACGACCACTTGTCCTCCCTGGGCACCCCTTCTTGACGAGCGACCATGAGCGCTATGGCGCCGCAGCCAACGCCTTCGCGACGTCGTTTTTCTGATCCCAGACGAGCGACTGCATGTCGCTGGGCCACTGCACGTCGCTGGGCCTGGCGATGGTCAGCGGCTTCCCGGTGCGTTGGGCCTTTTGAGACGCGGCGAACAACGCAGGGAGGTCGCCAGCGGGCAGCCCGTTGAGCTCACTCGTGCGCTTGAGTAGCTCGGTGAGGAACATGATGTTGTGGTTCTCGAAGTTGTTCTTCCCGGCGAAGAGCTGGTCGAACACGAGGTACTGCGTCTTGGCGTTCGCAGGTACGTTGTCGGGCCGCGTGCCGTTGTTGGGCACCGGGTCTCCCTTCATGAAGACGTGAAGGTAGTTCGGGCCCTTCGGGTAGCTGCCGTACGCGTTGCCGAACGTGATGACGTTGAGCGCCGCTCCAGCCTTCTTCTCGAACGAGGCAGCCGCACGAGCCCGGTCTGCCGCCGAACCCGACGCGGCGTGCTTCTTGATGTACGCGTCCTTCGCCGCGCCGACCGCCTGGCCCACGAGAATCGACCCCTGGCTCTCGCCGCCGAAGTACGCCGGCTTTCCCGTCTCGACCGCGTCGAGCATCGCGACCGAGAGGTTCTTCACCGAGGCCTCCGAGGTGAGGTTCTTGTTCAAGAGGACGTTCGACAGGCCCTCGGCTGCGCGGTTGAGTTGGCTGAGGAAACCATTCTGGCCAGCGCCCTCTTTCACGAACGATGCGTTGTGCACGATGGCGAGGGGCAGGCCGAGCCGGTCGGCGTGCCGTTTGGCGCGCTTCGAGCCCTCCTCCATCCACTGGTTGGCGCCCTCGGTGAAGACGAGCGGGGCCCGGCCTTCTGCGCCTCGCGGGGTGTAGACGGCGCCTCGAAGCGTCTCGAGGCTGAAGGCAGACGCGGTGCCCTTTCGCACGTCGACCACCTGACCGTCGTGCTTGAAGTCAGGGTTCACCGCCGAGAGATCCAACCGCGGGCGCCGGAGCGACTTCGGCCCCCAAGCGCCAGGCGTCGTCTCGACGTTCCGGGACGCGGGCGCGGGCGCGGCAGGCTTCGCCTCGGTGGCTGGAAAGGTTCTGGCCGTCGGAGCTGTTCGGGTCGTTCGCATGGCAAATTATCGCAAACAGAAAGGGCGTTCGCCACGAGTGTTTGTGTCAGGACTTTTCCTGTTTTGGGCGGCGCCTTCGGCCTCGCGAGGCCAGGGGGTTTCGCACAGGTCGAGCAATCTCGACCTGTTGCTGGGTCGAAGGCGCGAGGCTTGTTCAGCGGCCATACGCCAGCGCCGGGAGTCCCGGCCCGCAGCGCCAACGCGCTCCCGGACGTGACTGGCCGTGAGGCTCAGGGCGACCTCGATGCGCGCCACGGCATCACTCACGTCAGCGGCGAGCCCGGTCCTGAGGTGGCCCGCCGAGCTCGACCCCGGGGCAGCGCCTTCGCGGAGCTACTCGACCGCCACCTTGATGGCGCCCTGCGCGACCGCCTCGACGATACCCGCGAAGAACGCGCCGCTGAGCTGGTAGCCCTCAGGCGCCGCGCTCACCAGCCCTGCGACCTCGAGCGACGCGATCGCGTCTTCAGGCACTTCGCCTTCTCCGCCGACCGCCAGCAACTCGCACAGCGTCTTCTCGGCCGGCGTCATCGCCGTCACCAGGGTGCGAAGCGCGTTGTCAATCAGCGCCTGGCCCTCCTCGACCTCGGCCAGCGCATCGAGGCTCACCAGCGCTTCGATGGCGTCGGGGCCGAGCTCACCGGTGAAGCCCTTCGGCAGTCTCTTCGCGGCGAGGAAGCAGAACGAGAGCGCTTCCCACGGCCGGTTGCCCGAGATCTCGGCGATCGCGCCCAGAGCCTCGTTTGAGAACGTCACGCTCTCGGCCATCGCGGGGGTGTTCACCAGGGCGACGAGCTCGTCGTCCGAAATGGGCGGCACGAAGGCCGACGCCATGCCTGGCCGCTGCACGATGGCGGTCTCGAAGAGCGCGTCGACGTCACGGTGCCGATGCGCCACGAGCGCGACGCGAACGTTCTTCGGCGTGGTGAGCAACGCGTCGAGGAGCGTCACCATCTTCTCAGGCCCCAGCGAGAACAGCGCGAGCACCTCGTCGAGGCCGACGTAGATCGGCGCGGCGAGCTCTCCCAGCACCTCGAGCGGCGCCTTCGGGTCGACCTTCAGCTCCGTCGCACCGACGCGCGCGAGGAACTCGGTCACCTTCTTCGTCAGGCGCTCCAGCACCGCGTCGATCGACTGGGGCAGGCCGTCGTCACGATCGGGATCCCGCAGGTCGAGGAAGATCGCCGCGCCACCGCTGCGCTCACACGCGCGCTGCAGCACGCCCCTGAGCATCGTCGACTTGCCGATGCGCCAGAAGCCGCGGACGCAGACGTGGTTGCCGGCGGTCAGCTGCGCGGCGAGCTCGTCTTCGAGATCCTTCCGCGCGCGGAGTTCAGGCGTGGGCCCGTCGTAGATGAGGTCGAGGTAACGATCGGCCAGCGGGTGCAGCTCGGACATGACGCCTCTCCATAGACCATTTTCGTCGCCGGTCACTGCAGATCGAGCCGGGCCCGCGGCGCTCTCGTCTTCATCCGCACGACGCCTTCGAAGAGGTGCTTCTCGCTGTAGTGCGCCCGGTGCGTGGTGCGCTCGGTCGGCAACCAGCTCTGCGGCTTCTCGAGCCATTGCAGCACCCGCACCTCGCCGTCATGGGAGAAACCCTCGAGCACCTCGGGCGGAATGCGCTTCCAATACCGGCGCTCGATGGGCCGGAACGCGGCCTCGAAGCCATCGCCGGCCTGGGCGTGGCGCCGCCGGTGGTCGAGCGTGCCGTCGAACGCCTCGGCGATGTGGAACAGCTCATGGAGAATCGTCGCCACCCGCTGCCGCGGCGTCGACTTGCGGAAGAACAGCGGCCTCAGGGTGATCGCGTACAGCACGCGGTGGCCTTGAAACGTCACCAGCGGCTTGCGACGGCCGAGCCGATCGCGCCGCTTGCCCCTGGCGAAACACAGCGGCTTCACGGTGCCCCGCGACGCCCGCCGAGCCTCGCCCGCCACCACGAGGATGGCGTTGGCGTCGATGTGACGGAACTCCTTCTCCGTCGCCGCGAGGTGCGCGAGGAGCCTTCTCACGCTCTGGCTGAAGTCCGGACGGCGCGACACGGGCGTACCGTACCCGACGACGCCACGGTCACGCGCGCAAACCCTTCACCGCCCCGT
Source organism: Myxococcaceae bacterium (assembly GCA_040400045.1). Taxonomy (GTDB): domain Bacteria; phylum Myxococcota; class Myxococcia; order Myxococcales; family Myxococcaceae; genus Xiheimicrobium. The sequence continues at coordinate 41,605 of JBBAQZ010000035.1, forward strand.
CGACGACCACTTGGCGAAAGAGCGTGTTCGCCTGACGGGCCGGATGCACTATAAAGCCAGTCACGTCTTCAGCCTTCTGGGGGTTTCATGCGCCTGTTCGTTGCTTTGATCTGCCTCGCGTCGCTCGTCGCCGCTGCCCAGGAGTCGGTCTTCCCCTCCAAAGAGGAGAAGAAGATGGCGCGCATCCTCGAGCCGCAAGAGGTCACGACCGAGGTGAAGGCGTTCCTCAAGCTCAAGATGAAGCTCCACAACAAGGACATGCGCGACCTCGTGCTGGCCGTCGCGACGCTGAAGTACGACGAGGCGAAGCGCTCTGCGCAGGGCATCGCCAACAGTCCCCGGCTCGCCGAAGAGAACACCCCGGCCCCTGCCTTCAAGACGCTCCAGGACACGCTCCGGAAGGACGCCAGCGCCGTCGTGGCCGCGTGTGAGAAGAAGAGCGCCGACGAGCTCGCGACCGCCTTCGACGCGATGATCGCCACCTGCATGAGCTGCCACAACGCGTACCTGGTGCCGATGCGCGAGCAGAAGAAGACCGACAAGCCCGCCGCGAAATAGTCATCGCCCGTCATCGCGAGGCTGATTGAGGGCTCGCCCGATGACGTCCGCCGAGCGATATTGCCCGTCGTGAAGCAGTTGCCCGCCGTCACGGTGTTCTCGAGCGCGCTGCTGCTCTTCCTGCTCGAGCTGCTGGTAGGCCGCATCGCCCTGCCCCGCTTCGGTGGGAGCGCGGCCGTCTGGACGACCTGTCTGCTCTTCTTCCAGGTGATGCTGGTGGCCGGTTACGGCTGGGCGCACCTGCTCGCCACCCGTATTCCCGCTTCGAGGCACGCGGCCGCGCAGCTCGTCCTCGGGGTCGTGGCCCTCGGCTCGCTCGGCTGGCAGTGGCTCACCTGGGGCGCCCCCCTGGTGCCCGCCAGCCCTTCATGGAACGGCACGGCGCTCGACGTCCTCGTCTTCCTGCTGCGCACGACGGCCCTGCCCTTCCTCGTGCTGTCCACCACCGCGTCGCTGGTGCAGTCGTCCGTCAGCCAGGCGCGGGGCACGAAGGCCTTCCGGCTGTACGCGGTCTCGAACGCAGGCGCGCTCGTCGCCCTCCTCGTCTACCCCGTCGCGGTCGAGCCGCTGTTCGGCATGCAGCTGCAGGCGAAGGGACTGACGATCGGCTTCGTCGTCTTCCTCGCCTGCCTCGTCGCCACGCTCTGGGGCCGAGAAGCTGCGGCGACTCCGGCGCGGTGGGCGGGCCTGCGCACCTCGTGGCTGCTCCTGCCGGCCCTCGGCACCGCGCTGCTCTCGGCCGCGACGAACGCGCTCTGTCAGGACCTCACGCCAACCCCGTTGCTGTGGGCCTTTCCGCTCGCCGTCTACCTCGTCACCTTCATCGTCGGCTTCGGAGACGCGTCGTGGCGCCGGCCGCTGTTGTCTGCGGCGCTCTTCGGCATCGGCACGCTGGGGCTCGTGCTGACGACGGCCGTGCGCCCCGAGGTCGACCTGGCGTTGTCGATGGTCACCTTCGGGCTCGTGCTCTTCGGAGGCTGCTGGTGGCTCCACGCCGAGCTCCACGAGCGCCGCCCCTCGCCCGAGGCGTTGTCAGGCTTTTATCTGCAGCTCGCCATCGGCGGCGCGCTCGGCACGGCGGTGGTGGGCGTGCTCGCGCCGGTCGTCTTCGAAGACTTCTACGAGCTGCCCCTGACGGTGGCGGCCGTCGCCGTGGCCATGGTGGTGGCGTGGCCCCGCGGCACGAGGTTCCGCGCGCTGGGCTGGGTCGCCACCGTGCTCTCGGTGGTGACGTTCGCGTTGTGGCTCAGGGGCTCCGAGGGACAGCTCGAGTCCATGCGCTCCCCGTACGGCGTCATCCGGGTGCAGGAAGAGAACGCGCCGGGCACCCCGTTCCACGCGTTCGCGCTTCGGCACGGCGACACGCTCCACGGCTTTCAGCTGCAGGCCCCCGAGAAGCTCGGCGAGCCGACCGCCTATTTCACGCGCACCAGCGGCCTGGGCGTGGCGATCGCCTCGCTGCACCAGCAGCGGCCCGGGCCGATCCACGCGACCGTGCTCGGGCTGGGCATCGGCGTCGCGGCGGCCCTCTTCGAGGCAGGCGACGTCGTGGAGTTCATCGAGCTCTCTCCCGACGTCATCGAGCTGGCCAACCGGCGTGAGCGCTTCAGCTTCCTCGCCCGCTCGAAGGCGAAGGTGTCGGTGCGAGAGGGCGAAGCCCGTGGGGCGATGGTGGCCGACGCGCTCGCGCATGCCGCCCCGGTTGACTTGATGGTCGTCGACGTCTTCTCGGGCGACTCGGTGCCCGCGCACCTGCTGACCGTCGAGGCGGTCGACCTCTATCGCCGACGCCTCGCGCCTGGAGGCCTGTTGGCCATTCACGTGAGCAACCGCTACCTCGCGCTCGCCCGGGTCGCCGCCGGCGTGTTGACGGCCGCAGGCCTGCCGTACGTCGTGGTGGCGGGGAAGCGCGGCGACCTCGCGGCCTTCTCGGTCTGGGTGCTCTCGTCGACCGACGAGGCGTTGCTGGCGAGGGTCCGTCAGGTCGGAGCGCCCGAACTCAAGGGCGCCATGCCCGACCCGGTGGTGTGGACGGATGACCTGCAGAGCGTGTTGCCCATCTTCACGCTGACGCCGTGACGCTCGTGGTGGTCGACTCCCGCCCCGCAGTCACGTTAGAGGCGACCCATGCGCTTCCTCGCTCTCTCGACTCTCGTGGTGCTGGCGGCCTGCGGGCCGGTGAAACCGACGACTGACGGCGGCTCGGTCGACGACTCGTGCGGCATCGACTGCGCCGCGCAGAAGCGCTTCGGCATCATCGCCAACCGCTGCTTCGAGTACTCGGTGAGCGACTCGATGAAGAACGACCCGCCGAAGCTGGGCGCGCTGGTGAAGCCGGTGTTCACCCTCGAAGGCGGCGTGAAGGTGATGCCCGTCGAGTACCGTGAGGGCGGCCAGACGTTGATGATCGACAACTTCAGCTTCGAGAACGGCAACCTGAAGTTGCTCCGCCGCGAGTTCCCGCGGCAGGGGCGCTCGGTCACCTTCCGCAACGACGCCATGGCCATCACCGGCGTCACCTGGCTGCTCGCTGACGCTGCGCCCGGCCAGAGCCAGACCACCAACACCCAGGCCGACAGCGTCGACCAGTCGGGTATGCACACCCTCGAGGCGGCTTCGTACCGCGTGTCGATTCAGGCGCCGACGCCCCCCCAGCTCAAGACGCCCCTGTCGGATTACTCGAGCGGCCTGCGCCTCTTGACCAGCCAGATGCCTGACCGCGGGGCTGACCCGATTCGCACCTTCGTTGCCGACCTGGGCTTCATCACCATCACCAGCCCCTTCAACTACGCCGGTGGCAACCCGACGCCCGTCTTCCTGCAGCGTGTTCGTGACCTCGGCTCTGCTGACGCAGGCAGCGAGCCCTGCTCCCTGGGGGTTCCATGACGACTCGATCGCTGTTGGCCGCTGCGCTGCTGTGCCTCGCCGGGTGCAAGTCGGCTCCCGAGCCGAAGGCCGACGTCAAAGAGGCCGAGCTCCCGAAGCAGGACATGCAGATCGTCACCCAGTCGCTCACCGACGTGACGGTGAAGCTCTCTGGCGAGATCCTCGCGGGTGACGAGGCGCTCAGCATCTTGGGAGCCGAGGTCGAGTTCGTGGTCGACGGCAACGTGCTCTCGACGAAGAGCTCCTCGCTGAGCCTCACCATCGCAGCAGGCCAGACAGCGCCCTTCAGCTTCGAAGACACGTTCACCTACGTGAAGGACGGCGACGATCTGAAGGCCATGGACACGCGCGGCGGCTCGATCCTGATCGCGCTCCGGGGCAACCTGAAGGGCTCCGTGCAGCGGGAGGTCGCCGGCGCCGACGGGAAGACGTCGATGCAGGCCGTCGCGGTCGAGCTGCCCTTCGCGCGCTCGCGTGAGGTGCGCACACCGCGCCTGCCGCACCTGAAGCTGGGCGAGTTCGAGGCCGGCCGCTTCTCGGAGTCCGAGGTGCAGGCCGTCTTCCACCTGCTCGTCGTCAACACCAACAACTTCCCCGTCACGCTCTCGAGCATCACCTACGAGGTCTCGCTCGCCGGCAAGAAGGTCGCCGAGGGCACGCAAGGGGTCGGCATCAAGACGGCCGTCGCCGCCACCGACGTCTTCGACGTCAGCGCCGTGATGAACGAAGAGTCGCACGGCAAAGACGTGAAGAAGACCATCAAGGGTCTGGTGGTGCCGTACGAGGTGAAGGCCGAGCTCAAGACGCCGCTGTACTCCGAGCCGCTCTCGGCCAAAGGCGACATCAAGCTGACCGTCTCGAAGGACAAGTAGCGCTCAGCCAGAAGGCCCGGCGCCGACCCATGCACTTTCTCGGCGCCGACCCCACGCTGTTCCCGCCCGCGACGAACGCGAACGAGGACGGCATTCTCGCGGTCGGCGGCGATCTGTCGCCCGAGCGTCTGGTGGCGGCGTACCTGCGCGGCATCTTCCCCTGGTACTCCGAGGGCCTGCCCATTCTCTGGCATTGCCCTGATCCCCGCTTCGTGCTCGAGCCGGACACGCTGCACGTGCCGAAGAGCCTGAAGAAGACGCAGAAGGCGGCCCCCTACCGCCTCACGCTCGACACGGCCTTCGAAGCCGTCATCGAGGGCTGCGCGGCGACCCGGCGGCCCGGCCAACGCGGCACGTGGATCACCCGCGACATGCGGCGGGCCTACGTGACGCTCCACCACCTCGGCCTCGCGCACTCGTGCGAGGCGTGGCTCGGCGACCAGCTCGTCGGCGGGCTGTACGGCGTGTCGCTCGGCCGGGTCTTCTATGGCGAGTCGATGTTCGCGCGGGCTGACGACGCGTCGAAGCTCGCCTTCGTCACCCTCGCCGAGTGGATGCGCTCGTGGGGCGTTCAGCTCATCGACTGTCAGCAGGAGACGGCGCACCTCGCGCGCTTTGGCGCCGAAGCCTGGCCGCGCCCGCGCTTCCTCGCGGCGATCGACACGCTCGCCAAGCAGCCGACCAAGCGCGGTCCGTGGCGCTTCCCCGAGCAGCCTTCGCCCTGACTCAGCGGAACCAGCCGAGCCGCCAGACGATGGCGACGAGGAGCAGCGCACCGCCGACCCCGATGGCGATGAGCCGCGCCGCGGAGCTCACGGGTCGAGGCACCAGCTTCTCGGTGACGTAAGGCATGGAGCGGGGCGCCGAATCGGTCGCCGTGGGCTCGAGCGAGGGCTCGCTGACGGACCCCACGGGCGTCAGGCCAGACCCGGCCACCTTCCCCTCGGGCTCGGCGATGACAGGGTGCGCTCGACGCGCCTCGTGCTCGGGGCTCTTCTTCCGGCCCGACCCCTCGCCGCGCTCGAGTTTGCCCCGCACCTGAGGCCGGTTCCGGCTCGGCCGCTCGTCATCGTCCTCGACACGGGTCTGCGACGGCGCGGGTTGGATGGGCGCCTCGACCGTCGTCCTCCGGCCCTCGCGGTCGTCGGGCACGGGCGGCGCGGCCGACATCTTCCGGCTCGGGCGCTCGTCGTCCACGTTCCGCTTCTTCGAGGGCCGGTCGTCATCGAACACCTTCGCGACCTTCGGCGCGGAGCGATGGGGCGGCACGGGTGGCGCCATCGCCTGGCGTCCGCCCGTCTTCGCGGGTGGCATCGCAGGCGCGGTCTTCGGCACGAGGCCTCGCGCCGCGGCGGGCAGATCGAAGCCACCTTCCGTCTTCTCATCGCCGCCACTCCCGGCAGCAGACAGGCGAGTCGACCTCGGCTCTGGCGGCAGCACGACCACGGTGGGCTTGAGGTCGCGGAAGGGGTTCGCCTGGGAAGTCGTGTCGCCGACCTGCGCGTTCGAGAGGTCCTGAAAGGTGGCCGCCGTGTTGACGACATCGGCTGGTTCAGGCGGACGGACCGGGTCGAACCGCAGCGACAGGGCCCAGGTCTCGGCACGCGCGAGCTGCGTCGAGGGCTCGCCAGCCAGGTCCCACAGATAGGGGGCGCCCTGGAGCGGCAGCGGCGGCACCAACGAATCGCCGATGCCGCGCTCGAGCGCCGTGCGCAGCTCGACTTCGTCGAGGCCCAGCACCTCGACCTGCTCGGGCCCGGGAATCCCTTCGACGAGGCGCCAGAGTACGCGCTCGACCAGTTCCTCGGGCAACGCGCGTAGCCGCTCGAGCCATTGGCGCCCCTCGGCCACCGTGCTGTCCAGACTGGGCCGTTCCTGATTCGGGTGGTGCTTCGCCGCCTTCGCAACTCGACGCGCGAGCGCGACGGCATGAAGGACGAAAACCGAGTCCTTCGTCACCTGCTCGGGGCTCGCCATCACCAGGTCGAGCGCCTCGGGCATGAGCGCGTTGGCGACGTGGTGGGGCATGCGCGCGAGCAACGCGCCGTGAACGAAGGGCGTGACGTATTCGCGGAGGCGCTCCGTCGCCGCCGCGTCGCCCGTCTTCCACCGCTTCACGTCGTCGAGCCACTCCACGCAGAGAAAGAGTGTAGCGCCCAATTCCGGAACGACGAGGGCCGAGACGTTCCATCGTGCGCGTGGATCCCCGAGCAGCGCGACGCGCGCAACTTTCGGTGCGAATCGTTGATGAATTTGCCGGCCACTTCGAATCGAAGGACAACTTCGTGCACATGGCGGACATCATCGACCTGTCGCTCATCGCTGCTTCGCGTCGAACCCTGGACAAGCTGCTCGAGACGCGCGGCATCAACTACTTCCTCAAGGTGGACGCGCGACAGCCATTCCGGCTCGACCCGACCCGTGTCGATCTCGTGATTCGCACGGCCGCGAAGCTGGGGAAGTCAGGCAAGACGCCCCCGCCGAAAGCGTACGAGCACGCGCGCAAGTTGATCCGCCGCGAGCTGATCCGCCGGGTGGTTGGCGAGATGTTCCAGATCGGCCTGTAGTCACTCGCTGGCGCAGTCGACGAGGGTGGGCGAGAGCACGCGTACCAGCTCGGCCGGCGTCATCGAGACGAGGAAGCCACGGCCACCGCCGTTGATGAAGAGCCGCTCGAGGGCCGTGATGGAGCGCTCGCACGCGATGGGCATCGCCTTCTTCGTTCCGAACGGAGACGTGCCCCCCACGAGGTAGCCGGTGTGGCGCTGAGCGACCTCGGGCGCGCACGCTGCGACGCTCTTCTTGCCGAGCTGACGGGCGAGCTGCTTCGTCGAGACGCGCTTGTCGCCGTGCATCAGCACCAGCAGTGGCTGCTTGCGCTCGTCTTCGAACACCAGCGTCTTCACCACCCGGTGCTCTTCGACGCCCAGCACTTCGCTGGAGTGCTTCGTGCCGCCGCCCTCGACGTACTGGAACTCGTGCGTCTGGTACGCGACGTGCTCTGCGTCGAGGCGCTCGGTCGCCAGCGTCTTCACTTGGTGAAGCTGCGGGTGAAGAGCACGTTGCCGGTCTGCCCGAAGAAGGTGCCAGTGAAGGTGCGGCCGTTGAGCTCGATGTAGATGAAGCCCAGGTCGGTCGTCTGGAAGTAGTTCGGGTTCTTCGCGTCGACCGTCGTCGCCGACGCGCCGTTGCCCGAGACGATGAGCTGGGTGCCGTTGCAGGTCGGCGTCAGCCACTGGAGCGAGTGGTCGTGGCCCGAGAGATAGACGTCGGCACGGCCACAGACGACCGCCTCCATGAACGACTTCACGTGGCGCCCGTCGGTGAACAGCGGCGCCGCGACACAGCCCAGCCCGGGGACGTCACGACAGTCGTAGTTGCCCGCGTTGCCGTGGGGACCGTTCGACTTGTAGGGGTGGTGGCCGAGCGCGATCTTCCACGTCGCGGTCGAGGACCCCAGCCACGACGAGAGGTCGGCGCGCGTCTGGGTGTCGCCGCTGCCATTGAGGCCCCAGAAGCTGCGGTTGGTGTCGAGGGCGAAGAACTCGGCGTCTCCTTGCGTGAAGCGGTAGTGCACCGCCGGCATGCGCCACTTCGGGTTCGTCTGGCTGTAGGCGACCTGGATGTCAGCTTTGTTCAACTCGTAGCCAGCGCCATTGCCGCCGTAGTCATGGTTGCCGAGCACCGCATAGAACGGAGCGTTCACCGTCGTGTAGGGCTGCACGAAGGCGGTCTGCCACTGGGCATCGGTCACCGAGCTGACGCCGGTCGGGTAGAAGTTGTCACCGAGGAGCACCACGAAGTCGCAGCCGCGCTGCGCGCACACCTGGCCGAGCGCTTGACCGACCACCGCCTGGCCCGCGTTGCCCTTGCCGACGTCGCCGATCGCCACGAAGCGCACGATGGAGACTCCAGCGTCGACGGGCCCGCCGGCCGCGCCTCCGCCCGTTGTTGCGCCTCCGCCCATCGCGGCGCCACCTGCCGTCGGAGAACCTCCGGCCGCCGCTGCGCCACCCGCCGTCGCCGAGCCTCCCGCCGCGGCGCCTCCAGCCGCCGCAGTTCCGCCTGCAGTGCCGGAGCCGCCCGCCGTCGCCGTGCCTCCGCTCGAACCTCCTGCCATGGCGCCGGCGGAGCCGCCTCCTGTCGCGACCGTGCCTGACTTCGCCTCGCAGGCGGATATGACGGACACGACGACGAGCAGCAGCAGCAGACGCATGGGAGCTCCGGCGGGGGGAAGAGCGCGAGGGTTAGCGAAGGGAGGTCGACGTCGTCAATGCACCGGCGCAACGCCTGACCTTTTGTCACACTCGGGTCCGTGTTCACCCCACTCCCTCAGAGCGCCATCTTCGCCAGACAAGCCGAGGTGTACGAGCGCCTGGGCATGCGCGCGTGGAGCGAAGGCATCGTGCCGTGGCGCGCCACCACGTGTCCGCTCCTGGCCGAAGTCGAAGCAGAGCTGATCGCCGCCTTCGACGCCGACCTGCGAACCTCGGGCGCGCTCTCGCCGGACGACGTGCTGACCATCATCGATGTGGGCGCGGGCACCGGGCGGCTCGGGTTTCATCTGGCGCCGTTGCTGGCAGCTCGGAGCCTGCGCGCGAAGCTCGTCCTGACTGACGTGTCTGCATCGAACGTGGAAGCGCTTGGGTCGCATCGGCAGCTCGCCGCGCTCGCCACGCAGGGACTGATCGCCTGCGAGCACTTCGACGCGCTCGCGCCAACGCCTCTGGGCCCGCCCGGCGCGACCGTGCTGCTCGCCCACTATCTCTTCGACACCCTGCCCCACCGCGCGTTTCGGGTGACGGGGGAAGGAGGCTTCGAGGGGCTGCTCGACGCCGACCAGGAGCCGTGGGCCTGGCGCTATGAGCCAGCGGTGCGTCCACACGCGTTGGCAGCGCGCGGTGAGGGGACGTTTCTACTCCCGGTCGGTGCAGCGCAGGCGCTTCAGGCCTGGCGTGACGCTTTCACCGGGCCCCTGCTCGTCCTGTCAGCAGACAAGGGCGTAGCGCCGCGCGGGCCGACCGAGGACCCGCTCCTGGCACGCCACGAGTCGGTGTCTGCAGGCGTCGACTTCGACGCCCTCGCTTCCATGACGCCGTCCTTCAGCCACCTCGCGCCGTCGACGCCTTCGAACGTCTTCGCGCTGCACGCGTTCGTGAGTGAGCTCCGCGACGTGCCGAGCTTCGCAGCGGCCTGGAGCCGGCGTGGTGGGACCAACGAGGTGCTCGGGCTCCTCGAACGCTTCGACGCGATGCTGAAGTCCGAGCCTTCCGTCGACGCCATGCTCGAGTTCCTCGACGGCAGCCGCGCAGATCCCGATCTGCTCGCCCAGCTCGCCAGCCGGATGAGGGAATCGGAGCTGACGTCGTCGCAGGCCAGACACCTGCTGCAGCTGATCCTCCGCGCGGCGCAGCAGCACTTCGTCTTTCGCCAGCAGCTCGACGTGCCCTTCACGCTCGCCATCACCGCGCATCACGTCGGCGCCCTGGAGCTCGCGGTCGCGCTCTACCTGCTCTCGCTCGATGAGAGCGGCGCCCATGACTCGACGCTGCTCAACCTTGCGATCGCACAACACGCGCTGGGTCGACCGGAGAAGGCGTGTGAAGCGCTCGAGGTCCTCCTCGCCCACACCGAAGATCACCCTCGCGCCGCGGCCTTGCTGGCCGAGTGGCGGGGCGGCTGACGTCAGCGCGCCCTCGACGCCGGCTCGCCGAGCCCGCGACGCGCGTCGAGGCGTGAGGCTGTCACGCGAGATGTGCTACCTCGCGTCGCATGTCGCTTCGCCTTGCCGCCAGTAGTCCGCTCCTGCTGCTCCTCGCGTGCTCCAACCCGACGGGCACGCCGGTCGACTTCCGCCGGGCGACGCCTTCGGGCACCAGCGGCGGCCCGATGGCAGCGCGCTTCGGCAAGGACACCATCACTGTCACGGAGCTGAACCAGCGCTTCGCCGAGATGAACCCGTACGCCCGGGCGCGCTACCAGACGATCGAGCAGCGACGCGACTACGTCGAAGGCCTCGCCCGGTTCGAGCTGCTGGCGCAAGAAGCGATTCGGCGCGGCATCCACAACGATCCCGACGTGGTCGAAGCCGCCAAGCGGGTGATGGTGCAGGAGCTCTTGAAGCAGGAGCTCGACGAGCGCGCCGAGACCATCAGCGACGCGCAGGTGAAGCAGTACTACGAGTCTCACAAGGACGACTACGTGAAGCCGGCGATGACGCGGCTGGCGCACATCGCGTTCTCGAAGGAGCGTAAAGCCCAGGCCGAGAGCGTGCTGGCGCAGGCCCTCGCGCTCACGCCGATGGACTACGCGGCGTTCGGCAAGCTCGCGCGCGAACACTCCGAGGACCCGAAGACGAAGGTCCTCGACGGTGACCTGCGCTTCATGTCCGACGACGAGCTGGCAACCCAGCACGGGCCCGAGCTGCGCGACGCAGCCCAGAAGCTCGAGCGCATCGGCGACGTGACTCCCGCGCTCGTCGAGACGCCGAAGGCGCTGCACGTCATCAAGTTGCAGGGGCGACAGCAGGCGCTCAACCTGTCGCTCGAGCAGGCCTCGACCTCGATTCGGCAGGTGTTGTTGAACGAGACCCGGCAGGAGCGCTACCGCGGGTTGCTGGAGAAGCTGAAGGCCGATGCTCACTTCGAGCTCAGTGACGACGGGCTCGCGAAGGTCGTCGTCGATCCGAAAGCGCCGACGCTCGAGGCGAAGGGCCCGCAGCCTGGCTTCGTGCCTGGCCCGCAGTCGCCACCGCCGGCCCGTTGAACACCTCCAGGCACCGATTGTCTGCCCCTGTCAGTTGAGCGCGAGCAGCAAACCACCGAAGCGCAGCCCCCATGCGCTCCTCCCTGCTGCTGTCCATCGCTCTCACGTTTGGCTTTCTGACCTTCACGTTCACGGCGTGCGGCACGGCCTCGAAGTGTTCGGCCACCACCCGCCCGTCGGGGTGCTGTGACACCTCTGGCCTGTGTCAGACGACCGGCTCGTCTTCGGCGTGTGGGTCGCGGGGCGGTGCTCCTGACTGCACCTGTGGAACACGTTCCTGACGGGTGGCCGGTGCCCAGCGTGCGGGCTGCAGTGGGAAGACACTGCCTGTCCCCGCGGCAACCGCTGATCGCGGCACGTGGACTGGTACGACTTCGGCGAAGACCCTGAGACCTAGAGACCCTTCTCGATCATCCAGCGCTCCGCCTCGATGGCCGACATGCAGCCCGTGCCGGCGGCCGTGATGGCCTGGCGGTAGGTCGCGTCGCTCACGTCACCACAGGCGAAGACGCCGTCGACGCTGGTGCGCGTGGAACCCGGCTGCACCCAGAGGTACCCGTTGTCCTGCAGCTTGAGCGTCTTCTCGAAGAGCTCCGTCGCGGGCTTGTGACCGATGGCGACGAAGACGCCCTTCGCTGGCACCTGCTTCATGTCGCCGGTCTTCAGATTCTTCACCACGGCGCCCGTCACGCCCTTCGCGTCGCCCACGACCTCTTCGACGGCCGAGTCCCAGATGAACTTGATCTTCGGGTTGTTGAGCGCGCGCTCCTGCATGATCTTCGAGGCGCGCAGCGAGTCGCGGCGGTGCACCACGGTGACGGAAGCGCAGAGCTTCGCGAGGTAGGTCGCCTCCTCCATCGCGGTGTCGCCGCCACCGACGACGATGACGTCCATGTTCTTGAAGAAGAACCCGTCACAGGTGGCGCACGCCGACACCCCGCGGTTCATGAACTCGTTCTCGCCCTTGATGTTGAGCCACTTCGCCGACGCGCCGGTGGCGATGATGACGGCCTCCGAGAGGCACTCCTTCGATTCGCTCTTGATGTGGAAGGGCCGCTTCGACCAGTCGACCGACACGACGTTCTCGAAGTGAATGACGGTGCCGAAGCGCTCGGCCTGCTTCTGGAAATGCTCCATCAGCTCGGGGCCCGTCACGCCTGTCGGAAAACCGGGGTAGTTCTCGACCTCGGTGGTGATCATGAGCTGCCCACCCGGCACGCGGCGCGAGTCGAACTCCGATGGCCCACCCGCGAACATCACGGGCTTGACGCCAGCGCGTGCGGCGTAGATGGCCGCCGTGTAACCAGCTGGTCCTGACCCGATGATGGTGATCTTGTTCGTTTCCACGTGTCGCTCCTGGTCCGTTGTCGCCCGCCTCACATGCGCAAATGCGGACAACGGTTTCAAGTCTGCTACGAACCGGGACCGATGGACGTCGAATTCCTCCGGAAAGTGCCACTGTTCGAGGGGCTCACCTCGGCGCAGCTCCGCAAGCTGCTCGCGGCGCTCAAGCGGGTCGACTTTCCCGGCTCGACGCACATCTTCCGTGAGGGCGAGGCGGGCACTTCGATGTTCCTCATCACCGACGGCAAGGTCCGCATCTCGAAGATGGTGCCTGGCATCGGGGAAGAGGCGCTCGCGATTCTCGAGAAGGGCCAGTACTTCGGCGAGATGTCGCTCATCGAGGACGGCCCACGCAGCGCCGACGCCATCGCCCACACGGCCTGCCAGCTCTACGAGCTCTCACGAGACAAGCTCGAGCAGGTGATGTTCACCGACAAAGAGCTCGCGAGCATCTTGCTGTGGACGTTCGTGAGGACCTTGTCGGCGCGGCTGCGTGAGACGAACGACAAGATCCGGGCGTTCTTCGCGCTCTCGTCGTTCGGCCCTCGCTGAGCGTCACGGCCCGCCGTCGGCACCTGCGTCGGCCGTCGTCGCGCCCCACGTCACGCGCGCGTCCTTCGGCTGACTCGTCGCCCACACCATGCCGCCAGCGTCGGGTGATTCCTTCGGGAGCGACTCGAGCGTGCGCCGAAGGCCGAGCCAACCCTGGGCGTTGAAGCGGCGCGTCTTGTCAGCCGGGAGCACCACGTCGACGGCGCCGATGCCTCGCTGCTCGATGACCGAGAAGTCGAGCTTGTTCTCGCCGGTGACGATGACCTCGAGGCGCTCGTCGCGCGCGAGGGGCGTGCCGGGCCACGCGAAGGTGAAGGGCTGGCCGGCAGGAATGTTCATCGCCATCGGCAGCGACGTCTCGGGCAGCTTGCTCACCTCGACCTGGAAGCGCTGGCCGTCGACGTTCGTGTACCGGAAGGTGCCGGCGACGCGACCAGGGAGCTGCAACTCATGCCAGCCCGGCACTGGCTGGAACGACAGCGCCTTCTCGTTGAACGTCACCTTCGCAGGGTCGGTCAGCTCGAGCACCGTGCCCAGGGCATGGCCGAGCCTGAAGGTGGCGCGCGCGTACGTCACGTCGGCGTTCGCGTCATAGAATAGCCAGTACTGCGTGAAGACCCGGTCCTGCCTGACGACCGACGAGTCCTCGCCTCCACACCCACGGTTCGACGCTCCGGCGAGCAGCGGCATCGAGAGGAGCGCCACCAACAGCATCAGCTTCGAGCGAGCGTGTGAGGTCATGGCGCGAAGCCATCGCAAGCGCGAGGCCACCCGGTGTTCCGTGACGGGTCGCTGGCTTGGCGTGCTCGGCGGGCACCGAGCTGCAACCCCGGTCGCGAGAGGATGCAACCCGGGGTCCCTACCCGCGAAGGAGCGTCCACACGAACGCCGCGGAGACGCCGACGAGCGCCACCAGCATCAGCCAGACCCAGGGAGGCGTAGAGCGAACTGGCGCCAGCGCCGCGACCGACAAGCGCTCAGGCGTGAGCACCGCACGAACCGCTTCGATCGACGGCCGCGCCTCGGGCCGCTTGGCGAGCATCGCGAACACCAGGTCGTCGACGGCCTGAGGCACCGACTTCACGAAGTCGCGCACGCGAGGCGGCACGGCCCCGAGGTGCATCTTCACGACGTCTTGTGGCGAGGGCGGCTCGAAGATCCGCCGGCCCGTCAGCATCTCGAAGAACACGGCGCCGAGCGCGTAGACGTCGCTCGCCTTTGAACAGGCTGCTCCGAGGAACAGCTCGGGGGCGCCGTAGAGGATGGTGCCGACGAAGCGCCCGGCGATGGTGCGGTGAGCTTGCTCGGGTTGGTCGGCCGTGGTGGCCACGTCGGGGCGCGCGATGCCGAAGTCGATGAGCTTCACCTGCCGCTCACCGTCCGACTCGACGGTCACGAAGATGTTGTCGGGTTTGAGGTCGCGGTGCACCACGCCGAGGGCGTGCGTCGCCTCGAGCCCCGCGGCCATCTGGTTCATCAGTGGCAACGCGTCGTCGATGCCGAGCGCGCCCTGCCCCCCGAGCATCGAGTACAGGCTCTCGCCGACAAGGCGCTCCATGAGCAACCACGGGCGCCCATCGGACAGGTGCCCGAAGCCGATGACGCGTACGACGTTGCGGTGCACGAGCGCCGAGAGGGTCTGGCCTTCGGTCACCATGCGCCGCCGCGAAACCGGGTCGCCCCTGAGCAGCTTCTTGAGCACCTTCACCACGGCCTGCGTCCCGAGGAGCGGGTGCTGCGCCTCGTAGACGATGCCCATGCCGCCTTCGGCCAGGACGCTGCTCGTGATGTAGCCGTCGAAGACCTGGCCCACGACGCTCGTGGTGGGACTGGCGTTCTTCACGTCGACGGGGCGAACGCCTTCGGGCCCCGTCGAGGCTTCGCGGATCAAGACGGAGCTGGCGGCTGGCGTGGTGGGCGGCGCGTCGATCGCGACGCCCGGACGAAAGGCAGGCTCGAGCACGGTGGACTCGGCGCCCCGGCCGGCAGGCGCGCTCGTTCTGGGCGTCAGGCCCTGCCGCTCGAGGTCGGTGACGTGGTCGCTCGGGTCGCCGATGGACAGACCCGACTGGAGGACGGTGCGCGGGGCGTGATTCGCCGGGTCGGTGGGGCGCTCGACTGGCGTCAGGCGCACGTGATGACGAGGGCACATGCCCGCGGTGATGGGGAACTGCTGCCGACACACCGGGCACATACCGGGCGGAACGGGCACGGGACCGCGCTGCTCAGCCATCGCGCTTTCGCGTCAGGAGTTGTTTCGCGCGCTCGGTGATGCGCTGCAGCTTCCGGGTGACGGTCTTGCGCGAGACGTTGAGTTTGCTGGCGACGTCTTGCCGCTCTTCCTCTCCGGCCAACACCGAGAGCGCGATGTCACGCGACACGGTGCCGAGCTCTTCGAGGAGCTTTCGGGAGAAGTCGCGGGCCTCGTATTGCCGGGTGAGCCGCTCCGACGGGCCTTGGTCGCCACCGCCCTTGTCGTCGCCTTCGGTGCGCGCTTCCAACGACTCGGAGCGGCCACGCGTGCGCATCATGGTCAGGCAGTGGTTCGTCGCCGTCTGGAGCAACCAGCCCAGCTGAGCCTTGGGGTTCTCGATGCGGTGCTGGTTCGCCGCCAGCTTCATGAAGACGTCCTGGGTGGCGTCTTCGGCGAGCGCGGCGTCCTTGAGCAGCGTCTGACACCGCCGGAAGACGGCGCTGCGATGCTGCTCGTAGGCGGCCTGAATCGACGCCGGAAACATTGTCGACTGAGTCGGGCTCTGCCGCCATCCCCGTTCTCCGAGATGGCGGCAGCGTGTGTGCCTTCAGTCGTTGCCCTTGATGCAGGCGATCGGGCGCAGGCGACGGTTCACCTTCGCCAGGCCCGCGAGCTCCACCGCGCCCAGCACCTGCTCCAGGTCCTTGTAGCAGGGGCCTGATTCGTCGAGCGGCGTGTTGCGCGTGTTGAGCAACACCCCGAGGCGAGCCATGCGCAGGTCGGTGTCCTTCTGCGAGAGCGAGCGCTTCGCCTCGTTGCGGGACAGGCGGCGGCCCGCGCCGTGGTTGACGGAGTACAGAGACTCCGACGCGCCTGCTTCGGCGAACAGAATCGCCGAGCCCGTCTCCATCGAGCCGGGGATCAGAATCGGGTGACCGCTGGCTTCCCACGCCGAGCCCTTCAGCGCCGGGTGCTTCGCCGGGAACGCGCGGGTCGCTCCCTTGCGCGCGACGAAACGGCCGCCTTCCTTCTGAATCAGGTTGTGCGAGATCTCGTAATAGACGTTCGCCTCGCCGCCGAAGACGGCCTCGAGCGCCTCGCACACGGCCTCACCGATGACGATGCGGTTCGCGATCGCGAAGTTCGCCGCCATGTTGTGCAGGTTCCAGTACGCCTTGCCCATCGTCGAGTCGGCGTCGAACCACACGTGATCTTCGTGACGGCCGCCGACCAGGCCCAGCGCCTCGGCGCCCGCGACGAAGAACTGCTTCGCGATGTTCCAGCCGAAGCCGCGGCTCCCGGTGTGGAGCATCACCCAGACGCGTTGCTGCTCGTCGAGCTGCATCTCGCAGAAGTGGTTACCGCCGCCGAGGCTGCCGAGCTGGTTGCGCTTGTCCCAGGCCCGGTCGGGAACGTCGACGCGATCGTCCTCGACGGGAATCGAGGCGCGCTCGGCCACGTCGTGAGAGTGCCCCAGCGCCTTCGCGCCGTGACGGAGTACCTCGGGGAGCAACTTGCTGGCGAGCTTGCGTCCGCTCGACTGGCCCACCCCGATGCCGATGCGACGGGTGACCTCGTCGATCCACCGGCGGCGCTTGTCCTTGTCGGCGACGTCGTCCCACGTGAGCGAGGTCGACAGCTGCACCATGCCGCAGCCGATGTCGTAGCCGGCCGCCGTCGGGAGCAGCGTGCCCTCGGTCTCGATGGCGGTGCCGATGGGAACGCCATAGCCGACGTGACAGTCAGGGGTCAGCACCACGCGGGTCGCGCCGGGGAACGAGCAGGCGTTCACGACCTGATCGAACACGTTCTCTTCGACGCCCTCGTCGCCGTGGAGCAGCTCATCGGACAGGAAGAGGTGCGCGTCGCAGCGCATCTGCTTGTTCTTCGGCAGCACCCAGTGGCCGGGGCTGGACTGCACGAGCGTGGACTTCCAGGACATGGTGTTGCCTCCCGCGCAGGTGGACGAGCGTCGCCCGCCTGACTGACCGGGAGCAGCCTGCCACACGAGGCCACAGACGACCGTGGCCGCGCCGGAGTACCGTGTTCTGTCATGAGCGCGCTCCTCGTCCTGATCGCCCTTTCTGCCACGCCGCTCGAGACGGCGCAGCGCCACCTCAAGGCCGGCAAGCTCGACGACGTCCTCTTCGCGCTCGATGGCCAGGCGTTCACCGGCGACGACAAGCCGAAGGCAGCCGAGCGCTACTGCGACACCTGGATTGAAGTGGACGGCGCGAACGCCCAGGCCCGCCTGCTCCGCGCCCAGCTCGCCGTCGAAAACGCCGACTGGCAGGTCGCGCTCGACCAACTCGCCGCCGCGAAGTTCTCGGGCGCCGACGCGAAGAAGGCCCAGTTGATCAAGACGAAGGCCACGAAAGAGCTCTCGGACAAGAAGAGCAGCCAGAGCGCCATCGCCGCCCTCGAGAAGCAGATCGCCGACGCGAGCAAGGCCCGCGACAAAGAGCCGGCGACCGTCACGCCCGTCGACGAAGCCAACACCAACGACGTCATCCTCTCCATGACCTCGTGGTGCGGGTACTGCCGCAAGGCGAGGGCCTTCCTCAACGCGCGGAAGGTCTTCTTCACCGAGAAGGACATCGAGCGGGACCCCGAGGCGTCGAAGGAGCTCGCGCAGAAGGCGGCCCGGGCGGGCGTGAAGCCGCAGGGTGTTCCCGTCATCGACGTGCGCGGAAAGCTGGTGCTCGGCTTCGATCAGAACGCGCTCGATGGCGCCCTGCAGTGACGAGTCGACGCGCGCTCGCTGCTGCTGGAGTCATCGTCGCGGCCGCGGCGGTCGCGCTCTTCGTCTCGCTGCGAGCCCCGCCATCGAGCGTCACCTCGATCGAGCGCGACCCGGCGTACCAGGCACCCGCACTCCTCGAGAAAGCGTGGGCCCTGCCCGTCGCGGCCAGGTATCGGGCGGGCTACGACGTGCAGCGCAACGCGAGCTTCTGCGGCCCGGCCAGCGTGGTGAACGTGATGCGCTCGCTGGGAGCCCCGGGCGATCAATCGGTCGTGCTGGAAGGAACGGGCCTCGCGACGCTGTTCGGCTTCGTGCCGGGCCTCACGCTCGACGAGCTGGCCACGGTGACGCGCCACCGTACGGGGCGTACCGTCAGCGTCCTCCGCGAGCTCGACCTGCCGACGCTCCGGTCGCAGCTCGCGAAGGCGAACGACCCGTCGGTGCGCTTCATCGCGAACTTCCATCGCGGCCCGCTCTTCGGGCGAGGCGGCGGGCATCACTCGCCCATCGCGGGTTACCTGCCGGAGCAGGACCTGGTCTTCGTGCTCGACGTGAACGCGTCGTATCGCCCGTGGCTGGTCAGCCCTGAGCGCCTGCTCGAAGCGATGAGCACCGTCGACTCGGCGACTGGCCTCCGTCGGGGGTTGTTGCGCATCGAAGCACCGTGACGCGGGAAGCCCTGCGCTCTCACCGATGCGGAATGACGGGCGCCGCGTCGGCCTGCTCGTTCGGCATCGCCTGGAGCATCGCCGCCTCGACCGAACGCATCGCCTGCCCGCCCTCGAAGCCCCGAAAGGCAATCGTTCGCCCGGGCCGCAGCTGCGAGAGTTCATAGAGTTCGAGGTAGGCCTCGAGCACGGTCGGCTGGCCCTTGAGCTCCTCGAGCGCAGCGCCGATCGAGAGCGGGTACTGCGCGCGAGCCTGCGCCACGAGCGTCGCGACCTCTCGCGTGGTGTCGGCTTCGAGCTGGGCGACCTCGAGCCGGCCCATGGCCTCGATCTCGGCGGTCGCGCGTTCGAGCCGCGCCGCGATGGTGTTCGACAGCTCATTCGCCACCTCGGGCAGCAGCTCGATCTGCTGAATGAAGGCGCTGTCGATCGACAAGCCCCAGCGCTCGGCCTCGCGAGCGATGTCGGCGCGCAGCACTTCACCGAGTTCCTGCCGGTCCTGCAGCACCTGCTGGAAGTCGCTCTTTCCGAGAATCGAGATGGACGCATGGGCGACCACGCTCTTGAGCGCGGTGTCCCAGTCGGTGACGGCGAACGTCGACTTCATCGAGTCGACGATGTGCAGCTCGACCCAGAGGTCGACGAGCATGGTGGTGCCGCGCGCGTCATTGACGTGAATGCCCTTGTACGAACGGAAGTCGCGGGCTTTCGAGATGTGCCGCACCTGCACCCAGGGAAACAGCTTGCCCGGAATCACGTGCAGCCCCGGCTGGCTGAGCTTCTGGGTGAACCGCCCGAACACCGTCACCAGGGCCACGTGCTGATCGTCGACGCTGATGGTCGCCGCCCTGAAGAGCACCGCCATGGCGCTGATCGCCGCGAACCCGGCCACGACGCCCCCGAGCACCAACGCCCACTCGAGCGGAGTCATCGCGCCTCCTCGCTGCGCTCATTGACGTAGAGCAGGCGACACTCGGCCAGCACCTCGGCCTTGCGGCGGCGCACGTAGTCCCCGAGCACCTGCTTCTTCGCGAGCTCGGCGAGGGCCTGCGCCAGCGTTCGCAACTCCTGGCCCGAGGCCTGCGCGCGCGCCGTCGCGATGGCCACGCCCTGACGTGCCTCGAGCACCTGCTGCCGGCACTCGCTCTCGGCCCGATAGTGGTGCGCCTCGGCGCCGGAGCGGGCCTGCATCACCGCGTTGAGCGCGTCGCGCAGCTCGTCGGGCGGGAGGATGTCGGTGAGATCGACGGCGTTGAAGTCGATGCCGTGTTCGCTCCCGATTCGGGCGCGGCAGAAATCGGCGATGCGGGTCGAGAGCAGCCCTCGCTCCCGGCGAATGAGGGCGTAGCTCCCGGCCTCTTGGGGCAGCGCCTCGGCGACCGACTGCGAGTGCACGGCCGGCGACGGGCTCGCCTGAACGTTGGCCAGCTCGTTGCGCAGCAGGCAGGTGAAGAGCGTCGAGACGTGTTCGACCGGCCGCTTGAGGCCGAAGAGGAACTGGTCGAGCATCGCCCTGTTGGGCTGGTAGCGGAGCGCCGCGTCGAGCCGGAGCACAGTGCCGTCAGCCGCCATGGTGCGAATCGCGCCTTCACCGGCCAGCTCGAGCTTCTGCTCCATCATCGAGACCAGCACCACGCGTTCCCACGGCCACTTGAAGTGAAAACCCGGAGCCCGGGGCCTCAGTGTGCCGCTGGCATCGCGCTCCGCGGCTCCGAAGCGCGTGAACACCGCGAGGTGCCCTTCGGGCACGCGAACGCCCGAGCTGCGAAGGCCCCAGAGTCCCGCGAGGACGACACCGACGATGAAACCCGTGACGACCAGCATGTGGATCTCCTTCGAGCCTCAGAATCGTTCGCCAGAGGCGACGGTCCAGCCTTCGTCCCACGCGTGACGGGGGCCAGCACTGGTGGGGGGGAGCTTCTTGCCGCTCGAGACGGCCGCTCGGTATGCAGCGGCCAACCCGCGGTTCACGTCGACGACGTCTGCGTTGAAGTGGTGTTGGGCGTCGCTCACCATCGGCAGCGCGTCGACCTTGTCCATCGAGTCGATGATCGAGCCGTGCGGCACGAAGCGCTCGTCGGGCAACGTCACGCCCACCACGACCGCGCCGATGCCGATGAAGCACCGGCTGCCGACCACGGCGTCATGCACCACGGCCTTGAACCCGATGAAGGTGTCGTCTCCAACGTAGCAGGGGCCGTGCACGAGCGCGTCGTGAGCGATCGAGACGTCGCGGCCGACGTAGATGGCCCAGCGCTCCTGGCCGACCTGCACGTGTTTCTCCTTCAGGGCGTGCAGCACCACGCCGTCTTGCAGGTTGGTGTTGTCGCCGATGAAGAACGGCGTGCCCTCGTCGGCGCGCACCGACGACCCCGCGGCGATGTGAACGTTGTCGCCGAGCACCACCTGGCCGATGACCGATGCCTGCGGGTGCACGTACGCGGTCGCGGGAATGAGGGGGCGGTGCCTGACGTGCGCGAGCCAGCCAGCGGCCGAGGCGGGGGCGTGAGGCCGCCGTGCGCCCGCGTCTTTCTTCTTCACGATGGCTCGAATGCCGGGCTTCAGCTCGGCCTCGATGAGCGCCTTCTCGAGGTCGGCCGGGCTGGCCCGGTGCAGGAACCGAGAGACCGCGTGCAGTGCGAGGCCTGCGACGAGCCCGAGCATCAGGTGGCCGGTCACGGTGCCAACGGCGCTGAGCGCGAAGGCGATAGCCTCGAGCTTCTCTTCACGAACCAGCTTCAGGAGCGTGCCGACCTCGATGAGCCGAACGCCGACGACGCAGAGCAGCCCGGCGAGCGCAGCCAGCGGAGTCTTCGCGATCTCCGAGCTCAGCGTCAACACCGCGAGGCCGAGGGCGCCGCCGTGGAGGATGGCCGCGAGGCGCGTTCGCCCACCGGCCTGCACGTTCACGCCGGACCGCACCACGACGCCAGAGACCGGCATGCCCTGAAAGAGGCCGACGACCGTGTTCGCGAGCCCCTGGCCGAAGAGCTCGAGCGACGGGTTGTGTTTCGGGCGATCGGGCACCATGCGATCGATGGCGCTGGCCGAGAGCAACGACTCGACGGCCGCGAGCAAACCGAGCGGCAGCGTTGCGACGAACAGGTCGAGCCATTGATCGTCGTGCAGGACCGGCAGCATCATGCTGGGCAGCGTGTTGGGCACTGCGCCGACGCGCGCGATGTCCCAGTCGAGGTAGTTCGCGACGAAGGTGACGCCGGCGATCGCTACCAGCGCTCCGGGAAAACGCTTGAATTGCCGCGTCCCCACCACGAAGAGCGCCACCAGAATGCCAGAGACCGCCGAGAGCCACTGCACCTCTTTGAGCCACTCGGGGCGGTGCATCATCGCCGCGAGCTCGGAAACCCGGTAGTCGAAGCCCAACAACTCGGGAATCTGGGCGTCGAGCAGCTTCAGGCCCACGCCCGTCGTGAAGCCGGCGAGCACGCTCTCGGGCACGAAGCGGGCGAGGCGGCCCGCGCGCGAGAACGCCATCAGCAGCTGCATCACGCCAATCATGACGGTGGCCGCGGCGACGCCGGCCACGCCGAACCGCACCGAGATGGCCAGCACGAGAACCTGGAGCGCCGCGGCAGGACCGGTGACCTGGAGCACCGCCCCACCGAACGCCGCCGCGATGATCCCTCCCAGCGCGCCGGCCACGAGGCCCGCGCTCGCAGGCAGCCCCGAGGCAATCGCGAGGGCGAGGTTGAGCGGGAGCGCGACAGCGGCGACGGTCAGCGCCGACAGCGCGTCAGCCACCACCGACTTGCCGGTGAAGACCTCTTTCCAGTCGGCCACCCACCGACGGCCCATGCCCTTCCACTCGTCGGTGAGCACCGAGAGCGAGGGTGAAACCGCGTCGCTTTCTCGTTGGATGGCCATTCACCGGAAACCCTACCGCCTGCTGAAAGTCATTCATCTATAAAGCGAAGCCATCTTTTGTTTTCAAAGTTACTCATCGAAAAAAACAGAACTCTATCTCGGGGGTGCTCGGACGATCTGCCCGAGCCGACCCGCCTGGAAGTCCTGCACGGCCTCGACGAGCTCCTGCTGGGTGTTCATGACGAACGGCCCGTAGCGGGCGAGCGGCTCACGGAGGGGCCGGCCTGCGAGCAGCAACAGCTCGGCGTGCTCCGAAGCGGCGAGCTCGACGTGATCGCCGTCTGCGAGAATCGCCAGCTGCCCCGCACGCACCTCGCGACCCGAGATCCGGGCCACACCCGAAAAGGCAGAGACGAAGCCCTCGAACGAGAGGTTGACGCGCTGGTCGACCTTCGCGCCAGGTGACGCGTGACGTCAACGCGACCGGAACGTCGCTGAGCCGTTTTTTGACAGCCCTGTGATCCTGAGCGATACAGCCATGCATCGGTGAAGCGCATGCCCGCTTGTCGCGGCGCAGGGTGTGGGGGTTTTCTCGGCGTCCTGCTGCGCTTCTCCGGTCAAGCTCTCTTCTTCGGGAAGTTCGAACTGGCGGCGGCAGGCGTCCAAAGCCGCGTAGAATCGCGACATGGCTGCCAGCTCGCCAGAGCGACCCCGCTTTCTTCGCGATCTCGACACGCTCATTCGCGCCCGCTACCCGTTGCTCTACCTGGTGAGCTGGGAGGAGCAGCGCGTCGATGCCCTGCTTGGCGACCTCGCCCGCTCCCACGGGAAAGATCTGATCGAATGGACGGCGACGCGTGGGCTGCGAGCCCTCACCGGCACGCTCAAGATCCCGTCCGAAGAGACCGTCGAGCCTGCGCGCGCCCTGGTCGCGATCGCGAAGCTGACGACGCCAGCGCTGGTGGTGCTCAAGGACTTCCACCGCCACCTCGATGATCCTGTCACCGTTCGGGCGCTGCGCGAGCTCGGGTTCCACCTCAAGACGCAGTTCACCACCGCCATCGTCGTCGCGCCGACGCTCAAGCTGCCCGACGAGCTCGAGAAGGACGTGTCGGTCATCGACGTGCCGCTGCCGTCGAGGGCCGATCTTCTCGATCTGCTGAAAGAGATCGCGCGCGTGGTGACGAAGAACAAGCGCGCCGTCGTCGAGCTCAACCGCGAGCAGGCCGATGCGCTGGTGAGCGCCGCGCACGGGTTGACGATCGCCGAAGCCGAGAACGCGTTCGCGAAGGCCATCGCGACGGACAACCGCCTCGACTCGAGCGACGTGAAGATGCTGCTCGACGAGAAGAGCCAGGTGGTGCGCAAGAGCGGGCTGCTCGAGTACCACGCGACCGATCAGTCCCTGTCGGACATCGGCGGCCTCGGCTCGCTCAAGCGCTGGCTCAACCGGCGACAAGGCGCGTTCTCGGAAGACGCGCGGGCCTTCGGGCTGCCCGAGCCCAAAGGCGTGCTGCTGCTCGGCGTGCAGGGCTGCGGAAAGTCGCTGACGGCCAAGTGCATCGCCTCGTCATGGCGGCTGCCCCTGGTGCGGCTGGACATGGGACGCATCTACTCAGGCATCATCGGCTCTTCGGAAGAGAACCTGCGCCGCGCGATTCGCGTCGTCGAGTCGCTCGCGCCGGTCGTGCTCTGGGTCGACGAGATCGAAAAGGGCCTCGCTGGCGCCGGTGGTGGCGGCAACGACACCGGTGTCTCGGCGCGCGTGTTCGGAACGCTGCTCACCTGGCTGCAGGAGAAGACAGCCCCGGTCTTCGTGGTGGCGACGGCGAACCGAATCGATTCGTTGCCGCCCGAGCTGCTGCGCAAGGGGCGCTTCGACGAGATCTTCTTCATCGACTTGCCGACGCCCGAGGAGCGAAAGGAGATCTTCTCGCTGCAGCTCACCCGCCGCTCGCGAAACCCGGCCGAGTTTCCACTCGACGAGCTGGCTGCCGCGACGGAGCAGTTCAGCGGCGCCGAGATCGAGCAGGCCGTCGTCAGTGGCCTGTATGAAGCGTTCGCCGATCGCGTGCCCCTCGAACCGCGCCACCTCGACATCGCCATCAAAGACACGCTCCCGCTCGCCGTCACGATGGCCGAAGACATCGAGCGGCTGAGGCACTGGGCTCGCCGCCGCACCCGCCCTGCATCGTGAGCGCATGAGCCGAGACTCCCGCTTCGACAAGCTCGAGAGTGAACGCGCGGAGAAGCCGCAAGAAGGTGCGCGCGTGTCGGAGGAGCGCTTCGCTGATGCGCCCGAACGACCACCCGACCCGATCGTCCACGCGCCGGCGATGGAGCAGGCGCTCGACGCCTCGACGAGTTCGCCTGACGCGACGGCGCCCCAGCTCAAGCGCTTCGAGGTCGACGGCGCCAACCACCTCTCGCTCGACACCGATGAGCTGGTGCGGCTCCCGTTCCGCCGGTGCCCGGAGTGCCAGCGCGACTCGAGCAAGTTCGACCGGACGTGCATCTTCTGTCAGGCGCCACTCGAGACGTCGGCCGCGCGCGAATACAACCTGCAGATCCTCGCGGGGTACGACGCCGAGAAGGAGCGGCAGCAGACCGAGCTTCGGCAGCGCCACGAAGAAGGCATCAAGCAGATCGTCGAGGAGGAGTTCAAGAAGCAGGTCGCGCTCGAGAAGGAGCAGTCAGTACAGGTGGCGCTCGGCGTGAAAGCCGGCCTCGCGACGGCCGCGGTGCTCTGCTTCGCGATCGCCCTGTGGGCCCGTTCGTTCTGCGTGTCGGGCGGACTCTTCGTCCTGGGCCTCGCGCTGCTGGTGCCGTTGCTCCCGCAGCGGGCCCTCGAGGCGCTCAACGCCTCGGTCAAGCCCCGGTGGCGCCTCTGAGTCGGGTGATCAGCGGGTGAAGTCGGGGAGGCGGCCGTCGAGGACGAGCCGGCGTTCGAGCACCGCGTCGGAGGGTGCGCGCCTGGCGATGATGTGCGCGCGCTCGCATTCGGCCCAGACGAGCGGGCCCAGCACCTGCCAGTTCGGTGGGTCGACGATGGTGAGCCGCAGCTGGCCGAAGGTGAAGACCATCGGCGCTTCGGCGACCGGCGTCACGGCAGTCACGGCCTTCGGCAGCGCGCTCTTCAAGCCCACCAGCAACTCCGGCTGGAGCTTCGTGTCAGCGGTCGGCCCGAGCAGGATCGCGAAGCCATCGGTGTGCGTGCGGACGACCTTCGCGCGTGGTGCGAGTTCCTTCATCGTCGCGACCATCGCGCGCAGGGCCGCGTCACCGGCCGGGAAGCCGTGGCGCATGTTGAAGACGGTGAGCTCTCGAGGGTCGACGACGAGCGCTTCGAGGACCCACCCGTCGGCGTGACCGTGGGTGGAGAGATCGTATTCTTCCTTCATCAACGTGCCCTGGTTCAGAGCGAGCGCGTGGAGGGCGCCGGTCGAATCGGCGTGACCTGCGCGGTGCAGCTCCGCGTCGACGACCTGATCGACCAGCCACGTCGGCGCATCAGCGCGGCCCTGGACCCGGGGAAACAGGCTCAGCAGGGCTCGCTCGCTCTTCTCAGAGATGGTGAAGGCCATGACGAGAGAGGTAGGCCCCGCGCGTCGACAACGCAACCGCGACGTCAGGGAAGCGTCGTCATCACGTGGCCGCTCCTGGCGGCCACCACAGCCGCCTCCTTCACGAAGACGGTGCCGCAGCGCCCGGGATCCAGGGCCTCGTCGAGGATGGCGCTCTCGGGCGACAGGCCCACGATGTGAATCGCGTCGATGCCCTCGTCGAGCATCGCGAGGCTCTCTTCGACCTTGGGGATCATGCCGCCCTGGATGACGCCGGCAGCGATCTGCGCTCGCGCCTCGCGTGGCGTCAGGCGCGGAATCCGCGAAGACGGGTCGTTCCGATCCTTCAGCACGCCGGGCACGTTCGAGACGAGCAGCAACCTGGCCGCGCGCAGCTTTCCGGCGACCCGCGTCGCCACCGTGTCGGCGTTCACGTTGAACACGCGCCCGTGGACGTCGCCCGCGAGCGAGCCCAGGCCCACCACGACGCCGCGCTCCGCGAGCGTCTCGAGCATCGTGACGTTGACGGCGGCGATGTCGCCCACCAGCCCGTAGTCGACCGGCCCCTCGATGCCCGCGACGTCGACCGGCGGCCGGCGGCTCGCGTCCACCAGGCCACCCGACACGCCCGTCGTACAGAGCGCCGGAACCCCAGCGATGCGGAGCGCGCTCGCGACGTTCACCGACACCTGCCCCGCCAGCGTCATCTTCATCACCTCGAGCGTCGCCTCGTCGGTGACGCGCTGGCCGGCGACCTGCTTCGTCTCGAGGCCGAGCTTCTTCGCCAGCTCGGTTGCCTGGGGGCCGCCGCCATGAACGACGCAGACCTTGATGCCTGCTTCGAGGAAGGCGCGCACGGCAGCACCGACGGTTCGCGACAATCGGGGGACGTCTTGCGCGAGCTCGCCGCCAATCTTCACGACGAACCAGCGGCCACGGAATGCAGAGAGGTCAGCCACGGCAGCGGCGCGTAGCACGCTCGAAAGGCGACCGCCTGCGTCAGAACGAAATGCCGGGCCACGAGGGCAGCGGAGCATCGGCCTTCTGCGGCAGCAACACGGCGAGCGGGTAGGTGCACGACTGGCCCATGAGAATGCCGGCCGGCCGATGGTTGCCGCTCGCGCCGATGCCTCCGAACGGGAGCCGGCCGCTCGCGCCGGCGCTCGAGCGATTCCAGTGGAGCACGCCCACGCGGAGCTCGTCGGCGCAGCGCTCGAACGCGTCAGCGCTCTGCGTGAAGACCGCCGCCGACAAACCGAACGGCGTCTCGTTGGCGACCGCGATGGCCTGCTCGAGCGAGTCGACCGTCACGACCGACAGGTCCGGCGCGAAGAGCTCGGTGTCGGTGTAGCCGGCGACCCGCGTCACGCCCCCACGCGCGACGTGCACGGCGGGCCGAACGTAGCAGCCACGCCGGCCGGCGACCTCGACGGTGCCGCCGGGCGCGACGGCCTCGAAGCCACCGCTGACCGCCTTGGCCTGGGCCGCGAGGAGCTGGCTGCGCGTCGCCTCGGAGATCACCGGCCCCATGAAGACGCCGTCGTCGAAGACGTGGCCGACGGTGACGCTCCGGGCCGCAGCCGCGAGCCGCTCGACGAGCCGCTCCGCGATGCCCTTCGTCACGATGACCCTCGACGTCGCCGTGCAGCGTTGCCCCGCGGTGGCGAAGCCCGAGAAGGCCAGCTCGCGAACCGTGCGCTCGAGCTCGCAGTCGTCGAGCACGAGCGTCGCGTTCTTCCCACCCAGCTCGAGGGCGATCATCAGGCCCGGCCGATGCGCATTCGCCGCGACGATGCGTTGGCCGACCGGCACCGAGCCCGTGAAGAGCAGCGCGTCGAGCCCAGGGTGCGTCACCAGCTTCTCGGCCGTTGGCACCGCGCCCTGGACGAGGTTGAAGACGCCCGCAGGAAAGCCCGCGGCCTCGAAACACTTCGCCATCAGCACGGCGGTGCCCGCTCCCTTGTCGGACGGCTTGAAGACGACGGTGTTGCCCATCAGCAGCGCCGGAACGAGTTGCCCGTTCGGCAGGTGGCCGGGAAAGTTGAAAGGGCCCAACACCGCCGCGACGCCGTGAGGCCGATGCCGGATCTCGCCGGGGAGATCGGCGATCACCGTGTCCTTCACGAACGCAGCGCCTTCACCGAGCGAGACGTCCACCTTGCTCACCATCGCGCCCACTTCGGTCTTGGCTTCCCAGAGCGGCTTTCCGATCTCCCGCGCGATGCAGCGGGAGAGGTCGTCTGCGTGGAGCTTGAGCTGCGCCTGGTAAGCCCGGAGCAACTCCGCGCGACGTGACTGACCGAGGCGGCGCCAGGACGGGAAGGCGCTCCGCGATGCGCTCACCGCGTCGTCGACGTGCGAGAGCGACCACGCGTGACGGCCGACCACGTCGGATTGATCGGCCGGGCTGCGCACCTCGAGGACGCCGTCTGGCGCAGCGGGGTCGACGAAGCGGCCGTTGATGAAGTCGGAGGGCATAGAGCGCTTCCTACGTCGCGCTCACCTGCCGTGCGAGCGGACACCTCGGGGAGTGGCCCCTGACTGCGGCCATCGAGAATGCCCGGCGAGGACCAGGCCAAGACACGCGGGGCTGTCCTTCGGAGAGGGAATCAACGGCACGTTCCAGGTGGATGACGCCAGAAGACCATCGCGGTGCGTTGCGCTCCGACCGACAGCTACTTCTTCGGCGCGGGCTTCGCGGGAGCGGCCACTTCCGGCTCGGCGTCAGGCGTGGGCTTGGCCTTCTTCTTGCCACTCGGCGCGGCCGTCGTCGTCGTCACGCCAGTCGTCGGAGGCGGCGCCTCTCCAGCGGCTGGAGCTGGTGCGGGCGTCGGAGCAGGGGTCTGCGCGAAGACAGGAAGAGCGAACACGAACAAGACGAGGACGAGGGCTTTCATCGATACGACTCCTGGGCTGTGGGCAGATGGACGACAGGGCCTTGGACGAAGTGGTCGAAAACTCATTCAGGCCTGAGAAGGCGGGTATCCTGCCGGAACCCATGGCCTCTTCCGACCTTCTTTCGCGCGTCGACGCATGTGTCGCGACCGTTCGGCAACGTGCGCCGGGGTTCGCGCCGAAGCTGGGGCTGATTCTCGGCAGCGGCCTTGGTGCCTTCGCCGACAGCCTCGAGCGCCGCGTCGTCATTCCGTACGCCGAGCTCCCCGACTTTCCGCGCTCGTCGGTGGTGGGCCACGCCGGCCAGCTCGTGCTCGGCTTCCATCAGGGCACCCTGCCCGTCGTCACCATGCAGGGCCGCGTGCACGCCTACGAAGGCTATCTGCCGTGGCAGGTCGGCTTCCCGGCGCGCGTGCTGTGCAGGCTGGGCATCAAGGGCTTGCTCGTCACCAACGCCGCTGGCGGCATCAACACCGGCTTCGAGGTCGGCGATCTGATGGCCATCACCGACCACCTCAACCTCTCTGGCTTCAACCCGCTCGTCGGCCCGAACGACGACAGCATCGGGCCGCGGTTCCCCGACATGAGCCACGCGTACGATCCGGGCTTCCTCGCGATGCTGCGTGACGCCGCGAAGGCCGAGCAGGTCGCGATTCGAGAAGGCGTGTACGTCAGCCTGTCTGGCCCGAGCTACGAGACGCCGGCCGAGATCCGGATGCTCCGAACGCTGGGCGCCGACGCGGTGGGCATGAGCACGGTGCCCGAGGTGATCGTCGCCGCGCACATGGGCGTCAAGGTCGCCGGCATCTCGTGCATCACCAACCTCGCGGCGGGTCTCTCGAAGCAGAAGCTCTCGCACACCGAGGTGTCCGAGACCGCCGACCGCGTGAAGGACGTCTTCTCGCGGCTGGTCACACGCTTCTTGTCGAACCTCGGCAAGTCGCTCTAAGCGCTCTTCATCAAGAGGAATCATGGCCATCGACAAACGGAAACTGGAGCTGCTCAAGAAGGTTCGCGGAGACGAGCGCCGCGACTCACCTCGCGTGCCGATGACGTTCCTGCTGCGCGACGTTTCGAACCCGAAGGGCGGCTGGGAAGAGCGCCACGGCGACATGTCCATCGGCGGCATCGCGTGGAGAGGCAAGACGCCTCCGCACGGCACGACCGTCGACGTGCGCTTCCGGCTGATGGGGATTCCGAAAGAAGTGCAGTGCAAGGGTGAGATCATTCGCGTCGTCGACCAGGGCCAGACGATCGAGTTCCGGGTGCGCTTCACCGAGCTCGACGTGAACGCCGAGCTGGCGATCGCGAAGTACCTCGACGATTGGATCGAGACGAACGCCTGAGGCGTCGTCAACTGCGCCGCGCCGAGAACAATCGAAAGCCGAGCGCTGCAGACGCCGTCCACTCGAACGGGGCGTTGGCACGCCACCAGGCCTCACCCCGAGCCGAGAGCACGAGCGGCTGATCGTTGACGGCGAGGAGCACGACGCCCGCCTCTGCCGAGCCACGGACCTGCGACGTCCAGCTCGGGGTCGAGCCATCGAGCTGCAGGAGCGCGCCGCCGATCGCCGTTCCACGTACGTACGCCAGCCCGTCATCCGTCTCGGCGGTGAACACCAGGAGCCCCGAGGTGAGCGGCGTCACGTCGTGGCGGGTCGTGCCGTCGACGAGCGCGGCGACGCGATGGTGGGCGACCGGACCGATGGCCAGATGAAACTGATTGGTCTCGGAACGAACGGGATCGAACAGGAACGAGAAGCGCGCGGTCTCCAGCGCCCAGCGCTCCGTCGTCGGCCGCAGGTTCCACTCGAAGCGCGCGACGCTACCGGCGAGGCCGATGTCGAAGGGGAACGGCAGCCGCGTCACCGGAATGGTGGGGAGCGTGAGGCTGGTGTCCGAGGCGTGGCGCCGGAAGACGAACTCCCACGCGGTCGCGTCGACGCTGGCCGACAGCGGCTGCCACTGCGCTCCCGCGACGCGATGGAGCGACAGCCACACCGAGTCCGTCTTGCTCGCGCTCTGGCGGTCTTCACGGAGCCGGAGGTCGAACGACACCGAGGGTGCCAGCGCCGCCCCGCTCCACCGGCCCGCACCCGCGAGCTCGAAGCCCTGCCACGGGTCGAAGCACGTCGCGAAGCTCCGGCGCCAGTCGGTGGTGTCCCTGCATCCTTGGGGCGCTGCTGACGTCACGGCGGCGAGCAGGAGCGAGAGCATTCGTCACCCTCGAGGCGAGGTGAGCTCTTCTGCGTGGCGGCGCTCGGGCGCCCAGAGGCTGAAGCGAAGCCCGGTGTGGCCGCTCATCTCGAAGCCGGGGAGCGCAGGCACGTCGGTGCGCCAGGCGCCTCGCAGCTCGGCAAGGAACGTGACGGGGTAGTCGTTGAGCGCGAAGAGAAGCGCCTCGTAGCCGAACCGCGCCTTGAGCCGCAGCCCCGGGGCCGCGCCGCCGAAGCGCTGCTCCCACAACGCAACGCCGACGAGGTGGTGATGTCCCTTCGGGTCGAGCGTGACGTCGGCCTCGAGCGCGGCGCCGGGACGAAACGCCCAGTCCTTCGTCACGATCTCGTACTCGACGCCCGGACCGAACCGCAGGCGGACGAACGACTCGAGGTCCTTCGAGGTCCACAAGTCCACCGACGCGTCGAGCTCGGCCGGCGCGAAGAAGGTGCGGCCTCCAATCGACTCCAGGTGTCCGAGCTCGAGGCCCCACGAGAGCGCGAGCGGCACGTCGAAGCGACGCGGGCCTCCGAGGAAGGTGGTGATGAAGACGGGCGCCTTCTCGATACGTTTGCTCGAGCCGAGGCTGAGCGCGTGCGCCTCGAAGCGGTTGTCGGGCCCGAGCCACGCGCTCCCTTCGAGCAACCGCAGCCGCCACACCGAGTCGTCGCGCTGCCAGCTGATGAAGGTGCCCAGCTCGACGAAGGCGCGGCCGACGCCGCCCTGCCCGTCAGGCCGATAGAAAGGAGACCACGCGCCGCCGAAGTGCACGCGCCGGCTCAGGTCGAACACCACCTGCATCACGCGGCCGCGCTCGTCGCGGTACCAACCGGGTTTCGCTTCGGCGATCGCCTCGGAGAAGACCCAGTCGTCGGTCACGCCCTCGGGCACGTCCTGGGCGCAGAACGCCGTTCGCTCCAGCTCGACCTCGAGCTTCATGCCGTCGGCGTCGAGCTGCCCGTTGGGAGCGGCGAGGCACCTGTGCGTGAGTCGGTCGCACTGGATGCGAAAGGCGCCGGTGGGGTTCTTCGGCGTCGCCGCGAGCGTGACGCACGAAACGTTTCGGTCGAACCGCAACCGCTGACGCGCCGAGGCCTCGACGGGAATGACCTTCACCTCGGCGAGGTTGGCGGCCAGCAACGACAAGGTCATGGCGAACATGAGCCGCGGCTCGGTGCAGCGCGCGCGCCGACCGGGAGCCTTCGAAACCTGTGGTCCCGGTGAGCAGAACTCCGCGCAACCAACGGCGGCTGCGCAGGCGGCGATTGAACCCATCGCCCGAGTCGGGCATCACGCACGGCCATGACGAACGTCGAGACGCTCATCGTCGGTGCAGGCATCAGTGGTCTGGCGACGGCGGCCAGCATTGGAAGAGGCGCAGACCTGGTCGTGCTCGAGCGCGACGACGAGCCCGGCGGCTACTGCAAGACCGTGAAGCGCGACGGTTTCGTGTGGGACTACTCAGGCCACTTCTTCCACTTCAAACACCCCGACATCGAGGCGTGGCTGAAGGCGCGCATGCCCGGGCAGACGGTGCGCACGGTGAACAAGAAGTCGTTCGTCTCGTTCGCGGGCGGGCGCGTCGACTTTCCGTTTCAGAAGAACATTCACCAGCTGCCGCAGCAGGACTTCATCGACTGCCTGCACGATCTCTACTTCGCGCGGCTCGCCGGACAGCCGGCGGCGCCCGAGACGAACTTCAAGGAGATGCTGTACGCGCGCTTCGGACGTTCGATCGCCGAGAAGTTCCTCATTCCGTACAACGAGAAGCTGTACGCGACCGATCTCTCGGTGCTCGACCGCGACGCGATGGGGCGGTTCTTCCCGCACGCGGATCTCACCGACATCATCCGCAACATGCGCACGCCGGACAACGCGACGTACAACGCGCACTTCACGTACCCCGAGGGTGGCGCCATCGAGTACGTGAACGCGCTCCTGCGTGAGGTCGAGCCGTCGGCCGTGAAGCTGGGCGAGGCGATCGTCGGCATCGACCTGGAGCGGAAGATCGCCCGCACCACGAAGGGCGAGTACCGCTACCAGCAGCTCGTCACCTCGGCGCCGTTCCCGAAGCTGCTGGAACTCGCGGGCGTGCGGTTCGACCCGACGACGTACACGTGGAACCAGGTGCTGGTCTTCAACCTCGGCTTCGATGGCAAGGGGCCGAAGGACATCCACTGGCTGTACGTGCCCGACCGTGCGCGCTCGTTCTACCGGGTGGGCTTCTACGACAACATCTTCGACAGCCCGCGCATGAGCCTCTACGTGGAGCTCGGCTTTCCGCGTGACGCGACGGTCGACGTCGCCGCCGAGCGGGAGCGCGTGCTGAAGCACCTGCGAGACGAAGGCCTCGTCACCACGCAGAAGCTGATCGCCGAACACTCGGTGCTGATGAACCCGGCGTACGTGCACATCACGAAGTCGTCGTTGTCCGAGGTAGCGCGCGTGAAGGCCGAGCTGGCCGCGAAGGGCGTGCACAGCATCGGGCGCTACGGCGGGTGGACGTACTGCAGCATCGAAGACAACATCGTCGAGGCTCGCACGCTGACGACGGGCCTGGGGCTCGCGAAAGCCTGGCCGCTGAAGACCTGATGCGCGTCGCGCTGCTCGTCACCTTCGCGCTGTCGTACGTGGGCATCACGGCGCGGCGGCTGCGGTGGCTCCCCGTTGGCCGGCCGGCGATGGCGCTCATCGGCGCGACCGTGTGTGTAGCGCTCGGGGCGTGGGCCGGGCCTCCCTACCTCGGCGTCGATGAGGCGTTGAAGGCGGTCGAGCTCCACACGCTCTCGCTGCTGCTGGGCATGATGATCGTGGCAGCGGGGCTCGGAGAAGCGGGCTTCTTCGCGTGGGCCACGCGGTGGCTCTCCGCGAAGGTGAAGATGCGGGCGGAGCTGCTTTGGGCGGTCACCCTTGGGTGCGGACTGCTCTCCGCGGCGCTGGTGAACGACGCCGTGTGTCTGTTGGCGACGCCATTGGTGGTGCAGCTGGCGAAGACCTCGCGCGCGCAGGTAAAGCCGTTTCTGTTCGCGGTCGCGATGGGCAGCAACGCGGGCTCGGCGCTGACGCTCGCGGGCAACCCGCAGAACATGCTCGTCGGGAAGCTCTCGGGCCTCACGTACCGGGGCTACCTGGGAGACGTCGCCCTGCCCGTCCTCGCCGCGCTCGTGGTGACGGCCGCGCTGCTGCACTTCTTCTTCCGCCGGGAGCTCGCGCTCGAGACACCTGCAGATGGAGAAGAGGACCAGACGCCGATCGATCGTCCCCTGCTCGTCGTCTGTTTGGTGGGCCTGGTGGGCGCTGTCGTGGCGAACCTGCTCGGCGCTCCGCTGGCGTTGTCGGCGCTGGCGGCAGGGACGTTGACGCTCATCGCGGCCGGCGTTCGAGCCGAGAAGCTGCTCGCGCAGGTCGACTGGAGCGTGTTGCTCTTCTTCGCGGGCCTCTTCGTGCTCGTCGCCGCGCTGCAGCGGACCGGCTACCCGTCCGAGTGGGTGCGCTCCACCGAAGGCGTGCTGGGCCATGGCTCGCTGGTGTTGACGGCGGTGCTGGGGCTCGGCTCGCAGGTCGTCAGCAACGTGCCGCTCATTCTCGTGCTCGAGCCGTGGATTCGTTCGTTCCCCGACGCAGGCCACGCGTGGACCGTGACCGCGCTGGTGTCGACGCTCGCGGGAAACCTCACGCTGCTCGGCTCGGTGGCGAACATCATCGTGCTCGAGCGCGCGAAGGAGAAGATGGGGTTCGTCGAGTACGCGAAGATCGGCGTGCCGGTGACGTTGGTGGGAACGGCCGTCGCGTTGGCGGTGTTGATGGCTCGTTGACGACAGCTCGCCGTCGTCGTCCCGCGCGCGGTGTCAGGCAGATGGCGGCACGGCGCCCCGACGACAGACGGAACATGGTGCGCGAATGACGTGGCTCGTGATGCTGATTCTGGTCGAGGGCAGCTTTCCGGAGCCTGACCCGCAGACGCTCGAGGCCGAGCGAGCCCTCCGTGGCGAGCTGGCGAAGTGCGATGCCTCCGCGAAACGCGCCGGTGTCTACGGAGTCGTGAGGGTGCGAATCGAAGGTCCTCGGTCGGAGGTGGCGTCGTGCACGTCGTTGCCGGCACCGGTGGGCCGCTGTGTCGACCAGGTGGTCAAGCAGTTCAAGGCTCCGGCGGGCGTCCTCGGCTCGTTCGAACGCGAGCTCGGCGACCGATCCACGCTGATGCCCCGCGGCTTCCTCGAGAAATGGCAGCGAGCGCTCGCGCTCGGGCAGACAGCCATGCCGGGGCTGCCCGCTGACATGCACCTCACGCAGACCGGCACGAATCGCAGTTGCCTGTCGTTCCCTCGGGCGCTCGACGGGGCGCTGGGAGACTGGGTCGAGTCAGTGGCCATCGGGAAGCCAGAGGTGGTTCGCGGCAGGCTCTACCCGCTGGGCGGTGACTGGTCGCTGGAAGGCGACGTCGAGCCCATCTGCCTCCGGCGAGAGACGGCCGCTGGCTCTGCCGTTCGGCGGCACACCTTGCAGATGATCGGCGCGGTCGGGTGGGACCTGAAAAGGGCCGCATGGCGCACCGGCACGAACGGGCTCGTCGATGGCCAGGCGGCGAGCTGCCCTCCGGCCTCGCAGCCGGCGTTGCAGCACGTGCTCGAGCAGATGGACTTCGGCGTCGGCGAGCCTCCGCACCGCGTCGAGGTGGAGTTGCCAGAGGAAGGCCTGCTTCAGGTTCGGGTATCCAACGACACGAAGGACGAACCGACCGTTCGCTGCAAGTGAAGCCTTTGCCGCGAGGAGGCTGCCGCGCACGCTCGTGCTGGAGCAGGCCATGCCGCGTTGCTGATGGTGCGTTAGCGACAGCTCGCCGTCGTGCTTCCGGCGACGCAGCGATTCGCCGGACAGGCCGTGAAGGGAGCGTTGCTGCACGCTCCGCCAGGGCACTGGCAGGTCGTCACGGTGCCTCCGACGCAGCACAGCTCGAACACCGGTTCGACGAAGCCTCCGGCACTTCCACCTGCGGCGCTTCCACCTGCGGCACTTCCTCCTGCTGCACTTCCGCCTGCTGCACTTCCGCCTGCTGCGCTTCCGCCTGCGAAGCCAGCGTCCGCGGTTCCGCCGTCGGCAGTTCCTGCATCAAACGCAATTCCGCCAGCACTTCCACCCGCGCTCCCACCTGCCGCACTCCCGCCCGCCGCGCTCCCGCCCGCCGCACTCCCACCTGCCGCACTCCCACCTGCCGCACTCCCGCCCGCCGCACTCCCACCCGCTGCGCTCCCGCCTGCTCTCCCTCCTGCGGCACTCCCGCCCGCTGACGTCGAGCCTCCTCCGGTCCCCGAGCCACCGCCCGTTCCGGAGCCACCTCCAAAACCAGACGCACACGAAAGCGTGTTGCTGCACAGCCCTGCCGCGCACGGCTTGAAGTTGGGCAGACAGGTTCGACCCGCTTCACACGCGCACGTGCCCAAGCGGCCGTTCTGGCAACAGACGAAGAAGCCGCTCGCAGTCCCGTCCTCGTAGAGCGGATCGAGGCAAGCGAAGGCCGTCAGGACGATCAACGCAGCAGTCGCTCGCCTCATGGTCGGGACCTCTCGGTGTCGGGCTCGTGGAGACATGGTCAAAAGACGAACGCGACTCCGGCAGAGATGGAGGCCCGCGGCACCGGCACCACGCCGGGCGCAGTCTTCTTCACGAGCGCGCCGCCGCCCGAGGCCAGCAGGTAGAGCTCGAGCGGGCGAACGACGGAGACGCGCGCTTCGACGATCGCCTGCGCAGAACCACCGAGGCTCGTGCGATTCGGGAGCGCCGGGAGCTCATTCTGGAAGATGAGCAACGCGCCGAGTTCGACCCCGAGCGACAGGGAGAGCCGCGAGACGAAGAACCGGTGGCCGGCGCCGAGCCGCAGCTCGAGCTCGGTCTGCCGGAAGCCTGAGCCGATGCTGCGCGCGTCACGGAAGAGCAGCGTGCTGGTGAGCTCGTCGATCGGCCCCAGCAACGGAGCGTCCCACCGGAGTCGGGCCTCGGCGCCGGGATGCACGACGATGCCGCTGATGACGCCGGAGCTGATGCCGCCGCCGGCCGACAGCGTGAGCGACGACTCCGCTGCACCTTTGAGGGCCACGCGCGTGAGCGAGGCCCGCTCGAGCTCGCCGCCCGAGACCACTGCGCCTCCCGACGCCGGCACCACCACCGAGCGCTCGAGCACGCCGCTCTCTGCCCGCAGCCGCACACGGTACCCTCCAGGTGGAAGCGCCATGGTCAACGCGCCGATGGGTTTGTCGAGCTCGGCGACCACCGCGCCGGAGTCCGCGCTCACCACCAGCCAACGCCCTGCGGGCTCGACCGCGATCGTCAGCCGCCCCGCCGCAGCGCCCGGCTCCGACAACACCAGCTGCCCGTTGCCCGAGAGATCGACCTTGAACGACGGCCGCTGTACGCCGCCGCGAGAGCCGAACGTGGACTCGATCGTGCGCGACCAGGCCCACGCGTACACCTCGTCGAGCGTCACCCGGCCATCGCGCGACGAATCAGCCGCGCCTCGCAGCCCGGTGACGAAGTGATGCGTGAACGTGCTGCCCTTGAGCGCGTCGGATTCCTGCGCGTACTCGTCTGCACCCGACGCCGAGATCAACACCCTCCCCTGCAGGCCAGACGCTTCGACCTTCACGGGAGGACCGTCGCTGGGCTTGAGCCCTTTGAGCCTCGTCATCGCGCCGGAGCGGCAGGCGTCGACGATCAACACGCCGACCTCCACAGGCGCCTGCTTCACGAAGTCGACCAGCTCGGTGAGTGGAACTTCGGTGCCGTCGAGGTGAAGCGTGCCGTCGCCGGCATGGCCCGAGAGATAGATGACGAGCCGGTCGCGCGGAGTGGCCTGCTGGGTGAGCGTCGTCTTCAGCTGCGTCAGCGCGGCGCGGAGCGACTCGGCGTTCAGGCCCTTCAGCAACACGACGTCCGACGGCGCGACGCCTCCCACGTCGATCAGGGCATCGCGGACGCGCTGCGCGTCGTCCTCTGCGTAGCGGAGCGTCTCTTCGCCACCGAGCCCGTGATTCTCTCCAGCAACGAGCGCGAACCGGCGAACGGGTGTCTCCGCGAGGGCGAGAGACGAGAGCAGCACGCTCGTCAGCAACAACACGCGGAGCAGGGCCTGGCTTCGTGGGCCGTTCGACCGAGCGGTTCGAGCTGGAACGGAGCGCGCCCTGCCGCACGTGAGCACCGGCACCCGGCTCACGGCGCGACCTCGAGCGTGACGCGGGCGGTGCGGCCGAACGTCGTCGGGAGCTCGAGCTGGAATGGAGTGCGAACCGCGGCACGCGCGATGGCGATCTGGGCCTCGACCGCCGCAAGGACCGGCGCTGAAGGCTGCGACGCATCGGTGAAGAACCCGACGAGCATGAGGCTTCCCGGCGTGACGTCGAACGAGGGGCTGAGCGGGACGCGCGCTCCAGCTGCAATCGGCGCCGACTGAGCCTCCTGTGGCCAGAGGCGGCTGACGGCGCCGCTCGTGTCGATGGCCAGCACCAGCGCGTGGGTTTTCCCTGCGCCGCCGACTACGAGGGTGACGGTGTCTCCCGGCCGCGCCGTCGTGACGGGCTGCCCCTTCGAGAGGAGCTCGACCGTAGGCACTCCCTTGAGCCGGGTGTCGTCGTCAGCCGGCGACAGCACCAGGAAGACGAGCGCAGCCGCGAGCGGCACTGCAACCGCCACGAGCGCGGGCCAGAGGCGACGGGTCTTCTTCGGGAGCGGCGCCACCGCCGGACGCTCCGTGTCGAGTGCGGCGAACGTCTGATCGAACGCGGGCATCGCGCGCACCTGCAGCGCAGCGGCTCTCACCGCGTCGAGCTTCGCGCGACACGACGCACACCCTTCGAGGTGGGCCTTCGCGGCGTCATTCGGATCGCCGACCGCGAGCTCATCGAGGGCGAGTGGGGTCAGGTGCTCGCTCACGACGTTCCTCCCGGGAGGGCACCGAGCGCGGCCGCCTTCGCGCGCAGCTCCGCGACCTCACGATTGATGGTCTTCCGCGAGAGCCCGAGCACGTCGGCGACCTCGTCCTGCGTCAGCCCGTCGATGAAGAGGAGCGTGGCGACCTCCTGCTCCCGCGGCTCGAGGCCCTTCAACCAGGCGCGCAGCAAGTCTCTCGTCTCGACCGCTTCCTGATCGACCGACGCCTCTTCCATCATCGGCAGCAGCGGCTCTCGCAGCATTCGGGCGCGGAGCATGTTGAGGCAGAGGTTGGTCGTGATGCGGTACAGCCACGTCAGCGGCCGCGCCTCACCCCGAAAGCTCTCATGCGCGGTCAGCATCTTCTGAAACACCTCCTGCACTGCGTCCCACGCGTCGGCGTCGCGCCCCAGCAGGCGACGCGCGCGGCGAAACACCACCGGCGCGTAGCGCGCGTAGAGCTGCTTCATCTCGTCGCGGGAGAACCCGCCGACGCCCGCCACGTGGACCATCCCTGCCAGGCGTTGGACACGCGTCGAGGCCCCTCTGGGACATCGTGCCCGGCCGGGGCGGTATAGCCGCAATGTGGGCCCCGAGCGGAAATCGCGCGTGGCCGATGTCCCACGTTGGCGACGGTGCGTGTCCAACGACGCGAACTGGCCGCCTTCCTCGAGGACTCATGAAGACATCGACTGTGGTGCTGAGCTGCTGTGCCGTCGTCGCGCTGTGGAGCGACCCCGCTGACGCCTGCGGCTGCTTCGCGCCTCCCAACCCGACGGTGCCTGTCGTTCAAGCCGGCGAGCGCATTCTGTTTGCGGTGAAGAACGGCGAGGTGACCGCACACGTGCAGGTGCAGTACTCGGGCGCTGCCGGCGCTGACTTCGGCTGGCTGTTGCCGCTGCCTGCGGTGCCGACGCTCGAGCTGGGGACTGACGAGGTGTTCGTTCGCCTGACGCAGGCGACGCAGCCGCAGTACCAGATGACGACGACCCTCGATTCGAACTGCATGACCTTCAGCGGCACGGGTGGCGGCAGCTCCGGCGGCTTCGGCGCGGGTGGTTTTGGTGGTTCAGCGGCTGGAGGCAGCGCTGCTGGAGGCTCGAGCGCTCCTTCACCGCTCGTCGTGCAGGACTCGGTCGGCCCCTACGACTACGCGGTGCTGCGCGCGGACTCGAAGGCCGACATGCTCGCGTGGCTGATGTCGAACCGGTACTTCGTGCCTGCCACGTCGGAGCTCGCCATCGACCCGTACATCCGGCCCGGGGCGTTCTTCCTCGCGCTCAAGCTGCGGCCCGGAAACTCGACCGGTGATCTGCAGCCGGTGGTGCTGCGGTACCAGAGCGACGTCGGGCAGATTCCCATCACGCTGACCTCGATCGGCGCGACGCAGGACATGGGCGTGCAGGTGTGGCTGCTCGGCGCGGGCCGCGGAATTCCGCGCAACTACCACCACACCGTGATCAACGACGCCGTCATCGATTGGCCGAACCGCGGGCAGAACTACAACGACGTCATCATCCGCGCGGTCGGTGAAGCGCCAGGCAAACACAGCTTCGTGACGGAGTTCTCCGGACCGGGAGCGCGCGTCGGAGCGACGTTGGCCCCGTCTACACGCTTCGGCACGCGACAGGAGTTCGCGACGGCGCCGACCCCAGAGGCGTTCATCGACCTGTTGTTCTCGCGGGGCTTCACGGCGCCGACGCTGACGTCGCAGCAGCCCGTGTTCTCCGGGCCGCTCAAGGCGATCCTGACGCGCTACCTGCCGCCACCAGCCGGCGTGACGGCCGACACGTTCTTCTTCAACTACCGCTTCTTCAAAGCGCAGGCGCCGGCCCCCGACTTCCAGCCGCAGGCGATGGCTGACGAGATCTGGCTGCGCGTCGTGAAGCCGATTCAAGACGCCGCGGCCTTGTTCGAAGAGCACCCGGTGCTGACGCGGCTGTACACGACCATCTCGCCTGCCGACATGAACAAGGACCCGGTGTTCTCGTTCAATCGGAGTCTGCCGTCGGTGAGCAACGTGCACACGTCGAACCTGCACGTCAGCTGCAGCCGCACACGGGGCTACGTCGAGCAGACCCTCTCGGTGCTGACCACGGAGCAAGGCGCTCGACGGGTCTTCCCCAGGGCCCAGGTGCTGCCTCCCGACCCGAGCCTGCCGGCGTCGCTGCGCATCGAGGTGCTGCGTGAGGAAGGCGCGCCAGAGATCGTCCTCGACAACGGCGCCACCATTCTCGAACAACTGAAGCGGCAGGAGTCGGTCATTCTGTCCAGCGAGCAAGGCACGATCACGCGCTCGACGCCCCCGGAGTCGCTGCCGCTGCCTCGCGCGGGCTGTCAGTCGGTTCCCGTCGCGGGTGTTCTCGGCGCGCTCGCCGTCGTGCTCGTCCGCCGTCGCCGTCGCGCGGACTGACGCCTCAGCGGAGCGTGATGTCAGCGCCGCGCGTGGTGAGCCCGTCGAAGAGCTTCTTCCGCGCGTCGACCCACATCGAGCTGTGGACGGCCAGGGCCGCTTCGACCGACTTCGACTCGTTGGGCTTCACGGTGTACTTGATGACTTGATTGGGCTGGCCGTGCACCTCGAAGCGGCTCAGCACCTTTCGGGTCGAGAACTCGAGCAACGTGACGCGAACGTCGGCCGCGCCTCCGACGAACTGGCCGTCGGTCACGAGCGTCGGCACCACGCTGCTGACCGTCTCGACGACCACGACGAACTTCGTCTGCGCGGCGGCACTCTCGCAGTCGGCCTTGAGCGACGCGCCGTCGCGGGCCGACATCGCCGACTCGGCCATGGGGTTCTTCGGGCCCGTCCAGTTCAGGCACCTCAGCAGCTCACCACCCGCGATGGGTCGGCGTCGGGGTCGCTCAGTTGCTCGGGCATGAGGATGGTCACCGTGCCGAGCTCCCCTTTCGCCTCGACGAAGACGAGGCCCTTCAGAGGCGCGTCCTGGGACGGGTCGGCGAGGTGCTCGGTCAACGCTGCGAGGTTCTTTCGGACGACCGAGAACTGCGGCTTGAGCTCTTCGATGGCGGCGGCGTTCGTCTTTCCGCAGCCAGCGAGGAGGAGCGCCATCAGCATCGCGCGGGTCGTCACCGGCCCTCGCGCATGTCGAACAGCTCTCCCTTGAGTCCCGGCAGCGCGGTCGGCGGCAGCTTGCTCATCACGTACTGCACGGTGTCGTGGAGCGTGACGTACGGGTCGGTCGCCTCGAAGCCGAGCTCACGCTCCGCCTTCGCCGAGTCGCACCAGAACCAGTGCTCGCCGACTTCGACCTCCTGGGGATCGAGCATCACCGACGTCTTGCGCCACTTCGCGAACGCCTCGAGCGCGTAGGCGCCGAGAATGTTCAC
The DNA here is from genome assembly GCA_040400045.1 of Myxococcaceae bacterium. Classification (GTDB taxonomy): domain Bacteria; phylum Myxococcota; class Myxococcia; order Myxococcales; family Myxococcaceae; genus Xiheimicrobium. The sequence continues at coordinate 83,958 of JBBAQZ010000035.1, forward strand.
GTCCTTCGGGAGCTTGAGGCGGGGCGCGGGCACGCCGGTCAGCCGCTCGAGGCGCTTGAAGAAGTCGGTCATCGACAGGTTCACGCCCATGAGGTGACGGCCGTACGGGTCGCCCTTCGTGAGCGCCGCCATCGCCGCCTTCGCCACGTCACGCACGTCGACGAGGCACATGCCGCCACCCGGCATCGCGGGAATGTCGCGCTGGAGGAACTTCACGACCGTCCACGTCGACGAGAGGCGATCGTCTCCCGGCCCCATCAGCAGCGCCGGGTTGAGCACCACCATCGGCAGGCCGTTCTTCTTGCAGAGCTCGAGGGCCAGCTTCTCCTCGTAGATCTTCGACAGGTAATACGGCCAGCGGCCGACGGTCTCGATGGGGTAGTCGTCGGCTTCGGTGCCGATGCGCTCGGTCTTCGAGACGGCGATGGTGCCCGAGGTCGACGCGAGCACGACGCGCGGCTTCTGGCCTGACGCGATGATCTCTTTCAGCAGCTCGCGGGTGGCGTCGACGTGCAGCTCGTACATCTTGCGGCCGTCTTCGTTCTTGAACGACACCAGGCCGGCGAGGTGCATCAGCGCGTCGATGCCGCCGATGGCGCCCTTCACGGCTTCACGATCCTTCAGGTCGGCCTGAATGAACTCGACCTTCCCGGCCCACGCGGCTGGAGGCTTCGTGCGCCCGATGCAGCGCACCGAATGCCCTGCCTCGAGCAGCATCGGCACCAGGTGCGTGCCGAGGAACCCGGTGCCACCCGTCACGAGAATCTTCACGGCTTGCTCCTCTCACCACGCGACGGCACGACTGGCAGCGGCAGCAGCTCAGGGCGAACCGTGCGGCCCTCCGAGAGCGCGCGCACCGACTCCTCGGCCAGCTTCGTCGCGATTCGGTAGCTCTCGCTCTTCGCCAGGCCCTTCACCTTCGCGCGCAGGTCGTCGATCAGAATCGGCGGCCCGATGCGCACTTCGAGTTGGTCGAACTTCGGCCACCACGAGCCCTTGGGGAGCGCGTCGTAGGTGCCCTTCAAGTACAGCGGCAGAATGTCGACGCCGAACGACAGCGCGAGATAGCCGGTGGTGGGCTTGAACTCCTGCAGCTCACCGTTCGGAGACCGCGTGCCCTCTGGGAAGATGAGCAGGTTGAAGCCCTGCGTCAGCGACTCTCCCGCGAGCCGCAGCGACTCGCGCAGGCTGCCCTGCCGGTCCATCGGGATGAGGTTGGTGAAGTTCTCGAAGTAGGCCCGCTTCCACGAGGTGTCGAAGAAGTAGTCGCGTGCCGCGAGCGCGACGAGCCGCCCGCCCTGCTCTCCCAGGCCGACCTTCACCAGGCCCATGTCGAGGTGGCTCGCGTGATTGGCGACGACGAGGAAGTTCCGGTTCTGGGGGATGAAGTTCTTCCCCGTCACCTTGACGTCGAAGAGCCCGCCGTAGATCGACTTCTGCCCGAACGTGAGCGCCTGACGGCCCGCCGTGGCGAACGCTTCGGGCAGCTCGACCTCGAGCGCGTCGACCTTCTTCGGAGCGTCGGCGTCTTTGACCACCAACTCCTTCACGCCGCTGCCGTTCGGACGACGCCCTGCCGAGGCGACGACCCTGCGCAAGTCGTCGACGGTCTGGATCTTCGTCAGGTCCGAGATGGCCGAGGTCGGCACGCCGGCCTGCTCGAGCGCGGTCGCGAGCTCCGTCAACATGAGGGAGTCGAGGCCGAGGTCTGCCTGCAGCCGTGAGTCGTTGCGGATGTCGCCAGCCGGCTTCTGAACGACTTCAGCGATGACCTGCACGAGCCAGTCGGTGCTCTCTTCGGTGCTCCCCTGCTTTGCCTTCTCGGCGTGGTGCGAGAGCTTCTCGAGGCGCAGGAACTCCTTCACCACCTGCGGGCGCTTCACCTTGCGGGTTGACGTGCGAGGCAGCTCACCGTCCCAGAAGCGCAGCACCTTGATGCGGCGGTAGAACGGTTGATCGTTCCCGATGCGGCGGAAGTGCTCCTCGAGGTCCTTCTTCACCTCTTCGCGCGGGCGGTCCTTGTAGTCGGGCACCGCGAGGCAGGCGACCTTCTCGCCGTGCTCGTCCGGCAGGCCGACGACCGAGAGCTCCTTGAGGTGCTCGTGCGTGCCGTAGAGGTCTTCGAGCTCGTCCGGGTACACGTTCTTCCCATTGGCGTCGATGATGACGTCCTTCTTGCGGCCGACGAGCGTGAGGTTGCCGTCCGAGTCGAAGCGTCCGAGATCTCCCGTGTGGAGCCAGCCGCCCTGCAGCACCGCTTCCGTCGCTTCGCGGTCCTGGAAGTAGCCGGCCATGACGTTCGGGCCCTTGGCGATCACCTCACCGATGCCGTCGTTGTCGGGGCTGTCGATGCGGAGCTCGACGCCGGGGAGCGCCTTGCCCACCGAGTTCGGGAGCCGCTTGTTGCCCGCGTTGGTGACGGTCAACACCGGCGCCGCTTCGGTCAGGCCGTAGCCTTCGTTGAGCGTGAAGCCCAGCGCGTGGAAGGCCTTGTGCACGTCGTCGGACAGCGCCGAGCCGCCGCTGATCATGAACTTCAACTTGCCGCCGAACTTCCGGTGCACGGGCCAGAAGAGGAACTTGCCGAGGTTGATGCCGCGCCGGTTGCGGAGCTCGGCGTTCACGCTCATCAACGCCTTGAGGCCCTCTTCGACGAGGCGCGGGCGAGCGGCGAACTCCTGAGTCACCTTCTTGTGGAAGAGCTGCCAGAGCGCGGGCACGCCGACGAGGCCGGTGATGTTGCCGCCCTCGAGCACGTCGCCGATGCGATCGGAGGTGAGCTCGTCGATGTAGGAAATCTCCGCGCCGCGGGAGAACGGCGTCAGCAGCCCGGCCGAGAACTCGAACGTGTGGTGCAGCGGGAGCACCGACAGCACGCCATCGCCCAGGCCGATCTCGAACGCGCCGGCGAGCTTCGCCACCAGCGAGGTGAAGTTGCGGTGGGTGAGCACGACGCCCTTGGGAACGCCCGTGGTGCCCGAGGTGAAGATGAGCGACGCGACGTCATCGGCGTGTGCGGAGCGCTTCACGTCGCCGATGCCGTTGGGCTGCGACGGATCTCCCGAGAGCGCCTCACCGAGGCTGCGGAGCAACGTCGAGAGCCCCGCGTCGGCGAGCGCCTTCTCGAGGCCGGGCTTCTTCTCGGCGAGCTGCTCCGAGATCAGCAGCACCTTCGCGTCGGCGCGTTTGGCGATGTTGACGATCTCGGTCTCGCTGAGCTCCTTGTCGACGGGCACCGAGGTCCCGCCGGCGCGCAGCGTGCCGAAGAAGGCGATCGGCCACTCGGGGCGGTTTTCGCTCAGGAGCATCACGCGCTCCTGCGGCTTCACGCCGACGCTCATCAGGAAACTGCCGACGCGGTTGGCGTAGCGCTGCACCTCTCCGTAGGTGAGCCGGCTCTCGTCGTCGCCCTCGTGGAAGCGGAACGCGACGCGGTGTCTCCACGCGTGCACCGACGCCTCGAAGAGCTCGATGAGATCGCGGTACGCCGGCAACGCCTTGCGCTTCTCGGTCTCTTCGTCGAGCCCGGGGAAGACCCACTTCGCCAGCCCGGGGATGTGCACGTCGAGGAAGTACCGGCGCCAGTCGATGGTGTCGGGGTTCCAGTTGATCTTCGCGCGGTCGTGCGCGGGCATGTCGACGTAGAGCGAGCGCGTGTTGTCGCAGCGGAAGATGAAGCGGTTCTCCCAGATGAACGGGAGGAAGAGGTCGACGATCAGGTTGAGGCGATCGGCGTCGTCGGTGACGTCCTCGAGGGCTTCCTTCGCGTGGTCGAGCATCGCGGAGATCTTCGGAGCGCCCCACGTGGGCTTGCGCTCGTCGATCAGCTTCGAGAGCCACTTCGCGCCCTTCGCGATCATCGGCGTCGAGAGCGTGTCGAAGCGCAGCTTGCTGGTGCTCTTGGCCTCGTTGCGGCTGCGCAGCTCGTTGAGGAACGAGTTGCCGGTCTTCTTCGTGCGCCAGTGTTCGCGCGTCCACAGGCCGACGAGCTCGGTGGAGCGTGACGCCATGAAGGGCGACGTGTCACCGGTGGCCTGCTGGTAGACGCGGCGCTCCGAGGTGCGCAGCTGCTGGGCGGTGATGGCGATGAGGCTGCCCGCGACGAGATCGACGGGGATCATGTCGAGGATCTTGTCTTCGCCGGTGGGGAGGATGCTGCGGCTCTTCATCAGCGCGTAGATCATCGGCGCCGAGGTGGTGAAGCCCTCGTTCCAGCCGGGGAACGGGTAGTGCTGCGCGGACTCGACGATGCTGGGGCGCACGAGCGCGTAGCGGAGGCCCGGCGTCTTCGCGATGACCTGCTCGCCGAGGGACTTCGTGTACGTGTACGTGTTCGGCCAGCCCCAGTGCTTCGCGCGCTCCATGCCGGCATCGACGAGCTGCAGGGTGAGCCAGAGTTTTCGTTCGCGGCCGATGGCGAGGCGCAGGGCCTTCTCGTCGGTGGCGTCGCGGCCTTCACCTTCGAGCCGCTCGATGGCGCGGGTGCGGAACTCGCTGGCGAGCGCCTTGTCGTCGGCCTGCTGGCGCAATCGCGCGACGGTCTTCTCTGCGTCGGCGAGCTCCTGCTCGAGCGAGAAGTCACGACCGTCGAGCTCTCCCCGCCGCGGGAAGTAGCCGACGACCTCTTCGTCTTCGAAGACCAGGCCCGAGCGGTTGCCCGCGACGAAGGCCGTCGACATGTGCACGAGCGGCACGTCCCAGAAGAGGCACGCCTCGACGAGAAACTTCACGCCGTGCGTATTGACGTTGAGGCCGACCTCGAGTGACGGGTTGAACGAGACGAGGCCTGCGCAGTTGATGACGACGTCGATCTGCCCCTTGAGCGCGCGCGCGTCGGCTTCGACCATGCCCATCCACGGGTCGGTGATGTCGCCGTCGAGGATGGTGACGTGCTGCTGCAGCCACGCGATGGCCTCGGCCTCGCCGCCGTACTTGGTGCGCAAGGGCTCGAAGGGCTCGCTCGTGGCGACCTTGTCGAAGAAGCGCGTCTTCGCGTCCTTCGCGCTGCCCTTGCGGACGAGCACGTACACGTGGGCGAGATCGTCGCCGTAGTGATGCAGGAGCATCGACAAGGAGACCTTGCCAACGAAGCCGGTGGCGCCGGCGAACAGCACGCGTTTGCCGGTGAGCGTGCGGGTGACATCGAGGGGACCCAGGGGCGCGGACGACGGTGAGACCATGGGCGCTGCGTGTAGCAGATGGCTGACGTTCGGTAAGCGGCGCGAACGACTGTCGTGACCGAATGGTCAGCGGCAAAGTGCGCGGGTGCGGGGCGCGTGACAAGCTGTGGGGGCCCTCCCGATGCGACTCCTCTTTCTGGCCGTTGTGCTCGCGTGTTCCAGTGCCGCTGCGGAGGAGCTCGCGCCTGAGCTCGGGCTGGGGCTCAAGTCGCTTCGGGCCGGAGAGCTGGCGCGGTTGGAGAAGGCGCTCGGGCCGCTCGCGGAGCAGCCGCTCTACCGGGCCGACCTGACCGTCGACGTCACCAACCGCAAGGTCGTCGGGCGAATCGCGCTGACGTGGACGGTGACGGGCGAGGCGCTCGATGAGGTGTTCCTGCGCACGACGCCGAACGCGGCGCACACCGAGGCCGTGACGTTGCTGAACGCGGCGGTGAATGGCCAGGCGGTGGTGCTCGAGCACCCCGATGCGACGCTGTGGCGGGTGAAGTTGGCGACCGAGGCAGTGGCGGGGACGGCGGTGCAGCTCGAGGTGCAGCTCCAGGCGAAGGTGCCGTCGGTTGCACCGGGCGAGGAGGTCGCCGACCACGGGGCGTTCTCTGCGTCTGCCGACTTCGTATCGCTGGTGGGGCTGTTGCCGATGGCGCCGCCGGTGAAGGCGAACGGAGAGCTGTTCGCGCCGCCGACGGGCATGGGCGATCTCTCGGCGTTCGCGCCGTCCAACTTCATGGTGAGCGTGTCGGCGCCGCGGGGGTTCGTGGTGGTGATGCCCGGGGTCGCGCTGGGTGAAGTGCCGGAGCCCGGTGCGCGCGTGCGCTTCACCAACGCGATCGTCGGGTCGAGAGACTTCCCGGTGTTCGTGGCGAAGGGGCTCGAGAAGCTGAGCGCGAGCGCGGGTGACGTGAGCGTCGAGGCCTGGGGGACGAAGGGCCAGGCCTCGACAAAGGCGGTGCTCGACCACGCGGTGTTCGCGGTGAAGGAGCTGAACAAGCGGCTGGGGCCATATCCGTTCACGACGTTGCGCATCGTCGAGGCGCCGCTGGCAAAAGGCGCTGGCGGCATGGAGTTCCCCGGGCTGGTGACGGTGGCGGCGTCGCTGGTGTCAGGCGGCGCGGATCCGCTCGCGGCGCTGGGGCTCGGTGGCCTCGTGTCGGATCCGGCGATGCTCGCGATGGTGGGGCCGATGTTGAAGGACCTGCTCCGCTCGTCGCTGGAGTTCACGGTGTTGCACGAGGTGGCGCATCAGTACTTCGCGTGCCTGGTGGGGAGCGATGCGGTGGACGAGCCAGTGGCCGATGAGCCGCTGACCCAGCACACCGCGTTGCTGCTGCTCGAGTGGCGTCGAGGGAAGAAGGCCGCGAACGAGGTGCGGGAGGGCCAGGTGAAGATGGCGTACCAGCTGTGGCGGATGCTGGGCGGACGCGACTCGAAGGCCGACCGACCGACGGGAGAGTTCACGTCGACCACCCAGTACGCCGGCATCGTCTACGGGAAGGCGCCGCTGCTGTTCGATGCGCAGCGGAAGCTGGTCGGGGAAGACGCGTGGGAGAAGGTCCTCCGGGGGTACGTCGAGCAGTATCGGTACCGGTGGGTCAGCTCGAAGACGTTGACCGAGGTGGCGGCGAAGAGCGCTCCAGGTCAGGCGAAGCAGCTCGAGGTGTTGCGGAAGCGGTGGCTGGAGGAGATGCATGGCGATGAAGACCTCGGGCAGCTGAACCTCGCTGACGTGCTGGGTGGCAGCGGCGCGGTCCCGCAGGGCACGCAGCTCGATGCGGAGTCGCTGAAGATGATCGAAGAGCTGATGCGTCAGCTCGGCGGCGAGTAGTTCCGGTTCCGAGGCGGAGTGCCTCGCGCGACGACCGAGTGCACCTGTCGCCTTCTCCGCAAACGCACGAAGCCGGTCGGCGCAACCTCTTCACCGGGTCACGTTGCGGCCACGACGATCTGCGATCCGAGGAAGCCTCATGCGCGAGATGACGCCAATTCGATGAGCCACGCCCGGACCTGAAGCGACGACTCTCACCCGATGAGAGCGGGACGGCGTGGACACTCCAGTCTCTTCTGATCAATCGACAACCGCCGAGAAGCACGTCGCGACGGGCGCGGCACCGTTCCTGCTTTGTGTCGTTCCCGTCGGGCGGGAGCGGTTGGGGGGGATGGGGGGCTCGACAAGGTGAGGGCGCGGAGGAGCTGTCTTTGGGGGAAGCAGCTCCTTCG
>JBBAQZ010000036.1:0-84402 GCA_040400045.1 Myxococcaceae bacterium
CATCTCTCACGTGTCGGCTTGCATCCCGGTGGGGTGACGGCTACTCGACCCGAGCGCATGGCTCAGCCCGACGACGACGTGCCGTACTGGGTGCTGGTGAGCGTCCTCACCTCGACCGTGCCCCTCGATCAGGGCCTGGCGCTGGCGCTCCATCGCGTCGCCCTGGACCTGTTCAGGAACGGCACCGGCGTCGGCCACGTCGACCACCAACTGGCGCATGGACAGGTGAAGAACCTGAAGCAAGAGGCGCTCCTGGGAACGGTCGGTGGGCCCGTGTTCGAGGCCGAGCTCGACACCGAGCGTGGCGCAGGCCTGGTGCGCTTCATCCTGACTCGGCGGGGCATCGAGCTGTTCGACGCGCGGGAAGCCACCACCCGCCGAGTGCCTGAGTTGTTGAATTGAGTTCTCCGCGGCGTCCGTTGACTCCCTGACGCGTCGCGCTACAGGAGCCCCATGGCCTTCACCGTTCTGCTGCTCGAGAAGATCCACGACGTCGCTGAAGCACAGCTCAAAGAGGCGGGCTTCGTCGTTCGCCGCGTCAACGCCGCGTTGAAGGAGGACGAGCTCATCAAGGAGCTCGCGGGAGTGCATGTACTCGGCATTCGATCGAAGACCAACGTGACGAAGAAGGTCATCGACTCGCCGCAGGCGAAAGATCTGATGGCCATCGGAGCGTTCTGCATCGGCACCAACCAGATCGCGCTGACCGACGCGATGAAGCGCGGCGTCTGCGTGTTCAACGCGCCGTTCTCGAACACCCGCAGCGTCGCCGAGCTCGTGATCGCCGAGATCGTGATGCTCTCTCGGCAGCTGGGCGATCGAGACATGGAGATGCACCAGGGCATCTGGAAGAAGCTCGCCACCGGTGCTCACGAAGTGCGAGGCAAGACCCTCGGCATCGTCGGCTACGGGCACATCGGGAGTCAGGTCGGCGTGCTCTCGGAGTTCTTCGGCATGCGCGTCGTGTACTTCGACGTGGCGACCAAGTTGCCGTTGTCGAACAACACGCCCTGCCGCACGTTGGATGACGTGCTCAAGGTGTCCGACTTCGTCACGCTGCACGTGCCCGAGACGCCGCAGACGAAGGGCCTGATCGGTCGCGCGCAGTTGCAGCTGATGAAGAAGGAGGCGTGCCTCATCAACGCCAGCCGCGGCACCGTGGTCGACCTCGAAGCGTTGGCCGAGCTGATCAAGTCGGGCCACCTCGGGGGCGCTGCGGTCGACGTCTACCCTGACGAGCCGGAAGGCAACGAAGCGAAGGGCTTCGTGTCGCCGTTGCAACACGTGCCGAACGTGATCCTCACCCCGCACATCGGAGGGTCGACGCTCGAGGCACAGGAGTCGATCGGTCGCGAGGTCGCCACCAGTCTCATCAAGTACGTGTCGCTCGGGGCCTCGGCCGGGTCGGTGAACTTCCCTCAGGTCGAGCTCCCGCCGACGGGCGGCACCTTCCGCCTGATTCACGTGCATCACAACGTGCCGGGCGTGCTCCGAGACGTGAACCGGCTGATCGGCGACAGCGAAGCGAACATTCACGCCCAGCTGCTCTCGACCAACCCGGACATCGGCTACCTCGTCATGGACCTGGACAACGGCGTGACGGGGCAGGTGACCGAAGCGCTGAGCACGCTGCCGACGACCATCAAGGCGCGCGCGCTGAGCTGACGGCCGCCGTTCATCTGGAGCAGAGTCGGGCGTGATGCGCGTTCTCGGAGCCACTCTCGGGCTGTTGGTGTTCTCGGCCTGCGGGACGCGCGGTGTGTGCACCCCGACGTCGTGCGCGCCGGGCTCGGTGTGTGATCCGCAACAGTTGATCTGCGTCGAGGCTGCCGTCGACGCGGGGCGCGGTCGTGACGCAGGTGTCCAGGTCGACGCGGGCGTCGTCATCGATGCCGGCGTCGCGGTGGACGCGGGCGTCCCGGTCTGCGGTACGTGTGCGCTCTCGACGCCGGTCTGCGACGAAGCGAACCGGCGCTGCGTTCGCTGCACGTCGACGACGGGCTGCTTCGGAGACACGCCCACGTGCGACCTCGCGTTCCAGGGCGGTCTCGGGAAGTGCGAAGTGTGCGTGGGGGATGGCGGTGGCTGTGGTGGCTCGACCCCGGTCTGCGACACCGTTCGCAGCCGCTGCGTGGGTTGTCTTCGTCACACGGACTGCCTCAGCGGCGTCTGCGACTTCACGACCGCGACGTGCTTCCTCGCGGGCCCCGATGGTGGCCTGCTGTTCGACGCGGGCACGCCACCGCTCGACGCAGGCCTCTTCCTCCCCGATGGTGGTGGCCCGCTGTGCCCCGGACCGCGCGATGGTGGAATCGTGCCGTGCCTCATGGAGTGCCCCCAGGGCTTCTCGTGTTCTGGCAACGAGTGCATCTTGAACGGCGGCGGCGCCGATCTGCAGGTGACGCTGCGCTGGGACTCGACGGAGGATCTCGATCTGCACCTCGATGAGCCGCTCCCCGACGGCGGCGTCTGCGAGCTCTGGTACGGCGATCGAACGCCAGCGTGTGCAACGGGGTCGCTCGATCTCGACTCTCAGGCCGGCTGTTCGATGGACCTCGTGCTGATCGAGAACATCATCTACCCGAACGACGGAGGCCGGCCGCTTCCAGGGACGTATGCGGTGCGCGTCGATCACTACGCGAACTGCAGCTCGATCGTCTGGGTGCCGTTTCAGGTCGAGGTGCGCAAGGGCACGACGACCATGGGCTTGTGTGGCGTGTTCAAGCCGACCGACCCCGACTGGCGGAACGCCGGCGCGGCGGGCTCGGGTCGGCCGATCTTCACCTTCACCTATCCCTGACGCTCACAACACCTTGCCGGGGTTGAGCAGGCCCTTCGGGTCGAACGTGCGCTTGAGCTCTCGCATCAAGGCGATCTCGATCGCGGTGCGTGAGTAGCCGAGGAAGTCGCGCTTGAGCAGCCCGATGCCATGCTCGGCGCTGATGCTCCCGTGGTGCGCCTTCACCAACTCGAAGATGTCGTCATCACACCGGTGCGTGCGCTCGAGGAACGCGGCCTTGTCGAGGCCTTCGGGCTTCATGATGTTGACGTGCAGGTTGCCGTCCCCGATGTGGCCGAAGAGGCAGAGCTCCCAGCCGGCGTAGTCCTTCGCCAGCAGCGCCTCGAGCTCGTCACAGAAGGCCTTGAGGCCAGACACCGGCAGCGAGATGTCGTTCTTGTGCGGCATGCCCGTGGCCGAGAGCGACTCCGAGATGCCCTCGCGCAGGCTCCAGAGGAACTTCGCCTGATCGGAGTCCGCCGCGAGCGTTCCGTCATTGACCAGTCCACGCTCGAACAGCGACCCCAGCCACCCGTCGAGCGCACCCGGCTTCGCGTTCTCGACCTCGAGCAGCACGGCGTGTGTCATCGGCGCTTCGAACGGCGGGCGGATCTTCCGGTGGGACTCGAGCCGGCGGCTGCACTTGTCGGTGAAGAACTCGTACGCCATCACCGTGAACGGGCCTTTGCGTGCCTCTTCGAAGAGCGTGAGCACGGCCTGCAGATCGTTCACCGCAAAGAGGAAGACGTCGACCTTCTCGGGCAGGCGCGTGAGCTTCAGCGTCGCCTCGGTGATGACGCCGAGAATGCCCTCGCTCCCGATGAAGAGCTGCCGCAGGTCGACGCCGGTGTTGTTCTTCTCGAGCGCGCCGTTGAGCTCGAGCACGTCGCCGTTCGGCGTCACCACCTGCAGCCCGAGCACCCAGTTCCGCGTGAGCCCGTAGCGGATGACGCGCACGCCGCCGGCGTTGGTGGCGATGTTGCCGCCCACCTGGCTCGAGCCCTTCGACGCGAAGTCGACCGGCCAGAAGAGCCCGTCCTTCGCGCAGTGCTGGTGCACCGACTCGGTGATGGCGCCGGCCTGCACCCGCACCGTCATGGCGAGCGTGTCGACGTCGTGGAGCGCGCGCATACGCTCCAGCGAGAGCACGACTTCGCCCTTCGCGGCGACGGCGCCTCCCGAGAGCCCGGTGCGGCCACCGCTCGGAACCACCGCGACGCCGTGGGTGCTGGCGAGCTTCAGGAATCGGCTGACCTCATCGGTGCTGCGCGGGCGGACGAGCAACGACGGGGCCGGCGTGAAGACCTTCGTCCAATCCTTCCCGTAGGTGGCGAGGTCGGCCGGGTCAGAGGACGTGAAGTCGGCTGGGAAGCCGGAAGAGAGCGCAGCGGTGAACGCGGTGGGCAACGGCATGATGGTTAGAACTTGTAGATGACGAAGCCCTGGGGCGCGGCTTCCTTCTTGCGCAGCAGGTCGGGTTCGCCGGCGGGGTCGAACGGCACCAGGCTCGACTCCTGTGGCACCAGGCTCAGCCGGCTTCCGGAGCCAGCATCGGCGCCAGCCTTCTGGAACTCGGCGCGCTCGACCTCTTTCGCCACCTTCGAGAGCGACGCGTCGACGGAGCGCACCTTGTACCCGGTCTGCATCGAGGCGATCAGCGACGCTTTCGCTGCGTCGAGCTTCCCGCGCTTCGCCTCGACCAGCGCGAGGTTGTAGTGAACGCGGCCGCGGGTGCGCCACTCGCCAGGAGCCGTCGCCGTCTCGAGCGCCTTCTGGAAGAGCGGCGCCGCGGCGTCGACGTTGCCCTTGAGCCAGTGCGCCCAGCCGAGCCGGGCAAGCGCTTCGCCCCTGGCGTCTTTGAGCTCCGTCAGCGTGGCGATCGCGTCGTCGAGCTTGTTGGCGTCGATGAAGCGGCTGCCGAGCTCGAGCCGCGCGGCGCGGCTGGCCGGCGCGAGCTCGAGGCCCTTCTTCGCCGCGGCGATCGCCTCGTCGTGCTTGTTCTGGCGCGCGAGCGCCTTGCTCAAGCGGCCATACGCGAACGCCGAGGAGGGGTTGACCGTGAGGTATTCCGTCCAAGACGCCTGCGCGGCGACGTGATCGTTGAGCACGCTCTGCGTGTCGGCGAGGTAGCTGCGAACGATCAGCTCGACCGGGTGCTTCTGGAGCACGACCTTCAAGCTCGCGAGGCCGTCTTCGTTCGACTGGAAGCGCGTCACCATCCAGAAGCGGGCGAGGGTGTACGGCTCGACCATGTCGTCGGTCTCGGTGAGGCCAGTGAGCGCCTTCGTCGCGCCAGCCGCGTCACCCGTGATGGCGCGCGCGAGGGCGAGCACGGCGCTCGCGAAGCGGAGCGAGGGATCGTTTCCGAGCGCCTTCTCGCAGAGCGACGAGGCGCCATCGAGCTCCTCGCCGTTGAGGACCGCAGGGTTGTCGATGCCCAGCGGCTGGCGAATGACGAGCGCGTAGCACTGGGCGAGGGCTCGGAGCGCCTCGGGTGACTTCGACTCAGGCTGCGCGATTGGCTGCTTCGGTAACGTCGCCTTCTCGGTCGCCAGCACCGCCCTCGCGACCGCCTCGCTGCCCTGGGTGAGCGCCTCGGGCCAGGTGATGGGGAGCTTCGCAGTGAACGGCGTCGTCTTCTTCGCGTCGATGATGGCCCCCGTCAGCGTCATGCCCTTCGCGTCGGTGGTCAGATTCACCGTGACGACGCGATCGGCACCGAGGAAGCCGCGCGCCTGCTTCGCGATCGCTTCGTCCGAGAGCTGCGTCGCGGCCAGGCCTTCGGCGTCGGCCATCGCCAACACCTGCTTGACGTGCAGCTCCGAGAACCTGCCGGACTGTTCGATCAGCTCACCGGCGCGCGCTTCGAGCATCATGCCGAAGCCGCGGAGGTCGTCGTCAGCAGCCGACGGAGGCATCACCGCGATGACGGGCCTGGCAGGCGCGGCGACGACGGCAGCAGCCCAGAGCGAGAGGAGGATGGCAGTTCTCATGTCCGCGCACTCTACCGACGATTCGGCTCTGCCTCTCGGCTTGATTGGAGTGCTAGGCCGTGGGGCCATGGGCATCGTCTATACGGTGATGGCGGAGTTCGACGACCTCGCGGTGGCGAGCGAGTGGGTGCACTGGCTGCAGAACGGCCACCTCGCCGAGGTGCTCCAGGGCGGCGCGACGCAGGCGATGATCGTGCGCGTGGAACCGACTGACCACCACCCGCTGCGCTTCGAGGCGCGGTACCGATTCCCGTCGATGGCCGCGTTCATCGAGTACGAGACGACGTGGGCGCCGAAGCTGCGCGCCGAAGGCCTGGCGAAGTTCCCCGCGTCGCGCGGAGTGCGCATGACGCGTCAGCTCGCCGAGGTCCTCACGGAGCTGTCGGGAACGTGAAACACCTCGCGCTCGTTCTCCTCCTCGTTGGCGTCTGCGCCGTGGCGGCCCCGAAGAAGAAGCCTGCCGCGAAGGCCCAGCCCTCGAAGCCCGTCACGGTCTCGCTCGCCAGCGTCGTCGACGCCTCCAACACGCCGGGAGGGAAAGACGCTGGTGTCGCCGCGCTGAGCGCTGCGCTCCTGAAGTGGAAGGTGACGCTCGCGCCACCGGGGGAGCGCGAGGCCGCTGCGAACAAGGCGCTGGACGCGAAGAAGGCCGCCGGGGTCGAGCTGTCGTTGACGCTGAAGGCAGGGAAGGGTGAGGCGCTCGAGGCGTCGATGATCGTCTCCAAGTACCCGGGCCATGTGCTCAAGGCCGAGTATCGAGCCGGTGGTGGAGGGGGCTCGGTGCTCGACCTGATTCCGCCAGTCGTCGACCAGCTCGTCGCCGACGTCGCGAAGGACGAGGGGTGGATTCACGGTCCCTGATGCAGCGCGCCAGTCCTTCGGCGTGGTGACGTTCGCGCTCGTCGCTATGGTGCCGGCTTCATGGAGCACATCAGCGTCTTCGACATCTTCAAGATCGGCATCGGACCCTCGAGCTCGCACACCGTCGGCCCCATGCGGGCGGCGCGTCGGTTTGCCGAGCGGCTGCGCGAGGCCGGCGAGCTGGAACGGGTCGCACGCGTGAAGGTCGAGCTGTTTGGCTCGCTCGGGTTCACCGGCAAAGGCCACGGCAGCGACGTCGCGGTGATGCTGGGCCTCGAAGGCGAAGATCCGAAGACCGTCGAGGTCGACGCCGTGCCGACCCGCGTGGCCGCCATCACCTCGGCGCAGTCCTTGATGCTCCTCGGACGGCGGGCGGTGAAGTTCGGCGCCGACGCGATCACGTTTCATCGTCGCGAGAAGCTCCCGCTGCACCCCAACGGCATGCGCTTCACCGCCTTCGCGAGCGACGGCTCGGTCGTCTCTGAGCGCATCTCGTACTCGGTGGGCGGAGGCTTCGTCGTGAACCAGGAGGGGCACCCTGACACCGGGCTGGCCACGGCCGGCGCCGCGACGATCCCCTACCCCTTCTCGACGGGCGACGACCTGCTGATGCTGGCCGAGAAGCACGGCCTCAGCATCTCGACGCTCATGCTCGAGAACGAGAAGGCGTCACGCTCCGAGGCCGAGGTGCGATCCAGCGTGCTCGAGCTCGTCGCGGCGATGGAGGCGTGCGTGAAGCGCGGGTGCGAGCGTGAAGGCGTGCTGCCCGGTGGCCTCAAGGTGAAGCGTCGCGCGGCCGCGCTGCATCGTCGCCTGCGCTCAGACCCCCGCGCAGGCACCGACCCGCTCATCGTGATGGACTGGGTCAACCTCTGGGCGCTCGCGGTGAATGAAGAGAACGCCGCCGGCGGCCGCGTGGTGACGGCGCCAACCAACGGCGCGGCCGGCATCATTCCCGCGGTGCTCACCTACTACCGCCGCCACGTGCCCAACGCCGACGACGACGGGGCCGTGCGCTTCCTGCTGACTGCCGCCGCCATCGGAGCGCTCTACAAGAAGAACGCGAGCATCTCGGGCGCCGAGGTCGGCTGTCAGGGAGAAGTCGGCGTGGCCTGTTCGATGGCCGCGGGCGCGCTCGTCGAAGTCATGGGGGGCACTCCGGAGCAGGTCGAGAACGCCGCGGAGATCGGCATGGAGCACAACCTCGGCCTGACGTGCGACCCCATCGGCGGCCTCGTGCAGGTGCCGTGCATCGAGCGCAACGCGATGGGCAGCGTCAAAGCCATCAACGCCGCGCGGCTCTCGCTCTCGGGAGACGGCAAACACAAGGTGTCGCTCGACAAGGTCATCGCCACGATGTGGCAGACCGGCGCCGACATGTCGTCGAAGTACAAAGAGACCGCGCGCGGTGGGCTCGCCGTGAACATCATCGAGTGCTGAGGAACCCTCAGCGCGTGTCGCCAGCCTGCGCGGTGAGTCGGCCGCGTCGAGGCCGAGGACGTGCGGACGCACCCAGCCAGTCGCGCCGCCCCAGCCCACGCCGAACTGGAGCGTCGCAGCACTCCCCTGCGCCACCTGGACGTCGATCGCGTCGGGACGATAGCGCCAGCGCACCCGCTGACGACGGTGACCGCGCTGATCAGGAGTCGCCGCACGGAGCGGCCCTTGCTGACTCGACGGTTGTCGAAGGAACCTCGGTCTATGGAATCGCCGCCAGCGCGCTGGCGGGCTTGTACCGAGACCAGCCCCGGCCGGCGATCTGCGTCAGCAGAATCGGCTTCACGCCGCGGGCCCGAGTGACCTGGTGGGCGTTCTTCTGAACGACCCGATCCTGCGCCCACTCGGCGATCGCCAGCTGCGCCTCGATGTGAATGTCGGTGAAGAGCACGTTGACCTGCGTGCCCGCCGTGGCGCCCGTTCGACCGAGCACGCGGGCGGCCGCGACGATGGGGCCGTCGACGTTCGGCAGATGAAAGCGCACCAGCACCGAGTCCCCCAGCGGGGGCGCGGTGGTGACGAACGCCGCGCCCTCGGGCGAGAGGTCGCCGAAGCACGATCGCGAGCGCCCAGAGGGCTCACGAACATCGAGGGCGATCTCGAAGCGCGGGTAGTCGCGGCGCTCCTCGCTTCGGCGGGTCTCGAACTGAACGGTGCGGTCTCCACGGCGGTCGCGATTTCGGCGGTCACGCATCATGGGCCACACGGTGCCACGGGCGTGTTGTCCCGCCAGTATTTGGTCTTGGTCGATGATCATCGCGGCCGCGGCTGATCAGTCGTGCGCCTCCGGGTTCCTCGCCACGGCGGGTTGCGTCAGCAGGCCTTCAACAGCCCAGGAGCCTTCGCCGCGGAGGCTTTTGACCTGCAGGCAAGAGGTGTAAGGGGCCGCGTCGCACGAGTTCGAGCGCAGGTGAGGAGTTTCGATGGATATCCGGATTTCGAAGACCACCACGCCGAAGCCGCGGCCTCCTGAGACCGAATTGGGGTTCGGGCGCTTCTTCAGCGACCACCTCTTCGCGATGGATTTCACCGCCGAGAAGGGCTGGCACGACCCGCGAATTCAGCCCTACGGCCCGTTCCAGGTCGACCCGGCGGCCGGCGTCTTCCACTACGGCCAGGCGATGTTCGAGGGCTCGAAGGCGTTCACCGGCGACGACGGCGTCCTTCGCCTGTTCCGCCCGATGGCTCACGCCGAGCGCATGATGGCCGGAGCGCCGCGCCTCTGCATGCCGACCCCCACTGCCGAGCAGATGGTCGAGGCGTGCAAGGCCCTGGTGCGCGTCGACGCCGACTGGGTGCCGAAGTCGGCTGGCACCTCGCTCTACCTGCGACCCACGCTGATCGCGACCGAGGGCTTCCTGGGCGTGCGGCCCGCGAACGAGTACCGGTACTTCATCATCGCCTCACCGGTGGGCAGCTACTACGGCGGCAGCGGCCTCAAGCCCGTGCGCATCTGGGTCGAGACCGTCGACGTGCGTGCGCCCCGTGGTGGCCTCGGCGCTGCGAAGGCCGGCGCGAACTACGCCGCCAGCCTTCATGCTGCGGTGAAGGCCAAGAAGGCGGGCTTCGACCAGGTCTTGTGGCTCGACGGCCAGACCCACGAGCTGGTGGAAGAGGTCGGGACGATGAACCTCTTCGCGCTCATCGGCACCACGCTCATCACGCCGCCCTTGTCCGACTCGATCCTCGCGGGCGTCACGCGCGACTCGGTCATCTCCCTGGCGGCGGATCTCGGCCTGACGGTCGAGCAGCGCGCGCTGTCGGTGAAGGAACTCCGCGCCGCGCACGCGAAGGGCGAGCTCCGCGAAGTGTTCGGCACCGGCACCGCGGCGGTCGTCAGCCCCGTCGGAGAGCTGGCCTTCGCAGGCGAGACGATGCGCATCAACGACGGCAAGCCCGGCGCGATCGGCCTCACGCTGTACGAGACGATCACCGGCATCCAGCGAGGCGCCTTGAAAGACGCCCACGGGTGGCTGGTCAAGGTCTGACCCCGGTCACTTCCGTACGGCGGCGACCAGCGCGTCGATGCTCTTCTTCGCGTCACCGAAGAGCATGCGTGTGCCCTCGAGCGTGAAGAGCGGGTTCTCGACGCCGGCGTAGCCTGCCGCCATGCCGCGCTTGAGCACCACGGTGAGCTTCGACTTCCAGCACTCGAGCACCGGCATGCCGTAGATGCTCGAGCTGGGATCGGTCAGCGCGCCCGGGTTGACGATGTCGTTGGCGCCGATGACGAGCACCACGTCGGTCGTCGGGAAGTCCTGGTTGATGTGCTCCATCTCCAGCACGATGTCGTAGTGCACGCCTGCCTCGGCGAGCAGCACGTTCATGTGGCCTGGCAGACGGCCGGCGACGGGGTGAATCGCGAAGCGCACGGTGACGCCGCGCTCCTGCAGGCTGCGGGTCAGCTCGTTCACGGCGCCCTGGGCGCGTGAGACGGCCATGCCGTAGCCGGGGACGATGACGACCTGCCGCGCTTGCATGAGCGCCTCGGCCACCTCATCTGCCTTGAGCTCGCGCACCTCTCCAGTGATCGCCGCGCTCGCCGTCGAGGGCTTCGCGTCACCCGTGCCGAAGCCTCCGAACACCACGCTCAAGATGGAGCGGTTCATCGCGCGGCACATGATGATCGACAGAATCGTGCCCGAGCTCCCGACGAGGGCTCCGGTGACGATGAGCAGATCGTTCGAGAGCATGAAGCCTGCGGCTGCGGCAGCCCACCCGGAGTAGCTGTTGAGCAACGAGACGACGACGGGCATGTCGGCGCCTCCAATGGCCATCACCAGGTGAACGCCGAGCAGCGCTGCCAACACCGTCATGCCGACGAGCAGCCAGATGCCGTTGGGCGCGCCCCCCTGCACGAAGGGAACGGCTGCGCCGATGATGGCGACGGCGACCAGGCCGTTGAGCCCGTGACGACCAGGGAGCAACAGCGGCTTGCCCGAGAGGGTGCCCTTCAGCTTGCCCCACGCGATGATCGACCCGGTGAAGGTGATGGCGCCCACGGCGACGCCGACCCACACCTCGACCTCGTGAACGGTCTTCGCCACTGCATCGGTCGAGACGCCGTGCGGGTGCAGGTAGCTCGAGAAGCCGACCAACACGGCCGCGAGCCCGACGAAGCTGTGCAGCACCGCGACCAGCTCGGGCATGCCCGTCATCTCGACGCGTCTGGCGAGGCCTGCGCCGATGAAGAAGCCGACGCCGATGGCGCCCGCGAGCATCGCCAGTCCGACGCCGCGCAGGTGCAGCTCCGAGGCCGCGGGATCGTGCGCCCCCAGAATCCACGTCACCATGGCCACGGCGACGGCGACGGCCATGCCCACCATGCCCAGCTCATTGCCAGCCGTTGCGGTGTCCTGCCTCGAGAGGCCGGCCAGCGAGCGAATGAAGAGCACCCCGGCCGACAGGTACGCGACCACCAGGACGCCGTTCATCGGTGACCTCCGGACGACGACGGCGCGGAATCACCACGCTGGAACATCTTCAGCATTCGCTCGGTGACCAGGAACCCGCCGGCGATGTTGATGGTCGCGAAGAAGACGGCCAACACCCCCAGGACCGAGGCGAGATCGACGCCGTCGCCGACCTGCAGCAGGCCGCCAACGATGATGATGCCCGAGATGGCGTTGGTCACGCTCATCAGCGGCGTATGGAGCGCCGGCGTCACCGACCAGATGACCTGCCAGCCGATGAAGCAGGCCAGCACGAAGACCGTGGAGTGCTGCAGGAAGTCCGATGGGGCGAAGCGGCCGAGCCCGAAGAGCGCAGCGATCACCACGAGGCCAGCGACGGTGCTGCCCCAGGCGTTGCGGTTGGGCGCGTTGACGTTGGTCTGCAGCGGCTTCACGTCGGCCTTTGGAGGCGGGACGACCTGCGTCTGGGGGCTGGGCTCCTTCGCAGGCAAGGGCGGCAGCACCTCGCCCTGGTGGAGCACGAGCGCCGGGCGAACCACGTCGTTCTCGAGCGGAATCGAGAGCGTGTCGCCGGTGCCGAGCTCTCCAGTGAGGTGCACCAGGTTCATCGCGAAGAAACGGCTCGAGGTCGTCGCCATGCGGCTGGCGAGATCGACGAAGCCGAGGATCTTCACGCCCTGGTGCACCACGACTTCGCCGGGCCTGGTGAGCTCACAGTTGCCGCCCTGCTCGGCGGCCATGTCGACGATGACGGACCCGGGCTTGAGGGCTTCGACGACGTCTCGCGGCACGAGGGTCGGCGCCTTCGTTCCAGGCACGAGCGCCGTCGTGATGATGACGTCGACCTCCATCGCCTGCGCCTTGAAGAGCGCCATCTCGGCGGCGATGAACTCGGGGCTCATCACCTTCGCGTAGCCACCAGAGCCCTCGCCGCTCTCCTTCACCTTCACCTCGAGGAACTGCGCGCCGAGCGACTCGACCTGCTCACGCGCCGCGGCCCGGGTGTCGAAGGCACGAACCTGAGCACCCAGCGCACGCGCGGCACCGACCGCCGCGAGCCCGGCCACGCCAGCGCCGATGATCAGCACCTTTGCCGGAGGCGTCGAGCCCGCCGCGGTCACCTGTGGGCCCATGAAGCCCTGCAGATGCGAGGCTGCTTCCACGACAGCGCGATAGCCGGCGAGGTTGGCCTGTGACGACAGCACGTCCATCTTCTGGGCGCGCGTCACACGGGGAATGCGCTCGAGCGCGAGGGCCGTGGCCTTCTTCGCCTTGAGTGCGTCGACGAGCCCCGGGTTCCGCTCGGGCTGCATCAGCGAGACGACGAACGCGCCGGGCTTCAACGAGGCGACCTCGTCGAGCGTCGGCGGACGCACCTTGTAGATGGTGTCGTAGTTCCAGACGGAGTCTACGATCGTCGCGCCTGCCTCGACGTACGACTGGTCCGAGTAGCCGGCGGCCTGGCCGGCACCCCGCTGGACGTGAACGACGAGACCGCGCTGCGAGAGCTTCTTCACCGATTCGGGCGTCGCTCCTACGCGTTGCTCGCTGGGGAGCGATTCCTTCGGGACTCCAATGATCGATGCCACGGCGCGCACCATCGCCGACCGCCGCCCACCTCACAAAGGATTCTTCTGGTCCTTCGTGGCGAGGCTTCGCCGGCCCATCAGCGCCGCTTGGGGTCGAGTCAGAACGGCAGGCCCCTGCCCGAGAGCAGGTCGAGGCCGAGGCGAACCAGCGCGAACGGGAGCACCAGTGGCAGCGCCTGCATCACCAGCAGGGCCGCTCCATGGGTGCCCAGCGCTCCGAGTGGATTGTCGAACTTCGCCACCACCCAGCTCGTCACCGCCGCGAGCGCGGCGAACCAACCCCAGAACAGCGCGACGGGGACGAAGCCTGACAGCACGAACACCGCCTTGATGGTGAACAGCAGGCCGGCCACTGCCCAGCCGCCCAGGATGCCAAGGTGCACCAGGTTCTTCATCGCCTTCATGTCGTCGCTCCCGTGTGTGGGCGTCGTCGCGCCCGGTGATGAGGATTCAACGCCAGAATCGTCAATCAGGTGCAGGACAAGGAATGAGATCGTCGATTACCATTGGCTATTAATGAACCTGCAACGGCTCGAGGGCTTCTATTGGGTGGCGCGGCATCAAGGGTACGCACGTGCGGCCAGGGCTTTCCCGTACCCGATCACGCAACCCGGCGTGCACCAGCAGGTGCGCCGCCTCGAGGACGAGCTCAGCGTGAAGCTCTTCGAGCGCGTGGGGAAGGACAAGGTGGTGCTGACGCCTCGCGGCCAGCTGCTGTTCGACGGCTTCGCGCCCTTCTACGAGCAGCTCACCTCGCTCGAGGCGCGGGTGAAGGGTGGGTTGGTGGGTGGAACGCTGAAGCTGTTCGCGGCAGGTCATTTCCTGCGCCACCTGATGCCGGAGTGGTTGCGGCGCCTCCAATCGCGGCGTCCCGACATCACGGTGGCGCTCAGCGAGCTGCCGCACGCCGACCTCGGGCTCTTGCGCCGGGCCGAGGCCGATCTGATCGTCGACTGGCTCCCCGAGATCCCCGCCGACGTCGAGGTCCGGGAAGTCGCGCGGACCGAAGCGTGGATCGTCGCCCCCGCCCACGGGCCTCATGCGCAGAAGGGGAAGCTGTCGCTGCAGGCCCTCGCCCAGGTCCCCTTCATCGGGTACCACGCCGATCGTCAGCTGCGCTCGTTGCAGCTCGCGGCGCTCGAGGCCCACGGCATCACCCCGAAGGAGGCGTTCGGCGCCGACTCCTCGGACACGATTCTGGGGTTCGTCGCCGCGGGACTCGGCTTCTCGCTGGTGCCGTCGTTGACCCCGACCGGCCCGAAAGCGCCCGGGCTCATCGCCCAGAAGCTCGAACGGCCGCTGGCCCGGTTTCCCATCTACGCGGTGTGGCGACGTTCGCGGGCGTTGAACCCGCTGGTCGAGGCTGCGCTCGAGTGCGCACCGAGCCCCTGAGTCGTGATCGCGAAACGAGTGTCACGAACGGTGTGGTCTTCGACCCTGATGTGACGCACGGGCCGCGATGGAGCCGAAGTCGCGCGCCGGAGGGGCACGAAACGAGTGTCACGAACGGTGCGGTGCTCGACCTTCGAGTGACGCAGGACCTCCGACCGCTCAGGTCGTCGGTTCGACCGTTCACCGGCCAGGCCTGCACGCAACGGCTGGACCCCGCAACCTTCGGGGATGGACGACTTCCTCGTGCGCTATCTCGTCTCATGGGTGGCCTTCTGCTGCCTCGCCGTCACGCTCTTCGTGAAGGGCGTGACGGTCGACTGGCGCTCCCACGCCCGCGCGTTGCTGGTCCCGTGGCGTCTGGCGGCCTTTCTTCCGGCGATCGCCTTCGTCACCTTCGCCGGCCGGTACACGAACGACGAGACGTGGGACGTGGTGTGCGGCGGCGGCATGTCGGTGCTCACGGTCGCCACCGCTGGCTGGAGCATCGGCACCATGGCGCGGGTGCTGCGGGGCGAAGCCAGCGTCAGCCACCTGGTCGTCGCCGTCGCGCTCATGCTCTTCTCGAGCAGCTGGTTCTACGACGGCTACCTCCTGTGGCGAGATGGCGCCTACACGCACCGGTGGCTGGGCAACCTGCAGCTCTCGCCGATCATCTATGCGTGCGCCGGTCTGCTCACCAACCTCGAGGTGCGGTCAGGGCACCTCGGCTTCGCCTTCACGAGAGCCGATTGGCCGATGCCTCGGGTCGAAGCGCCTTCGTGGAAGCTCGTCGCGGCCGCGGCACCGCTGATGGTGCTGGCCGCCTACGTGCTCATCGCGTTCGTCCGTTGGCGCCTGCCGCTGTGAGGTCAGTCCATGCCCACCTGCACACGAAGCGGAGCTTCCGAAAGGTCGCGCCGGCGAGGCGTTCGACCAACTCCACGGCGCTCCTCGAGACCGACCAGGAAGACTGAGCGAACGCCGTCTGTCCGGCGCGCGCCGCAGCTGGTGAGTCCGGAGTGCGGGTCAGGCGACCGAGCCCGTCATCCATGCTGTGCGCTCACCTGATCGCCGTCGCTCGGCACGGCCGCGCTCGCGGAGCGTTCGCGTGAGACGTCGCCTGCTACGGCAGCCACCCAGGCCCGGCGTCGCGCGCGGCCGCATGCTGCGGGTCCGCTACACACGTCGCGGACTTCTCGTCACAGTGGAACCCCACGCCACACTCGATGCCGCAGCGGTTGGCGACGAGCGGAGCCTGTGCCGGGTCTTTGCTGCCGGTCGTTGGCGGAGGCCGAGCGGGTGTCCACGTCTGTTGTGCCGGAGCCAGGTATCGACACGCGATCATCAGCAGAGGGATCAGCGCGAGCCGACGCATCACGCTGCCATCACGATCAACACCTGGCCCGCCGTCACTTGATCGCCCTCGCGCACCAGCACCTGCTTCACCACGCCATCGTCGGGGCTGGTGGTGGTCTGCTCCATCTTCATCGCCTCGAGCACCAGGAGCGCCTGGCCGCGCTTCACGGTGTCTCCATCTTTCACGTTCACCTTCACGACCTTGCCCGGCATCGGCGCGATGAAGCCGCCCTTGAGCGCTTCGTCACCGGGCGAAGGGAACGAGGGCACCTCGCGCAAGACGACGTCGCCACGCGCCGTATGGACGTGCGCGGTGTCTCTGTCGAGCACCACGCGCAGTCGGTGCACGACGCCGTTCGCGTCTTCCAGGTCGAGGCACGGAGCACAGCGTGACGCGATTCGCCACTGGCCCTTCGATTCGCCGACGGTGACGAAGAACCGCTCGCCGCCGAGATCGCGATAGCCCACCGTCAGCTCATCGGCGCCGCGTTTCCACTCGTGGCGTTGATCGCGGAAGCGGTTGTTGCGGAAGCCGGTGGTCACCTGCGGCAGGAAATCGTCGTGCTCGCGGCGCGCGGCGAACGAGAACAGCGTCGCGGCGACGGCGGCGAGACGATCGCGCTCGACATCCACCGGCTCGCCAAGGCGGTCGCCCATCTGCTCGGCGATGAGGCTCGTCGACAAGGCGCCCTTCACCACCGACGGGTGACGCAGCAGCCGGGCGAGGAAGCCCTTGTTGGTCGTGAGCCCGAGCACGCTGGAGTGCTCGAGCGAACGAGCGAGCGTGGCGAACGATTGCTCACGAGTGTCGGCGTGGACGATCAACTTCGCGATCATCGGATCGTAGTGAGGTGAGACCGCTCCACCCGACTCGATGCCGGCGTCGACGGTGAGGCCACCGAACGGTGGCGTCCAGAAGTCGAGCACCGGGCCAATGCTCGGCAGAAACCCGTTGGCGGGATCTTCCGCGTACAGGCGCACCTGCACGGCGTGGCCGCGTTGCTTCACGTCGGCTTGCGAGAACGCCAGGCGTTCGCCACGCGCGACACGGAGCTGCTGCTCGACGAGATCGAGGCCGGTCACCTGCTCCGTCACCCGGTGCTCGACCTGGAGCCGGGTGTTCATCTCCGAGAACGAGAAGCGGCCCGCCTCGTCCATGATGAACTCGACGGTGCCGGCGTTCGTGTAATCGACGGCGCGGCCCACCTCGAGCGCGGCCTGACAGAGCTGCTCGCGAAGCGCCGGCGTCAGGGCAGGCGAGGGCGTCTCTTCGACGACCTTCTGATGACGACGCTGCAGCGAACACTCGCGCTCGAAGAGGTGCACCAGGTTGCCGTGGGTGTCGCCGAGCAGTTGGACCTCGAGGTGCCGCGGCCGCTCGAGGTACTTCTCGATGATGAGTGTCGGGTCTCCGAACGCGCTCTGGGCCTCTCTACGGCCTGACTCGATGCAGGCGTCGAGCTCGTCGGCGACGCGCGCGATCTTCATGCCCTTGCCGCCGCCACCCGCGCTCGGCTTGAAGATGACGGGCAGGCCGAGCTCCAGCGCCTTCGACTTCAGCAGCGCCGTCGACTGATCGCCGCCATCGAAGCCGGGGAGCAGCGGCACGCCGCGTCTTCCCACCAGCGCCTTCGCCTCACGCTTCAGCCCCATCGCGCGAATGGCCTTCGGCGTCGGGCCGATGAAGACGAGGCCGGCATCGATGACGGCCTGCGCGAAGTCGGGGTTCTCCGAGAGGAAGCCGAAGCCCGGGTGAACCGCGTCGGCGCCGGTCTTCTTCGCGGCCGCGAGGATCGCGTCGACGCGCAGGTAGGAGTCCTTCGCCGCGTCGGGCCCGATGCGAATGGCGGTGTCGGCGAAGCGCACCGCAGGGGTCGAGGCGTCGGCGTCGGAGAAGACGGCGACGCAAGACAGGCCCATGCGTCGCACGGTGCGCATGATGCGCAGGGCGATCTCTCCACGGTTGGCGACGAGGACTCGTTCGATGGTTGGCATGGTGGAGTCCTCAGTGGCGGAAGACGCCGAAGCTGGTGGTGCCCTCGACGTGGCGCGAATACGCGGCCGAGAACGAGAGGGCGAGGGTGGCGCGCGTGTCGCGCATGTCGATGACGCCGTCGTCCCACAGGCGCGCGGTGGCGTAGAGCGCTGAGGACTGCTGATCGATCTGGTACTCGATGAGCTGCTTCATGCCCGTCAGCGTCTCTTCGTCGACGGCCTCGCCGCGTTTCGCGGCCGCGTTGCGCTGGATGATGTCGAGGACGCCGGCCATCTGCTTCCCGCCCATCACGGCGATCTTGTGGTTGGGGTACGTGTACAGAAAGCGCGGCTCGTAGGCCCGGCCGGCCATCGCGTAGTTCCCTGCGCCGTAGCTCGCGCCCATCATCACGGTGATGGCAGGCACGGTGGAGTTCGACACCGCGTTGATCAGCTTCGCGCCGTTCTTGATGATGCCGCCCTGCTCGTACGAGCTGCCCACCATGAAGCCGGTGATGTTCTGGAGGAACAGCAGCGGCACGTTCGCCTGGTTGCACAGCTGAATGAACTGCGCGCCCTTGTTTGCCGATTCCGAGAAGAGAATGCCGTGGTTCGCGAGAACGCCGATGGGGAAGCCATGCAGGTGGGCCCAGCCGCAGACGAGCGTGTTGCCGTAACGCGGCTTGAACTCCGAGAAGCGCGAGCCATCGACGATGCGCGCGATCACCTCACGTGGATCGAAGGGCACGCGCGGGTCGGGCGAGACGATCGACAGCAGGTCCTCTGCGTCGAAGCGGGGCTCCTCGACCTGGCGTGCGGTCGGCGTGGCCTCCTTCTTCCAGTCCAGGTGGGCAACGACTTCGCGGGCCAGCCGAAGGGCGTCCCGCTCGTTCTCAGCAAGGAAGTCAGACACGCCCGAGGTCTGGCTGTGCATCAACGCACCGCCGAGCGTCTCGTCGTCGACCACTTCACCCGTCGCCATCTTCACCAGCGGTGGCCCGCCCAGGTACACCTGCGCCTGGTTCTTCACGAAGATGGCGTAGTCGCTCATGCCCGGGACGTACGCTCCGCCGGCCGTCGATGAGCCGAAGACGACGGTGATGCTCGGCTTTCTCGCCGCGCTGGAACGGGTCAGGTCGCGAAACCCCGCGCCGCCGGGCACGAAGATCTTGTCCTGGTTGGGCAGGTCGGCGCCGGCCGATTCGGTGAGGTTGATCGATGGCAGCCGGTTCGAGTGCCCGACCTCGGCGAGGCGGCGCGACTTCACCACCGACAGCTCGCTCATCGCGCCACCCTTCACGGTGGAGTCGTTCGCGACGATGAGACACTCGACGCCCGAGACGCGGCCGACGCCGCCGATGACAGACGCTCCAGTGGTGTGGTTCTCGACGCCGTGGCCAGCGAGCGGGCACAACTCGAGGAAGTGGGAATCGCGGTCGAGCAGCAGCTCCACGCGTTCTCGCGGCAGCAGCTTGCCGCGCGAGACGTGCCGCTCGTTGTACCTGGGCCCGCCGCCCTCGAGTGATTTCGTGAGCGCCGCCGAGACCGGCTCCATCAGCTTCAGGTTCTCGTCGCGGTTCTTCTTCGCGGCCTCACTGCGGACGTCGAGGTGAGATCGCAGCACCGGGTATTGCTGCTCGTTGACGCGCATGGCGCCGAGGATTCGGAGTCTGTGGCGCCGAGTCAATTGAAATTGACTCACAAATCAATGCGCCGGGTGGCTCGGCGTCGATCGTGGCGTCTCAGCGAATCATTTCCGGTCCCTCGTCGGCGGGCTGCACCATGCGAGCCATCTTCCGCATGAACGACGGATCGAAGGGCTTCACCTCGTAGTCACATGCGCCAAGCTCGAAGCAGCAGTGTCGAATGAACTGATCTTCGTTCGCCGAGAGCATGATCACCGGCATCGATCGCGTCTCGGGGTTGCGCTTGAGGGCGGCGAGCAGATCGCGCCCGTCGAGGCTCTGGTGAATGTCGAGCACGATCAAGTCGGGGCGGTGCGCCTGAGCGAGTTCGACGACGTTCGACTTGGTGTCGATGAGGACTTCGATGCCAAACCGCCTCGCCTCGCGTTTGATCGCGTTCACGAGGAGAGGTTCGTCATCGGAGATGAGGATCTTCGGTTGCCGCATGAAGCACCCCTGGAGGGAGGACTGATGGCTTCACGACAGCAATGGGCAGACCACGCCGATCACCGGCGGAACTCGCCCGGTTGCGCGGTCTGGGTCAGGGGTGTTCGTGCCTTCGGTGTCCCTCGCGACTCGGCGACCGGGCACTTCAGAACAGGGGGGCCTGGGGGCCCGGCACGATGTCGGCGATGTCGGGGTCGGGCTCACCCGGCTGGCGATCGGGACGACCGGCCTTCTCGGCCTTGGTCCGCTCCTTGGCTTCTTTCTTCTTGCGCTGGTACTCGGCGCGCTCTTGTTCCTTCTGGCGCTTCGTTCGTCCGGGGAGCATGGGTCGTCACCTTTACCTGGCCCTTCGTAAGTGTTGCGCGCCCCGGGCCGTACAGGCGTGAGGCTGCGCATAGCAGGGCGATGGCGTGAGGGCTAGAAGCGCCTGCCCATGAGCCCGGGTCCCGCGAGACGCGCTGTCGTGATCGATCGATTCGCTCCTGAAGCGACGGCCTTGAGAGCCCACTTCGAGGCGCGGTTCGAGAACCCCCGCGAGACCCGCGACGATCGCTTCGTGTGGGACCTGTGGCACGTGCCCGGGCAGTACACCGCGCTCCGGACGCCGGCGTATCTGTACTTCCCAAAGAAGACCTACGACGCGTTTCACCAGCGCCTCGTGTGGTGGGGCCGACGGGTGCTCGGCTGTCACGACGTCTCGCCGCCGTGGATGAGCTGCTACGTCAACGGGTGTGAGCAGCGCCTCCACGGAGATCTCCCGCACGGGCAGTGGGCCTTCGTGTTCTCGCTGACGCCGTGGGAGCGCAGGACGTTTCGCGGCGGTGAGACGCTGCTGCTGCGCGACGACGTGCTCGACTTCTGGAGCTCGTTTCAGTCGACGCGCGCGCAGGAAGAGCCGGAGATCGTCGAGGCCATCGAGCCGCGGTTCAATCGCTTGACCGTGTTCGATCCCCGCCTGCCGCACGGTGTTCGCCGCGTCGACGGCTCCATGGACCCACGCGAAGGCCGCCTCGTGATCCACGGCTGGTTCGTGCAGCCCCGGCCGTTCGTCGAGGGCCCGTTGAAGACCTCGGAGCTCGCTGATGGCATCGGCCTGGTGACGGACGCGATCGCACCGATCCTGGAGGCGGGCCTGTCGATCGCTGGACTCCTGAGCATCGGCTTCGAGGTGACCGCCGCTGGTGCCGTGCGTGGTGTTCGCCTGTTGTCGGACACGACCCGGGTGGTGGCCTCCGAGGAGCCTCACCGCAAGTCGCTGATCCGCCTGATCACCCGAACCGTGGGCCGCTTGCGCTTCCCCCGCCGGAAAACGGGCTCCACGGTGACCCTCCCCCTGGTGTTCGAGCGGTAGTTTCGCGCGCTTGCCCACTGGTTTTCCCGGTGCTAGGGCCGGTGTGCCGCACGAAACGGTTTCGTGAGGCATGAGCCCAATACACACACGCTTGCTGTCGAAGTCCGGGTGCTCCGGGAGGCCGGAGAAGGACATCGACATCAGTACCCAGCAGGCGTGGCGGATCAACCCGACCCGGTGTCGCCACCAGCGCACCACGAAAGAAGAGACGAACCGATGAGCGAAGAGACGCAGCAGCAGGCAGTTCCCGAGACGCAGGGCATGCCCGGCGCGACCGGCATCACGATGCGCCAGATGCTCGAGGCCGGAGTTCACTTCGGTCACCAGACCAAGCGCTGGAACCCCAAGATGAAGCCGTACATCTTCGGCGCTCGCAACGGCATCTACATCATCGACCTCCAGAAGACGGTCGGCCTCGCGCGCGCGGCCCTTCGCTTCGTGTCGGACCTCACGGCCCGCGGTGGCGCGGTGCTCTTCGTCGGCACCAAGAAGCAGGCCCAGGACGTCGTTCGTGAAGAGGGCGCCCGCGCCAACCAGTACTTCGTCACCAACCGCTGGCTGGGTGGCACGCTCACCAACTTCAAGACCATCAAGCAGGGCATCGACCGCCTCAAGGCGCTCGAGACGATGAAGGAAGACGGCACGTTCGACCGCCTCCCCAAGAAGGAAGTCGCGGGCCTCGAGCGTGAGCGCGAGAAGCTCGAGAAGAACCTTGGCGGCGTCAAGCAGCTGTCGCGTCTACCGGGCGCGCTGTTCGTCATCGACCCCAAGAAGGAAGACATCGCCGTGCACGAGGCCAACCGCCTCGGCATTCCGGTGATCGGCCTCGTCGACACCAACTGTGATCCCGAGGGCATCGACTACGTCATCCCCGGCAACGACGACGCGATCCGCTCCATCAAGCTCTTCACGGGCAAGATCGCCGACGCCTGCATCGAAGGCGCTGCGCGTTACCGTGCCTCGGGCGCCGCTGAGCGTGACGCCGAAGAGAGCCGCCGCCGCTCCGAAGGCCGTGGTGGCCGTGACGACGACCGTGGTGGCGAGCGCCGCCGCGCCCCGCGCCGTGAAGGCCGTGGCCCCGTGGTCGAGATGAAGGGTGGCCCTGCCGCTGCCGAGGGCGAAGCCGCTCCCGCTGAGGGCGCTGGCGAGGCTGCCGCTCCGGTCGCGCCTGCTCCTGCCGCCGAGTGAGTTCGACTCGCTCACTTCACAAGGAACGACGACATGGCTGAGATCAGCGCACAGATGGTGAGAGAGCTCCGCGAGAAGACCGGCGCGGGGATGATGGACTGCAAGAAGGCGCTCACGGAGACGGCGGGCGACTTCACCAAGGCCGAAGAGTGGCTCCGCAAGAAGGGCATCTCGAAGGCCGCGAGCAAGGGCGCGCGTGTGGCGGCTGAAGGCCTCGTGGCCCTCGAGTCGTCCAACGGCGGCAAGCTCGGCGTGATGGTCGAGCTCAACAGCGAGACCGACTTCGTCGCCCGCAACGACGCGTTCGTGAAGCTGCTCAACGGCCTCGTCGCGCACGTCGCGCGTCACGCGCCGACCTCGATGGACAACCTCCTCGAGCAGGCGTGGACCGATGGCAAGAAGGTGAAGGACGCCATCACCGAGCAGATCGCCACCATCGGCGAGAACATCTCGGTGCGCCGCTTCGAGCGCTACGTCGTCGACGCCGGCAGCCTCGGCACCTACCTCCACGCCAACGGCCGCATCGCCGCCATGGTCGAGGTGCTCGGCAGCGACAAGCCTGAGGTGGCTGCGCTCGCGAAAGAGCTCGCCATGCAGGTGGCCGCGATGAACCCGAAGTACGTCAGCCGCGAGCAGGTGCCGGCCGAGGTGCTCGAGAAGGAGCGCGAGATCTACCGCGAAGAGATTCGCAACCCGCCGCCGCCCGCGCCCGGTGAGATCCGCAACCCGAACAAGAAGCCGCCCCCCGAAGAGCGCTGGCCGATGATCATCGAGGGCAAGCTCGGCAAGTTCTTCGAGAACGTCTGCCTGGTCGACCAGTTCTCGATCAAGGAAGACAAGAAGCGCGTGAAGGAGCTCGTGGCCGAGACCGGCAAGGCCGTGGGCGCGACGCTGAGCGTGGGTCGCGTCGTTCGCTTCGAGGTCGGTGAAGGCATCGAGAAGAAGAAGGAAGACCTCGCCGCTGAGGTCGCCAAGACGATCGGCCAGGCCTGAGGTTTTCAAGGTCAGCTGAACGATGAGACCCGGGGCTCCGTGAGTGATCACGGGGCCTCGAGTCGTCTTCAGAGGTGCACTCGCCCGTATCGGTGCGTCGCCAGCGCTCGTTCGACGACTGCCCGCGAAGGCCCGCCTCGAGCAGGTGCCCCTCATCGACTGGTCCGACGAGGTGCCCTCGATGCAACGGGCGCTGGCGGTGCTGCCGTGCCCACGGGTGATGGTGGCCAATGAGTTCCTGACCATGTGCGCCGCGGCGAAGGCGGGGGTCGGCGCCATCGCGACCACCAGCGTCCAGGCCAAGCTCCGTGGCCTCGTCGCAGTGCCGGCGCCGTTCCCCGCCGTGCCACCGTCGTCCTTCCTCGTCGTCACGCACCAGGCCCTGCGCCACGTGCCTCGAGTCGTCGCCGTGCTCGAGGAACTGGAGCGCCTCGTCGAAGAGCTCGGGCTGGCTCACCAGGTGAAGCCTCGCGTTTCTCGCTCCCCAAGCGCACGGCGGGGGACTACAAGCCCTTCTCCGCCATGAGCGCCTCCAAGAGCAGCACCGGCGGGTACAAACGTGTCTTGCTGAAGCTGTCCGGCGAGGCGCTCATGGGGGACGACAAGTACGGCATCAACCCAGAGGTGCTGACCGGCATCGCGCAGCAGGTGCTCAACCTGCAGAAGGCCGGCGTGCAGGTCGCGCTCGTCATCGGCGGCGGCAACATCTTCCGCGGCGTCCAGGGCGCCACGCGCGGCATGGATCGGGCGAGCGCCGACTACATGGGCATGCTCGCCACCTGCATCAACTCCCTCGCGATGCAGGACGCGCTCGAGCAGCTCGGCGGCCAGACGCGGGTGCTGTCGGCCATCAAGATGGAGCAGATCGCCGAGCCGTACATTCGCCGCCGCGCCGTGCGCCACCTCGAGAAGGAGCGCGTCGTCATCTTCGCCGCCGGTACCGGCAACCCCTACTTCACGACCGACACCGCCGCCTCGCTGCGCGCGATGGAGATCAACGCCGACGTCATCCTCAAGGCCACCAAGGTCGACGGCGTCTACGAAGCCGACCCGAAGAAGGTGCCGACGGCCCGCCGCTACCGAACGCTGACGTACATGGACGTGCT
Organism: Myxococcaceae bacterium; assembly: GCA_040400045.1. Lineage (GTDB taxonomy): Bacteria > Myxococcota > Myxococcia > Myxococcales > Myxococcaceae > Xiheimicrobium. Next base: position 24,604 of record JBBAQZ010000036.1, read on the forward strand.
GCAGAAGAACCTGAACGTGATGGACTCGACCGCCATCTCGCTGTGCATGGACAACAAGCTGCCCATCGTCGTGTTCGACATGATGACGACGGGCAACATCGAGCGCGCGGTGCTGCGCCCCGGTGAAATCGGGACCATCGTCGGCCACGCTGAGACGGTCCTCGTTTGACGACGTGAAGATTCGAACAGCTTTCGAACAAGGAGTGACACATGGCTGCGCATGACGACGTGGTGAAGGGCCTCACCGAACAGATCAAGAAGGCCGTCGACGCCCTCAAGGGCCACATGACGAAGATTCGAACCGGCCGCGCGAGCGCCGCCATGCTCGACGCCGTGCGGGTCGACTTCTACGGCACGCCCACGCCGCTCGCGCAGTGCGCCGCCATCGCCGTTCCCGAGGCGCGGCTCATCACCGTCAAGCCATGGGACAAGACCGTCCTGAAGAACATCGAGAAGGCGATTCACGAGGCGAACCTCGGCCTCACCCCGCAGAACGACGGTGAGATCATTCGACTGCCGATTCCTCCGCTCACCGAGCAGCGCCGCAAGGACATCGCGAAGGACGTGAAGGCGAAGGGCGAGGAGCACAAGGTCGCCATCCGCAACGAGCGCCGTGACGCCAACGAGAAGCTCAAGACGCTGCTCAAGGACAAGAAGATCACCGAGGACGACAACAAGCGCGCGCAGGAGAAGGTCCAGAAAGAGACCGACGCCGGCATCGCTGCGGTCGACGACGTGGTCGCGAAGAAGGAGAAGGAAGTGCTCGAAGTCTGAGCCACCACGCCCGTGCCCTCACCCCGCGTCCTCGTCGCCGAACCGTCGGCGCCCATCTGCAACGCGCTGCGCAAGTTCCTCGACGGCCGCGCCGAAGTGCAGGCCGTGCACGACCTCGACGAGGCGGTGCGGCTCTTCCGCGCGAAGGCACCCGACGTCGTCATCGCGTCGGTGTCGGGCTCGTTCGACGGTGAGGTGCTGGCCGCTGAGCTGCGCAAGCTGGCGCCGGACCTCTGCCTGATTCTCGTGTACCCGCCCGAAGAGGAGAAGGCCTTCGAGCGCGCGACCGCCGTCAACGCCGACTGCTTCCTCAGCGGACCACCGAAGCGGAACGCGGTGCTCAACGCGGTGCGCGCAGTGCTCAAGCTCCGCGAGCTGCGGCTGCGCGTCCTCGAGCTCGCCGCCCAGGTCCAGAAGCTCAAGGCCGAGCCCAGACCGTCGCCCGCGCCGAAGCCCCGCGGACCGGGCGTCAACACCGCCGACGAGACGTTCTTCAAGAAGTACATGCTGCTCGAGGTGAAGCGCTCGAAGCGCTACGCCTACCCGGTGGCGTTGTTGTTGATCGGGCTCGACAAGCTCACCGAGCGTCTGTCGAAAGAGTCGAGCCCCGAGTTCCAGCGCGCCGCGATTCGCAGCGAAGCGATGACGGCGATCAGCGCGCTCGTTCGAGACATCGACGTGGCCATGCCCTTCGCCGAAGACAAGTACCTCGTGTTCCTGCCGCACACGCCCCGTCAGGGCGCGTCGATCGTCGCGGAGCGGGTGGTGAAGCAGTTGGGAACCATCGCTGCGTTCCCGAAGGGGACGGCCTCGGTGGGGCTCGCCAGCTTCGACCCGGCGCTCGACCCCAAAGCGACCGTGAGCTTCGGGGCGCTGGTGCGTGAGGCCTCGGTGGCGCTCAAGCGTGCGCAGGAGTCGGGGGGCAACAAGGTCGACGCTCCGACGCTGCCGGAGGCGCCGCCGAAGCCGAAGAAGAGCCGCATCTCGCTCGGCTGAGCTACTCGGCGCCGATGACCTTCAGGCAGTTCGACCGGCCTCCACGCACGGGAGGATCGAAGCAGACCGGTTCGCTCGAGCCCTGGTCGTCGCACGTGCCCTGGGGCGTCTTCGCACACGCGATCGTGGAGCCCACCGTCGCGCACTTATAACCGCAGGCGAGCCTTCCAGCGTGCTGGGTACACGTCGGCTTCTGCGTCTGTGTGCCGCCTGCACAGATCACGAACTTGTCGGGATCGAAGCAGACCGGTGCCCCTTCGCGCGTGTCGCAGATGCCGAAGGGCGTCTTCGTGCAGGCCACCACGCCGCCCGACACCACGCACCCGTAGCCGCAGCTGACGGTTTCAAGGTGTTCCTTGCAGGCCATCGGGGGCGCCTTGTTGCCGAAGACGCCGTACACCTCAGGGGGAGGATCGGCGCAGACCACCCTGTTGTTCGGCCCCGCCATGCACGCGCCGGCCGGGGTCTGCGCGCACGCCACGACGCCCGCGGCGTTCTTGCAGTTGTAGCCACACGCGGCCGCCGAGCCGTCCGTGAGGCACTTCGGCGCCGGGGCCGCTCCGCCGTACGCGACCTGGAGCCAGGGCGGCGGATCGAAGCAGACGATGGTGCCGACATTCTGAACACAGATGCCGTTGGGCGACTCGGCGCACTTGCCGTTGATGCCGTTCGCCGTCTTGCATTGGTAGCCGCAGACGCGCCCGCCGGTCACGGTGATGCACTCGGTTTTGGGTGCCTGGGCCAGCAGCGCGGTCGCGAGCAGGAGTGGCGTCATGAGGAGGTCTCCGGGAAAGGGTCCACTCTGACTCCAGAGCGCCCACCGCTCATATTCAGCTCAAAGTGAGAGTCGATGACCCGAGGCCGACTCGACGCACTCCGAGATCCACGCGTTGAGCTCGAGGCCCTTCTGCTTGTCGTCGAGCCAGCGGCCATCTGCGCTCCACGAGAAGTGCACGCCGACGCCTTTGCCGGCGACCCAGATCTGGTGCACGGCGCGCTGCGTGTTCACCACCACCTTCTCACCGGTCTTCGACGCGGTGATCGTCACCATGTCGCCGGTCGAGTCACATTCGACGACGTCGGGGTCGGCGGCGTCGATGGCCTTGACCAGCTTCTTGAAGGTCTGCGCGACGGCTGCGGCGAAGGCGGCGTCTTCCATGGGGCCCTCTTAGCCTCGCCACGGCGCGGGCGCTGCGCCTCAGGTCGCTTCGAGCTCGAGCGCCTGCACGATGGGTTGGCCCGGCGCCGCATAGAGGAAGAGGGTGCCCACGCCGCCACCTTCTGGCCGCTCGATGCCGATGACGGTGCCCGGCGTCACGGGCTTCGGGAACGACGACATGCCGAGGAAGTGGGCTGCGGCTGCGCCCATCGACGGCTGGTGGCCAATCAGCGCCACGGCTTTCCCGTCGTGCTGGGCGAGGAGCGTCTCGAGCGCGCCCACCGGCCCGTCGGGGAACAGCATGCGCGTCGACCTCAGCGGGCCCTCGTAGCCAACCAGCTGCGCGAGGATCGTCGCCGTCTGCACGGCCCTCACGAGCGGGCTCATCACCATCACGTCGGGCGTACCGATCAACGCGCTCACGTTCTGGAAGTGGCCAGGGAGCGCCAGCCGGGCCCGTGCCGTCAACGCACGGGCTTCATCATCGAGCCCGTCGGGGATCTCTGCGTCGGCGTCGCCGTGTCTGACGAGGAAGACTCGCATCGGAGGGGCGAGGAATAGGTCACGTCCTCCAGTGCGGTCAAAGGGCTTTGGTGGCGCGCCACGGCTCGGCGCGTCGTCTCTTTTGTCAGACAGCAGTGGCCTCGAATGCAGACGGTATGGTGCGCGCCGATGTCGAGCCGACTGCACCTCTTGACGCTGCTCCTCCTCGGCTGTCCCGAGCGGCGAGCGGTGGCCTCCGTCAGCCCCGACGCGGGTGGTTCGCAGCGGGCGGCACAGCCTGAGGCCGTCGCGGCGATCTCGGCTGCGAAGCTCGACGCGTGGCTGCGCTACCACCGCGCGCTCAGCGTCACGGCGGGCGACGACGCCGGGCTCGACGCGAAGGGCAGGGCCCTGCGTGAGCGCGCCGTTCGCGGCGAGGCCGGGTTGACCGAGATTGAGATCGACCGGCTGGAAGACCTCATCGGCGCCGTCGTCACCCACCGCACCATCGGCAAGCTGACCGGGGCCGAGGCGCTGCGCGGCTTCGACAAGGTGACGCTGACGCTCAAGCCGGAGCAGCGCCAGAAAGTGGAAGCGGCGTTCGGAGACGTGAAGGCCCGCGCCCAGCAAGGGGCCTCGCTCGAGGCCGAGCGGGCGAAGTTCGGAGACGAAGCGGTGACCCTCGTGCTCGCGCGCGAGGCCGAGCTCACTGAGGTGTGGGACTCGCTGTTGAATGGACGAGGAGAACGGTGATGACGACGCGAAAGCCGAGCTGGTTCGAGACCGACGTGGCGCTGCAGCGGGTGATGGCCCGGCAGCTGGGCGCCTCGTTCGAGAACGCGAAGCCCCGCCTCGCGCGCATGGGTGACGCGGTCGCGAACGAAGGGGCCCGCTGGGGGCACGAGGCCGATCATCACGGCCCCACCCTCGTGACGCACGATCGCACCGGCGCGCGGATCGACGAGATCGACTACCACCACAGCTACCGGGAATTGCAGCGGCTCGGGTACGGCGGCGGCATCGTCGCGGCGACGTACCACCCGGCGCTCGCGGCCGAGCGTGGCCAGGCGGGCAAGGCGCTCACCTTCGGGCTCGGCTACCTCTTTGGTCAGGCCGAGGCCGGCATGTTCTGTCCCGTCTGCATGACGGACGGCGCCGCGCGCCTGCTGGTGAAACACGGCACCCCGGAGCTCCAGCAGCGCTTCGTTCCCCGACTGTCGTCGACCGAGCTGTCGACCCTCTTCACCGGCGCGATGTTCCTCACCGAGAAGGCCGGCGGCAGCGACGTCGGGCAGATCGCGACCGTGGCGAAGGGCGGCACCGGTGTGCCGGGAGAGCGGGTGACGTTGTGGGGCGACAAGTGGTTCTGCTCCAACGTCGACGCCGACGTGATCATGATCCTCGCGAGGCCCGAGGGCGCCGGGCCGGGCACGAGGGGCCTGGGCCTGTACGTGTTGCCGCGCACGCTCGAGAACGGGAAGCGCAACGCGTTCCGCATCGATCGCATCAAGGACAAGCTCGGCGAGCGCAGCTTCCCGACTGGCGAAGTCACGCTCGAGGGGGCCGAGGCCTTCCTGCTCGGTGGTCCCGGTCAGGGCTTCCACCAGATGGCCGAGATGCTCAACCTCTCGCGCCTCTACAACGCCATCGCCTCGGTGGCGGTGATGCGGCGGTCGGTCGTGGAGGCGGTCGACTGGGCCGAGCAGCGGGTGGCCTTCGGCAAGAAGATCATCGAGCACCCGCTGCTGGCCGAGTCGCTGCTCGACATGGCCAGTGAGCAACGCCTGGCGCTCCTGTGGGCGTTCCGCGGCGTTCAGCTGATGGACTCGGTCGACAACGGCGCCAGCACCGAGACCGAGCGGCGTACCCTTCGCATGCTCACGCCCCTGCTCAAGTACGTGCTGGGCAAGTGGGCCGTGCGCATCGCGAGCGAAGGCGTCGAGGTGCTCGCGGGCAACGGCTACATCGAAGACTGGCCGATGGCGCGCGTGCTGCGTGACGCGCAGGTGCTGCCCATCTGGGAAGGCACCACCAACATCCTGGTGCTCGACGCCTTCCGCGCGCTGCGCAAAGAAGGTGGGCACGAGGTGCTGTTTTCCGAGGTCGAGCGGTTCGCCGCCGAAGCGCCGGCCGACGTGCAGTCGCGGGTCGGCGCGTTGCTCGATGAGGCGAAACAGGCGCTCGTCGAGCTCAGCCAGGATCCGCAGGCCGAGCACGCGTTCCGCGACTGGACCGACCGCGCGGCGTTGCTCTGGCTGGTGACGACGGCCTGCGCGAAGTCGCTCGGGAACGGCTGCGACGCCGACCTGCGCGCCGCCCGTCGCGTGCTGGCTCGCCACGCGCCGGTCGGGTTGCTCCGCAAGGACCGGGCCTCAGCCGATGACGTCAGGCTCGTGGCGTTCCGCTGATTCGCCCCGAGGTGCAGAATGACCTCGCTTGCTGCCCCCACAGCGCTGCACCTTGCAGTCCTGAAATGAACCGTGCAGCGATGAAAGAGCACGCTCGACCAAGCGCCTGAACTCCTTCGATTGTTGCCGGGCATTCGGCTTGCTCGAGGGCGCGCCATGCTCGACCAATTCCAGGTTCGTGACTTGCCTCTCCTCGACGTGGTGCTCGCGCTCGAATCGGCGCCCCTCAAGGCGGTGGTCGCGGCCCTGGAACCGGGCGAGTGCCGCGCGGTGTTGGTGCTCGACCCCGGAGGGATTCCGCGTGGGCTGGTGATGCGGGAAGCGGTGTTCCGCCACTGCGAGCGGCTCTCGGATCTGCGCGTCGGGCTGCTGCCGAGCCTCGGCGTCGTCGAGGCCAAGTCAGAGATGATGCTGCAGGATGCGGCGCGTGCCGTCTCGAACGCGGGTGTCGGCGCCATCATCTGTCGGCTCGGTGACGGCAGCGATCCGAAGGTCATGCTGCGTGACGAGATGCTGAACCTGACCGACTGGTCCCCGCTCATCGACTCGCGCTCGCGCCGACTGGCGGCTGAGGCCTCGCTCATGATGAGTCCCCGCAGCACGCCACCCGCCGTCATCGCGCTCTGACGAGCCGCCGTCGCGTGACACCTCGCTCGGTCCTTTCACTCGGCGCCGAGCCGAACACCGTGCTGCTCGGCGGACAGCGCGTTCGAATCGTCGCGCTGTCGCAGGCCCGACGTCAGTCATCGACCGTGATGCGAACTGGCGCGCTCGCCTCGCGTCCGCCGGCCAGCACGGCCCGAATGACGTGTGCTCCCGGAGCGATGGGCCACCGCACCTCGTGCGGATACCCGACGCGAGCGATGGGCGTGCCGTCGACGAGCCACACCACCTCCTCCGTCGCGGGCTGCACCGAGGCCGAGAGCTTCACCGTCGAGAGCGCTCGCGGCGTGTCGGGATCGAAGAGGTAGCGAGAGGCGGGCGCGGGCTCGCGGATGCGGACCGTTCGAATGGAGGGGTCGGTCTTCGGGCAGAGCGGTGATTCGACGGTCGGCGCGATCGAGAGCCGCTGTCGTCTCGCCCACGAGGCATAGACTTCCGGAAGGGTGAGCATGGCGTGGGTCTCGACGACGGCCGCCGGGCACGCTGGGCCGGCGAGGAGCCCGGTGCGGCGATCGAGTCTCACCTCGGCGTGAAAGGGACACGGGTGGCTCTGCTCGGTCCCGCGCACGAAGTACTCGGTCTTCACGTGTGGGCAGCGTGGGCCCGGGAGGCGGCCCGACAGCGCGCACACGTCGACGGCGACGGAACCACTGGGCAGCGCAAACGTCATGGTCGGCGCCAGCCAGGGCCGGATGTCGGGGCTGACCTTCTCGAGAATCGTATGCACCGCGGGCGCTGCGGCCGTTGCGCCCGAGACCAGGTTCATGCGGCGCCAGTCGTGGTTGCCCACCCAGCTCACCACGAGCAGTCGATCGGAGAACGCAGCGGCCCACGCGTCGCGATAGCCCTGACTCGTGCCCGTCTTCACCGCGACCGCGACGTCGTAGTCGAGCGAGCCTCCGGGCGGGAACGCCGGGCGCCTCGCTTCGGGGTCGGCGAGCATGTGCGCGGTCAGCATCGCGGCGTCTTCACTCAGGAGCCGCACGCCAGGCGCGGGCGTCTCGTCGACGAAGCGCTTGAGCGGCACCGTGACGCCCTTGTTCCCCAGCGCGGTGTACAGCTGCGCGAGCTCGATCGGCGTGACGTGGAGCGAGCCCATCGCGAGCGTGAGCCCGTACGCGGACGGGTCGTACTTCACCTGCTTCACGCCTCCGCGTTCGAGGCGTTGCACCACACGATCGACGCCGACCTCCGAGAGCACGCGCAGCGCCGGAATGTTCCGCGAGTTGCCCAGCGCCTGACGCAGCAGCATGGGCCCAAGGAACGTGTGGGTGATGTTCTCGGGCACGTAGAGGCCGCCGTTGGCCGTCGCGAACTCCACCGGGGTATCGGGCAGCTCGCTCGCTGGTGTGTGCGTGCCGTTCTCGAGCGCCATCGCGTAGATGAAGGGCTTGAGCGCCGAGCCGGGTGAGCGGCGCGTCGCGAGGTAGTCGATGCTCCCGCGCGCGTCGGCGTCGAAGTAGTCGGCGCTCCCTACGTAGGCGAGCACCTCGCCGGTCGGCAGATCCACGACGAGCCCAGCGGTGTTGCCTGCGCCGGCGCTGCGCAACGTGCCGAGGTTGTCGGTCAGCGCCTTGAAGGCCGTGCGCTGCACGTCGAGATCGATCGTCGTGCGGTGAATGACGCGGTCCGTCGGCAGGCGCCGACTCCAGGCGAGCACCGCGTGCATCGCTTCTTTCGGGCGCGCGGGGTGCTTCGACAACGCGAGCTCGGACGTGAGCGCGACGTGGAGGTCCTCGTCACCGATGACGCGTCGCTGATGGAGCTGGGTGAGGATTCGACGGGCTCTCGCCATCGCGCGCGCGTGGCCGTCCTTCGTCCACGGAGACATGCGGCTGGGCTGCTGTGGGAGCGCCGCCAGGTACGCCGCCTGGAGCCACGAGAGATCGTCGATGGGCTTGTCGAAGTAGAGGTTCGCCGCGCGCACGATGCCGTGCGTGCGGTTCCCGTAGGGCGCGATGGTGAGGTACTGACGCAGCACCGCGTCGTGTCCGTGCTTGCGCACGAGGAGCAGCCCCTCGGTACCCTCGTGCAGCTTCGCGAAGAGCGTCCGGGTCCGCGGGTGCTGCATGCGCGCGACCTGCATCGCGATGGTGCTCGCTCCCGAGATGACGCGCCGGTTCGACACGTTCTGCCAGGCCGCGCGGAGCACAGAACCCCACGCCACGCCGTCATGCTCGTAGAAGGAGCGGTCTTCGGTCTCGAGCGTCGTCACCACCACCTTCGTGGGCAATGACGCCGGGAGCGGCCAGAAGCCGTACGACTCTTTCGCGCCGAACACCTCACCGAGGAAGCGGCCGCGGCGATCGAGCAGCACCTGAGACGGAGTGCGCGTCGCGAGGGCGTCGTCGAGGGAACGCCAGAACCGAACGCCGGCCCCCATTGAGAAGAGGAAGAGAAGGCCGAACGCGACGCGACGACGAGGCGTGCTCCAGAGCGAGGCCAGACGGCGCCACGCCCTCGACCTCAGGCTCGGTGACGATCCCATCACGCCCTCACTGTTGCCGGGTGCCGGTGACGATGATGCGCGCGCCCACGCCACGGCCACGCACCTCTTCGCGGTACATCAGCTCGCTGAACGGAGGCGGGTGCACGAAGCTGCCTTCACTCGAGGCGCGCACGCGGAAGTGGAAGGTGTGCGTGCCGCGCGGCAATTCGGTGAAGAAGTAGCGCACCTCGCCATCGAGCCGCTGCACGTACGTCGGCGCCAACGAGTCAGACTGAGAAGGCTTTGCGTCACTCCCGGCGTTCTCGAGGTTCGGGTTCATCGGCTCGAGCCCCGCGGCGAACGGCACCACGAAGGCCACATGCTGGCGCGCCTCGTCGGTCGTCACCTGGGCGTGCAGCTCGAGCACTTCACCGAGGGGGACCTTGAGCGTCTGGCCCGCCTTGTCCTCCACGTTCACCGGAGCGCTGCCGTCGGCGGGGTAACGCGTGAGGCTGCGGCTGACGATGAGGCCCTGCTTCTTCGCCTCGGCCTGGTCGCCAGGCTGGAGCGGCAGGTACTTCACCTGCAGCCGAGCGCCCACGGGCCCGCCCGAGACGTTGACCGTCGGCACCTGCTCCGAGTCCACCATGCGCCGGCCCGCCTTCTTCGCGTCGTCCAGGACGACCTCAGGGAGTCCGCTCAGCGTCACGGTGCTCTTGCCCGAGTTCGAGGTGCCCTTCTCGAGGTAGAGCGCGAACGCCGAGATCGCCCGTCGGTTGTCGTACGTCGTCCCGAAACCCTGGTTCGCGGTCGCCTTCGCGAGCAACGCGTCACGAATCAGCGTGTGCTTCTGGTTCGAAGGGTCGACGCGGAGCAGCGCTTCCCACACGGCCGCGACCGCACTCGACGAGCTGCCCAGGTAGAGGCCTGACCAGGTGGCCCGATCTCGACGCATGCGATCGAACACCTGGGTGCCCTTGACGAGCTTGAAGACCAGCTCGTCCCACAGCTCGCCTTTGAGCGTGCCGAGGTTCGACGCAAAGACGTTGGGCCGCTCCGACATCGCCGAGGTGAGATCGGCGAGCGAGCTCGAGTCCATCGCGGCGCGCCCGTAGAACAGCTCGACCGCGTAGTTGTCGTCGAGGTCGCCAGTCCGCGCCAGGGCTCGAAGCGCCGCGGTCTGCTGATTGAAGCGGTACTCGTTCCACAGCCCGTTGAAGTCCTTCCGCAGCACGCGCTTGAGGCCGTCGATCGCGCGGGCGCGAACCTTCTCGTCGACCGTCACGCCGGCCTTCTTCGCCATCGTCATGAACTCGACGCCAGCCGCGGTGAGCTGAACGTTGCCGCTGGAGCCGGGCCAGTAGCCGAGGAAGCCCGACGCGTCCTGATGCTGGGCGAGCTCCTCGAGCAGCTTGCGCGTGTTGGCCTGAACCTGCGGCGTGAAGCGCGTGTCGAGCTCGAGCTTCTTGAGCAACGAGCCCAGCACGAGGTCCGGGTACACCTGACTCATGCGTTGCTCGAGGCACCCGTGGGGATACGCCGAGAGGTATTCGAGGCTCGAGGCAAGCTCGAGCACGCCAGGCTGGTTGGTGAAGACGTACGTCTGCGTCGAGGTGCCGGGACGCGCGGGCTCGGGGAACGGCTTGAGGGTGTTCGCTCCGGGCTGGAGGGTCACGACGCTGGCCGACCGCTCGATGCCTCGATCCGGCAACAGCGGCAGCTTCACCTCGAACGCGTCGCCGGCCTTGTCCGAGAGCCGCGTCACGTCGACGCGCACGGTGACGACCGACTCCTTGCCCATCGCGGCGGCCTTCACCTTGATTGGCGTCAGCACTGACTGCGCCTTCGTGGACTTCAGCTCGATGCGCTCGTTGAGCGAGCCCTTGCCCTCGATGGATCCCGTGATCGAGATATCCACGCTCGCCGGTCCATCGGGACCTTCGACGACGCGCGCCACGGCGCCGGGCCAGAACGAGTCGCCGATGCGGACCAACCGCGGGAGCTGCGGCGTCACCAACACCGGCAAGCGCACGCGAAGGGTCGACTGCTTGAGGCCGAAGCGGGTCGCGCCTGAGACCGCCACCGCACGCACGCGGAAGTTCGTCAGATCGTCCGAGAGCTGAATCGGCACCACCAGCTTGCCGCTCGCCGGCACCGTCAACGTCGCCGCGTAGTACGGCACGGTCTTGAACTCCTTGCGCACCAGGCGCTTGCTGCCCTGCGAGTCGTCGTCGCCACCATCGCCACCCGGGTCTTCTTCGAGCTCGGTGATGCGGCCCACGACGAGGTTGCGGGAGTCACGCACGCTGACGGTTCGCGCATTGCGGCGAATCATCTCGGAGAGCGGATCGAGCGTCGCTTCTCTGGCGAGCGACAGGACCGCCTCGTCCACGAGCCACAGCGTCACCTCTCCACCGACGGGCCGCTTCAACTCGTCAGTGAGCGTGATGGTGAAGTCGTGCTTCGTACCGGGCCTGGCGACCTCGGGGTGCGTCACGTTCACCGTCACCTGGTTCTTCACGGGCTCGATCTCGAGATCGATGGTGCTGGCCGCCGTCGCCGGCTTGTACCGGGAGTCGTCGGTCTTCCCTTCGCCGATGCGGCCGCGCATCAGCACCACGTGGACCGGCAGGTTCGGCGCGTGCCGCTCGGTGATGGGCACGTCGATCACCACACGCGAGCCCGAGACGTCCTTCCACAGGTAGCGGTTGCCAGTCGGGTCCTCGATGATCGCGAGCGCTTTGGCCGTGGCGTAGGGACTCTGCACGATGAGGTGCGCGAGGTCGCCGGGCACGTACGACTTCTTGTCGGGCTTCACCTCGAAGACGCCGTCGCGGGACTTCTGCCAGGACTGTGGCGTGGAGCCGCCGACGTAGAGATCGGCCGAGAGCGTCTGCACGCGGCCCAGCTTGTCGCGGGCGAACAGCTCGACGACGTAGACGCCGGAGTCGACGATGGGGAACACCTGCGCCAGCGGCGTGGTGAGCGTCTTGAGCGTTTTCTCGGCGACCTGCAGATCCTCCTGCTCCGTCTGGTACTTCGCCTTGCCGGTCGCGAAGCTCGTCTCGCGCAGCGTCGAGTGCCACACGCGGCGCAGCAGCCGAACGCGGATCTCCTGGTCCTGCAGCGGCTTGTCGTCGATGCCGACGGCGAGCAGCTCGGCTTTGAGCTCGGTCGCCTTCTCGAGGTACCGAGGCACTTTGAGTCCCAGCACGAAGGGCGGCAGCGCCTTCACCTCGGTCGCGCTGGTGACCGGTTGATCGTCGGGACCGGTGACGGTGGCCTCGAAGCGGTACACGCGCCCCGAGCCATCGAGATCGAGCTGCGGGTTGGTGGTGATGTCTCCGGCGCCGCTGTCGTCGAGCTCTCCCTGCTGCGCGGTGACGCCTGGCGTGCGTTGACTCTGCGGCCTCGCGAACTGCGCCGACGACGCGAAGAGAAAGCCGGGCAGGCCTTTCGGGGTCCACGAGTACGGGCGCTGCGTCACGCTCCAGGCGATGGGCTGGTTCGCGACGTTGCCGCCGGCGTAGTAGCGCGCGACCGCCTTCACCTTGAACGCGGCGTCGTTGCGCACGCGTGGCGCGCCGGTGAGCTGCACCTCGAAGGTGGGCACCCGGTACGCTTCGATCTTGAAAGAGCGCGTCGCGATGACCGTCTCGCCAGCGCGAATCGGGGCGTGCACGAGTTCTGCTGAGAAGTCGCCCGTCGGAATCCCGTCTTCCTTGAAGGTCGCGGCCAGGGCGCCCAGCGGCGTGGACGTGCTGTTGACGGGGTACTCGGTGCCGTCCGGGCCGCGGACGCGCAGCTTGTACTCCGACAGCGCCGAGGGAACTTGAAGCCCACCGTTCTCCTTGCGACGGACATAGGCCTTCAAGAACACCGGCTCGCCGGGCTTGTAGATGGGCCGTTCGCTGAAGACGAAGCCGAGCGTTGCGTCGTTGGGCGGGGTGGGAACGCGCCCCAGCAACCAGCCAAGCCAGCTGCCGTAGCTCGACCAGTGGTTGTTCGCGAACGAAGGCAACGACTCACGGGGGTCGAGCACCAGCACGTCGTCTCCAGAGCGAACCGAGACGCGGGTGATCGAGCTCCACGTATTGCGAGGCGACAACACGACGCGGCCATCGCCGTCGGTCGTGAACTCCTGAGCCGTCGGCCCTGGAATCTCTGTGCCGGTCCCTTCGAGCCGCACCGTCGCGCCGCGCACCGCGTCACCGGTGTCGAGGGTTCGGATGTAGACCACCGCCTTGTCGGTCTCTTCGACGCTCGTCATCGTGAGGTTGGTGATCTGCACGCGAACGTAGGCACGCTCGGCGCGGCCGGTCAGGCGTCGCAGGCCGACGAGGTACGTCCCGGGGCGCTGATCGACGAGCGGCTTCAGGTCGAGCCCGAACGTCGTGGTGTTCGCTTTGTCGGCGAGCGGCAGATCGACGAGTCGCGACACGAGCGGGCTCCCGAGCAGTCGCAGGTGTTGCTGCAGGGCCTGTGCGTCGATGGCGCCAGGAATGTCAGGCGTCGTCGGCTCTTCGCCGGGGAACGGCGGAGCGCTCTGCTCATCCACCACGATCGGTGACGAGGGGAACGGCCAGAGGCCGGCATGGAAGGGATCGACGCGATAGACGCGCACGTCTGCCTTCGGCTCCCCGTAGCCCTGGAGGGGCAGCATTCGCGGGCCACGCGCTTCGACGATCGCCGTCGACTGGGTGAAGCGCAGGAACGAGGCCTTCCACCCGAGATGGAAGAAGACATCGGCGGGCTTCACGTCACGGAGCGCACGGCCCGCGTCGTCTCGAATCGGCGCCGAGCCCAGCGTCAGCTTGTAGAGCGTGTCGGGCACGAACTTGCCCTGCAGTTGCACCCGTTCCCCATACGCCGTGAAGCGAAGGTCGGGCACTGACGGCTCGAGGTGCACGAGCTTGTGGAGGCTGGTGAGGGTGAGATCCGACACCTGCGCCGAGAAGACGAGCTGGGGCAGGTCGCCGCGATTGCCACAGCCGAGCGCGAGATCCTTCGGGGTCGAGGCGCCACCGACGAGCGGGAACGTCGCGTTGCCGCACTGCACGCTCTGCAAGGTGAACGGCGTGCGCGTCGAGAGCCGGCCCGTCCACAACGTGGTGCCTTCGGTGCCGAGCGCGAGACTGGCCGAGACCACCAGCTGCTTTCCTTCGGGCACGTCTTCATCGAGCGTGAGCGCCCAGCTCGCCGGATCTCGCTGCGAGGCCCGTGGCAGCGGCGCAAGAGAGAACGACTGCACCTTCTTGCGAGGGCTGTCGGCGAGTCCCGGCAGATCGCGAATCTCGAGCGACAGCATCTTCTTGAGTGACGCCGGCGGCAGCGCCTGCGGGAAGGTGAGCGTCACCACGCGGAACGGACGAAGCCCTTCGCTGCCGGCCGCAGGCGCCATCGCAGACGGAGGCGACATCATCGTCGTGAGGACGCGTTTCGTGCCGCGCGCATCGATGGCGAAGCGGGCGAGCGCAGGCCAGGGCTCGGCTGGCCGGAACTGGAGCGTGCGCTTGTCGACCCACGTGTACGCGCCGGGCCAGGCTGGGGCGAACGAGAGGAACTTCGGGCCGTCATCGGCAGGCCCCTTCGCTCCGACCTGATCACCCTCGAAGTACACCGTCACGGGATCGAACCCGCGCAGGAACGTCTCGGGCAACACGCTCGTGCCACCGGTCGCCGGGCGTTGGCCGACGTCGCCTGCGGTGTACTGCGCGAGCGCGTGGGTTGAGACGAGGGCAGCAACGACGATGAGGGAACGAGTCATGGTGAAGAACCAGTGCGCGGCGTGGAGTCGGATCATGGCGTCATCCCCACGCGGCCGAAGAAGTCCTGGAGGTACTCGGGCGGCACCTCGTTCGAGTCACCGGACAGCCCGAGCAGGACGGGCTTCACGGCGATGGGGCTCGCTCCGGGCCGATTGGGGTTTCGAACCGTCAGCAGGAACCGGCCTTTGTCGAGGTTCAGGTACTGGTGGCACCCCTCGCCGACGGCCTGGTAGCCGTCGTTGTAGACGGAGCACTCGAGGTCCTCACGGTTGGCCTGCATGCCGAAGCCGACGCGACCTTTGCCCTTCGTGTCGAACGTGAAGAGCCGCACCTCACCGGGCGCGAGCCAGGTCTCGGCTCCGACGCCTTCTGTGAGTGTGGTCACCGGCTCGGCAAGCCAACGGAGGCTCCCACCAGCCAGCGGGCGGCTCGCGAACGGCCTCACCAGCAGACGGTAGGTGCCCGGGTTCAGTACGCGCACCAGCTCGCAGCCGGTGTCGTTGCCGTCGACCGTGAGCAGATCGTTTCCGCGGAAGAGGCCGCAGACGCCGGTCTCAGAAGAGACTCGCACGACGCTGCTCTGCGAGACGACGATGGTGCGATCGACCCGACCCTGTTGCAGCGGAATCGCCACCGCAGGTTGGAGCGCGGGCCCTGCGACGACGGGCAGCTCGATGCCCAGGCGTGCCCACTTCTCACGACCCTGCGTGTGCACCATCGCGCGGAGCGCCGTGAGGTCGTGCTCGATGATCAGCTCGGCGCCGGATTTCGCGGGCAGTCGGGTGCGGCAGCTCGTGAAGCGCTCACCTGAGGCGAGCACCAGGGTGCACCGCAGCGCGCCCTCGACGAGGACCGAGCGGTCGGCGTCGGCAGGCGGCACGGTGAGGCGAACGGTGCCGGGGGCGCGCGGCGAGTCTTCGTAGAGGCCGGTGAACGCCACCGACATCGGCGCCGTCTCGAGCAAGACCGTCGTGAGATCGGCCTTGCCATCACTCGCACCGACGAGGAACAGCTTGCCGCCCTGGCCCGTCACGACGCAGCGCCTCAGCTCGTTCGTCGGCGCGCAGAGCTCGAGCGCGTTGCCAGCGTCGTCCATCAGGACGCCCCACGTGTCACGAGGCAGCGTCGCTTCGACGCGCGCGCGGCTGGAGGAGGGAAGTCCAAACGCGCCGACGCTCGAGAAGCTCACCGTGCGACGGCCCGGCGTGAGGGCTTCTGCCTTCGAGGGGATCGCCACGTCGCGACGCACGACCGTCGCCCTCACCGTGGAGTCCGTCGGAGCCCACACCCGCCCGAGCGCTTCGGTGCCCACGCGGCCGACCGCGAAGCACGCGGCGTCGCGACGTTCACGCAAAGCACCGGCGCCGTCGAACGCGCACACCGGGGGCGCCGCTTCCGCCCACCCGGACACGGCCGAGAGCAGGAACAGCGACGGCTGTGAGGCCGTGATCGTCTGCAGATGCACGGCGCGGCTCAACTCGAAGGTCTCTCCGTTGGTGGACGCGGCGAAGCGCACCTCGTCGAGCGGGACGGGGATCGCTCTCGCGCCGAACCCCGCGAACACCACGGGGCCGGCCTCGAGCGAGACCTCCGGGCCGCACGACTCGAAGACGCCCGTTGACTTCCCCTTCAGACAGAAGGCCTGGGGTGACGTCTTGTACCGGCCCGGCTTCGCGACGCTCGTCGACAGCGCCTGCGCGGCCGAGACCTCCGTGCCCGACGTGGTGAACGCGCGAGTCTTGAACGTCGTCGCGACCGGCGAGGAGCCGTCCGTCGTCCACAGCCGCAACGTCCACGCCTCCTGCTTCGCGACGACCAGCATGGAGCAGTCGGTGACGCGAGAGCGCCTCGCGGCGACGCCTTCGGGTCCGACGACCGCACACGAGAACGGCGTCTTCCCGGCGGACATCACGCTGAGCTCCTGTACGGCATCACCCGCCGGCACCGTGTACTGAACGACCGAGGTGCCCAGCGTCAGCGTCTGGCCATCGAGGAACGGGCCCTTTTCCTCGACCGGGGGCAGGTTGATCGACAACTTCGTCTCGCCTGCGAGCTGCGTCTCACTCTCGAGGACCAGGGTGTAGCGGCCCTTCGTGATGGGCTCGGCGAGCGCGCAGTTCCAGTCTGAGCCGTTCTCACTGCCTTCCAGCACCAGTCTGCGCTTGTCGTCGAAGAGCCGGCACCGCACGTCGGCTTCTCCCTCGGTGCGCAGCCGCAGCGTGCCGTCTCGGGGCACCGTGAGCGAGACGGTGGTGGGCACCGGAAGGGTACGCGTCATGCCCGGCAGCAAGACCGCGCTCCCGAAGTGCAGCTTGTAGGTGATGCCGACGTCGCCCTTGCTGTGCTCCGTGACGAGCTTGTAGCTGCCCGCGGGCAGGGTGATCTTCTCGCCGCTCGGTGGAGGCGGTGCAGCCCGCATCGCAGGACCCGTTGGCCCCGCTCCGACGACCGGTGCACTGCTGCCGTCCGACTCGCCGTCGCCGCCGGACTCATCGTCGCCGCTCGATTCACCGTCGCCGCCGCCGTATTCGCCGTCGCCGCTGGACTCACGATCTCCGGAGGACTCCTGCTCGCGCCCCTCCGACTCTTCCTGGCCCGACGAATCGAACGCGGACACCTGCGGCGCGATCACCTCGACCGCCCTGGGGGCCTGGTTCTTCTCGAGCAGGAATACGCGCCCCTGCATGCCCTGGGTCAGCACTACCTCGAGCGTCGACTCGCCTTCGAGCGTGAAGGTGAACTCATCTTTCCCGTCGCTGCCGAGCTCGGCGTCGTACCAGGTGAACGCCTGAACCGCGTGCGGCTTGTTGCCCTTGAGCACGATGGGCTCGCGCACGCGCTCGAGCTTCGTGCGACGCATCGACTCGACGGTGAGCGGCATCTGCGTCCACTGATAGGTGCCTGCGCCGAGCGTGCGCGCCCCGACACACGGAGAAGGAACGGACTCGACTGGCCAGCCCTCCGGGTCGTCGATGCGGCACATCAGGTTCGCGCCCTGCGCCGTCGTGCCCAGCTGGTAGTCACCGGCCTTGGTGACGACGAGCTTCTGCTGGACGAGATCGTTCGCGTCGACGCGGAAGAACGACTCGCCTTCGCCCGACACGCCCGCGAAGGGCTTCGCCGGTTTCCGCAGCAGGAACAGCGCGCCGCGCCCCTTGCTCAGGCCCCGCGTGGTGGCGCTCAGGAGGTAGCGCCCCTTCTGCAGGTAGGTCTGGATGAGGCAGTTGCGCCCGCGGCCCCCGCTCTCATTCTGCGCGACGAGATCGACGACGGGCGTTCGCAGTCGGCACGAGGTGCTCAGCAGGCCCAGCGTCGTCACGTTGTAGAGGCCCGGTGTCTCGACCTCGAAGATGGCCGCGTTCGATTGGTCGCGCTCGAAGTCGAACCAGGCTGGCTGCTCAGGAGCGAGCTTCGGCAGCGCTTTGAGCGCCGGGCTGTACGAGGTGATCGCGCCTGCGTTCGGGGTCGGCACCGGCCGGAAGAGCGTCAGCTGCACCGGGAGCTCGCCGGGGTTCGAGAGCGTGAGCGTGTCGCCCGAGGAGGAAGACGGAACCGAGCAATCAGAGACGCTCACGGCTGAAGGCGCTCCCGGAATCTGACAGCCGAACTTCGCGCCGCCCGAAGAACGCACTACGAACGCACCGCCTCGCGCGAGCGGCAGCGCGAGCGTCTGCTTCGGGTCGAGGCTCAAGTGCACCGGCACGCTGGTGTCGACGGGGAGCTGGGTGAGCGTGACGCCGCGGGTGGTGATGGCGCCGGTGCGCGTCAGGATCAGCCGGTAGCGGTCTTCGCTGAGCTCGGACGGAGGCAACTGACAGGTGCTCCGCACTGCGGCCTTCTTCAGCTCGCGCTTCGAGTCTTCACGAATGACGAGCTTCTCGATGCCAGAGACGCCGCCGAACAGCTGCACCTGGTACTGGCCCTGGCCCAGCGCGAGCACCTGATCGCAGCCGGGTGTCTCGGTCGCTTTCGTCTGCGTGAGGCGCTCCAGGGTGCCGTCGGGCTTGAAGCGATAGACCTCGCAGCGGTTCTTCCGGCCGCCGTCCGTGCGAATGCGGTACTTGTTCGCCGACGTCAGCTCGAACCAGATCAGCGCGCCGCCTTCGTCGTAGTTGAAGTCCTTCTCGAGCGCTTCGCCGTCACCGAGCTTCGTCATCGAGCGGGCGATGATGCGGGTGCTGGTCGAGTCGAACGTCTCGAGCTGGCAGCCCAGCGGAGCGGCGTCACTGTCGATGGGCAGATCGTGCGTCGCCACCATCAAGCGGCCCGACATGCGCGTCGAGAAGGTGAAGTTGGTGCTCGGCGCGCCGTAGTAGCCACCGTTCCAGGAGGTGAGCCACCCGAGATCGGCACTGACAGCGGTGGCCCATTCGATCGTGCCCTTCGTTCCCCTCGGGCCGCGGAGCATCACCACGCGCCGGTCCGGAGTTCCGTAGCTGCGCACCGCGCACTCGGGGACGATGGCGGCCTTCGCGATGGTGCAGCTCGCGCCGAACGAGAGCGGCGACGCGGGACTGAGCTCTGCGACCTGCAGCTGCACCTGCGCTTCCGGCGCTGCGTCGAGCGAGACGTACGCGGCGGTCGGAGTGCGCGGCAGCTCGAGCGCCAACACGCCCGAGACGGGCAGGGTGAACGAGACCGACCGCTCCGCCGGCCCGGGCCGGAAGCCACGCTCGAGCGTGAGTGAGTCGTCTTGCGTCGAGCCGGTGACGGTGACGGCGTCGCGGCCGTACACCACCAGCTGGTACTCGCCGGCCTCGAGCGTCTGGTCGAGCCACCACTCATGCATCGGGTAGCCCGGAGTGTTGGTGACGGTCGTTCGACGCAGCGTGATCGGCTCGAGCCACTCGCCGTTTCGCCACAACCGGACGTCACCCGCGTTCCGTCCCGACACTCGCACATAGGGAACGCCGCGCGTCGGCATCGGCAGCCAGAACGACGCCTGCTGCATCGGCTTCAACGTGAGCTCGACCGCGGCGCCGTTGGAGAGCTGCACCGGAGACGCGTTGCGTTCGGCGAAAGGCGTCACGGCGACGGTGACCGCGCCTTTTCCCTTCATCGGTGACTCGAGCCGCACCTTGTACTGGCCGGCGTCGAGCAGCAGGTCGAGCTCGCAGTTGGTGCGACCCACCGTGCCGGCTCGCGCGAACGGCCCGCGGACGCGATCGATGACTTCGCACGAGGTGCCGCTCCCGCTCCGCGCTGACAGGTGCACGGCCCCGGGGGCGTCGAGGGTGAGAATCGTCTCGTGTCGACCCGTCGCTGGTACCGAGCTCTGGCTCAGCGACGCGGCCTGCACGACCAACCACGGAAGAAGGAGTGTCGGGCTCATGCGCGCCCGGCACGCTACAGCAAGGCTCACGCCAGCCCAGACATTCTGGAATGGCGTCAGTGGGACCGCACACGGGTGCGCGACTGTGTGGTGGGAGACGCGTTCGCGTGGTGCAGGGGACGCGTCAGCGCCTCGAATGGCTCAGGGCGTCGACTTCAGGTCAGCTCGAACGCGACCCAGCTCGTCGGCGGGGTTGGCCCAGAATCCGATGCCGAACAGAATCGCGGTCATTCCCGTCAGCGCGCCCGTGACGATCCACGACACGACGATGGCACCTTCCATCTCTTTGACCCCGCGGTCCCCCTCGGGCAGGTGCAAGAGCGACTGGTACTCGTACCATCGCTGGATCGCCGTGAAGACGTTTCTGGTGGCACCGACGAGACCCGTTGCGAGCAGCGTTACGCCACCGAGGATCTGAATGATGTGCGACCTTCGTGACTGAGCCTCGAGTTGAACGAGGCTCTGCTCGAGTTCGAGCCTTGGAGAAGGCGTCGCCGCTTGCGCCACCACGACGACCACAAGCAGGTGCGCGACCATTCCAGTGAAGCGACCCCATCGGACGTCGACGGTCAAGGAACGACGACGCCCGGGCTCGTCGTGTTGCGCCGGGCAAAGTCGACGATCGCGTCGAACCACCGGGCGATCTCTCCACCTGGAACATCGGTGCCCGCGAGTGGATCGATGTGCGTGAAGGATGGATGAGAGAGCGCCTCGAAGCCGTCGCGATCGGTCCGTGCTGCGCCAGCGCCAGGGCGGTTCGCTCCAACAGGTGGCAACAACGCCTTGAAGCGGTCGTACTTCGCGACGTCGCCGTTCAAGATCCCCGCGGCTTCGACCAGCACCGGCGCGTCCAGGCTTCGTCCGTGAAACGTCCGAATGCCGTAGTCGACCGCCGGCCACTCGGTCTGTCCAAGCGTCAGGCTCGAGCCGAGCGCGGTGTCGAGCGAGAGTCGGGAAGGGAAGTACCACTCGCCGAAGTCGGCCCCGGGACGCGACCAGGCAAGGGCGAACTCCGTCAGAGACGTCAGCTCCTTCGGGTCGGTCTGGTCGAACTCGACCCACTTGAAGGTCTGGTTGCTGCTCGCCGGCTTCTTGATGGTGCCGCCGAAGGCCGACGTCGTGTCGACCAGCGGCCCGTCGGTCTGACCTGCGTTCACCGCGGCGATGCTCACCGGACACGTCGCGGCATCGAAGGCGAGGCCGAACGCGGCGCGATTGGTCATGCGGGGAAGGTCGTTGGTGAGGAAGAGCGTCTCGAGCGCGTCTCGGCGCGGCTGATCCCGCTCGATCGCGTCTGGCCGGAAGGTCGAGCGCAGCGCAGTGCCCACTCCGATGGGGAACAACTTCGCCTCGAGCAACGGGAAGGCGAAGTACCGGTTCTGCTCGCGGACCTGCTTGAGGCTGGGTCGGCCACCGAAGCCCGAGTTGGGAAGTCCCGTCGCCTCGTACTCCTCTTTCGTGAAGCCGAGCGGAGCGCCCTCGGAGCCCGTCACGCCGTCGATCAGCACCAGGCCCGCGAGCTCCGAGAAGCCAGGCGTGCCGTCGAAGTCCCACGCCGCGTACATCGAGGCGAGGCCCGAGCCGAGCGAGTGGCCGGCCACGACGACGTGCGCGCGGCGTTGGTCGGCCGGAATGCGCGAGATGACGGCTCTCAGATCGTTCATCGTCGAGGCCAGGCCCCACTCCGACTCGAACGCCACGTCCTCCTGGCGTTTGAAGCCGCCGAAGGTGGCGCTCCCCACCGACGCGCCGGCGAAGTAGTAGCTCGTGAGCAGCTCCGCATCTCGGGCGGCCAGCGCGGCCTCGATTCCGGTTCGATCTTCCATCGTGTTGCTTCGCCGATCGATGGCCCACGCCTCGAAGGCGTCGGTACTCGACGATCGCCGGACGATGCCCCGCGCGAGCGAGTCGAACGAGCCAGCCCCACCCATGAAGCCTGGCATCAACACCACGATCGCCCGCGCAGGACGAGGAGGGCGTTGGCCTGTGTCGACCCGGTAGCGCACCACCGTCACGACGTCCTGCGCATCGGGCGTCGGCGTCTGCGTCACGGGGTTCGGAGGCGGTTTTGGTGCCGGCACGCGGACGAGCTCGCGCCGGATCGACACCGGGCCCGATTGTTCGATCACGTTCGGATCAGGTGTGGGTGGCGAGCAGCTCGAGGCGAGCGAGAGAAACACCAGGATCACACGACGCATGCGCTTCGTGTAGGGAGGGTCAGGCGAAATTGCACGTCGTTGTTCAGCCTGAGGAGAAAGCGATGAAGTGGGCATCGGCGCTGGCGCGCGACACGAGCGGCGAGGGCGCGGTGACCCGTGCGCTCGAGGTCATCGATCGCGAGCTCGACGCGACGCCCGACCTGTTGTTCGTCTTCGTCTCGACGGGGCTGCTGAAGGAAGCGCCGCTCGTCCTCGCTCGGCTGCGAGAACGCTTCCCGAACTCGACGCTGATCGGGTGCTCCGGCAGCGGCGTCATCGGCGCAGGTCGGGAAGCCGAAGACGTCCCCGCGATCTCGCTGATGGCGGCGTCGTTGCCCGGTGTTCGACTCGAGGCGCGGCTCCTTCGCAACGCTGAACGCCCGACCTTCGCCTCGGCGCCGCGGGCGGTGCTGCTCTTCGGCGACCCGTTCACCTTCAAGCCCGAGCCCCTGCTGGCGTGGCTCGACGAATCGGTTCCCGGGGTGGTGGTCGCCGGAGCCCTCGCCAGTGGCGGGAGCTCGCCCGGGGGGCACCGGCTCTTCCTCGACGAGCGCATCTCCACCGCTGGCGCTGTGTGCGTCGCGATGTCTGGAGACCTCGAGGTCGAGGCCGTCGTGGCACAGGGGTGTCTTCCCGTCGGGCCGCCCAGGTTCGCGACGGCAGTCGATGGGCACCTGCTGCTCGAGCTCGATGGGAAGTCGCCGATCGACGCGCTGCAGAAGCTCCGCGCCGCCTCTGCGCCACAGGTCCAGGAGCAGCTGCGTCACGGGCTCCTGATTGGCGTGGGCCTCGAGAGCGGTCAGGTCGAGCAGGACGGCGCTTCCATGCTCGTGCGAAAGCTGGTGGGGGTCGAGCCGGGCCGAAAGGCCATCGCGGTCGGCGCGCAACTGCAGCCGCTTCAGGTCATTCAGTTCATGCTCCGCGACGCCGAGGCCGCCGAGTCAGCCCTCACCACGAAGCTCGCGGCCATCGGCCCCACTCCGTCGGCCACGCTGCTCTTTTCCTCGACCAGTCGCGGCCGCGGACTCTTCGGCCTCGAGGACCACGACACGGGCCTCGTCACCGCGCGCTTCCCGGGAACGCCGCTGGCGGGCCTGTTCTCCAACGGGGAGCTGGCGCCGACCGCAGGTCGCTCCTGTGTCCACGATGCCTCGAGCGTACTCGTGCTCTTTCGCCCCGCCGTGCGCTGAGGTCTTCAAATCTGCAGATGCCACGGCGATAGTGCCGCATCGTGCATCGTTGCTCACCGGTCGTCGCGCTCGCGCTCCTCTCGTCTGCCGCCGTCGCCGCCGAGCCGCCCACGGCGCGCCAGCCCGCGACCGCCACCACCGAAGCCACCCGCCTCGGCGCCGAGTACTTCATTCAGAAGTCGGGCGCGGCGTGGACCTACCAGCTGCAATCGGGCGGCAAGGGCAGGGTGTCGATCAACTCCTTCGTCGAGTGGAAGGCCTCGTTCTCGTATTCCCTCGGAAAGAAGTCCGGGAGCGGCACCTGGCGCGTCAAAGAAGGCCAATGGCTCGAACGCTCGAGCAGCCGGGCCGACGGTGAAGTCGTCGTGCTCCCTGCCGTCATGACGCGAGGCTCGAGATGGCAGGCGCCAGCGTCGATCGAAAAGGGCACCCGCGACGTCTCTCAGTACGAGGTGCTCGCGCTCGATGCGCAGGTCGAGCTGCCCAACGGCATCAGCGTCGAACACTGTCTGGCGGTGCTCGAGACCGGCCTCGACGGCAGCGCGCCCTACACGCACTACTACGCCGCCAACATCGGCAAGGTCGGTGTCCGCGGGCCAGAGGACTGGTTGTTCCGGCTGCTCGAGTTCCGGTCCGGCACCCGCAGCCACCAGGAGTGACGAAACGCGTCATTCGAAAATGTCTTCCGATCTGACGCTAGACACCCGGGGGCGACCCGCTAGGAAGGCGCGGGGTTCTCTTTCAAAGGAGCAAACGATGAAGCAGCTCATGACGGTCGTAGCCGTGTTGGTCAGCTCTGCGCTGACGGGGTGCGCGACGCAGCACTCGGCGAAGTGGGATGAGAAGGTCACGACGGCCACGGGGACGGTCGACGCCGCTGCGGCTGGCGATGCCGACGCCCTCTGGGCCGCGCGCAAGGACGCCGCCAAGCACATGGAGGCCGTCGCCAAGTGGGAAGCCCTTGCCGCGACGACTGCCGACGCCGAGCTGTACGCCAAGCTGGCGCGAGGCTGGTACCTGGCGGGCGAGCGCTACGCCGTCGAAGAGAAGAACGAGAAGCGCGATGAGGCGTACCAGAAGGGCCTCGACTGGGCGACCAAGTCGCTCAAGCTCTCGGCGCCTGAGTTCGCGAAGATGATGGCCGAGGGCAAGACGCACGCCGAGTCGATCGTGAAGGCGCCGAAAGAGTCGATCCCCGCGATGTACTGGTACGCGTCGGCGCTCGGGAAGTGGGCGGCCAGCAAGGGCTTCGCGACCCGCCTTCGCTACAAGGACGACATCAAGGCCACCATCGATCACATCAAGTCGATGGACGAGCTGTTCTTCTACGCCGCGCCGTGGCGGTTCCTCGGCGGCTACGAGGCGCAGACCGCTGGTCTCGCCGGTGGCTCGCTCGACAAGAGCGAAGAGAACTTCAAGAAGGCCGTTGCGCTCGCGCCGAACTACCTCGGCACCAAGGTGCTGTGGGCCGACTACCTCTGCGTGAAGCGCCAGGACAAGGCGACCTTCGAGAAGCTCCTCAAGGACGTGGTGGCCGCCAGCGCGACCGCCGAGCCTGAGATTGAGGCCGAGAACCTGCTCGAGCAGGAGAAGGCCAAGAAGCTGCTCTCGCAGATCGACGAGAAGTTCTGACCTGACCCGCTGCGCGCTCCGGGTTGAAGTTCGCCCGGGGCGCTCGCGTCGGTTCTTTCGATTCACCCACCACCCTCGCGAGACTCGTCTGTCTCCGCACTCTGGAGGTCCTCCGTGAAGCACCTGTTCTCTCTCGTCGTCGGCGCGCTGCTCGTCGCCGGTCCCGCGCTCGCTGAAGACGCCAAGCCGCTCGTCATCAAGGTCGGCTCGGTCGCGCCCGAAGGCACGCCCTGGTCCGACTGGCTCGACGGCGTGAAGGCGCGCCTCGAGAAGGACTCGGGCAACAAGGTCAAGCTCAAGCTGTTCCTGGGCGGCAAGCTCGGCGGCGAGAAGGAGATGGTCGAAGAGACCCGCAACGGCAACATCGGCATGTTCGGTGGCTCGGCCGGCGCGCTCGCCAGCTTCGTGCCTGAGCTCGCTGGCATCGAGCTGCCCTACCTGTACGCGACGGATGCCGAAGCCGACTACGTGCTCGACAAGATTCGTCCCAACATCACCAAGCTGCTCGAGGCCAAGGGCTTCGTGATGGTGATGTGGGGCGAGAACGGCTGGCACGGCTACGGCATCAAGGGGAAGTGCGTCGAGAAGCCTGACGACATGAAGGGCCTCAAGATGCGCTCGCAGGAGTCGTACGTGCACATGGAGACGTACAAGTCCTTCGGCGCCGCGCCCGTCGAGATGTCGACGCCTGAGGTCCTCGGCGCGCTCCAGACGGGCACGGTCGACGGCTACTCGAACAGCCCGCTGCTGTCGCAGGCGACCAGTTGGTACAAGGGCGTGACGCACTACACGTACACGCGCCACATCTACCAGCCGGGAATCGTGGTGATGTCGAAGAAGGTGTTCGACGCGCAGCCTGACGATCTGAAGACGCTGCTGCTCGTTCGCACCGACGAGCGCTCTGGCATCGAGGGTGTGCGCAACCTCACTGGGCCGCTCCTCGAGAACTTCACGGCCGCGAAGAAGGTCGTCTGCAAGCTGACGCCGGAGCAGACGAAGCTCTGGCAGGACAAGGCCCGCCCCGTGTGGGACATCTACGCGAAGAAGAGCCCTGGCAACAAAGCGCTGCTCGACGCCATCCTCGCCGCGAAGAAGGACTTCGCTGCCGGGAAGAAGTGACCAACTCCCTTTCGTAACGTTCAACGCCGGCCGAGTCACTGCTCGGTCGGCGTCTTCGTTTGTGACACCCCCGTTGGAGTTCGAATGAGCTCGTTTCGCACCACCGTCGACAAGCTCGATGACGCCGTCCTCGCGGTCGAGCGCATCTTGCTGCTGGCCACCCTGTCCCTGATGACGGTCCTCGTGTCGCTCGACGTCGTGCAGAGAACCTTCTCGAGGCCCGTGTCGAAGACCGCGACGGTGATTCTCGGGTTCATGTCCGACCCGTCTGCAGAAACCCGCACCCTGGTGATCGAGAAGGTGGGCCCCTGGCTCTTCAGCCTCGGCTCGTTGCTCTTCGTGATCCTCGCCGTGCATTCGTCACGCTCGATCAAGGCCGAACGCCTGAAGACCGCGGGCCCGGGCTTTGGGCTCTCGGCGGGGGTGGGCCTGGGGGTCTGGGTCGGTCTCGCGGCCTTCGTCCAGGGGCTGCTCGCGGTCTTCCCGTCGAGCTTGCCAGGCGCGCAGAAGTTCTCGCTCGGGCTCATGTTGTGGAGCGGCATGCTCGGCGCGTCGATCGCCACCCGCCAGCGGCGCCACATCGTCCTCGACACGGTGAAGAAGGGCCTCGACGAGAAGACGGGCAGGCTGTTCTCGATGGTGGGCGGCGTGGTGACCTTCCTGTTTTGCGCGATGTTCACGGTGCTGGCGTTGACGCAGTTGAGCGACGAGTTCTCACTCTGGCGGGACGGCGACGGCGTTGGTGTCTTCGATGCGCTGCCGATTCCGAAGTGGGTGGTGACGCTCGCGCTCCCCGTCACGTTCGGCACCATGGCGCTGCGGTTCCTCGGCGCGGGCGTGCGTGACTTCGTGTGGGGCCCGCCAACCGGCGGCGTCGATGCCCACGGCGTCGACATGGAGCAGCTCGCCAAAGATGCGGAGCAGGTCGTCGGCGCGAAAGAGGGGGCCTGAGTCATGGACTTCTCGCTCCTCAAGATCCTCGCGTTCGTGGCGGTCGCCGCGTTGGCCGTCCTGGCCTACCGCCAGCGCAAGATCGGCCTGATCGTCTGGCTGGCCATACTCACCGGCCTGTTCGTCTTCACCGGCAAGGTCGGCTTCCTCGTCTTCGCCATCATCCTCACGTCGCTCTTGCTGGGCCTGCCCCTGTTCGTCTTGATGGGAGGCATTGGCATCATGTGCATCGCGCTCCTCACGAGCGACGATCTGCCGGTCGCGGCCCGCAAGGTGCTCGAGCTCGCGGGCAAAGAGGTGCTGCTCGCGATTCCGTTCTTCGTCGTCGCCGGCGAGCTCATGACACAGGGCACGCTCGCCCGTCGGCTCATCGACTTCATGCGCGCCGCTTTCGGGTGGATTCCCGGCGGGCTCGCGGTCTCGGCCGTGGCCGGGTGTGTCTTCTTCGCCGCAATCTCGGGCTCGTCACCCGTCACCGTCGTGGCGATCGGCAGCATCATGGTGCCGGCGCTCCTCAAGGCGCAGTACCCGAAGGACTTCTCGATCGGTCTGCTCACCACGGCGGGCTCGCTGGGCATCCTGATTCCGCCGTCGATTCCGATGATCATCTATTCGATCATGGTGTCGGGCTCGACGCCGGTCGACCCGACGGAGCTCTTCGTCGCAGGCATCGTGCCCGGCCTGATGATCGGCGCCATGCTGGCCATCTACGCCGTCACCCAGGGGCTTCGGTTCAAGATTCCCCGCGAGCCGTTCTCTCGCGCCGGGCTCTGGCACGCGACGCGTGAAGGCTTCTGGTCGCTCATGCTGCCGGTCATCATCCTGGGCGGCATCTACACGGGCATCTTCACCGCCACCGAAGCGTCAGCCGTATCGGTCGTCTACGCGCTCGCTGTCGAGGTCTTCATTCACGGAGAGATGGACCGGAAGAAGCTGCTGTCGGTCGCCGAGAACTCGATGACGGTGATGGGCTCGCTGCTCGTCATCATCGCCCTCGCGTTGACGCTCAACTACGTGCTCGTCGATCAGGAAGTACCCGAGAAGATGGTGGCGCTGCTCAAGGAGCAGAACCTCTCGCGCACCGGCTTCCTCATCTTCGTGAACCTGCTGCTCCTCGTCGTCGGCATGTTCATGGACATCATGAGCGCGATCCTGATCATCGCGCCGATGCTGGCTCCGATGGCTGCGGCGGTCGGGGTCGACCCGATCCACATGGGCATCATCTTCATCGTCAACCTCGAGATCGGTTACCTCACGCCGCCCGTCGGGTTGAACCTGTTCGTGAGCTCGACGCTCTTCAAGGAGAGCATCGGCTTCGTGGTGCGTGCCGTCCTTCCGACGCTGGCCATCATGCTGGTCGCGCTCGCCGTCGTCTCCTACGTGCCGTCGTTGTCGACCGGCCTGGTGATGGCACTCCGGACCGAAGCGAAGTCGCCCGAGGCTGCGGCGCCGGTCGATGGCGTGAAGTCGGCCCAGCCCGAACCGACGGAGCCTGGCGAGAAGTCGCTCGCCGACCTGATGCGGGCCAACAAGGGAGGCGTCGACGGTGGTGAGGCGGCGGCCCCCGAGAAGTCGCTACAGGAGCTGATGCGCGAGGCGAAAGAGAAGAAGGGCGACGTCGCTCCCGACGCTGACCCCGCACCTGCTCCAGAGAAGTCGCTTCAGGAGTTGATGCGCGAAGCGAAGGAGAAGAACGCGAGCGACGCCGGCCTGTGAGGTGGTCGCCAACCGGTCGCGAGGTGACGAGACGGAGCGGCGCACCAGAGGTCTGGGAGGTGCGCCCCTGGCAACCCTGCGATCGGGTCGCCTGCGTCGCGAGCAGTCACGGCACGGGACGAGGCCGGTGACCCGGTCGGTCCTTCGGTCCACGGCTTCGGCTCACACCTTCTCGAGCTCCCACGACGCGACCTTGAAGCCGGCCTGCTTGAAGAGCTCGGCATCGGCGCCAGCGTCGCTCGGGAGCGAGAAGGCGATCACCTGACAGCCTCGCGACTTGAGGGAAGCCTCGGCCTCTTTGAGGAGCCGTTCGGCGATGCCCTGGTTGCGCCACCCCGGCGCCACCGAGAGCACGAGGATTCGGCCGAGCGATTGTCCCGTGAGCGGGTGGGGGCCCGCGACACGCGCGACGGCAACGCCGATCGCCCGGCCGTCGTAATCGGCGACGAGCAACCCCTCCGGTTCTTCCGAGAGCGTCGTCTCGATCAGCGCCCGGAACGTCTCCACCCATCGCTTGCGCGCGGGGAACCGCTTCGTGGTCTCGAGCTCCAGCGTTTCGAGCACGGGGAGGTCCGTCACCTTCACTCTGCGAACGGCCAACGGCATGCGCGGCTCACTCCTCGAACGTGAGCTTCTTGAAGGTGTCGAGCACCGCCTGCGACGCGCGCGAGAGGTACTTCCCCTTGCGAACGAGAATGCCGATGGGCCGCGTGAAGGTGCCCTCGGCGAACGGCTTGGCGACGACCGAGCCCTGCGTCACCTCCTGGTACACCGTCGGTTGCGGCAGCACCGAGACTCCCAGGCCCAGCTCGACCGCGCGCTTGATCGTCTCGACGTTGTCGAGCTCCATCGTCACGTTCAGCTCGAGCCCCTTGTCGCGGAAGAGCTTGTCGATGCCCTTGCGCGATGGGGCTTCGCGATCGAACGCGATGAAGGGCAGGCCCGCCACGGCGCTCATCGAGACCTTCGCCTTCGATGCCAGCGCGTGGTTCGGCGGCAACACCACCGCCAGCTTGTCCTCCCGGAAGGGGATGAGGTCGACGCCAGCGCGCTGCTGCGGGTACGCCACCAGGCCCAGGTCTGCCGCACCGAGAATGACGTCGTCGTAGACCTGGTCCGACCGGCGGTAGTTGAGGCGCAGGTTCACCTTCGGGTGTGCGCGGAGCAGCTCTCGCTGGACGTTCGAGAGCTCATGGAGACCGACCGAGTAGATCGCCGAGACGTTGCACGTGCCCGAGATCTCCGTCGCCTGCTCACGAATCTCGCCCTCGACCTCCGAGAAGCGCGCGAGGATCTCCTTGCAACCACGGAAGAGCCGCTCGCCTGCTGGCGTCGGCGTCACCTGCCGC
Organism: Myxococcaceae bacterium; assembly: GCA_040400045.1. Taxonomy (GTDB): domain Bacteria; phylum Myxococcota; class Myxococcia; order Myxococcales; family Myxococcaceae; genus Xiheimicrobium. Next base: position 54,770 of record JBBAQZ010000036.1, read on the forward strand.
GCGCTGCGTGACAGCAGCCGCTGCTCGTAGCGGGTCTCCAGCGCCCGGATCTGCTGGCTCACCGCGCTCTGCGTGACGTGGTTGAGCTGCGCCGCGCGCGAGAACGAACCCGTCTCGACGACATCGACGAACATCTTGAGCGACTCGAGCTGCATGAGCACCTCCGGGTGACGTGGCGAGCAGAGCTAATCGGCGGGCGCCATTAGCGCAACTCACGCTGCGGAGGATTCGCAAAAGAGATGATTGAGCGCGCTTTACATCACCCAGTGCAGCGCCACTGAACCGCCGAGGTACTGGTCGGCCGCCGATGGTGCGGTGAACCTTGCGCCCTCTTCGGGGCGAAGCGAGAGGATGTAGCGAGTCCAATCGAGACCAGCGCGGACCTGAACGTTCTCCACCAGCTCGATCGAGACGCCGCCGCCCGCATCGACGCCGAAGCCGCCAGCGCGCTTGAAGTACGCCTCGGTGCCGAGCTCGCCCGTCCACGCAAGGAAGGTGAAGCCCGCCATCGCGTCGATGCCGACGGGGCCCAGCTTGACCAGGCGCACGCCAAGGCCGGCGCGCGGTCCGTTGAAGGTGACGCTGGGAATGTTGGGCCGCGCGGAGCCGTCATTCGCGGCGACCGCATCGATGGAGAAGGTCTGCGTCGAGAACCCTGCGACGGCTTCGAGCGAAAACGTCGAGCCGAAGGGCTGACGGAACGCCGCGCCAACCCGGAACCGGTCGTAGCGCGTGCCGAAGCGAGAGGTGTCCTGCTTCGACGAGATTCCCACACCCACGTCCCCGCTGAAGGCGATGCCCAGGTTCGCTGCGATGCCTGACGTGAAGTGCGCGCCCGGGTACCAGGTGGCGTCGAGCGCGATGGCCGGCGCGAAGGGCAGGGCGTAGCGCGCGAGCGCTTGATCGGGGTCTCCTGACCACGTCAACGAACGCCCGAACGCGCGGAACCCCAGGCCCGCCCGAATCGCCGGAAGCGCCGAGGGGGTCGGCGTCGGACTCGACGGCGAGGTGGAGACGCTCGTCCCAGGCACCGGCTCCGCTTCGTTCGCGACGACGCCCTCTTTCTTCTGGGGGCCGTTCCCAGGCGCTGCAACCGCCTCAGCCTTCGGGTCGCTCCTCGACGACTCGCTGACGGGTGCAGTGGCGCCCGGCGGCGCCTGGCCCGTCGAACACGCGAGCACGAGTGCGCCTGCGACGTTCTTCGGCAGCGCCTTGAGGGGCTTGCGTGCGGCCGCCGTGAAGTTCTGCGTCTCGAGCGGCGTGCCGTCAGCGCCGTTGAGCACAGTGATCGTCCACGCGTCTCCAGTCGGGCGCGCCAACACCACCGCCAGGGCTTTCACCGGGCTCGTGACCGCGCGCACTTCCGTGCTCGTCGGTGCGTCGGACAAGGCGTCGCGGTTGATGGTCGCGTTGAAGCGCGCGCTCAACGTGCTCTGCAGCAGCTTCGCCATCGCCGGCGGGGCATCGATGACCACCGCCTGCTTCGCGCCACCACCGCCGGCGGCCTTTGGCGCTTTCATCTTTGGCGCCGCAGACACGACGCAAGCCGTGAGCAGGGCGAGGAGACATACGAACGATCGCATGTGAGAATTGTCGCCGGTCTGTGGCGGCCCGTCGCGTCCTCTTCGCGCAAGAGGTGTGCCGTCCTGTCACCTGCAGTGGGCACCACTGCTGTGCACACTTGCGTGTCGGAGATCCTTCGTTCTCGTCAGCGCACGCCCATCGCCTGCAGCGTGGCGACGGTGATGATGTCGAAGAGGCGGTTCCCTTCCTCGACCGACGCCGCGGCCGGGGCTCCGAAGTAGGCGTCGGGTCCGCCAGCCTCGAGGAAGTTCGTCGCGCCCGCCTTGATCGCGGCGGGCAGATCGACGCTGAGCGCGGGCAGGGCGCGCCGCGACTGCTCATCGACGAGGTGCGGCGCCGCAGCGAGCATCAACGACGTCTCGTAGGTTCCCGCATGGCTACCGCCGTGCATGAACTCATCTCCGAGGAGGGGCCCGGTTGGCTTGCGGCGATGGTCCGGCACCACGACCCGCAGCGTCGGGCTCGAGGCTTCGATGGCCGCGGCGTGCACCACCTTGAAGTGCGCCGGTTCCAGGTGATGGTTCACCAGACACAGCTGCGTGAAGCCTGCGTGGCCGATTCCGCGAATGACCGCCACCAGCATCGCCTTCGCCGTCTCTGACGGAATGCTGACCGTCCCAGCGAAAGGAGCGGCGAAGTCGGTGAGGGAATACGTGACGGGCGGGAACTCCACGGCGTCGAGGCTCGCGCTGACGCGGCTGCACACCTCTTGCGCGATGACGACGTCGACGTTCAGCGGCAGATGCGGGCCGTGGGCTTCTGTCGAGCCGATGGGCAGCAGCGCCCAGGCGTTCGACTGCGCCAGCGCCTTGACGCGCGGCCACGGGAGGTGCGCTGCGAGGTGCTTCATGGCTCGTCCTCTCCTTCGACTCTTCGCCTGACCGCCGGGCGGCCCCCCGGGCTCTTGCCCACCGCGGGTCTTCCGGGGTCGCTCTTCGACACCGCGGGGCGGCCCGGGCTCGGTGCGCGTTCGACGGCCCGCCTCCCCGAACTCGTCGTCCTGGGCTTCGGTGCCGGAGCAGGCTTCGCGAGCGTCACATCGCCGTCGTCGTCATCGGGAGCCGCCAGCGTGCCCAGCCCGTCGCGCCAGGCGCCGAGCTCCTTCGCGGCCGCTTCGTCCTTGCGAAGGCTCTCTTCGTGTTCGCGCTCGCGTGCCTTCTTCGCCCCGAATTGACCGTAGACCCACACCGCGATGATGAGCACGACACCGGGCGAGGACCACCAGACGACGCGCTCTGGACCTGCGAGCAGTTGATCAGGTGCCCACCCGCGATCGCGAGAGCCGACCGCCAACCATGGAGAGCGTTCCTCCTCCACGCGCTGCGCGGCCTTCGAGACCAGCTCCGATTTCCTGACGAGATCGGGGTTGAGCTTGAAGCCGCGCTCTTCGAAGCGCCATCGGAGCCGTTCGGTGTGTTGCGCGAGGCCTTTGTCTTCGGGGACCAGCCGCGCTGCCTCGAGGACGTGACCGAACGCCGCTTCCAGATCCTTCGAGGAACACTTTCGACCGTCGTCGACACCCAGCAACGCGAGGGCGCGGGCGTAGTGCTCCGCAGCCTGATAGCCCGGCGATTCCCAGTACGTCTTCCAGATGTAGCCGACCACCGCAAACGCGTAGACCGCGAGGACGACGAAGAGCCCCCAGGGCACCGGGAACTTCGGACGAGGCGGCTTCTTCGGCGCCGCGGGGCGGTACTCATGAACGGCCATGCTGTCCGCGCAGCGTACCGCCGAAACCCGAAGACCTGCGCGCTCGGTGTCGGGCTGGGTGTACAAAGCACGTATGGCGTTCTCTTCGATGCCGCTGCTGGTGCCTGGACGACGGCTCGGCGTCGTCGCTCCATCGGGGCCCTTCGAGCGTGAGCGGTTCGACAAGGGGCTGGCCGTGCTCGCCGGGCGCTATCAAGTCGAGGTCGCGCCCGAAGCGACGAGCCGCCATCGCTACCTGGCGGGCACGGACACTGCGCGCGCCGCGTCGTTTCAGCGGTTCCTCGACGATGAAGGCATCGCGGCGATCGTCGCGGCGCGCGGAGGCTATGGCGCGATGCGGATTCTGCCTTCGCTCGCCCTGCGCAGGCCGCTCACCGTGCTCGGCTTCTCCGACATCACCGCCATCCATCTCGCGTGGCAAGCACGTGGTTTCCGCTCGATCCACGGGCCGGTGGTGACCCAACTCGGCAGTCAGCCCGCCGACGTCGTCGGGCGCACCTTCGAGTTGCTCGAGGGGCGGCCCGTCGAGCCGCTGTCGGGGAGCGAAGCGGTGAGGCCCGGCGCCGTCGAAGGACCGCTCCTCGGCGGCAACCTCTCGCTCCTGGCGAGCCTCGTCGGCACCCGGTGGCTGCCCTCGCTGTCTGGCGCGGTGCTGCTGATCGAAGACGTTGGAGAACGGCCCTATCGCCTCGACCGCATGTGGACGCACCTGGCCCTCGCGGGTGCGCTCGATGGCATCGTCGGGGTCGTGCTCGGCGAATTCACCGACTGCGACGAGAAGGACGCCACGTTCACGGCCACTGAGGTGTTGCACGAGCTCGTCTCGGCGCTCGGGGTTCCAGTTCTCGCCGGTCTTCCCATCGGGCACGGCGCGGTGAACCACCCCGTCGTTCTCGGTGCGAAAGTCAGACTCGACGCCACGTCGAAGCGCCTCGAGTTCATCGAGGGCCTCACGTGAGAAGGCTCGATGCGTCGCTGGCCCAGGCGAAGGCCGACGGCGTCTTCTCGCAGGCACGCGCAGCGATCTGGTGGAAGGGCCAGCCGGTCTACGAAGGTGGGTCTGCGGCTCCCGACGCGATCTTCGATCTCGCGTCCGTCACCAAGGTGATGTGCACGACCGCCCTCGCGTGCCGACTGGCCGCGCGCGGTGAACTCGACGTGAACGCGCCTGTGTCGTCCGTGCTCCCCGGCGCGAGGGTCGTCGCGACCATCGGCGACCTCGCCTTCCATCGCTCGGGGCTGCCGGCGTTCTTCCCGTTCTTTGCCGACGTGGCCCGAGACCACCCTGAGCTCTTCGCCAATCCGCCTCCGGCCCTTCGTGAAGAGGTGCGTCGTCTGGTCGTCGAGCGCGCCCTTGCTGTTCGAGCCGGCCAGGCGGTTGGTGCCGCAGCGGTCTACAGCGACCTCGGCTTCATTCTCCTCGGCGAGGTCCTGAGCGCCGTGGCTCGACGACCGCTTGATGTCCTGTTCGCCGACGAGCTCGCCGCGCCGCTTGGGCTCACGGCGGGGTTTCGCAGGCTGTCGCTCGGCCCGTCGCCAGAGAAGGTCGTCGAGACCGGAGGGAGCCGCCCTCGAGAGCCCGCGCCGGGTCAGGAGTCGATGTGGCGGTGCCCGACCTGGCCATCGATCCCTGGGCAGGTGGACGACGACAACGCCTGGGTGATGGATGGCGTTGCAGGGCACGCCGGCCTCTTCGCCACGGCGAGCGACGTCGCGCGTTTCGGCCAGGCCGTCCTCGATGGGTGGGTGACGTCTCCCCTCGGCTGGAGACCCGACGGGAGCACCCCCGGCAGCACGCGGACGTTCGGCTTCGACATGCCCTCGAGCGCGGGCCCTTCGTGCGGCCCCCGCTTCGGGCGCGGCGGCCCGCTGGGCGCCGTCGGTCACCTCGGCTTCACCGGTACCAGCCTGTGGGTCGACTTCGATCGCCAGCTCGTCGTCGCGTTGCTCACCAACCGCGTCGTCTTCGGGCGCAGCAACGTGCTGATTCGTGCGTTTCGACCTGCGTTTCATGACTCCGTGCTCGACGTCTTCCGGGGCTGAGCCCAGCGCCTCCTCAGGTCTCGTGTGCCCGCGACCGAGACGCGGCGGCGAGCGCGCAAGCATGGACGATCTGCCGGGCCCGTGCTGGAAGGACCCTGATGAGTGACCTCGACAACGGCAACGTGCTGGCGACGATCGATCCCGCCTCCCTTCGGCGCATCCACCTGGTGGGCGTCGGCGGCACGGGCATGGGGAGCTTCGCCGGAATGCTCAAGGCGGCCGGCTACGAGGTGACCGGGAGCGATGAGAACGTCTATCCACCGATGAGCGACATGCTCCGGACCTGGGGCATTCCGGCGATGACGCCCTACGCGCCCACGAACCTCGACGCCGCCCGGCCGGACCTCGTCATCATCGGCAACGTCATTCGGCGGGTGAACCCCGAGGCGACTGCCGCTCGGGAACGTGGCCTCAAGCAGATGAGCTTTCCTGCCGCGCTCGGCTCGCTCTTCCTCGCGCAGCGCCACGCCGTCGTCGTGGCGGGGACCCACGGGAAGACGACGACCAGCTCCCTGATGGGGCACGTCCTGGCCTCGGCACAGCGAGATCCCACGTTCCTCGTGGGAGGCGTGACGAAGAACTACTCGGGCAACTACCGCCTTGGCGAGGGCCCGCACTTCGTCGTCGAGGGCGACGAGTACGACACGGCTTATTTCGACAAGGGCCCCAAGTTTCTCCACTACCAGCCCCGAAGCGTGATCCTCACCAGCATCGAGCTCGATCACGCCGACATCTACCGGGACCTCGCGCACTACGAGTCGAGCTTCGAGAGGCTGATGGCCCTCGTCCCGGCCGAGGGGCAGGTGGCCGTGAGCGCCGCCTGGCCAAGTGCCGTGCGCCTCGCGAAAGGCTCGAAGGCCCGCGTGACGACCTACGAGGGCCGTGAAGGCTCGGGCGCCGACGTCGTCCCCCAGACCGTGGTGTTGGGTCCCGAAGGCGCGCGGTTCCGAATCGTCGAGCGCGGTGAGTCGCAGGGCGAATTCCTGCTCCCCCTCGCCGGGCGGCACAACCTCGAGAACGCGTTGGGCGTGTTCGCCTGTGCGCGAGGGCTTGGTCTCTCGGCCGATGAGGTTCGCGCCGGGTTCGCGTCGTTCGAGGGCGTCAAGCGGCGGCAAGAGGTTCGCGGCGAGCCCGCCGGTGTCCTCGTCATCGACGACTTCGCGCACCACCCGACGGCCGTGCGCGAGACGATCGCCGCCGTGAAGTCACGGTGGCCCTCGAGGCCGTTGTGGGCCGTCTTCGAGCCCCGGAGCAACACCAGCCGTCGCAGTCTTCATCAGGCCGAGTACGCGAAGAGCTTCGGCGGCGCGGCCCGCGCATCGATCAAGGTGCCAGAGCGGCACGACAAGATCCCTCCCGGCGAGGAACTCGACGTGCCCCGACTCGCCCGGGAGCTGAGTGCTGCGGCGATTCCGTCGGTGGCTGCGTCGACGGTGAACGAGCTGCTCGATGAGGTCGGCGCTCAGGCCCGCCGTGGTGACCTCGTCCTGGTGATGAGCAATGGAGGCTTCGGTGGCTTCATCGACTCGCTGCTCACCCGACTCTCTCAGCGGGCGGAGTGACGGGATGAGAACGCGCGCGCTCCTCGTGATGCTCGCAGCGGGCGGCTGCGTTCGCCTGCCGGCGTCTCCGCTCCTCGTCGACGATGACGCCCGCCGGGGGCTGGTGGCGAAAGGCGAGGCTGTCACGCTGGACTTCACCATCACCCGACACCCGTCAGGCACCCCGTATCGGCTCGCGGACGACCGCGGTTCGGTCGTGCTGCTCGACGTGTGGGCGACCTGGTGCGACCCCTGTCGGGAGTCATTGCCGTTCTACGAAGACGTCGCCAAGCAGTTCGGTCCGCGGGGGCTGAAGGTCTACGCCATCAGCGTCGACGCCGACGCGGCCGTCATCGCGCCCTTCGTGCAGGAGCTGAAGCTCACCCTCCCGGTGCTGCACGATCCAGAGGCCACCATGGCCGAGCGCACGCTCAAGGTGAAACAGATGCCGACCAGCTTCCTCATCGATCGGCGCGGCGTCGTGAGGCGGGTCCACGAGGGCCTCAGCGAGGACTACTTCCAGCAGACCCTGACTGACGTCGAGCTGCTCCTCGCAGAGCCCGCGAAGTGATCCTTTCGGCCTCGCGCATGGCTCGAGAGACGCCCGAGTGCGTCACCGCGACTTGCACGTCAGCTGAGGCGATGTCGGCCGCACCGATGTGGGTGACGTCGGTGGGCCGTGTTCACCCGTGCTCCCGGTCTCAGCCCCCACGATCGATTGGTTTGCGTGCGCCCTCCCCGTGCCGCCCCGACGAGGGGCCCTCGATGGAACGGACGACCGCCAAGACCTTCGGTGGTGTCGGGCTGAGGGGCCCGGGGGGGCGTTCGCCCGGTTGCCTCGCGGCAGCCCCTTCGCGGTGTTCCTCTCCAGGCACGCATCGACGAGTCGGCGCGCGAGCGGCCGCGACGGCCGCAGCTTCAGCGAGCCGTTCGGGACCGCCTGCGGCAGGGTTCCGTGGTGCCGATCAGCTCGAGGTCACGGTGATTCCAGCGCACCTGCGTTCTGCCCGTCGGGAGCGCGCATGATGCCAGCAGAGCTCCGGAGGGAAGCCGAGTCTCTGGTTCGAGCCGGCGGCGGAGTCCTCCGCGACCTGTTCTCGGAAGTGCGAACCATCGACTTCAAGGGCCCCGGCCGCGGGAACCTCGTCACTGACGCGGATCGCGCAGCAGAGGCGCTCATCGTCGAGGCGCTTCGTGACCGATTTCCTGCCCACGGGGTGCTGACCGAAGAGACCGGCACGGTGAGCACCGGCGAGCTGACGTGGATTCTGGACCCCCTCGATGGCACCACCAACTACGCCCACGGCGTTCCACACTTCTGCGTTTCGCTTTCGGCGGAGGGTCCCTGGCGCGGCGAGCGGCGGGTGCTGGCCGCAGCGACGTTCGACCCGATTCGAGACGAACTCTTCTCGGCCGCTCTGGGACAGGGGGCGACGCTGAATGGCCATCGCCTGCAGGTCACCTCCGAGACGGCGCTGGATCGCGCGCTCCTCTGCACGGGCTTCCCGTACGACGTTCAGCTCAACCCCGAGGCCCCGTTGGGTCTCTTCGATCGACTCGTCCGGCAAGCTCGGGGCATGCGACGGATGGGCAGCGCGGCCCTCGAACTCGCGTGGGTCGCGGCGGGTCGCTTCGACGGATTCTTCGAGTTCGGCCTCAAACCCTGGGACGTCGCCGCCGGGGCGCTGCTGCTCGAAGAGGCTGGTGGCTCGATCGCGTGCCTCGACGGGCGGCCCTGGGACTCGCGCTTCGGTGATGTCGTCGCTGCGGGGCCGGGGCTCTTCGCCCCGCTGCTTGCGCAATGTCGGGACTTCGTGACGACGCAGGGCTGGGTGCTCCGGTCCTTCGACTCGAGCCGTCCTGCCTAGAGGAAGCCTTCTGGTACGAAGACGATGTCCCCCGGTTGGAGCACGAAGTTCTTTTCGTTGCCGTTGATGATGTCTTCGACGCGCAGCGGGACTCGGGTCTCGCGGCCATCGATCAACCGGGTGATGTTGACCCCGTTCCGCGCGGCAGTCCGGTTGAAGCCGCCAGCCGCGCTGACTGCCGCGACGATCGTCATGCCCTCTTCGTAAGGGAACGAGCCCGGCTTCGAGACGTCTCCGAAGACGAAGATGCGCTTCGAGTTGAACTCCTTCACCATCACCGTCACCTGCGGGCGGCGCACGAAACCCTGCTTCAGGCATGAGTTGATGGCATCGGCTGCGAGGCTCGGGGTGAGGTCAGTCACGCGAACCTTGCCGCACAGCGGGAAGTCGATGACGCCCTCAGGAGAGACGCGGAAGATGCCCGAGAGGTCGGGCTCCTGGTACACGCGCACTTCGAGGAAGTCACCGGTGCCCAGGGTGTTGGCTCGAACCCCGCCATCGATGGCCGGCAGGTCTTCAGGGCGAACCTGCCCACCGAGGGGCCTCGGCGTACGACAGGCAGCGAGCGCGCCCAGACCCAGACAGCTGACCAACGCGAGGTGACGCATCGTCACGTCAGTACCGGAAGGTCAGTCTCAAGTTCGCTTCGTGCCGCACGAAGTTGATGCCGGTCTGCGCGATCTGGGTCGAGCTGCGGTACCCGAGGCCGTAGCTGGCGCTGATGACGAACCACGACGTCACCACGAAGCTCGGGCCCACGTTAGCCCCGATGAGCAGGTCGCTCCGTGAGCTGACCATGCCCATGGGAGCGAAGAACGTGAAGAAGTCGATCGACGCGGTTCCGGTGAGGGTCAGGCGGTCGCCGAGGAATCCGACTCGCGCGTTGAGGTACCCGCGGTCGTCGGCAAAGGTGCCGAACACCGGAACAGGCATCAGGTCGCGCACGTAGCCGATGGCGACCGAGGTGCTCTCACCCACCAGGTACATCAACTCTGCCTGGCCGATCGGCGCGGCGCGTTGTGTGGCCCCGAAGTCGTAGGCAGCACCCGCGAGCAGCGTGAGCGAGAACCTTGGCGTCAGCAGGCCGGCAAGGCCGGCACGGCCACGGAGAATCTGCGCCGGCAGGTTCTGCGTGCTGGCATTCCAGTAGGTGCGTAGATCGAAGTTGGTATCGAGCACGATGGCCGTCTTCGGGAGGAACTTGTAGCGAGCTCCCAACGCAAAGTTGAGGTTGCTGTAGTTCATGGCCGACACCAGCGTGGGGGTGCAGGTGATGTCTCCGCTCGGGCAGGTCGTCATCCCCGTCAGCAGCGGTTCGAAGAACTCGACGCCCCACGTCACACGGGGCGTGACCTCGAGCGCACGACCTCCCGGATGAATCGGGGCCGCGACGGACAGCGAGTTGAACAACGAGATCACGCCGATGCCGGCCGATGGGTTCTGCGTGCGGTCGGACCGGGTGAAGGTGTCTCCAAGATCGAACGACACCGCCCCGTCACGATTGAAAGAGGTCTCGAGACTGACGAGCGCTTGAGGACGCGTCAGCTGTCGTGACGAAGGAGAGAGCAGACCCGAGAAGATGAGGTACTCGGCGCTCGCCTCGAACTTGACCAGGGTGCTCGGGCTTTCGAGCGCGTACGAAGCGCCGATGCGCGGAGCGAAGATGATCTCGGGGCTCGGAACCCCAGCGCGGTCGAAGTACCCGACCAGCGAATCGAAGCGGCTATCGACGTCAGCCAGAAGATGCAGACGCCCGTCGCCAACCTTGAGGCCGACAGGAGCCGGACCCTGCGCGAACGCACACGTGGCGCCGAGCGCAACGATGAGTGCGAGACCCCCTGACTTCAAGCGTTTCCCCTCCGCATCATCGGTCAGCGGTGCGTACCACACACGAGCGGGTGTCCAAGTAGTTTCGCGGTCAGGAACTCATCACATCGTCGGACTGGCCGGCGGAGGCCGCGAGTCGACGGTGCGGCGAGCCGACAGGACGATTGACTGATCACCTTTCGTCAGGTTCTCGGGCGTCTCGACCTCGATGGTCGCGTTCTCGTCAGCGCGGAACGCGAGCTGCCCCATGCACTGCTCGGCTTCTGCTCGAAGCTGATCGACCTTCGAGCGCGCGATGGTGACCTTCGTGAATTCGTGGTCAGCCGACTGCGACTCGCGTCGAGCGACCGCTTCTTGAAGGGCTACGTCTGACTGCTCCGAGATGCGCAGCAGGCCCTTGACCTGGGTGAGCTTCTCGTTGACGCAGGTGAGCTTCACCACGTCCTTCGTGTTTCGGGCCTCTTCAAGCTTTTGGAGGACGTCCCTCAGCGCGACTCGCATCACCGCGACGGAGTCGGAGCTCACCTTCAGCTTCTCGGTGTCCGGCACCTTCGATGCCTCGACGGCCTGACCGGGAGCTGGGGAGGGCGGCGCATTCTGCGCGAACACCAGGGTCGCCACAGCGACCACAGTCCCGACGATGATCCAACGTGACGACATGAAGAAGACCCCCACCCGGGAGAAGCAAGAGCGCTGAGAAAGCCTAAGGGGCAATATCATGTAAGTCAATGGAGGTAACGGCCTCTGACGTTCAGTGCCCGGTCGGCTTCTCCCGATTCATCCCGCCCCGCGCGAACGTTCGCCTCCCAAGGCCATGCGTCCTCGTGGAAGCCCTCACACCGGCGAGAACACGAACGGATACGCCACGGAGACGTCGGAGTCCGGCTTGAACGGGAACACCCAGCCTCGAATGACGGTCTTGATGCAGCTGCCGACGGCGTCATTTCCCAGGGTGTCCTGCTCGATCTCGATCTCGGACGCGCGACCGCCCGGCGTGATGGAAAAACGAACCACGACCTTCCCCTTGAGGTTGGGGTTTCGCTTGAGTTCCTTCTCGTAGCAGCCCTGGATCGCGCGAATGCGGCCTCGCAGGAAGGCGTTGAGCTTGTTGCGATCGATGTCGGCGCTCTCGACTTCGGGCGCTGCATCGGCCACCTTGCCGCGAATCGCAGCCGGTCCCTTCTCGGCGAGGTCGACCTTGCCGGCGCCTGCCGTGCCGAGCGAGCCGATGTCAGCCGCCGAGCCAGTTCCGCTCCCCTTGGGCCCACCCGCCGCCAGTGCGTCAGCGGTCGCCATGTTCACGCCACCGGCGCCCGAGAGTGCGCTGGCAACGTCACCAACCCCGTTGGAGCTGCCGAGCACGTCGGCGAACGCACCTTCACCCGAGCCGCTGGCGCCGATGATCTTGAGCAGACCCGACTTGGCGACCTTGGCTTGAAGCTCTGCCTTCTTCTCGTTGCTCGTCGCCGCCTTTTCCTTCTTGTCCGCCTCGGCGACCTTCTCTTCCTTCTTCTCTTCCTTCTTGTCTTCTCCCTTGGCGACTTCGGGCTTGGGCTCGGGCTTCTTCACTTCGACCGGCATCATCGCCTTCACGAAGCGATCGGGCAGCTCGTCGAGTGACAGTTCCTTCTCTTCGGGAATCGGCTGGCACGCGATGAACGTTGCGCCGGAGAAGTGGACGAAGACTGATGCGGCGAGGATCAGGAAGAAGAACTGATCGATCTGCGAGAGGAAGTTGCCCTTGATGGTGACGGGCAGCTCTTCCCGCTTCGGCTCCGGCGGCGGTGTGACGAACTGGAACAGCACCGAGACTTCGCCGAGCGCAACGCGCCCCTTGGAGGCGTCGGTCAGCGGAAGCACGAGCGCGTCGCCGCGAGACTTCGCGAGACCCTTCTCACGCGCCTGCTGCAACGTCATCTCGGTCCCGTTGACGGTGACCTTGCCCTCCATGCCCGCCTTGAAGACGAGTGCGTACTGGTTGTTCACCAGCTCGAAGAGCGTGAAGGACGACGGCAGGTTCGAGACCGGCACCACCAGTGTGTTCTTGGCGTCCTGGCCGACGGTGACCGGCATGCGCCGCTTGAAGGTGCGGTCTTCGGTGATCTTCGAGCCCTGGATGAGGGCGATACGGAGGTTCTTTCCTGGAGCCGGCGCGGTCGCCATAGTGGCCTCTTCGACAACTCATGCGGTCGGAAGTTCCGCCGCTCAAAACCGTTGAATTCTCAGCAGACGAGACTGTTTTCTAACCTTGAAGTTCAAACCCCACAAGGATCAGAACGCTTCTTTGTCGACGCTCTTTTCGACCTTGGGGATGAACGTCTCGGCGCGGTTGAGCTCGTCGAAGTTCAAGGTCGAACGCTGAAGAATGTAGAACGCCTGCGGCTTCTGGATGCGACCCTCGACCGTGATGGCGTCGAGGCGAATCACCTTCTTTTTCTTCGCACCTGCGGCTGGAGCCTGGGCGAGCGCGGCCGACGCGAGCAACACGGCGATGACGGTCAGCAAACGCATCGGGAGCCTCATTTCTCGTCGTCGGACAGCTTACCGCCACCGACGGGCGGTTTGGGAGCCGGGGTCGGCGCAGGTGCAGGCTCGTCGTCATCCTTGAGCTTGGCGGCAGGCTTCTTCTTCGCGTCCTCCGCGGCCTGCTTCTTTGCCTCCGAGTCGGCCCTGGCTCGTTCGGCCGCCTCGGCCTTCTCGAGCGCAGCCTGGGCTTTGGCATCGGCTGCTGCCTTCTTCTTTGCTTCGGCTTCGGCCTTTGCCGCAGCCTGCGCAGCTTCCGCTGCCTGCTTCTTGGCGTCGGCGGCAGAGAGGGCTGCGTTCCTGGCGTCTTCGGCGGCCTTCTTCTTGGCCTCGGCCTCGGCCTTCTTCTCGTCCTCTTCGGCCTTCTGCTTTGCGTCAGCTTCGGCCTTCTTCTTCCCTTCAGCCTCTGCCTTCGCTGCAGCTTCCGCGTCAGCCTTCGCTTTGGCTTCAGCCTCGGCCCTGGCCTTCGCCTCGTCTTCGACCTTCCTCTTCTCCTGCTCGACCTTGCGGAGCGCATCCTTCTTTTCGCGCTCGCGCTTGCGCTCTTCCTTCTCGATGCCCTTGTTGGCGTCCTTGAGGTACTGCTCGACGCGGTCGTCTTTGCCGCCCTTCGCGCGGTACTGGTTGAAGTAGTCGATCGCAGTGCGGAAGCGTTGCGTCGTGTCGGTGCCAGGAACTTCGGAGTCGAGGTACGTGATGCCGAGGTTGAAGTAGATGTCGCCGTAGTCGGGGCGCTGCTTCAGCACCTTCTGGTACGTCTCGATCGCCTTTGGGACCTGCTGCTGACCGCGATAGGCAGACGCGAGGTTGACGTAAGCGAGGGTGAAGTCGGGGGCCGCAGCCACGGCCGCCTCGAGCTCGCGGGCCGCGCTGTCGTAGTCCTGGTTCTCGATGAGCACCGCTCCGAAGGCGTTGCGGGCTTCGGCGTAGTCAGGCTGGAGCTGTGAGGCCAGCCGGAAGGACTCCACGGCCTGCGGTCGCTGCTTGAGCTTCAGGTACGCGAGCCCGAGATAATACTGGGTCGTCGCGTCTTCGCGATCGACGTCGCGGGCGTTCTCGAGCACGAGGCGGGCGAGCTCGACCTTGCCGTCCTTCAGGAAGACCTGCGCCAGGAGCTGCATCGCTCGCACGTTACGCTCGTCGGCCTTGAGCACCTTCTTGGCCTCGCCTGCCGCGGCCTCGAGCTTGTTCTGCTGGAGCTGGGCATAGACGAGCGCGATCCTCGGACCGAGCGCGACGGGGTTCTGCGCGATCGTCGAGCGGAGTTCCCCGTCGATCTGCGGGCAGCGGCGAGTGCGGCACGAGAGGCGGGCCAGACGATCCCAGGCGGCGTCCTGGGCGGGGTTGATGCCGAGCGCGCGGCGGTACGACTTCTCTGCTCCCTCGAGGTCGCCCTTGCGCTCGGCGATGAGTCCGAGGTTCGTCCACGCGTAGTCAGCCTGGGCGTTCCGGTCGAGGACGCTGCGGAACCCGCGCTCTGCGTTCTCGAGGTCTCCCTTTCGCAGGGCCTCTGCGGCGTCTTTGAACTGGTTGGAGAGCTCGGCATCGAACTTCGGCTTCGGCGGCGGGGCGGGCTCGGCTGCTGGAGCCGGTGCAGAGGAGGGGCCACCCGCGGCTGGCTGTTCGGCTGGCCTCGGCGTTTCCGCAGCGGCGACCTCGGCTGGCTTCGACGGCCGCGGCTCGGAAGGAACCTCGGGGGTCTGTTGGGGGGCCTTCGTCGGGTCCGTCTCGTCCTTCTTCTCGGGCGTGGTGGCGCACGCCGCCGCGAAGAGCAGCGCGAGGGTCAGCAGCGCGAGGCGGCCATGGAGGACACTCACTTCTCGTCCTCCGTCTTGAGCTTCTGCGCTGCGGCCCGTTCCTTCTCACCGTCGATCGTTCCCACCGCACCATCAGAGAACGTGCCGTCACCCTCGATGATGACCCTGGGCTCCTTCAGCACCGGGTACTCCTTCGGGCGGAAGCGGTTGAGGGACTCGAGCGTCTTCTTGGTCCACTCGTTCGAGATTCGCGCCTTTCGAGCCTCGGAGATGGTGGCGGCGTAGTTCTCGACGGCTTTGTCTTCGAGCGCGACCGTCGTCGAGGCGAGCGAGTCCTGGTAGATGACGACCGCCTCGTCACCGAGACGTTTGACCTCGGGAGGCACCGGCGTCTCGAGCACGGCCTGCGCGAAGCGCTCGAGCGCATAGCCCTTTCGGTAGAAGGCCGCGAGGGTCCACTCGACGCGCTTGTAGGGGACGACGACGTCGTACGCGGCGTTGACCTTCTTCACCGATTCCTTCTTGTTCTTGAGCGAGTTCTCGAGCGCCTTCCCCGAGCCGCCGATCTTCATACGCTCGAACTCCTGGAGTACGACTTCGGCGAGCTGGAAGCGGCTGTACGCAGCGGCTTCGGCAGCGATGGGTGACGTCTCGGGCTTGAGGCCACGTCGATCGAAGTCGTCCGCGGCGGCCTGCCAGCTCTTTCGAGCATCGACGTCTTTGTTCAGCTTGTCGTAGGCGTCGCCGATCTTCTTGCGGGCTTCCACGACGAGCTCCGTCTGCCTGGAGTCCTTCGAGAACTTCTGCGTGAACTCGTTGAGCGCGGCGATCGCCTTGTTCCAGTCTGACTGCTTCTCGTAGATCAGCGCAGCGCGGAACTGGTTCTTCGGAGCCTCGTCGCTCTGCGGGTACGTGTCGGCGAAGCGCAGGTAGGCCGCGGCCGCTTCATTGTAGCGCTGAAGCGCCTCGAGCAGACGCGCGGTGTTGAACAACGCGTTCTCGCGGTCCTTCGCCTGCGGGTAGTCCTTCACCAGCTTCTGGTATTTCTCGATCGCCTTGTCGTAGTCGTACGACTTCTCGGCGTTCACCGCGACGCGGAAGAGGGCGGAGTCGGCGAGCTTGGACGTCGGGTACTCGCTGAAGATGCGCTCGTACAGACGCAACGCAGAATCGAAGCGCTGCACGTTCTCGTAACAGACGGCCGCGTTGTTCAGCGCCTTGTCCGCGAACTCGTGCCTGGGCTCGGCCTGAACGAGCTCGATGTACTTCTTCGCGGCCTGGTCGTATTCGCCCTTCGCCATCAGCTCTTCGGCGAGCTTGAACTTGCCGCCGAGCTCGAACTTGGTGAGCTGGGCGAACAGCTCGCTCCTGGGGTCGATGACGTCCTTGTTCTCGCGGAGCCGCGCGGCGACTTCTTCGACCTTCGCGTAGTTCTTGTCGATCAGGTACGACTCGACGATCAGGTTCACCGCATACTTCGCGACCTCGGACTTCGGGAACGTCGCGATGATGGCCTCGAAGCGCTTGCGCGCCTCGTCGAACTGATTGTGCGTGTAGAAGATCTCAGCCGCGCGGTACGCGATGCCCGGAGCTTTCTCGTCGCCGGCCTTCACCCGCGCGATGAACTTGTCGGAGTTGTCGACGTACTGCTGCTCAGTCGTGGTGAGCGCGATCGGCTTGGGCACTTCGCCCTCGGGTCGGTCCTTCGAGATGAGCACCTTGAGGGCTGGCGTCTGGCCACCCTTGATCTCGAAGTCGAGCTGCTTCTGCCACGCGAGCACCGCGGAGTAGGCCGCGTCGTTGAGGTACTTCACGTCCTGGCTCGAGTCGCGAACGGCCGCGTAGTGCTTCGCCGCGTCGGCGAACTGGAACGAGTTGTAGAGACACTCGGCCCAGTAGAACTCCATCTCGTAGGCGTTCTTCGATCGCGGGAAGCGGCCCAGGTACGATTGGTACGCCTTCGCGGCGGTCTCGAACGCCGACTTCGCGAGCTCGAACTTCTGCTCCTGCTTGTAAACGAGGGCCTGCTGGTGGTGGTAAATCGCAGTCGAGTACAGGCTCTTTTCTGCCAACTCACCTGCAGCCAACACGATGTCCGGGTCTCGCTTCCACTTCTCATGCCACGGCGTTCCGGGAACGAACATGTTGGCGAGCTTCGACGACTCTGCGAACGCCTCTTCGAGCTTTCGATCGCGCTCGTAGGCCTGAACGATGCGCTGCTGAATCTGGGGCGCGTCTTTGTTGAGCGGGTCCTTCTGGAGCACCAGCCGGTAGGCCTCGATGGCCTCGGGGTGCTTGGTCTGATCGAAGTAGACGTCGGCCATGCGACGATAGACCTCGGCCTCGTACGGGCGGCCGCCGAGCTTCGCGAACATCTCCTGCGCCTTGGCGAGCGAGCCCCACTTCTCGTCGACGAAGCTGATGGCGGTGTACTGCAGCGCCTCGGCTCGCAGATCGCCGCCGACCTCCTCTTCGCCCTTCTTCCTGGCTTCCGCCTGGTAGAAATCGGCGAGCGAGAAGAAGCGCGAGACCGAGTCGTCGAAGCGGTCCATGCGGTAGTAGACCCACCCGAGCTTGTAGAGCGCCTTGTCGTAGAGCGGGTGGGTCGCGTCGACGATGGCATGCTCGTAGGCGTCTGCGGCCTTGGTGAGCGCGTCGGGCTCGTCGTACGCGTCGAAGTAGTACTCGCCCAGGCGAACCCAGGCCTCGGTGGTGAACTTCGATTTCGGGTACGCGGCGATCAGCTCGAGGTAGGCGGCCTTCGCGTTCTCGAACTTCTCCTGCTTCTCTTCGCAATAGCCGAGCAGGTAGTACGAAGCGTCGTTGAGCTTGTACGCGGGGAAGCTCTTGATGAGCCGCTGGTAGAGCGCGATCGACTTGGAGAAGTCGATGTGGGGCTCGGGCGGCAGGGTGGGGTTCTTCTCGGGGTCGAGCTTCTTGAGGTTCTCCTCGTAGTCGCGCATCGCGATGGTGTGATCGTCTGACGAACGCTCGTAATAGAGCTCGGCCAGGCGGAACATCACGTCGGGTGTGTAGCGGGCGTCGCTGGGGTAGCGTGTGAGGAACTCTTCGAACGCCGAGATGGCGTCGAGGCGCTCCTTGCGCTCGAGCACTTCGAGATCGCGAATGGCCTTCTCGTACGAGTTGGCCAGCGTGTTCCGCTTCTCTTCGTACTTCTTCTCGATGAGCAGCTGCACCTCGCGCTTGAACTCGCGCGACTCCTCTTCGTAGGCCTGGAGCGCCTGGCTCACCTCTTCGAGCAAGCGCTTCTGCTCGGGGGTGCGGCCCATGCCCTCGTAGTAGCGGGTGACGGGCCTGGCAGGAGCAGGCGGGGCGTCGGACTGGGTCGCGCCCGAGGCCGAGACGGTTGGCATCTGAGGGCCGGGCACTCCGGCGTCGATGCTCACGCCGGCGTCGGCCTTCTTCGCCTGGGCGACCGCCTGGCCCGCGACGAGCGCGCAACAGAGAGTGGAGATGCTCAACCAGGCCGGCTTCACGTCAGTCCACGTCCTTCAAGACATCCTTGAACTCGTCCTCGAGCTGCTTGAGCTCGCGGTCCTTCGAGGCCGACTTCTTCTGAATCTCGGCCGTCTTGTCCTGCTTGCGCTGGAAGGAGACGTCGACGACGCCGACGTCGGCCTTCAGCACGAGATCGTAGAAGCTCTTCTGCACGCGGCGGAAGCTGTCGAACGCGATTCGGCCGACGAGGTTGCGCGTCTCACCGGTGATGGCGTCGGTGTCTTTCGAGAAGCCCTCGAGCAGGGTGGCCTCGGCGAGCACCTGATCGCGGAGCTTCTGCGCTCGTCGCTGCACGCGCTCTCGAATGGTTCCCTTGGCGCGGTTGACGCGGTCCTTCAGGGCGTCAGCGTCGGCGCGGACCACGTCGACGCGACCGAGCAGCCGTCGGCTGTCGTCTGGCAGCCCGGCGCGGAGCTGGTTGTAGATGACACGCTCCTGGTCGAGCACGCCGGTGTACTGTTTGCGCAGGGCGTCTTCGCCGCTGACCGCCTTGTCGGCGTTGTTGCGCTCTGCCGCCAGGCGCTTTCGCAGGTCGTCGATCTCGGCGAGGGTGGCATCGATGCCGTTCTGCTCGTTGGTGACACGCTCGAGGAACGCCTTCTCGTCTTCAGTCGCGGTCGGGCCGCCCTTCCGCTGGATTCGGGTGTCGTCGACGTACTTGCGAACCGCGACCAACTGCGCGGCTTGCGACTGCGCCTCGATGCTCAACTGGAAGGCCTGCTTCTCGAGCGCGTCGATGGTGCCTTGGATACGGGTCTTCCGTTCCGTCACCTGCTCTTTCGTGGTCGGCAGGGTCTCGATGCGTGCCTTGAGCGCCTTCTCCTGGGCCCTCGCCGCGTCGAGCTGCTGCTGCTGCTCGGTCGACAGTTTGTTCCCGACGAGCTGTCCCTCGATCTCCGTGAGCGCCTCTTCGGCTCGCGTGATGATCGTCTCGACCGCGCCAGCCCGGCTGTAGCCCTCTTGGAGGAGCGGGAATGAGTCGACTCCGCGCTCATCGAGCGACTTGAGGATGCGGGTGGCGATGTCGCGCGAATCAGCGAGGCCTTTGCGGCTCTCGTCGAGGGCGTTGGTGATCGAGACGGCATCAGCCACGTCGTCGCGGGTGCTCGCCCACTTGAGCGCTGTGGGCGGGAGCAGCTTCGTCACGTCGAGGGTCTTCTCGTTTCGCGCGAGCAGCTGATCGAAGTACGCAACGGGGTCCTTGTTGACCGTCAGCAGCGCCTCGATCTCGTCGCGCACTGGCGCGTACTCGTTGATGACGCCGTTGTACGTGTCGATCGCCTCGTCGTAGTTCTGGAGCTTCTGCAGCAGTGTGCCCTGGAGGATCTTGGCCTCGGGCGCCAGCACCGAGTTCTCAGCGACGAGCAGGAGCACCTCGGTCGCGTCCTTCGCCTTCCGCAGCTCGCCCTTGCGCACGTAGCACCAGGCGATCTCGTAGAGCGAGTCGGGGAAGTTGTCGGACTGCTGGGGGACGCGGGAGTAATGCTCGACCGCCTCGTCGTACTTCGCGACCTCGAAGTGGACGCGGCCCAGAGACACCTCGGCGAGCTCCTGCACCTTGCGATCGCGCGCATCGCGAGCCGTCATCTTCGTCACCTGCGTGAACGCCTCGATGGCCTTGTCCCAGGCCTTGAGACGCACGTGGCCGACGCCGATGAAGTAGATGCTCTGCAGACGCAGCGGGCCGCCAGCTTCGCGGGCGAGCTCTTCGAACACCTGTTGGGCTTTGGGAATGCGGTCAGCGACCGGCATGTCCTCTCGGCTGAAGAGCCACTTGCCATAGACATACGAGAGCTCGGCGGGGAGCGCCCCGCCCGATAGCCCGCGCGCCTGCGTGATGTAGTCATCGACGCCGACGAAGAAGTTCAGGCGGCCGGCGATCTCGAGGTACCGGGCGAGCGCTTCCTTGTAGTACTTGCCGCGAAGGTCGAGCAGCTGTCGCAGGTAGAGGCGGGCGCCGAGGTAGTTCTTCATCTCGTAGAGCGAGTCGGCCAGGTAGTAGAGCGCGTCGATGTAGCGAGGCGTCTTCTGGAAGTCCTTGTTGGCAACGAGATCGTAGAACAGCACTGACGCGGTCGCGAAGTCGCCCAGGAGCTTGCGGATCTCGGCATCCGAGAAGCGCTGCAACAACGCCGCTTCGTCTGTGGGCTCATCGACGAGCGTGTACTGGCGCTCCACCAACTCGAGGTCGTTCGAGGCCTTCTTCACCAGCGCTGCGGCGGTCTCGGTGCGGGCGGTGAAGTCCGTCAGCGTCGGCGCCTGCTGTGCCCACGAAGTCACAGCCCCCAGCGCCGCGCACACGCATGCCACCCGCAGCAGGGGGGGGACAGCGACCACGGCCCTTTGTGAGGCCCGACGCACGAGGGAAGTCCTTCGAGGCTTACTGCGGGTTGGTTGCCGCACCAGGCGCTGGCTGATCGCCCGAGCCGGCGTTTGTTCCCGCCTGCTCCTTGGTGCTGCTGATGTCGTACCGAATCGCGGGCTTGTCCTTCATCTCGGCGGTGATCCCGCCCTTCTCGTAGCCGACCACCTTCACCGTCGTGATCTTTCCGCCCTCGGCGGTGAACGTCTGGTTCGACTGAAGCTTGAACTTGTAGCCCTCTGCGTAGCTGAAGACGCCACCGGCGCCCCGGTAGACCATGCGCACGGCGATCTGGTGGTTGCCGGGCACGATGCGGCCGTTGAAGATCTCGAACTCTTCCCGCTTGTTGAGGTCGTCGTTGGAGTCGACCTTGGTGAAGATGGGCGCACCGTCGAGGGCATACGCAACCGACTCGAGCACGAACTGCGGGCTCATCTCCTTGCGATGGTAGACGATGGCGCGGGCGCCCTGCGAGATGTCTCCGCCGAGGACGGTCTCCTGCAGCAGAAGCAGGCGTGCCTTGGTGCGGAAGATCTTCTCCTTGAGATCGACGACCTGCTCCTCCAACTGCTTGACGCGCGTCTGAAACGCCTCGTCTGCGGTCTGAGGAGCCGGTTCAGCGGGCGAATCAGCCGGAGCGGGTGAAGGTGCTGCTCCCCCGGGAGCCGGCGTCTGTGCGAAGGCGGGAGCGAGCGAGAGAAGCGCCGCCGCGAGCCCGGCGAGACGACGTGAGATCATTACCCTTGTCCACCCTTCTTCAGCTCGGTGAGGACGAGCTTCGCCACCCCCTTCAAGGTGTCGAAGACGCCCACGCCGGTCGGAGCGACGGCCTGATGATCCTGGACGTTGCGCGGGTTGAGCACCTTGCGCAGTTCGTCCACGGCCACGGCGTTCGGCAGGTCGCGCTTGTTGTACTGGATGACGAAGGGGACCTTGTTGAGATCGTAGCCCTGCTCCGCGAGGTTGATGCGCAGGTTCTCCATCGACTCGATGTTGGCTTCCATGCGCTCGACCTGGCTATCGGCGACGAAGACCACGCCATCGACGCCCTTCAAGATGAGCTTGCGGGAGGCATCGTAGAAGACCTGGCCGGGCACCGTGTAGAGGTGGAAGCGGGTCTTGAAGCCGCGAATCTCGCCCAGCGACAGCGGCAGGAAGTCGAAGAACAAGGTGCGATCCGTCTCGGTCGAGAGCGAAATGAGCTTGCCCTTCGTCTCGGGATTGGTCTTGTTGTAGATGTATTGCAGGTTCGTCGTCTTCCCGCAGAGGCCGGGGCCGTAATAGACGATCTTGCAGTTAATCTCGCGGCTTGAGTAGTTGATGAAGGACATTTGGCGGGCCCGCTTACTCGCTGAACAGGTTGTCGATGTCGGCGTCGGAGATCTCCGCGAACGGAGACCCCGCCCCGGGTTGGGCAGACCGTGCGGCCAGCGTGACGAAGATCTTCTCGAGCTCGTCCGAAGCCTTCTTGATGCGCAGTCGCACGAGGCCCAGCGAAGTGCGGTTGTCGAAGATGACGACCAGCACGACGCGGCCACCGACCAGCGTCATGTAGAGCGAGTCTTTCGCCCCCTCATGGAACTGGTTGGGGAACTCGTTCTCGCCGATGAGCTTGGCAAGACCACCCATCGCGGCGACGTTGCCGGCGGTCAGCGACGCGAGCGAGGTCGTGTCGATGTTGTTCGTCTGTCCGGCGGCAGCGATGAGCTGGCCGTTTTTGTCGACGAGGAACACCACCTTCGCGTTTGCGTCCTTGGTCAAGCGATCGCACACCGCGTTGATTCGGTGGAATTCCTCCTCGTACATCACGAGCTGCGAAGCCATGAGGTCGAAGCTCTCCTGAGGGAGAAAAAGACGTTGACGGTCTACCAGACGGCGAGAGGTGTTTCACGCTTTATCCCCGCGAAAGGGCTCGGGGTCCACCATTCAATCGTCAGGTTCGCCGACGAGGCCGAACGGGGGGTTACAGCTCTCGTCGCGAGGTGAGTGCGCGGGCGAGCGTCGCCTGATCGGCGTATTCGAGATCGCCGCCCATGGGGATGCCTTGCGCGAGGCGGGAAATCTTGAGGCCCATCGGCTTGAGCAGGCGGGTCAGGTAGAGCGCGGTGGCCTCACCCTCGACGTCGGGGTTGGTGGCGACGATGATCTCCTCCACCGCGGCCTCCTGCAGGCGGGTGAGGAGCTCCTTGATGCGCAGCTGCTCGGGGCCGATGCCCTCGAGCGGCGACAAGACCCCGTGGAGCACGTGGTAGCGCCCGCGGAACTCCCTGGTGCGCTCGATGGCGAGCTCGTCAGCGATGCCCTCGACGACGCACAGCAGACGATCTTCGCGCCGGGCGTCGGTGCAGAAGCCGCACCGCGAGGCCTCGGGCCCATCGTGCAGGCTGAAGCAGACGGGGCAGAGCTTGACGCGATCGACGACCTCGACGAGCGCGTTCGACAGGCCGCGCGCGAGATCGGGAGTCCGCAACAAATGGAACGCCAGGCGCTGGGCCGTCTTCTCGCCGATGCCTGGCAAGCGGGCGAGCTGAGCGACGAGGCGGTTGATCGCGTCGGGCGTCATCGACATGGGCGCTCAGGTGATGCCGGGGATCTTGATGCCGCCCGAGACCTTCGCGAGCTCCTTCTGCTGGTGGTCCTTGCTCGAGGCGAGCGCGGCGTTGACGGCGGCCGTGACGAGGTCTTCGAGCATGGTGAGATCGTCGGTGGCCTTCTTGTCGATCTTGATGCTCTTGATCTCCTGCGTCGCCGTGGCGACGACGATCACCAGGCCGTCACCGGCCTTGCCCTCGACGGTCTCGGTGGCGAGTTCCTGCTTCCGCTTCTCGATCTTCTCCGTCAGCTTGTTGGCCTGACGGATGAAGTAGTTGAGATCGACTCCAGGCATGAAGAACTCCAGGTGGTGTGAGGCGTGAGGGCGTAGCGGATTGTCGAGGTCCTGAACAGGCGTCACTCGTCGTCGGGCGTGGCGTTCGCGGCAGGCACCAGCGACGGCGCCTCGCGAACGGGCTCGAGGTACTGCACGTGCTCGACGGTGCCGCCGAGGATGCGCAGGACGCTCTTGATCGCAGGGTGATGGGAGACGCGGGCGTCGATGGCGTTGTGGCGGGCCGAGGTCTCGCGCGCCTCGTCTTCGGCGATGCTCGGCGCGGCCGCCTTGAGCGCCTGGGCGGTGTTGTCCTCGGCGACCTTCGTGGGCCGGCCGAAGTGTTTCGTCAGCTCCTCTTCGATGAGCTGGCGCGACATACCGAAGACGGTGGTCCGGTGAAACGCGGCGTCAGCGGGGAAGGCGATGCGAACGGTCCCAGGCTCCATGCCGACGAAGCGGCCGTGGCTGAGCGACTTGCCGTGACGGGGAGAGGCGGCGCGCACGGCGTCGACAGCGAGCTTCCAGCGCTCGATCTGGGAATTGGGTACCCCGGTCGCGATCGCGGCGGCGGGTGCGACGCGAGCATGCGTGGGGGTCGAGGGCGCCGCAGCGACCGGTGGTTGGACGGGAGTTCCATCAGGCAGGCACTCGCCCGACGCACACCCCTCGGCGCTGCCCTCGGGATCGAAGAGCTTCTCGTCCGGCTCGTCGTCGACGGGTTCGACGCCCTTCGGCGCGAGCGTTCGATTGACGAGGCGGACCTCAGATGGGCTCGTCAGCGCCTGTTCGCCTGGAGGCAATGAAGGAGCGCGCGTCGACGCAGACGGTGCGGCGGGAGTCGACGGAGACGCGCTGACGGCTGCGCGCGCCGCGACCGGTGCCGTCGCAGAGGCTCCCGGCGTGGTCTGGGTCGACGCCGAAAGAGCAACAGGTGAGTCAGTCGCAGCCGTGGACGCTGCGTGCGCGGTGGCGGGCACACCCGACGGAAGCGCCGTGTTCAGCTGCGCTGCGCGTGGCGATGCTTCCGTTGTCCTGCCTGGCTCAGGCGCGAAAGGGCGCGGAAGGGGAGCGACCTCCGGACGCTCCGCTGGCCGGCTGCCCCGAGGCGAGCCGCTCGACCCTGCTGATCAGCTCAGGAATCGAAGCTGCCGGCGCGAGGTACAGCGCCTTGAGGAGGATCATCTCGAGCGCGAGCCTGGGCTGGGCCGCACGC
This sequence comes from Myxococcaceae bacterium, assembly GCA_040400045.1. Taxonomy (GTDB): domain Bacteria; phylum Myxococcota; class Myxococcia; order Myxococcales; family Myxococcaceae; genus Xiheimicrobium. The sequence continues at coordinate 79,586 of JBBAQZ010000036.1, forward strand.
GCGACCTCCCAGACGCCCGAGTGCACCACGTCGAAGAGCCGCGCCAGCTGCGCCGGGTCGGCGTCACGCGCGAGCGAGATGACCGCTTCACGATCGGTATCGGCCAGCTCTTCAGGCGCGGCGCCGGTGGCCTTCGCGACGAACAGGTGGCGCAACCACCACGCGAGCTCTTCCGCGAGCCGGCGCAGATCGACGCCGCGGTTCCAGACTTCTTCGGTGTGCTTGAGCACCGTCGCCGCGTCTCGCACCACCAGCGCCTTCGCGAGCCCATGCACGACGTTGCGATCGATGGTGCCGAGCGCCTCGGCGACATCGGTGTCTTTGGGTTCGTCGCCACACGCGCTCAGCACCTGATCGAGCAACGAGAGCGCGTCACGCATGCCACCTTCGGACTGCCGCACGATGAGCGAGAGCGACGACTCCGTCACCTTCACCTTCTCGAGCTCGCAGATCTCCTTCAGGCGCTTGAGCATTGCGACCTGCGAGATGCGCCGGAAGTTGTGGCGCTGGCAGCGCGAGAGGATCGTGTCGGGCAGCTTGTGCGCCTCGGTGGTCGCGAAGATGAACTTCACGTGCCCGGGCGGCTCTTCGAGGGTCTTGAGCAGCGCGTTGAACGCGGCGCCCGAGAGCATGTGCACCTCGTCGATGATGTAGATCTTGAAGCGGTCGCGCTGGGGTTGGTACTTCGCGTTCTCGCGGATCTCGCGAACGTTCTCGACGCCGTTGTTCGAGGCGCCGTCGATCTCCTGGACGTCGGTGCTGATGCCGTCGCGAATCTCGGTGCAGGCGCGGCACACGCCACACGGGGTCGACGTCGGGCCCTTCTCGCAGTTGAGCGCTCGGGCGAGCAGGCGCGCGGCCGTCGTCTTGCCGACGCCACGAGGGCCGGCGAACAGGTACGCGTGCGCGACGCGGTCGAGCTTGATGGCGTTCTCGACGGTGCGGACCACGTGCTCCTGGCCCGTCATGTCTTCGAAGGTCTGCGGGCGGTACTTCCGTGCGAGGACCGTGTAGCTCATGCGCGCGGGTCTACTCCGAACTCGCGGGTGAGTGCACCGGATGATCAGCGCCCAGGACTGAGCCTCGCTCGGCCAGCATCCGTCGACGCGCGCTTCGAGCTGGCCCTCGACGCTTCGGAAGCAGGGCCGTTCGCTCCCGCTACGGGGTGGCGTAGAGGTACGCGAAGCACATCTCGTCGCTGGTGCTCTCACCCCACCGAATCGTCCGCGTGGTTGGGTTGTCCCAACTGCAGGTCATCGCGATCTCGGTGTTGACCGGCACCGTGAATGGCTGGGGTCGGAAGTACTGCTGCTGCCAGTGGAAGTCCCACTTCGGAATGTCGACGAGGCAGGTGTCGCCGGGGCCCTTGATGGTGATGCGCTTCCCCAGCGTGTGCATGTGCGGCATCAGTCCGTACACCTTGATCGGCGCGACCCGGAGCGGGTTGGGGAAGTTCTTCGTGTACGTGTAGCCGGTCGCGTTGGGCGGAATGGCGAAGCCATCGCCCACCAGCGGGAGCAGGTAGGCCTGCGTGAGGCTCGCTCCAGGCGGGGAGTACATGAGCTTCACGCTGGTCTGGTCGGGGACGCGAGGCGTGCTGGTGGTGTTGTAGTGAATCTGCATCGCGAGGCCCTGGCTCGCGGTGAGCTGAATGCCGGTGCCTGCAGGGTAGATGACGGCCCCGGTGCCGGGAGCCCAGGCGCCGATGGGGCCGGGGCTCTGGAGGCCTGAATCTCCGAAGCACGTCCAGCCCGGACCGGCTTCGTTCGTGTCCCTGGTGCGGGCTGCGTTGCGGTCGACGACGTAGATGATGACGTGGTGCACCTCGGCTGCGACGCCGGGCACGATGTCGTAGCCGGTCACGAAGCGGTTGCCGGTCAGCGCGGGGTCGACGAGGAAACAGCGGTAGTCGTCGGTGGTGGTCGCAGACGGCGTGTATGTCTCGGCCATCGTCAGGGTGGTGTCGAGGCGCGGCAGTTGCCCGACCGGTCCCGGAGGCGCAGGGGCATCGGCGGGGTTGCCCTCGGGGGCGCCCTCATCGGCCCAGCGCGCGATGGTGTCGATCTGCGACTGTGTGAGGCGACGATCGCCGACAAACGTCCCGCCGCAGCTCGGGTCGGGCATCCACGGGGGCATGCGCCTGGCGACGACGGCGCTCTTGATGGCCGCGGCCATCGGCTTCGCCTGTGCGAAGGTCTCCATCGGGAACGAGCCGATGCCGCCGCTGCGGTGACAGTTCGCGCAGCTCACCTGGGTGATGGGCAGTACGTCCTTGTACCAGAACGTCGTCGCGGTCGCGGTGCCGCCGCCCGTCGCCGCGCCTCCGGCCGATGCGGAACCGCCTGCCGTCGCCGAGCCGCCGCCAGTCCCGCCGTTGGGGTTTCCGCAGACACCGGCCACGCACTGCTTGCCGCCAGCGCAGGTGGTGCAGGTCGCCCCGGAGCCACCGCAGAACTCCGCCGAGTTGCCGACTTCGCACCGCCCCGAGACGGGGTTGCAGCAGCCAGAGGGGCAGCTCGTGGCATCGCACGGGAGCTTCGTTCCACACGAAGCAGCGAAGACGAGCGACGCGACGAGCGCGAGAGATCGGGGCAACGACATGCAGGACTCCAGGGTGCGACCGGCCAAGTGCGACCGAACCAAAGCGGACTTCGAGGGCCTCGCGCAACGGGTGTCACGAAAAGCGAGCAGTCCGCTCGAAGCGTGACGGTCGCCTCGGCGTTCAGGCGGTGACTGCCGCGCGAGGCCCGACCAGCTCGCGGTGAATCAGGTACGCGAGTACCCCGATGCTGCCGAGCGTGGCGGTGCCGACGATGTACGGCCAGGCCGCGATTCCGCGTTCCCGGGCGTCATGGCGCAGCCACGACCACGCGACGAAGAGCGAGAGGAAGAGATCGACCAGCAGCTGCGCGGCCCACGGTTCGCGGGCGGCGAGCGTGACGAAGCCGAGGAGCCCGTGTGAGAAGGCGATGGTGGTGGTCCAGACGGTGAAGGCGACGAAGACGACGACGAGCATGACGAGGCGCATGGTGAGCTCCGGAGGTGGTTCAGCCCACTCACGGTGACGCGCGTGGGAGAAGCGCGCCATGACGTGCAAGGTCATGGGCGATGGACGGAGTGCCGATACAGTGCCCGCTATGGATGGCTTCGGTGGTTTGCTCAAGCGGTGGCGAACGACGCGGCGGCTCTCGCAGGAACAGCTCGCCTTTGACGCAGAGATCTCCACCCGGCACCTGAGCTACCTCGAGACCGGCAAGTCGAAGCCGAGCCGCGAGATGGTGTTGTTGCTGGCGAGCGCGTTGGAACTCGAGCTGCGGGAGCGCAACACCATGTTGTCGAGCGCCGGGTTCGCGGCGGTGTACACGTCGAGCGGGCTCGAGAGCATGGAGATGGTCCCGGTGCGGCGCGCGATCGACCTGATCCTCGCGAAGCAGGAGCCGTATGGCGCCATTGTCGTCGACCGCGTGTGGAACGTGCTCAGGCTGAACGACGGCGCGCTGCGGTTGCTCTCGCGGTTCCTCCCCGAGGCGGCTGATGAGCCGGAGCTGGCGACGAACATCGTGAAGGCGTCGTTGCACCCGAGAGGGCTGAGGCCGTTCATCGTGAACTGGGTCGAGGTCGCGACGTTCGCCCTCGAGCGCCTGGAGCGGGAGTGCATGACGTTCCCCACCGACGAGGCGCGGTTGGCGTTGCGAGACGAAGTGCGGAGGTTTCCCGGGGTCGACGTGCTGCGCCCGTTCGACGCGCAGGGCGGCGGTGATCCGATCTCCCTCGTGCACCTGAAACGCGGCGACGATGAGGCGCGGCTGTTCACCATGATCACCACCATCGGCACGCCACTCGACGTGACGGCGCAGGAGCTGGCGATCGAGACGTACTTCCCTGCCGATGAGGCGACGGAGCGGTGGACGCAGTCGCTCCTTCGCTGATCAGCCGTTTCATCGAGCCGAAAAGTTGTGCGACAGGCCTGTCGTGCGACCGTTCGGTCCATGACGACGATCAACCGCCGTGACGTTCGCAAAGCCATTCGCCTGCCGGTGTCGATCGGTGGGAAGCAGGCCGCGCTGAGTGCCGACGTGAGCCCGAGAGGCTTTCAGCTCGAGACGACGACGCTGTTGCCGCAGGGTTTGCCGGTCCAGGGGTACGTGCTCCACGGTGACAAGGAGCTGAAGTGGAAGGGGGTCGTCGCCTGGTCGCGCGCGGGGAATCCGATGATGAGCACGTGGCACGCGATGGGCGTGCAGTTCACCGAGGTGTCGCCCGGGCTGCGGGCGTTGATCTCGATGCGCTCGCGCGGGTGAGTCGAAGGGCTGATTGAGAGAGCCTCTCACCGCCGGTCTCGCGATTCTCGTCGCGCACCTGCCGTACTCCTTCGCAGTCTACGTCTGGCGCCGTTGGGCGCTCCTGCGCGCCTACAGCAGAGCGGACCTCCCGCGACTGAAGGAGCTCCTCCCAAAGGCAGGTATCAACTCCCGAATCGCCACCCGGCCGCGACGGAGAAGCGACGCGCATCGCCGGGACCGTCCCGAAGCTGTTCGACCCGTTGCTGGTCCGTGGCGAGCTTTCGTATCTGCTCCGAATCAACCCGTGCGAGGCATTGGTCGAAATCGGGTCGGTCCAGCAGGCGCTCGATCTCTCGAAGCCGGCACCGCGCTCAACCATACCCATTCTCATCACAGGTCGAATCGTCGGGCTTGCGTGGACGATGACGTGCAGCGGTGACCACTTCGGTGCGCTCGCGCTCCTCGTAGCGGCGAAGACGGAGCGCTACCGTGAACGGAACGTTCGATTGAACCCGTCGCCATGCGTCCACCCCG